>CAVWFD010000001.1:0-26514 GCA_963754195.1 uncultured Chloroflexia bacterium
TCAGGTTAATTGACCACCCATTCTCAAGTTAATGTTCCACCCGGATTCTCCAGGTTAATTGACCACCCCTGGTGCACTGTAAGAAGCAGTATTACATAGTTACCTCCTCCTTATCAAGGTCTTTATTAGGACGAAGCATTGACCGGTAGCTTTTACCGGTAAGAGTAATCATGTGAGCGCCGCTGATGAGACGGTCGAGTGCACTTTCAGCGATGACGGGGTTGGGGAAGAGGGGGTACCAGTCTTTGGGTGCCCGGTTGGCGGTGACTATCAGGGAGCCGGTGTGATGGCGCCGGTCGATAAGCTCATAGAGGTCCTCGGCCTGAGTCTTGGTAAACTCCCTCATTGCGAAGTCATCCACTATCAGTAAGTTGGGTTTAGGTAGTGTTGTATCCTCTTCTCCCCAGGTTTCATCAGCACGACCGCCGCCCAGGTCGGCAAGGAGACGGCTGGTCTTCATAAAGAGGACATTGTATCCAGAGCGGCAAGCCTGGTGTCCCAGCGCCTGAGCAAGATGTGTCTTACCCACTCCCACCGGACCACAGAGGATCACTGATTCTTTACGTTCCATAAACTGGCAGGTGGCCAACTCACGGATATACTGGGCAGGTAGTTTAGGATTGAAGTTAAAATCAAAGCCTTCCAGACTCTTCTCTTCCTCGAAGTGAGCCCGGATAATCCGGGTAGAGAGTCTCTTGTTTGTCCGGTGCTGTACCTCATCTTCCAGTAGTACTTCAAGGAACTGGGTAAAATTTACCCCGTCTTTTTGTGCCTGGTCTAATCTCATATCCAGGGTTTCCATCATCCCACTGAGCTTGAGTGCCCTCATTTTGTTTTCTATCTGGTGCTTATCAGTCATATAATCTCTCCTTTAATTTTTAATTGAGCCGCATAATTCCTCGGCTCCGCGTAAGAAAGCCCCGGCTTCCCTGACCGGCTCGAAGAGAAGCGTTTGTTTGTCCAGTTCCCTTTCCAGGATGGTCTTCACCGTCCGGTAGCAGGGGTCGCCAAAGGCATTGGCCCGGGAGCAGGCTTGTTCCAGTCTCACCTGCCCATACTTTTCTTCCAGCCTTAAAATACCCTGGCACTGGCGCAGGTAATGGAAAGCATGCAGTTTCAGCAAGCTATCAATGGTCTCCCTGGTGGCGAGACCTATCGCGCTGGCTTTCTGCCGGTACCACTCCGGAGTACGCTGGAAAAAGGCCGCCTTCTCCGGAGGATAGTCATTCCAGTCGGTCACCCTCCGCCCTTTATCACCTCTGGGGTGGGTCTTAATCAGATTGGAATCGAGGTATATCTCTACCGTTCTACCGCCCAGTTTAACGTCCACCCTTTTCCCCACATACTGGTAAGGTACTGAATAGAGAGTAGTGCTCACCTGGATATGGCAATCGAGAGCCACTTTAGACTGATGCCAGGTAACAATTTCAAACGGCGCCCCCGGCAGTGGCCGGAGTGTTTTTTCTTCGGCTAAGCGAAAGAGATTTAACGGCGGCTGATGCGTGGTGCCATGCTCATGCATTCCGGCGACTCGAAGGCACCACTCCCTGGCTTGCCGGTTGATTTCATCCAGGCTGGTGAAGTTTCTGCCCGACCAGAAGCTGTCCCGGATATAAGGGACCACCCGCTCTACCCTGGCCTTATCTTTCGGTTTTCCGCTTCTGGCGGGGTCGATGATAATCCCGTAGTGGTGTGCCAGCTCATCGTAACCAAGGTTAAACTTCGGGTCATAGAGATCGGGCTTGATTACCCCGGTCTTTAAATTATCCGGGATAATTCGGAGCGGAGTTCCACCGAAAAACTGGAAGGCGGAAATATGACAGTTTAACCACTCCCGTTGGCCCATCCGGGTAACCACGCAGACAAACATGTGCCGGCTATAAGACAGTATCAGGGCGAAGGCCCACAATCGGCACTTTTTACCCGTCTTTGGGTCTTGCCATGTGCCGAGGTAACCAAAATCTACCTGGGCTTCCTCGCCAGGAGGCGGGTCATCGCGTCTAACCGTAATCAGCGGCTTTTTCCAGGCATCCCCAAGAAAACAGCTCAGGTACCGGTAGAAACTGGGCTGAGAGACGTTTACTTTCTTTTCGTCCCGCAGCCTCTGCCAGATCGTCGAGGCTTTTGTGGTGACCAAAGCAGATATGATTTCATCCTGGTAGGGAAGCAGCGCGGCAAATACCGGTGACCGGGTAGCCGCGTCTGGCGGCCGTGGAATAACATCAGCGATAAAAGCATTCCAGCCCTGCGGTGGCGTTGGATCACCCTGCCGGTACCCCCTGGCTTCGGCGGCATAAACATATTTACGAATAGTAGCCCGAGAGACATCAAGACTGCGGGAAATGGCACCAATGCTCCTTCCCACTTGCCAGTGCTCCAGAATTTCTGCGATATCTCGCACCAGAAACCTCCTTCTTGCCAATGGCTCAACCTCCTTATAACTAGCTGAGCCAATGATGCAATATCTATGGTCTTGGTGCACCAGAGGGTGGTCAATTACCTTGAGAATTTACCTGGTAAATTAGCTTGAGAATTTTCTCCGGAAAGCGGTCAATTCACTTGAGAAACTACAGCTAAACTAGGAATTGCTTATACTTCATATTCTAATTCGGAACAGCATCTAGGTTTATTATTACCGGATACAGCCGGTTTAATTGTTAAATTGCATGGAGATTTAACCGATGAAAATGGACTAATTCTAACGGAAGAGGATTACCAAAGTACCCTAACTTCAGTTAAGTGGAAGTATTGGCGTACAAAGATGACTTCGATATTTCAAATGAACCGTGTGATAGTAATAGGACATTCTTTATCAGATAAGAATATTAAACATGTTCTTGAGGCTGCCCAAAAAGGAGCAAGCGTAGCTCAACCAGTGATATGGCTTGCTCCGAATGTATCTTTATCAGATAGACAAAAAATGCTTGATAAATATAGGATTCGTGTAGTTCCTTACGAGGATAAGGATGGAAAACATAAGAACTTGGTTAGTTTAATACAAAGTATAAGTGAATTTGTTCCACCAAGGACAATAATAAGGGTTAAGGAACAATTAGACCGCGTTTCTAAACCTACTGAAACGAATATAGCAGCAGCTGGTTTCTTCGTATTTAACGAATTGTGTAAGAGACAGGATTTTGATCAAAAAAGAATAGATATAATTTTGAGTGCTATCCAAGCTGCGTTACCTGAATTGAATGATTTTGGAAGATTTGAGTTTAAAAAAGCATTAGAAGTATCTGGTTGGCCATCTGGGCTACGGATTGATGCTAATTTTTCCTCTCAAGTAATGAAACAATCTATAGATAAGAAGTTATTTAATGCGGTAGGCAGCGAAATTGAGGTAAATCAAGACGTTTTAAAATTGAGTTTGGAAAAGCGTAACGTTTTCATTCAAATGCGGGAACGTTTTAAAAATTCGATGGTATTAAGGATTAAGAAGGAATTCCCTGACTTAGTTGATGGAAAGGTCAGTACCATTGCAAAAGATATTGAGACTGCGTTAATTCAATACTTTAAAGAGGGAGGATTAAGTTTAGCAAGTATTCTATATTCAAAAGGCCCTCAAAGAACGGCTCCTGGTTCATTATTAACATTTATCACAGCAGTTTCTACTAAGTATGACGACATCTTAATGAGATTAGCATTTTTCAAGGTATCAATTGACGCATTTATACATTATGAATCAGTCGAAATCGATTATCTAGGGAGGCTGTCTCAGGGATTCTTCGCATATCATGGTTTAGGAGTATTCGGAGATGCAGCTATTGATAGACTAAAAATTGCGAAGAATACCGTTTGGCTTATTGATTCTGATACGCAAATTAGAGCCTTAGCACTTGGGTCTTCTGCAAATGCGATGTATAGAGACAGTTTGTCTGGGTTAAAAAATGCTGGCATAAGGTTCTTCAGTACAGCGGGCTTAATGAGTGAGACACAAACACATCTATTGTTCGCGGATAGAATAATTAAAGAAAATGGGCAAAATTCTTCTAATGTTATAGCAGCTGCAAGAGGTGAAGTTCCGTATAGGGCAAATAATATATTTTTGGAAGGTTTTATAAGATGGCAAGCTGCGGGAAATCCATGTAATTGGGGTAATTATTTATATCAATGTTTTGGAAGTCGTAATTACGATGAAATTGATATTAAGAATGGCCTTAAGAACATTGGGGTGGAAGTAGTGAACCTTGAAGAATGGCCAGGATTCGATAAATTGCATTATGCGGAAATCGAGAAATATGCAAAAGAAATAAGTGGTGTATTGGAAAAAACGCTAGAACCGATAATTGATTCTAATTCAGACTTGCCAACAGAAACGTATAGAAAAGCCAAGCCTGAAGCAGAAGTCTATAATATCGTTAAACGCGAAAGAATGGGAGATTATCATTTAATATCTGAAAAGGGAATTCATCATGATTCATGGTTCGTCAGTAATACAGCAATATTAAATATAATTGGAGACAATGTAGTAATTACTTGGCAACCTCAATCGTTTATAAGCTTTGCTTCTACTTTATGTAACGAAACAGAAGCTGGTTTGGCAACTCAAGCTTTTGAAAGAATAATATTGGGTCTCGCCCAGTCTGGTTTTAATTTATTGGATGAGGACACTATAAAAAGAGTCTTCGGAGGGATAATAGAGCAAGCGAAATTGGACATCGAAGGATTGAGACAAGAGTATAAGGAAACATTAGAGAAAAAATATGGAGAACCTATTGAGTCTGTAATGTCAAGAATCCCGGCTTCATATCTTTTTAGCGCTGTATCGCAAATATCAACTGAGATAGTTCAAGTTGAGGCTGAAAAAGAGAAAAGCAGCCGAAGCTGAAGCAACAGCTGCAAATGAAAGAGAAAAGAAAAGTGCAAAGGAGTTAAAAAGACTTGAAAAATATAAGATTAAGTTGCTCAGAAAGCAGAGCAATAAAAAGAGAAGAAAAAGTAACAGAAAGCACTGATTATTAAAATATGAATATTGATATTTAGGTAATTTTTCTATAATATTAAGTCGCTTGGTTAATTAATCAAGTAGAGATTAGCAAATTTGCTATTGCAAATTATTAGTAATATAATCATACATCGGAAGGAGGCAAGCGGTCTCCGCCTTTTTTCGACTCTAGATGGGGTTCAGTGTTCGGATGCCTGTAATCCGGCATCGTAATGTGCTACTTAATCTGCCTTACGCGGATTAATGTATCTCACCCCGACCAGAGATTAATTGATAAAAAGAGAAGCTGAAACACATACAATAGCAACCGCCGATTCCCCTCTGGTTGTTTTACTTGTTGAGTCAAGCGTAGCTTAATCCGACACATTTCCTTCATCGTTATATTCGTTTAGCATGGTCAATAATCGATTTAAGATTGAATATAATTGCCGGCGCTCTTCCTGATTTAAGATTGATGGAACTTCATTCATCCCCTTGCTATACCAGGCGCTATTAAGTATTTCACTGCCTTTCTCGGTAAGTTCCAGTTTTAAAAGTCTCGACTTAGGCATTTTGATTCTGTTGATTAATCCGGCCTTTTCCATAACAGCTGTTTTCCGGGCAACTGCATCAAGTTTCCGTTCCAACAGGTCTGCGATGTCAGACATTGTCGCGTTTGGGCCGAGAGCTTTGATGAGTTGCAAAATATACATTTGGCGAGGGGTGACACCATGCAGACTCAATTCTGTTCGCCTCACCATGACCATTTTATAATGCACTTTAGCCATTAATAACCACATATCAAGATTTGGGTCTAATAATTTGTTGGATTTCATGTAACCTCCGTTGTGTAAAAGCGCACGAGTTGTAACCATATTATACATTCTCGTTAAAAGTAATTATTCATTAAAATTAATCAGACTCGGCTCATCTTATCATAAATCTTCCCATTATCTCCGATCTTAGGGCTTTTTTGCCTGTTTAGAGGCGGAGATTCAATTATTACTAATGAATAACGACTCGGAAAGAACCTAACCCATTTGTTAATGCCTGTTGAGGTGTAGCTCCACCACAAAGGTTGCGCCCTTACCCTGTCTGCTACGGGCGTATATCTTACCGCCCTGGTTGGCGATGATTCCGTAGCAGATACTGAGCCCAAGTCCGGTACCTTTGCCTACTTCCTTCGTTGTGAAGAAGGGGTCGAAAATCCGGTTCATGATCTCCGGAGGAATTCCGGGACCATCGCCGGCAAAGGAAATCCGGATAAAGCCGTTGACCTGTTCGGTCGTCACTGTCAAATTACCGTGGCCGTTCGAAGAAGTCATCGATTGTTCAGCATTTAAAACAATATTGAGGAAGACCTGTTGTAACTGAAAACGGTCGGTCATAATTTCAGGAAGGTCCGGCGCGAGATGGGTAGTGATTTCAATATTGTTCGCCTTATCCTCATAAGCGCGTAAATTCAGCACTTCGCAAATAACGGTGTTGATATCGATTGCTTGGATAGACGTGGTATGACTACGCGCAAAAGAAAGTAGACTCTTGACGATACTGGCGGCGCGTTGTCCCTCTTTTTTAATAGTTTCCAGGTCTTCCTTCATTTCATTGGGGGCACCTGTTTCCAGAAGCAACTGAGACAAGGCGACCACGCCGGTTAATGGATTATTCAGCTCATGGGCGATCCCTGCGGCCATTTGGCCTACAGAAGCCAGCCTGTCTGTTAAATAAAGTCTCTCCTGCATTTCCCGCTCGTCGGTAATATCACGCAAGAGCGTAAGGACTTCGTTTTTCTGCATATAGATGATATCGGCGATTAGTATTTTTTCCACTACTACCCGTTTGATTCTGAATTCGACCTGCAATTGAGATTTACCGCTGGTCAGCACCTGTGTAATTGCCTCGGCCAGACGGGAATCCGGGACAATCTCTTCGATTTCTTTACCCTCAACCTTGCTTTTGGATAATAAAAAGGTGTTTTCGAAGGCTTTGTTAACCAGCATAACCCGCCGGTCTGGTCCAACTACGATTACTGCGTTGGTAGTGTTTTCCAAAACGCGGTCAGTGAATGCTTTTTGCTCTCTGATCTGTAACTCCGCTTCCCTGTTTACAGTGATGTCATTGCCGATGCCTATAAAGTTAATTGATTTTTCACCGGAACCAGCCATTTTAGTACCTTTGGATGAGTACCAGCGCCACTCACCTGAGGCATGGCGGAAACGATATTGATGACCTCCGGTTGTTTGATTGGTTGCCTCATCGCCGTTACGTATTGCATCTTCAATGATATGCTTGTCATCGGGATGAACTAACGACATGAAAGGCTTCCCTCTTAAATCCGCTTGATTATAACCTAGCATTTGTTTAACCGAAGGAGATACGTAGATAAATATACCCTCACGAAGTGTGAATATGATATCCTGGCTGTTTTCCACAATCATCCGGTATTTCTCTTCGCTCTCTTTTAAAGCTTGCTCTAGTTGCTTGCGTTCAGTAACGTCGTTATAAATAGTCTGGAATTGTTGCTTACCATTCCATATTAATATTTTGGGAAAAATCTGTATGTGCCGAACAGTGCCATCTTCCCGAATAATATCAATTTCCACTTCTTCCGGGCATAATTCGCCACGCAACCGTTTCTCCTTACGCTGGAGAAAACCGGCAAATGATTCAGGTGTGTAATGTTCAAGCGGGGGCTTCATTCTTACTTCGTCGATATTTTTGTAGCCAAAGATTTTCAGAAATGCTTGATTCAAATACAAGGTTTGGTCGTCTATATCGGTTATTCTTATACCCATCGGTGAAGTGTCGATTGAGTTACGAAAGTTTTGTTCGGATATTTTCAGAGCTTCTTCGGCTTGTTTGCGTTCGGTAATGTCCCGACAGATACTGAAAGCAAATTCCTTACCATCCCATTTGAAGACGTGTGCATGTATCTCCAGAGGCAGAATAGAACCATCTTTGCGATAATGGGCACTCTCAAGAATGGTATCACCTTTATTTCTTAACTCTTCAATTTTCAATGGTACTTGTTGACCGTATTCAGGAACAATCAGATCTCGTAATTTTATCCTCATCATTTCGTCATGTGTATACCCGTGGGCTCTACAAGCGGCTTCGTTAACGTAAAGTGGAGTACCATCGTCGTCATACCATAACAATGAATCAGAGCAAGCATCCAGCAATTCGCCTTTGAACCGTAATTCGTCTTCGGCTTTTTTACGATCCGTAACATTGTGTAAAAGAACCAAATCACCGATTATTTTGCCATCTTTTTTCAGTGGTTGAGCGCTAATTTTAACGCTTAATAACTCCCCGTTCTTTTTAAGCAGCTCGACTTCATAAGGTGAAACATGGAGGCCGGCGATACGTTTTAAAAAGTTACTTGTAATAATAGCCAGACTCTTTTTAGTTATCTTTCCGGCTAGTGAACTGATGTTTTTACCAATCAATTCCTCTTTCTGATAGCCGCTAATCTTTATCAGCCGTTCATTGAAATCTAATATTTTGCCTTTTTTATCGATGAGCAAAATGCTATCATTGGAAGATTCAAAAACCGCTTTATAGATTCCCTCATTCTCGGGTTGCAGTAGTTTAGTTGTATTATCTTGGTCAAGTTTGAGCGCTTCCAATTCGGCGATACGTTTTCTTAAAGTTTTCAATTCTTCGGAAGCTGTTCTCGTGGTTCTTTCCGGCTCGGTCATTTTCTTCTCCATGAGAGGAGTGTTTTGGGTAAGGTATTATACAATGGCGATAGGTATCTGGCAAGACAATGGACATTCTAACATACAGATCGTTAACCTGACTGTATCTGGGAGCTCATTTTGGGAGAGATTTTAGTGTCAAGGTTTTTACCTCTGAGATTGCTTTATAAACGATAGAGAAAAACAGATTGAAACCATGTCTTTGTTTACCCTATACTTTGGGTAGGAGTAACCGCAACATCCTGATTATTCAGGATGTGTTTTAATACCATGTCAGAATTTAAAATAGTCTCGGATTTTCAGATGACCGGCGACCAGCCGCAGGCAGTGGATAAGCTGGTGGATGGACTGCATCAGGGCTTTCACAAACAGACTTTGCTCGGTGTGACGGGGAGCGGTAAGACATTTACAATGGCAAACATCGTCGCGCGGGTGCAAAAACCGACGCTGGTGATGTGCCACAACAAAACCCTGGCTGCGCAACTTTATGCCGAGTTTAAAGAATTCTTCCCTGACAATGCGGTAGAATATTTTGTCTCTTATTACGATTATTATCAGCCGGAGGCTTACGTTCCCCAGCGTGACTTATATATTGAGAAAGACGCCGATATTAACGATGAAATCGACAAATTGCGCCATGCGGCCACTCGGGCCTTGTTCGAACGGCGCGATACGCTCATTGTAGCTTCGGTTTCATGTATCTATGGGCTTGGTTCGCCGGAGGAATACCGCAGTTTTGTTCTAAATCTGGAGAAGGGTAAAAGCTATAACCGGCAGCGTATTCTGCACCGTCTCGTGGATATGCAATACGAACGCAATGACATCGATTTCAGCCGGGGGAAATTTCGCGTTCGTGGCGATACGCTGGAAATCTTGCCGGCTTATGAAGAATTAGCGCTCAGGATTGAGTTTTTCGGGGACGAAGTGGAACGTATTGTGCAAATCGACCCGCTGACCGGCGAACTGCTCACCGAAATGAATTCCATTGATATATATCCAGCCAAGCATTTCGTCACTTCTACGGAAAAAATGACAAGGGCGATACAGAGCATCGAGCAGGAACTTCAGGAACGAATCACTGAGTTGAAATCGCAGGATAAATTATTGGAAGTGGCCCGGCTGGAGCAACGCACTAATTATGACCTAGAGATGTTGCGCGAAGCCGGTTATTGCAGCGGTGTGGAGAACTATTCCAGACACCTTGCAGAACGCCCTGCCGGCAGTCCGCCGTGGACGTTATTGGATTATTTCCCTAAAGACTTTCTGCTTTTAATCGATGAATCGCATATGACTTTGCCACAAATCAGGGGAATGTATCACGGCGACCTTTCCCGTAAGCAAACATTGGTTGATTTCGGGTTTCGTTTGCCGTCAGCTAAGGATAACAGACCTCTGAATTACACCGAATTCGAGGAGAGAATCAATCAGGTGATTTATGTTTCGGCAACCCCGTCGCCTTACGAATACAGCGTCAGTCAGCAGGTGGCCGAGCAACTGGTGCGTCCTACCGGACTTCTCGAACCGACAATCGAAATTAAACCGACCAAAGGGCAGATCGATGATTTATTGGAGCAGGTGAAAATACGAGTGGGAAAAGGCGAGCGTTGTCTGGTTACAACCCTGACCAAACGGATGGCAGAGGAGCTTGCCGATTACCTTATCGAAGCCGGTATCAAGACACACTATTTGCATTCAGAGGTAGAGACATTGGAGCGTGTGGAAATTTTGCGCGACCTGAGACTGGGCGTATACGATGTGGTCGTGGGTATCAATCTGTTGCGCGAGGGTCTAGATTTACCGGAGGTCAGCCTGGTGACCATCCTTGATGCCGACAAAGAGGGTTATTTACGATCGGAGGGCGCCTTAATCCAAACCATGGGACGCGCCTCCCGCCATGTGGATGGGCATGTCATTATGTATGCGGATACAATTACCAAGTCAATGCAAGCCGCCATCAACGAAACCCAACGCCGGCGACGTATCCAGGAAGTCTATAATCACGAGCACGGCATTACGCCGTTGGGAATCAAGAAAGCCATTAAGGATATTACCGAGAGGGTAAAAGTGGTTGCGGAAACGAAAGTGCCCTATATCACTACGCCGGCTACCAGGGAAGGCGTTGCCCGTCTGGTAAAAGAACTCGAAACTCAGATGAAACTGGCCGCGAAAAACCTTGATTTTGAGAAGGCGGCGCTATTACGCGACCGGGTTTTCGATTTACGGAAAGACCTTGACCCGATAGATAAAAGTGCAGGCACGAAATATGGCAAACATTGAATCCGATAATACTCCCGAAACCAGACAGGAACGCCGCGATCGTAAGCTCAGGAAGAAACAGGAGCGGATTGCCCAACATGGCAAGAGCCTGGTGACAATCTATCGCAATGCCATTGAGAAACGAATAAAGGGGAAATAAACCTCCGGCATATCGTTTCTGTCGTTTTCAATTCCTGATGTTTTCTTTGATTACCATCTTTGTTCATGTTGCGTTCATTTTGCTATCGTATAATTTCTATAGCGATAAGAATTCAGAAAAAGTGAACTGTAAAAAATAATGCTATAGAAGGTAAAGATAAATGAAAACAAAAATTAGAAATATGATTCCTATCAGTGCAGGCTTAATCCTGGCAATAACTTTATCAGTTATAGCCGTCGCATGTTCTTCGGCATCTTCAACAACGACATCATCCACTCCAACCGTGACATCAACTTCTACGGAAACTACTGCACCGCCGTCATCGACGACGGCCACGTCTTCCCAGTTTCAGCGACGGGGTGCAAGTGGAACTTTAGCTGCTATAAACGGCGATAGCCTCACTTTAACTACGTCACAAGGACAAGTGATGGTTAATATCACCTCCAGTACGACCATCGAGAAAACAGTTGTTGGCACCATTAACGACCTCAGTCAGGGTGATATCGTAACAATCAGCGGCACCACCGACAGCACCGGAAATGTAAACGCTATATTGATTATGGTTCGACCGCAGAGTCAACAAGGTCAATATCCTCAGATAACCGGAAGTGGAGGGACCTTTACCAGACCGAATGGAGGAAGTACCCCCGGAGGAAACACCGGGCGTCAATTTACTATCGGTACCATTAGCGGGATTAACGGTAATAGTCTCACAGTCACAACTGCACAGAGTCAGGTGACGGTTAATGTCGGCTCAGATACAGTAATTCAGAATACAGTCAGTGGGACTTTATCAGACTTGCAAACAGGCGTTTCTCTGACGGTTGTTGGCCCAACGGATAGTAGCGGTAATGTTACGGCGACTTCCATCTCCATCCGACCGCAGGGGCAAGGTTTTCCCGGAGGTACCCCATCTACTACTGCGAGTTGAAGATAAAAAGTCGCCATAAGAGAATTCATATTACATTAATGGTGAGTTCATATTCGGGTGTTATACTGATATCAAATGAGTAAATTATCGTTATAAAGCAGGTCAAGTAAAAAGTACATTTCGATTCAATTTAAAGGAATCTGGACAATGGAGGAAAATAATGAGAAATATTTTAAAACGTAAACCAGTAATAATCGGATTGATAGCTCTGGCGGTTGTTGCTTTAGTAGTGCCTGTTGCGTTCGTATCAGCAGCGCCGTCTAATCCTGCGAGCCGTCCGGGTAGTAATATTACAACCGTCCAGGGTGTTATTTCTAGTATCGCGAGCACCGGAATTGTGATTACGACCACGGCTTCCGACGGCACTACTAGCCAGGTCTCGTTAGCGATTAACGGGAATACCAACTTTAACATTCACGGCATCGATTGGTTAAGCGGCTCTTTAAACGGGAAAACGGTCTCCGCTACGTACAAAAATAACCAAACCGTGACCCCGCCTGTTGCCAGTCAAATAACAATAAACATGCCTAAACCGGCTGCCCCCGCAGCATCCGTAATTAAAAATGGTGCGGTTCAGGGAACAATCGCGTCGATAAATAGCAATACGATGACCATTACTTTGAATGCCGCCGGCGCTGGAACGTTAGCAGCTAATCAAAAGGTTGTCATCGTCCCCAGTCCGGTTCAGACCACACCGAATAAGAATGTCGTCAGGGAGCAGGGTACGGTAGCGTCAATATCAGGCAATACGCTGACTGTCACCCTAACCGGCACTGGTACGAATACCTTAACGGTAGGCCAAGCGGTTAACGTCGTCCCTAACTATATGCAGGGTACAGCAAATAAGAACTTCGCCAGAGAGCAGGGCACGGTAGCTACAATATCCGGTAATACTGTGACTATTACGTTGACTGGCACCGGCACCGGAAGCTTGGCGGTTAACCAAAAGGTTGTCATCGTCCCCAGCCCGGTTCAGGGGACATCAAATAAGAACTTTACGAGAGAACAGGGCACAATAGCTTCGATCTCCGGCAATACCGTGACAGTCACGTTAACCGGCAGTGGCACTGTAACCTTAACGGTTGGTCAAACAGTTAGCATTGGACCAGGGATGATTGCAGGCGTGGCACGACCTCAAAACAATAATAATGGCAGGGTTGGAGGTTTTCCTTCACGGTTTTAATGATAAGTCGAGCTGATTTTGGGTTTTGATAAAAAAGAGAGGGGATTTAAATCCCCTCTCTTTTTTATTCAGTATTGCCCGAGTTTTGCGAATCCATATAATGGGCCACAATGTCACTGGAAGTGAGAATGCCCACCATTTTGCGTTGGTTTTTAGCATCAACTACCGGAAGTCGGCCGATATTTTTTTGTCGCATCAGATTCAAGGCATAATCCAGGTGGTCTTCGGTATGTATTACGGCCAGGTCAGTAGACATAATATCTTTTACTCTGGTTACCAGCCATGTATCTTTTTGAAGTTGCATGACATCGATATTAGCAACGATGCCGACCAGATTGCCCATTTTATCAATGATAGGAATACCCTTGATACCTTTGATCTGTATAAGTTGGGCGGCTTCTGATACCAGTGAGTCGGGGGACAGCGTAACAACATCGGTTCTCATGGCTTCTTTGACACTCATGTGATTTAACAGAGGGTACGAATATTTATCCCTGTGAGCCGGTGATTCAGCTGGTGAAAGCACTTGGCTATGGTACATTGTATTTCGACCGATAATGACATAAGCCAGACCTACGGCAATCATGGCCGGAGCTAAAAGTTGATAGCTACCGGTAATCTCTGCAATCATTACCATCACGGCCAGAGGGACATGGCCTACGGCGCCTAAAAATGCCATCATACCCACAATTACAAAGGATGCCAGGGAAGGCATATGCGGTACTCCCTGCATTGCTTGCCAGAGCACCGCGCCAATTAGCCCGCCGATAACAATTCCGGGTGCGAATACGCCGCCCGAACCGCCGGATTCTACAGTCAATGCAGTGGCTAAAATTTTAGCGAATATGAGTACTGCCAGAATTGCCAGGCTGACTCGGAGCGCGTTCGGAGTCATAGCGAGTTGGGTCCATCCGTAACCCACGCCAAGCACTTGAGGAAGCCAGAGGGCAATGAGTCCGGTCAGCAGGCCTCCGATCGCCGGTTTTAAAATTCGCGGGATGCGCAATTTGTGAAAAATCTCTTTCACGCCGCTGAATGTACGCGTACAAACGATTCCGATGAGGCCGCAAGCGATGCCCAATACTGCGTAGAACACCAGACTGGTCGGGTCATTAAAGGAAATATTCAGACCTGTACCGAAGATGGGCGTAAATCCCTGGACAGAAGCATATACCACATAAGCAACCATAGATGAAAGAAAAGCCGGGATCAGTACCTCACTTTCCATCCCTTGCAGATACAGAATTTCCGCTGCGAGGATGGCGCCGCCCAGCGGAGCCTTAAAAATAGCGGCAATACCTGCTCCCATACCGGCGGCGACCGCAATGCGGCGGTCTTCCGTGGAAAGATGTAGTATTTGGGCTAGAAAAGAACCGAACCCGGCGCCCATCTGTGATGCCGGGCCTTCGGGGCCGGCACTGCCACCTGTTCCGATGGTAATAGTGGAGGCGACGAATTTCACATAAGGAATTCGCCAGCGGATGTTACCGTTTTTATTATGATAGGCATCGATAGCGGTATCAGTACCATGTCCTTCTGATTCTGGCGCCAGCTTATAAACGATAATACCGGCCAGCAGTCCGCCCAGTGTAGTTATTACCGGTATTAACCATAAATGAGAAATGGTGGAAATAACTGCCTGACCTTCTCCCAGGGGTTGTGGAGGTTTGAAACCCGCGATGTTACCCAATGTCCAGCCCGTGACTAAATCTATCGCTCTATGGAAAGCAATAGCAGCCAGACCCGCCCCTGCGCCAATGATAGCGCCTAACAGCAGCCATTTTAGCAGGTAGTTGACATCGATGCGTCCTTCCAGTGTCGGATGTCGGAGGTTATGCCAGAATGACTTGAGTGTTGACGTCCATTGACGTCTTCGATTACGGATTGACTTCACCATGGTTCTTTTATTCTAGCACTATACAGGGTTTCTGCATAAAAAGGAGGCTGGTATTTCTTTATCCCTTTATATTCGAAAAACCATCAGAGTAGCATTATTTATCTGGGACAACATTAAAGTAACGAATACTTAGGACGGGCATGTTTTGAACTCATTAAGATGATATGATATGAGTTGAATAAAACTTAAGCGGGCCGTTAGGGCAAATTTAGGCTGAAAAGCGGAGATAACCGATTTTAATATAAAGTTGATTAGAAATAATAATGAAGAAAATATTGAGAACATTTAAAAGAATTTGCCTTGTAGTTGCATATGGGCCTCTTATCATCTTGGGCCGGATATGGGTGCAATTATTAATTATAGTATTGATGTTCGTCTTCGGTGCCGCAATTTTTAACCATTATCAGGGACTTGACTGGTTAACGTCTTTATTAGGTTCAGTATCTACCATAACCACAATCGGTCTTTATTCGCCGAATATAACTATTATGCCTAATCCTGAAAAAATCCTGTTGATTATTGTAATAATCGCCAGCGTCGGTTCTGCCGCATCGTTGCTTCAGTCCCTTGTTTCAACGGTGACCAAGAAGGAGTTTTTTATGAACCAGATAGACAAAATAAAAGTCAGCACAATGAGTAACCATATAATAGTGATGGGCTACAGTTTTCTAGGGAAATATGTTGCAGAAAAATTAAAAGACATGGGTGCAGAATACATAGTAGTGGCTAAAGATGAAGAACAAGTAGAAATAGCCAGAAATAATGGAGTCGTGGCGATATCATCTCCGATCAACCTTGTCTATGATGCCCTTAAGAAAGCCGGCATTGAACGTGCGAGTGCATTGGTAGCTACTTACGATGACGACGGCGATAATATGCTGATAGTCATGGTAGCAAAACAGCTCAATCCGAATATAAGACTGGTAACTATCATTAACGAGCGTGAACTCCGCGAAGGCGCTAAAGCTGCCAAAGCCGATGTGGTTATCGCTCCTTCCGATATTATCGGGAATATTCTTGCTACGGCTACTGCATCTAATGAGATCGTAGGAGCTTTTCTGCCTGGTAGATTCGGAGGGAAAAATATCGCTGAATTTACAATTACTAAAGACGGGTTAAAGATTGCGACTATAGAAGAAGTCGCACCGTTGCTGCTGATAAATCGCGGAGGGGAGTTCTTGCCCAATAAAGGGAAGGATTTTATTTTAGAAACGGGCGACCAGATATACGTGCTGGCAGACCATCATGCAATCACCAGGTTAAGAAAGCTTGTGCGGGAATAATGTTTTTACCCGGTAAGATTGCATTGTACTTGCAATAGACTAATAATTTACAAATTACCCTTCGATTCAGAATCGGTAATCAGGCGCTTACCCAGGCTAATGACGTCATCGACTTTATAGCCGATTCTATTGTAAAACTCCAAAGCAGAAGAATTACCGTTCCGCACCTGTAAGTTTATCTTGGGACAGCCCAATTTCAGTAGTCTTTTTTCCAATTCCACCATAAGTTGCCGACCATAACCGTGCTTCTGATAAACCGGTTCAACTGCCAGGTAATTCACCCAGCCCCGATGTCCCTCATAACCGCCCATAGCAGTGGCAATGACTTTACCTTTTATCGTCCCCACCAGAAATAATTCCATGTTCACTTTAAGTTTTCGCTTGATATCCGACTTCGGATTATTCCAGGGGTGTACGAGCTCGCATTTACGCCAGAGTTCAATGACGGTTTGTTCGTCTTCTATCGAAAAGGTCTAATCTCCATCAATGTTTTCCTTCGAATTCTGAATCCGGTTTGTGCCAGAGAATGGTAACTCGGGGATAAAAATTATAACGCCGGTAAAAGGCGAAGACATTTTCATTACCGTCAGCGACACTGAGAATCGTTTTTATGACTTTCATAGTCTTTAACCAGTCCAGAGCTTTAATCATCAAGCTATCCCCTATACCTAAACCCCGATAATCATTTTCAACATATGTCGATTCTATTTCGCCCTGTTTTTCGCGGTCTACCGTGGCTACGCAGTAGCCGATATATTTATTAGTATTCACATCGCTGGCGAGGAATGTGCAGAGTTTCCCTTCTTGAGATTTTTTAAGTAATTGTTTTTTTCGCATGTCAAATGAAGTAGCTCTTCGGTTATCTCCCCAATATTTTGAAAGTGAAATGTGATGGGCGTTGAGTTTCTCCCACAAGGGCCCGATAATATTCAATTCGTTCCGGTTTTTCTCTAAATATTCGATCTGTATCTCATTCTTAGATTCGGGTTTTACGGCCGCCTTCTCTTTACGGTTGTGCCATTCTTTTTCCAAAATAGAATATAGTAAGAAATCGCGCCAGACTCCCTTAAAAAGTTTTTCCTCCCGCAGGTATCCTTCACGTTGCATCCCTAATTTTTCCATGACGCGATACGAACCGGTATTGGCAGGATCGCAACTGGCAATAATGCGGTGCAAGCCGAGTTGCTCAAAACCGAAGGCTAACACACTCCGCGCGGCTTCGGTGGTGTAACCCTGATTCCAGTAGTTACGATTCAATAAATACCCGATCATGGCCTCTTTGTTTGCTAAGTCGGTGATATTGATAGCAAAGCTGCCGATAACCTTGCTATCTGATTTTATTACCATAGCAAAGTTATAGATGAGGCGCGGCGATTCTTTTCTTCTATCGATAGTTTTATTGATAAAAGCTTTGGTTTCATCTTCCGTATTGGGTCCAAAAGGCATATATTTAACCGTTTCAGCATCCGCATCGTATTCATGAATATCCCGCCAGTCTTCTTCTTTAAAGTCCCTTAAAATCAACCTTTCGGTTTGTAGTGTTGGAGTTTCGTTTTCCGGCATCGTGACACCTCACATTGATAACTCAGCCTATTATAATAGAAAATGGATTGTATTGGAATGACAATCGGATTAATAATTACTGAAACTAAAAAATATCAGTTTGCGACTGTTTAGTGGCAGTGCTACAATTGACCTGATTTAGAATGCCCGTATAGGGTTGTCAGCTATCTTGGAAAACGGAGGTCGGTTTTATGAAACTTCTGGGAATCTCCAGCGGTCGAAGAATGGGAAACAGTGAAATATTATTAAGAGAAGCGCTCATGGGCGCTTCAGAATTGGGCGTAGAAACTGAGGTAATGAGTTTATTAGATGTCGATGTCAAACCTTGCCTGGGATGTAAAGTATGTCCGGCCGAGATAACAGGCAAGGAAGCCTGTATCATCAAAGACGACGCTGTTTTTGTCTGGGATAAAATCATGGATTGTGATGGGTTGATTCTCAGCGGTCCTGTTTATTGTCTGACTCCACCCGGTTACTTATTTGTCATTCGGGATAGATTATTTGCCTCCAGATCCGATGTCTCTTGGATGATGGAGCGCAAGAAATTGAAGGAGCAGGGTACCAAGGTCTTCGTAGATGAGAGGTGTTTCAAAACCCGGCCGGGTGCTTTTATCTCCGTTGGTGGTTCAGTGACTCCGGATTGGCTTTCTTTAGGATTGTCTCTATTCCACACGATGACTTTTTCCATACAGCTGGAAGTAGTCGACCAGATGATGGCGATGGGCACTAATATCGTCGAGGGCCAGGTCCTTTTGAATGATGCTGCCATGTTACGAGCCAATAAACTGGGACGGCATGTTGCGGAGGTGATGGGTAAGCCCGCATCTGAAATGAAGTGGAAGGGCGATGAATCGGGCGTGTGTCCGGTCTGTCATCAGAACGAGATAACTATAAAAGGAAAGAATCCTGTCCAGTGTCCGATATGCGGTATTTATGGTGAACTAAAAATAGAAAACGGCGAAATAAAGGTCACGTTCAGCGAAGCAGAACAAAAAAGGTCCAGATTAACTCTGGCGGGGAAGCTGGAACACTGGGATGAATACCATCCGGCCGACCCCGAAAAAGCCTGGAAATTGGGGCAGACTTCAACCATGCCGCCGTCCAAGGATAAAGAATTCAGAGCGGAAATAAAAAGAAAAATGGCGAAGTACAAAGTCGATAAACCCTGTGTTAAACCGACGAAAAACAATAAGTCTTGAATTGTTAAGCACTAATTAACTGTCCAATAATGGCTGCTAATAATCCATTCTGGCGAAGGCCGGAATCCACAAGGTGACGGGATATCAGCTTTCGCTGGTATGGATATTATTTCGGCATGGATTCAACTCTTATACATGCTTTGAGTTACGCTTCAGGCCAGAACTTCGATTGTTTATCGTTAAGCCACTTGTATTCGTCGAAAAATGTCGGTTTTACAAACGGCAGGTTATCGATGTGCCGGATGACCCAGGAATAGTACATCGCATAACCGGGTGCTGCCACTTGAGGATGTGTGAAAGGTGAGTTTACTAATAGCGTATCGTTACAGATTATTTTATACGCTTTATCTCCCAATCCCGCGTATCCGAAACCGTTTTCGAGATTAAACTTGTAAAAATATATCTCAGGTTGCGCATGATAATGGGGTGGATAACTCGACCATTTCCCCGGCAAATTGATTGTCTCACCGAGCAACAGGTTAGATTTGTCCCGATTAGTTTTATTAAATATCGACCTGGTGAGTCGGGTCGCCGTTTCATTCATGGTTCCCGCGCCGAGCATCTCCGTTTTACAGTCTGCGGGAGTAAACAGTCTGGGTTCGAACGATTGCTCATTGGTGGTTTTCATGACCGATAGCTCAGTATCAGATTTAATACAAGTAATATTGACTGCCACATCGGATGGGATATGCAGACACCAGGGACCCTCCGTAAAGCAAGAAGAACGTGTTGCCAGAACTTTTTGGTTTTCCCACTCGAATTCTACTTCACCGGAAATCAGCAGAAAGGCCCTTTCTTTATTGTTTTTATTAACGATGGTCTGGTCGGCTTTTAGCTTTAATATGCCAAAATCCATTAAAGCATCGGCGTGCTGTCCATCCATGGCAATAATGCTGTTATAACCGTATTTAAATGGTTTACTATGCCTTATCCTCATTCGCGAATTGCCCCTTAATTGCGGCCATTTTGTGTCTAAGCCATTATAGCTTTTTACCTATTGAACATCAATTTAAACCTGGCTGTAAATAGCTGGCTACTTTGTCTTGCGGCGGAACTGGGTTTCATATAAGTGAGCGTAAAGTCCGCCTTTTGCCAAAAGGTCGCTGTGTATTCCGCGTTCGACGATGTGACCATTGTCCATTACCAAAATCAAATCAGCAGCAAGGATGGTGCTCAGCCGGTGCGCGATGACGATATTGGTGCGGCCTATCATTACACGGGACAAAGCTTCTTGAATTAAAGCTTCGGATTGGCTGTCAAGAGAACTGGTTGCCTCATCCAGCACGAGAATACGCGGGTTTTTCAATATGACACGTCCTAATGCCAGGCGCTGTTTTTCACCACCGCTCAGTCTATAACCGCGCTCACCGACAATAGTATCGTATTGTAAAGGCAGTCCCATCACAAAATCATGAATATTAGCCGCTCGTGCTGCTTCTTCAATCTCTGCCTGCGTGGCATCTAATTTACCGTATATTAGGTTAGTGCGGATGGTGTCATTAAAGAGATAAGTTTCCTGTGTGACCATCCCTATCTGTGCACTGAGAGAAGCTAGTGTTACATCGTACAGGTCATGGCCGTCAATCAAAATGCGTCCGGCGGTAGGGTCGTAGAGGCGCGGGATAAGATATGTTAAAGTTGTTTTGCCGGCGCCGCTGGGACCGACTAGTGCGATTACCTGGCCTGGTTCGGCACAGAAGGAAATATGATCCAATACTTCTTCACGGAATCTACTGGGTATCGCTTTTTCTTCATCCTGATCGTTTTTATCGTTACGCTCCGAATTGGACCTATCACGAGACGCTGCCTGCTGCGTATCCTGTAACAGTCCGAAACGCCGGATATCTTTCAGCAGTCCCTTACCTTCCCTGATGTAATGGAAACTTACGTCGTCGAATTCAATCACGCCGCGTACGTCCTTGAAGACATGAGCGTCTGCTTTTTCTGTTATTTCCTGAGGTAGGTCGAGCACCTCGAATACACGTTCAAAACTGACGATGGAAGTTGCGAAATCCACCGGAGCATTGGTCAGTACCTGCAGCGCGCTGTATAATGTTCCCAGATAAACTGCTAAAGCCACGATGGTACCAATCGTGAGCGTTTGTTTAATTACCAGAAAACCACCAAATCCATATACCAGTGCGACGCCGATGGAACTCATCAGGCCGATACTGATGAAGAAAAGTGCCCCGGTCACGGCGCGTTTAACATTGATATCGCGCACATCTTTAGCACGTTGTTTAAAGCGATTATCTTCTTCAGTAGTATGTCCGAAGAGTTTAACGAGTAGCGCTCCGCTTATATTGAGGACTTCTTGCATGACAGCGTTCATCTTAGCAATGATGTCCAATTGGTGACGGGTAATATCACGCAAACGATTACCTAGATTGCGTGCTGCAAAAAGAAGCACGGGAAGAATGATAATACTGATAAGCGTCAAACGCCATTCCAGAGCAAACATTACTGCCAGTACTACGACTGTTTGAATCACGCTGGTCACAATGTTAACAAACGTATTGCTGATAGCGCTCTGTGCGCCCACCACGTCATTATTGAGACGGCTCATCAATTCGCCGATTTTAGTCTGTGTAAAGAAACCTAGTGACATACGCTGTAAATAAGAAAAAAGATCCACCCTTAAGTCGTAGGTGACCCCTTCTCCCACCCGGGCATTGAACTGCCGGAGTAGCACATTTAAAGCTGCCGTGATAAGCGGTATCATTACCAGCGCAATCGTAAACCATAAAAGCATCTTTAAATCATGAGCCGGCAGCGTCTTGTCTATCAGCTCCCGCAAGATGAGAGGAGTTAGCAGCCCTAATCCTGTAGTGGCCACGGTCATTAATAACATTCCGAGTATCCACCAACGGTATGGTCGTGCATAACTCCAGACACGTTTCATCAAACCCCAGGTTATTTTGGGTTTTTCATCCGGAGCATTATTAGGTCTTATGAAACCAAAACGGCCTTGCATCATATGCGATGTACCTGATCGTTCCTTTATATCTTCCGGCATCGCCTCGATAGATATGGAAATTATACTTACTGGCGAATCGACTGATACTTTTATCCTAGCATAAGTTGGATAAATATTATTTATGATGCTCTTGATTTCATTATAAATAATATTAAAAAAACAGAGGGGAAAAGTTAACAGATAAAAAATCGACAAAAAGGCTGTTCCCGCTGAGAGGAAAGATATTGGAGGGTACTAGACCTCGCTAAATTTCAAATGCCTGAAGTTACTTACAACTGCTGTAGAAATTAGCCTTCTTCCAGTTGTTTGAGCCTTTTATGCAGCACTCTGACCTTTTTCTTCAGGTTTTTTCTTTGCCATTTATCCCACCAATCGGGAGTATCAAAATATTCCATCGGTTAGTACATTTATCCTTTCTTATTTAAGATGATAAAATACGGTCCCCAACCTTAGTTCTATGCCTTTTTGTTTCAGCCGATTCTATGATGACAGCTCGGACAGACCTTCAGAAAATTTGCTACTGCCACCGGTTGAACTTTGTGGAAACAAACCGGGCATTGTGTCTTAAATCTTAAAGCAACCATTTGTATATCTCTTCAAACGATTTCGAGAGGTTTGAATATGCAATACTTCTATTTTAATTTTACTTCGGCTTTTACCCATGTCAATAGGGATTTCTTATCTACGATAATTTTTTCTTTGCGTTCGCATCAAGTGCGAATTGAAAACTACCATTAACGTGTTTAAAATATTTGTTCGATGGCATTAACTCGCGGCTAATTGTTTTTAATGTCTTTTCTGAGATTTTACCTGCTTTAACTACTTGTCGTCCGGCTTCTTTTGCGGCTTCAATTATATCGAACGCTAAACCGGCGCGAATCATCGGCGCTAGACTGCCGCCATGGGGTCTGAGTAATGCTCCGGCGAACTCCCGGTTGGCGTTTCTGCAATATGCCTCGAAATGTTGCACTAATGGTTCGAAGTTATCCATCTCCCAGAAGCCGTAATTGGCAACGAGCACTACTTTGCCGCCATCTTTGACATTTTCCCGCACCGGATGCCGGTAGTGTCCGTTACGGAGTTCAAAGAAAGGCTGTAAGAGCGGTACTGACCTGTCCATGAATGTTTTCATCGGGCCGGTCATACCGTCGACGTATAGCGGTGTGGCAAATACCAGTATTTTCAGCCTCTAGTTTGGGGAGAATGGCTGCCATGTCATCTTTATGAATACAGACACCCGGAGTTTTCAGCCAGCAGGTAAAACAGCCGTTGCAAGGTTCAATTTTGAGCTTCTTGGTGTAGAAAATCTCAACATCCGCGCTCGCTTCCTTCATTCCCTCGATAAAGGGGGTGAGAATCAGGGCCGTGTTACCTTTATCCATATGCGGACTTGAATTAATGACGAGTGCTTTCATCGGTACATCCTTTCTCTAAGTCGATAGTATAATTATGGTTTCGTATTTGGAGATTCAGGATTTGTTTGATTATTGTTTATGGACAATTGAAATTTGGGTGGGGTTGGGATGAATGGGGTCTGAATGGTGGGCGGTATTGTACGATAGCTAGAACTTTTGAAACTATCGTTAGCCTACGAGAATAACAATTCGAATCTCCTCAGCTCCACCATCCACTTGCAAAAATCAAGCATGATTTAGCATATTGCTTGCGAGCGTTTCACATCTCGGAAAGACTTACTAGGTAGAATGTTATTACTTCCGTAGGTCTTAATAATAATATAGGTGTGCTGTCACGACTCCAATCGGATGGCTAAAACTTAAGTTTTTGTTATCCTCAGTTGTGTCTCGATTGCCTTACCTTTCATGATATGGAATCCTCTTATAATCGCTTGATCCGGATCGCTTAGAGATATAATGAAATGAATGGATCCAGGTAAAACTATAGACTTCATATCGGTGGGTGATGGATAAGCTTCGGTATGAGTGTGGGAATGGTAGACCCCCAGAAGTTGCCATCTGTTTTCCTGAATTTCTTTGTAAATGGTGTTAGGTGGACCCCATTGTTAGGACAGTAATGGGGCTAAATTAAGATAGTGTCCTGCTGCATCAATGGTACTTGTTGTTAACGATTCTATCACACCTGTCTCAGGCTCTTCAAAGGGGATAGAAGTAAATACGTCCCCCGGCGTCCGATAACCAAGTGCCTGGTGGGGACGCGCCGTATTGTAGAAACGGAAATAATCACTGATTCCTATTCGGGCATCTTTTCCATTCTGATATGCTTTTAGGTACACCTCCTCATACTTCACTGTTCTCCATAACCTCTCTATAAACAGGTTGTCTCTGTAGCTTCCTTTACCATCCATACTGAGCTTGATCCCGTGTTTCTCTAAAAGTCCGGTGAAAGTCTTACCGGTGAATTGAGATCCTTGATCAGTATTGAAAACATCCGGTTTTCCTTTTCTGAGTGCTTCTTCCAACGCCTCCACACAGAAATCTTCATCCAGCGTATTTGATAACCTCCACGCCAATACATACCGGCTGTACCAGTCCATGATGACCACCAGATACATGAAGCCATGTGCCATCGGTATGTAGGTGATATCAGCACACCATACTTGGTTTGGCCGGTTTATCACCATCCCGGTTAAAAGATACGGGTAGATTTTATTACCCGGTCCCGGCGGGCTGGTCCGCGGACGGCGGTAGATGGCCTTCAGACCCATTAACTGCATTAGCCGTCGTACATGCTTCCGATTGACGCTGTGGTGCTTACTCTTCAGCCAGGCTGCCATCTTACGGGTTCCATAGAACGGCGTGACCATGTATTGGCAGTCAATCAGCTTCATTAGATTAAGGTCATTGTCAGAGACTCCTATAGGCTGGTAATATAGCCCGGAGCGACTGATATCCAACAATTTGCACTGACGGGCCACGGAGAGCGACGGATGGCAGCGGTCAACAGCAGCGCGTCTCTGTTTTACTTCCACCGCTCCAACCCTTTCTCTAAAAAATCCTTCTCTACCTTGAGTTGACCGATTTGCTGGTAAAGCTGATTTATCAGTCCTTTCTCATCCTTGATCTTCTTATTGGGATCAGCGCCGAAGATATTGGCAGCGCCTGCTACCAGTTCTCTCTTCCATTTATTGATTTGGGTCGGGTGGACTTCAAACCGGATAGCTAATTCCGCGATGGTCTCTTCGCCCTTTAGTGCTTCCATGGCGACTCTGGCTTTAAAGTCTGGATTATACTGTTTGCGGTTCTTTTTCAATTTCTTGCTCCTCTCATTCTCTTTATTTTAGGAGCAGAATTCTATCTTAACAACCTGTCCAGTTTTTGGGGACCACCTCAGTGAGCATCTCTCGCGATTCAATACTGTAACGGTAAGCGCTGTGCTCAGTATTTGTGGTGCGATAAAGTTTAATGACTCTATCGTTTAAACCTGCTAAAATCCCACAACACTCATTAGGAGCCTCTGCACGGGCATGCGCTATCATTTCATCGGCGTATTTCTTGTCTAGATTAAACAATTCAACCATATATATTTCAAATTGACGAAGTGTTTATCGCCAATTATCTTAGCAATAAAACGATCTCAGGTTATATTTTCTTTTGGTTTTCCTTGAGATTGAGTTCCGGCTTTTTAATGAAGATTCTTGTTTCCGGCGGCACCGATTCGGTTAGCCATACATTACCGCCGATAACCGACCTGGCTCCGATGACAGTCTCGCCGCCCAATATCGTTGAACCGGAATATATTATCACATCATCTTCAATGGTTGGGTGACGCTTCTTGCCGCGCAGCCGTTCAACCGCATCCTTAGGAAGAGACAAAGCTCCTAGTGTAACACCTTGATAGATTCTGACATGGTTACCGATATCCGAAGTCTCCCCGATGACCACACCCACCCCATGATCAATGAAAAAGCTTTCTCCGATGTGGGCGGCGGGATGGATATCAATTCCGGTGATCCCGTGGACATATTCGCTGATAATACGCGGCATCAATGAAATCTTTTGTGTGTGAAGCTGATGAGCAATCCTGTACACGGTTACCGCCAGTAGCCCGGGATAACAGAGAATGATTTCGTCATAGCTTGCCGCAGCGGGGTCTCCTTCATAGGCCGCCCTAACATCTTTAGCAAGCAACGTCCGGAGATTGGGCAGCTCTTTGATAAACTTGACGGCTTCTTCCCGTCCTCGTTCCTCACATTGTGTGCAAGGCAGATCTTGCTGGATGCAATCATGCTTAATGCATAATGTTATCTGGTGCGAAAGCTCTTCGAAAAGAGATATTGTAGCTTGCCCTAAATAATATTGGAGATTTATTTTATCAAGCTGATCTCGTTCAAAATAGCCGGGAAAAAGTATCCTGCGTAGTTTCTGGATTAACTCAATCATGGCGTCCCGGGAAGGAATCGGTTCCGGTTCGACATGTTCAAAATTATCCCCGTTATTACACGAGATAACAAGCTTTTCC
>CAVWFD010000002.1:0-89884 GCA_963754195.1 uncultured Chloroflexia bacterium
CTCCAGGACTTCCGTTTGGGGTAGAAATTGCTCATTCGTCGGCACTATTTTAACCACACCCCCGTGATTATCCACATAATTCAAATACTCGACAAAATAGGGAGCAAAGATAATGACTTCTTCCGCCGGCATTAAGGAGAGTTTTCAACACGACGTTAATGGCGCCGGCCGCACCGACGGTCATCACAATGTCACCCGCAGTTAATTTCAAATTCGTTTCTTTGGTAAGTTCTTGCGCCGTCATTACTGCCGCTCTGGTATCGAAATAGCCGGCATTCTCCATATAGCGGTGCATCCCCGGCGCAGGATTCTCGGCTAGCTTCTTCAATTCACGAACAAATTCTGCCGGCGGTTCGACCACCGGATTGCCCAGCGTCAGGTCGAAGACTTTATCCGCGCCATAGCGCTTTTTCATGGTATTGCCTTCATCGAACATTCGCCGAATCCACGAGCCTTCAGACATACCCTTGCGTATTTTTTCAGACATGAACATTTTAGATATCCTTTCTACCCGATTAAAAAGTAAAAGTGTCTGATGGTAGTTTTTATTATTATCGAAATTATACCACGAGTATTATAGCAAACACGGTATTTGTACTTCGTATATTAGATGGGTAAAGGCAGTGTCTTGATTATTGATTATTGAAATTTGAATCTTATAACCGTTGTTGGCGGAGGGGACAGGATTCGAACCTGCGGTTGCTTGCGCAACGACGGTTTTCAAGACCGTTACCTTCAACCACTCGGTCACCCCTCCAGAGGCTATATATTCTCAATTATATGGGAATAACCATTCGTTGTAAATCCGCAGCGGCAGGCCATGATATTCTGTTATTGACCCTTGACTTCCCGCTTTCTTTTTAGTGATAACAGTAGCAGTCGGATTGCAACCACTTCAACCCAGATTACCGCATTGGCCACCATAAGGCGTTCATATAACCCGAACCAGCTTAGCTTTTCCGGCAGGAATAATCGTCCCAAGGCAAGGGCAGAGCCAAGCCCAATTGTAATAATTGTATAAAGGAACATCCCCCGCCAATGCGGGTCATTCCTTAGACTGGATACTAGCGCTAAAACAGCGATGGGGAAAAGCCCAAAGACGGCAATCGATGCTATCAGATGGATTGTGCCATCAATCGTACGCACTCCTCCGACCGGGTCCGTTCGGAAAGCGCCAATCATTAACAAACTAAAACCGAAAAGAGCCAATAGACCGATGCCTAACCCGAAGCCACGCCTCCGATTGACATTTAGAAACAATCCAGCAGTAAATATCTCCACCAGCAAACCAATAACCAGAAAACCGATTGTTTGAATCCACCCCAAAGAGGTTAGGGCCAGAGAGCTGATTGAATCTTTTACGAAATTATACCCCGGTTGAGAAAAAGCAGCGGCAAAGTCGGTTGCAATCAACACAAGCGGGCCCACGATACCGGCCAAGGCTAAAATACCGTGTACATCCATTGTTCTGGACGAATTCCGCGATTTTTGTTTAGTGTTGTTCATGATTTCTCCGGTTTATGTCAACCATCGCCGTATGCCTATTCTAGCAATGAAGCGCTGAAGATACAACTGGGTGAATAGGTTCAGTAGATCCCGTACACTTTCTCCTTAGCGTTTATTGAGTAATTCTGCAATAGAAAGTTGTGTGGCGTCAAATAGTGCAGAGCCTGATGGGGACGGATGGTATTATAGATCATCTCCCACTGTCTTAAGGCGACATTGATGCTCGGCACATCGAACTCAGCATCTGTGACTTCGTAGAATTCTTCTGCGTGAGTTCGATTCGCCCTTTCCACATGACCGTTCAGCTTGGGAGAACGAGGTGGCAGGACAAAGAGCTTAATCCCCAACTGTTGGCAGGTCTCCTCAAAGATACTCTGAAACTCAGACCCACCATCTACCTGTATCGCTCTCACTTCAAAGGGCATCCTTGCGATGATTGCGTTGATAAAGGCTGCTGCTGTTGTGGCAGTGGCGTTGCTGGAAGCCCCCACCACATCCCACCTGGAGATGATATCTCTGGCAGAGAAATGCTTGATGATGACTCCGGGTAAAGGTCTCACGTCCATCGTATCTACCTGTACGATGTCACCAGGTAGCCGGGCTGTATATTCTTTCGGTTTTCGAGTAGCATACGGCCGATACCGCATCTTCTTTCGTGCCGAGATAGATTGGCGAAGCGGCTCTTTGAGTGCGCCCCTGTCTTTTAAATATCGGAGTATCCTCCCCACCATCGAGGTGGAAATCTTAACACCACTTCCCGTCAATAGATTCGCCAGTTTCTCTTTCCCCCAGCGAGGGTATTCCTCTCTGATTTTGAGTACCGCCTCTACTTGCACGGTGCTCCAGGTCGGCTGTCGAACTCGTTTCGGCCGGCGAGAACGCTCCTCCAACGTTTTTAGTTCGTACGGTCGGTATCTCCTCTTCCACTTGTAGAAGGTGTCCGGTGTTATACCATAATGTTGACAGGTAAGGCGGGCATTCTTACCATGAGAATTGTAGTAATCAAACCATTTCAGTCTTTTGTTCGCATCAGCGGAAATATCACCAATCCGTTTCCCAATAACAATACTGCCGGTGGCAATGGCACTTTTTATCTTCATATCCTCTAGTATATGTATATGCCATCTATCTGAACCAGATCACGGAACCGAATGAAAAGGTATATAATATATATAGAGAAAGGGAAGGGAGTTTATTATATCCGCTGGATACCGGAACGTAAACTTGACAGCCTTCTGCAGGAATGGTATAGTTAAAATTTGTCAAATATGCCTCACAAGGTTTTAACCGTTGTTTTTAAATTTCCCACAAGCGCCAAGGTATTTTTTGGTACTATTTCGGCGTAGCGCGCATTTACTTGCATCTAAGTAACTAGCAAATTTTTAGAGGTGTTTTTATGTCGTTAGTGCGTACTGTGTCTGCCAAATCCCCCGTTAACCGTAAATCCTACACGCGTTTGCCGCAAATTATGGAAGTGCCTGACCTCATCGAAATCCAGCTTGATTCTTTCCGATGGTTGCAGGAAGAGGGACTAAAACAGGTACTGGAAGAAATCTCCCCGATTAGCGATTTCACCGGCAATAAGTTGGAACTGACCTTCGTAAACTACGAGTTCCGTGAACCGCGCCAATCCGAGTATGAATGCCGCCAGCATGATTTCACCTATGCGACCCCCCTCTATGTCAGAGCCAGATTACTGATTAAGGCTACCGGCGAAATTAAAGAACAGGATATTTTCCTTGGCGACGTACCATTGATGACCGCCAAGGGTACATTTATCACTAGCGGCGCCGAACGGGTAGTTGTCAGCCAATTACTTCGCAGTCCCGGCGCTTACTTTACGGTTGAGGAAAGCCCCGGCGGGTTGAACTTATGCCATGCGAAACTGATTTCCAACCGCGGCGCCTGGTTGGAATTCGATACCAGCACCGCCGATGTACTCTCCGTAAAAATTAACGGCAAGAGAAAAATTGCCATTACCACCTTGCTCCGCGCACTCGGATTTAATACCAACACACTGCTTTCCATGTTCTCTAAAGAGGATAATTCTCCTAACCATCATTACATCAAGTCTACTCTGGAGCGCGATCCTTCAATCCGCGATGAGGACGATGCTTTACTGGATATTTATCGAAAATTACGTCCCGGCGATCCGCCCAGCATCGATAACGCTAAAAAATTGATAGAAGCCCAGCTTTTTAATGCACAACATTACGACCTGGGAGTTGTCGGACGTTATAAATTAAACAAGCGGTTAGGTCTGAATATCCCCGAAAGTCAGCGGGCTCTAACCAGAGAGGATATTGTCGAAATCATCCGCCACATGATCTTGATTAATAACGGTAAGGATAAAGGGGATGACATCGACCATTTGGGAAATCGCCGTATCCGCACCGTCGGCGAATTAATTCAAAATCAATTCCGTATCGGTCTTCTGCGACTGGAAAGGGTCGCCAAAGAACGCATGAGCACCATCCCGATCGAAGCCGCGACGCCCAGCGTGCTGGTGAATACCAGACCGGTAGTTGCTTCTATCCGGGAATTCTTCAGCAGTTCTCAGCTGTCCCAGTTTATGGATCAGCCGAATCCGCTCGCTGAATTAACCCACAAGCGGCGTCTCTCCGCAATGGGACCCGGCGGGTTATCCCGTGAAAGGGCTGGTTTTGAAGCCCGTGATGTCCATTATTCCCATTACGGACGTATCTGCCCTATCGAAACACCGGAAGGCCCTAACGTCGGTCTGATCGGTTCGTTGGCAATTTACGGCAAAGTTAATAAATACGGCTTCATCGAAACTCCTTACCGCAAGGTCATTAGAGATACAAAAGAGATGAAGAACCGCAATAAACAATTGCTGGGCAAGACCATTCGGGAGGCTGTTTCCGATGGTAAAAAAGGTACGTTAGTGGAAGCCGGTACCGTGGTCACTCCTGAAGTTATTACTAAGTTAAGTAAGACCACACGTAATATACAGATTGTTCCCTTTGTTTCCGACGAAATCGAATATATGTCCGCGGATATGGATGAAAAATATACCATCGCCCAGGCGAATGCACGCCTTGATGACAAGTATCAATTCATTGACGAGCGTGTCGAAGCCAGAGTCGGCGGCAGTTACATCCATGAAGTCCCGGAAAGAATCGACTATATGGATGTTTCGCCCAAACAAATCTTCAGTGTCGCCGCCGCATTAATTCCATTTTTAGAGCATGACGATGCCAACCGTGCTTTGATGGGCAGTAACATGCAACGCCAGGCCGTGCCGTTACTCCGTCCTTCCGCGCCTATCGTCGCTACCGGCATGGAACTGGAAGCCGCCAGACACAGCGGACAGGTTCTGGTGGCCGATAATCCCGGCGTGGTAACTTCAGTGACCAGTTCGGAAATCATTGTCACCAGAGAAGACGGCGAGAAAGACACCTACGTCTTATTAAAATTCGTGCGCACCAATCAGGGCACCTGCATCAACCAGCGCCCTATTGTTGACCGGGGTGACCGCGTGGAAAAGGGACAGGTTCTCGTCGATAGTTCCTCCTCAGAGAATGGAGAACTGGCGCTGGGACAAAATGTAGTCTGCGCATTCATGAGTTGGCGCGGCTATAACTATGAAGATGCCATTATTATCAGCAGCCGGCTGGTAGAAAGCGACTCTTTCACCTCGATACATATTGAAAAGTACGAAGTTGAAGCACGCGATACCAAGCTCGGGCCTGAAGAAATAACACGCGATATTCCTAATGTCGGCGAGGAAAGCCTGCGGGAGCTTGACGAAGAAGGTATCATCCGCGTCGGCGCCAAGGTTGGTCCCGATGACATCCTGGTCGGTAAGATTACCCCCAAGGGCGAAACCGAATTATCGGCGGAAGAAAAGCTTTTACGCGCCATTTTCGGTGAAAAAGCCAGAGAAGTCAAGGATACTTCCCTCCGCGTACCGCACGGTGAATGGGGCAAGGTAGTCAATGTCAGAGTCTTCACCGGCGACGAACTGACCGCCGGTGTCAATACCAAAGTCCAGGTCTGGATCGCACAGAAGCGTCCCGTTTCGGTCGGGGATAAAATGGCAGGACGTCACGGCAACAAAGGCGTCGTCTCGATTATCGCCCCGGCTGAAGACATGCCCTTCTTGCCTGATGGAACTCCGGTAGACGTCGTGCTCAACCCCATCGGTGTGCCTTCCCGTATGAACATCGGACAGGTATTGGAAACTCACCTCGGTTGGGTAGCTCAGGTACTCGGCTTAAAGGTGCTGACACCGGTTTTCGATGGGGCGGATGATATTTCTATCGAAGATGGATTGGCCAGAGCCTGGGTAGCTCAGGAATCCGGAGCTATTGAACTGGCACTCGATAAGCATCAGCCTGAACTCAAGCTGGAAATAGCGAAAAAATGGGTAGATAGCAAAGGCTATGACGGCAATAAGGTATTCAATGAAAAATATCACGGGAATGCAACGGACATCTGTAAACGTATCTGGCTCGAAGGAATCGGAGTTCCTGCGAAAGATTTAAAGCCTCAAGCTCTGACGGATACAATCCAGAAAGTAAAATCCGAGAGAAATATGGTGCCGCCGACCACCGGCAAATTCATATTGCGCGATGGTTTAACCGGCGATACTTTCGACCAGCCGGTAACTGTTGGTAATATCTATATTATGAAGCTGAATCACCTTGTTGAAGATAAGGTTCACGCCCGCTCTACCGGTCCTTACTCACTCATCAGTCAGCAACCATTAGGAGGTAAGGCACAATTCGGCGGCCAGCGCTTCGGCGAAATGGAAGTCTGGACGCTGGAAGCTTACGGCGTGGCACATATCCTGCAAGAGATGTTGACTATTAAATCCGATGATGTCACTGGCCGTACCAAAGCTTATGAGGCAATCCTGAAGAACGAGGATATCCTCCAGCCGAGCGTACCGGAATCCTTCAAGGTACTGGTCAAAGAATTGCAGAGTCTCGGACTGGCCATCGAAGTTATCAACGAGAATGAAGATGAAAAAACCATCGCAGTACAGGAACCTCCGGAAGCACCCGTACTAGAGTTACCACCAGGCCCGGAAGGTGAAGCATCGCCTGCCGAAGGCACCGTCATCGATGCGCCAAAACCGGAAACCGAAACTAAATCCGAAGAGGTAAAGTAGAATGCTTGAAGTAAATGATTTTGATGCGGTTCGTATTTCCTTAGCCTCCCCGGAACAAATCAGAAGCTGGTCTTACGGTGAGGTCACTAAACCGGAAACCATCAATTACCGGACTTTGAAGCCGGAAAGAGATGGCCTTTTCTGCGAAAGAATTTTTGGTCCGACCAAAGACTATGAATGTTTCTGCGGTAAATACAAGAAAGTCCGCTTCAAGGGGATTATCTGCGATAAGTGCGGCGTAGAAGTTGCCCGCTCTAAAGTAAGAAGAGAGCGCATGGGGCACATTGAACTCGCCTCATCGGTCAGTCACATCTGGTTTGCCAAAGGCATTCCGAGCCGCTTAGGACTACTGCTTGACCTGGCACCCAGAAATCTGGAGCGTGTCCTTTATTTCTCCCACTATATTGTCACTTCAATTGACGAAGCCGCCAAGCAGGAAGTAATTGCGCAACTGGAAAAAAATACCGTCCAGGAAGCTACCGACAGACAGACCACACTCGAAGCTAAAGTTGAAACCATGACGGAAGCAACCGTCGAAGAGGTCAACCAGCTACGCCGCGACTTGGTAGAAGAGAATGAAGAAGCAGGAGACCAGGCTACCAGTGAAGTGGAAAGAGTTAGAAATATCCGGGTACAGAAACTCCTCACGGATATTGAGTACCGCGACTTAAAACAGAAATACGGCAATATCTTTGAAGCCGGTATGGGCGCTGACGCGATATTGAAAATCGTCAAATCCATCAATCTCGATAAACTTCGCAGTGAGATGATTCAGGAAGGGCATTCCCCGTCCGGACAAAGACGGAGAAAAGCCAGCAAGCGTCTGCAGGTAATCGAGGCATTCCGCCGCAGCGGTAACAAGCCAGAATGGATGATTCTTACCGTTTTGCCGGTATTGCCTCCCGACCTCAGACCCACCGTACAACTCGATGGCGGACGCTTTGCTATCAGCGATATTAACGACCTTTACCGCCGCGTTATTAACCGCAATAACCGTCTCCGTCACCTTGTAGAAATCGGCGCGCCGGAGATTATTATCCGCAACGAAAAAAGAATGTTACAGGAATCCGTCGACTCTCTGATCGACAACGGTAAGAGGGGACAGCCCGTTTCCATCAGCGGCAGTCATAAATTGAAATCACTATCCGACATGTTACGCGGCAAACAGGGGCGTTTCCGTCAGAACCTGTTGGGCAAACGCGTAGACTACAGCGGCCGTTCCGTGATTGTCATCGGCCCCGAACTCAGACTTCACCAGTGCGGTCTGCCGCGGCGTATGGCTTTGGAACTCTTCAAACCCTTTGTGATGCGCCGTTTGATTGAACAAGGGCTGGCGCATAATATCAAGAGCGCGCGCCGGCAGGTCGAAAGAGCTAAACCTGAAGTCTACGACATCCTGGAAGAAGTTGTCAAAGAGCGGCCGGTTTTACTCAACCGCGCTCCGACCTTACACCGCCTCAGTATCCAGGCATTTGAAATTGTGCTGATTGACGGTAGCGCTATCCAGATTCATCCGTTAGTCTGCTCGGCGTTTAATGCCGACTTTGACGGCGACCAGATGGCTGTGCATCTGCCTCTATCCAAGGCAGCTGTTAAAGGCGCCCGGGAACAAATGCTCAGTATCCATAATATGTTATTACCGTCTTCCGGCGACCCGGTCGTAACCCCGACTCTGGACATGGTTTTAGGTTGCTATTACCTGACCAGTATCAGACCCGGAGTTAAAGGTGAAGGCAAGCTCTTCGGCAGCTTTGAAGAAGCCAAGCTGGCTTTCGACCTCGATATTATCGACCTTAAGGCTGAAATCGAAGTCAGAGACCAGAATAATGGGGGCAAACACCTTAAAACCAGTGTCGGCCGCATCATTTTTAATGATGCCTTCCCTAAGGAAATCGGTTTCCGCAATACAACCTTCGATAAATCTACCATCAAGAAGATCGTGGCCGATTGTGCCAAAATCCTGAGTGATGAAGATATGGCCGATGTCATGGATAGAATAAAGACAATGGGTTTCCGCTTTGCCACGAAATCCGGCACGACCATCGCCATGAGCGATATCGAGGTGCCCAAATCCAAGCCCAAACTGATTGCCGAAGCTGCAGAAAAGACCATCCTCATTGAAAATCAATTCGAAAACGGTTTGATTACCGAAGATGAAAGATATGATGAAGTCGTCAGAGTCTGGATGGAAACTACCGACAAGGTAACTGAGGCAACGCAGAAGAGTCTTGACCCGTTAAGCGGTATTTATATGATGGCCACCTCCGGAGCCAAGGGTAATATGACCCAGATCAGACAGATGGCAGGCATGCGTGGTCTGATGACCAACCCCTCCGGTAGAATCATCGACTTCCCCATTAAGGCCAGTTTCAGCGAAGGGCTAAGCGTGCTGGAGTACTTCATTTCTACCCACGGCGCCCGTAAAGGTCTGGCCGATACTGCCTTAAGGACATCGGAATCCGGCTATCTGACCCGACGTCTGGTAGATGTCGCCCACGACTGCATCATTCTGGAAGAAGACTGCGGCACCATCGACGGACTCTGGATATATGACACGCCTGAGAAAGGCTTATTACCGTCCCTTGGGGAACGGGTTATCGGGCGTCTTGCCGCCAGCAATGTGGTTGACCCCAGTACCGGAGAAATTATCGTTGAACGGAATCAGGAAATCGACGATAAAAAGGCGGCTCAGATTATGGCTGCCGGTATAAAGAGTATCAATGTCCGTTCGCCGCTCACTTGTCAGGCGAAACAGGGTATTTGCCAGAGATGTTACGGTCGTGATCTGGCCCGCGGAAATACCATCGGCCTGAATACGGCTGTAGGTATTATTGCCGCGCAAAGTATCGGTGAGCCTGGTACACAGCTGACATTGAGAACGTTCCACACCGGCGGTGTTGTCGGACTCGATATCACTACAGGTTTGCCCAGAGTTGAGGAACTCTTCGAGGCGAGAACGCCGAAGAATCAGGCCGTTATCTCGGAGATAAATGGTATCGCCGAAGTAACCTCGACTGATGAGGGGCAAACCATCAAAGTTGTCAGTGTTGAGACGTTCAGTGATGAACATCAGGTTCCGGCCGGCTGGAAAGTCGTGGTCAAGAACGGACAGCAGGTAGAGATTGGCACCGTACTGGCCAGTCTGCCTCATGAAAAAGCAAAAACTAAGGCTGAAAAAGAAGCTCAGGCAGTGGCCGTTCCCGATGACAGTCATGCGCTCATCTCCCCGGTCGCCGGGAAGGTCGTGGCTGGCAGCGGTAAGGTCTCCGTACTTTATGAAGAGAGGGATGAGCGGGTGTATCATATCTCCTCGGCAACCCGCCTTCGCATTCAATCGGGTGATAAAGTCACTGCCGGACAGCAGTTAACTGAGGGTCAGCTTAATCCTCAGGACATTTTGAATATCTCCGGGAAAGAAGCTGCTCAGAAATATCTGGTTGATGAGGTATTGAAAGTCTACCGTTCTCAGGGTGTAACCATCAACGATAAGCATATCGAGACGATTGTCCGTCAGATGCTTTCAAAAGTACGCACCGACTCTTCGGGTGATACTGAATTGATACCGGGAGAATTAGTGAACCGCTTCCAATACGAAGATATCAACGCTAAAGTATTGGCCGAGGGTGGCGAACCCGCTACCGCGCATCCGGTACTGTTAGGCATCACCAGAGCCGCACTCAGTACCAGTAGCTGGCTGGCAGCGGCATCCTTCCAGGAGACAACGAAGATTCTGACTGAGGCCTCGATCAAGCGCGCTACCGATAGATTAATCGGCTTGAAGGAGAACGTTATCATCGGCCGGTTAATCCCTGCCCGCTATAAACCGCTTTCGGAAATGGTACCGGCGCCGGTGGCTGCCCTGGAAGAAGTCCTGGACAAGATGGACGAAGAGGTAACTATCGCACCGGAAGAAACCCCGAAGTTAGATATGTCAGTCGATGACGATGAGGATGATTCAGAAGCGGAGGCCGCAGGCGCAGACGATGAAGCAGATCTGAAAGCCGATGAGGCGGATGAGATTGACGCTACGGAAGAATAAAGCAACTCAATCTACGTGATTATATTAAACGCCCTGTGAGAATAAATTTCACAGGGCGTTTCCTTTTTTAATGATTTTCTCCCTAAAGATAAAATAGATCCCCCGCCTGATGCACAAGTTATCGGAAAGTGGTGAAGCCCCTGATTTCCCCGCAATTTAAAACGGGGGGCAGTTGTTAACCTTTCGCCTCTTTTGTTCTCCTAGAGCTTTTTCTACCTTACTCAATAATTCTGAAACGCTGAAAGGTTTGACCATGAAATCAACTGCTATCTTTCGGGCGCGGTTCTTCTCGCTTTCCCTGGGGAAAGCAGTCATCACGATTACCATAGTCTGTTTCAGGTCGAAGATAGCACTGAGTTTTGTTAACATATCCCACCCGGAAATCCCCGGCATTTTAATATCCGTTAGAATCAGGTCGGGTTTCATGCATTACGCCAGTTTCAGCCCGTCTTCCCCGCTTTTAGCCGTCGTCACACTATACCCGCTGGCAACCAGATTAGACTTAATTACCTTTCTCAAACTCAGTTCATCGTCAACCACCAGGATGTTAACCATTAGACTCCTCCTTCCATAGAGGCAGGCTGAAACTGAATTTAGAACCCGCCCCCAATTTACTCTCCACCCAGATAACACCCCCATGGCTTTCGATTATGCCGCGGCAGATTACCAGCCCGAGTCCCGTGCCTTTCTGCCGTCCGGACGCTACGTTTTCCGCCTGATAGAAACGATTGAATAGTTTACTCATTACTTCTTCGGTCATACCCTCACCGTGGTCGGTCACATTAATGGTTACTTTATCCTCATTCCGGTTTGCCGTAATGCTGATTTCGCTCCCGGCAGGCGAGAATTTCACGGCGTTATCCACTAGATTGCTGATGACCTGTCCGATCCGCATCTCATCAACATATACCGCCGGTAACGTCTTAGGAATATCGATGGCTAATTTGTGGTTTTTAGTTAGAACTTTCAATCGGCTTTTCATAGACTCCACAATATTAGAGACTTGGCATTGCTGTTGTCTTATTTTTAATGCTCCCCCATCGATGCGGGAAACATCCAGAATATCATTGATGAGCCTGATCAGACGGTCGGTCTCGCTATCAATTATTTTAAGAAAATCCTGCTGCTGCTTGGCCGACCACTTTACATCCTTGCGCAATAATGTAGAGGCATATCCTTTTATCGCAGCCAGTGGTGTCCGTAATTCATGGGAAACATTTGCCAATAAATCACTACGCAATCGGTCAACCTTTTTCATGACCTCCATTTCGCGGGTCACCTTCTCAGTATTTTTACGGTCAGTGATGTCATTATAAATAGTCTGGTATTGCTTCTTGCCATTCCAGAGCACTTCTTTGAATAAAGCCTGCACATGACGGATGGTGCCGTCTTTGCGCATGATATCAATATCCACTTGGTCCTGCATTTTTTCGCCACGCCTAAGTGCGTCCCGCATTTTAAGGTATTCAGCGTAACATTCCGGGGTGTAATATCTTTGAGGTGGTTTTGCTCTAACTTCATCGATATTGTTATAACCAAAAGTATCGAGGAAGGTTTGATTAAAATACAATGAGTTGTTATCGATGTCGGAGATACGAATCCCCAGTGGAGAATTATCGATTGAAGTACGGTAATTCTCCTCCGATGCTTTTAACGCTTCCTCCACACGTTTATGTTCGGTGACGTCATTGTAGAGCATTAGGAATTGGGGTTCACCACCCCATAATACATTTTTGCGGAAAACTTCCAATTGACGAATGCTACCATCTTTACGGACGATATTGATTTCGTAGTTTTCCAAAACGTGTTCGCCACGCTGCCTTGCATCTCTCCGTGCCAGATGTTCCTGATAACTTTCGGCAGTATAGCGTTCTTTTACTGGTTTAGACCGGAATTCTGACAGATTTTCATAGCCGTAAATATCCAGAAATTTGTGATTGGTATAAAAGGTTTCCCCATCCGGGCTCACTACTCTGACCCCGAGAGGAGAATCATCCATTGAATTACGGAAATTATTTTCCGACATACGGAGAGCTTCTTCCATCCGTATATCTTCGGTAACATCACGGTCGATACCCTCTAGAGCGATTAATTTACCATCATCACTGTAGATAGGTATTTGCCGTCTTTCCACCCAGACAAGCATGCCATCCTTCCGGATATACCTGGTAATAAGCGGAGTGCCTTTGTAGAGTTCAGGCTTATTGGCCATTGATTGCTGAAGTTCTCTATCGGGAGGGTATATCATCTCGGAACCGAGTTCAGGGTTGGCATAATACTCTTCCGGCGTGTATCCGGTGACGACTTTTGACGCCGGACTAACGTATTCATAGCCGCGTGACGGGACAAAACTAAAGCGAGAGATGATATCAGGAATATTTTCTGCCAGGCGTCGGAAGCGTTCTTCGCTTGCTTTCAAAGCATTTTCTGCGAATATACGTTCGGCAATGTCAATATTAAGTACCTGGTAATGAGGTTTGCCACCCCAGAGTATTATTTTACTGAATACCTCCAGATAGCGAATCTTGCCATCTTTACGGATAATACTAGTTTGATAATTGTAATCGGCGACATCGCCGTTGTTTCGTTTTTCTCGCCGCTCCAGATACCACTGATACCCTTCAGGGGTATAGCGTTCCTCAGGGAGCGTGGATAAGTATTCCTCTAAATTTGCATAACCGCACATATCCAGAAATTTACGATTAGCGTAAATGGTTGTACCGTCTCTCTTCACGATACAAATTCCCAGAGGAGAATCATCCATTGAAGTACGGAAATTAGTTTCAGACATACGGAGAGCCTCTTCCATAAACTTGCGCTCGGTGATGTCACGGATATTACATTGGATTACTTGCTGACTGCCTACCTCATAAAGATAGCTCACAAACTCCACCTGTATCCGCCGCCCTGTGGCGGTTTCCAGAGGCATGTTTTCATAGGTTATATATTTATTACGTTTCAATTCTTCAAAGTTGTCCTGATTAGGAATAATATCCTTAAAGATTCCCAGTTCCCAAATTTTTTTGTCCAGGAACTCCCCACGGGAGAAGCCCAACAACTCGATCATGAACGGATTAACATCGATAATGATTCCAGTCGCCACATTAAGTATCAAAATACCATCTCTAGCCGCCTCAAAGAGCCGGCGATACCTGACTTCAGAGGCTTTTAGTACTTCTTCCATCCGCTTACTCTTGGTCATATCCCGGATATTGCACTGTATTATCCTCTTGTGGTCTACAGGATACGCATTAGCGACAACTTCTACGTCGATTTGCCTTCCGTCTTTGGTTATGAGCGGCAAATTGTGATAACGAACGTAGCCAGTCTCATATAATTGCCGGTAAGAGATTTTACTGGCCAGCGTATCTTTCAGCGACCCGATTTCCCAAAGGTTCTTCCCCACAAGTTCTTCCATGGAATAACCCAACAGGTCTTTGATAAAAGGGTTGGCATCTATAATCTGACCGGTATCTCCATTGAGAATCAAAATGGCATCCTGCGCGCTTTCAAAAAGACGCCGGTATCTAGCTTCTGAGTCCACCAGCTTTTCTTCCGCTTTCTTGCGCTTAGTAATATCTCTAGTGTAAATACGTATCTGATCATTACCGATCGCGAAATATGCCTGCTCGTAGACCAGATTGTTGACTGTCACTTCATGAATAACCGGCTGTACCGCGTTAACCTTTTGCAGTGTTTTAACCGCTTCAGTCCAGGACACAAAGAAGGGGTGATTTAATCCAAGAGTAGCAAGGTCAGGGAAGATATGCTTGCATGCCGGGTTTTGATACCTTAGATTACCCTCTATGTCCAGTTCTGCGATAGGCGATGTATTGGTTTCAGGGAAAGAGGCAAGGTAAACATTCTTTTCCTCCGTTTGTTTTTCTTCTATATATAGTCTTTTATTCACCATTAATACCAGGTTAAAAGCAAGAAACGCGGTTGCCCCAACCAACAACGCCACAAACAACGTATCGAACTTGCCTGATTGTAAGAATTGATTGCCAGTCTGTGGTATCAGTGTAAACCCCATAATTCTAAGAAAAGAAATAAAAGCGAGTATCGCGAAGGCAATTCCGGTGCTTTTTGAGATACGGCGGATTTCCGGGCTCACTCCTTTAAACATCAACCATGTACCCAGAGCGAAGGCAAGTAACAGACCTATGGCAACGTTATAATTCCTCACAGTTAAATCGTTATGAACATAAATAAAATAACTTTGTACCGCGATAAATGCCACCAATATCACGAATACGGAGGAAATGATTATCGGATTATGTTTCTTGCCGGTAAAACGAGCTAAACCGAAGCAGAGGACAAAAGTGCCGCCAATCAACATGCTGTTGCTGAGTAACATGGATGACCAGGATGGAATGGAACCTTGCAGAGTGATTAGCAGCGTGCCCGCGGTCAATAAAACCCAATCCAGTACCCAAAAAGATAAGCCGGAGTACCTTCGGTGATTCTGGTACCAGAGCATCAGCAGGACAATCAGGCACACCGCATTTATGATGACGTTGGCAAACATTACGGTCTGCATGTCGAGCGTTATCATATTTAACCTCCAATTGGGTTTGAAGGATAAAAGCGTAACTAAGTCATTTTATCTACGCAGGTTATTTTGAGTTAAGTCTATTATGATGGTTCACCGTTGTCAACATGACAAGAGGTTCCCCCACCTAAACAAATTGTTACCGCGAAATTTAATTTAACCGTTTCAGCACAATCGCAAAGTAAATCGATAATAAACCAGTCTTAATATTTATTAACCGGCTGCTTGCTCTTTTAAATCCATCGTAGCGAAGTCCTGATTTCTAATTATGACGGGATACCGCCTTTCAATGGTGTTGCATTTAATTAAAACATGATGACTTTATAAATTATGCAGTTTGATAGTATCTTAATTCTCTACTCTCAGTATGGTATAATACCGCCATAACGAAATATCGAAAAAGGATATAAATATCGGACGTATTGTTTCGGGAAAACCCGTTGTTGAAGACGGCACTATAGAAACCAGCCTTCGTCCGCGCCAGATGTCCGAATTCATCGGGCAGAATAAGGTCAAGGACAATCTGCTGATTGCGATCGCCGCCGCTAAAAAGAGAGGCGAAGCCCTCGACCACATGCTGCTCTATGGACCGCCGGGATTGGGCAAAACCACGCTGGCCTACATCGTTGCCGCTGAACTTGGAGTGCAAATCAGAATCACCTCAGGTCCGGCCATCGAACGCACCGGCGACCTCGCCGCGATACTTACTAACCTGAAAAAACAGGACGTATTGTTTATCGATGAAATCCACCGCATTAACAAGGCGGTAGAAGAAGTGCTCTATCCGGCGATGGAGGATTTAGCCATCGACCTGATGATTGGCAAGGGGCCGGGTGCGCGCAGTCTGCGTCTGGATTTACAACCTTTTACTTTAATCGGCGCTACCACCCGTTATTCTTTACTCGGCGCGCCGCTAAGAGATCGTTTCGGCAGTGTCTATCATCTCGATTTTTATGATAAGGAAGCGATTAAAACCATCGTCAAACGCTCAGCTCAGATTTTACAAATCAAGGCCGAACCGGACGGTCTGGATGAAATTGCCAGCCGTGCCCGGGGCACGCCGCGCGTAGCTAACAGGTTATTGAAGCGTGTCAGAGACTACGCGCAGGTCAGAGCACAAGGAATTATCACCAGAGATGTTGCCGTGGCCGCTCTCTCCAAACTGGAAGTCGATCCCATCGGGCTGGACGACCTCGACCGTAAAGTGCTGCATACAATCATTGAAAAATTCGGTGGCGGCCCCGTAGGATTGGAAACCATCGCTGCTTCCATCAGCGAAGAAGCAGATACTATCATGGACGTTTATGAGCCCTATTTATTGCAACTGGGCTTTCTGGACCGTACTCCGCGCGGCCGGGTAGCTACTCCATTGGCCTACCAGCACCTTGGTATTCCCTACAATAAAGACAAATCCCCGCAGCAGAATCTTTTATAACTAAATTGATGAATTAAAAAGGGGCTCCTTCATTTGTAAGGATGCCCCTATATTTTCCGCTCGATATGTTTTATCGGGCATTATTGACGACTTCACTATTATATTGTAAAATCGCGATTACTGAATAGCATAAACCACTTGAACGGTCATTGTGATATCCAATTCTCCCGGGCTAATCGGCGTGGACGATGCTCCAGCCGATGCATCTTTTGCATAAACAGGCATTACCTGTGGCACGAAGACGTTATTTTCTGATATGGAAATCGGCTTCCCCAATTTCACCCCGGATAATTTGGCTAATTGTGTTGCCGCATCATTGGCGTCCGCCATGGCTTTATCCCTCGCCTGATTGTTGTAAATAGTCGGGTCATCTACGGAAAATTGAATACTATTAACACGGGTTAAATCGCCCCCCGCCAACGTCACCGCATCGATAACCGTACCGGCATTGTTAACATCTCTGATTTTAGCATTGACAATGTTGTTAATCTGGTAACCGCTGACAACCTGTTCCTGGGTACCGTTATCCCATTTAGTGGTCTGTTGAATACTATATGTTTGAGTCTTGATATCTTTCTGAGCAACCCCATTACCAGTTAACGCCGACATCACATCATTCATCGCTTTGGTCGCCTGAGCCTGAGCATCGGCGACAGTAGTGGCTTGCGCTTGTATGCCCAGTTGTACATTTACCACATCAGGGCTGACCGTGATCTTGCCCTCTCCGCTTACGGAAATACCGGTTTGCTGATTCGCGCTAACTGTGCTTGTTTCGGATGCCTGACAGCCGGCCAGTAAACCTGTAATTAGCAATAGAATCGCAACTCCTGCGAAAATTAAGATAAATCTTCTCTTCATTTTTACTCTCCCTGATTAACCTGTTCTAACCTTTATAACGAAAAAACGCGGAAACGGATAGCGGTTGATTACATCTTTCCAGGGAAAAGGCCGCATATCAGATAGGCAAAACAGTATGATTAAACAATCCGATGCTTTACGGATTATTAGGGTCACCCAGATTACTAATGGCGTTCTGGTAACCGGCTATTGAAGCTGCCAATGCCCGCCGTAGATCTGGCTTGATGCTTTCCGGAACTTTATCGGAATCCAGCAACTGCTGAATTATTTCAGGGTGAATTTGAGCATAATATATCAACGTAGCCTTTAATTTGGCGATATCATTCGCACTGGCTGTATGCTTGTTATTCACACTGGCGCTATTACCGGTTGCCCCGTTAGTCACGTTATTTCCGGAGGCCGACATCACACCGGACGGAATCGTGACAATTATGGTGGGTGTAATGACAATTTCGGTAGAACTTGTTGTGGGTACGGCTGTCGTTGTCGTTGCGGTTGTCGTATTAGTTGTAGTTACCTTCGCCGCCGTTCTGCCTGTATTACCTGCGGCGGAAGCCCCGGATTGTGAATTTAAGCTATTTGGCGTTTGCGTTACCATTGGGGCATTTAGTGATGGATTAGCCGAAGATTCACTTGTATTATTCACGGTAGCATTAACCGGTTGGAGTTCACCAATTTCCTCGAAATCATTATTCAGCCTTTGCACGGATGCTTCCATGTCAGCGGTTTTGTTGTTATCCGCCATCCATACCATTTCATTCACGCGTCTGTTAGCAAGGGTCGCATAGAGTTCTACCTTCTCTTCCTGAGTCCCGGCCAATTTCACGCTCAGGTTCTCGGTCACCAGTTTCACGCCGTAAAGGGGGCTTCCCGGCATACTATTATCCGCTGCCAATACGGTGCCGCCGCCCAGTACAAAAAGCAACAGCACGGTACACACCGCTATTGCCCACCGCGGTACGAATGCCGCGTGCCTCGGAGCCTTCGATTTAGCCATCATTGTCTGTAACTGATAGCGCGCTTTTGCCCGGAAATCCGCCGACGGTTTCACATCGACGGCTTTATTCACCAACACGGCAGTACGCAGTAGCGGCTCGAGCTCTACGGCGTATTGAGGATAACGTTGCAGACACTGCTCGACCGTTTCCTTGCCGGTCAGCAGGTTGTCCAGGCATTCATCCAGAATGGCATCAAACTGTTTGTTGGTTCCCACCCTTGTCTCCTGCCAGCAATGTTTTACGCAAAGCCAGTATCGCGCTATGTTGCAGCGCTTTCACCGCCCCCTCACTCTTCCGCATCGTCTTTGCCGCCTCGGTAATCGATAGCCCGCCGGCAAAACGCAGGCTGATGACCTCGCGTTGCGCTTGTGTCAATTGTTTCGTGGCTATCATTACTTTTTCCATTTCTATCTTTGTTTCGACTTCATGCTCGATATCGCAATCATCCTCGATGGGGAGTGATTCATCGAGCGGAATCGTCTGTTTTTTACTTTGTTTTCTGACGTAGTCCACCATTTGATTATGTGCAATCCGGAACAGCCAGGCTGAAAATGGTATGCCTTGCGACCGGTAGGTGCCGATCGATTCATAAGCTTTGACAAAGACTTGCTGGGTCATATCCTCGGCCTCCGCCTGATTCCGAATCTTCATGACCACATAACGGAAAATCTTATCAAAGTTTAATTCGTATAACTGGGTGAAGGCTTCTTGATCACCTTGCCGCGCCCGTTGGACAAGGTTCAGTTCTTCTTGCACTAGATAAATCCCCTCTAAGCCTGACCAGGATTTGGTTTATTATTTTGTCAAACTCACTCGGGTTTTACCCCGTGCACATAGTATAAGGGATATCGGCGCCTTAATGTACATCGATAGAACAGGTAAGCTCTCCTTTCCATGTTCCCTTGTACACTCTTTCACACCTCTACTATATACAACGAAGTTTCCCCGGAAAAGATAGGTCTGCCTGCGTTGTCAGATGTAACGGCGAGCATGACATTTCTATTATATCTCAAAAAATACACAAGAGGGTGAGTTTTTTAGACTCACCCTTTCTTTCCCTTCCTGATTATTAATCCTGTGCCTTGTCATTATAGGATTTCCAGGCAGATTAAAGGCTAATTGTGACGTGGTATTCCTTAACTGCAGTTGTTGAAGGATTTTATTTCCGTATTTTGTTTTCATTCTGTTCCATAAACCCTGGTTTACCGTCTGAATTAAAATCATTTCTGAACATATTTAATAGTAGTAATCGCGGCATAATCAGCTCCTTTCGGATAATTGACCCCGGTTACATATACGTTGCCTGATGCATCCAATGCCAGCGCTTGAGCAATGTTATTACTCTCATTACCATCGCTATAACGGATTGACCATAACTGATTACCGTTTTTATCGTATTTCACTGTTGCGTAGTTTTCGTAAGCGGTGTTGTCATATTTGATAAACCCGCTAACGCCGGTTACATAGACACTTTCATCACTATCGGTCAATACTGAACAAGGGATATTATCACCCCGAGGCCCGCTGTAGCGGGCTACCCATATCAGGTCGCCTGCATTATCATATTTTACAGTGGCATACTCCAACACGCCCGTTCCATTAACTGAACTCGAGCTATAACCGGTCACCAGGATATTGCCGGAGTTATCCAGAGTCATAGCAAAAGCTCCATCAGCTCCTTTAGTGTCACCCTGATACCGTATAGCCCATTGTTGTTTGCCATCGGCATCATACTTTATCGTCGCATAGTCATACCCTGTGTCGCTATTCATACTCTCGCCAGTGACGTAAACATTCCCTGATGAATCTACTTTAATTGCGTGGGGAATATCATCGAGGTATCCTGTGCCTTTGTATTGGGATGCCCAGAGCTGCTGACCATTACGATCATACTTTATTGTAGTGTAATAGCCTTTATCCCCGCTGGGATTGGTTACCGCGGGAAGGTAACTGCTACCAGCTGCCGCGCCCTGAATACCATCGCCTGTGCCTGTGATACAGACATTTCCTGAATTATCGATAGCCAAAGCTTGAGCGAAATCGTCACCGTTTTCAGGGCTATTATATCTTGCTTCCCATAACTTGTTACCATCAAGGTCATATTTTAACGTAAGGAAGTCTTTACCACTATTCGTCCCCTGACTGTTCCCGGTGACATAGACGCCGGTGTTGTCGATAGCAAGCGATGTGGCGTCATCATCACCATTATCAGGTCCATTGTATCGCGCAACCCAAAGCTGATTACCCTTGCTATCATATTTAATAGTGGTATAATCGTTGCCCGTACTTACACCTTGGCTCTGGCCGGTTACGTATACGTTTCCTGATGGATCAACTGCCAAAGCGCGGGCAACATTCACACCTACCTCCGGGCTATTGTAAATTGATGTCCACAGATTGTTTCCAGTATTGCCATATTTCATCACGGTATAGTCACGAAAGCCGGTACCTAAGGAATATCCTGTATATCCGGCGATGTAAACATTCCCACTGTTATCTACCGTTAGCGCATTGGCATAACTGCCTCCGGCTCCGCTATATTTTATTGCATATTGTTCTTTGGGCAGTGATTGCTCTACAGAGGTAGTATCAGAGGTATTGGTTATTGGCTGAGTCGTTGTTACAGTCGAACAGGAAAGGGATAAAAATAGTGTGATTATTATTAAAACAATGGACACTAACCGTAATTTTCTAACCATATAATCTACTTTTATTATCCCCCCTTCTTTAATATATTCGGAAAGCAAGAAAGGTAATAGAAAGGATATTAGTATGCCTAATTATATTACGTAATTTGACCGCAAAATTGCCTTCAAAACCGCGCCATCCTATTTATCGAAGTTCATACATTAATAATTTAATATCTCGTTTTACTCAAGATTTTGCAATTAAACGATATATTCTCGTTATCTATCGATAATATTGTGTATCCTTCTCCTAATGATTCTTTATTGCACTAAATAAATTTTCCAAATACCATGTTGGGACCATTCGACCAAGTACATTAGGTTATATTTTATAAATTCGATTAACTAAATCGAGAAGGGCGCTAACGAACTAGCGCCCTGATGCATATTACCATTAATATTTAACAAAGTATATGTACCGGAGAAGTCGACCATTGGGTTCCTGAGGCAGCTTTTCCGATATAGTATTGATGATTACCAAATGTATATCAGTTGATAATAATATGGCAAATTATGCTTTTTGTCAAGTATTATTCTATTTATTTATTAAATACTAACGTAAATGTTTGACGTATAGCACTTTTTCACTATTTAATACAAGCATGAGAAATGAAAAAGGGGAGCGTAAAATCTCCCCTTTTAATCATCAGTTGTACGTCACGTTACCAATCTAGCGGCATGACCTGTACTTTATCCCCTGACCTTACCTCTCCGCCAACCGGAATAATTGTCAGGGAATTAGCATTAGCTAAAAAACAATGACAAGGATCCTTTCCCTAGACTTTTGTTTCTTCTTGCTTCCGCCACCAGATTAACGCCCATACGGAATAACCTTCGTGAGTAAAAACCGGGGAATTATTTTGCTCGGCAAATTTCTTCTCTAAAAATTCCCTCAGTTTTATTTTTTCATCGGGAGTAAAAGGTTCAGTCCGCCATTGTAAGTCATTAATCGTCTCTTCAACATTCGGAAATTGAACCTTTACCTTGGAGTAAAGTATTTCTACATTCGCCATGATACCCATTTGATAAAGCAAATTATAAACATAGACATAAGGAGGATGTTTTTTACCGTTTCTGCCGATTACCTTATAGACTTCCCAATCGAGAGGGAGATGAATTATAGGATAAGTAATATAAGCCGCCTGCCTTATCATTGAATTGATATCTGAGATAGCGCTTTTCATATCGCCCGACATTAATGAGCGGGAAGCTACTACTACGTCGTATTTACCAAGCTTTTTTCCTGCAAAAGCATCCTGCCAGGAAGAATTAAGATAATCGATATTATTAAGTCCGCTTTTTTCGGCATTGGCCCTCAAGCGTTTCAACATTTCCGAGGAAATATCTAATGCGGCAACGCTTTTCGCTTTTTTGGCTAAGGGAATTGCTAAAGTGCCCGGACCGCAACCGATATCCAGAATGCTCCATTCCGGTTTAACCTCGATACGGTCTAGCATTTTCGAAATGTAATCGTCTTTGTCCAGTCCTTCGCGTCCATCTGTGACACGGTTAATCCGTTTACTAAAACTTTCCGCCCGCTTATTCCAGATGTCCTTTTGAGACTTTATATCTCCATTAGAATGAGCAGACGCCTCTTGCCACATAGCGTTCCAGTCAATCGTGTTAAAATCCATATTTTGTCCCAATTTATTTTTCCCTTATTTGCCTTTCTAGGATTTGTTAATAGTCGATTTCAGACAGACATTTTTATCAATATTATCCTGATTACTTACTGCAAATGGTATAGTAAGTGCCGTTAGCGCATCCCCGGCAGAGAATAACGCCATCCCGGTCAATGTCCCGGCCATCCATAATTCTCTCGCCACAGACAGAGCACTCGGCTGTTTTCTGAGGGAATCCGGGCAGATCGAATTCAGGTATGGTTACTTGTACATCCTGTAAGGCTATTAGCCGCTCATCCGGAATGCCGGCGATGATTCTCTTAGTTTCTTCCATATTCTGCTGGCCGGTGAAATTCTCTTTCACGCTAGCGCGAACGGCTTTACCGGTATCCTGGTTGATTAATGTCACAGCAAACTTGCCATAATCCACCAGCTTGAGAGAACGCCTCCCTGGAGAGCATCCGGTGATTACAATCACAGCATCAGTCATACAGCGGTCGATCTCAGCGTAAGCGATAATATGCCGTTTCTCTTTGCTCTGATGAGGATCAAGCTCCAGATAGCGCATTGCGGCCAGGGTCATCCTGGTTCCCAGGACAATGCCCGTGCAAATATGTCCGTGAAAATCGTTTACTTTTTTGACAAAATAATCGTAGTCGTCCAATTATTTCTCCCTCACCTTTATTCGGTAACAGGAATACATATCTTTCGCTTAACCGGGCCATCGACATAGCAGATATTAACAGGGATACCATACACGCGCTGCATGTTAGATTCGGTAATAATATTGTCTGGCTGACCGCAATCTATAAAAACACCTTCTTTCATAATGGCGACCATATCGGACACCATGAAGACGTGATCGGGGAAATGAGAAGTCATGATAATCGGCAACCCGGTAGCGGCCAATTTCTTTATTTCATGCAAAAGCCGTATCTGGTTGCCAAAATCGAGGTGTGAGGTCGGCTCATCAAGTAAAAGCAACGAAGGTTGTTGCGCCAGCACTCTCGCAAAGATAACTAATTGTCTTTCGCCACCGCTAATTTGAGTATAGGATTTATCTTTCAGGTGGTAGATACCCATAGTTTTCAGCGATTGCTCGGCGATTTCCATATCTTGCTGACTTGGCGACTCGAGTAATCCGAGATGAGGCGCTCTACCCACCAGAACCGTATCCAATACGGAAAATGGAAAGGCAGGTTGATGTAACTGCGGTACATACCCAATCGACTTTGCAATCAGAGTCCTGGGCAGATGACTAATATCCTGATTATCCAGAGTTATTCTGCCTCTATGTAGTTCTGTTAGTCGGTTGAGACACTTCAATAACGTGGTTTTTCCGCACCCGTTCGGGCCGAGAATAGTCATCACCTGCCCATCGTTAAGGGAGAAATTAACGTCTTTGAATCCGCTGGTTTCAGTAGAGTCATAGTGAAAAGACGCATCACATACTGTCAGATTCATGCCCAGCCCCTCTGGCCTCTTCTAAGCAGGAAAATGAAGAAGGGTATACCCACTATAGCGGTTAGAATGCCTATCGGAATTTCCACGCTGGCGACCACTCTGGCAATATCATCGATGAGTAGAAGAAAAATCGCTCCTATCAGCAGACACACGGGCAATAGTTTTTTATGGTCAGGTCCTACTAACGCCCGGCCGATATGGGGGATAACCAGTCCCACCCAGCCGATTGTACCGCTGATACAGACCGCTGATGCTGTAATCATGGTACAACAAACAACAATGATAATCCTTAGCCTGCCCGTATCCACTCCTAATGCCTTGGCTTCCTCTTCGCCCATTGCCAGTACATTGAACCGCCAACGAATGAGGATCAGAACTGTAATACCGATTAACATCGGCACAGCCGCATATAGTAAGGCCTTCTGTCCGACCGATGCCAGACTGCCCATCAGCCAGTATGTAATCGCCGGTAGCTGGTTGACCGGGTCAGCAACGTATTTCACCAGTGAAAGGAGCGCCCCGAATAGTGAAGCAATCGCCATACCCGCCAGAATCAGACTAAGGGTAGGATTACCTTTCACCATTTTACCGATGCTGTAAGAAATGCCAACCGCCAGCAGAGCAAAGCAGAAGGCCGATACCTGGATAGCCAGCTGGTTACCGGAAAGTAAAATCGCCAGCGCGGCGCCGAAGCCGGCGCCAGAACTGACACCCAGGATATCCGGGGAGACCAGAGGGTTCCGGAAAAGCCCTTGAAACGAAACTCCTGATAAAGCTAAACTCGCCCCTACTACCATCGCTGCCAGTATCCGGGGTAATCTGATTTGCATCACTATTGTATCGAGAATTCCGGAATTAAAATGAAATACCGGTAAAATATGAGATCCCAGTATTTTTACAACATTTAAAGGAGAGATGGGGTATCTGCCCATGACAAAGGAGAAAATAAAAAGCACGACCAGTAAAACTACCAGGATAGTCCAGGTAGATACCCCATTCAGTTTACCAAAACGTCTGAGAGTAAATTTTTTATTGTTCATTTTATGCTTTTCAGCATTAATCATGTTTCTAATTTGGATTGGAAAGCAAAGTAACCAATTGCCCCTGTGTTAAATTATAATGCAGGAAATCGGAATAGAATTCCTTTACTTTATCGCTGAGATCCATGTCTGCGGTTTTCGCTGAATATAATGTATGCAGCATCCAATACATGCCGAGGATTTGTCCATACCCGGGTGGGCCGTCAAACCAGGATGTAGGGTTATCCGGCCTGACAACAACATTCCCCTTCCGTACACAGGATAATTGCTGCCAGTTACCGCTAGTCATTATGGCATTATAGGTCGAAGCTTGACTGGTTCGACCTATAATAATCATATTAATCGGATCAGCTGTATCCCAGGCATAAATCTGCTCCATACTGACCTGAACAGCCTGAGAAGTATTGCTGACCGTAACATTAGCCACATTTATCCCGCCGCAGAAGGCCAGGAGGTTGGTATGCCAGGAACCTGCCGCATCCGTTTGCAAACCATCGTTGCCTTCAGCATAATAAACTCTGACTTTCTCTGAATCTGGAATGCTTGAAACGGTTTTATTGACGTAGTCCATAGCCTGCTTGTAATAGGCAATCAGCGCGTCACCCCTCTCCGGCACTCCCAGGAGGTCGGCGACGTAGCGAATTTCCGGCCCGTACATTGTCAATAAATCATCGCCGGCGTTGACTCCCACCACTGGAATTGTGCCGAATTTCTCACGGTCGGTGGCAAGGTTTTTTGTTTTGCCTTCCAGAACAAGGTCCGGTTTGGTAGCAATAGCAGCTTCGTAATTAAATGAGCCGTTGGAAGAGTTACCGATAACAGGAATGTTGGCATATTCAGCCGGGATATAGGAGGGACTGTCGTTCCAGGCGGAACTTAAACCGACTAGCTTTTCCGGGGCTAACATATAAATTAATTGAGTTTCAACCGGGCCGGTAGCAATAACCCTGTTAACCACAGCCGGTACCGTGACCTGCGTGCCATACATATCTGTAATGGTTCTGGTGGTTGCCTCGGTTGTGCTGGAAGTGGACATGGTGGTAGACGTAGTCGTCACCGGTGTTGTAGTTGCTGTGGTTATCTGGCTAGGCTGTGACGTTATCACCGTGGAAGTAGATGTAGTCGCTGTTGTTTTACTGCAACCGGCAAGACTGCCTGCTAATATCGCAGTTGCCAGCGTTAAGGACAAGAATTTTAGTAATGTTTTTTTCATCTAAGGGTAAACTCCATTTTTAATTTAGTATTAATGTCGAATAAATAGCAGTAGAAAATCCTTAATATTCTTATAATTCCCTCTCCTTTCCTGTTTATTTCAGCGAGTAAAGTTTAATAATTCGCTGAACCTCGATATCAATGCTTAATACGGAGAGGGATGGAACCAGGAAAGCAGACGCAGAAGAGCGATAGTTTCCGGGAGGAACAATGCCTTCACGAAGCGGACTGTATTCCTACTTTCTCCTTCTCCAACCGGGAGGCAAAGCCGTTTCCAGCAGTGCCCTCGATCCTTCAGCTCAAGGATACCGGCTGTTCACCATGGATTTCCCTTTAGGTAAAACAGCTCCGGAAAAAGTAAGCGATTTAAATATAACCGGTACGCAAACAAACCAATTGTTGATTCGTGCAGGACAACCGGTTTTTGTAAATGAAACTCCTTTAGTGTATAGTAATTATCTCGGATTTCTATTATAAGTGTAAAGTATTATTGACACCTATATAAAGATTACTTTACAATATGGGCGTATGGCTGTCAAGAGCAAACTGCAAAAAACTAGAAAAGATATCGGGTTAACTCAAACCGATATGGCTAATGCCGCTGGTATTAGTCGTCAGGCATACACATCTATTGAGTCGGGCAAATCTGTACCGTCTACTGAAATAGCTTTGCGGCTGGCGCGTAAATTAAAGACAACAGTAGAGGATCTATTCTGGCTGGATGATAACTCGGAGAGGATTGTTCAAGCAGAGTTGACGGATGAGTCCGGCGTTACTACGGAAGGCATGAGAATGCAACTGATTCGGGTCGGCTCACGTTCATTAACCCGTCCCATGAAAGCCGGATTATCCGTAAGCCATGTATTAAACCCGGCAGATGCTGTTGCGGTTGCAATACATGATAACAAACAAGTCGACTTAAAACTGATAAACCAATCGGCGACAAAAATTCCGACACTTGTCCTTTCAGGTTGCGACCCCTCTGCGTCCATTATCGCCTCAATGATTCGTGACCTCGGCGTACGTCTTATCTGGATTGAAGCGGAAAGTATCCCCTCTCTGCACGCCCTGGCAAACGGTGAAATTCATATTGCAGGCTGCAATTTTAAAGACAATGTCACGGGCGTCTATAATTTACCATTGGTGAAAGAACTGGTCCCGTTCCCTTGTACGATCATCCGGTTCGCCATCTGGCATCAGGGAATGATGGTAACCGCCGGAAACCCTAAGAAAATTCAGCGTGTCGATGACCTGGCCATGCCCAACGTGACTATTATTAACCGTCAGCCGGGCGCCGGCAGTCGCGGCCTGCTAAACAGGCTGATCTGGGAGGCTGGCATTCCGGCCAATAACATTCATGGGTACGACAAGATTATCAATGGCGAACTGGCTACCGCCGAGATGGTAGCCGCCGGATTGGTTGACTGCGGGATTGGCATCGAAGCCTCAGCGCGGGCTAACGAACTCGACTTCTTGTCCCTTAACGAAGAGCCCTATGACTTGGTGATTCCCAACCACTTCCTGGAATTACCGGCCATTCAGTCATTATTGGAACTCCTGAGATTAAGAGACTTCCGTCGCCAGATTGAGTCGCTCGGTGGATATGATACCACCCCCATGGGAATCCCCTACTCATAAAATAACTCCAACTACGACCATCAACCATTTTATGCCAGTATTGATCTTCCATTGCGCCTGTTTTTATCCTCTTTTCATTTGTTTGTCAGCAATGACAATTTCAATATGCTAGAATACAATGATTAGAGGAGAAACATGACCCTGACCATACGATTTATGCGCTCGCAGGACATCCCTCAGGTAAAAGAAATCGACCATGACGCCTTCCCCACTGAATGGCCTCCCACTAATTTCCCGCGTGAATTAGAAAACAAATTGGCTCATTATTTTGTGGTTTATGATACTGCAAATACAAATCAGCCATCCGATCCCGAATCTCCTGAACAGGAAAAACAACCCGGATTTTTCGACCGGGCGCGTAGGATTTTCCTGCGAAAACCAACTCCACAGGTCAAACCCATAGAAGAAGCCCATATACTGGGTTATGCCGGTGTATGGATTATGGCAGATGAAGCCCATATCACCAGTATCGCCTCAGGCAAAGACCACCGCCGTCAGGGCATTGGGGAAGCGCTCTTGATAGCCGTGATTGAGTTCGCGATGGCAAAAAAAGTACGCATCGTTACCCTTGAAGCCCGGGTTTCAAATCAAATCGCCCAAAATCTCTACTACAAATTCGGTTTTGATAAGCTTGGTTTGCGTAAAGCCTATTACCTGGATAACAAAGAGGATGCCGTAATCATGTCCACGGAATATATCGGCTCGCCTTCGTTCAAAGAAAAATTCACTAAAGCCAAACAAGCTTATTATCAGAAATGGGGAACATTCACAAACGAGCTTTCAGCCAGGTAACCGGATAAATAATAAGGCGGGTTGCGTCTAGCTTTCGTTTCGACTTCACCCACCCTACTGAAGATACTCTGGGCACGCATATATAATCAGAATTCGCTACCGCTCTCCAAAAAGAGAACCAAAAAGTGTGGGGTATTTCGGGGGTAAATCCTTCGAGCCCGTTTTCTGAACCATCCAATCTTCCAGTTCCTGTCGGGTTTTAGCGACCAATTCCTTGAATCGTGTCAGGTCTATATCTTTGTGGCTTTCGGACTTAGCTTTTTGGGCTTCCTTGATTATCTTGTTGTATTCTTCAACCATTGTGAAGGACTCTCTGAGCATTTGCTTTACTATTTCTCCGAGAAAACCAATCCTATCCTTGTTCATTTTCCAATTGGAGTACGCAAAACGACGGTATTTATCATTTTTGGGAAAATTATCCGCCAGCACCTGGTTCCATTTGACATCGAAGAGTAATGCCTGCACTATCTCCGGATATTTTGCCGCCCCGCCGCGTCTTCGGAATAAAGAGAAAAGTATTAAAATAATTCCCAATACTACTATTAATACCCAACCACCATTATTCACAAAAAACTCCTGAGGGTTTCATCCGACCGGGAGCTGTTCGAAGAACTTTAGACTGATTTGGTCTCTGAAGCTAACTTGCCGCCGGTTGCCCAATTATGTTTAGGAACATCATTAATGATAATATGTACAGCTTCAGGAGGAACACCGATTTTACCGAATGCAGCGGTGATACCTTCCACAACAACTTTCTTCTGGTCGATAGTCCGTCCGTCCCACATTTCCACAATAACTACCGGCATAGCAGTCTCCTTTTCAGATCCCTGCGATAGTGTAATTTTTACGGTGCTCCACCGCGTCGGAACTTATCTTTCATTGCCTGGATTTCTTCCATTTTGGCCAATTCCTGAGGGTCAAGCGGTTCACATGACTTCAGCACATTGTGTTCCATTGTGATTTTAAAAGTCGTGTGGCATTTGTAGCATTTGAATGGTCCTACATACATAGGATCGGATAGGGAAAATGTGTTGTCAGCACCGCATTTTGAACACTTTATTTTGGTTAACATGCTCCGGCAATACCTCCTGCAAGATAAATCCTTACTACTTCGTAAATCGCATAGTAATTCTTATCACTGGTTTTGTCAAATATATATAAAGTATAACATTATTTCGTTGCTGCAAAAGCCCTCTAATTATATTTTTTCTTTATTATCAGGCAGATATTCTTCGAAAATGACTTAACGGGAAAATGGTAGGTACTTTCCGGGGATATTTGCACAATCTCCAAACCGGCCCGTTCTGCCAGCCTCTTAAACTCTCCGTAAGTGAATAAATAATAGTAACGATAAAGTATCTCGTGCTGCCTTCGCCACGGTATCCGTACTTCTTTCCCCTTAAACCAGAACTGCGGTTGCCATCGGTTCCAGACGGTAATGAAAGCCGAACCCCCGGATTTTAGCACCCGCTTTAATTCCAGGAAAGCCGTCAACTGGTCGTCTCTTTTTAAATGATGATAAGTAGCCACAGAAATCACATAGTCGAAGGTCTCATCTTGATAAGGAAGGCAGCGCACGTCAGCGACTGACAGATTGACATTGTAATTAAATTTTCCGGCATATTTTCGGGCAAGCTTGATCATTTCATCGGAAAAATCGACGCCATACAATTCAAACTTGTTCGCAAACGGTAAAAAATCGGCGCCGTGCCCGCAGCCAAGGTTGAGGAGTTTACCCTGCCGCCATTCTTTAGCCAGTGTTTCCAATTCGTGGCGGAAAATCGTCCAATGCCGGTAATTATACCAGCTTGGAGCTATCCGGTTGAAAACATCCTGGAGATTATCTGTCACGAAGACCCAGCCATCTAACTTCAGTCTCAGTTAGTATAGCATAGTCATTAATATCTAATGAACTTGCGTCAGGGTAAAACTGATATCATAACTGACGCTATCGCCCTGAATTTCATTACCGACCGAAGACGGAATACGCCAAAGAGCTACCAGATTTAGCTTATTCCCCGGGGATAATGTGGTTATACCGTTCCATTCAGCTTTAGCATAGTTATCCAGAATATCGTATTGCAACGCAGATTGATACGGATAAGTCTGGCCGTTTGCACTTAATCCGATATCACCCTGGCTCCAGTCACCGCTGCCATACGAATCGAGATAAAATGCCACTTCCGTGTTTCTACCAAGATCGCCGGAGCCATCAGCATACTTTCCTGTTGTCCCCGCGGTGTTCGTGATATTCGTGATATTGACGCTTAAACTCCCTGATATATTGCCGCTATTTTCAAGATGATATGAGTATTGTCCACTATCACCGGGCGAGGCATTGGGCACGTTAAGCGCATCCTGTTGTGTTGTGTTCCCTAATTTAAGCGCTATAACGCCATTTGAGGCGTCGTTGGAGACATCGTTTCCGATATAAGCCCATACCCCGGCGGTGCATAATACGGACACTATCAAAATGCCCAGCATAACGCCGATAATTCTCTTCAATCTGGTATTCATTTTTCTTCCTGTATCAAAAATGATACTGCCATCGTGATGAACAAGACATTAAGTTTTTCACGAAGTCCTAAATATTTCCTAAATAAGATAAGCTCTTCGGTTTGTTTGTGAGTAACATCCGATTTTGTTACACTAATGTTAACTATGAAGAAAGAACTTCCCGCCATGAGAAAATCGACGCGTACCATTTCCGGGGTAACACCGGTGGCTGTCATGACGATGCCGATGCCGTGCCCCGGCAAATGCGTTTATTGTCCTACCTTTGCCAACATGCCGCAGAGCTATACCCCCGAATCTCCGGCAGTGCTCCGAGGCATAGAATGCCAGTTCGACGCTGTAAAACAGATTTGCCTCAGATTGAACAGCATGGCCGATATGGGACATCCTACTGACAAAATTGAATTAATTATCATGGGCGGCACATTTCTCTCTACGCCTAAAGAATATCAGTATCAATTTATTAAAGAGTGCTTCGATGCACTGAATGGCGTTGTTTCTGGCAACTTGGAAGAAGCCAAGAAACTCAATGAAACTGCCGCTTGGCGTTGTGTCGGTTTGTGTATTGAAACCCGCCCTGATTTTTGCGGAGAAGCCGAAGTGAAACGGATGCTGGAATTCGGCGCCACCCGGGTAGAAATCGGCGTGCAGACTTTGGACGACGAAATCTACCGGTTGGTGAACCGGGGTCACCTTGTAGAAGATGTAATCAGAGCAACCGCACTGACCAAAAAATATGGTTTTAAAGTACACTACCACTGGATGCCCGGATTACCTGGGTCAACTCCCGAACACGACTTAGCAATGTCCCGCCAGCTATTCGATGACCCCTGCTTTAGACCGGATGGTTTAAAAATCTATCCGACGATGGTAGTCGCCGGTACAACACTGGAAAAATGGTATAAGGAAGGCCATTATCAGCCATACGAAAACAATGTATTGGTTGATCTCGTGGCAAATATCAAAGCCATTGTTCCGAAGTATGTCCGTATTTCCCGTGTTTTGCGTGATATCCCCGTAAAATTTATTGTAGCTGGCTACAAAGATTCTTTACGCGGTCCGGTTAAAAAAAGAATGCTGGAGAAAGGCATCGAATGCCACTGCATCCGCTGTCGCGAGTATGGGCATCGCGTCGCTAATGGTCTAAAAATCGGCGAGCCTGCCCTGAAAAGAATGGATTATTCAGCTTCGGGTGGCACAGAGATTTTTCTATCATTTGAAGATGAAAATGAAACACTATTCGGATTACTGCGACTCCGTATCCAGTCAGAAGTAATTCTTCTGTCCGGATTTGAGAGCGTTTCACCGACGGCTATCGTGCGGGAATTACATGTCTATGGGCCGGAAGTCCCTTTGAAAAACCAGAATGCTGATGCCGTCCAACACAAAGGTCTCGGGAAAGCTTTACTCCGGGAGGCGGAGCGCATCGCCCATGAAGAATTCAAAGCGCCGCAGATGCTGGTGTTAAGTGGTGTTGGCGCTAAAGAATACTACCGTTCTGAGTTCGGCTACCATCCGGCGGGTGATTATATAACGAAAAACCTCTAATATTCATCCGGTATCATGTCGCCGACTGTCTCGCAACAGCTAATTTGACTTCTGCTTGGCCAGTCAGGTAAAATTTGCCCTATGGCAAAATTAAGTCATAAAACACTTGTTCTATTGATGTTTTTCTCTCTGCTTGTTACGAACATATCTCTCTGCTCCACGGCTTTTGCGGTTGATGAGGCTCAATGGACATCGGTAAACATACCTGCAGAAGGAATCCAGAGCAAGTGGACATTAGCCGATGGTTCCGACGTCAGTAACCTGACATTGGCAAAAGACGGCACACTCTACTGTTACGCAAATCCTTCAGGTACCACTTATACTCTATTCAAATCTACAGACGCTGGGCGTAGTTGGACGACCACCGGTAAAGTCACCGATGCTATCATCGATATCGCTGTTCTCCCGCAGGATGCCGCCACCGTCTACTATGCGACCACCGAACGGGTATATAAATCGATCGATGCCGGCAATACTTTTAATCCGTTACCAATACCCGGTGGTGCCGGCACCGGTAACGTCTTCATCACATCCATCGATGTCGTACGTGCAGGCAATACTAATACCGTTACTGTCAGTACCGTTGACACCGATCTCGCTGAGTATGGAGGCGTTTATCTTCTGGATGAGGGTCTTATCGGTACTAATTGGATAAACACCGGCATCGGTAATTATGATGTTTACCACGTGGCTTTTTCTCCGGATTACCCCGACGACCGTCAGTTAGTTGCTGTTACCTCGGATGAAACAGATACATATATACTGAACAAAATCTATACGGGAAACTGGGGGCAAGCAATTGGTAATGCTCGTATCCCCGGTATCGTACCGGCAGCAGCCTGTGTTACCTTCCCTGATAGCTACAACGGCCTCTCGGAAAATGCCGTTTTCTTGACAGGCATCGATACCGGCATTAATGGCGGGGGTGTTTACAATGTCACCTGTGCCCATAACACCCGCTCCGTCGATCGCCGCCAACCTGAACATCGGGGCTTCATATAATCTGTCTGGAGTGGATATCGCTAGCCTCACTAACAGCAACAACACAATCCTTGCCGGTTGTGCTGGCAGCTCTTTGGTCTATCTAAGCTCGGATAATGGCGTACACTGGACACAGTGTCATAAACCGCCTATGGGACAAACGAACACCTTCGTTGTGATAGCGCCTGATTTTATAAATCAACATAAGGTCTATGCGGTTACCAGCGGTACCGAAAGCGGCTTCTCCTTTTCGAACGACAGCGGCATCACCTGGGAGCAAATTAGTCTGATAGATACTAAAATCGACGATATCCCGGATTTTATAACACCTTCAGCGACTACCGTTTTTATGCTTACGTTCAATAGCAGTAATCTGAAACACAGCCTCTGGCGTACGCTGGATAGCGGCCGGACATGGGATAGGATTTTTTGCGGCAGTTTTACCGGCGTTGACAATCTGAAGTTAGTGAAAACAATTCCTTGATACAGTCCTGACACTCCGTCCATAATTATCGACGGACAAAGTGACAGTAACCCGGTAATCTGGGAATCGAACGATAATGGGCAGACTTTCACCCCGCATATCACCCCTTGTATTACGGACATGTGGTCGGTCCTGGATAGCCAGAAATGGTTTATCGGCGGTTACGATGGCAGTAAAGGGCTGATTTATTACACCGCTAACGGGGGTATTTCCTATATAACCCCGGCAGAGGTGGGTAATCAGCAACTAACTACCATTGTATTATCGCCAAATTATACTCAAGACAAAACAATTCTGGCAGGCAACACCGCCGGGCAAGTGTATTTATCTGAAGACAACGGCGTAACTTTCAGGATGTTGGGGCAACAATTACCGTTCACCATTGGTATCGGCAGAATAAGCCTGGCATTTGATAACAAGTTCAGCGAGAATAAAATTATCTATACCTCAACAGACGCGAAAGTAACATCCGCCAGTAAAGAACGTATTTTCCGCTTTACTCTTGATAAGAGCACTAACTGGAAAAGCATATATACCGGACTTCCCGATAATGCCATCATCAGCCAAATAGCCATTGCCAGCGATGGGACGTTGTACGCGGTAAACACACAGTCGGTAGTTGCTGCGGATAAAAAAGGCGGTATCATCCGCTCGTTGGATCCGACCAATTCGTCGCCAACCTTTGAATCAATAACACGCGGCCTTGATGATACTGATACTATGTTTGATTTATCAATTTACGAACATCAACTATGGTCGGTCGATACGAAATATACCCGACTGATGACATTTACCGATAGCCTGTCGGCGCCGGTTATCCCGATTTCACCGGAGGATAATACACCGGGGCTGGGTATCTCAAACCTTAATCTGACATGGCAGGCTTTAGGCGGTGCTACTGAATATGAATGGCAGGTAAGTGATAACACCGGTTTTACAGACATCCTGAGCGGCCTGACAGGCGCCTCTGAATCCTGCTCGGCACGTCCTACCGGTTTGGAAGCGGCAACTACTTATTATTGGCGCATCCGTGTCAGCAAACCGTTCCTGAGCCCTTGGTCGGACCCGATTTCATTTAACACAATCCTGGGAGGCACAAATGTTGTGCCGTTATTATCCGTCCCTGCTGCCGGCGGGATAACTGCTCTCAAACCTGTTTTCCAATGGGGAACTATTGCATCCGCTAACCAATATGAATTGCTCGTGGCTACAGACGCCTCGTTCCAGAATATCGTAATCGATAAAACAGGTGACAACGCACTGCCTGGAAATGCCTGGGAAAGCAATATCAGTTTAGAAAAAAGTATCACCTATTACTGGAAAGTTAGAGCCTGTTCAAACAATAGTTTCAGCGATTGGAGTGCAGTCAGCGTTTTTACCACGGACGATACAGTTCCTGCCGCTGTAGCTGTATTGTCTGAAACTTCCGTCCCTGTTACTATTACAACGCAACAATCTCAACCGGTGTCTGCGCTGCCACCTCAAACACAAACAGTGACCAATCAATCGACGGTAAACGTTAATGTCAACATACCGCCGGTGTTAATATACGGTGGAATCGCTCTGCTGGCTGTTATCGTAATAACGCTAACGATACTGGCAATAGCTGCGATACGACGTCGTCACTAAGTTTCCCGTTATTGCTTATAGTTCAATACCACAACCTGCATCGTAAGCGGTAAACTGTTTTTGTTCACCAGTAATTTGGGCTGGGGTACAGCTTCTTTCACACCCATCTCTTTAAGAAATCGGTCAACCGGTTCCAGTTCTTTCTTCGTAGCATCGGTCTTATAATGCATCGGGATGACTATCTTCGGTTCTAAATGCCGTACAATCTGAGCTGCTTGAACAGCATCGATGGTAGAAACACCCCCGACAGGAATCAATAAAACGTCAACCCCATCGATTTCTGCTACCTGTTCGGCAATGAGCGGATGTCCAAGGTCTCCGAGGTGACAAATCATCACATCATCGACATCAATAACAAAAACAGTGTTTTTACCTCGCTGGGCGCCTTTTTCATTGTCGTGAAAAGTATGCACGCCAACGGTCAACACACCGGCAGCTTCGTATTCTCCGGGTCCTTTTAATACCCTCGGTTCTCCGCTGACGCCCTGGATATAAGAGTGTCCCGGGTGAGAATGACTGACAGTGACAATTTCCGCCGAAACTTTTCCTAACGTATAACCGATTCCAGGTGAGAATGGGTCGGTGATAACAGTAGCCTGTTTACCCTTAAGTTTGAAGCATGAATGCCCTAACCATGTAATTTCCATGAATTTAGTTTAACACACGCTCACGTCGGGTTCAATTGTGTGACTAAAATCTCTTGACAATAAATTTCCAAAATGTTAACTTAGTAATGTTAGCAGTCGAGGAGATAGAGTGCTAAATATGAGTAAAGCGCTTTCACCAAGATCCGAAACGATTCTAAAATCCATTGTTGAACAGTATATTGCCCGGGCTGCTCCGGTACCGTCGCAAAGTGTTCTGCGTAATAATGGACTCGATGTTTCTTCCGCCACTATTCGTAATGAAATGATGCGGCTGAAACAGGAAGGCTATATTATTCAGCCGCATACTTCGGCAGGGAGCGTTCCTTCGGATAAAGGCTACCGATATTATGTCGAGACATTAGAGGATGTCCGTTTGCCGATTAATCAGCAGCGGATGATCAATCATCTTTTCCACCAGGTTGAAACCAGAATGGAAGAGTGGGCTAGGCTAACGGCAACGTTACTGGCCAATCTATCTCAGAACATGGCGATTGTAGCTACGGCCAAATCGGATAACTGTCTCTTCAAGCATCTGGAATTGGTCAGTATCCAGGATTCAACCGCTCTGCTGGTGCTGGTTCTGCAAGGCGCGGTTGTCAGACAACAGCTTACTGTTTTTGACCAGCCGGTATCTCAAACCGAGCTATCTTCCGTCAGTAATAAACTGAATACCATTTTTTCCGGCTTGAACAATCCCCAGATTCAAGCAAAAAAGGTAGAGTTATCCGATCTTGAAAAAGGTATTTGCGATTGTATTTTAAATATCATGAAGACTGAAGATGAAGTGGAATATGAAACGCCCTATCTGGATGGTTTGCAGTTCATTTTTAACCAGCCGGAATTTGCTAATGCGCGTCAGACAACGACGTCTCTAGCACTAACTGAGAATAAAAAACTGCTACGTGTAATCCTGCCGGACAAGCTGACAGGTAGAGGAGTGCATGTCATTATCGGTAAAGAAAATAAATCGGAGGCGATACAGAACTACAGTGTCGTTATCAGTCAATACGGCTTGCCGGGTGAAGCCATCGGTTGTATCGCCGTTATCGGGCCGACCCGTATGCATTACGCACGCAGCATCGCTTCCGTAGATTATCTGGCCGAGGTTCTGAGCGGCCTGATTGCCTGGTTATACGGCAGGAAAATCACACCCGAAGCAAATAATTAGTAATACTAAGGTGGATAAAAAATGATTCCGCGAGAACCAGAAGAGACTAACCCCGAAACGCCTGAAATAAAAGAGGAATGCGTGCCTGAAGTTGAGCAGGATGTTGTAAAAGCACTTGCTGAAACAAAACAGAAGGCCGATGATTACCTGGATAGTTGGAAAAGGACTCAGGCTGATTTTCAGAACTACAAACGTCGTATCGAACAGGAAAGAATGGATATAGGGAAATATGCCAACCAACAGTTGATTCTCAGTATCTTGCCGATTCTGGACGATTTTGAAAGAGCTTTTGAATCCATCACCCCCAAATTAGCGAAAACCGACTGGGTGGATGGCGTTAAACTGGTTGAACGCAAACTCATGACAACATTGGAAGCTCAGGGTTTATCCCCGATTAATGCTGTCGGTGAAATATTTGACCCTAACCTGCATGAAGCTGTGATGCACACTAAAGGTGAAGATGGCATAGTAGTGCAGGAGATTGAAAAAGGCTACAAATTAAATGACAAAGTCATCCGCCCGAGTAAAGTTGCGGTCGGTAATGGCGAGCCAGTAGAAGAATCGGCAGAAGAAACATAAAACATATTTTTATCCCGATACATAATCATTCAAAATATTGTGAGGAGGCATGCAAGTGGGAAAAACCGTAGGGATTGATTTAGGAACAACATTCAGCGAAGTGGCGGTGATGCAGGGCGGCGAACCGGTGGTAATTTCTTCGGCGGAAGGCAGCCATCTGTTCCCTTCAATCGTAGCCATCAGCAAGACGGGTGAACGCCTGGTCGGGCAAATCGCCCGACGTCAGGCGATTGTGAATCCGGAGAACACCGTTTATAGCATTAAACGTTTTATGGGAAGGAAATGGGGCGAACCGCCCGGAAGAGAACTACCGGTCGAAGAAGATGCCCGCCGCAAGACTTATAAAGTGATACGCGGCGCTAACAATGAAGTTCACGTTTTAATGGGCGGTAAGGAATACAGCCCGCCGGAAGTGTCTGCCATGATTTTGCAGAAGCTCAAGACTGATGCCGAGGCATTTCTGGGCGAGAAGGTGACCGATGCCGTTATTACGGTGCCAGCCTACTTCAACGATGCCCAACGTCAAGCCACCAAAGACGCCGGTTCTATCGCCGGATTGAACGTACTTAGAATTATCAACGAGCCGACTGCTGCTGCATTAGCTTATGGCTTGGATAAGAAAAAAGACGAGACCATCGCCGTATATGACCTCGGTGGCGGCACCTTTGATATCTCCGTTCTGGAGATTGGTGAAGGCACTTTCCAGGTTAAGTCCACCGCCGGTGATACGCATCTCGGCGGTGATGATTTCGACCAGAGGATTATTGACTGGCTTTGTGAAGAATTCAAACGCGACCAGGGTATTGACCTGAGACAGGATAGAATGGCACTACAGCGACTTAAGGAAGCGGCCGAAAAAGCCAAAATCGAGCTTTCCACCGTGCAGCAGACGGATATTAACCTGCCGTTTATTACGGCTGATGCCAGCGGGCCCAAGCACATGAATGTGAATTTAACCCGAGCCAAACTGGAACAATTAGTTATGGATTTGGTAGAGAAAACCCTGGAGCCGTGCAAACAGGCGGTCAACGATGCCGGTAAAACCACCGCCCAGATCGACGAAGTCATTCTAGTCGGCGGTCAGACCAGAATGCCGATTGTGCAACAGAAAGTCAAACAATTCTTCGGTAAAGAACCGAATAAGAGCGTTAACCCCGATGAAGTCGTGGCTATCGGCGCAGCAATCCAGGCCGGCGTTCTTAAAGGTGAGGTCAAAGAAGTATTGCTGCTCGACGTCACCCCACTGACACTCGGGATCGAAACTCTCGGCGGAGTAATGACACCGCTTATCACGCGCAATACTACCATCCCTACCTCCAAGAGTCAGATTTTCAGTACGGCCACGGATAGCCAGCCCAGCGTGGAGATTCATGTCCTCCAGGGCGAAAGACAGATGGCCAACGATAACCGTACCCTGGGAAGATTTATGTTGGACGGCATCCTGCCGGCGCCGCGCGGCATGCCCCAGGTGGAAGTAACCTTTGATATCGATGCCAATGGTATTTTGAGTGTCAAGGCATTAGACAAGGGTACCGGCAAGGAACAGAAAATCACGATTACCGTTTCCAGTGGCCTCAGCAAGGAAGAAATCGAGAAAATGCGTAAGGAAGGCGAAGTCCACGCTACTGAAGATGCCAAACGCAAAGAAGAGGTAGAAGTTCGCAACACTGCCGATAATATGGCATACATGGCCGAAAAGACCCTGCGCGACAATAAAGATAAGGTCCCCGAAGCGTTGAATAAAGAGATTGAAGGCAAGGTTGTCGCTGTCCGCGAGGCAATGAAAGGCAGCAACATGGAAGCCATCAAACAGGCGTCTCAACAATTGAATGAATCGATGCAAAAAGTCGGGGCGGAAATTTATAAGCAGCAGCAACAACCGCCGCCACCGCCCGGAAACCAGCCGCCACCCGGCGGTAAGAAAGATGACAGCACCGTCGAAGGTGAATTCCACGAGGTATAAACAATAGACGGCAAGTAGCATAAGGTATAAAATAAAGAGTGCTGGAGGGGCATAGCCCCTCCAGCAAAACTTTTAGCTCCATTCAGACGAGGAAATAATTAAATTATATGGCAGAAAAACGCGATTACTATGAAGTCCTGGGTATCGGCAGGGACGCCACCGATGAAGATATTAAGAAGGCATTCCGCAAACTCGCTTTCCAGTATCACCCCGACCATAACCACGAGGAAGGCGCATCGGATAAGTTTAAAGAACTGAACGAGGCTTATGAGGTCCTTTGCGACCCTACAAAACGTTCTGCCTATGACCGTTTCGGACACAGCGGCGGCACCAGCCTCTTCGGACAGGAATCGGATGGATTCGATTTCGGTTTTGGGGATATTTTTGAAGCCTTCTTCGGGGGAAGCGCCAACGGCGCGCGTCAGGCGCCTGAAAAAGGCTCAGCTCTGCAATATAATATCAGCATTACCCTGACAGAAGCCGCTTTTGGTTGTGAAAAGGAAATCACCATCATGCGCACCGAATATTGCTCGGAGTGTAAGGGCACCCGTAGCAAGACCGGTAGTCAGCCGGAACGTTGCCCCACCTGTAACGGCACCGGACAAATCAAACGGGTACAATCCAGCGTTTTCGGGCGTTTTACGAATATCACCAGTTGTCCGAAGTGCCGCGGCGAAGGTAGAATCGTTACCGAACCATGCCCCAAATGCCACGGCACCGGTAAGGAAAAACATCAACGTACGGTTGCTGTCAAAGTTCCCGCCGGCGTCACCGATGGTAATCAGATACGCATTCGCGGCGAAGGCGATGCCGGTTCCCGCGGCGGGCCTAGCGGCGACCTTTTCGTTAGCCTGTCGGTTCAGCCCCACGCATTCTTCAAGCGCGAGGGTGATGACATCTACTATAATTTGCCGATAAACTTCGCTCAGGCGGCATTGGGTACAGAGGTGGTTGTGCCGACACTCGAAGGTGACACTAAACTCAGGATTCCCCCCGGTTGTCAAAGCGGCGCTATCTTCCGGTTTAGGAATAAAGGTATTACTCACCTGCAGGGAAGGGCCCGCGGCGATCAAATTATCACTGTTTCCGTTCAAACACCAGACTCCCTGACTAAAGAACAGAAACAGCTCTTCGAGCAACTGGCACAGACTCTCGACCAGGGCAAGAAGAAATAAAGTGTTCGCTGCCATCCCCATACTGACGAAAGTTGGTATCCATTCACTAAAACCCCATTCCCATTACGAGGAGCAAAGCCTATAGTCCCATACTTGCCGCAGGTCTCAGCCGGAGGTACTTCACGAAGTGAATGTATAAGGGAGACGTGGCAATCTGACATCGTAATATCATATTAAGGCTCGCAAGCCGAATTACTTTCCGAAGGCTGGAAACTGAAAGTTAGAAGTACTTCGCGTGAGCAAACGTATACGTTGCCAAAGGCAGGTGTATACTGTTAACGTAAAATGTACTGAGTCTGTCTAAATTGACGAATGTATCTATTGTCAACGGCCGTTAAAGAGGTATAACACCCCTTCGCCCATCATATGGATGGTTCACCCTTGCTGTTTGTCATTCCCGACATGATCGGGAATCCATATCATCGCTCCATTGCGAGGAGCGAAGCGACGTGGCAATCTCTGTGTCCAACAGCCTTCAGAAATCGCGATACCCTTTCGTCCTTTTCATTGGTGTCTGGGCATCGAACACAACAATTCCAAGTTACCATAACCTTCCGCTGTAATACATCTGAATACCATTTGAGTTTCACTCCCTGCTATTGTACGATAATCTTTAATTTCCAAATCTTGTTCAACGGCACTTAATGTTAAAGAAAAATAATTTCCATCGATCATAGAGCGGAGTGTGATACATGGGTGAAATCTATTATTTAAATGGGAAACTGTTACCGCGTGAGAAAGCCAAAATCTCTGCGCTTGATTATGGTTTTCTTTTTGGATACGGCCTCTATGAAACAGTGCGTGCTTATGAAGGCAAAGCCTTCAGATTGGATAACCATTTGGCGCGCCTCAAGTTTTCCGGCGACCGTCTGGGGATATTAATACACACTGCTCTGATTAGAGAAGCTGTAAAAGACGTTATTAAAGCAAATAATTTTCATCAGACGCGTCTCCGCATTTGCGTCTCCATTGGCGAGGGCACGATATCCCCTGATTTGGATTCCTGCATTCAACCCACCATTGCCATACTGGCTGCAGATTATATACCTCCCGGTCCTGATAAGTACCGGCAGGGGTATAAAGTAGTGCTTTCTGCGATACGCCGCAACAGTCATTCGCCGGTGACCTATCTGAAATCCGCTAATACCATGGAGAACATGCTGGCGCGTCAAGAAGCGAAAGCAGCAGGCGCCAACGAGGCCTTTTTCCTGAACGGTAGAGGCTATTTGACAGAAGCGGCAGGCAGTAACCTGTTCCTGGTGAAAGATAGCGTTCTAAAAACACCCCGCTATGAATCAGGTATTTTACCCGGGGTTACTCGTGTAGTGGTCTTTGAACTGGCGGCGCAACTCGGCATCAAAGTCAAAGAGGTAAATTTCAGATTAGCAGAGTTATTACAGGCAAATGAAGTTTTTATTACTAATTCCCTGATTGAAATTGGGCCGGTCACCGTTTTCGATGGGAAACCAATAGGCAGTGGCAAACCGGGTATAATAACCCGCAAATTAATGAAAGCCTATAAAGAAATGGTACTGAGAGAAATAAATCAATTGTAAACGGGAGGACAATCATGGAATCCTCTACAAAACCATTCTGGGAAGAAAGTTACAAGCGGAAGGGAAAGCTGGATACCTTCGGGGGCGGGAAACCGAGCAAAGATGTCGCCACCATTGCATCAAAGATAAAATTGCCCGCGCGAGCGCTGGATCTGGGTTGTGGTGAAGGCCGCAATGCACTGTATCTAGCGCGGATTGGTTTTGAAACCTCCGCCACAGATATTTCAGCATCAGGGATCCAAAAACTTAATACCGTCGCCGGTGAATTACGCCTAAATATTAATGCGGTTGTTTGTGATATGCGTCAGTATGCTTTTAATAAAACCTTCGATTTGATAGTGTGCGAGGGGTGCTTACACTTGATCAAGCACGAAGAATGGTCGAAGATAATTTTTAAAATGAAAAACTCCACTGCCAGTGGCGGTTATAATCTGGTGGGCGTGTTTACCGATGAAGCCCCCGAACCGGAAGACCAGCGCGGACTCATGGTGGGCTTATTCAAAGAAGGCGAATTATTTTCTTATTATCAGGATTGGCAGATCATTGATAGCAGAACGTATGTTTTTAAACATACCCGCCCCAACGGCCCCACACATAAACACGCCGGCAACAATATTGTTGCCAAAAAACCATGGTAGTAAGTTGTGAGTATCGGATTATCAGTAATCAGTAATGCCATTCGTCTCTAGCATGATCGGGAGAGAGCTAGAGAGAAGGGGTGACTTGAGAAACGCCTGAGTGGTAGATTTTCGCACGCGGCCGCTAAATCCCCCTCACAATAGCATCCGTCATCTTACAAACCCGCGCCATCTGCTTCACATCATGCACCCGCACAATATCTGCGCCATTAGCGATACTGATGGCTACAGTCGCAGCAGTGCCCTCGATCCGCTGATTAGCCGGCAAGTTTAAAACCATTTTAATCAGTGATTTTCTGGACGTGCCCATGAGGATTGGCAAACCTAGCACCTTTAATTCTTTCAGCCTTCTGATGATTTCAATGTCCTGCTTCCAGGTTTTACCAAAACCGATGCCCGGGTCAATGATAATATTTTCCTTGGGTACACCCGCTTGTTGTGCTACATCCACACTTTTCCGTAGCGAAGCTATCACCTCGACCATTACATCATGGTAATTCGCAGTGTCACGCCCCATAACGACATCATAGCCGCCTCGATCACGCTGGTTGCTCATCAAGATAATCGGAGCGTTTTTCTTAGCCGCTAATGCTGCCAGCCTCGGTTCTGTTTTTAATCCCCACTGGTCGTTGAGAATTGATGCGCCGGAATCCAGAGCCTGTCTGGCAACCTCGTATTTATAAGAATCTACACTTATTGGCACATTGATTCGCCCGGCTAGCTTCTCAATTACCGGTATTACCCGCCTGACTTCTTCTTCATTCGTAATCGGGTTTGAACCAGGACGGGTAGATTCCCCGCCGATATCCAGGATATCCGCGCCTTCCTCCACAAACCGGCAGGCTTGAGCTAAAGCCGTGTCAATATCGGATGCGCCGTCACCGGAAAAAGAATCGGGAGAAACGTTGATGATACCCATCAAATACGTGCGGTCACCCCAGCGGAATTCCGACTTACCACATCGGGTTATATTAGAAAACATGCTCGGCCTCCATTTGAGCTTACTTTAGCCGATGGCTCAACTTTCGTCAACTAAAATTACCTTAGGTTTTCATGATTGTTATCGGCGATGTGTTAAAATACTTACAATGACTCAAAATTCCGGCAATCAGGAAACACCTGCTCCCCCAGTTAAAAAAAGCTGGCTTCGCAGAAATTTTCTCGCGCTGGCAATGTTACTTCTCATGCTAGTGCTTACCGTTATCCTTTTTATCTTCAAAAAAGAGCTTATCCGGCTGGGTAATTATGGCTACCTCGGGACATTTTTTCTCAGTATGTTCACTAACGCCACTATAATCCTCCCGATGCCCAGCATCCTGATGATAATACCTCTCGGAGCAACATTTAATCCTTTATATATCGGTCTGGTAGCAGGATTCGGAGGGGCTATCGGAGAGATGACGGCCTACGTTGCCGGTTATAGCGGACGCACTATCTGGCATGATAATCAAGCCTATCAGAAAGCAGTCGGTTGGTTAAAAAAATGGGGAATGTTGATTGTCTTTGTTTTCGCCGTCACCCCCATGCCGATTGATGTGATGGGATTGGCCGCCGGGAACCTGCGCTTACCTGCCTGGAAATATTTTGTACCCTGTATGTTCGGTAAAATTATCAAGTATATTTTTATGGCCTATCTTGGGTATTGGGGATGGGCTGCTTTCAGTAAAAACCAAAGCCTCCAGACATTGCTATTGGTATGTGGCATTGCTCTTATCGCCACAGCCGTTATCCTGGGACTCGCTTTATTAATGGAAAACTGGGACTGGAAGCGAGCCCGGAAATAATCGACCGGAACCAACATTTTTCAACAATCAACTCACCGGGGCTAGCGGTTCAGGTGGAGCGGTAACCTCCGGGGGATTATTTACAGGGATTTCTTTCGGTTTGTACCAGCGCAGCCATAATACTACACCTGTAACTAGAACAGCGAAGATTGCGGTAAATATCTCGTCCTGCACCAAAGTGAGATGATTGGTCTGTAACAGGACAACTGAATAGTTCATAAATCCATGCAAGAATGCCGCGATAAGATAATACTGCCAGCCCTTATGTTTTGCCAAACCGTAACCCACGAGAGCTGAAGCAGCAATGTGAAACGCAACGCTAAAGAATCTTTCCCAGAATCCCAATATTGCCACAAAGCCATAAGTCCCCACCAGGTGCCAGGCCCAGCCGGAGGCAAATATTTGATTGTGCGCCCAAACAGCCTCGAAGATACCGAACCCTGCCCCTGATAGAGCTCCGGCGATCAGCCCGAATCTGGGCGTAAAACTTTTCTTACTACGCCACCAGAACAAATATACCGGGACTAACTTGGCTGCTTCCTGAACAATGCCGCTGAGAAGTATTTGCGGTATCGCAGCTAACAGTATCCACTTCGTTAGCGTCTGCTCGCTCCAAATATGAAACAGAGCCTGTCCTGCCCATGATTGCAGTGGGACTTGCACGAAAGCGATAGCCGTCCAGGTAAGGAAAGCGCTGATGATGGCGATTATCCACAACGAAGGTTTTTTAAGAGACGGCCAATACGCAGTTAACCAGATAGCCCCAAAGACAATACTGAGGGCAATAGCCACCAGGATCAATTTCCAATCCAGACCGGGGAAATTGAACGCAGAAACAAAAAAACTGGTCATTTGACGAAGCATGCCACGCACTCCTTATTGACGGTACATGATAGCACTAGAAACGATTCCGATATTATGGGACAATGAAATGGCCGGCAATCTGGTGATTCGAATCAAAAACCATTTTGATAGTTATATCCGCTTTGGCGTATTTCGTTTTATAATAGACAATTGTGTAACCTTGCTGGAAATCAGTGCTTTGAAATTCTTTGGATATGTATGCGCCATATTTGCCGTTTATCTGAGCCACGACCGCATCAAAAACCTGTTGTGTGACCGCTGCTTGAAAATCAGGGTTCCAGTATTGGATGTACTTTGCCCGATTGTTTTCATTCAACCCCTGTAGAGTCGTCTCCGTTTCAGCATCGGCATAAGCCCTGATCGCGCTTTCGTCGCTGGTCGCGGTGGCGGTTAAAGCCGATGTCGTAGAGGATATCGTAGTTGTCGAAGTGGTGGACGCCGTGCTGGTTAACCTGGCCGGCGGCGTGCCGGATCCTGTCGAAGCGCCGCAACCGGTAATACCAACAACAAGTACCACTAAAATAATCGAAATTACTAATGGCAATCCTATCTTTCCCATTTTCTTATATGTCCTTTCATTGTTTAGTAAATTCCGCTTTACCCATACCCTGGAATTCTACCATAAATCAGTAGACTACTCTCTACTGTTATATATCTACTATAATAGTTAATATTACACTTGTCAAGCACCACTAGACAATTGAGTTTTTCTACGCTGTACCACGGAACGTGCCAGCATCCATATTCCCGCAATAGCTGCCAGTCCGATTATACTGGTGCCTTTAAAACTTTGAAAGTCTTTGGCAAAACAGAAATAGACAAAAAATGTGAGAAATCCGGCTACTAATGCCAGACGATGCCGGTTATCCCATGTATAGCCGTTACCAGACCAATGCTGAATCAGCCATAATGTGACACTATCGAGCACTATCAAAAATATAGCGGTCACGGCTAAAGGAGGTCTACTCCAATCAGGCGTTGAGAAAACAGCCAGGAAGAAAACTGCCATGTTAACTGCGCCTAATAAAAAGAAGAACAGAGGGTTGGGGACTTTCCTTTTTGCGTGGGGGACGGGTAGAGCCAGAAAAAAATAAACTGCCGCAATCAAAGCGATAAAGACCACCCATGACAGTACATACAATCCCAGTGGAGGGAAATAATCGGTCATCATAAATCCCAATGGAATCCACGCCAGAAAGGCCACAGCGCAAATTACCATACCTTTGCCGTTCACCCAACTTTTATCTCTCCGTGCAGGATAAATCATTTCAGCGATCATCACGCTCGCCCCGATGCTAATGAAGGTATGAAAGTGCACCATACATTCCGACCATGTCCAATTGATGCCGGCAAAATAACCGTAGCGGGCCAGCGCTCCCAATTCTCCCCAATTCGGATTAAAGAATGAGTGTACCACAATGCCCTCTTCGTAGATGCCATAGGCGATACCAAGCAATAAAAGGCCAAGTAAACCCTTTTTCCAACGGACGACTAATTCACGGCAAAGAATAGCGCCAAATCCATAGGGTAGCGAAAGAATCAAAAAGTTACCCGGGTTAAAAAACTCAAGTGGGCTTTGGTGCGCCGATAGTAGTTCTCCTAATATGGGCGCCAGCAATAACAGCGTTAACCAGGGCGGTGTTCGTTTTAGGGTTTTAAGAAGTTTCATTACAATGACGATAATATAGCACGGATACTGAATTAATGCACTGTATTTAATGGAGACATCGATCAAAGAGTGGCTGCCGCGCCAGGAATCGAACCTGGGTAAAAGGATTCAAAGTCCTTCGTGCTACCTCTACACAACGCGGCAACGGCCGTCTGATGGTGCCGAAGGTCGGGGTCGAACCGACACGAGAGTCGCCTCTCAACAGTTTTTGAGACTGTCGCGTCTGCCAATTCCGCCACTCCGGCTTAATTGGAGCGGAAGACGAGGTTCGAACTCGCGACCTCCTCCTTGGCAAGGAGGCATTCTACCACTGAACTACTTCCGCTCATTCTATTTATCTGCTGGTGCCGAAGGAGGGATTTGAACCCTCATAGGCTTTCGCCCACCACCCCCTCAAGATGGCGTGTCTACCAGCTTCCACCACTTCGGCATTTATTAAAGTCCCAAAACAAATAAATGGCAGGAGTGGCAGGATTCGAACCCGCGACCGATGGTTTTGGAGACCATTGCTCTACCAACTGAGCTACACTCCTACCCGTAAATCAATTTACCATACTTGAGCGCCAAAATAAAGTCCAGATTGGTTTCACAATTGCCACTTACAGGTTAGTAAAGCTTGGGGGGAGCCTTAGGGGCATACGGATAATATTCTTTAGCCGTATTGATCATCTTCTTAAAATTATCAAACTGGCAATCCGGCGGAAGAGTACAACCGGTACTCAGGATAAAGCCGGTCTCTTTCCCCAGATTATCAATCAACTTTTTACAATACGACTCTATTTCTTCCGGTGTGCCATTGGCGGATAAAGTCGCGGGAACATTTCCGGCAATACACATATGGTTTTTCAGAATTTCCCCGGCTTCGAAAATATCCGTCTTATTATCCAGTTCACAAACGCACATTCGCGCGGGCAACTCACGGAGGTATGGCAGATTAAGAGTCCAATCCTGGTCAAAATGTAATACTGTAATAATATCCTGGGCAGCGAAGGCATTAACCATCTTCTTGATATAAGGAATCCCGAATCGTTCGAAAACAGCCAGAGGGAAATAAGAGGCGCCGCTCCTTTCCTGTATCAGGGCCACACCGCGTATTCCAGTCAGTTTGGTAACCTCAATTGTATTATTAATCAGGTCGTCCGTCATTGCGTCCATTACCGCCTGTACTTTATCCGGGATGCGTTGGATATCTACCGCAAATTTTTCCATTGAACGGGCGGTGGAAAGTGTCATAAAAGGAGCATTTACAATAGCACCGACCAGCACCGGAACCCCGCGTTTCTCCCATGTCTGTGCTTCTATCCTGTATTGTGCTATCTGACGCTCCGCCCAGAGAGCCATTTTATCAGGGGTAATTTTTTTATTTTTTCCCTGGATTTTATCATTCCAGCCGTTCCAGCCGAGTTTAATAATTTCGTTATAGTCTTTTCGGCTCATCACTTCGGTTTCAATAAACCGGGGCATCGCGTTTTCCGGCAATCCTTTTCCCGGAAGTTTGATAATACCGCTTTTTCCATTAAACGGATGTTTAGGATTCGGGGTTTGACTCCAACCAGGTAGAATAAATCCATCCCACCCGCCAACCTCATCGAACAGATCAACAATCGCAGGCCAGCCAACCCCCGGGTAATCCGCAAATCCCTGGGCAATAGTTAATTCCTTATGTCTGACCGCAAAGGTAAAATCTAACAAGGGTGCCACAGGTACACGGTCGTATGGTTCAAGTTTAATTGCTGCCAGTACTCTTTGTTGCCGATTCATCCATTCCCTGACTGCCATCTGTCTTACCCCCGAATAAGATTTTAAGCTATCCCGGTTCAGTATACAATTTTTACTTATCTTATTTCTAACAAGTATACCTGTTCCCGGTTTGATGGCAGAATCGTAAGTACAGCGCAAGATAAATACAACGGATCGGAACCTGGTATGTAAAAATGGCATTTCACACTTTTATGTTAAAATAACATAACGGCTGTATTCCACGGGAGTCATAAATAAATGGCTAAAGATTTTTCAATCATCGTTCCTGCTTATAAAGAAAAGGATAACCTCGAGGCGTTGATTGAGAGAATTCACCGGAATCTTTCAAATATCAGCTATGAGTTAGTTATTATCGACGATAATAGCGCCGACGGTAGCGAGGAACTGGTTGCCGGTTTATCTCAAAAGTATCCGGTAAAAATAATTGTCCGTAAGAATAAAAGAGGCCTGGCATCAGCCGTTGTCGATGGCATCGCGGGTGTGGACGCCGAGAATATAATCGTCATGGATGCCGACCTGCAACATCCGCCGGAAGTATTACCGGCAATAGTAAAAGCCCTGGAAAATCATGATTTTGTAATGGCCTCCCGCTACATCAAAGGCGGCAGCCCCGGTGCATGGAAATTATCCCGTAAAATCGTCTCGAAGGTTGCCACGTTATTGGCACTGCCTATCGCCCCCCAGATAAAAGACCCCATGAGCGGCTTCTTCGGCTTCAAACGCTCCAGGGTAGATACGACATCTCTCAGCCCTACAGGTTGGAAAATCGGTCTCGAAATTCTGGTACGCAGTAAATTCAAAGCAGTGACTGAAGTACCCTACACTTTTGTGCCGCGCGCCCGTGGCGAGTCAAAATTATCGCGACGTATTATCGGGCAGTATCTAAAGCAATTAATGGATTTGTATTCATTTAAATATCAGATCCTGAACTTCATGGTTGTCGGCGGGATAGGTTATGTTATCAATATGGGTCTATATAGCCTTCTTACACTCATGCCGGCGTTGAAAAAGTTTGAATTTAATAAAGTAGGGGAAACTTATTATCTGCCGCCTTTTATTATTTCGTCACTGGTAGCGATTGTGTGCAATTACCTGATGAACCGAGCTTCGACATTTAAAGGCTGGAAGGAGCAAAAGGGAGGTTTCGGCCGTTATCTTGTCATGGCTCTCGCTACGTTAATTCTAGACACGGCTCTCCTGTGGGTTTTTGTAAGATTTAGTAATTTACCACCGGTGCCTGCTGCTGCCCTTGCAATACTGATTGCTTTCGGCGTCCGGTACGTTATCGCCCGCAGCTGGGTGTGGAAACAAAAATCGACCAATAAGAGCTGATACTACAATTTTTCGCATGTATATCAGATAACAATGGAAAAACAAAGGTGAAGCGACTCTTACATCGGCTGGGCAAATGGGAATATCGATGGCTTTGCCTTCTCGTCGTGGTCATCTTGGTGATGCACTTCGCCATCATTAAAATACCTGATAAACCGGTGTTTGATGAAGTCCACTACGTAACCGATGCCAAAGGCATCATTTCCGGTCATGAAACGATTCGTACCGAACATCCTTCACTCGGTAAGCTCTTCGTCATCGCCGGCATGCTTATCTTCGGCGATAATGCTTTAGGCTGGCGATTTTTCTCGGTAATTCTGGGAGCCATCAGCATTATTCTTTTCTATCTCATTTGCCGCAATTTATCATTATCACGCAGGGCAGCATTTCTAGCTACTTTTCTACTGGCTTTCGAGAACTTTACCTTTATGTTTTCGGGCATGGCAATGTTGGATGTCTCCTGTCTGACATTCACGCTGGCGGCTTTCTGGTTGTATTTAAGGGGTAATTACCCGTTGTCGGGGATCATGGTGGCTCTCAGCGCTTTATGCAAGCTGGACGGCGCGCTGGCAATTATTGCTATTCTGTTGCACTGGCTCTTTATCAGGCGGGACAAAATCTGGGAATTCTTTGGATTAATTGTCTTCGCTCCGGTCTTCTTCGTCGGATTGATGCCCTTAACTGATTTATATACCTTCCATAAATGGGTCAATCCTCTGAACCGGATAATGACCATGCTTAAAAGCAGTGCCAGCCTGACATTTGCCAATGTTTCCGGTACGTATCCTCAAAAACCGATAGAATGGATTTTCCGGTGGGACCTGACGCCATACGCATTTAACCCAAACTATCTGGCAGTTATCAGCTATACCGTCTTATTTCTGATTATTCCGGTGTTAATCTACCTGATTGTAAAAGCGGTAAAACACAATGATGCCGGTTTTTTCGGTCTGTCCTGGTTCGTAGCAACTTATCTGACATGGATTCCGGCCGTTTTCGTTACTAATCGAGTGACATATCCCTATTACATCTATCCTACAATCGGTGCGATATGCATCGGTTTGGGAATGGGGCTTTCCCAGCTTATCCACGTGTTTGAGGTCAGGAAAAGAGGCAAGTTGAAATGGGCAACCATATCATCCGTTGGTATTTATTTATTAGCTCATTTAGTATTCTTCGCTCTGATATCGCCGCTGACATACTGGTGGGGCACACCTGTCTATAAATAGGTATTTTCCCGGCTTTTATTCCTGCAGCAAATAAGGCACATTGACCACCGCGACATTCGGATGCTTCTTGAATGCCTGTGTTAACTGCTCCGCGGTACGGTTGTGCAGAAAACGTTCCCACCAATGCGCGGTAATGAATTCCGGTAAAATTATTGTCACAAACCCGCCGGGATTTTGTTTATGCAGCGCATCAACATAGTTGAGTAAAGGCCGCATAAAAGCCCTTAACGGAGATTCTACGATAACCAGTTTCATATCCGGTGCGTATATCTGCATTTTCTGCTGTATCTTCTCTGCCCGCGCTGCGTCCGTAGCGATATGTAAAACAGTGATATCCTTAGCAAAACTGCGTGCAAAAGATATCGCCCTTAATGATGCGTAGTTGACGTCATCGATCGGCACCAGAACAAACTGGTCGATACGCTGCGGGGGAACATGCTTTGGCAAGATTTTAAGTTGCTGCGCGACCCGATCGTAATGGTGGTGGATAAATAAAAAGATAGGAATGATCGCGGGAATTAATACAATAATAATCCATGCCCCAAACATAAACTTCGTTATTACCACAATAATCAAAATGCTCGTTGTTAGAATAGCATCCGCTCCATTGATCAGGATGCTGGTTTTCCAGCCCTTCCCCCTTGTCTTCCACCAGTGTACAACCATACCGGTATCCGACATACTAAATGCCAGAAATACGCCGACCGCATAAAGGTGAATCAAGCTATCGACATTACCTCTAAAAACAACCAGTAAAAGAGCGGAGACCGTACCGAGAAATATTATACCCGATGAGAAAGCTAGACGGTCGCCACGGTTCATAAATATGTGGGGCATGTAATTGTCCCGCGCCAGCACAGAAGATAAGCGGGGAAAGTCGGCGAAAGCGGTATTGGCGGCGATAACCAGGACGCCCATCGTTGCTATCTGAAAAATGTAATAAAATGCATTCTGTCCGAATACAGCCAGGGCCACTTGGGAAACAATCGATTGGTTGCCTGGAACTAGTCCCATGTGGTTTGAAAGAAAAGAGACTCCCACAAAAAATATTCCTAATAAACTGGCCATCACGGTCAGTGTAATGGCGGCATTCTTGGATTCGGGCGGTTTGAAAACTGGCACGCCATTAGAAATAGCTTCCGTACCGCTCATGGCGACAGCCCCGGCGGAAAACGCGCGCAACACCAGCCACAATGTTACCGGTTGGGCAATAGCTAAAATGGGTGGCGGGGTAGCAGGTACGAGGGAATGGGTTAAAACCTTGATAACTCCGACTATCAGCATCCCCGCAAAACTGAAGATGAATAGATAGGTCGGGACAGCGAAGATCGAACCGGATTCCCTGATGCCTCGCAAATTTCCGAGGGTAATGAGCCCGATAAAAATCAGACTCAAGATAACATTGAGATTGAAGAATGGCGGTAAAGATGACGTGATCGCAGTGATGTTAATACCCGCGGCATTCAGGGCAGAAGTAACGGCAAACGAACCGGCAGCGATAGAAACCGCCACTGTCATAATATAATCAAGCATGAGCGCGGCGGCAGCCACTAACCCTGCCATTTGCCCCAGATTCTGCCGGCTGACATTATATGAGCCGCCGCCGTGCGGATAGGCGTACACGGTCTGGCGGTAAGAAAACGCCACCATCGAAAGCAGTAAAGCAACTGCTAGAGCGGTATAAAATGAAATGTGAAGCGCCCCGTTTCCGGCTACTATTAAAACCATTAGGGATGCTTCGGTGGCATATGCACAAGAAGAAATCGCATCTGACCCGAAGACCGCTAAAGCTTTAACTTTGGTTAACCGCTCGTGAATCTCATCTTTAGAAAAAAGCGGTGTACCGATAAAGGCCGCCTTCAGGTTTTGTATCCCACGCTGTAGTTTGCTTTCCGCAGTATTAGACTCTGGGGTTGCAACCAGGTGTCCGCTACCACCGCGAAAAAGATGACGGTACGGCTTCTGTTTCCTGACATAGCTGTCCCCGGGACGCGCCCCCCGTTTGTATTCGTTTACAGTCAGATCCGGATTTATATTTTGCCCTTTATCCTGGTCTGGGTTTAGAGCTTGTTTAGGTTTTTGCTCGTTTAAGCCGTGATTACTATCGTTTGTCATATAAAATTTCAGCTTCCCAATAATATTATCATTAAGTTTAAAAATAATACATACCCTTGCTAAAATACTGAAGGCTGATGGCCGAAAGCTGTAAGCTAAATACATCAAACCTGATCAAAATATAATATACCTGTTCAATCTGTTCACAATCTCAGAGAAGGTGTATAATACGTTATTATGAAAAATCGCTTTTCTCAGGGTATAGGCTCTCGAATTGCTATTTCCAGCATCATTATCAGCCTTTTTACAATAATAGCTTTTACTCCTGAGATAAACTCCGCCGGTAACGGCGTTACCAATCAGGATCTGACTTCCTTCGCTCCGAACAGCCGGGTTGTTTTACCGGTTTTTAGTGCCGGTGTTGAATGTATATATCAAGCCGAACCGGTTAACAACAATCTGGTGAAAACATCTTCTTCTCAAAATATCACCCCGTTTTTTCCCGGTTCTTCCGGTTTTCATTCCGATTACTTGCAACTTAATAGTTTTATCTGTTTTTCAAATAGTCTTCCACTAAAATCCTCCAGGCAGGTTTGTTTGTTGCTCGACATTCCACCCCCGTCTCCCAAAATGCCGGTATAACTAAATTCTTTTACCATCAATAAGCACAGCCTGAGAGAATTGAATACCGGTCAGCGGTCCTGTTCCAGCCCGATCCATGATCCTGATAATACTCGATAGAGAGAAATCTTAAAAAGGTGGTTAAGAAAATATGAGAAGACGTGAAAACATACTATTTCTTTTTGTATTGATACTGACAATTCTTGCATTATGCATTGTTCTGCCCATAAATAGCGGCGTCCTGGCTAAAAAGAATTTCCAGCTGGGTCTCGACCTGAAAGGAGGGTCTTACCTGCTTTATCAAGCGGATATGTCACAGAAAGACCCTTCAGAAACGGACGCCCAGGCTCTGGCTGCTGTTCAATCTACGATAGAACGCCGCGTTAACGCATACGGCGTTACCGAGCCGATAGTCCAGATACAGAGCAACGACCGTATATTGGTAGAATTACCCGGCGTCAAGGATATTAACCAGGCAATTAGCCTCATCGGGCAGGTTGCTTTAATGGAGTTTAAGGAACAGAAACTTGACGCCAACGGAAAAGTAGTAAATGACGCTAACGGCCAGCCTGAGTGGATACCGGCAACAGCTACGGGTACCGATGGTACCACGCAGGAGGAATTAACCGGCAAATACCTGAAACCGAATGCCGCCGTAACACTTGACGATCTGGGCAAACCCGAGGTGTCAATTGAATGGACCACGGAAGGCGCAAAGCTTTTTGGTGAGATAACTCAGAGGGACGTCAATAAACCACTGGGCATTTTCTTGGACAACACCTTAATATCCGCGCCAACCGTTCAGGAAGCAATTACAGATGGGAAAGCCGTTATTAATAATATGACGCTTGATGAAGCAAAAAAACTGGCCATCGAGCTGAATTCAGGTACCTTGAGTGTTCCTTTAAAAATTCTCCAGCAAACAGACGTCGATGCTACCTTAGGCGCCGATTCCCTGCATAAGAGTCTGCTCGCCGGACTAATCGGTATCGCCTGCGTGGCATTTTTCATGATTGTGTATTACCGTCTCCCCGGTCTGGTCGCAACAGTTGCCTTGGCAATATACGCGGCCATCTTGCTGGCCATTTTTAAATTAATCCCCATCACCTTAACCCTTCCCGGTATTGCCGGTTTCGTAATATCCACCGGTATGGCAGTAGACGCCAATGTTTTAATATTCGAACGTATGAAAGAAGAGTTAAAAAGAGGGTTGACCCTCAAGATGTCCGTCCAGGAAGGTTTCCACCGTGCCTGGCCGTCCATCCGCGACAGTAATATCTCAACCCTCATCACCTGTGTGATCCTCTACTGGTTCGGGAGCACATTTGGCGCTTTTATGGTCAAAGGATTTGCGCTGACTCTGTTCCTCGGCGTTGCTATCAGTTTGTTCAGCGCTATCACAATAACCAGAACATTCCTGACCCAACTGGTGAACAACGGTATGATGACAACTTTAACTCTCTACGGAGGGAAACATGATTAATATTATTGGTAAAAGATACTGGTTCTTCCTTATCTCGGCAATCGTCATCGTCCCCGGTATCATTTCGCTGATAGCATTCGGACTCAAACCGGATACCGATTTTCAGAGCGGTACTACCATGACTCTGAGTTTTAGCCCGGCTGTTCAGGAGAACGCCGTACGTCAGAGTATTTCAGACGCAGGGTATCAAAACGCAACTATTCAAAAATCTTCTACCGGAGAATATATCATTAGTCTCCGCGAGATCACTTCCGATGAGAGAGTTACACTGCAGAATGACCTGCAAACTTCTTTGAAAAGCACCCTTACCGTTGAAAACTATGCCACTACTTCTGCGGAAGTTGCCTCACAGACAGTGCGTTATGCAATTATCGCTGTCATTGTGGCCGCTGTTTTCATCATGCTTTATATCTCCTATGCCTTCCGGAAAATGCCCAGGCCGACGCGTTGGGGTATCTGTGCTGTTATCGCTTTGCTGCATGACCTGCTGGTAGTTATCGGCATCTTTTCGATACTGGGGTGGGCTATCGGCATCAAGATCGACGCCCTGTTTATCACGGGCGTACTAACTGTAGCCGGTTACAGCGTACATGACACTATTGTTGTTTTCGATAGAATCAGGGAAAACATGACCAAAACCGTCAATAGAGACTTTGAGAAGGTTGTAAACTTCAGTATTAACGAGACATTTGTACGATCGTTGAATACATCTCTCACCGTCACTTTCGTTCTTTTCGCCCTTTTCCTGCTAGGCGGTTCTACAATACATTGGTTCGTCCTGGTTCTCTTGATCGGCGTTATTACCGGTACCTACAGCTCGATTTGTAATGCCAGCGCCCTGCTTGTGGTCTGGGAAAATCACGAGTGGCGTCGCTTCATCTCATGGATACCGGGTGTGTCTAAGAACAAAAATACAGAAACCAAAGTGGCTTAGCAGGTCTATTTCTACAACTTTACAATCGTATCTTGAGAGGGGGCGGAATGCCCCCTCTCTTTTTTGCTTAGGTAAAAATGTAAGGTAGGTTTCACCCACCCTGCCACACACTAACTGATCACTGACCGCTTATAGCTTTTAATCCTATAGACAGATGCACACAAACACATATATAATTCATTCTATGCATCCGATTCTATTCATATTAGCCGCAGTCACATTCGTCTCGACAATGTTAGGTGGATTGGCGGCAGTAAAATTCCGAAAGGTCTTACAATACTTTTTTGCATTCTCGTCCGGAGCCTTAATTGCGATTACTTTCTTCGATGTCTTACCGGAAAGCCTGGACATCGCTAAATCCGCTGCCCTGTCTACCCGGACTTTAATGATCACACTGGTCGCCGCTTTCTTATTTTTCAGTTTGGTAGAGAGATTCTTTTTAACCCATCACCATCACGAACACGAAGAACACGGCCACATCATGGGACCTATCGGCGCCATCGGTTTGGTAGCGCACAGCTTTCTAGACGGAGCCGCCATCGGAATAGCTTATAAAGCCAATCCCCAAATAGGCATCATCGTTGCTTTAGCGGTAATCTCCCATGACTTCACTGATGGCATCAATACGGTCGTAATCATGCTGAAGAACGAACAAAATGTCAGGAACGCCAGGATATTTCTCTTCGTCGATGCGATAGCCCCGGTGTTTGGTATCATAGTGGCATCGTTCTTTGCGATAGATCAAACTGTTCTATGCCTGATATTAGCGGCCTTCGCCGGTCAATTTCTTTATATCGGAGCAGCCAACCTCTTGCCGGAAACCTACCGCCACGTTCCCTGGAAAATGGCCTTATCGATGATCCTCGGTGTAGTCGTAATATTCGTGCTGACTTTGATAATATAAAGCCTGACGTAAAAAGAATTGCGCGCTTATTGGTATTGTATGATCCTGTTTATCCACAATAAGCTTTTTTTATTGAGCGGCTAACGATAAAATTGTACTTATATCACTCTGGCAGCTTTTCAACGCGCTGATGATTTTCTCTTTATTGTTACTGCCACTTTGTAAATCAAATTTAGTCATTATCGCGGCAGGTAAAACCTGGCCGGCGTATGGTATTAACTGATCGTTAGATTTATTCACGATTTCATCATAAAAACAAGGCAATGCGAAAATCCCCACCGCAGCCAATTGATTATTGATTTCATCATCATTTATTGACGGATTATTCTTGAGTGTTTGGACCGCTTTCGCGACGACATCGCTTGCTAAGCCTGTTTCATTGTTGAAGGCTATTTTCCACAATGTAATTTCTTCCAGGGAGAAATAAGAGATAAGACTGATATCGGTTTTACAGATTTCATTAATCGCAATAATCACCGGAATCACAAACGGACTACTTTTATCTGCTTCTTTTAATAATCCCGGCAACCCTTCAACTCCCAAATCGGTAAGAATTTTTAATTCTCCTGAATAATCAACTCCCCAATCAGACCGTAATGAATATTCCGGGTGCACATTACGGTATACCTCAATGGCTTGATTGTATTTAATTAAGGCGATATCCGTCGGGTCCGTTGAATCTGCATGTTGATGCAGCCAATCTTCAAGACTAATGTATTTTATTCCTTGAGACAGACCCGTTTCTTTCACTGCTGACACGCCTGAATATTCCTGAGCTTGGTGCAGGATATCCTGCACAATATTATCGTCGGCAGGAAAACCTTCGTCCACAAAAGAATGATAATACGAATCTGCTGCTATAGCATTTATAAAAGGTACGTATTTTAACTCTTCCAGAACCCGGGCAATCGCCCATAAGCAGGAATCTCGCGACATGTTGCCGTAGACTTCAGATTGGCGTTTGGCATCTATTTTCGCTAATAATTCTCGGACTAAATCCTGACACTGCGCCGCATTGAGGCTACTAATTAATGCTCTTTGCGCCAGCAGCATTTCTACATTCATGAATTTAATAACATACATTCCCTGCTGCGTATCCTCCAATCCTGTCCCATCGCCGCGGGATCCATTGTTTTGTACTTAGCCAGCAGCACGGTTCCGGCATCAGTGCGTTTCAGCAACTCTGCTAAACCGTTGAATTGACCGGAAATAGTATTAAAACCTTCTTGAGGGGTGTTCCAAGCCCAGGCATCACAGAATAGTGGATAGTTTAGCACGGTCTCTACCAGTCCTGCCGTGGACATAGTTTGGAGTTTTATTTCCGGGATCTGACAGACTTGCAGCATTTCAATATGGGAGCCCAGGGCTTTCCACGCATCAGTTCCGGGTTTCACCGGATAATCATAGGCATCATCAATGGCTGAAGGGTTGTTTTGATTTGAACAAGCGACCGGCATCAAAAGCAAGACTGAAGCAATTATCACACAGGTAAACCCAAAAATAACATGCGTCTTTTTGCTAATTGTCATATATCTATTATTCCCTTTTTATATATAACGGATAATCGGATAAAAAGATATGTCGTTTTAATAAATTGTGACAATTTTTTAAATCTTTACTGGATGCCCGGGAATCCTCTTATGAAAGTCCATTATGTATATTAAGGTATAATTAGTTTGAGGGGAATAGTGGATAAAGTAAAAGCAAATACCGAACAGCGGGCCGTAATCGATGTTCAAGGTGTAGTGCAGGGAGTCGGCTTTCGGCCGTTTGTCTATCGGCTGGCAGTGCAACATAAACTACGCGGCTGGGTACGTAATACATCCGGCAAAGTGGAGATTGAAGTCGAAGGCGATGCGACGGAAGTAGCTGATTTCCTGCGGCAACTGGAAACCCAACCTCCCCCGATGGCTCGCATCGAACATATCGGGACAACTTTTTCCACGCCTGCGGGATATGCAGACTTTCGCATATGTGCAAGTGTTTCCCAAAGGGATAAATACCAACTTGTTTCGCCGGACATCGCCACCTGTAAAGATTGCCGCGACGAAATTTTTAATCCGGCCGACCGCCGTTATCGTTATCCCTTCACCAACTGCACTAATTGTGGTCCGCGGTTCACGATCATCGAGGATATTCCTTACGACCGCCCGAAGACGACCATGCGGGAATTCCAGATGTGCCCCCGTTGTCAACAGGAATATCAAGACCCTTTAAACCGGCGTTTTCATGCACAACCGAATGCCTGCCCCAAATGCGGTCCTCAACTGGAACTGGTTGACGTAAACGGCAAAAAAGTAAAATGCGCTGATAGTATCAAGAAAGCCAGTGAGTTACTGAACGCCGGTAAGATCCTGGCAATCAGGGGCCTAGGCGGTTATCAGCTCGCCTGCGATGCCACCAATCAATCCGCGGTTAATCTGTTAAGAGAGCGGAAACACCGTCCCTCCAAGCCTTTTGCGGTAATGGTAGCTGCCATCAGCGATGTTAAAAAGCACTGTCTGGTTTCGGTTGAGGAGATCAAACTACTGGAATCGCCGCAAGCTCCGGTGGTTTTACTGCGCTGGAATAATAAAAAATCAGATCTGGCACAGAGTGTAGCTCCCGATCTAAAATATCTGGGAGTAATGTTACCGTACACTCCCCTGCATCACCTCCTCTTGCATGAAGTCGGATTACCTCTGGTAATGACCAGCGGGAATCTCAGCGAGGAGCCGATTGCCAAGGACAACAACGAAGCATTGGTCAGGCTTAGTAACATCGCCGATTATTTTCTGCTGCATAACCGCGGTATTTATGCCCGCTACGACGATAGTGTCTATATGGTTGAGGAAGACAAACCCATAGCTTTACGGCGAGCCCGCGGTTACGCTCCGTATCCCATTCATTTGCCGTATAAATCTAAGCAGATTCTCGCCTGCGGCGCGGAATTGAAAAACACTTTTTGCCTGACACGGGACGATCATGCCTTTGTCAGCCAGCATATCGGGGATATGGAAAACGAAGAAACGCTGGAGCATTTTGAGCATACTATTGAACTTTACAAACGTCTTTTCCGCATCGGCCCAGAAGCCATTGCCTGCGACCTGCATCCGGAATACCTGCCCAGTAAATATGCGGCTCGCATTGCCTCGACACACAGACTGCCCCTCGTACCCGTCCAACATCATCATGCCCATATTGTCAGTTGCATGGTAGAGAATGGTGTGGATACTCCAGTCATCGGGGTGGCATTTGACGGGGTCGGTTACGGCACGGACGGCGCCATTTGGGGTGGAGAGTTTCTGGTGGCTGATTGGCATGATTTCCGTAGAATGGGACATTTTGAATACGTACCGATGCCCGGCGGCACCGCAGCTATTAAAAAGCCTTACCGCATGGCATTGGGTTATCTCTACGGATTGCTAGGTGCAGATTTCTCCCTCGAGGGATTACCCCTGGCTAAACTAAATGGTATCGAGACTGCTATAATAAAGCAGCAGCTTCAGAAACGAATCAACTGCCCCCTGACTTCGAGCGCCGGCAGACTCTTCGATGCGGTAGCGGCGCTGACAGGTTTGAGTGATACGGCAACGTATGAAGCTCAAGCGGCAATCGCGCTGGAGATGCAAGCCCCGGATAAATCCGGTCGAGGCAAAATCGTCACTTATCCCTGGTCATTTGAGACGATAAATGGAGTCAAAGTGATAAAACTCCGTGAATTATTCGCAGCGATAATCGACGATATCAAAAGGAAGGTTACCGTGTCGGAGATATCATTAAAACTACACCGGACCGTCGCTAACATTACAATCGAAACGTGCAGAATAATTTCACAACAAACAGGAATAAAAAAGGTGGCTTTAAGCGGCGGCGTTTTTCAAAATCGTTTACTATTAAAGTTGACTGCCAATGGATTAAGACAAGCGGATTTTCAGGTCTTCACGCACCACCTGGTGCCCTGTAACGACGGTGGTTTATCATTAGGGCAGGCAGTGATCGCCGATTTCAGGAAAGTAAAAGCTCCTTGATCTTCACTTAATTCTCTCTTCATCTCTCCTTACAAAGGAGAGAAAATGGATAATAAAGGAATTGGGAAAAGAGGTTAACACAAAATGTGTCTGGGAATGTCTCAATGTTGTTCTGAAGTTACGAAGTACCTGAAGAATCTCCCTGCGGTAAACATTAACACTCAATTGTTCTTCTTTAGATTTAGGAGCATTACATAATTTGTAAATAAAGGAATAAAACAAAATGTGTCTGGCAATACCGGCGTTAATCACAAAGATAGAAGAAAAAGAAGCCGACGTCGAAATCGGCGGTATATCACGTCGCATCAGCCTCTGGCTGACCCCTGAAGCCAAGGTCGGCGATTACGTCCTTTTACACACCGGTTATGCCATCAGCGTTCTCGACCAGGCGGAAGCAGCGGAAACATTACGGCTTTTTAAGGAAATAGCTGAGTCAACAAAATGAAAACTATCTTCCAAAACCGATGGCTGATTTTTACCCTGCGCTTAGTTCTGGGCGTCATCTTCATTATCGCCGCCATTGCCAAATTAATAGATATTGCTGGTTTTATCAATACCATCAACAGCTATAACATGATAACAGACAGTCTATCTCACGTCTTCGGTTATATAATCCCATGGGTTGAGCTATTTATCGGATGTTCTCTGATTCTGGGCGTTTTCGTCAGGTTTTCGGCTATTATTACAATTCCACTCATTATGAGCTTTACAGTAGCCAACAGTTATGCGCTGGCAAATGCGGTCGGCAGTAGTTGCGGTTGCTTCGGTACTTTTCTGTCACTAAGTCATCCGGTTTCGCTAATTCTCGACATTTTGGTATTGTTAGCCGCTTTAATCCTTGTCCTAAACAAAAGTCAGGATTTCCTCAGTATCAGGCAATTGCTGCAAAAGCTTAAGGTAAACTCCAAAGCAGCCGTGTGGGGAGGCCGGGGTCTCATGGTGGTATTGGCATTGTTTGCGGTCGAAATTGTATCTATCCAATCTTATCAATATTTCACCCTCCCACATGTGATTGTACTCCCCAATCTGTTTGTTATTACACCTCAACCTCTTGACGACACGGACAAATATCTAAGAGCAGAAAAGCCTGCCGTGGTATTTTTTTACGCTAACGGGTGCCCGGCTTGCAAAGAAACCAAACCGCTATTTTCCGATATGACTAAAGAGTTTATGAACAATGCAGGCTTTGTCAGCATCGAGTATTCCCAGAATCCACAGGCAGTTTCAGATTTAGACATTAAGACAACCCCTACTATCCTGGTGATTACAGGTAAAAACAGTGACGGTACATACAACGTTCTGGGTCGTTTCGAAGGCACTATCAATCGGGATGCTTTGCAGACTTGTATTGAGCAAGCAATCAATAGTCAATGAGGTAGTATTAAGGATAATGAAAATCAAGTTCTTTACTAAGGAATCAGTCCCTTTAATGTTTTTACAAAATTATTTTTATATGGATTCCCGCCTGCGCGGGAATGACAGACTGGAGATGTCGGGCTTGCCCCGACAATCCAGAAGAATTCGGAGAGAAATCACGTTATCCATTTTGAGGGTGTAAATTGAAATTTACTACGGAGTTTCGTAATAGCGAATTAGCGGCGGGATTGGTAGCCGATATCCGTCAGAAATCGAAACGTAAAGTGCGTTTTATGGAATTCTGCGGCGGGCATACTGTTACTATTTTCAAATATGGTATCCGGAATTTACTCCTTCCGAATATTGAAATGGTATCCGGTCCCGGCTGTCCGGTCTGCGTGACAGCCACGGCGGACATCGATAAAGCCATTGCGCTGGCTTTAATTCCCGATGTCATTATCACCACTTTCGGGGATATGCTGAGAGTACCGGGCAGCCGCTCCAGTCTGCAGAAAGCGCGTGCCGATGGCGCCGATATCCGAATTGTCTATTCCACGCTGGATGCCGTGAAAATCGCTCAGGAAAACCCTGACAGGACAGTGGTATTTATCGGCGTCGGTTTTGAAACCACTGCCCCCACTATCGCCGCCTCGGTACTATTAGCTGCAGAGCAAAAAGTCGGGAATTACCGTGTTTTATCGTTGCATAAGCTCTGTCCGCCGGTGATCAAGACCATATTGGATGCCGGCGAGGTAAAATTAGACGGTTTGATTTGTCCCGGACACGTCTCGGCTATTACCGGGTCAAACGCCTGGGAATTTGTGGCCCGCGATTATAGAATTCCGTGTGTCGTTTCCGGTTTTGAACCAACCGATATCCTGCAGTGCGTGGATATGCTGATAAATCAAGTAGAAAATAATGAATCCAAAGTCGAGATAGCCTACAAGCGGGGCGTCAAACCTGAAGGTAACCTGCAAGCGCAGAAATTTATACAGCAGGTCTTTGCGCCCTGTCCTGCCAAATGGCGGGGTATGGGTGAAATTCCGGATAGCGGTCTGAAATTCAGGCCGGAGTTTGCCGCGTTCGATGCGGAAGTCGCCTTTGATATTAAAACGGAACCGGCTGTCGAACCGAAAGGCTGTCTTTGCGGTGAAATCCTGCGCGGCGTGAAAACTCCCGCCGACTGCCTTTTATTCCGAAAAACTTGCACGCCGGAAAATCCGGTAGGGCCGTGTATGGTATCATCGGAAGGGAGCTGTTCCGCTTATTACCTGTATGGAGATTGAAATAAAGAATCACACGTCGAAAGATGAGATACATCGCTCTGTATCCCTCCGTCTTCGTGGGACTAAAACATTTTACGAACGGGAGAGTTTACAACCAATTGAGTTTAACGATGACTCGGGATAGAGATGTACATATAAGTTCTTTGAAGTAGCTGAACCCTTGTAAATACAGGAATCAATATGGAGATTGACAGTAAAGTATATCAATGCTGATTGTAATGAATAATTGCTAATAAATACTTTGTGACAGCCTCCCCCTTTCGGAAAAGGGGGATTGAGGGGGATTTTCCAGAACGATGGTATTATATAACCAGAATTTAAAACAAATCTCCAGAGCACTAAGAAGAAATTCAACCGATGCAGAGAGACAGCTATGGTCTAAATTAAGACTAAGACGGTTGAACGGCTTTCAATTTTACAGGCAGCGAATTATTGTTAATTATATTGTTGATTTCTTCTGTCCCAAGGCAAAATTAATAATTGAAGTGGATGGCGGACAACATTATTTTGGAAAAACACAGATTAACGACTTAAAACGAGATGAATATTTAAAGAAGTTAGGATTTGAAGTACTAAGGTTTTCAGATAGAGATGTTTTAACGAATATCGAAGGTATGGTAGAAAATATCCTTATTAACTTGGGAAATAATGCGGGGTAAATCCCCCTGTATCCCCCTTTCGCGAAAGGGGGAGTTTACCATCAAACCATTACAAGGTGTTAGCTAATGGGATAAAAGTAATTATATGTGTATAATTAATGAAATCCTAAACATTTCTGCTTATTACCTATATGGAGAATGATATTGGAAGATAAAATCCTGCTGGCACATGGCAGCGGCGGCAAAATGGCACATGACCTCATCACGAAGAATTTTGTCAGCACGCTGGACAATCCCTTGTTGTCACAAATGGATGATTCGGCTGTTTTTGATATTAAACACCGGCTGGCTTTTACGACCGATAGCTACGTGGTCAATCCCATTTTCTTCCCCGGCGGGAATATCGGTAAATTGGCCGTCTGCGGTACCGTAAACGACCTCGCCACTTCCGGCGCCCGACCGCTTTATCTATCGTTGGCATTGATTATCGAAGAAGGCCTGCCGCTCAAGGATTTGAAAAGGGTGATTGCTTCCATCAAAACAACCGCCGATGAAGCCGGCGTAAAAATCGTTACCGGCGATACGAAAGTCGTCAATCGCGGTTCTGCCGACAAGCTTTTCATCAACACCTCCGGTATTGGGATCATTCCGGAAGGTGTGAATATCTCAGGAAGTAACGCCCGTCCCGGTGATAAAGTCATTTTAAGCGGGACGATCGGCGACCATGGCATCGCCGTCCTCAGTCAACGTGAAGGCATCAGCTTCTCTACTAAATTGGAGAGCGATTGCGCTCCACTGGCTGGTCTCGTCGCGGACATGTTAAAAGCCAGCCGGAATATTCACAGTCTGCGCGACCCCACCCGCGGCGGGCTGGCCACCACACTTAACGAACTGGCCGAGCAATCGAAAGTCGGCATCCGTATTGAAGAAACGAAAATCCCTGTGCGGGATGAAGTGATGGGCGCCTGCGAGATGCTGGGGTTCGACCCTCTATATGTTGCCAATGAAGGCAAAATGATTGCGATCGTGGCCGCGGAAGACGCTGGAAAAGTCGTGAAGGCAATGCAGAAGCACCGCTACGGTAAAGACGCTGCCATCATCGGTGAGGTCATTACCGGACACCCCGGTAGAGTGGTAATGACGACGGTACTTGGCTCTTCACGCATCGTCGATATGCTGGCGGGCGACCTTTTACCGAGGATTTGCTAGATGCATGAGTTAGCAATTACACAAAGTATGTTTGATATTGTTCTGAAACAGGCCGAACAGGCTCACGCCAAAAAGGTAACCAAAATCAATCTGGTCATCGGGGAAATGACCGGCGTGGTCAGTGACAGCGTCCAGTTTTATCTGGATTTCCTGACGAAAAATACCATCGCCGAAGGCGCGGTAGTCGATATAAAAATGGTGCCCGCGCAAGGGCGATGCCATAACTGTAACCAGACATTTGAATTAAAGGAGTTCGACTGGACATGCCCAAATTGTCAGGGTAAGATAATTGATGTCATCGCCGGTAAAGAATTATTTGTAGAAAGTATTGAGGTGGATTAATGAAAATCAAGGTATTGAAAGATATTCTCGGAGCAAATGAGCAACTGGCCGTGAAAAATCGTGAACTGTTGGATAGCAACAAGGTCTTCGCGGTAAATATCATGGCATCGCCGGGAGCGGGCAAGACCAGCGTTGTTCTACAGACTATCCGCGCCTTAAAAGACAAAGTCAGGATCGGCGTCATAGAAGGCGATATCGCCTCCAGTATCGATGCTGAAACGGTGGCTAAAGAAGGGGTGCCGGTAGTACAAATCAATACCGGCGGCGAATGCCACCTCGAAGCCAATCAGTTGGAAAATGCCCTGAATAATTTACCGCTGGCAGGCATCGACCTGTTGCTTATCGAGAATGTCGGTAATCTGGTCTGCCCGGCGGAATTCAACCTGGGCGAGCATCTAAAAGTCTTGATTGCCAGCGTTCCCGAAGGCGATGATAAACCCTTTAAGTATCCCTTGATGTTCAATACGGTGGATGCTTTAGTGCTGAATAAAATCGACTTGCTACCTTATGTCAGGTTTAATGTAGATGCCTTTACCACAACCGTGAAGAATATTAATTCCAGGGTAAAGATCTTCAAAGTCTCCTGCACGACCGGCGAAGGTATTCAGGCATGGTCTAAATGGCTTAAAACCCAGACGAAAAAGAGATAAGTTACAAATTTGTAATAGATTCTTAATAGACATCTCCGAGGTTAGTGTTATACTGAATATAGTAGTTATTGATGATTTTGTTGAAAAGTCAACACGACCGTCACCAGGAGACGAGTGTGAAAATATTATTAGTGTACCCTGATTATCCCGATACTTTCTGGAGCTTTAAGCATGCCCTGAAGATGATTCAGAAAAAAGCATCTTTGCCTCCTCTCGGTTTAGTGACAATCGCGGCTATGCTGCCTTTTAAATGGGAAAAGAAGCTCATCGATATGAGTGTATCCCCGCTGAAAGACAAAGACATCCTCTGGGCGGATTATGTTTTTATCAGCGCCATGATTGTGCAAAGAGAATCGACCCACGCCACAATCGCGCGGTGCCATGCACTGGGCAAGAAAGTGGTAGCCGGCGGACCTCTAGTCAGCACCGAATTCGAAGAATTCGATGATGTAGACCATCTGGTATTGGATGAAGCTGAAATAACTTTGCCGCTATTCCTGGCAGACCTGGAAAAAGGTGTTGCCAAGCATATTTATACTTCATCGGAACGACCTGATATTACTAAAATTCCCATCCCGGACTGGTCGCTTATCAAAATGAGCAAATATTCATCGATGAATATCCAGTATTCCCGGGGCTGTCCTTTTGATTGTGAGTTCTGCGATATTGTTATCTTGAACGGGCATAAACCGCGTACCAAGACAAAAGACCAGATAATCAGAGAGCTGGAAGCGCTATACACACACGGCTGGAGAGGCAGCGTCTTCATTGTCGATGATAATTTTATCGGCAACAAAAAGAAGCTTAAAGAAGAAATTTTGCCGGCCATCATCGAGTGGCGCGCCAGTAAACGACAACCGCCGTCCCTTTTCACCGAAGCGTCCATCAATCTGGCTGACGATGAAAAGTTGATGCGCATGATGGTAAAAGCCGGTTTCGACCGGGTCTTTATCGGTATCGAAACTCCGAATGAGGAGAGCCTGGTTGAGTGTAATAAATCCCAGAATAAAAACCGCGACCTTGTGGCGGCGGTAAAAAAGATACAGAATTTCGGTATGGAAGTCCAGGGTGGCTTCATCGTCGGGTTCGATAACGATCCGGCCTCCATTTTCAAAAAACAAATCGACTTCATTCAAAAGAGCGGCATCGTCACGGCAATGGTGGGTTTATTGAATGCGCCGCGGGGGACGCGACTTTACGAGCGATTGAAGAAAGAAAACCGTCTGGTGGAGGGATTCACGGGAGATAATACCGATTGCAGCCTGAACTTTATTCCCAAGATGAAAAGAGAAACTCTAATCGATGGATATCAGCACGTCGTACAGACCATTTATGCGCCCAAGCAATATTATGCCAGAATTTCCACGTTCCTCAAGGAATTTCATCCGCATTACCAGATAAAGGGATACCAATTGAAGTGGTCTCATGTCGTGGGACTTTTCAGATCGATATGGATTCTGGGTGTGGTGGATAAGGGTAGAAAACAATTCTGGAAATTTATCTTACCTGTCCTGGTAAAGCGTCCCAAACTCTTCCCACTTTCGTTAATTCTGTCTGCCTATGGTTTTCACTTCCGTAAGGTAGCTGATAAAATCGGTAAAGGCTATTGCACAGTTCCGGTTAAAGTTGAAGTGGAAAATCGTTAATTAAGTCCGACAGGCAGCTTGTTTCAATAGCGTCCCTTAGAATTATTTGGCTGTAACTATCTCAGAAAATACCGGCAAATTCGTATTTCTTAAAAGTGGCGAACTTTGCCCTGTTCAGGTATAATGTCCGATGAAGCCGTTGGTTAAGTGTAGGAACAGGGAGAAGAAATGCCGAGTTTTTCTCTAATGCCCAGGGAAGGTAATTTTTTCAAACTCTTTGAGGAAAGCGCTCAAAATGCCGTCGAAGTCGGGCAAAAACTTAAAGAACTTCTATATACCTGGGACAACATCGAGGATAGAGTCGCAGTCATCGCCGACCTGGAACATAAAGGCGATAATATCACCCATCAAATTGCCACTGAATTACACCGCACATTTATTACTCCCTTCGACCGGGAGGATATCACCCTGTTATCGCAGTCTTTAGACGACGTAACTGATTTCATTCGGCAGCAGACTTCATGCTGCTCTACAATGTAGAACAACCTACACAGCGCGCCAAAGAATTAGCCGACGTAATTGTCGAGATAACCCAGGAAATGCAGAAAGCTGTCAGACAGTTAAAAAAACACATCGACCAGACGCAGATATTAAAACACTGTGTGGAAGTGAATCGTATGGAAAATGTGGCGGACAGAATTTATCGTGCGGCGCTGGTGGAGTTATTTTCCGATACAACCGATGTACGTCTGCTTATCAAGTGGCGCGAGATTTATGAACATATGGAAACCGTTACCGATAGATGCGAGGATGTGGCAAATGTGCTGGAAGGAGTGGCGCTTAAATATTCCTGATCGCTAAATAAACTTCATGATTTTATTATGAGCACATCGAAAGAAATAAGTCTGTCGCTTATCGCCGACTTTAAGTCTACCACCGACTTATCTGATACTCCAGAGAAATCACCGTTATCATTGAAAGTGTCCTGAAAAGGGCACTTTTCGTTTTTAAGAGGTTAGTAAATGCAAATGAAATTTAGCATCTTACGGGAGATTCAATAGTGTCGGCATTTATTATTTCATCATCGCAATTGCATTAGTCTTCGACTTTACGAACGGCATGCACGATGCGGCAAATTCCGTTTCCACTATTGTATCCACCAGGGTTCTATCGCCCAAACAGGCTGTCGTCTGGGCATCATTTTTTAATTTTATCGCTTTCCTTATCTTCGGTACGACCGTGGCTACGACTATCGGCAACGGCATGATTAATATCAGTACGGTAACTCCTACGGTGATATTCGCCGGACTTCTCGGTGCCATTTGTTGGAACATGATTACATGGTTTTTCGGCTTACCCAGCAGTTCTTCCCACGCGCTGATTGGAGGTTATGGCGCTGCCATTGCCCATGCCGGCTTCGGCGTACTTATCCTTGGCGGTTGGTACAAAACATTGATATTCATCGCTCTGGCTCCAATTATCGGTATAATCCTGGGTTATTTTTTAAAAGTGATCATCTCATGGTTGATACGTAAACAAAGTCTGGCTTCGGTCAATAAGTGGTCGCGGGTTTTACAGCTTTTTTCAGCGGCGGCATATAGCCTGGGACACGGCGGCAATGATGCACAAAAAACAATGGGTATCATCACGAGTCTATTAGTGGCCGGCGGCGTCATCTCTGTTTTTAAAATCCCGCTGTGGGTAGTGCTGGCCGCTCAAGCGGCAATTGCCCTGGGCACCATCAGCGGCGGCTGGCGTATTATCAAGACCATGGGACAAAAAATCACCAAATTAACCCCGATCGACGGCTTCTGTGCCGAAACCGCCGCCGCATCCAGCATTTTTATCGCTACTTCGATGGGTGTCCCTGTATCCACCACACATGTTATTACCGGCGCAATATCGGGTGTCGGGTCAGCAAATCGATTATCGGCGGTACGTTGGGGAATCACGCTTAATATCGTTGTCGCGTGGGTTCTTACCATCCCGGCGGCGGCAATTATTTCGGCTCTGCTTTTTTCTGTAATAAAGTTGATTGTTTAGCTTGCAATCGTGATTATCGGTGCTACAATAATAAATGAGAGGAGTTTATATCCTTTTATTAATGATATAAAACTATTTTGAAAAATAGGCTAATCCTCTTGTTTTCACACAACTTTGCTAATATAATAGAATAAACCTGAGATTTGAAGGAGGTACTTTCATGGGTTCGGCTATTGAATACCAAAAACAGATGACAGAAATTGTCTATATCAATTTACCAGGGCCGACTGAGCCGGCACCGGGCATGAGCGGCGGCGAATTACTACATGGCTTCCTGGCAGAGCTTTACCTCAGTGCAAAACCAGAGGTAAAGGAATACATCAACGACCTGTGCATGAAATGGAATGTCCATTATCGCAGAATGAGCAGCGGCAGCTAGTATCATTAACAGTATCGGTTAAGATTAACAGGAAAAGGTCGGGGGTTCCTCTTTATCTTCACGGTGATTTGTGAGGGTCTTGTTCTTTACAAAGAGGTAGCTCCTGACTTTTTGTTTGTAGTTTGTCCTCACCAATTTCAGGTTTTTAGACTTGACTTTTGCATATTTCCAGCATTATGTTAAAATAAGGAAGGAAGATGACATAAGTACTTCCAAGGGGGTGAGGATTGTGGTTAGAGAAGATATTAAAAAATTCTTGGCTTATCTGAAAGCGGAGAAGGGGTTATCGGATAATACCTCCTTTGCTTATGATAACGATTTGTCCCAACTGGCGAAATTCGTCGAGGAGCAGGCCGCTAAAAACGGCGTTATTCCTTCGTGGACCGGCTTCAGCCGCCAAGACATGATGCGGTATTTACTTGATTTACGTGAAAAGAAATACGCCGCCACAACCCGGGCGCGTAAGCTCGCCGCCGCTAGGTCGTTCTTCAAATTTCTAACGACAGAAGGCACGATAAAAGAAGATCCCACCCAGAACATGGAATCATTAAATGTGGGCAGATCCCTCCCCAAACCCATTTCTATCAATCAAGTTAAAGCTTTGCTGGAACAACCGAAAAAATCATCGACCCCGGAAGCAAAACGCGACGAAGCGATGTTACAGTTGCTCTACGCCTCCGGGATGAGGGTCAGCGAACTGATTTCACTGAATGTTGAAGATGTCAACATATTGGACGGCGATGTCCGTGTTTTCGGTAAGGGTCATAAAGAAAGGATTATCCCCATTCATCAGCAAGCGGCAACCATTGTCGAAGAATATGTCAGGAATGCCCGCCCTCAACTGGCGCACGATAAAGGCGAAAAGGCGATGTTTCTAAACCGGCGGGGTGAAAGGTTGACAAGACAAGGTTTTTGGCAGATACTTAAACAATATGCTAAACAAGCGGGGCTGACTATCGCCGTTACACCCCATACTCTCAGACACAGTTTTGCGACTCATATGTTGAGCGGCGGGGCGGACCTGAGGGCGGTACAGGAACTGCTGGGACATGCGAATATTTCGACAACACAGGTTTATACTCATCTCACGACAGAACATATCCGTCGCAGTTATGAAAAAGCTCATCCAAGAGCTAAATAGTTAAGAAAAGAGGGCTAACATGCCGGGAAAATCGAAACGTAAAAAAATGCGCTATGCTTCGGGCAATCAAAACAAAATAGCGCAACCACAAGTAAAAACGACTGCTCAAGTAACCGTAGCGGGCGCTGCAGTTGCCTCTAAGCCGCAAACGACACCGGTAAAATCATCTCCGGCTGGGAAAACAGTTGCGGCCCAGCTAAATCCCGACCAATTCAAACATGTCGGCTCAGAGCTTAGAGTAGTTGGCATACTTTCGGCTATTATTATAGTCGTTATTGTCGCTTTGTTCTTTATTATTCACTAACAATATCCGGCGGTGAATCCCGCTATGGACTTTGAGATTGCCAGAGCCAGGCTAATTGACCATCTTGCGTTGGAGATTGGGGACAATCGTGTGCTTACCGCCATGTCTCGTGTACCCAGGCATCTTTTCGTTCCCGCGGAATTGGCACACGCGGCCTACGATGATGAACCTTTACCGATAGGACTTCACCAGACAATTTCACAGCCTTACATTATGGCCCTGATGACGGAGAAATTGGAACTCACCGGCAATGAAAAGGTGTTGGAATTGGGCACCGGCAGCGGCTATCAGACGGCAATTCTGGCAGAACTGGCACGTCTGGTGGTTACTACGGAACGCCTGCCGGAGTTACTAGAAAAAGCAAAAGCGGTTCTGCAACATCTCGGCTATAAAAATATTGAAATGCATCCGGCGGAAGAGACTCTGGGCTGGAAATACGATGCTCCCTATGACGCTATCATCAGCACGGCCGGCGCTCCCCGTGTGCCGGAGGAACTGATTGCCCAATTAGCGATTGAAGGACGGATGGTGATTCCTGTCGGTTCTCGTTACAGTCAGGAGTTGTATAAGATAGTCAGGCACGAACACAATAATGAGATTATCAATCTGGGAGGTTGCCGTTTTGTTTCCCTGATCGGTAAAAATGCCTGGGAAGAAGACCGGGACAACTAATTCATAAGGGGGCGAATCATGGAAGTTCTGGAAGCAATCAAGACGAGAAGAAGCATCCGCAAATATAAAATAACCCCCATCGATGATAAAGTTCTGGAGCAGCTTCTGGAGGCAGCTCGCTGGGCGCCTTCTTGGAAAAACACGCAATGTTGGCGGTTTATCGTCGTCCGCAGCGATGCTCTGAAAACGAAACTGGCAAACGCATTAAGCCCTGATAATTCGGCTATTCCTGCCATTAAAAAAGCCCCTGTGGTCATTGTTGCCTGCGCTGCCTTAAAACAATCCGGCTATCATCACGGGAAGGAACACACCATCAGAGGCGATTGGTACATGTTCGACGTGGGGTTGGCGATGGAAAACATGGTACTAGCCGCTCATGCTTTGGGATTAGGGACAGTACACATCGGCGCCTTCGATCATAAGAAAGTAGAGATTTTATTAAATGTGCCGGAAGGTTTCTGTGTAGTGGAGATGACTCCTTTAGGCTATGCCGATGCCGAAGCCCATATTACTCCCCGAAAAGAATTGACCGAAATTGTTTTTCAGGAAAAGTTCGGCAGTCATTAAACATCGGCTGATAATATTGCACATTGTACACTAAGTGACTATCCTTACCCGCGATACCAGCCTCAATTCCCCTTTATTCAGGCGTCAGTTTGCTGTATTTGTCGGCGACAGCTATAATGATTAGTAAAATTGTTACATAAAGGGGATTGGTGATATGGCGCAGTATGGGCTTGAAAACATCCGAAACCTTGCTCTGCTCGCTCACAACGGTGCAGGCAAGACTTCTCTGGCGGAAGCCATCTTGTTCAACACCAAAATAATTAATCGATTGGGGAAGGTCAGTGAAGGCAGCACGACCTCCGATTACGACCCTGCCGAACAGAAAAGAGGCATGAGTATCAGCCTCAGTATGCTCCGATATATCTGGCATGGAAATAAAATTAACCTGATGGACACCCCCGGTTACCCCGACTTTGTCGGTGAGGTTAAATCCGCCATCAGGGTAAGCGAGGGGGCAGTAGTTGTCGTTTGCGCCGCTTCCGGCGTCGAGGTCGGCACAGAACAGGTTTGGGCTTACTGTGATATCGCACACTTACCCCGTATCATTTTAATCAATCGCATGGACCGTGAAAACGTCGATTTTACCAAGGTCGTCGACCAAATACAATCCAGATTCGGGCGGAAATGTCTGCCCATTCAATTGCCCATCGGGGCACATACAACTTTCCAGGGCGTCATCGACCTGCTGAAAATGAAGGCCTACACCGGCACCGCCGCGCAGGAAGGCGAAATCCCCGAAGCACTAAAGAGTCAGGCACAGTCCATGCGGGAAAAGCTGGTGGAATCTATCGCTGAAACAGATGACAGCCTGCTGGAGAAATTCCTGGGCGGTGAAGAACTCAAGCAGGAAGAACTGGTCAAGGCTTTACGTAAAGCTGTTCTCGATGGTAAACTGATGCCTGTTCTGGCTGGCTCCGGTATGCAAAATATCGGGGTTATTCCTTTGATGGACGCCATCGTCGGGTATTTACCCGCGCCTAAAGAGGGCGAAGTCTTAATTACGGGAGAAGGCGGTAAAACGGCTAAAATAGCGGCAGACCCCAAGGGCGCTCTGGCTGCCCTGGTATTTAAAACCAGCGCCGATCCCTACGTCGGTAAACTAACCTATTTCCGCGTGTATTGCGGCACCTTTGCCAGTAACTCGCAGGTGTGGAATGTCACCCGCGGCGAGAATGAACGTATCGGGCAAGTTTTTGTCTTGAGAGGCAAAAATCAGGAACCGGCGCAGGAGATTGGGGCAGGCGATATCGGAGCAGTCGCTAAATTATCTATCACCGCCACAGGCGATACGCTGGGGGCTAAAGATAAACTGGTCAAACTGGTACCGGTCACTTTCCCGGAACCACGATACAGTGAAGCCGTTTATCCTAAGACTAAATTAGACCTGGATAAACTTGGACCGGCGCTGGCTAAAATTGTAGAAGAGGACCCGACTTTAAAGATGCATCGTGAAGCCGTGACCAACGAAACAATTCTTTCCGGCATCGGTGAAATTCAACTCAGCGTCGCTGCCGAAAAAATGGCGCGGAAATTCGGCGTAAATGTTGAACTACAGACTCCCAAAGTCCCGTATAAAGAGACCATCACCGTCCAATGCGAGGCGGAATATAAACATAAAAAACAGACCGGCGGACACGGCCAGTACGGACACGTCGTTCTGGAGCTGGTGCCATTACCGCGCGGCTCAGGCTGGGAGTTTACCGAAAGAATTGTCGGCGGTACAATCCCCAAGAACTACATCCCTGCCGTGGAAAAAGGCGTCAAAGAGGGTATACAGGAAGGGATCCTGGGTGGTTATCCGGTCGAGGATGTGAGAATCACCGCCATTGACGGTAGTTTCCACCCGGTTGACTCCTCAGAAATCTGCTTTAAAATTGCCGGTGCCGGCGCCGTTAAAAAAGGATTACAGGATGGTAAACCGGTCATCCTTGAGCCTATTGTGAAACTCAGAATTACCGCCCCTGATTCATATACCGGTGATATTATCAGCGACCTCAATACCAAGCGCGGACAGGTACATGGTATGTTGCCGGAGGACGGGATGAATACGATCGAAGCGATTGTACCGCTGTCCGAAGTGCAGCGTTATGCCATGAACCTGAAATCTATCACTCAGGGCAAAGGCACCTATTCGATCGAATTCAGCCATTACCAGGAAGCCCCACCCCTGGTGACACAAAAGATAATTGCCGCCAGACAGGCGGAAAAAGAGAAGGAAAAAGTTTAACCACTCCCCTCCCCAAAATTTAATCACATAATTAAATTGCCTCCCGAAATCGGGAGGCAATTTCGGTTGTATAAGGGGGAATTAGTATGCGCCAACTTTAAGGTTTGCTAATAGATGGTGGGCACGATATCGCCCTGAATCCGCCCTGGCGGATGAAGGGTCTCCATGTGGTTTATTTTATCTCCGTATCTCTATTCTAAGCCATATTGTTCCCGCATACGTCGCTTGATCTTTTCCCGCTTGTTCATAGTCGCGGTCAACATTTCATCGAACATTGCCGGGAGTTCTCTATCCAGGATTTTTATGCCTTCCCCGGTGATACCGCCCGGAGTGGCCACCCGGGTAATTAATTCGGTAAAGCCGACATTTCGTTCTATAAAGAGTTTAGCAGTGCCATAAAATGTCACGACCATAATTTCCTTGATCTCTGCCGGGGTTAAATCGCCGTGTTTTTTTACCGCCTCCGCGAAATTGTTCAATATAGCAGCATAAAAAGCTGGCGCGCAACCGGAAAGTTCATCAGCCAGACCCAGCTGACTCTCTTTCATTTCTTTAACCTGCCCGATTTTCCCGAAGGTATCGTGAATGAATTCTCTGTCTTTCGGTAGGACTTTTTTGTTGTGACAGACCAATGTGACGCCTTCTCCGACTTCGGCGATTTGCGTCGGAATAATTTTACTGATTTTACCGGTAAAAATTGTTTCAAGACACTTAATCTCAATCGTGCCGGTAATAGTAATTAAGTGCACATCATTTAGCACGTAGTTCACCATTTCACTTAGTACCCCTTTAACCTCGACGGTGCCGGTGCAGATAAAAATACGCCCGCATTGAGGCGCCAGTTCGGCCAGACTTTTTGCGATTTCTACTTTTTGATATTTTTCCCGGAAATCCTGGAGTTTTTCCGGCGTTCGAGTAAATACTACGACCTGCTCTTGCTATACCGCTCCGGCATCGAGTAAAGCCTTTAGCATGATACTGCCCATACGGCCAAAACCGATGAATCCTGTTTTACGCATGATTTAACCTCCCTGGAGATATGACACGATTGTATTATGCAAGCTTAGCCGTGTCAAATTAACATTTGCACCAATACCTGTTTTATTGTATTAGAAATAAACCGCAAGGAGATTCTTCGCTACCCTCAGAACGACAATGAGCTACTTGATTCTCTATTTCGAGCACTGTATTATTATTTACAATCATGACAAAAAAAGAGAGCGCAAAAGCCGTAATTCTAGTCGGTGGTCAGGGTACGCGTTTGCGTCCCCTGACTTACAATACCCCCAAACCGATGGTGCCGGTGCTGAATGTGCCGTTTCTGGAGCATGTTATCCGCAACCTTAAAGAGCATAACGTCACGGAAATCGTATTGGCCCAGCACTATCTGGCTGAATCTATGACACGTTATTTCGGCGACGGTAGTAAATTGGGCGTTAAGCTATATTACGTTATGGAAGATAGCCCCAGAGGCACCGCCGGCGCTGTTAAGAATGTCGAGGATTTTTTAAATTCCACTTTTTTTGTCTTGAACGGCGACATTTTCCACAATCGTGATTTTACCGGCATGCTCAAATTCCATCGACGTCACAGAGCAAAAGCCACCATCGTTTTATCGCCGGTGGAAGACCCAATTCATTTCGGTGTCATCGAAACTAATGCCCGCCAAAGGGTCAAACGCTTTCTGGAAAAACCGAAACCGGAAGAAGTTACCACCAACATGATCAATGCCGGCACCTATGTCCTCGATCCTGCAGTCCTGAAAATAATACCTCCGGATACCAGATTCAGTTTCGAGCGCGATGTCTTCCCGCAAATGCTGACCGACGGCGAGGCTGTTTACGCCTATCCGACGGATAATTACTGGATGGATACCGGCACACCTGAAAAATATCTTCAGCTGCATCGTGATTTACTCAACGGCAAACATGATGGCTATACCTTTGATAAAGACGTCACTATTGGGAAAGAATGCAAAATCTATCCTTCGGCGCAACTCAGCGGCAAGGTAATTCTGGGGGATAATTGCTCGGTTGCGCGTGGTGTGAGGTTATCCGGACCGGTGGTGATTGGATCAAATTGCACAGTTCTGCAAGATGCCGTGATTACAGACTCTGTCATCTGGCACAATGTAAATATCGGGCAGAGAGCGGTTATTAAAAGCAGTATATTGGCCGATAATTGCAAAGTCGGCAATGATACTTACCTGATCGATGCTGTGCTCGGTGACCATGTCACCGTCAGCGATGGTGTGAAGCTAAAACCAGGCAGTCGCATTCTCCCCGGCGAGACGGTTAGAGTATAATTGTCATTCCCGCGAACGGTTGGAGGTCGGAGCCGGAAATACTTGGCGTAGCAAATGTTCGGGAATCCAGGGATTAATATGGATCCCGTATCAAGTACGGGATGACAAAAGAGTCGCCCCACTCACTCTCTCCTGGTACATTTTGCTTTTACAGCCAAAATATTTCGTCTTCCGGGACTTTAGGCGAGAGAACTATCGACTTTGTAATCATTATTCCCATTGCGAGGACTGTAAGGACGTGGCAATCTCCGTGTGAGCTAACCGCCATTCCTGCTTCGCGAAGATCGTAATGACAGTATTATTCAAACCCGCATAGTGTTTTTCTCAATCTCACGCTCACTGTGTTATAATTTTCATGTTGGGTTAACAATATGTTTGATAAATTGGAACAAATCAACAAAAGATACGAAGAAATTGTCGCGCAGATGAGTACGCCGGAAATCGCGACCGACCATGTGCAAATGACGAAGCTGGCTCAGGAAAAATCTTCTCTCGACGATCTTGTTGCGCTTTATCAGGATTACAAGTCCACTGTGAAATCACTGGAAGACACGAAGGTGATGCAGAATGACAAGCTCGATGCCGATATGCAGGCGATGGTTAAAGATGAAATGCATCAACTGGAGGAGAAGCAAGCCCGTTTACAGGAAGAATTGAAGATGGCGCTCCTGCCCAAAGATCCCAACGACGAAAAAAATATCATTATGGAAATTAGAGCCGGAGCAGGCGGTGACGAGGCCGCGATTTTTGCCGCCGACCTTTTCCGGATGTACAGCCGCTATGCCCAGGCAAAAAGATGGAACGTAGATGTCATCAGTTCCAGTGAAAGCGTCGACGGCGGGTTAAAAGAAATCATCCTGGAAATCAGCGGTAAGGGCGTTTTCAGTCGATTAAAATACGAGCGAGGCGTGCACCGTGTGCAGAGAGTACCCATCACGGAAGCCTCCGGTAGAATTCATACTTCCACCGCCACGGTAGCGGTCTTACCTGAAGCCGAAGAAGTCGACCTTTCCATTGATCCCAGCGATATCCGTGTAGATATTTTCCACAGCGGCGGCGCCGGCGGACAGAATGTCAATAAAGTAGCCACGGCCGTTAGGCTTACGCATTTCCCATCCGGTATGGTTGTGATCTGCCAGGACGAGCGTTCTCAATTGAGAAATCGACAGAAGGCCATGGCCGTGCTGCGGTCGCGTCTCTTAGATATCCAGACAAGTAAACAGGAAGAAGAAATGAGCTCAATGCGCCGTTCGCAGGTCGGCACCGGCGAACGCAGTGAGAAAATCCGCACCTACAATTTCCCACAGGATCGCCTCTCCGACCACCGCATCGGATTGACTCTCCATAATCTGCCGCGTATCATGCAGGGCGAGCTTGACCCACTGATCGATGCCCTGGCAACCGATACCCAGACGAAACTGCTGCAGGAAGAAATGTCGTGACCAGACGGCAGGCTCTCGCTCATGCCGGAGAGCTCTTAGCCCGCTACAAAATTGAAGACGCCTCTCTGGAAGCCGAACTGCTGTTGAGACATACCCTTAAAATCGACCGCGCCGCTTTTTATACTGAACCCGACCGCTTACTCACGAAACGGCAGGAAGCGACCTACCGGCAGTTTATCGAGCGGCGTCTGCAAGGCGAGCCCAGCGCCTATATCACCGGTCATCGTGAATTCTTCGGGCTGGATTTTTATGTCGATAGGAATGTTTTAATCCCCCGTCCGGAAACAGAACTGCTGGTCGAGCAAGTAATTACCCGAGCGGTAAATTATCAGAATCCGGTAATCGTCGATGTCGGCACCGGCTGCGGCGCAATTGCTGTCAGCCTGGCAATCCATCTCCCTCAGGCCAGGATTTACGCGACCGATATCTCTCCGGCAGCATTAAAGGTGGCACGCCGCAACGCCCGAAAACACAACGTCAAAGATAAAATCACCTTCCTTTCCGGGTATTTGCTGGAACCTTTACCCGTTTCGGTAGACATTATTGCCGCCAATCTGCCATATGTCCTGACCACAGACGTTCCGAAGGTGAACACCTCCGGTTTCGAACCAATGCTGGCGTTAGAGGGCGGCACGGACGGCATGGATGTTATCAAACGGCTCTGTCTTCAGGTAAAAGATAAGCTAAAACCTGATGGTTGTCTGCTGCTGGAAATAGGAATGGGGCAGAGTCAAGCCACCGCCGATTTGTTGGCGAATATCTATCCCACCGCTAAAATTGATATCGTGCCGGACCTGAGCGGCATTCAGCGAGTGGTTTGTATGACGTTAACGAAATAGCAATCAGCTTTTTAATATAATTCTGTAGGGTGGGTGAAACCCACCTTTTTTCTTTTATTTGTCATTCCCTCGAAGGAGGGAATCCAGCTTCCAAATACTCCATTTCCCATTGCGAGTTCCGATGAAATCGGAACGTGGCAATCTCTGAGTACAACCAAATAGCAATCAACCATCAGCTGTCAGCGTTCAGCCCTCCTCTCCTTTGTAAGGACAAGGTTATAACATTTACGAAGTAATGTATCCCGTATTCGACGGAATTGTACGGGAGAGATTGAGAGAGAGCGCCTCAAATATAGGATTATATGGAAATCTGTCATTCTCCCTTAATCCCTCCTTGGGAAGGAGGGAAATAGTTAACTCACTTTGCGCAATCTCCATCATTATGTAATCTTCCTTGACGCTCAATCTACATAGATGCTAAATTTAATCTATTAGGTTTATATTCTATATCGAAAATTCAGGTTATTATTAAGGAGGAATGGCACGTTATGAACATGATCGTCTGCGTTAAGCAGGTGCCCGACCCGGAAGCGCCCCCGGCCAGCTTCAAAATTGACCCGGCGACTAATAAGGTAGTGCCTCCGCCCGGTGTTGCACCGGTAATCAGTCCTTTCGATGAGCAGGCGGTGGAAGCCGCACTGAAAATCAAAGACGCCAAAGGCGGCAAAATCACTGTCATCAGCCTTGGCGTTAACCTTCTCAGAGATGTTGTTAAAAAACCGCTTTCCATGGGCGCAGATGAGCTGATCCTGCTGGAAGACCCTGCCTATGTCGACGGCGATAGCTGGTCGACCGCTTACGCTTTGGCCGCAGCGATTAAAAAGGTCGGGCAATTCGACCTGATATTCTGCGGCCGTCAGGCAGCCGACTGGGATTCCGGTCAGGTTGGTTCCTGTATCGCCGAAATCCTGGGCATACCCCAGGTGACCCTCGCCAAGAAAGTCGAGGTAATGGACACCAAGGTTAAGGTAGAAAAGGTCACCGCCGACGGTTATGAAGTGGTGGAAGTATCGACACCGGCACTGATTACAGTCAGTAATGAGATTGGCGCGGCGCGTTATGCCACGATCAAAGGCATTATGGCCGCCAAACGTAAAGAGCCTATCACCTGGAAACCGGCCGATATCGGATTGGATGCCTCCAAGATTGGCGCCGGGGGACGTCGCAGCAAGATGGTCAAGCTCTTCCAACCGGTGCGCGAGGGAAAATGCGAAATCATCAAAGGCGAGAATGAAGAGGATGCGGCGGCAAATCTGGCCAAGAAACTCGTGGAGGTAAAACTACTCTAGAGTCATTCTGACAATTGAGAGATAGTTTGAATTAAGGAGAAGATAATGGCTGATAATAAAGGCGTTATGATTTATACCGAGGTGGTTAACGGTAAGCTGGCACCCATTGCCAAAGAATTACTGGGCGCCGGCCGCAAGCTGGCCGATAACCTTAAAGAAGAATTGAGCGCGTTACTGGTCGGTAGCGGCGTAGCGAACATCGCCGCCGAGGCTATTTCTTTCGGCGCCGACAAGGTTTACGTCGTCGATGACCCGCTTTTACAAGACTATCGCACCGACTCCTATGTCGCTGTCGTTGAAAAAGTCGTCAAACAGGTCAATCCGCGCGTTTTATTACTGGGTCAGAACACCGTCGGCCGCGACCTGGCACCACGTGCCGCATTCAGATTAGGCACCGCCGTCACGATGGATTGTGTCGCGCTGGAAATCGATCCGGCGACCCAACAGCTCATCCAGACCAAACCGGTTTACGGCGGAAATGCGCGCGCTATCTATACGATGGAAACCTTCCCGCAAATGGCCACCGTGCGCTCCAAAGCAATGACCGCCCTGACCGCAGATGCGTCTAGAAAGGGTGAGATCGTGACTGTAGCGGCCGGACTGGACCCGGCAGCCATCAAGACCACCGTCCTGCAGAAAGTTGTCCAGGAAGTGGAAGGTATCAAACTGGAAGATGCGTCGATCATTGTCTCCGGCGGCCGCGGCATCGGCGGACCGGAAGGTTTCAAGGAATTGGATGCTCTCGCTAAAATGCTCAAGGGGGCAATGGGCGCCAGCCGCCCTCCTTGCGACAATGGTTGGGTAGCGGATACCATTCAGATCGGCTTGACCGGCAAGATTGTCTCACCGGAAACTTATATCGCCGTCGCTATCTCCGGTTCCAGCCAGCACCTCGCCGGCTGTTCCGGTTCCAAGAATATCATCGCGATTAACCGTGACCCTGAAGCCAACATTTTCAAAGAAGCCCGCTTCGGGGTGGTAGGCGATTGGAAGAAGATCGTCCCGGCTTTCCAGACAAAGGCAAAAGAACTGCTCGGGAAGTAGAAACGAGCTGTCAGCCATCAGCTTTCAGGTATCAGTAATGATGGAGGGCTATAGCCCTCCATCTCGTTTTCCTTGACACTATCACTCGTAAGGGGTGTATACTTGTAAAGGTAAGACGCGGGGTGGAGCAGTGGCAGCTCGTCGGGCTCATAACCCGAAGGTCGTTGGTTCAAATCCAACCCCCGCTACCATCTCTTGGCTACTATCGGGATTGCGGAATGTAAACTGAATGTTTATCTCCTTTCCCGATATTTTTATTTTCTCTATATAGTACCGTAAGAAAACCCTCAATACTTCTGGTGATTCATTATCCAATACGGATATAGTGTCTTGTCTTATGTTTTGGATGGTTTGCTCGTCCAATTTTATTTCATTAAATTTATTAGTCTTAGAACCGGATTCTCTAAATTCCGCTAGCTGCTTTTCTAATTGGGTTATTTCGTTCTCTTTAGTGACAATCAGCTTCAGTGTACTTTGAGGATAGATGCCGGCATCAGTCATGCCCTGATTCAGTCCCTCTATTTCTCTCTTTGTCTTAGCTATCCTTGGTTTAATATTATTCAATGCTTTGTTAGCCTGCTTATTTTCATCTTCTGAAGTTTCAATAAGGTATTTAACGGCCTCTGATATACGCTCCGACGAGAAGACCTTATCTTTAAGAATATTAAGGATAAATTTCTCCAGGGGTTCCTTTTTGTAGGTTGGGCAATCAGATTCTTTCCTGCTATGCCTTCTAAATGATTCACACACATAGTAGCGACGTTCCTTATTGCCGCTTCCGGTGATAGTACAATTATGGGTCACACACCATAAAAGTCCTGATAATATAAAATCATGTTTTGAAGCTCTAATTTGTCCTGGTTGCGGTCTTCTTTTTTGAATTATCTCTTGAACCCGGTCGAATAAATCCCTTGGAATAATGGCTTCATGTGCATTCGGCACACGGACTACTTCCGGATCATCCAAGGGAACGGTAACAATCTTGCCATTCTTACGTCTGTGGACATTAAATACTCTTTCCCCGATGAAGGTACGATTGCGAAAGTATGTGGGCAATCCAGACCTATCCTTAACAGCTCCAGTTTCTTTGATAATATCCTCAGAACTCCGTCCCTCTGCCACCATCTGAAAGGCTTTTAACGCCTTATCTCTCCACTCCGGATCCGGCTCCCATGTTACCCGGAAGCGGGGCTCTCCATTTTTCTTAATACCCACCACTTCCCTATGTGTCCTGTACCCCTTCGGCGGCTTGCCACCGGCGCTATATCCCTGTCTGGTAAGGGTTTTCATACCCCTTAAGGTATCTTCCCCTATGATGTAACTCTGATATTCGTCTATGGCTGCCATGATGGGAAGCATAAGAACTTTAATCGAACCTTCGAATTCGGGTTCTTTTACACTTATGATATCAATTCCTTTTTTGGCTAATAAGGATTGACACGCCATTCTATCTTCAACATTACGAGCAATACGGCTGCCCTTCCAGATTATCAGTTTCTCAAATGGAATTGGCTTCAAATTCGCATCCGCGAGCATTCTCTGGAACGCTGGCCGATCAGTATTGCGTCCAGTAAAACCCTCATCTTTGTAAATATGGACCACTTCCCAATCTTTGGACTTTGCGAATGCTTCACACTCTTGAACCTGTCCAAGAATCGGGATTTCGTCATCAGCTTGCATTTCAGAAGATACCCGGCAATAGATAGCTGCTTTCATATTTTCACCACCTAATTTCGGATGGTTCCACACCTAAAGCTTCCGCAATTTTACGCATGGTTTTAGGCATAGGTTCTTCTAATCCCTTTTCTACCCTGTTGTAAGTGGAAGTCGATATGCCAGCAATCGCTGCTATTTCCCTTTGTGACAGGGTTTTTCGTCTTCTGAGTATCGTTAACGATTTCATAACAGAATCATAACGCTACCGAGTGAGAATGTCAAATCTTTGGTTAACATACGATGGAATGTTACTTTACTATTTAACGTTTTGTAAACCAATCACTAAAATGTTCTTTTCATGCTGGAGTCTACACAAAACGACTAGCTAAATCATGTACAGACTGCTTAGCCTATTTCATTGCAACGAAGACGCTATTAATATTGTTTTTCACACCAATTCCACGTTTAATTACTGCATCCAGAAATTTATTATCAACTACAACTCCACTTGCATTTTATAGAGTATTTAGGCAGGGATATATTACTCCGCTCGTTTAATCTCCGTTTACATTGATATATTATTATGACGGGTAGGTGATGAAAAATGAGTAAAATTATGATCGTGGATGACGACCCGAACGTCCGCGAACTCGTGTCCGCCCTGCTTCAAAACCATGGCTTTGAAGCCTGTGAAGCGATAGACGGACGCGACGCAATGCAAAAAATAACGGATGACAATCCTGATTTGGTGATTGTCGATATTATGATGCCCAACATGGATGGTTTTGAGCTATGCCGTAATTTACGGCGGTATTATGAAAACATGCCGGTCTTAATGCTGACGGCGAAAGGGGAACTGGCGAGCAAGGTGAAAGGCTTCGGACTGGGCGCGGATGATTATCTTACCAAGCCTTTTGAGGGCGATGAATTGATCCTCCGGATTCAGTCCCTACTCCGGCGTTATAAAATCGAGGCTTCAAAGGTCATTCAGATTGGTAATGTTATTATCGATAAGAACAGCTACCACATCACCATAGACGGCGTAAGCGAGGATATTCCCATGAAGGAGTTTGAGTTGTTGTTCAAGCTGGCTGGATTTCCCGGCAGAACATTTCCCCGCAATCAATTAATTGAAGATATCTGGGGCTTTGATTTCGAAGGAAACGAACGCACACTGGATGTGCACATAAACCGGCTGCGTGACCGCTTCCCGGAAGGAAAGTCCGGTTTTAAAATTACTACCATCCGTGGGCTGGGATACCGTTTGGAGGTGATTTCATGAACGCGGGTAAACGTCCTTCCACGCTGCTTTATTTGCTCCTGGTTTTTACAGCCCTTATCGTTTTTTTTGCTGCAGGATATGGCCTTATGTCCTTGATTTATCGCTGGACCGGCACGCCCCCGGATTTTTGGAGGCATATTCTTTCCAGCCTCATGGGGATTATTTTGTTTGCTGGAGCGGCATTCCTGGCAAGACCTTTGCTAAACAGGTTCAGCAAAGACATCCGCCAGCATCAAGCCATGAACATTCAGTTGTTGGATGCGATGACCAGGATTGCCCGGGGAGATTTCGATGTTTTCGTTGATACCCGGAATGTCTTTTTCTATGACGATATTGCGCTGGGGATCAATAAAATTGCGAAGGAATTAGGTTCAATGGAGCAAATGCGCCAGGATTTTATTTCCAACGTCTCTCATGAAATACAGTCTCCCCTGACTTCCATCCGCGGATTTGCTGCTTTGTTGAAGAACGACACGCTTACAGCCGAACAGAAAAATCACTATCTCAACATTATCGAAGCCGAGAGCAAACGGCTGTCCTCCTTGAGCGACAACCTGTTGAAACTGTCGGCACTGGAAACCGGCAGCGAGCCTTTGTCCATCAAAGAATACCGGCTGGACAAGCAGTTGGAGAAAGTTGCCTTGATGCTGGAACCACAATGGAGCACCAAGAATATCGCTATGGAAGCGGACATGGAAAAGCTGACAATACAGGGCGATGAGGACTTGTTATCGCAGGTCTGGATCAACCTTCTGCATAACGCTGTCAAATTCACGCCGGAGGGTGGCGTGATCCGTATTATATTAAAAGCCAGTAATAACGAAGTGTCCTGTCAGATTTCCGACACCGGAATCGGTATTGCCCCGAAAGACCTGATACATATATTCGAACGGTTTTATAAGGTGGACAAGTCACGTGACCGCGCTCTGGGCGGTAACGGCCTCGGACTCTCTCTCGCCAAGAAAATCGTGGAACTGCACGGCGGCCGTATTACCCCGCAAAGCGAACTCGGGAAGGGCACCACTTTTATAGTATTCTTACCCCGTTTACATTCCGTTTAACTTCCATTTATATTCCGTTTAATTTGGGGCGGTATAGTATCTCTGTAGTAGACAACCAGGAGGTCAATACCGTGCTATAAAACTAAAGCCCAACATTTCAATGTAAGTTTAGTTAAAGATCGACAATTTCGAATTGGGATGATAAAAGGAGAATGATAACTATGAGAATTCAGGAGGAAACGTTAAAGTGACGAGTTTATTCATGATCGAGGCTTCTGGCTTGACCAAGCGTTTCGGAAAGACCGTCGCATTGGCAGGTATTGACCTGCAGGTTCCAGCGGGGTCAATCCTTGGCTTTCTAGGCCCTAATGGCGCGGGGAAGACGACAGCAATCCGAATTCTTGCTACTCTTTCCCTTCCCGATAATGGAAGCGCACGTGTGGCAGGATTCGATGTAGTCAGCCAAGCGGCTGAGGTTCGCCGTAATATCGGAGTCGCGGCTCAGGATGCCACGCTCGACGATAATCTCACAGGGCGCCAAAACCTAGTAATGTTCGGCGTTCTGAATGGCTTTCACCAATCGAGTGCCACGCACCGCGCCAAAGAGCTTCTTGAGCAAGTCGAGTTGACAGACTCGGCCGATCGGTTAGTTAAAACCTACTCTGGTGGCATGAAACGTCGTCTCGATCTGGCGGCAGCTATGGTTGCGAGTCCGCCCGTTATATTCCTCGATGAGCCAACAACCGGTCTCGATCCCACTGTTCGACAACGGATGTGGAACATTATAAGAGGTCTGGTTGCAGAAGGTGTAACCGCCTTGCTTACAACCCAATATCTCGAAGAAGCCGATGCCCTGGCTGACCAGATCGCCGTCATAGACCATGGGAAGATAATAGCTCAGGGCACCCCAGCTAAACTCAAGGCAGCCACGGGCTCGGCAGTCTTGGAGGTAACGCTCTCGGAGCAACCACACAACGGCGTAGACAAGATCCTTAAACCGTTCGTCGAGGGGCCCATTAACACCAGCCAGGATGGCCGACGGTTCCGGGCGCCAGTGCGCAGCAGTGCGGGGCTCGCGACGACCATCGTTAGGGCGCTAATAGCGCCGGTGTAATGGTCGATGACGTTGAAGTGCATCAGCCATCTCTTGACGATGTCTTTTTCTCTCTAACTGGGATCCCAGCGCGAATTCGAATGCGTCGCAAACAAAAGGAGATCTAAGATGAACAAACTTTTGCAGGCACGTCCGACCGTGCCTTCTTCGCCCCTCGGAAAGTTGGCGAGTATTTGGCGCAACGTCTCTATGCTGACATTCAGAAATCTAGTCCATATTGCCCGAGAACCTCTGTCTCTATCCGATGTAACGATACAACCGGTCTTGTTCACTCTTCTCTTTGTGAGCATCCTTGGCGCCGCTGTCGTAGGTAGCGGTTATAGGCAATTCGCCGTTCCAGGTATGCTCCTCCTCAATTTGACAACTTTCAACCATGGGTACGGGGGTAGGTTTGAGCAACGATCTTAATACGGGAGTGATTGACCGCTTCCGGCACATTGCCCATGTGGTCTCCAGCAGTACTTGTCGCACGATCACTTTCTGATATTCTGTTGTCAATGATTTGCGTTGCCATAGTCCTGTTGACAGGCTTAGCTATTGGCTGGCGGCCTGATGCTAGTTGGTTATCAGTGGTAGGTGGAGTTGCTGTGGTATTATTCTTTGGTTATGCCCTATCTTGGGGATGCGCTTGCTTAGGGCTCATTACCAAAAACCCGGAGACTGCCCAAGGGATTGGGCTTGTCATTCTATTCCCATTAGCTATAGTATCGAACGCACTTGTATCGACCCAGGGAATAAAGCCAACATGGCTGGCAAACAGTAGCCAACTGGAACCCGGTCAGTGCCGTCGCATCAGCCTGCAGACAACTATTCGGTAACCCGAATCCGTCCTCAACTATAAATGCCTGGCCGATGCAGCACCCAGTGTGGGCTGCTATAATATGGTCAATCGCCATACTTATGGTTTTCTTCCCCACAGGAGCATATCTCTATAGGCGCCGCACGATGAAGTAAGAGATTTATCATGTTTGTCTGAGCAAAAGAAATAGGAGATACCATGATTCTGCCTCTAAGCGACAACGTCATAGAAGTAAAAAAGCTTA
>CAVWFD010000003.1:0-8567 GCA_963754195.1 uncultured Chloroflexia bacterium
CATGGGATTGTAAGTTGTAAATGTTTGGTGTAAAATAGACGCCAATGGTCTTTATTTCAGGGTTTTCACCTGACCAAGACCACAGATATTATTAATGGAGGACGTAACCAGTGACCTATCAGGACAAACAAATCACATGCGTAGACTGCGGGAGCCCATTCACATTCACCGCGAGAGAGCAGGAATTCTTCTCTTCTAAGGGCTATACTAATGAGCCGAAAAGATGCCTGACCTGCCGCCAGAACCGAAAATCACAGAGGGGTGGGGCTGATGGGAGAAATGCCGGACCAAGACAAATGTTCACCGCCACTTGCGCTCGGTGTGGTAAAGACTGTGAAGTGCCGTTCCAACCTCGTCAGGGGAAACCGGTTTATTGCAGCGAGTGCTTCAACGCAATGAAAGTCAACGGCTAAAATTGGCTTTATGATTTAACATTTCTGTGTTAGCGACTCCTCTGAAAAATCACAATGTGAAACCTATCGGAGTATTAGAGTTTAGGTGGTTTTGTGTAAAACTCGGAGGGGTCGTTAAACACTCTCAAACCAAGACAATAGAGAGAATTCTCTAAAGCTTCCTGATAACGCCGATTACTTTGCCTTGAATTTCCACATTATCGGGATTTTGTTGAATCGGTTTCATGGTTTGGTTAGCCGGTTTGAGTAAAATCCTATCTGTCTCAACGTAGATTCTTTTCAAAGTAACTTCTTGTCTGTCTTTCAACCATACGGCGACCATTTCGCCGTTTTCCGCTGAATCGGCAGGCTCCATCAGGACAATATCGCCATCATCGATTAAGGCATCTATCATTGACTGACCTTTAACCCTGAGGGCAAAAGCTCCTTTGGTGCCGACCATTTCCTGAGGTAATTCCAACGTATCTGTCGTTTGAGTAACCCAACTATCGCTGTTAGGTACGGGTATCGGCGAACCGGCTGCAATCGTCCCTAAAATCGGCACCGTAACAGTGCCTGTTTTCTGAGAAAGACGGATACTACGGAAGATTTCAGGATCGCGATGGATACGTTTTTCTTTTTCCAGAACGTTCAGATGATACTGAACGACGGCAGTGGAACTGATTTTACATCCCTTTAGAATATCACGCACAGTGGGTGAGTAGCCACGTTCATCGATAAATCCGTGAATGAAATGAAGAATATTTTCGCGGGTCGTATTCAAACCGAGTTTTCTCAATTTTTTTCCCCGAAACTTATTATAGAACGAATGTACCACATTGTTCAAAGTTTGTCAAGAAAGTGAACCAATATACAGTAAAAAATTGAGTTGGGACGTAATAGGGCAGGAAGCCATTTATCCCCTCTTGATATCGGCTTTCGACGGTATGGATAGGAGTAAAGGCGGTCGAGTTCGAAACTCGACCATACGGAAGTGATCGAACATTTTCTTTGAACTGGCAGGATCAATTAAGTATTTCATGGATACTATCCGTATTGATATGAGTGCTTAGCTGCACCTACCGGTTAGCAATGGTGATAATTTTTTCGAGCAGTTCACAGTCCTTGCAACCGGTATTTCCGTTAGGAGCAGCAGTTAATTCATAAATTTCTCTAACTCTAGCCAGAAGTGGCGCAACCATCTTCGGGTCTATTGCTACCTTATGAATGCCGGCATGAAAATGCATACTGAACCCTTTATCATGATTACTGGAATCCTGGCAAGCCGTTTCCATGTCTGTCTTCGGTTCCATATATATTAATGCTAAATCAGTTACCGGATGTAACCCGCACTGTTCCCCAATTAAAGCATAGGAATTTAGTTGAACCTCGTAAATCGGTAAGAGCGCATCCTGGTTGTTAGTGAATTTTGCTGTTTTATAGTCACCGATAACAAAGGAGTTATCAGTTTTAACAAAAACAGCGTCAGGCCCACCGGTGAGCAAGACATTGTTTTCTACATCGACAATCTGAAACTTGCTGAAATGGGGAGGATTGATATAACCCTTAATATCACCTAATTCACTTAGCCAGGATGGGCAGCAATCGTGCGTATCAAACCAGCCGTGGACGATGTTCTTTGTATAGGAATCTATCGAACTGAAAATCCCGGGGAACGTCTGGAATGGCAGTTTATTCTCCATACGGAGTTTCAACCAGAAACACCTGGGGCAGAAATTCGGCATCGCGAGTGCGCCGAGGTTTTTAGCGGAGATACGGATTTGAGTGCTCATACTTGCTCCTTCAGGTTATAACTGATTGCCATTGTTTTCACTCCTTTCCTGCCAAGGTAAGGAGAGTAAGATCTAAATTACTTAAGTTTTTTCCGATAGAAGATCAGTTCAAACTCCTCGAATTTTCCCAGCCTTGATTCGATAAAACCATTTTTCTCATAAAATTGTTGAGCCGCTATTTGTTTCGTCGTTGTATCGAGTATCAATTCTGAATAACCTAATTGTAACGCTTTTAATTCCAGTTTATTCATAATAGTCTGCCCAAATCCTCTTCTCTGATAATCTGGTAGTACTCTCATTCTTTTTATTTCCGCCAGAGTCTCGGACTTTTTCCGAAACGCCCCCATACAGACAATCCTGTTATCTAATAACCCGACTAGAAACTCGCCTCTATTTTTCAGGTAATGATTCGTGATATCGCGCAGGTCTTCATTCCAGTGTCCATTTCCAAGATAAGCCCCTGTTGGCGCGAGCGCTAAGCGGTGCAGTTCCCATACCGATGCAAGATCAGCGTCCATATATTGCCTGATTTCTAGCACGTCGCATGCTCTATTGATATTATCCAAACGTTTTTCATTCTATCACATTGAATTTGTAGTTGTTACTTTGCGGTGATTGACTGCCGGAATGAATTGATGTATCGTCTTGAATGAAGATAATTAAAAAAGTTATAATTACTGGAAATATTTGTGGCGAATTAAAAATATGAGGAGGATTTTATGGCGCAAAAAATGACCAAAGAGGAACTACTGGCTAAAGCAAAAAAACCGGCTGAGGATGCAATGATCATGCATCCCTTTTATCGTGGCAAAATGCAGACTGTCCCACGGGCTGTGATACGGGATTTTAAGGATTTCGCGATATGGTATACCCCGGGTGTTGCTGCTCCCTGTAAGGCAATACAGGCAGATAAAGAAAAGGTCTATGAGTACACCAGTAAATGGAATACCGTAGCAGTTGTATCCGATGGCACGAGAGTCCTCGGTCTGGGTAATATCGGACCGGAAGCCGCTATGCCTGTGATGGAAGGCAAAGCCATGCTCTTTAAGTATCTTGGTGGTGTGGATGCCGTCGCCGTCTGTCTTGATACCAAAGACCCCGATGAAATCATCAGAACAGTTAAAATTCTCCAACCCTCATTTGGCGGTATTAACCTTGAGGATATTGAGAATCCAAAGTGTTTTTATATTCTGGATACCCTGCGTAAAGAATGCCACATACCGGTATGGCATGACGACCAGCAAGGAACTGCGGCTGTAACATTAGCCGGTATGGTAAATGCCCTTAAAGTTGTGGGCAAAGACATGAAAAAAGCGAAAGTCACTATGATAGGTGTTGGCGCTGCCAATGTCGCCATTATTCGGTTACTTTTTGCCGCCGGTGTTAAGCCGGAAAATATGATAATCGTCGATAGTAAATCTACTCTTCATAGCGGCAGAAAAGACTTGGAAGAAAAGCAGAAATCCAACCCGTACAAATGGGATTTAGCCAAGCGTACCAATCCGGACAAGGTAGAGGGTGGTATCGCCGAAGCGCTGGCAGGACGTGATGTTGTTATTTCACTTTCGACCCCAGATCCAGATACCATTAAGCCGGAGTGGATCAAGAAGATGAATAAAAACGGTATTGGCTTCTTCTGCGCCAACCCATTACCGGAAATCTGGCCGTGGGATGCCAAAGAGGCAGGCCTCAGGGTCGTCGCTACCGGCCGGTCCGATTTCCCCAATCAGGTAAATAACTCCATTGGTTTCCCGGCAATTTTCCGCGGGACTCTCGATGTGAAAGCCAAGACAATTACCGATGAGATGTGTATTGCTGCCGCTTATGAGTTGGCAAAATTTGCTGAGGAACAAGGTCTTTCCGACGAACATATCGTGCCTACGATGGCGGATACCGAAGCCTTTGTGAGAGTGGCCGTCGCCGTTGGAATGAAAGCCATCGAACAGGGCGTGGCTAGAGATGTAATTACCCGTGAAGAATTGACAAAACGGTCGGGGACCATGATTCGGGAAGCCAGACAGACGGTTGAAGTGTTGATGAAGAGCGGTATGATACCGCCGGCTCCAAAGGGTATCTAAAAAAAAGGAGTATTATCGTTAGAGATATCGATGTAAAAGACATCACTAAAACCATTAAAAGCCTTTTTCTAGAGGCTAATTACCGTTTATCCGATGATGTCCTGACGGCTCTGAAAAAAGCACAAGAGAGAGAGGAATCATCGGTAGCAAAAGAAGTATTAGCGCAGATAATTAAAAATGCCGACATCGCTGGCAAAGAGCAGATAGCTCTTTGCCAGGATTGTGGCACGGCTGTAGTTTTCCTGGAGCTTGGGCAGGAAGCGCACATCGTCGGTGGTGATGTGAACGCCGCGGTCAATGAAGGAGTGCGTCAGGCATATATTGATGGCTTACTGAGAAAATCGGTAGTAAAACAACCTTTTTCGACCAGAGTTAATACTGAAGACAATACTCCGGCAATTATCCATACCGACATTGTTCCCGGTGACAGACTCAAGATTATTGTCATGCCTAAAGGCGGTGGCGCGGAAAACATGAGCCGTCTGGTGATGCTCACGCCAACTGCTGGACGGCAGAGTATCATCGAAAATGTGCTTAAAACGGTGGATGAAGTGGGTAGCAATGCCTGTCCGCCGGTTATTGTTGGGGTGGGCATCGGCGGTACTGCCGAAAAGACAATGATCCTAGCCAAGAAGGCATTACTCAGAAAGCTCGGGGACCACAATCCTGACGCTGAAGTAGCTGAACTGGAAAAAGAATTACTGGAAAAAGTTAACATGCTCGGTATTGGGCCGATGGGTTACGGTGGTAGAACCACAGCGCTCGCCGTTAATATCGAAGTTTTCCCTTCTCATCTCGCTAGTATGCCGCTGGCAATTAATTTTAGCTGTCACAGTTCCAGACATAAAGAGGCAATCATCTGATGTGTTTTTCAAGTTGATAGAAAACGATGCAGAAGAAAATTAATTTACCGCTTACCGATGAGGACATAGCAGGTTTAAAAGCCGGAGATAATGTCCTGCTTTCCGGGGTGATATATGTCGCTCGCGATGCCGCGCATAAGCGAATGATTGAAACTCTCAACAAAGGGCAATCTTTGCCTTTCGAAATTTCAGGTCAGATCATCTATTATATGGGTCCGGCTCCGGCCAAACCCGGACAGGTTATCGGGGCAGCAGGACCGACTACAAGCTATCGTATGGATCCATTCACTCCTCGTTTACTGGAATTAGGTTTGAAGGGCATGATTGGGAAAGGCAAGCGTACCAAAATAGTGCTCGATGCAATTAAAAAGTATAAGGCAATTTATTTCGCTACTATCGGCGGCGTCGGAGCTCTACTTTCTAAAAGTATTAAAAAAGTTGATATCGTGGCTTACAAAGAACTGGGTGCCGAAGCTATCAGACGATTGGAAGTGGAAGACTTCCCTGTGACGGTCATCAATGATATCTACGGGGGGGACTTGTACGACCAGGGGAAAGCTAAATACAGAATCATTGGCAAATAGCGCATTTTACTGACTCAAACAGCGGATAATTCTCATGGTGTGGAAGGTGTGGTTTGAGTTGCGGGCGCAGATAATTTACTGATTTCCTGATTGGCAGCATCGATTAGTGTTTTATTTGTGCTTAAACTGATAAACTTCTGAAAATCAGCGATGGCTTCATCCGTTTTATCAATCGCCATGTAGGCAACAGCTCTGTGGTAATAACCATCTGCAAGATTCGGATCAATCTCCAGAGCTTCGTTGCAGTCGGCGATTGATTTGTACGTTTCGCCAGTTTGATTATACGCATAAGCCCGGTTAATATACGCTTGGGCCAGTTTGCTGTTAAGCTGGATTGCTTTGTTACTATCCTGAATTGCCTGGTTATAATTACCCTTGGAGTTATCGGCATAGGCGAGATTAATATAGGCAAGCGGTAAATCAGATTCAAGGGACAAGGCTTTATTACAATCAGCGATTGCTGCGTCATAGTTCCCTATCATTTCATAAGTGGCGGCTCTATTGACATACAACTTTGCCATCAAAGGCTCAACTCTTATTGCGTCGCTATAATTATTTATTGCTTCCGTATAATTCCCCTCGCTGGCTAGTTTCGAAGCTTGAGCGAAATACCATTCGGCGCTGCCTTGCGGAGGTGGTTCGCAACCGGAGGTAATTACCGGAATTAATATTGACAACAAAGCAAGGATGATCAGAATCAAGCGACGAAACATTGATAACACCTTTGAATGAATATTCGGAGCATATAAAACGATAACATCAACGTGTATCGGTGTCAATTTGTTGATAGAACGAAGTTTGTGATAGCAGGAATAGCGGACATGGTTCGGAGACCTTGGGAATACTTCTTCTAATAGTGATCCAGCGGATTAGCAGGAATAAAGCCAATCCGATTACTATCGCGATGCCGGTATAGGTTAACACTCTTTTCCAGGGGAATGTCTTCGCCGCTGCAACCGGCTTTTCTTTGAAATTAGCAACGACTTCTATGTTTTTATCCATTGTGATCAGAAGAGTCGTGTCATTGCCTGTAATATCTCCTGTCCAATCTGTAAAATCAAATCCATCATTTGGAGAGGCTATTAGTGTAATCACTGTTCCGGTAACGTACCCTTTTACCGGTTGTGCCGGTTCGATAGTTACCTGGCCGCCAGCCGGAGGCAGGACAGAGACTGTCAATTTGTAAGTGATGGGCGCAAAGACGGCTGTAATCTGTTTATCGCAGGTTAATGGTATCGTCACGGTGTCTTGTAAAGCTTCCGCTTCGTCGGTAATGGTGTCTTTCCAGCGCACGAAGTAATATCCCGGGTCCGGTATTGCTTTCAATTGCACATTGGTTCCGGTGTTATAAGTTTGCGTATAAATGGTAGCTTCCAGCGTCCCATCCGGTTGCGCTTCTCCGGCTAATGGTGTTGATGTTACCGCTATCGGTGTATCATCCACTACCACAGTTCCGCCCGGATTGCCGTTCGTGTCTACACTGACTCTGACCGTCAGATTAAATGTTGGGCCAGTTCAGGCACAGACCGGTTGAACGGAGAGGACGGCAAGGGCTGAAAAGGCCAAAAGACCGCAGGCTACAAAAGATAGCGCAATCTTTTTTACCCAGTGTTTCATTCAACCTCCGTGAGGATTACGAAAAACAGACGATTTCAAGATTAACGATGTGCCTGTTTCTATTTCTATCATACTTCAGATTAGCTAGAGTTTACCAATCGTACTAGATGGATGTCAACATACGGAGTTGAGACGATGTCAGCATCGTGATATATTATTTAGGATAGTGTGGAGCTATTTCAAAACGGGGGAGTGCTGGAATTGGCAGACAGGCAAGACTTAGGATCTTGTGCTGAAAGGCGTGAGGGTTCGAGTCCCTCCTTCCCCACCAATTATTTGCAGAAGTCCATAAAAACGGTTGTCATTGACTACACCAAGATCGATAAAAGGGTAGAATTTTACCGCGAAGGCATTTTGAATATGAAAGCTGCGCGATACAAATAAACTTACTCCGGTCTATCGATTCTGAATGAAATACTTTACATAAAGTTGTGATGTTGTCATCTTGTAACTAAAATGTATGTTTCGGGATACTTCGCTGTAATCAGTGATGTTCTTGACTTGTCGAAGAATCTTCTATGATAATTGAATCAATGGTAAAAAATGGATATCCCGTTAATAATATTTTGTCGAAATAGTAGCGGTATTAGGGAAGGATGGAGAAATGAAATATCGGAAATTCGGTAACTTGGATTGGAAAGCATCGGCGTTGGGATTTGGAGCAATGCGGTTACCGGTATTGAATAATGACTATGGAAAAATCGATGAGCTGGAAGCAATTAAGATGATTCGTTACGCCATCGACCATGGTGTGAATTATTTGGATTCTGCCTATCCTTATCACAATGAAAAAAGCGAGATTCTTTGCGGGAAAGCACTGAAAGATGGATACCGCGAAAAGGTGAGAATCGCCACAAAATTTCCTTGTTGGTTGGCTAACTCACCGGCGGATTTCGACAAGATATTCAATGAACAATTAAAACGATGGCAGACCGACAAAATAGATTTCTATCTGTTGCATGGTTTGAATCGGGTAGTATGGCCTAAAATGCGGAATCTCGGTATTTTTAAATGGGCGGAACATATGATGGCCGACGGCTACTTTGGACATTTCTGGTTCTCCTTCCACGACGATTATGACCTCTTTCAGGAAATCATCGATTCTTACGACAACTGGACGTTTTGCCAGATTCAATATAATTATATGGACGAGGAGTTTCAGGCAGGCACAAAAGGTCTAAAATATGCCCACAAGAAAGGATTAGCGGTAGTTGCTATGGGACCAATTAGAGGCGGACGG
>CAVWFD010000004.1:0-7415 GCA_963754195.1 uncultured Chloroflexia bacterium
ACCCTCTCCCATCAAGGAGGAGGGAACTAAGCGGCGGGGTTAGTCCGCTCGCCCCTTGCAGGAGTGAGTAAAAGGGAAACATCCTTGTCATCTATTCTCCCCCTCCGCCTGCTCCAGCGCTTTCAATAATGCCCGCGCCTTATTCATGCTCTCTTCATATTCATTCTGGGGTACACTGTCGTAGACAATGCCGCATCCCGCCTGAACATAGGCCATCCCTTTACTCACGACCATCGTCCGGATAGCGATGGCCATATCCATATTGCCGGAGAAAGAAAAATATCCGGCGGCGCCGGCATAAGGTCCTCTCTTTTCAGGTTCCATTTCGGCGATAATTTCCATTGCCCGTACTTTAGGCGCGCCGGAAACTGTGCCTGCCGGAAAACAAGCGCGGAGGGCATCGAATGCATTCATTCCAGGATTGAGTTTGCCCTGCACATGAGTTACCAGATGCATCACGTGAGAATAGCGTTCCACATCCATCAATTCGCTAACCGCAACCGTGCCCGGTTGGCTGACTCTCCCGATGTCATTCCGGCCTAAATCCACCAGCATAATGTGCTCGGCGCGTTCTTTCTTATCATTACGCAGTTCCATTTCCAACTGGGCGTCTTCTTCGGGAGTTTTACCACGCGGTCTGGTTCCGGCGAGCGGACGGGTCATCACCATGCCGTCTTCAACTCTGACCAACACTTCCGGTGATGCTCCGACAATTTGAAAGTCGTGGAAGTCCAGATAGAACATATACGGTGAAGGATTAATCGTGCGTAAGGCGCGATATATTTCGAAGGGCGGCAGGTTCGTCGGTTGTGACAATCGCTGCGAAAGCACCACCTGAATTGCCTCACCGGCGGTGATATATTCTTTAATTTTTTGAACCTTTGCCTCAAAGTCTTTTCGAGCGAAATTGGAAGTCAGTTTTCTGTTCCCGGTTGAGATGTTTTTATTCTTCACCGATTTGTTATTTTGAACCGGTTGTTGCAGCCTTTCCACCAGTTCATCAATTTTATCTGTGGCTTGCCGATAGGATTCATTCATATCCCCACCGGTTTTCATGTAACTTAGAACTTTAATCTTGTGTGTCACATGGTCGAAAACCAGCATCGTATCTACAAACATGAACTTCGCTTCCGGCAGATTCAAAGAATCATTTTCCGGCGAAGGCAATTTCTCGAAACGGCCGACGGTTTCGTAACCGAGATACCCAACTGCCCCGCCACAAAAGCGCGGCAGTCCTTCGATGGATGCAACTTTATACTTCTGTAATTCTCCGGCGATGAGATTTAAGGGATCGACTTTGTCTTTCCCACAAAGGGTCAACTCGCGGTACGGTTCGGTGCCGATAAAACTGTACCGTGCCAGTCTTTGTCCTCCCTCGACGCTCTCCAGCAGGAATGAATTACCACCACGATTGATTTTCAGAAAGGCCGATACCGGTGTTTCCATATCCGCGACAATCTCACGGTAAACCGGAATCAGGTTTCCATCCCATTTTCTACTTTTAATCTCAGATATTGCAGGGTGGTACATTTTTCCCTCGCTTTAATGCAAATCTTGCTATTTCTCCATAATTTCCTTAATCTTTCAGTAAGGTCGGGAAAACTTGACTCTGATTCGCACATTTTTGTACAAACAAAAAGCCCTTCGCTTTAGGGGCGAAGGGCTTTGCTTCACGGTGCCACCCTAATTAATTACTAAATATAATAGTAATTATCTCTATCGGGTACGGTACTCTCTTAGAGAACGATACCCTGGGCTCTGTTAACGGTGCCCTCTCCGGCAATCCTTACTCATTCCTGAAGCAGGAATTTTCATATGCGGCTCCCGAATCCATTCAACTTCTGCGCTAACGCCGGCTCACACCTCTCCCGGCTCTCTGAGTTCCGCTGGAAACCTACTAGTTTCGTTCTCAGCCTTTAGTCTTATTCAATTGTTTTTAATATATCAGGCAAAATATACCCTTGTCAAGTTTTCTAGTAAATCAATAGGGAAATGACGTTAAGTTATGACTTAGTTGAAAATTCAAACCTCATTTTTCTACCGGATAAAGCCGATATCCAGTCGTATAATTCAGGAAATTCAAGGGGGGGGTATTGTGAAAAAATGATTCCCTGCCTACTCATCATCTTCGGCTGGTTTCTGCGCGGGTTCCATTTTGTGCAATTTGTCCTGGTTTTCCAGATGGTCGACGTAAAGTATGCCGTTCAGATGGTCGATTTCGTGCTCCAGAACCTCGGCAAAAAGTCCGTCGGCTTTGATTCGTATCTCTTTACCTCTGGCGTCCTGTCCTTTGATTTTAACCAGTTCGCTGCGTTTTATTTCGCCGACATAACCGGGGATACTGAGACAACCTTCGTTTACAATGCGTGACCCGGTGCGGCGGATGACTTCCGGATTAATCACTACCTTACATTCGTTTTCCGCAATATTCAGCACAATCAAGCGTAGCGTTACGCCCACTTGATTTGCCGCCAAACCGACACCGCCGGCAGTGCGTAATGTTTCCTGCATATCGCTGATTAGCTTGCGTGTCGATTTATCGATTCCCTTTATCCGCTTCGCTTTCTGTCGCAAAACGGGGTCGGGTACCGTCCTTATCGGCAAAGCCGCCATAATTCACCTTCACCTATAATAGTAATTCTTACAGCACGACAGGGTCAATATCGATCATCCATCCCTGCGGAAATGATATATTTTTCAAGAATGCTGACAGCTCTGTCCCGCGTAAAATAATTTGCCAGTGATATCTCCCTCTCAGACGATGGACAAATGCCGGCGCCGGTCCTACCAGACTGATATCAGGGATTCCTTTCGCATCACGCTCTTCGGTGAGATGCTTCGCCATTTTTTCCGCTTCTTCGCGGCAGCGATTGTCGTTGGTGTGCGCGAAAGTCAGCGCCGCCAGCTGTCGGAAAGGCGGTTCTTCTAGTTGACGTCGGAATTTGATCTCCTGCTCGTAAAAAGCCCTGTAATCATGTTTGGCCGCGGCTTGAATGGCATAGTGGTTTGGAACATAGGTCTGGATGATTACCCGCCCTCCTGATTGCCCACGCCCCGCTCTACCGGCTACCTGACTGAGTAACTGGTAGGTTCTTTCACCGCTGCGGAAATCAGGGATATTCAGCGAGGTATCGGCGATCACCACTCCTACCAGTGTAACGAGGGGCAGGTCGAGTCCTTTTGTGACCATTTGCGTTCCGATGAGAATATCGGCTTCATGATTACGGAATTTGTTCAGTATATCCTCATGTGAATGTTTCCTTTGTGTGACATCGCTATCCCAGCGCAACAGCCTCGCCCGGGGAAACATAGACTTTAGTTCCTCTTCCAGTTTTTCCGTTCCGATGCCTAAATATCTGATACGCCGACTCGCGCAGTTGGGACAAATTTGCGGTGGTTTGGTCTTATAGTTGCAGCGATGACACATCAGCGAATTGGAATCGATATGATAGGTCAATGGAATGTCGCAACGCTTGCACTTGATGACAAAGCCGCAATTCCGACACTCAATTGTTGTTGCAGAACCGCGGCGGTTTAGAAATAGAATCGCCTGCGTTTTTTCGAGCAGTGTTTTTTCCAATGCCTCTGTCAGTACCCGACTGAATATGCTGCGATTGCCCGCTTTCAATTCCTCACGCATATCCACTATTCCCACTTCAGGTAATGGCGCATTTTCCACCGGTACAACCCTTTCCGGTAACTGTAACAACCTATAGTCGCCCTTGTCGGCATGATAATAGGTTTCCACCGATGGCGTGGCGCTCCCCATGACAACCGTCGCACCGGTCAGTTCAGCTATTTTTATTGCCACATCCCGTGTATGATATCGGGGTGATTGCTCCTGTTGTTTGTAAGTCCATTCGTGCTCTTCATCGATGATAATCAGTCCCAAATTCGGTTGAGGCGCAAAAACAGCGCTCCGCGGTCCAACCACCACATCGACCTCGCCTTTTCTGATTCTCTGCCATTCATCGAACTGCTCGCCTAACGACAACTGACTGTGTAAAACCGCGACTCTCCCCGGAAAGCGTGCGGAAAACCGCTCGATGGTTTGCGGTGTCAGCGCAATCTCCGGCACCAGCGCAATGCCTCTTTTACCGAGTTTAACTGCTTCCGCGAGAGCCTGCAGATAAATTTCCGTCTTGCCGCTGGCCGTCACGCCATACAGCAGGAAAACTGAAGACTTCGTTCCTGATGTTTCATTACGGAGACTGGATTGAATCGGTTTGAATACCGCTTCCTGTGTACCGGTGAGATTTAAAGGTTGTGATAGCTGGATATTGTAATGAGATAGAAGCGTCCGTCGTACTTCAACATTTTCAATACTTGCCAACCCTTTTCGTACGAGGGCATTCACGGTCGCAGTATCGCAATCGGCCTTTAACCTGGCTTCAGTAACTGATATCGGATCTGATTGGGCGGCTAATAGATTGAGAAGAGATTTCTGTTTTCGTGATTTTTCGGGTAGATTTTTGGCTGTTTCCCGCGCCAGTTCCGGAGTTATTATCAACCGCATGTAAAGCGCCATTTGGGTTTTGACCTTGGCTCTCTCTAATGCATATGTTCTTTCAATTAAACCCAACTCATTTAATTGTGAAACGACCGTTGCGCTGCGTCTTTTGCCCAGCAACGTCTCAATTTCATTGAGTCTGACTTTATTTTTCCGTTTTAATAATTCGAGCAGGCTCTGTTGCTGTTCGTTAAGCGAGGCAACATCATATTCCTTTTTAATCGGGGAAACCAGGGTCAGCACCCGCCGTTCAAATCCCGGGGGCAGCATGACAGCTAATGCATTGAAAAGCGGGGACAGATAATAGTCGCTCAGCCATTTCGCCAGCATAATATATTCTTTGGACAACAATGGTTGCGAGTCGATTACGCCGGTGATGTCACGCGTCGGCTCGAAAGCGGGAACATCGGTCAATTCCAGAACAATACCCTGGACAGTTTTTTGCCCGAAAGGCACATAAACAGCCTGTCCAACGTCAACGGTTAATTCAGACGGAATAGAATAACTGAAGGTCTGGCGTTGCGCCGCGGGTGTATTAACACTGACCTCAGCATATTTCAATTCAGCGCTCCCCAGCGATCCGGCTTAATTATGCCTTGGGTTCTTCTGCTGGCGGTGGCTCCGGCATTGGTTCCGGCTCTACGACGGCCACTAACTCGTCTTTCATTTCTTTGGGGAACCGCTTTTCCTTGATGCGGGCTTTCTTGGCGCTCAATCCACGCAGATAATAGAGCTTGGCGCGGCGTACTTTACCATGCCGGATTACTTCCACTTTATCAAGCAAAGGGGAAGCCATCGGGAAGGTACGTTCAATGCCAACACCGTAAGCGACGCGTCTAACTGTAAAACTACCGCCGGCATCGCCTTTCCTGATGCGAATGATTACACCCTGGAAGGGCTGTACACGTTCCTTATCGCCTTCCTTAATCTTGATACCGACTTTAACGGTATCGCCGGGGGCGATGTCAGGAACCTTAGGATTGGCTTTCACGCCGGTTAGCTCAGTGATTTTCATTTCTATCAGACTCCTATTATCGTGGTCGATATAACCTTTTTTAATTTTATAACTTCAGTGCATTAACACGCTTTCTTTATCATATCAGGTCTGCGTTGTTTTGTGCGAATTTTTGATTGCTCTTCACGCCACCGGGCAATTTGAGCGTGATTTCCCGATAATAAAACATCCGGCACTACCCAACCGCGGAATTCGGGAGGGCGTGTATATTGCGGATATTCCAATAAATTATCCGTATGTGATTCGGATAATAACGATTCCGGTGAGCCGAGAAATCCGGGTAGCAGTCTGACGACTGTATTAATCACGACCATCGCGGCTAACTCGCCGCCGCTGAGGACATAATCCCCGATGCTGATTTCATCGGTAACGAGATGCTCCCGCACCCGTTCATCGACGCCCTCATATTGCCCGCAAATAAAAACCATATTGTTATATTTTGTCAGTTTTTGGGCGCCTTCCTGGGTAAACACCCGACCCTGCGGGGTGAGTAAAATCACCGGTAAATTTTCCACATTTTCCTTTTGACTGAGTCCGTTTTTAATTGCTTCCACAGCTTCGAAAATAGGTTCAGGTTTCATCACCATACCAGCACCGCCACCATAGGGATAATCGTCGGTAGTGTGGTGCTTATCATGCGTATAATCCCGTATATTGCGAATATCCACTTTCACCACGCCCTTGTCGATGGCTTTTTGAAAGAGCCCGCTACGGAACGGCCCACTAAACATTTCCGGGAAAAGCGTTAAAATAAAGATTTGCATTGCCAAAAATATCCTGAATCTACTAACCGATTATGTCTTCTCCAGAAATTTTATTGTATCACAGATAGGCACGGAGTGAAAAGAGTAATGGAATAAGTTTTTTCATTCCAACGCAAGCAGGAATCTATCATAAATCCCTCTTAACCTCTCCCGTGACAAGCATGGGACTTAACGCCTTTTGCGAAAGGGAGAGTTATCATTTCAAAAAGGATAATAAAGAAAATCTCTTCCCACGTGGGAAGAGATAAAAGAGACGGGGCATTGTGTAAGTATTATAACTGCTATTTATTTACTTAAAACTCATTACTCATCACTGAAAACTGACAGATATATTCTGACTCAGCCTATTTGCTCTTTACCCCATAGTACTGGTCGCTGTTGATTAATCGTAACAATACACCCGGCGAAGCCCGGTAAGTATCGATCCCGCGCCTCTGGCTCAATTGCTCGCCGAGTTGTTCCAGAGTCAAAGGTTTGTTACCGTTCGCCAGAAAAACGCGGAAGATACTTGCCTGGATGGGTAAACTGGACGTGATAAAATCCGGCGATTTAGAACAGCAACTCTGCGTTGCTTTCAATAGATCGGCTGGTTTCACTTCATTAGCGTCTATTTTTAATTTTTTACGGCACTTAGCACATAAAGCATCTCCTGCTAAAGTAGAAAAACTGCGTCCTTTATTATTTAACCAGTTCAGATCGATTGCCCAATGTGTTTCAGCCAGTGCCGATTCTTGTTCTTTCACGTCGCACTCTTCCCTTTCTATCAAATTATATCCAGCCCTGACTCCGCTAACTTAATGAGATGCAGATAGTCAGTCTTGATCCCTAATTTCTCGGATACTTCTATGTCTACCTGGAACGGGTCCCCGATGAAAACCTTGCCTATATCCCTTACACTACCTTTTATCGGATCGTCGTCGTAGGTCAATTCCTGACGCGCTTCGATAATTCCCACATCGAAAGGCAATGTAAAATAGAGATCGGCGATTACTTTCTCGATACCTAACGCGTAAAGGGCTTCCCATCCACCCTCGGCTTCCGTATATTTCTTGCTAGGCAGAAGTGACATCAGATTGGGAATGCTTAATTGCCCCTTACCGTTAACTACTTTTAACGGTGTGACACT
>CAVWFD010000005.1:0-145746 GCA_963754195.1 uncultured Chloroflexia bacterium
TCACCTATTGAGTGGTATATCTAAAGAAAGTATATAGAATGTTCATTCATTCTTTAGGTGTGAATCATGACAGAATTTGAGAAAAAGATGCAAGAAGTTAGGCAGAAGGTATGCAGCTTTTAAAGGTTGGGTAATTGGGGTTTATTGTTGATCGGTTTACGCAAAGTGATAAAGATATAGAAGTGTGAATGATTAGAAGATTTTATGAATTATTCACAAAAGTCCAATGAATAAACATCCCGATGTCTGTCAAGTTGAAAATTAAAGAGGGGAGCAGAAATGCTTTCCTCTTTTGTTTTCCAAGCTCTTATGATATCCCCAAATACTGCTAATAGTCAATATATATTTACTAATATGCTTGACAAATAGCTAAAATATATGAAATAATTGGCAATTATCATACTTGTACAGTGACAACAGTGCAATACTTGTATGACAATAATATTCTTTTAGGGGAAATATTCATGACGTTACAGGCGATATATGGAGTTTGGCAAGTGGATAGTATCATCGCCCTACTTTCTAGAAGTAAGGGCGATAGAAATAATTTAATCTATTGACAATGGATTAACAATCTATTTTTAAAGATCTACTAATTTTACTCGAGATAAGATTAAAATTTAAGGTAATTATCCCTTGGCAGTAGGATATTACCAAATTTAATGTTAAGTAAGAATTATATATCTAAATTATTCACTCTTCAATAACATAGTTAGTCTCGAGGAGACGTTCAATGAATATAACCAAAGTCATTATCGCCCTTAGTCTGCTAATTTTACTATCTATTACAGGCTTTTCATGTACAACGTCACCTACTGAACTATTGAATAGAGCTATTGTACAAGTCTTGAAACCAGCAGAAGCTGGAGAGCCTGAGGAACAAATGTCACTCGGTATTGTCGTTGGAGACGGCAATCAGGTATTGGCACTCATGAACTATGAAGAATATAGTACCGGAAATCTTATTATTCTTACGAAGAATCACAAACGGTATACTGCTATCTTTCAGGCTGTTGATACCCGAACTGGAATAACCTTGTTTAAACTGGATAATGTTAGGTTGCCTTCGGTAACATTGGGTAATTCTCAGATTACACCTTCATATGGCGCGAAAGTAATCGTTTGGAGATGGGATGATTCAAATCAAGTTGCGCTTACAAGTCTTTCCGCCACAGTTTCACCTGACCAAGCACCAAGGCCACTCTTTTTTAGTATATCTTACGGCGAAAACGAAGAGCTTGATATTCCGGGAATAGTCACTGATAATCAAGGCAACATTCTCGGACTAATGAACTCATTTCATAACCGACTCGTTCAAGGCTTAGGTCCTATTGGTAGAGCACCACTTGTGGCTAATATCGATAACGCAAGAGAATTATTATCCGGTAAAGATCAATATACAAGTCTTGATAGTCCAGTACTTTCTACTTTAGCTGGTAAAGGTGATATTAAAGGTTATTTTGGTGGAATCTTACCATCCCCATCAAATTATAATGATATGAGCGTTGCTCTATTCGATTTGCTTGGAAAACTAGGTGAGCCGATAGAAACCAGCGACTTGAATATAAATAATAGCGTTGGTTGGTATGGTTTTGATAGTATCTCGCTGATTGTAGTTTATCCTCGGTCTATAGAATTAAAGAATAATGACGGAGATGTATTGGCACAAGCAAAATGGATCAGCATACAGTGGGATAGGAGTGATGGAAGCCCAAATCGTTTGTTTTATGGAGATGTTCCGTATACCATTAAAGTAGGGTTTGAACTTATTGGCGACATTACAAATTTGCAGTCGTCAATTCCCCCTCTAAATAATTAAGATAGCCCGTAAAATTTACCAGATGTCCTTTTTCTGTTCTAATCGAAAGATAATTATTATTACTTTTTTTAAACATATATTTAACTATTACAAAAATTAGTTGTCTATATATGCTTATTCGTCGGTAAATTTCACCGAATAATAAAGTTAACAAGAATTCCACAATAGCATGATCACTTAACAACGATGCATGATTTTTTTATAGACAAGCTAAAAGGTATCACGTAACTATACCTATGGCTAGACAAACATCGGGATGTCTATTGAATGGTAACGATGTAGATAGGGACTTTTTGCAAAGTTTAAATGTGGTTTTAAAGTACGGTGAAAGTACTTTCGTGTTTGTTAAAAGCAGCTAGATGGCCCCCGGAATGTACAGAGCCAGCGAAGAGGGTCGAACTCTATTAAGACATAGATATCTATATTGATAATTGAGTGTACAAAGTATAAAATTGAAATGCGTGGATATATACCACGAATGTACAAAGAAGCGTCACTGGGGATTAGTCTAGTGGTAGGACAGCAGACTCTGAATCTGTGAGGAGAGGTTCGAATCCTCTATCCCCAGCCAACTTCCTGCCAAAATCCACAAAATCACCAGCCGCGTAATTCTGTTATCCCTCAACTACCCAACAGCAACTACAACGTCACCATTTCGCTGCTAAGCATCGATTGGATCGACTTCACCATCGTGGTTGGTTTCCCGACCGCTATTTTATCCTGCAACTGAAAATACTCCAGGCAGGTAGTACAAGCCAGAATCGTGACACCCTGTTCTTCGAGCTTTTTCAGAAGCACTAAAACCGGGGAACCTTCACAGACCAGCTTCACTCCGGTATTCCAGAAGACGATGGACTCCGGTTTATCTTTACCTTCTCCCAGCACCCTGAGAAAAGTGGACATCAGCACCAAACCCAGCTTCTCTTCGCCTCTGCCTAATCCTTCCGACTGTATTAGAAAAACCTTTTTTGTCACGTTATCCCTCCATTATTGATTTACTATTCTATTTTTTCCGACCCGCTAATATAGCCGCGCCGATCGCGCCGACGATTTGCGGTTTATCAGGAACGGTTAATGCAACACCCAATTTTTCCCCAACGAGTTTCCTGAGACATTGATTCAGCGCCGCACCGCCGGCAAAAACAACGCTTTCCCTGATTCCTACCCGTCGCGCCATCGTCACGATACGTGTGGCAATGGCATCATGCAAGGCTAGTGCAATAGCACCAGCTTCCTCTCCCCGCGCAATGAGCGACACTACTTCCGACTCGGCGAAGACGGTACACAAACTATTGATTTGCACCTTTCGGGAAGCGCTCAGTGCCAGAGTGCCCAATTCCCCTACTTTTACTTCCAGAGTATTCGCCATGACCTCGAGGAATTTACCGGTGCCCGCCGCGCAGCGGTCGTTCATTTCAAACTTTTGTACTTCGCCGTCCTGCGACATTAATATCACCTTACAATCCTGCCCGCCGATATCGATCACCGTATGGCAATCGGGATACAAATACCGCGCGCCGATGGCGAAAGCCCTGATTTCCGATACGACTTCACCCGCCAATGCCGGCGCGATGAGGTGGCGACCGTAACCAGTCACCACCAATCGCCCATAATCACGCCCCGACATCAGTTCCTGACAACGCCGCAACGGATTCGTTCCCGTCTCAATTACCACAGAATCCCTTACGACGGTATCAAAGGTTACCAACTTGGAAGTTCTGGAACCGACATCTAATCCGGCGGAAATCACTTTTTTATCATCTCCAAAAAGGCTTCGATTCTGGTCCGCAACTGCCCCTTATCTTCATCGCTGTAATCAGTCTCGATGCGTAGCAGCGGAATACCCTCTTTTTCCAGTCGTTTTTCCATTTTTACAGCTTCATTGGCATAAGTATGGCAGAATTGCAGATTGTAATGAATCACGCCGTCTACTTTATATTCTTTCGCCAGCCTTACCACGTCATCCGGACGCTCGTCATTAGGCGTAAAGCAGGCACAATGAATATTCATATACCGATCGGAAATTGCCTTGAGCTGTTTCTCGAGGTTATTCTTCGTCGGTTTCACTAAATCGCTGAAGAACCGTGTGCCGGTGCAGGATTCCTCACAAACGACCACCGCTCCGGCGGATTCAATAATGTGGTGCAGTTTCCAGTTAGGAATTGCCATCGGACTGCCGGAAATAAGAATCCGGGGTGCGTTGGCGGGAGCGACACCCTGTCCGGCCGCGACTCTCTTGTCCAATTCATCGCATAACGCGGTCAGCATCTGGGTATCCCTTTTGGCATCGTCGTAGAAAGACACCTGGGTCGCCAGCAATGCGTCCTTGCCGCTAATCGGCACCGGACTGACTTTACGCAGGTTATAGAGCCGTTGCAAAGCAAGGCGGCGCGCATTCACTAAATCGATTGCCTGACCGAGTTTTTCAGCTGTAATCTTATTATGCGTCAACTTTTCGATGACGTCTTTAAATGCCAGTACTTCGCCATGCCAGAGTTGCCGACTGCGCTCTGTCTTTTTGTTGGGGACTTCCATCACATAAACCGGCTGGTACTGGTTTAAAAGCTCGAACATTTTCTTTTTACCGTCGCAGGTAGTTTCCCCGACTATCAAGTGACTGGCCTGGACGTAAGGGCACACCCGCCCCAGCCTGAAACCGAAGGAGGATTTTATCAAAGCACAGGTATTGCGAGGCAACACTTCCTCCGCCATCGGCACCGAAAACTGCGTACCGGCGCACAATCCCACCGGAATCGCATCTGCCGCCCAGACCAGCTCTTCGGGGACAAATACGCAGTAAGTCGCCACCACTTTGCCGCCATTCTTGGCATGTTCTCTTAGTTCTCTTACCCGAATACCGTGAATATCGCCAACCACAAAATCGTAAAACCCCATTCCCGCCGGGCGGTTTTTCTGCGAGAGGTAAACCTCCTGAAAAATCGGCCCCAACGCGCTCAGCAACATATCATGTGATTTCAAATCGATATTTAATTCAGTCCACATCTGGACATTTTCGTTCGCCATTTAAAAATTCTTCTCCTTCAAAATTTTATAAAATAAAAAACGATGGCCGGAAAACCCCCGTGCCATCATTTCGGTTCTTCTCTGAAGAACAATATAATTAAAACGCCGTAATCCCCCGGATTAACTGGAAACGGAGGTTCTTTATGCAGCTGACCGATGCAAAACTTGCACCCAGCCAGTCAGGCCATGCTCAGGTGAAGTGTCGCAGACACGCTTCAGCCATTGCTCTCACCTCCTTATAAATTATGGGAATAGTATAACACGAATAATTTATATTCTGAAAGGTCAGGGTCGCAAACCTCTGAAATGATGCGTTTCTCTATTGCTGATAAGGTGGCGCTACGAGGTTTAAACCGTATTGCTGGGCAAAGGCTTTAATTTTATCGATGGTTGACGCCGGAGGAAGCGTGTTGTTGACTCCGTCCGGCAGTGTTCCAGACGGTAATCCTGCTTCCCACATGACTTCTTCTCCCTCAGGCAATTTTCGGAGAACCGCTTTTATCGCATCGACACTGGCTACATTGATGTGTGTCCATCCGGCTTCGGAGATATAATCATCGGTGGTAATTATTTCATCCAATGTTTTATTACGGTCAGTGCCGGTAATCAGTGTAAAATGCCATTGACCGTTTTCCGACCAGGAATATAACTCATAACCTTTACCGGAAACTGGTAACTCCGATACCGAGTTGATATTCATTTTGTCGATTAATTTGCCGGCTTTTTTAAACGAATCGATTATTTGCGGACTGTTTCTGGGGTCTTCGCCGCCGTAGAAAGATGTAGATGGGTAACCCAGTTCGAGAGTCACAATGTATGGTTTTACGGAATTGAGCGGCTTCCAAATAGTGACGCCGTTATAGGCAATGGAAGAGATTGGCGTCCAGAAAGCACCGGCGTAGACGGGTTGTTTATCCACGTAAACCATAAACGACGAACCGTGCACCGGCACCTCCAATTGCGCGATTCGTTGAAAAGCTGCGGCAGTCAGTTTCAATTCATATGTTTGCGAATTATAGGTAATGATATCACTCATATCGATAATTGGCCGGTCGGCAATATCGACATGGCTTAAGGCCGGCATTTGGTCGGGTGGAATATCCTCTTTGGTTAAATAAATGGCAAAGCCTGCCTGTTTCGGGGCAGAACAACCGCTTAAAATGAGAAGAATGCCCAATATAACGAATAAAATCGATAAAGCTAAACTGAGGGAGAGAGACCCCCATAATTTTTTCATTATCTTCCTGCTTTTACAATGCCTTACTAGTAGATAACGTAATAAATGGCGTTTAGTTAGTGGGTGTACGATGTCATTGCAAGGATCTTGGAGACACGAAAATCTCAGGATGGGCATGAAGTCCTTTTGCCTTTCCCTTCCCATGCCTTCGGATAAGATAAACTCCACCACAAATCCGCTAAAATCGTAGGATCGGGTTTCCCAAGGTACCCAATTATTAATTGATGTACGAACCAAACCGCCTTAATTATTGTCCATACCGACGGAAGCCCGTAGGCCGAAGATCGCAATTGCAGGTACTTACGAAGAAATGTATACTGAACGGAGTGAATGTACGGCATCCAGTCACCAAATAATCCTATCTCCATTCTGGATTTAGTCCAGGATCCATGACTCACCTCTCATCACTCACAACTCATAAACCATCACTGTTCACCATCGGTTGACGAACCTCTCCCGGTATAATAGAATGATGTTGTTTTTCCAGTATAATTCGATTCAATTTCTGATAATAAGAGGAGGCTAAATCATGCCCGCACCAAAAGAAATGAAAGTTGTCCTGACCTATGATGACGGCACGAAAAAAGAAGTGAAATACACCCTGAGCCCCCTGCGCAGCGGCGATAATCCACATCAGGCCGGTTATGTCGGAGAGCCGGGAAATTCATACCGGGAATTGATTGAGGGTCGCGGCATGGGCTTTACCAACCACATTGACCTGAGTGGTTACGCCGTCGCCGTAGAAATCAGTAAAACCATGGCTTTCATTAAAGACAAACGCACCGAAGCGGTGGTGATAAATAAACACACCAATCCGGCGGTCTATGCTGCCCGTACCAACCAGTTGGAAGCCCTCAAGGTAGCATTGACTACCGATAAAAAATCGCCGTTCGGCGGCGTAATGTGCACCTCCTCCAAATTGACCCGCGAAACTGCCGATTTCCTAGTAGAAAAGAATAAAGCTGAAAAATTCGTGCTGGATGTATTGGCAGCCCCCGGTTTTGAAAACGGGTGTAATGAAGTGCTGGCCGAAGTAATGAAAAACCTGCGTATCATCGATGTTTCCCCGCTCGATAGTTGGGAGAAAATTCTTTCCGGCGTATGCGGTTTGAATATGAAATGGACCATCGGCGGCAAACCGGTGATTACCGAAGTAGACAAAACCTCATTCTTCAACACCAAATACGGTTTTGAAGTTTTATCCAAGCGCAAACCCAATACCGTCGAAATGAACGACGCCCATCTGGCCTGGATCGGCGCCAAGGCAATTCAATCCAACTCTTACGCCTATTGTAAGGATGGGGTCTTATTAGCACAGTGCGGCGGGCAGACTAACCGCGAAGATTCCGCAAAATTTGCCGGAGAACGCGCAACCGAATTTGAAGTGTCTTTGAAAGGCTCTGCGGCGGCTACCGATTCCTTTATCTTCGGCCGCGACAATATTGACTTGCTGCAAAAACAGGGCGTCAGCGTCGTCATTCATCCCACCCGGAAACTGCTCACCACCGGCAGCCTGAAACCAGACGCCCCGATTGTGGATGCGGTTAACGAGTACAACATGATCATGCTGCGGCCTTATCTGATTGGCGCGGACGGACAGGAAAAAGCCTGGCGGGTTTTCAGACACCTTTAATTTTAAAATCTCATTTACCCTTGTCATTCCAGCGAATGGCCGTAGGCTGCAGCCGAAGGTACTTTACGCAGTTTTACGAAGGAAATGCACAGGAATCCAGGCCATCATAGGCCTATCGCCCTTTGTGGGAGATTATAGTACTTTACTTCGTAACAAATAAATCGAATCAAATGTACAGTTAGCGTGAGGGGGCGTAGTAACAGACTCACCACTTATAACTGACAACTGAAAGCTGAAAACTGTTAGCTAATATTTCAGCTTGTCTGAATCTGTCTCAACTGATATAATTAACTCTGTTCAATGTTGGTCAGGGCGCATTCGTCTAGCGGCCTAGGACGCGTCCCTCTCAAGGACGAGATCACCGGTCCGAATCCGGTATGCGCTACCACTCTCTTTATTTATTCCATTTTTGAGGCTAAACATGGCTTGTCATAAGACCCATTTCTTGTTTTTGCTACTAATTTGCTACTAATCACTTTTAACAGGCTCGCTTTCATGCTTGTGGTTAAACAGGTCATCAAACCTCTTGGCGGCGGCCTCTTGAAGGCCCGGCATAACATGGCTGTAGATGTCCAATGTTATTTCAATGCTGGAATGGCCTAGTCGTTCCTGAACTATCTTAGGATGTACGCCCTGCTTGAGCATGATGGACGCGTGAGTATGCCGCGCGTCATGGAGGCGTATCGCCTTGACACCAGCCCGGGCGGCGAGTGTTACCCATGCGCGGGTAATAGTATTGGGGCGCAATGGTTCGCCTTCCAATGTACTGAAAACCAAGTTAGCATCGACGAGTGGTTTTCCCAGAGTGAGCCTCTCGAACTCCTGTTTTTCCTTATGCTCTTTGAGTAATAGAATGACTGAGGGTGACAAGGCTATGGTGCGCCGACTTTTTGCTGACTTAGGCTCAGTGAATACATAGTTACCATCCTTCAATTGGTGGAGACTGCGGGTCACAGACACCTGACTAAAAAGTAAGTCAACATTCTGCCACGATAAGCCCAGCAGTTCCGACCTCCTCATGCCCGTGAAAAGGGCCGTATGGAATAGTACATAGTAGGGCGATTCTTTGGCAGTCAAAAGAAAACGGGTGACCTCTTCCTCATCCCACGTCTGCATTTGAGTGCGCCGGATAGGTGGCAGGTCTAGTCCGTCGGCCACATTGCGGCTTACCAGTCCCCACTTAAGAGCTGTCTCCAGAACTTTATGAATTACTGCATGGTGATACCGGACCGTCCGAGCACTCAGTCCCTTGTCATGGCAGGTCGTATAATGCTTCTGCAAATGCTCTGGCTTTAACTGAGTCAGGGTAATGTTCCCAATATCAGGAATAAAGTGCTGCCTGATTATATCCCTGTACCGCTCAAAGCCGCGTGGGGATAGTTTCACTTTGGCATAGTCGGTTAGCCACTTGCCAAGGTATTCTGCGACGGTAATTTTACCAGACTTCATAAACGTGCCTGTGTCCAACTGATGCAGGATTTCTCCAAGCCGTTTTTCAGCATCTTTTTTTGTTCCCTTAACAGTTGTCCACCGGAACTTGTACTTGCCAGCGGCATCCTTCCCGACGCTGACTTTGATTGAATAACTGTCCTTAGACCTTTTTCTTATGTGACCTCTCATGACTGTCACCCTTTATGCTTGTGTAATTCCGCGATAATACGCTTATTTTGGCTTCGGTTATCAATTCTTATTTTGAGCCTGCCTCTTCCTTCCAAGTACATTAGGCAATACGTCAACTTGGAAGTCAACCGATTTAGGGATTTTCTTTCATAACCAGCAGAACGAACAAGATATCGACGTACTTTATCATGATTCCGCCCCTTCTGGTTTTGGGTTGCATTGTAAACAAAGCCATTTAGCCTCACCCCACTTTGACGCTTTACGTAGCCAATAATCCCCACAGCCGCAACCATAACATGGTCGTGTAGGATAATCTGGCGTATCACGCGATAGCGAGGGGATATCACCATCGGTAATGGCCGTTACAGCGTTACACCTCTCATTTTTGGCTTCATTTTGCTGTAACACCCCTTTGGTTACGGGTATTACGGTGTTAAGGTCCGGTAGTCCCTCAACTTCAGGCATCGGCTCACCAGGTACATAGTCAGCAGGATAACCTTTCCGCTGCTCTCTGTTTACAATCCAATCTTGCGTGACGGCCTTATGCGCACGACGTGAGGCTGCCATTTTAGAGATTACCAAATATTTAGCGAGCCTCGTGACGCTTACCAAATCGTTTTCTCCCCGACAGGCGTTCAATTCTATTACTGCTCCAACTAACTTACGAATGACATTATTGGCTCCGGTAGTGGAATCAACATACATGTCGTTTACCAATTCTTTGACGGTTTCATAATCCGCTTTGGTAGACACTAGACGACCTTGAGTGTCGAGCACCCTGTGGCTATGACGAATAATTGTTACAGATTTAATGAGACTAAGCAGGCGCTGGTAATCACGCAAAATCCTTGAAGCGGTAGCCGTTTCTCCGATCGCCTTCGATAAATCACCGGCAAAAGGCACAACTACATTCCAGGGAGCTTTATATTGGAGATAAGATTGGAATGCCTTAAGTCGTCTGTCTGGTTGCGGTATGCCCTTAATCTCTGCCTCTGCTTGTGCTCCCAGTGCCGAAACTATTTGCTCTCTAGAATCCGGCACTTCCAAACTGAACATTCGGGACATTAACTGACTACCCAAAGATTTCACCCCGGTGGTTATTAGTACGGTTGGCCCGGGTTTATCAATTTCCCTGGGAATAAAGTCTCCCGTTTCCGAGTTGCGAATGGTTACTTTGTAATGTAAATGATGGTCTTGTAACAGGTTTCTGATGGCACTGGCCGCCGGGTTATCTTCTCCCGCGGGAAGACTGTCACTTTCACTGAATACCACTACCTTATGTTGTAAATCTGAATCATCGTAGATCAAGACACGCGGGGAACCGGCATCAATCGTGTGATAGGATACAGAAGGTAGTAATGATAATGTGACGGTAACTGTATAGCTCTTGCCAGAGGATGGAGCTCCCATGAGTAGGAGATGTACCGGCATCGCCCCTGTACGCATGGCCAGTAAGCGGGAGGTCGCTGCCAGATAAGTAATTAATGCCGGTTTAATATCTCCTCCGTAGCCAAGATTACGTATTTCCTCGGATACAAGGTTCAATGGATCTTCCGATTCTATAATGTCTTTTGCTTCATTGTAGGCTATCCTTAATTGCTCATTATCATATCTTGCTTTTAACTCTCGCCCCGATTTAGCTTTTCTTTTTAATTCTTCAATCAGAGCCGGTATATCTTGCCCTTGCACGTGCGCTTCTGATATGTCTTTGATTCCATCCGGTGCTGTTATATACCGTGCTTCGGGTGAGGTTTTCAGTATTCGGAGAACAAAATCTTCGGCGTCAGGTTCCTGCCAGATGAAAACAGCAAGTCCTTTGAGATATTCACCCCATGCTAATGGCCAGATACCTTTGCCCGGTGCACCAAGTGCAGGGATGCCGTGATACCATAAAGTCCAGCAGTCGGATTCACCCTCAACGATCAAAACCCAACCAACTTTCCGTATTTGGGTAAGTCTATTTAGACCATAAGGTAAAGGGTGGTTGCCTTTCTTCCATCTAAATCTATCATCACCGGTTAAAGCAAGACGGTAACGTATCGCTGTTTCCGTCCCATTTTCTGAATAGTAAGGAATCTTAATTCAAGGTTGGCAGCCGTATTTGGAGTCAGTTATTCCCACTGATTGAAGAAATTCTTTAGGTAAGTGCTTCCATTCGGCTATTGCCTGAACCATAACGCCTGTAACACCCTGTGTTTTAATGGGCGTTACAGTATTTTGGATACGATTTGAGGGGGGTGTAACGCTGTAACATGCATTACCGTTTGAAATATCTCCACCTTTGCCCATAACGCCATTGTTAGAGTAGTTAAGTGAATCAAACTCCAACGCCTGACAAATATCTGGATAATTGTGACGTCCGCCCTGGCAAGTAACGAGGGCCTTATCACCGCCGTCACTAAGTGTCAGGTGGCCCGCCGGTGTCTTATGCCCAGGGGCAGGGCATGGCGCTGTCCAGTGTCCGCCACTTTGACGGGCACCGGGTAAATGCGAAAGAATATCTTCGAAGTTGCGCGGCCTGTTCATCTCCGCGTCTCTCTATCAGGCACCAATGTAGCTCGACGCCGTTCCCTACACGGTTTACATCGTTTTGGGATACTGAGCTGCTTGGATTGATAATAAGCCTGCTCTTCGCCTGTGAAAACAAACGTTCCACCACAATCAAGGCAGCATAGAAATTTATCTTGGCCTTTTGCATCTACCATATTTGTATCCGTCCTTATTTTTGAATCGTTAATTGATATTATGTTTCTATTTACTGGAGATCTCTAACATTTTCATTAGAGCCGCCCTGGGCACCACAAGTCTCCTCTCTCCCCAAGTCGGATAACCGGTATTTGTCCGGTATTTGCCAGCATGTAAGCTGTTGCTTTGCTAACCCCTAGAGCCTCACCAGCTTCTTTGACAGTCATTGTCAGTTTTTCTTTACTTTCTATCATTGCCAGCCTCCTTAACATTTTCTTGCCGCTCATCTGGACGAATCGTTAAATCTCCGTCTATGTTAATTCAACGCTATCGCCCGCCTTTAGTCCGAAATACTTCAGCCATCCCCGAGGTAGTGTGATTACCAAGCTTGATTTCCCAACTTTATAAATTGTGCGTTCCTAAGACTAGGCATTTTTCTTGACCTCCATGTTTTACTGCGATATAGTTTCAGTTAAACACTCGACTATGGACAAGCACCAGTGGACAAGATACGGACAAAATTGTTGATATATGGACAAGTTAAGTAATTCTGAAGATGCAAAAGCGTTTTTGCAGGAATTGGGGATCCGAGTAGAACAGACAGTTGTCATTCGGGTGATAAACGTTTTGTCTGGTAAAACTGTTCAATCCTTGTATTCTTTTTACGCTTCAAGGCCTGACAAACCAGCACCCATTTGCGGTAAAGGCTCCGTTTACAAAATTAAGAAGCTTTATGATAGTGGTAAACTTCAGCCTTATTTGGATTATCTCTACGGTTTATCAACTATCGGCAAAGATAAAATTGAACAAACTCATAAATCCGAGATTACAAGCGAAATTGTTGCACCTCTAGCCGCAGAGCAACAACATCTGGAAGCATTGCCGGGAAGCACCGATCAACGCATAGATAATATTAGATTTTCAGTCGACCCAAAGGTTTACCTCACTGATGCAATGTTGGAAGTGACCAATCAATCTCAGATAGAGACATTTCATGGTACTGTTCGAATCGTAATTAATGATAATTATTCTCTTGAGACCCATCGGCTTTACTGGGATGGATATGGAGCGGAAGCTAATTTGGGAAATGGGGATGTCGCCAACGTTCAGATCGCTAAGTGGGAATGGAGAAGTCAACAGATGATAGCAGTTCATCTAATAGAATCAGTCTCGGGGAATCCCAATAGCTTGATGCCTCATTTGTATAAAGTTCAAAATGGAGTAATTGAGGACCCCAAGCCTATTTATTTAGAGGTGGTCATTAAGCCTATGTCTTCATAGAGAATAGAACGCCAACCTTCTAATCCGTAGAACCAAGCATAAAGAAACCGATGATATTCCATAGGATAGATTCTATTCCTGCTCCTTCCAATTTGGAGATTCTGAATCGCATGGGAAACCCATGTAAATACTGTGCCCATGGATACTCAAACAGCTAATACCGCCGTTTTTGCCATAGTCAATTTGCAGCCTGGCCGCCCTATGCAGTTGGCCAAGATAACACTTGATTGTGAGGAAGGTTTGCTAGACATATTCGCTGCAAACCCGGCCTTGCCCAATTTACTGGAACGTAATGAAACTCATGAAATTGAATTCCGTTTACCGTTAGGAGTAAACAGCTTGCCCGCCAAAAGCATAATAACTTTGCTACCGAATGGTATATACGAGAGCAATTGAGAATTGGGCAAAATCAATCACGCAGCGAAGGTAGACTGAGAGTGATTGCTGATGCTAGAGAATGGATATCTCCACCTTTTCCGGTTCCAACTATTGTGGGGGAACCGATAGTTTACCCACTTGGAAGGCATTCCAGAATCTTGCCATAATGGCTGATCAACTAGCTGAGCGCATTAGTTTTTTACGCTCCAATAAGGACAATGGCTGCGCTGCTACGGGAAATATTATAGATGGACTTCATACAACGGATGCAAGTTGCAGTCTCAGTATTTCTGGAGAACATGGCGAAACAGACAATGGGGGAAAAATACACCGGAAAAGCATGGGTGAATCTCTGTCTGCCCGCGATGCACAATGTTTGCTTCTACATTTTAATCAATTACATCCTGATGTGATGGTAACCGACTGGAGAAACATAACTTCGCAAAATTCCAATTCTAAAATCGTGGATGAACTTTCCATTTTGGCACAGATTAGTCCCAGGGATTTTATGGTTTGTCCAAATTGCGAGATTTGCCAAACACTAACAAAAACTCATTAAGAAGATTCTCCGAATTGATTGATTACTGTTATTTATTATGCCAAGTTGCATGAGTATATAAGTCCTAAAGATCATATATAACCTTGGTCGGGAAAATGACATCAATAAATACCGAATACTGCTGTTTCTACGCCCGATAAGTAACGGTTGCTAATTGTGAACCACGCTCGAATGTGTTAAAATAATAGTGGGTAAAAAGAGGATTACCTCATAATTGAATAATTAATAACCATAACACGGGGATACGATTCAGGAAGGAAATGGAGAAGGCTAGAATGCCTTATCGCCTCCTTTCTGGGTAATCGTTAATCGAAACTGAAGGCGGGCTTTAAGGCAGAAATGCTTTGAGTCCGCCTTTTTTATTTGTAACATTTTATATCTTAATTGCCAGTTATAAGACTCTTGTAATGATAAAAGGAGATGTACGAAATGCAATCAATCAAACAAATACAAATCGAACAACTACCCATCGGAGACTTACGACCCGACCCGGCAAATCCCCGACGGATCAGCGATCAGGAATTGGAAACCCTCACCCGCAGTATCAGTGAGTTTGGTTTAATCGACCCCATCATTGCTCGCCGAGAAGATAAGATGGTCATCGGCGGACACCAGCGGTTACTGGCTGCGCGAAAACTCGGTTATAAGACAGTCCAGTGGTGTTGGCCGATCTGACAGTGGAACAGGCCCACCTTTTAAATATTGCGTTGAATAAAATCTCCGGTTCCTTTGACCAGGAGCTGCTGGCCCGGCTGTTAAAGGAACTGCAGGAAGTCCCGGACATCGACCTCTCTCTTTCCGGTTTCGAGGATGATGAATTAAAGAAACTTCTAAAGAGCCTTGATGCCAGAGAAAAGAGAGAACGCCTTGAAAACTTTGATCTGGATGCCGCGGTCAAGGCCGCTCAGAGCTCACCTGTTGCCAAACCTGGCGACATCTGGCTGTTGGGTGAGCATCGACTCGCTTGCGGTGATTCGACCGACCGGGAAGCCGTACAGCGCCTGATGTGGGTCCAAAGCCGCGATGACATTCACCGACCCTCCTTACAACGTTAACTACGGCGAGACGATGAAAGATAAACTCAGAAAGAATTCCAATAAAATTGTAAACGATAATCTCGGTGATGCCTTCGAGCCTTTCCTGGAGAAGGCCTGCAAGAACATGCTGGAGTTTACCGATGGGGCGGTTTACATCTGCATGTCTTCATCCGAACTCCATACCTTACAGAAAGCCTTTATTGCTGCCGGTGGCCACTGGTCGACCTTTATCATCTGGGCCAAGAACACTTTTACCATCGGACGCTCTGATTACCAGCGCCAATACGAACCTATCCTATATGGCTGGAGAGAGGGAGTCAATCATTACTGGTGTCGGGACCGCGACCAGGGAGATGTCTGGCAAGTAGATAAGCCATCTTCCAGTCCCCTACATCCAACCATGAAGCCTCTGGCGCTGATTGAAAGAGCGATTCAGAACAGCAGCCAGTCCGGGGACAAGGTGCTGGACACTTTCCTCGGGTCGGGCAGCACTCTGATAGCCTGTGAGAGAACCGGCAGGATTTGCTACGGTATGGAACTCGAACCTCTTTACGTCGATGTCGCAGTGATGAGGTGGGAGGCTTTACCGGAGAAAAGGCCAAACGGTCAGAGGAGGTGAAGTAACCATGGAGCAGACACTATTGCCAGATGGTGTTTCATCAGAAATTATTTCTTGAGAAATAAATTCATTATATTACTTGACTTCAATGATTTAGAGTGATGAATACGATAGTAAATAAAAAGGAGGCTGATAATGCCAATCGAAAACAGAAACTAACCAAGGGAACCAAACTACGGGCCGGTACCACAAACAGAGTTACTCCTGCGAGGTAGTGGAGAATGCGGAAGGAAAACTGACGCTACCGGCTGGAGGATGGTCGGGAATTCAAGAGCCCTTCGGCTGCCGGGATGGCCATCACCGGACATGCCTGCGACGGCTGGGTCTTCTGGAGTGTGCAAACGGAAGAGACGACTGCCACACCGAATGCAGAGAATCAAGAAGCTGTTCCTGCGGCAGAGACCGAACGGAAAGAGAACCTGCTGCCGAACCTGCTCCGAATGCTGCCAAGACCGACCCCAAGAAGACCGGGGTATTTCTGGTGCCCAATCAGAAGGGAGTGCCGGAAGGTCAGATTCGCTGGTTCTGCCGGGACTGCGGCAAGAGCTTCATCGCATCGGCAGTCGAAGTGCCGGGGTTTGCCCCAACCATCAGGCCAGCTAAAACTACCTGAGAAGCGAATAACATCTGTAAGCAGGCTCCCATTATCGGGAGCTTGCCTTGTTTCGGTGAGGTCACCACCCACTTTTTGTCAGCAGAGGTGACCTAAGGTGACACATCGACTATGCGCTTTCCGTTTCCCCAATGGCGAACCATGCCATTCACCACCGCTCCATGACGGCGATTACTGTCTGATGCATTCGCCGGAGCATGCCAAGGAAGTCCAGGACGCCCGCCGCATCGGTGGATTACATCGGAAACGAGAGGCTACTCTTTCAGCGGCGTTTGACTTTGAAGGCCTGGAAACAGTGGACGGTATCCGTCGTCTGCTGCAAATTGCGGCCACGGATGCACTGGCAATGGAGAGTAGCCCCGCTCGCTCCCGCCAGCTTGTTTATATTGCGCTGGCAGCCTTACGTGTTCTGGAAGTGCGCGATTTTGAGCAGCGCCTCCTGGGTCTGGAACAGTCAGTTAATCCCAACAATAATCAACTGGCCCTGCCAATGTTTGACGTCGAACAGGAATTATTAAAGCCTGACGATAAGGAAGGGGAACATGACTCTAAATAAACGACTGGATAAGATGGAACGGTCACTTACCCCCAAGCAGGCAGTAATCTTGTGGCTGCAGGAAATCCGGCAATATCGAAATGGCTTGGAATATGTTCAATTCCTCCGGAGCCAGCCCGAAAGCGCCGCTCCTATTTACAAAATAACCAAACAGATTAGTCAGGCAATCCGGGAATCGATGAAGGGCCAACCGCAGCGTGCTGTGGAACAGGCCGTGACCGGGCGGAAAGAGATGTATATTTTCTAATCAATCTCCAAAACCAGGTTAACGGTTATGCGGCGACGGAGGAGAGGGTATGGAACCTCATGTTCGTTGCATTGGAAGGGAACCTTCGAGCTATTATGCGGGAGAATCAATACCAGTTTCGCCTCAGCAATTTATCCAGCATATACAGCCATGAGATTCCTTACCCGGTGGACAGTGAAACTGCTGATACCGTCAATGCCGCTATCCGAAACCATGTGACAACCTGGGATCAGCTTAAAGAGGACAACACGCTCGAAGAGTGGTTTTATCAGTACCTCCTTGACCGGGGTGAGAAAGAGATTCCGGAGGGAGCATATCACAATTGAGGATGGTAAATTCAAACCCCATGTCACAGCCGAAAATGAAAAGGAGGTAAGAGCTCTTCAAGGACGATATCGAGTTCGAACGTTTCAAAGCCGGGGAGGATTACACCAATTTATGGGCGACGGTAAAAGACGCTGATTATTCCGCACACTATGACCAAATGGTGTCGGCGATTCATGAATTGGTGGACTCCGGGAAGGTACAAAATGGCACTTGAATATCTTGGAGACAGTGCCGATTCCTTTCTTGCAGTTTGCAACCCTGGTTGAAGGGGAGTGGCTGGACCGCTATGTAGTGGTGCTGGCCGAGGCCGGTGCCATGCTCGCAGACAAAGGTTATCAAGTGAAAGAAACAAACGACCATCATCCTCTTGCCTGGCCAAAATTTGTAGATAGCAACGGTAAGGAAATTGACCGAAAAGAAATACAAAGTCTCTTAATTAGGGCCGACCGGCATTTAAAGAAGTTTCCCGGAAGAACAAAGGAAATTGATGGGCGAACCTATATTAACTTTGAAGATTACTGCGCCTGGCGCGGACGCAGGGTCAAAGATGATTTGTCATCCTGTGTTTCAGAGGGATTTATAACTGATTCCTGGAATGCGTGGGTAGATGCCAAGAAGGGAAAGAGCGAGCTGGCCGGGGTGCCCGTTGCGCGATTGGAGTGCTATGTGCAAGAACATGATTACCTTTTATGCCCTGACGGGACCGAGGAACAACTCAAACGGCGGGAATTGTTACTGGATATTAGCGGTAAAAAGGAATCATCAAAAGTAGGCGAAGAGATAGCTTTCTGGAAAGACATGGCCGGAACGTTGCTGTTGAATTTACATGGCTTTCAGCAGGCCGTCACTACAATCAGACAGCGTTACTTCGATGGCGAAGAGATAATGTTTTCCGATTCAGTGAAGAGCCTGGCTGATTTAACAAAGTACACCAACGAACTGATAACTGAATTTAATGATCGCGTTGCCAAACAGCCTGAGGATAAAATAAATGTGGAAGTTTTGCGGACAGTTGCTGACAAGACTGTTACGGGAAGGGTTTCGTATTTGGTGGACATGGCCAAAGCCGAGGCCTTAGATGCTCTGGGGGAAAACCGAGCAGCTGTAGAGTTAGTGGAGAGACACCTGGAAGAATAGCAAAGGAAACACAGATGTTCTGTGCCGATGCCGAAATACCGGTCTTGTGCAGACGGCTTATGAATGGTGAATGCGAACTCAAAACACCATTGCCCACACTTCGGTACGCCTACCCTTTCGTCCATACGTTGTAACTTATTCAATGCGTGGATTAAGATTAGGTAGTATCTTCGGGAGTGGGTAAATGAAAATCAAAGGTGTGTGCTATGATGTGGGGCGCGTGCTTGAAGGCTCGCTCCAACGCCCTGTTTTCAATCCCCAAGTCGTTCACCGAGAGATTGAGATTATCAAGAATGATCTGCACTGCAACGCAATCAGAATCCAAGGTTTTGATATTAACCGGCTAGTAGTTGCTACCGAGGATGCCTTGGAACAGGGGCTGGAAGTATGGTTCTCACCCGAAATGTTCGAAAGAAGCCAACAAGAAACACTCGACTATCAGGTGAAAGCTGCCTCTGCAGCTGAATCGTTGCGCCAGTATTGGCCCAAGCTGGTGTTCTCCTTGGGTTCTGAGTTGACACTTTTCATGCAGGGTATCGTTGAAGGTAACAATCTACTGGAGCGGATGAACAACCCCTTATTTTGGGAGAATGTCAAAACTGGCAGGCACAACCAGTCGCTCAATGAATTCCTAGGAAAAGCAAACGACGCTGTCAGGAAAGTGTTTCATGGGAAAGTCACATACTTCTCGGTCCCACTTGAAACAGTAGATTGGAGCCGCCTTGATTTTATAGGTCTCGACCTTTATCGAGACGCACGGATACGAGACTCCTACGGCGGACTGGTTAAGCCGTACCTTGTCTACAACAAACCAGTCATAATCGGCGAATTCGGTTGTTGCACATACCAAGGTGCAGAGAAGCTCGGTGGCATGAGCTGGGCGATCATGCTGGGAATGTTGGTTGAATATCTGAATCCTAATCAGAGTCTACCTAAAGGGATTGCTGATTTCATTAAGATTCCCACTCAAGTTGATGGCCATTATGTGCGCGACGAGGCCTTGCAGGCGCATGAGATTACTGACCAGTTAAGCGTACTTGATGCCTCAGGTGTAGGCGGTGCTTTCGTATTCACCTTCGTTTCCCCCACTTTGCCTCATAATGAGGATCCCAAGCGTGACTTGGATATGCCTAGCTACAGCTTGGTAAAGAGCTACGCCGAGAAAGAAACATTGCAAGAGATAGTTCGGCAGACAGCAAGGCAAGGAAGGGAACTCCTGGGCGTCGATGTTAGCCCCGAGGTATTAGCCAAATTCACGGGCGAAGTTGGCAAGCATGGCATCGCTTCTCCGGATATGCTGTGGGAGCCTAAAAAGTCATTCAAAGCTGTTGGCGATTATTATTCCAAACATTAAATGAACCTCAATCTGGATCTGCCTTGGCTAAAATGAGCAGACACTATAACAAGTTCGTGCGTGATAGATACCCTAATGACTCCTGAAGCACGTGAATATTTCCAAGTAGAAGTATGGTTGGTGGTAGCTTTTTAAACGGTAATAAATTCTATGTTTTCGTAAGTTACCCGTTTGTAGACGCTCTCCTCCAATGGCACATCAGCGCCTGCGCCTGCTAGTGCTGAAGGTGGAACAACACCGCCTTTTCCTTTGTCTGTGCATAAGCTTTTTCGTAATCTGCGACTGATCCCCCAGCCATGGATCTCAATATGCGAATCCTGAAGCTGTAGGTGGGTGAGTGCTAGTAAGATCGCTTAAAGACATCCCTTTTTCTTGAAAGGATTAATGATATACATGGTAGTCGCTTTATTAGCTGACTCAAGTTGTGTCTTTGAGCAGACAACTTTTCCAGCGCCGATGCCAAACCATCCGGATATCTGGTATAGAGAGCTGAGGAAGCATCGGCCAGGTATTCCCGTTTCTCGAACTGCAAAATATATAAGTTGAGCAAATATCGGTGCTAGTATCGCTAATAATATAGCAATGAGAGCTACAAATATTTGAATACCTCCTCCCCCACCCCCGCCACCACGTTTATTATTGCGAGATGAAGATTGCCCACTACCCGCATTCGCCGCTCCGAGAAACGCAAACATCCCTGCATACCATGCCAGGATGAGAATTGTTCCCAGAAGAACCATCAACAGTGACATGAGCCTTACATCCCGGTTCTTAAGATGGGACATTTCGTGTCCGATGACTCCCTGAAGTTCGTCGCGATTGAGTATTTGAAGTAGCCCTGAAGTAATAGCAATGGCTGAGTGGTTCGGGTCCCGACCTGTGGCAAAAGCATTAGGCAAGTCTTCAATGATATAAACATCCGGCATCTTTTCCAATCCGGAAGCTATCTTCATCTCTTCAACCACATCGAATAGACGCTGGTTGTCGGCCAGGGTATTTTCTTAGCGTGTGCCATAGACAAAATAATACTATCACCCTGAAAAAAGGCTATAAGTGTCATGATGCCCCACAGAATAAGCGCAATAATCAAACCCACAATCCAACTACCCAAAGCCAACCCAATAAAGAAACCCAAGAGACTAGAATTAGCGCCATCCCAACGACAAGGATAACCGACCTGATACGATTAGATCGAATTTGTTCCCACATCTTCTAATAACCTTCTACTACGAGAAATTCACTTTTATTGGTTGTTTTTCTTCAGGTGCCTTAACTTCAAAATAATCACTTGGTTTGAACCGGTCATACCAGCGATAACGTTTGACGGAAATTTCTGAATCTTATTGTTAAGGTTTAAGACTGCACCATTATAAATTTGCCTGAATGAGCTTATTTTGTTTTCAGTGGAAGCCAACTGTTCCTGGAGTGCCAAAAAGTTCTGACTGGCTTTCAGTCCGGATATGCCTCGACCACCACCATCAAACGGGAGAGCACACTACTTAGCGCTCCTTCGAGACCAGCTCGCGCAGCCGGGCTGCATTAGATCCCGCCTGGGCAGCGTTGCGAGCATTAGTTACCGCTTCTAATGTTGAACGCTCGAAATTCTTGTAGCCTTTGACCTTCTGATGAGATTCGGGATCAGATCATATCGTCTTTTTAGTTGAACATCTATTGGTGCCCAAGCGTTCTTCACACCATTACGTAGTTTGACTAGTCCATTGTAAATACAGATAAATATGAGTATAAGAATGACAACAATTACACCAATAATTATCCCAGCAATCATTCAATACCTCCCATCCTTTTGTTTTTTATACCTTCTAATGAGAAATTAAATCGCTGTTCTTCAGCTTGTTTATTTGGGATTTATGATATCAATTCACGGAGAACTGATTTTGCCCCTCTTTGAGTTCAATTACCATAATTATATACTAAGAATATTCGACTATAAACCAGGAGACACGCCCAGAATGCCAATAAGCATTGTAAGTAAATAAGAGCGAAACCCTCAACATTTGGGAAGCCTTTTATCTTACGGGCTATTAATGGGCAGTGAGTCCCGGATGTCACTATCCGTTTTGTCCATCAATTTCAATGGGACCCTTTATCGTAACTTGCCCAAGAGCGTTAGTGGTAACAAGATTTGATATGTCTTTTCGGTAACCGCAGGCCAGGCACTCTGCATACCAGCCTTCGGTATCACGAATAATAAAGACGTCGCCAGCACACCGCGGACAACCCTTCAATTTCCATTGCATTATACTTGGCATACCTCCATGTTTAGGAGAACACCTTGATTTTTTATAAGCCGATTGCTAACGATAATTAGCTCCGGCTATATATTTATAGCCGGAGCCATCTTATTCATTACTTGCATTAGGCTATTATTTTTACATTAATGTAATTCATTAAATGTTATGGGGATGTAACAGTCAAGATGACGGGCTGGCTAGTTAATCCTGACATGACTGCCGTAATATTTGCAGTTCCAGCCGCTATGCCGGTGGCTAATCCCTGAGCTGAAATAGTAGCTGTCCCAATAGTATCGCTGGCCCAAGTTACCTGAGAACTAATGTTTGCAGTTGATCCATCCGAATACATAGCAGTTGCAATAAATTGTTGAGTTGAACCTACCGCCAAACTGGCAGGAGAGGCCGGAGTTACTGTAATCGAAGATAACGTTACTGGTGATGTCGTCACTGAAGTCGTAGGGGTTGTTGTTGAAGTCGTGGAGGCTGATGCAGCAGCTACCACAACTAAGCTTACAGATGGGCTCGTTATGCCGGATAGGGTTGCCGAGATATTGGCAGTTCCAGCGGCAACACCGGTGGCTAGACCGGTAGAGTCGATAGTGGCTGTCCCGTTAGTATCGCTGGCCCAGGTTACCTCAGAAGTAATGTCCGCTGTTGAGCCGTCCGAATAGGTCCCGGAAGCGGTAAACGCTTGGGTAGAACCCACAGTTAAATTAGCCGGTGAAGCCGGCGATACCGCAATAGAAGATAATATTGAGGCAGGTGCAGTTGTGGAAGTAGTTGCAGATGTCGATGTTGATGAACAGGCTGCCATCACTATGGTTAGGGCTGCTATTAACCCGATGGTGAAACAATAGCCGATAAATCGTAGCTGATTCTTTTTCATAATTATTTCTCCTTTTCATTAGTTTAGATTTAATATTTGTTTACAGGAACCCTCTTATACGTCCACGTAAAGTAGAGTTTGGAATGAATTAGGTTTATTCGTACCTCCTTTGTTAGGAATTAATGAGCTTCGCTGAACAGGCTTTTTCGACAGTCTTTAAATATAACTATAATCTAGTAATATGAATATAACATTAATATTGAACATAACATTTAATTGATTGATGCATCATTTATAGCCACACATATTATTATGGGATAAGTGTTGTGTAAAAGTTATAAAATTTCCATTCGAAATATTACAAATATATCAAGCTTAAGATGGACACTTCCACACGGGCAATCGAATGTACGCTTACCTTATTTATCGTAGTACCGAAAAGGTTGCCAGAATCGTGCATTCGATTCTGATTCATACAGATCTTCAAGTATCTCAAAGACAACGACCAGTGCCAGGATCGCAAAGGTTCGTGCGCCATCGGATGGTTACCATACGAATCACACCCTCAGTGGAGAAGGCAATTCTTCGTGACCTGCCCCAAGATAAAGTTTATGTTCTGCGCAGATGCTGAAATACCGGTACTGTGTAGACGAATCATTAATGGGGAGAGAGAACCGAATAAACAATATTAGGTAGAAGCAGCTTGATGGTGTAATTATCTGGGAAGTTTGACGCCTGAGCAAAAAGCTAAACTTTAACAATATATCCAAGCTAACAAAAACAGTATCTAACTAGTATAAAGATATAATCACGAAGCTCCTCTTAGCTAATACGGCGAAGCCATTCTAATACGTCATAAATATGTAACATCTCTTAGACGGGCGTTATAACTATTACACTACGGAATCCATACAATAGAGCGGAGAAAGGTTATGGACATTTAAATAATGAGGATCGGTATGCTCAGTTTTCCCTAAATCATTGCTATCATCCCCTCGATTCTTTTTATACATGGAGGTGACCAGTGGGTATTCAGTGGTTCCGTGATTTAAGTATAACCATCCTGTGTTTTGTGTCCACAGTTGTCCTTATCTTTTCTGCAATATTGATCTATCGTCTGTATCGCAAGGCAAAATCTGTACTAAAGTTGGCTGAATCAGCGGCTAAAAGTGCCTGTGATACCGTAACCATGGTGCAAGAATTTATTAAGCCACTGCTTTCAATAGGGGCCCTGATTCAAGGTATCTGCGGAGGATTGGGAGGCATCGGTAATATTTTTAAAAAAGAAAGTAACGGAGGAGGAAAAAACAATGAATAAGGACCATGTAGTCGGTTTTGGTATCGGTTTGCTCACTGGAGCAGTCATTGGTGGCGTTATAGCTTTACTCTTTGCACCTCAGAGTGGGAAAGAGACCAGACAAATGATTAAGGACAAGGCAACTGGAATGATGGATGCGATCAAAGGGAAAACCGCGGAAGCGAATGAAGTGGTGGATGCGGTCAAAGAAAAGACCACGAGAGCCGTCCATGAACTTAAGAGCTAGAGCCCATTTTAGTGTTCGGCTAATTGGAAAAACGCGACCTATACTTTAAACAGAACTGGGAGGGGGAGTCGGATTTGAACGCAGTCAGTACGTTAACAAGGAAATACTGGCGGCTCATAGTTTTCATGTTGGGGCTGATCGTCGTTTCTTGGTTAATTTGGGCGTTGCGAAACGTCCTATTGCCTTTTATTGTTGGATTCATTCTGGCCTACCTGCTTTTGCCGCTTATCAGGTGGGTTGAGAAACATCTTATTATGACCCGAGGAAAACAGAAGCTTAAACGGCTAAGACGGATTTCCATCATAGTCATAGTCTATCTTCTGTCCCTGGTTATCATCGGCGGTGTAATTTTCTATATCGTCATCGTCGTAAGTAACACTTTTGGGACACTAACACAGGACACATCCAAGGTCATCCCGAACGGACTGGCTGCGATAGTACAATGGTTGAAATCTATCCCGCTGTTGTCTAAACCATCAATTCAAAATGACATTAACACATATATAACGAAAGCAGAAGCGGCTCTTCCTAATGTTCTAAGTGGCTTTTTGACGCATAGCTTAAAGATTGTCCAGAATTCGGCGACCATGATTTTAGGGTTTATCATCATGCCGGTTTTCGTCTTCTTAATTCTTAAAGATTGGGATAGCCTGCGAGACAAGTTTTATACCGGGTTGCCGCAATGGGCACGTACCCACACGGAGAGCATTTTCTCTATTCTTCAAAATTCAGTGATACGCTATCTTCGCTCCAAATTGATCTTAGGATTGATTGTCGGGGTATTCGTTTATGTTCTATTGATGATTTTAAGAATTGATTTTGCCTTGCCTCTGGCCGTGTTTGCGGCTGTTATGGATCTTGTACCTACGATTGGTCCTGTCTTGGCTGGTGGTCTTGCCGTCTTGGTAACCCTCGCTACAGCTCCGGATAAATTCATTTGGGTGGGCGTCGGCTTTGTGATTATTCAACTGTTGTGCAGCAACCTGATTGGTCTGAAAATTCAGGGTTCGCAAATGAAGATTCATCCGGCGTTTATAATAATGCTCACTGTTCTGGGGGCGTATTTTGCGGGAATTCTAGGGTTTATTATCGTCCTCCCGCTCACCATGACTATTCTGGGGATATTTAAGTACTTAAGGGATACTACCCGTGATGGGGGATTTAGCTAACTTCATCTCCCTGGAAGAATAAAGGTGGACTGGAAGAGATTTTTAGCGAATCTTTAATGCAATGTCTGCGCAAGGTTAGAAAAACTTTAAATTCAAATGTCTAAATCAGGAGATGATTGTCCAATGGTTAAAACGAGCATGCCAATGAAGACGATGACTAATTCCCGGCAGAACAAAATCATTGTCATCAGTGTTATCATATTTGTGCTCTTGGCTGCGCTAGTAGTTTTCCTGGATCGGAACCAGATTCATCAAATTATCGGCAAGGCGCATTGGCAATGGACACTTGTGGCCCTACTATTTACCATCATTTCTTATTTCTGTTTGAGTTTTGGGTATGTTTTAGTTAATAGGGTGTTTGGTATAGGAATCGGATGGTTGGAATTATTTGAGGTAGGCATCGTATCTTCGGCGTTAAACAATATATTGGGTTTCGCGGGAGCCGCCGGACATTCCCTGCGCGTTCAATTAGTAAAAGGGAAGGAAATCGATGCCGGGGAGGTTCTGGCTGCCTCTATTTTTCATTCATATCTCAATAATGTCATGTTGCTATTGATGCTGGCCATGGGACTACTCACCCTCTTATTTAGTCATATAGTATATGGAGGCAGCGCTGTAGGACTTGGACTGATTACAACCATTTTGGTTGTCTTCATAATTGTTACCACGGCTATTATTTTTATCCCCTGGTTCAAGTCTAGTGTTCTTCATTTTACAAAAACAGTATGGCATTTTTTTACCCATCGTGATATAACACAATTTCTCAATGATTTGGATCATGGACTGACACACGGTCTGGTTACATTAAAAGGGCGTCCGTGGGAACTAGCTCTCCTTCTGGTAACAATGGCAGGAGTATGGGGATTCCAGGCAGTCGCTCTTTGGTTTTGCTTTGCCGCTCTCGGTAATGCTCCGGGTTTAGGCGTCCTGTTGTCAGGGTTTGGTATTGGTATTTCAGCCGGCAATCTTTCCTTTATACCGGGCGGTCTGGGTGTACAGGAAGCCTCGATGGCCGGAATATATGCGCTCTTAGGAATGTCTTTCGCACAAGCTGTACTAGTTGCCATCCTTATCCGTGTAATTTACGACTTTATTCCTTTCTTTATAAGCCTGCCATTTTATATTGGGCTCACACGAAGGAAATTTGTAATCAACCCAAATTTATCCGAAAAATCCTAAAAATATAGATCCAGATGAGTCCTTTACTTTTGCAACTACAAAATCCAACAACAAACTCATTTGCAAATTATTGGTATTTACCGGTTAAAGGTTACCGACACTGGTGAAGCTTTAAAGTATTGATCTAATGCAGAATACTTAGCAAAACCATCTGTCGATTTTGACGGTTCTAGCTCTGAGGGCCTGCAATAATATTGGTTATAGCCAATAATTCGATGGGGATGATAACATGGGCAGAGGCTGTTTCAGAAATTTTGCCGAATCTCAAAATCCACTATCATTAATGACAAAATGGATAATGAGCCGCTGAGTATGCTGACAAATTACACGGGCGCGCAACTTCCATCTCGTCTACAAAGGTTTACTTGATACTTATTTGTCCTGTACCGACGTAGTCACCACCTCAAAAACAAGATAGTCAGACACTATGACGAGTTCGTGTTTCTTTATACCAAATATAAGATTAGCGCATTCAATTCGAGCTTACTCTCTACTTATTAAAATATAATTTTATAGGTACCATTAATCCGCTAACCATTTAGACGAAATTTGTCCAATTAGTTGCACAAACTCGTCAAAGATAACCGGTTTACATTGAAAATCGTTGGCTCCCAAGCTTCATGCTTTTTTTCCTGTTTTTCTCATCTACTGAAGCAGTTAGCATTATCACAGGAAGCAACTTGGTATTTTCATCTGACCGAATTCTTCGAAGTATTTCAAGGCCATCAATTAAAGGTAACTTTAAATCGAGCAATACTACAGAAGGCATTATAACACAATAGCTTTTGAGTACAAAAAGTCCAAAGCTTGTTTTCCATTGGAAACTACGACTAACCCATCGTTAATCCCACATTTTTTCAGCGCTCTTTTGGTTAGTAGAACGTCATTGTCATTATCTTCGGCCATCAGTACGTATTTTCCGTTCATCTGTTTTTCCTTGAGCTTAGCCAAGCGTGAAATAAATAGTTGTTCCTTTTCCTACCTGCGATTCCACTTTTTCTTCCGCTGTGACGTTTGATGACACGCTGGACTGTTGCCAAACCAATGCCGGTTCCAGGATATTCATCATCGGTATGCAAACGCTGGAATGGCTGGAATAATTTCTCAATATATTGCATGTCAAAGCCGACACCGTTGTCTTTTATGAAATATATCTGTTCATTATCGTTAAAGATAGTCCCGGATTGGATTCTTGCTTCTTTAATTTTCGCTGTAAATTTGCAGGAATTCTCTATCAGATTAAATAAAGCCATTTGCAGAAGTGAAGCGTCGCCTTTAGCGGTCATATCTGGAGAAATAATAAATTCAACTTTTCTACCGGGTGCTTTTTCTCTTAGTTCTTTAGCTATTGTTGAAACGATGTCACTAAGGTTAACATCATCCATTCGCAATTCGAGCCCGTATTACCCGGGATAACGTCAACATATCTTTGGTAATCTGATCCATGTGTTTTGTAGCGTCTCTAACTCTCCTGAGGTAATCTTTACCCGTTTCATCCAGCTTGTCGCCATAATCCTCTATCACAGCCTGGCTGAAGCCATCCAATGTCCTTAATGGTGCTCTCAAGTCATGAGACACAGAATAAGCAAACGCTTCCAGTTCTTTATTTGAAACCTCTAGTTCGGCAGTATAGCGTTTGAGTTCTTCTTCCGCTCTTTTCCTCTCGGTGATGTCCCTGACCACCAGCGTTGTAGTGGGGAGCGATGCCGCCCCAAGCTTCTTTGAGACCAGAGTGAGTTCTACCGGGAATTCTTCTCCGTTCCTTCTTCTGGCTTTGAGGTCAATAGCGACGGAGTGCGCTGAACTAATGCTTTCCGAGTCCAATGCACCTGCAGCTTTTTGGTAAGCCTCTGCCTGCTCAGGGCTGCTTATTAAATTGAAAAAAGGCATGCCAATAACCTCACTCTGGCGATAGCCGAACATTTTCTCTGCGGCCGGGTTCCAAGTGAGTATTCTGCCCCGTCCCATCTAAGGCAGTAATGGCATCGGCGGCAGAATTAAAAAGAAGCTCATAATTTGCCTTGGCCTGACTAAGGTATCGGGCGACTAATTCTGTTACTCCTATTTGCTCGTTACCAGCCTCATTTTGGGTTATTACGACCGCAACGATGAAATATAAGCTGCCGGTAAATTGACCGATTCTTCCTACCCAGTTTAAAGGATTTCCAGCAGTACCTAAAAATCCAGCTATTAAACCGAATACGATAAACGTTAACCCGAGGGTGTACCAATAGATAAATTTCGATGGGAAAAGCATATATAGCCTGGCATAAACCACGACAGAAAAAACGAGAATGATGAGGATATTATGGCTAAAAAATGTAACAATCAGGGTATATCCTGCACCAGGGACGTAGAAGACTGGAAATAGTCCAGCATTGGTAGCTAAAGAAATGAGGGATGAAGATGCTAAAACGCCGGAACAAAAAAGAATGGGTGTTCTTCTGTTGGATGATATGTTGATTGGATTCGAAGGTACATCACCCTTTGGTTTTTGAATAGCTCCTAAAAAATGGAGCATTGCTGCGAGCAGGACGCCAAAGTTAGATACAGTCACTGCCAGATTCAATCGTGAAGCCGGCAACCATGCAGGCAATCAAACTAGCGATCCCCCAGGCTAAGGCACCACCACCCAGGAAGGCGCCCGTCGGTTCGAACTTAGGATACGTTCGTACTGCAAAGAAAGCAATTACCAGAACCAGCTCCGGTTGAAAAAATAGTAATAAGCACCGGGAAGAGCAAATGAGGTTGGTAGATCGTTTTTATATTTAAAATGAAGAAGACAACCGCTGCGGCCACTAACAAAACAAGCAGCAAGAAGCCCAAGATTTGCCAGATACCTCCAAGCTTCCTATTTAAATCTATTGGCGGTAATTGCTTTTGGGCGCTCTTGCCTAAGCCGTCGGCCATTCTTATTCTCCAATAGTGGGAACACTGCAGTTATCATTCTGATAAAACCCGATACTGGTTGTAAAAAATGGGCTTAAATCTTGCCATCATTAATCCCAGCTAATGGATATATATTAACAGTTTTTCGTAGTGATATTTTTTATTTTAAATCAATACCTAAGTAATATCAACCAACCGTAACCAACCGCAATCGCCCTCGGGCGGATTAGCAACCACTATGACCGGATCGTGTGATACTCGGTTTAAACTCAGCATATTGTTAGGCTGAAAACATAACTGGATTTATTCTATGATAGCGAATCACCCCAACCCTATTATTGATGATGAAAATTATCAGGTCCTAAAATGCCATAATTTAGTAATATTTTGCCTTAGTATTTTATAAACAATTTGACAATTTATCTTCTAAAATTCTTGAGGATAGGTATGTTTTTAGGAGGTAAATTCCGTTGACAACCCTGACAGCTGAAGAACAAATAATTTCTTGTAACCTCGGAACTGAGTTTGAGACCGGCTCCATCGAACTAATGGCGTTATGTCCAGCATGTAAGACTTTTGAAACCGTCTGTTTGAAAGATGGTATTTTAATTCAGACTCGAAAATTTACTCAATACGGAAATCATATTTACCACGATTGTGGTTCTAATAGCCCTTGTCGATTATATCCGGATTTATAGAAGTTTAGCCCCTTAATCCGAGATAAAATTCAATTATGACTCATTGAGAAGTAGAGAGACCATGTTTGAAAGGATATTAATACCACTTGATGGTTCTGAGATGGCGGAACTCTCTATACCTTATGGAGAAGAGTTAGCCAATAAATTTGGTTCCGAGATAATCTTGTATCATGTCCAAGGACGTGATAGTGAAGAACTTGAACATGTCCAGAAGGTCTACCTTGACCAGTTAGCTGTGACGGTTAAACAAAATACAAGCAGGATCGATACAAAGGCAGTTAAAGTAACCACAAAGGTGGAGGCAGGTGAGCCCGCACAAAATATTTGTACTCTTATAAATAATAATCGAATAGATTTAATAATTATGATGGCTGTCAGTGAGTATGGTCTTAAAATCGGCAAAATGATGGGCAGTGTGACTGATCATATTTGCCACACCGTACCCATACCAGTGATGCTCATATCTCATAATTCTCAACGAGCTGTTGGTGATCAACTAATTAACAATATACTGATCCCTCTGGATGGATCAGAACTCAGTAAATTGGCATTACCCGTGGGAGCAGAACTAGCTGCTAAGTTGAAGTCTTCGATTACACTATTCCAGATGGCACACACCATTTATCCTTACATTTCAGGCAATTACATTGACACGACCAATTATGATCAAATTAATAAAAACCTGCGAGAAATGATTGGCAATGAAATGTTTACGGTTGAGAAGAACTTGAAAGAGAAAGGAGTCATGGTGAATACGGCTATCACCACAGGAACTGATGCTGCCAGTGAAATTATTCTGGCTAGTAAGGAAAAAGGTATCGACTTGGTACTCATGTCCACCCATGGTCGGTCTGGTCTTGGTCATTGGGTTTTGGGAAGTGTTGCTGAGAAGGTGCTACGTTATAGTGAAGTCCCTCTATTGTTAGTGAATGCGAGAGCAAGTTGATTATGTATCTGTAATCTACTGTACTGTTATAACATTAAAAGGAGATCAGTATGGAAAATATTCAGAATATCAGCCCCGCAGATCTTTATAACTTGACCCGTAGCCTTGGAATTTTTCTCAAAACGGACGTGAAAGTCGTTAGCGAAATGATTGAGAGAAAAAATGAGAAAGAGTCCCATTCGGAGGTAATTTTGAACCCTGGATGTAATATTCAAGTCGAGATTACAAATACCGCTCCGCCTGAAACAGAATATCCACTAATTGTATTTATAGGCGTGGGACTGGGAATCCAATTTCCAAAGTCGATGCCCAAATCTATAAAAAGAATGGTAGATGAATATAATTTCGTTACGGACCTGATAGATGCTCCTCAAGAGGATCCGGCAATGGAAAATAAAATAAATAGAGTTGATAACCTTGAATTTGAACCAATCACTCTCGATGAACAGAACTTGGGATATACTCTTTTTCCGGGAAAGACAATAAGGTATCAATTCAAGCTCACATATAAAGAGTGTCCTGACGTTACACAGGTTAAACTTTATGCTGAAGGAACTATTTCCCAACGGCATTTACTGCGCCACGTAAAGGAAATCCAAATTTCAAATCGGGATGTTGGCTCGAAACTTTAGTGAAGTGTAAAGAAATTCATATGGCGCTAAAGGATGAGACATAGTGTTACCATATACTCACCATACTCACCCGTGTTTATTCGTTTGACTTTCTTGTAAATTGTTATCTGGAATATATTTGTAACAATTCCAATTACTTTTTTATGACCTAGTCATGTCTGCCACAACATAATTAGATAGTATTTTATATTTATAGGACTGCAACAATAGTGAATTTATATAGGAGGTAAGGGAATGAACTGGCTGGATATAGTGATTATCATCCTCTTGATTATATTTGCCGTCAGCGGCCTGGCCAGTGGTTTTATTAGATCTATATTTGCACTGGCCGGAGTTATCGTGGGTGTTATTGTGGCGTCACATTTTGATAATTGGGCAAAGTTCATTTCAAATGTGAATACAGCTCATATCATTGCATTCGTTATCGTCCTTTTAATAGTAATAATTATTGCGATTGTTGCCGGAGCCATTATTTCTAAATTAATTTCGATGGTGATGCTTGGATGGTTAAACCATTTGCTGGGTGCGGTTTTCGGACTTATTTTCGGTGGTTTTATAATTGGAGGTTTTCTCGCGATCTGGGCCAAATATGGAGGGAATATCAGTCTAATAACAGGGTCGAAATTGGCTACATTTCTATTGGACAAATTCCCAATCGTCCTCGGTCTTTTCCCTTCTGAATTTAATTCTATTAAACAATTCTTTAAATAGAAGCGATGATTTAAGCTTCTGCAAAGTTGGGCATTGGGAGATAATGTTGGAATAAACTAAAAAACATCTGTTATTGCAACCGAGGACTGAAATGCCTGTTATCAAAGTAACTCGTAAAAGTTATATCCGCAAGGATGGCATAGTAGTTAAAGGCACCACCTATAGCCTTGAAATCGCTAGAAAACGATTAAAAGCATTAAAGAATGAAAAATTGGATAAGACTAAAATTGAATTGACTTGGAACAAAGAAGAATCGGATGATTTAAGGCGTAATAATTGGTTACAAGCCCATAATTGTGATGAACTCGAGACCGCTAAGTCTTTTCAAGCGTTTGCTAATTTAGCTACAGATGCCGAAATTGCTAAGGTGGCCCAAGCTGATGCTGAGTATTTTCTATGTCGCGCATCGATATCGATGAGGTATAATTTGCAGAAGGAAAAAATAACGAAATAAATGAGACCCTACATCAAGATATTCTTAAATGAAAGGAACCAACCGTCTGCCGCAATTAAAAAGATTCCAGGGAAATAATTTTACGGCATTTTGGGTTAAGAGGATTTAATATTTTCATTAAATCCTGATAAATGATTTTTTAGATGGAAGTTAAGCAATCAGCATTTTAACCAAATACCCAGTTTGAATTTGTGCATCAGACGATATCGGTTCATGGTGTATCGTATCTCTTCCCCTTTTTGACTCGGATACAGGTTGTGACTCAATCGCAATCGCTATCAATTAATCAGGTAAATCTAAAAATGTTATAAAATAAAATATAATGTGGTTATTGAGAAGCAAGAAAAGAAAACAAAATATACTACCTTCTGGTCCGTCTTGCCCATATTGCAAGGGCACGAATAGCAGGTTAATAGTTAATCCGGGAAATAATCAGCCTGATTATATCAGAGTGTGGAGGGGGCAGCGATCTGTGACCTACAGATGTTGCGACTGCGGTCAAGATTTCTATGGAGATGAGCCGCAAAACAGTACAATTGAAGAGGTAGGGTCTTACGGTCAAATAATCGACGATGAAGAAGCACTCCGTACCGCTGAGGAAGAATTAAAAAGACAAGCCGAAGAAGATGATGACCGTATGTGCAGATAAAAGTTGTATCTTTTTAGTGGTTAGTAGTTTTTGTTATTCGTGGATAGGGAGGGAATATGTTTAAAAAGGCAACCATTTTAGCCGTTTCTTTGTGTTTATTATTCACGATCTGGAGCCCTGTGGTTTCTCCCGTATCAGCTCAAGGCCAAGATCAGATAAGTGTCAATAATAGCTCTATACAGCCAAACTATCCCGACAGTCTTACTTTTTCCTGCCATGTCCAAAGCGATGTCAATATTACGGATATCCGGTTGGAATATCAAGTTGAGCAAATGAGTTTTGCACAGGTTACGAGTGAAGCTGAGGTAAATTTTAGCCCATCCAATTCGGTGAATGCTACTTACACACTTAATATGGATGAATACGGTCAGATCCCTACGGGAGTTGATATCGACTACTGGTGGGTAGTAAAAGATACCGCCGGAGACAGACTGCAAACAGACCCGAACCACTATACCGTAATCGATAACACGCATACATTGAAAACCTTGACTCAGGGTAAGATTAACCTTTTCTGGTATGGTCAAAACCAGTCATTTGGACAGTCTATAATGTCTGAAGCCCAAACAGCATTATCGATAATAGCCAACAACACCGGGGCCACACCAAATCAAATGATAAACATTTCCGTTTATACCAGTGCCCAGGATTATAAAGCATCTGTCATAGGGGTACCGGAATGGTCGGGGGGTGTAACATTATCTCAATATAATAGTATTTTCGTGGTTGTAGACCCTGGTGCATTAAGTTCCGATCTTCCTGCTGTATCCCATGAATTGACACATGCAGTCATAGGCCAGATAACAGCTAACCCTTATAATTCTATACCTTTCTGGTTAAATGAAGGTCTGGCCGTATATGTACAATTTTACCGGGGAGAATTGCCGTCCCAATTTACGACAGCTTTGTCCACTGCAATCACTAACAACGATCTTATCTCTGTAAGAAGTCTTAGTGATCCCTTCTCGGCCTATGCGGATAAGGCCGACCTTTCTTATGCAGAGAGTGTCAGCATTGTTACTTATCTGATTAACCAATATGGCTCTTCTAAAATGGAACAATTACTGAATACTTTCGCACAGGGATCGACTTACGATGATGCGCTACAGACCAATTATGGTTTCGATATGGATGGACTGTTTGCTCAATGGAAAACCTGGGTCAATACGGACAACGGTAAGCAACCGATTTATTGATCCCCCTAAAAAAGCCCCAACAGGGGAAAAATGTGATTCTGTTACATCATCGAGGGAAAATACATCGGTTTAAAAAGGAAGGTCTGCTTTGAAAAAAATATTATATTTAACTTTAGCGCTAATTTTAATGCTTGGTGGTATCTTAACTGGTTGTAGTCAAGTACGGACGATTACTACTTCTTCCTCTGCCATTTCCGGTAATGGTATTCTGACCATGACTAATTCCGACCCGTTTACGCTAGACCCGGCTGTTTCCAGTGACGCTTTGTCTGCCGGATATATTATGCAAATATATAGCGGATTGCTCAAGTTAGATAATAACCTGGAACCGGTACCGGACATCGCAGCAAGTATGCCGACGGTAAGCACGGACGGCCTAACCTATACATTTCACCTGCGCAAGGATGTTAAATTCCAGGATGGGACGCCGGTAACTGCTTCTGACTTCAAATATTCTTGGGAGCGCGCGGCTAATCCGGCGACTAACTCTCCGACGGCTGCGACCTACCTTGGGGATATGGTTGGCGTGAATGATATGTTGGCAGGCAAGGCCAACCAGATCAGCGGGGTCAAAGTTATCGATGATTATACCCTACAGGTGACCATAAATTCCCCTGAATCGTATTTCTTACATAAATTGACTTTCCCCTCATCTTTTGTGGTAGAAAAGAACAACGTTAATTCAGGCACAAACTGGTGGCAAAAACCCGTCGGTACAGGTCCGTTTAAAGTACAGGAATGGGTAAAAAATACCGATTTTATTCTGGCTAGAAATGACTTGTACTATGGAGACAAGGCCAAAATTGCCCAGGTTAAGATGATTCTTAATAGTACTAATAGCGATGAGAGTTTATTTGAAACCGACCAGATAGACATTGCTAATGCCTCCGCGGATTACTATGATGAAATTATGGATAAGGCTGGACCGTTTTATAATGATCTGTACAGTTCACCGTCTCTGAGTGTGGATTATATCGGTTTTAATTGTAAAGAACCGCCATTCGATGATGCCGACATCAGAAAAGCTTTTAGCATGGCCATAGATAAAGACAAAATTATTTCCTTAATTTACCGTAACATGGCCCAAAAAGCGGAGGGCATATTACCGCCGGGTATACCCGGCTACAATACGAATCTGACTGGACTGAATTTCGATGTCAGCGAAGCGCAGGAACTCATTAAAGAATCAAAATACGGAGATGTTTCCAAATTGCCCCCTATTACTATTACTATCTCCGGAGCCGGGGGGACTGCCGATCCCGTCACCCAGGCATTAGTTTATCAATGGAAGCAAAATTTAGGAGTTACTGTTCAAGTTAGGGAACTGGAGCCTGAAGTATATAATTCTAACTTATCGCAGGAACTTGACCAGATGTATTATTTTGGTTGGATTGCAGATTACCCTTATCCGCAGGATTTTCTGGATATATTGTTCAGTTCAGGGTCGAGTTTTAATTACGGTGGTTATTCTAATCCGTCAGTGGATTCACTAATCCAACAAGCTAATCAGGAATCAGATCAAACCAAAGCTTTTACCCTGTACCAGCAGGCTGAACAATTGATAGTTAATGATGCGGTTTGTTTACCATTAACTTTTGGAGAAAATTATCTATTGATTCAACCCTATGTCAAAAATCTAAGTGTAAATGCCTTGGGTTTTATAAATTTTAGTGACGTAACGATTTCTCCCCATTAATCTCTTTTACCGGTCTTACCAAGAATTTGAATTGAAACCAAGAAATGATTTTCAAGCGTTTCATCGCGAGTTAATGGATGAAGAGACACGATGTTTGGTTTGTGTCCGATGCTATACAAAGAGACGATGCCTCAAAAACTATCTCTTATTAAAGTAAAGAACAAGAAAATAAGACGCGTAGGCACTGATGAAGCTACCTCCCATCTGAGCAGAGCTACCATTGTTTTGAAATCCTGACAAAACGAAAGATACACCACCATAAGCCGCCGAGCACACAGCTAACAATCCGAGGACAGCACACATACGAGACCCTATTCTGGTGGTAAATCTAAAAGCCACAACCAATATAGCAATAGCGATGACCAATAACACTGCACCCAAGATGGCATGTGATACTTCCATTCGACCCGCTCGATTGAGAGCTTGAGTGAAACCGGCAAATGTATGACCGGTTACGCCACTGGGGAAAACGGCAAAAAGATTGACAAAATCTCCTGTCCAACCTTGGGCGGTCAGAACGATTAAAATAGATATAGTTAAACCCAATAGACTGCGGGAAGATGGCCGCATTGCTAACCCCCTTACGCAGACCATGTACTGCGCTGAGATTTAGTTAGGCTTATCAGAAATTATTTTCGAATAAAAATGTACAACCCTATGCCTTCTTCTTTAATTTCGCTACTGCTAAATTTCGTTTTCGTAATCAGGTTAATGAATTCGTCTTTTGAGTAGGCGCCTTTCTTCAGAAAATATTTAAAAGTAAATTTCATAAAGATAGCTTCAAAACCTTTCTCTCCAGATTTTTTAACAGACTCAGATATCGCCCGGTCAGAAACATTTCTATTCATGTCGACAATGAGAACCATGCCACTTGGTTTCAAAACACGATACATTTCGTCGAGAGCCTTCGAGGGATCCTTGAAATCCTTGAAGGCAGCACTGCAAAAAATGAAATCGAATTTATTGTCTGGGAAAGGCATTTCGGAAACGTTACCCTGTTGAAATTCTATGTCGACTCCAGCATCTTTGGCGTTACGTCTTGCAATTTCGACGAAATCCTGACTGATATCCATTCCAATGATCTTGTACTTTCCCAACTTCGACAGCTCAATGGCAAAGTATCCTGGTCCTGGGGCAACCTCAAGAACGGTATTGTCAGCGTAGATATGGTTAACCACTTCCTGCGCATATTTCTTCATTTCGGACAGCCTGTTTGCGGGTATTTTTGTCGTACCATCGGGCCATCAAACCGCCAATGCCTAAGTCTTTAGAACGTCGCATTCGTTTCATCATATTACTGTCTCCTTTTTGTTAGTGTGATGGTGCAGTAGATAGATGGATGAGAACTGCCGCATTACCCGTCTTATTCCCTCGTTATCATGTTCTGGCTAGATTGTAACACATAAAACAATTCACCCACTCGTATTATACCAAGGTTTATGTTATTTTATGATTTCAATTTCAGACACGATGGTGGGATGGTGCCTAACGTAAAGAATGTACCTTGCCTAATCGGATATTATGATGGTAAGATTCACATAATTAATTGTTAATTCGCAGGCGGTGACGCACAAATGTCAAAGATACCTAATAAGAGTAATGGCTTTGTTGAGGCACTGATTACTTTTGCGACTGAAGTGACGGGTAAATTTTCACTTCATATTTCATTTAGCCCAGAGGATCAATTAAAGGGTCCTATAGTCGTTTTGTTAAAAGAAGCCGGGGCGGCACTTGGTCTAGATGTTAATGCTGTCACAGAAGTTCATATTCAGGAAATCTCTGGACGACCCGATGTTGGGGTTACGGTGAAATCAGCTCTAACCGGGCATATTGAATTGAAGGCTCCAGGCAAAGGAGCCGATCCAAGGAAACTTAAAGGCTCAGACAAGGAACAGTGGGAGAAATTCAAAGATCTCCCCAACCTCATCTACACCGATGGTAACGAATGGGCATTATACCGGAGCGGTGAACTAACCGGGAAGCTAATAAGGCTTTCTGGAAATGTGACTATTGATGGGAAAAATGCTGCGGACACTGGGGATGCCGATTCGCTTCTCAAAATTTTAAAAGATTTTTTCTTCTGGGAACCTATCGTTCCGACTACGCCTCGTGCCCTAGCCCAAATGATTGCTCCATTATGCCGACTATTGCGGTCCGACGTGACCTCTGCGCTCCTTGATCCAAATTCCAACCTTAGCCTATTAGCCAATGAGTGGCGCAAATATCTTTTCCCTGATGCAGATAACTTGCAGTTCGCCGACGCTTACGCCCAGACTCTTACATATGCGTTACTTTTGGCAAGACTTTCTGATGCGGGAGATTTATCGATTGAAAGCGCTGCTAAGTCAATCCACTCCGGACACCGATTATTGGCTGACACACTAACAATATTAGGTCATGACTATGCTCGTAAAGAAATCGATGTTTCTGTAAGTTTGCTAGAACGAGTCATAGCCGCAATCAACGTGAAAACGCTTGCTGAGAAAACTAAAGGTGATGTATGGCTATACTTCTATGAAGATTTCTTGGCTATTTACGATTCAAAAATGCGCAAAGACCGTGGGGTGTATTATACTCCGGTCGAGGTCGTACAAGCGCAAGTGCGTCTAGTCGCACAATTATTAGAAGAGAAATTTGATGCAGAGTATTCTTTCGTGGATCCTAAAGTCGTGACTTTGGATCCAGCAGCGGGAACGGGAACTTACATCCTGACTGCATTGCAGCATAGTCTTGATAAAATTGCTGATAAAAAGGGCCCTGGTATAAGGGCAGCGGCTGCTACTACCGCAGCTAACAATTTGCATGCATTTGAGTTGTTAGTCGGTCCTTACGCTGTTGCTCATTTGAGAGTAACACAACAGATTTTGGCGGAAGGTGGACAATTACCATCTGACGGGGTTCACGTTTTTCTTACCGATACTCTTCAATCGCCGCATGAAGTACCACCGCAATATCCCTTGGTTTATAAAGAGTTGGGTGAAGAACACAAGAGGGCACAGAAAGTCAAGGCTAAAACTCCGGTGCTTGTCTGTTTTGGTAACCCACCTTATGACCGACAACAAATAGCAAAGGACAACGTTATCGAAAAACGTAAAGGCGGATGGGTACGTTATGGGGATGATGGAAAAGATGGAGAGGGAATCTTAAGGGACTTCATTGAACCCCTGAACCCGCTTGGTTTGGGGTTGCACGCAAAGAACCTTTATAACGATTACGTTTACTTTTGGTGTTGGGCTCTTTGGAAAGTATTTCACGGTCCGCATAGGGGCATCGTGAGTTTCATCACCGATTCATCGTACTTGCGCGGACCAGGTTTTGCTGGCATGCGGCAGTCTATGAGGCATACATTTGATGAATTGTGGATTATCGATTTGGAAGGAGATAATTTGGGTGCCCGAAAGACAGAGAATATCTTCGCAATCCGTACACCTGTAGCGATAGCAGTAGGAGTACGTTATGAGGAGCCTCGCCCAGACTTGCCGTCTGTTGTGCACTATTCGAAGATCGAAGGTACACAAGGCGATAAATTTGTAAAGTTAAATAGTATCCAACGTTTTTCAGATCTGAAATGGCGAGAGTGTCTGGCTGGTTGGACAGAACCGTTCCTTCCAAAGAGTGACAATGCTTATTGGAATTGGCCATTACTCACCGATATTTTTCCATGGCAAGAGAATGGTATGCAATTCAAACGCTCTTGGCCTATTGGAGAGACACCGGAAGTCCTAAAAAACCGCTGGACGAAATTACTATCAGTTCAAGATAGAAAGTCGCTGTTTAAGGAAACGCGTGATAGAAAGATTGATAAATCTTATCCCTCTCTCGATAATTCCATCATTAAAGATGTTGCAATATCTAAACTTCAGATTAATGCAAATATGCCAACTCCAATGAAAATATCCTATCGTAGTTTTGATCGGCATTACGCATTAGTGGACAGCAGGTTGGGCGACTATCTTAGACCCACTTTGTACAGAACTCACAGCGATAAACAGCTCTATATGACTAGCCTTTTGACCAGCGTACTTGGACAAGGTCCATCGGCTGTAGCCACTGTGTTAATTCCGGATATGCATCATTTTTGCAACAGAGGTGCAAAGGATATCATACCTCTGTGGGCTAACGCTGCAGCGACTAGTGCTAATATTACTCGTGGGTTTTTAGAAGCTCTTAGCGTCGTATATGAACAGACCATACTCGCGGAGGATCTATTCGCATACTGCTATGCAGTGCTGGCTAACCCATCGTATGTTGAAAAGTTTTGGGATGAACTAACAATTCCGGGGCCAAGAATACCTTTTATAAAAGACTATGAACTATTTAATAGAGTTGCATCTTTGGGGAAAAAATTAATTTGGTTACAGACCTTTGGAGAACGTTTCATTCCGATTGGCAATAAAAAAGGAAAAGTACCTCAAGGTATCGCTCGCTGTAAGGTCGGAACCCCATCTGACCCATCAAGTTACCCAGTACAATTTTCTTATAACCAGACCGCCCAAGAAATACACATTGGCGCGGGCATTTTTGATCATGTTCGTCCAGAGGTATGGGACTTTAGTATTTCCGGATTCGAAGTTGTGAAGTCCTGGCTTGGTTATCGCATGCACGATCGGGCTGGGAAGAGTTCATCTCCATTGGATGAGATCAGGCCTGAGTCTTGGCAATTTGATGAAGAACTTCTTGATTTGCTTTGGGTCCTAGATGCTACTATTGACATGATTCCTGATGTCATAAAGTCACTAGACACAATCATTAACTACCCTTTATTAACTGCTGCTGACTTTCCAAAGCCCACTGATTCCGAGCGAGGTGGTCCATTTGCCGGATCGAGCAAGCAACTCTCATTGGCGGAAGACCAAGATGAAACCTCTGAAGAAGATGATTCGTGAAGGTTTGAGCATAGGTTTCAATTTCCCTTGTTTACACACGAACAGGTCTTCGTGTCTTGATTATTTCCATGAGATCCATTTTTAACTCCTTTTTGCCGTTATTTTGTATCTTTCAGAGTAAAAATTATATCATAGTTCATGATGTACGATCTTATTATCTACCGTATTTCAATTTAGCAAAAAGGAGAGAGGCTATTATTACGATACCGATTGAATTCCAAAGAATAATTGGCACGAGTGAAAGTATAATTCCATAACACAACCAAATCACCGTTCCTATTAATAACATTAGAGTGAAAGGCAGGCTTATTTCCTTCGCACTTTTAAGTCGAAAAATACGTATAACCTGCGGGACATAACAAAATGTAGTAAATATCCCACCTATGTAACCGAGATATTCTGGCAATGACAAGATCCTCCTATAAAGTACTACCAATTTTTAATATAACACATCCTATTTATCGGCCCACCTCACTCTTTCCTCTTGACTTCTGAACAAGACAGAGTGATGAATGATGTAACACTATAAAAAAGGAGATGTTACCATGACTAATACAATCACCAATTTTACTGACACCGCTACTGGCTGGCAGCGGGCTTTCTATGCCTTCCTAGCCGAGAAAGAACAGCGCTCAGGTTCCCATAGGACAGTAGAGGGTTACTCCCGAATGCTACAGGACTTCTTCGGACGTTCGGGTAAGCAACCGGATAATGTAACTTCTCAGGATATCTTTGTTTATGCCCACAGTCCGGGGTTATCCGGTAAACAACCTTCATCCATCACAATCGGTGCCCGTATCGCCTGCATCAGTTCTTTCTTCCGATTTCTAATTCGCATGGATATCGTCCAGTCCAACCCTTGTGACAAACTTCAGCGGCCACAAACTTCACCGTCCACACCCAGAGGAATGTCGGGAGACCAGGTGCATCAACTATTGGAAGTAGTCCCTGATTCTCCAATTGGATTGAGAGACCGGGCTATTATATTAACCTTGGTGCTTACTGGGAGACGTAGAGCAGAAGTAATCGGGATGAAAGCAGGGAATCTAATTCTTGATGGAGATAGAGCTTATTACACTTATCGTGGCAAAGGTGGAAAACAAGGACACCGGGAACTACCCCAACCGGCACTAAACGCCATAAGAGCCTCGCTTAGGGCATATGGAAAGGAATTAGCAACAATGCCATCCGAAGAGTCTCTATGGCCATCACAATCGCGCCAAGGCAAAGGCATCACCAGCGGTACCTTTTACGGTAACCTGCAGAGGTATTTCAGAAAAGCCGGAATCACTCCTTCTGGAGTTCACATCTTCAGACACACTGCTGCCAAGCTGCGCCGGGATGCCGGAGAAACAGTGGAGGATGTTAGTCGCTTTCTGGACCATAGCAGCCTAGCCGTGACCACTGTCTATCTCCGCCTGTTGGAAGGAGAACAGGACAAGAGTTGGGCAAAGGTTGCAGAAGCGATTGGCGTTAAACATTAGCAGACCATAAAAGTTCGAATTTGGTTCTTGACTTCACTCTGCCAAGCAGATTAGAGTATTTTTAATACTTCTGAAGAAACGGGAACCTAATAGAACGAAGGTAAAAATGTACACGAAAGCAAGAAACGTGAAGCGCACATCCTGGGTATCTATCTTATACGGGGGGATTTACAATGGTGGAAGAATGTAACTTAAATTCAATACGTATAATTGCATTTACAACAGTTCCGGTGGTAGTACAAGGGAAACTTTGTCAAATCCTGAAAGATATTTTGGATCTAGCACCATTGCAGAGTGATGAATACCTTCGTGAGGATCGTCCTTTGTTGGAATCTAACAGTGTACGGTACACATTTTCCGAGTTATTTCGGTTGCAAGATCCACTTCAGGCCGGATTAGTTACTGATATAGTGGCGGTAGGTGGTGATTTCTCAGAATTAAAGGGTTACGATCTATCGGTTCGATTAGTCACATACGAGCTTAATATTCCACAGGTTAATATTGTCACACTCGAGGTGAATGATGTAACAGAAGAATTCCTAGTATTAGATGAGCATTCCGAGAAGAGGAGACAGATCCTAGCAGGCTACCTTAGGGCTCTGCTTGACAAACTGGTCTCCAAAGCTTATTCAACAAGCGGAACAGCCAGTAGCATCACAGGGCTTGCTCTGACTTGTAGCGAGACTTCTTTTGAACTGATCACACAGCAATTAGAAACCATTGGCACAACTCAGAGTGGTAGTCTTGGTGCTTTGCTTCATCCTGATTTGCCCTTAGAGAAAGTTGTGAACGGTGAAGTATTGACAATGACGGACAAATTCATACGAAAAACTCATCCAATCCAAGATCTGCAACTTGGTATGGCTGGCGCAAAGTTATCTGCGTATACATCGAATATGCAAGTCATGCTACTAGAAAAGGTTGAACAAACCTTTGTGACCGGTGAAAATCAGAAGCTGAAAGTAATAGTCCTTAGTAAAAAGCCGACCTCATTTATTACTGATGTAAATATATTTAAGCTCAAGTCCGTTCTCATGATTGGAGCTGCTAGTGTTTTTACAGCAACGGGCATGCCACTAGCTCATTCGATACTTGGCGAGTTGGTTTACTGCTCAAGTTTGAAACGTTGGCTTAATGAGCTTGAACCAGTTGGAAGGGATATTAATTCACAAATATCAGAGATTAGCTCTTTAATCGAACAGATATCCCCAGACCATAGGGGTAAGAAAGAAAAGCAGTTGGAGGTCTGGCGAAAAGTTGGGACAGTTGAGGCTCGGGTTCATTCTCTTTTATGGAGTGCAAAATCAGTTAAAACTAACATTCCCCGGTCTTTGGGGTTGCCAAGGCGCCACAGAGCAATAAATAAAATGACGCTTTCTGTTATAGAGACCAAGGGAGTAAAGGAATACCCGATCAGCATTGTTCCTGCTGGAGAAATCCCGCTGCCGACTCAAGAAGAGGTTTATTGGGAATCACGCTTCGAGACTGGAGGACTTGGGCTTGGCGTCATTGTACATATGTGGAAGCAGGTAGGAGAAGGTTTACATATTGTCATTGATAATTTTGATGAGCTGGAAACAGAAGTTGGCGACATCTCTCGCAGTCTGAGCAATGCCCTTACTATAAAATCAAACAGAACTGTTGAAAAGCTTACGACACGTACAATGTGGCTGACGGTTGCAATCGTTTTATTAACAGTGGCCTTAATTGTATTGACAATTATTTTTAGAAGAAGATGAAAACTTGGGAGTTTCTGTTTTCGGTATTTCTTTAGTTAAACCGAATAGATTTGAATTATTTTAGACAGGTAAGCAAATTACTTCAGGTTTGAGGGAGCTATTTAGCCAATTCGCGATATATCGCGTTTTAGAGAGAGTCGGATTCTGCCCGACCTCCCCGTCCTCCAGTTCCCGGACTTTCCGACCATGAAGTGCAAACTGTCTCTCATTTCGCCTGAGCCGTGCTGATCTTTAGGCTAAATGGTATGTTTGTATTGTGCTCATGCCATCCTGATGCTAGTATTAACAGGACTGCGGTGAACTGAGGCGCTGATTATGAAAGCGGATAACCTCATTATTGATGGTGACAGATCCTATTACACATACCGCGGTAAAATGGAAAAACAAGGGCACAGGGAATTACCTCAACCGCCCTGAACGCGATAAGAGCCACGCTGAAGCCTTTCGGTAAAGAACTAGCCACAATGCCACAAGATGAGTCTCTATGGTCGTCTAAATCGCACCATAGTAAAGGCATCACCAGCGGGACATTCTATGGCAACCTGCAAAAGTATTTCAGGAAAGCCGGAATCACACCGTCCGGAGTCCACATCTTCCGTCACACCGCTGCCAAGCTGCGCCGCGATGCGGGAGAAACGGTGGAAGATGTCAGCCGGTTTCTAGACCACAGTAGTCTTGCCGTAACCACTGTCTATCTTCGCAGGTTGGAGGGTGAGCAGGACAAGAGTTGGGCGAAAGTAGCAGAAGCGATAGGGGTGTAATTGGAAAAAGTTAGGCTTGAACTTAAGCTGGAATTTTGCAACTAATTTGCAACTAGACGGAACCGAACGGGTTGTTACTAGACACCATTCTAAGCTCTAAACAGGTTTCCGACAACTAACCCAAACGTACTAGTTTGAGCGTAAAACCACGGTTTGTGACATAGGGTAGCAAATCCGGTATGCGCTACCAATCTCTTTATTTATAGCTATCAGCATTCAGCTTATCATTCTGAGGTTAAGTAATACCCGAAGAATCTAGCGCTTGATTATTGTTACTTGATTTTTTGTTCTTGGTCATTTGATCGCATACATTTTGCCATCGAATGACCCGACGTAGAGAATACCGTTTGCCAAAGCCGGCGATGAATCGATTTGCGCCCCGGTGACAATATGCCACAATTCCTGACCGCTGGTAGCATCCACGGCATACACATTTCCGTCCTCGCTACCCACATAGACTGCATTCCCCGCTACTGCCGGACAGGAATTCACACTACCACCGGTTTGGAACGACCAGAGCGGTTTCTCATTCGCAAGATCAACCGCTACGAGGTTATTATCGACTCCAACGAATAATTTGCTATTCATGATTGCGGGTGAGGAGATGATTGGATTGTGCCCCAACGTTGTCGCCCATAAAGAGCCGGAAATCGACGGAGGCTTTGGCGCGATACCCATCCCCCATAGTTGCACCCAAACCCCTTTAAAGTTGCCGTAGTCATACCACCTGCTACGAGCCAGGCCGTCGACTGCTGATAAGTTACCTAATGAATCACAGAAATAAACAATTTTGCCATCGATGGCCGGAGAAGAGGCGACATTATAGACCATCAAGTGTAGTCTGAACTGTCCGTTGTCTGCCCGCAGCCCATATATCCATGAATCACCAGCCTCAAAATAGACAATTCCATTGGCGACCACAGGCGATGAATCTACTACGTTAACATTGGCTTTAAACGCCCATATTTTTTTACCGGTCAAGGCGTCTAGAGCGTAGAGATGCCAATCGGCGGAGCCGAAGTAAACCACCCCACCTGCCACCGCCGGCGAAGAATCTATCACATAGACTGTTTTAAAAGACCATATTTCCCGGCCGGTGCGCGCGTCAAGTGCATAAAAATTACCATCGTGTGAGCCGAAATAAACAATACCGCCCGTTACGGTTGGCGACGAATCGACCCAACTGCCCGTCTGATACTCCCACAACTCTTTCCCCGAAGCGGCATCCAGAGCATATATCTTACCGTCTCTAGAGCCAAAGTAAACCACCCCGTCGACTACAGCCGGTGAAGAATATATCGGACCACTCGCGGAGAAAGTCCATTGCGCCTGACCCTGGGGTAACATAGTATTATTGCCGGTTGCCCGGAATGCAACAAATCATGACGGAACATCGACCATTGACCGTCCGCAGGGTTCGAGTTTAAGGTTGGCGATGGTATTTGCAGGGTATCGGTGTAATTATATAAATAACTCAGGATTAGAGCCGCCACCAGAAGTATAGAAGCAGCGGCGATTGACATCCATTTTATTTTCTTTTTACGCTTGTACTTTATTTCCCATTGCCGCATAATCTCTTTGGCTTCGGCGCTGTTTATCCTCACGTCTGATTGCAGTCGCGAACTGCAGTATTGACAGAGAATCCTGCCAGCCGGAACAGGTCGATGGCAAACAGAGCAGATAACATAATACTGCTCTTCCCCGGTAGTCATGTTTTTTCTCCAATGTAATCTTGGGACACGAGTCTCCTGATGTGTTTCCATGGTACGACTGCTAGTTTAAATTGTCAATTGATATAATAAGATACCATTACAAAGACTACCTTTATTAAAAATTATATCGTTTTTAAGACGACACAAAATGAGTCTATTCCAAATTTATAGTCAATCCTATATAATAGTCGAAGTCTCAATTCAGGAGTAAGACATGGATGTGGGAATTATACCTTTAATTTCAACAATTGTTTCTTTTGCCTTCGCGGTGACCGTTCTCGACCAGTATTTCGCGCGCCGGCAGCCGTTTCAGTTATTGTGGACCATTGGACTTTTAATGTATGGCATCAGCGCTTTCACGGAATTTTATACCGAAACCTATGGTCTGCACCTTGTTATGTTCCGCCTCTGGTATTTCTTTGGCGCAATTTGTGTGGCCGCTTTTCTCGGTCAGGGGACAATCTATCTTCTGGCAAAACGTCGTATCGCTCATATTTTGATGGTAATCCTGATTGTACTCTCGATTTATGCTGCCATCAGATTGTTCAGCGCCAATATCACTTTAGGAACGGCCACAAGTTTGACAGACAAATTAATTGTAGTCCCTGCCGATATCGGGGTTCTAACCGGTTTGTTGAATATCTATGGCACAGTTACGCTCGTTGGTGGGGCTCTTTATAGTGCATGGGTTTTCTGGAGGAAGCGAATCCTGCCCCATCGTGTGGTGTCGAATGTGCTTATAGCCTTGGGTGCGCTATTACCGGCTATCGGCGGTTCATTATTAAGATTAGGCACCTCTCCTGGAGTATCATTCTATTGTCTTGAGTTGGCCGGCGTAATCATCATCTTTATCGGTTTCCTGCGTACCAAGGAAGTATTCGGTTTCTTCCGTTTTCCGCTCATTCACGGTTTTGCTCGTATTAAAAATACCAATCCCGACTCTAAGACGAAATAGTATTACTCAATTAAAACCCAAGAGGGTTGAATCTCACATTTTTATGCATTAAATAGACAAGGTCATATAAGGAGACAGTAAAATGAGTTTTCCCAAAGGTTTCGTATGGGGAGTAGCCACCGCAGCCTACCAGATAGAGGGTGCCGCGCGTGAGGATGGTAAAGGACTATCGGACTGGGATATGTTCTGCCGCAAGGAAGGCGCGATTTGGAACGGTCAGTCCGGCGATGTCGCCTGCGACCACTATCATCACTATCAGGAAGATATTGATATCATGCAGCAAATCGGCGTAAATGGATATCGACTCTCGATATCGTGGCCGCGGGTTATCCCCGACGGTATCGGTACCGTAAATCAGAAGGGTCTGGCATTTTACGACAGGCTCATTGATAAACTGCTGGATGCCGGTATCACTCCTTATGTGACGCTTTTCCACTGGGACTATCCTTATGAACTTTCCTGCCGCGGCGGGTGGCTTAATCCCGACAGTCACGATTGGTTTGCCGAATATGCCAAAGTAGTTATGGAGAAACTTTCCGACCGCGTGCAAAACTGGATGACTATCAACGAACCGCAGGTTTTCATCAACCATGGGCACCAGACCGGTACACATGCACCGGGTTTAAAGCTGGGATTTACGGATGTATTAAGAGCCTCCCATAATACATTACTTGGTCACGGCAAAGTAGTGCAGACAATACGGGCTTATTCCAAGACAAAATGCCGTATCGGACTGGCTCCGGTAGGCGTGGTCTGTTCGCCGGCAACCGATAGCCCCGATGATATCAATGCCGCGCGAAAAGCCATGTTTTCTATCGGTGGTAACAGCATCTGGAACAATACCATGGTCAATAAAGATATGGGGGCCAAGGATACCTGGAATAATACCTGGTGGATGGACCCCATATTCCTGGGAAAGTATCCGGAAGACGGGCTAAAATTCTATGGAAGTGACGTCCCTGTGATTCATGAAAAAGATATGACCACGATTCATCAGCCATTGGATTTCTTCGGTATGAATATTTACCGGGGAGAAACCGTCCGTGCCGGTAAAGACGGCAAACCGGAATTTATGAAAGAACCTGTTGGCCATCCTCTTACCGCCTATCATTGGGGTGTTGCCCCGAAAGCACTTTACTGGGGTCCCAAGTACTTTTATGAAAGATATAAACTGCCCGTTTTTATTACGGAAAATGGTATGGCCAATGTCGATTGGGTGGAGCTCGATGGGAAAGTACACGACCCGCAACGCATCGACTTTCTTAAACGCTACCTCTCGCAGTTATGTAAAGCGAGCAAAGACGGCATAGACATCAGGGGATATTTCCAATGGTCGTTGATGGATAATTTCGAATGGTCCAGCGGCTATCGGGAGCGTTTCGGTATAGTACACGTTGATTATCCTACACAGCAGAGGACGTTGAAAGATTCGGCATACTGGTATAAAGAAGTAATCGCCTCGAACGGCGCTTCTTTAAATAAGTGACGAGGTATCCTCTATTGTCATATTTTAAATGCTATGATTAAACATCGTGTACATTGGCATTTTTCTCAACCTGTTGGATCAGCCATGACGGTTTAATCAAGACACTTGCCGCGAAGTACCTTCATATGTGGGAATAACCTTCTCCGGTACCAAGCCATCCCCTCTACTGGCGTTGCCAGTACTATCGACTTCGCTCAAGTTGCCACCACTTTCAATAGGAGATCGTGGCAATTTCCTTTTGTCATTCCGTACTTGACCGTAGGCTATAGTACTTGCGAAGCAATGCATACTTTACGAAGTAAATGTATAGGAATCCATATAAATTACTGGATTCCAGCCGGAGTTTATCCTATGCGGAGGCGATGACAATTTTTATAAATGTTTCTCACTCTGACTCCTCGTGAAGCCCCCCATGCCAATCAGGACTAAAGTATTAAAAGCGAATGACTTTTTAGCCATTGAACCTTTAGATACAAATTGTATGATGTGAAATATGAAATCCTGTATAAATATTTTATGAAAAACCTAACCTTTTATCCCGTCGGACGTTATAGATATATAGGGAGAAAAAGAATGAAAACAATATTTAAAATAGTAATGGCATCAACCATCGTCGTAATATTACTGATTGTCGGCGCACAAGGCGTTCTGGCGGACACCAGCACCTCAACAACTAACGTCTCTGCCACCCACGCCGCTGTGAGCGAGGTTAGAGGTGTTATCACCGCGATTGATAAAACAACAACTCCACCTGCGGTAACAATCACACCCAAAGAGGGTAGCGCTGTAGTGGTGAAAGTGACCGCCACTACCATCATTACCAAAACCGGGGTCGGCAAGATTACTATCGACGACCTGGCAGTAAATGACCAGGTTACCGCTATCTACAACAAAGATACCAATATAGCGGGTAGAATTAACATTGTTCAACCTCCGGAAAAACGTCGTGCTTTTGAGGGAACGCTTAAAAGCATCGCGGCTCCGGTTATCGTGGTCACCACGAATAAAGGCGATGAAACGTTCCAGGTTGGTTCCAAGACACAATATCAAGTCCCCGGGGTGAAAGATGCCACTCTGGATAATTTTAAAGTTGGGGATAAAGTGAGTGTCCTGACGGTAGAAGCGAGCACCACCGCCGGTGCAGCCGTACAAACGGCGCAACGCCTTACTTTAATTCCCGCGAAGCCAATCAAAGCTATTCATGCGGGAACGGTTACCGCCTATACTGCAAATGCCAGCATTACAATCCAGGATATGAAAGGCGACAGCGTTACATTTCTTATCGATAACTCAACCAAAATTAATTTAAGGAAGGGCACGAGTGCCATTGCTGTCGGCGACCAGGTTGTAATTACCGGCGAGAGAGCGCCTTCGGAGAACCAGTTCACCGCCAAGATAATTTTAGATACCGGTGCTAAAGTGGTTAAAAACACCATGACTGCCAAGTCAACCCCGAACGTCAAGGGTTCTGTAAAGACCGAAAAGGGGAAACCTTTCGGACAAGTCAGGAGCAATGTTAATAACAACGTTCAGAATGGCAAGAATCAATAGATATAATCAGTTCGCAGTTTAATAAAAAAAAGAAGGCTGAGCATATTAATCAGCCTTCTTTTTACAAGTTTTACCAAAAGGTAGATCGTTATCTTGCGATCTCAATGGTAAATGACACGCCATCGGCGCTACCTGTGCTACTCGTCACGTTATCGATTTTGGTAATGCCGATAGATGAAGGTTGTGGGGCTTTATCAAACGTTTGTGTGTATCCTTGTTTCAATGCCTCGGCATAGCTGACAATGTCGGCTTTACTATCAGCCTGTCCCTGAACGGAAACTTTATCCGGATTTATCTCAATATCGGAGAATGACATGTTTACCTGCAGGTTAGTATTAACCCACGTCAGAATATCGGCGTCACTGACATTTTTTAACAGGACTTGCTGCTCTTGCTGTAGCAATGCCGCGGTCTCAGTCGATAGGGTTTTAATCGTCGCTTCGGTAGTAACCGCCTGGTCTGCCCGTGTCCGTGTCATCTGAAGTTCACGGGTAAGTGCATCAACCTCTCCCTGTAGGCGCACTTTTTCCGTATGCGCCTGCCCTTTTGCCACCGACAAAATAATCATAATAACCATGGCTATTATCAAAGCAACCGGTAACAACATCTGTCGCCTTGGCGTGTGTTTAATCTCTAATCTTCGTTTGCCTTCCAGCAGGTCGACATCGATATCGTAAAAACGGGTTTTGTTTTCGCGTGATGCACTGCCCTGTTTCAATCCTTTCAGCGCCAGACCGATATTACCGGCATAAGAAATCGTTGGAAACTGCGGTTGTGCTTTTATAGTCGAGGTCAACAATTCCACGGGATACTCGACGCTATTTTTAATAAGCTCCATTGTCTTAGGGTCGTTAGCCAATGTACCGGCGAGTAATACGGGCACTGTTGATTTAATCGGGTTAACAGCGTGGGTGATATTATAGAAATCCACCGTTCGCGCCAATTCATCCGCTAATCGTTTTACATTGTCTTCAAGCGTCGCACCTTCGACCCGCGGGATAACGGTATGCAAAATAACAGGCAAACCTTCCGCCACCACCACAATATCAAAACAATCCGATTCAAAATTAATTACCAGAACATCCGGACGATTAGCCGCGCGCGCCAGGGTCAGTGATTTCAAATCGATTGATAACAGCTTGACACCGGCAATACTGAAAGTCTGCAACGCAGCATCGATTAAATTACGCGGCGCGCCAAAGAGAAACACTTCTATTTCTTCTTTGGTCGTCTCGATAATCCGCCAGGAAAGGTAAATTTCGTCCAGTGCCAGCGGTATTTCTTTCTTGGCTGCTCGCAGGATGGCTTCGGTCGTTAACGCCGGTTTCACACGAGGCAATCGCAACATACGGTAAGTGAAGGAAAGTCCCGTGATGGTTGCATTAAGACCACCTTTGGTAATCTTCAAGTCCTGGAACAATGCATCGATTGCTGCCCCGACTGCCTGAGGTTGCAGAATGACTCCATCCCTGACCATGCCGGGTGATAATGGCGCAGTGCCCCACTTCTCCACTCGATTGCCATTAATGGAGACCAGTTTCAAACTTCCAGCGCTTATATCCAGCGTAACAGACATCAAATATCCAATCCCTTATTTCCCAGCTTGAGTATAAATTCCCAATTGAATAACACCGGTATAGTCACCACTAATACCATCGGCTCCTCCGGCTGACTGGACAGATGGATGGATGCTTACGGTGTCCACAATCAGTGACGGAAAGTCGTTCCCATAGAAACGATTAACAAAAGCCGTCAGGTCGGTAAAACTACCGTCTACCGACAGGCTGATTGTTAAAACACGATAATTGGTTCCCTGGACGGCTACGTTCGTCCACGAATCGGTGTTCAACGGAAGAACATTTACATTGCATTCATCGGCTATTTCTAAAATAGAATTTATTACCTGAGTAGTATCCACATCGGTTGGCAACAGATTCTGTTTCGCCGCCAGGTTAGCATTTTGAGCATCGGTAAGACGTTGTTGTAAATCAGCAGGCGGAACCGCGATTAACGAGAGCATTTTATTAGTGTCATCCATTTGTGTAATCAGCGCTTTCTGCCCATTTCGTTCACTGAGATAACCCATGCCGAAATAGGCTAAACCTATTACTAATAGGACGACCAGAAATATGCCAAGCGTTCTAGTTTTGGGCAATGAAGCCACCTCGTTTGCTACTCACTAGTTTATTACATATCACAAATCAGAAGACCCGATATAAAACGGATATCAAGCCTTCCTTGGAACACCATCGAGTTACTATGTCACCGTCTGTTATTTCTTCTGACGGATTTGGTACATGATCAGTAACATTACCAGGTTAATGACGGTAATACAGGCTAAGAGCACATTGGTGAGACCGGTTGAGTTATAAGTCATTTTTATTTCCCCCTTTTATTGTTATACATCAGATAATTGCCGTTAATTTCTCTGTATCAGCCAGGACTTGATTGAAGCTACATTGCTCGTGATGCTTACCGAAGCTGTAATTGTCGTGCCGCTTGCGACTGATTGTACACTAAAAACGGCAGTACCGCTACCTACCGTCGTGGAAATCGCGAATGTTTTCAAATACCCGAAATTGGAAGCGCCGCGATAAGCAACCGCATACATACCGGTGCCAACATTTATCAGCCATGGTTCATAACCGGCTGAAGTATCAAATTGCAATGTATCAATCACCGTCTGTGTTATGGTGCCGTTAGTAGCTATTGTGTAAGTCTCGGCAACCCCTAGGTTAGTAGAATTACGATATGTAATAGCATAGACGGTGCCAACCACATTTAAGATATATGGTTCATAGCTGCCGGTAGTGTCAAAAGTAAGGGTACTGATAGCTGTTTTAGTGATCGCTCCGGCGGTGGAAATAGTCATGGTCTTAACATAACCGGCATTGCCATAAACGATACTGTAAACATTCCCGGAGATTTTTATAATACGCGGATTATAGACTCCGGTAGTAAAATTCCAGGAACTAACCGAGTTACTCGTAATAGTCCCGCTATTGGCAATGTTTACCGTTCTGATATAGCCATTATTACTGGCATCACGATAAGCAATAGCATAAAAAGTGCCCGATATGAAATATATATCCGGTTCATATAGCGCAGTACCAAAATTAGAGTTGCCAATCGCTGTTTTGGTAATCGCTCCAGCGGGGGAAATAGTGACCGTCATGAGATAGCCATTATTACTGGCGCCGCGATATATAATGGCATAGACATTACCGGAAACCTTTGTGATGTCCGGTTCATAACAGGTGGTAGTAAAAGCCCAAGTATCGATAGCCGTTTTAGTGATCGCTCCGGTGGCTGAAATAGTAAACGTTTTCAGATAGCCATCATTGGTGGTACCCCGATAGACAATGGCATAAACATTACCTGAAATATTGATGATACGGGGAGTATAGCATGCTAAAGTATCAAAATTGAAAGTATCGGTTACCGCATTTGCAATGGTGCCGATAGGTATATTGCCCGACTGAGTATTAGTCACCGTAATACTGGGTGTGATACCGTTTACCGTATTCGGTAAAGAATAGGTTGTATTATTACCCACATTAGGTAAAGTCGCTGCCAGACCTCCATCGGTCAGGTTCCAAACAGCATGTTCGACACCGGCATCAGCGGCATAAGTCGCTTTTAAAAGGGTATTATAAGTGTTAGAACCAATCAGAGCAGAACTGGCCTGCGATAAAAACGGACCGATGACCAGCGCGCCGATGGCTAACGCCGCCAGTGTCAATGTCAGAGCTTGACCGCTCTCCTTCGTCTTGATACTACGGCACAGGCCGTAAATAGACCACATATGTCTCCTGTTGACTGACTCCCATTCTATCCTGAGGCGCCGAGGTTAAAACCATCGTTACCAGTCGACTGTTTACCGTAAAGCTGACACTGGAAACATTCTGCGCCAGTGTTATTGTCGAGGTGCCCGAGGTGCGTTGCAGATTAGTACCCGAGAGAGTATAAGTGACCGTTTGTGCAGACGGCAATGTTAATGTCAGTCCGCTGCCACCCACCGCTGAAACAGCCGTTTGCCCGTCATAATTAAACCAGGATGCGGAGTTCTGTAACTCGTGAAACGCCTCGAAACTATCACTGCCAAACTGTGAAACATTATAAAGCTGGTAGATAGTCGGGCCTACAATGCCGGCTAAGATTCCGGTAAGCGCTACCGTTATCAACAGTTCCGCCAGGGTGAAACCATGCTCGCTTTTCATCGGTTCCCCTTATAGTCTTCCACCACCAGTACCTGTTGCGCGTTGTGGGAAATCGTTACCGTGAGTTTCTGAATTTTATTATCGGCGTAAATAGCCGAGTTCACAGCAAGACCAATAGTGTAGCCGGTAGGAGTGGCCACCAATGTATAAGAAGCTCCGGTCGAGTCATACGTCGCCGATTTCAGTTGTTCCATCTGACGCTGGGCTAAATCTTGCGCGATGGTAGCTTCATTTAATGCACTGACGGATAGAGAACCCGTAGATAATGCGGTGATAAAGACACCAAGCGCGATGCCGACGATCGACACCGCAACCAGCATCTCCATGAGGCTGGAGCCATTCTCACTCCGCCGGATGATTTGGAAATACCCTTTCATCTTAATTTTCACCGATAAATCTTCCTAATGGATAGACCGCAACACCGTATACATCGGTAATAAGATTGCCACCATGATAAAAGCCACACCTAACCCCATAATAAGTGTGAGCACGGGTTCGATCATGGCAATGAGAGCCTGGATACCCTGATTGGATTTGTCCTCGAAATAACCAGCCAGCGTGGCCAATGTAGTATCAATATTACCGGTCTGTTCTCCCATTGTTATCATCTTTACCATCGTCGGTGGGAATAAACTATTTTCCGACATCGGACGGGCCAGTCCTTTACCTTCCATCATTTTCTCCCTGACTTCCGTCAAAGCCTGATTAACCACTCGATTAGAGCTGACCGTATGGATTGTCACTTCTAATATTTCCGGTAACTGCAATCCGGATTTCGACATCATAGAAGCCGTCCGGCAGAAGTGCCCCATAATACGCTGGACATTAATTTTTCCGATTAACGGCATTTTCAACATCATCTCGTCCATTGTCAGTTTTCCGGCGGCTGTTCTGAAATATAAATACACAGTGGCAACTAGAGCCACAATACCGATAAACAGTGGCAATTTATACGCGGAAACAAAATTAACCACTGCGATGACTGTTTTTGTTGTCCAGGGCAAATTAGCGCCAACCGATTTAAATAATCCCATGATAGGCGGCAGAACAACGGTGACCATCAAAATGGAAACCCCGATTGCCATGACAACGATAATAGCCGGATAAGCCATAGCACGGCGGATGTTACTTCCTATCTTCAGCTGTTTTTCCATATAATCGGCGATTTGCCGCAAACCGCTCTCAAGGTCTCCAGCCTGTTCACTCGCCTTGATAATCTGGTAATAAGAATAAGAAAAAGCCGCCGGGTAGTGACTGACTGCCTGGGAGAACGAACTGCCCCCTTGCAGTTCTTGAGCAACACCTGTAATAATTTTCTTTAAGGCCGGCTTCGTAATCTGATCGCCAACCAGTTCCAGCGCCACATAAAGTGATACGCCTGATGCTACAAAGGTAGCGAGTTGGCGGGAGAAATCAATTACATCCTGAGGTTTCACACCAAATAAAGTCGGTAAAACAGAATCGAGCGTGACCCGGGGACGGGAAGCTTTCAGACTAATGACATATTTATAACCGGCCAGATACAATGCTTCTTCAGCCATGGCTTCGGTAGCCGCTTCAATCGTACCGTCGACCAGCTTCTTGTCTTTGGTATAAGCCTGATAGCGATAAGTCACGTATCCTCCTCACTCATGGATGGCTAAATGCTAAGCGATTGAGAAGACATTGCGCTGTATTTCGCTAATGGTGGTAATGCCCTGTTTCACCTTCAACATGCCGTCATGTCTCATGGTCACCAGGCCTTCTTTCAGCGCTTGCTTTTTGATATCGACGGCGCTGGTATTGGTCAGCAACATCCGGCGGATTTCCTCGCTCATCACCAGCGTCTCAAAAATACCGGTGCGTCCCTGATAACCGATATTACCGCAGAGATTACAGCCGAGGCCGCTGCCGTAAAATATCTTCGGGCGTTCCGGTAATTCTTCATCATAATCCGCCAGTTCTTCAGGTGACGGCTTAAATGGAGCCAGACAATGCGGACAAAGGCGGCGTACCATACGTTGCGTGGAAATACCCACCAGCGTGGACGCTAACAAATACCTTTCTATACCCAGGTCGACCATCCGGAAAAGTACCCCAACCGCGTCATTAGCATGGACGGAAGACAGTACCAGGTGTCCGGTGAGTGCAGATTGTACTGCGATAGTGGCGGTTTCGTTATCACGGATTTCGCCGACGAGGATGACGTCAGGGTCGTGACGCATGATTGAGCGCAGACCGTTAGCGAAAGTGATACCGGCTTTCGGGTTGACTTTGGTCTGATTGATATCTTTGAAATGATATTCAACCGGGTCTTCAACCGTCATGATATTATTTTCAGTGCGGTTCAAACTATTAATGAGAGCGTACAGAGTGGTCGTTTTACCGGAACCCGTAGGACCGCCAATCAGAATCAGCCCGAACGGGCTTTTCATCATTAATTGCAATTTTTTAAGAGAATCAGGCAACAAGCCAAGCTGGGGGAGCGTAAACAGGGACAGCGCTTTGTCCAGAATACGCAAGGTGACCTTTTCCCCATAAGCCGTGGACATACTGGCACAACGGATATCGATATCCCGTCCGGCCACAGTAACGGAAAACTGGCCGTCTTGGGGACGCCGCTGTTCCGCGATGTTCATTTCTGCCAGGACTTTAATGCGCGATACCAGCGGTATCGCTGCACCGCGCGGTAAAGAGAGAATATCATGCAGAATGCCATCGATGCGGAAGCGAATGCGTAACCTGTCTTCCTGAGGTTCAATATGGATATCCGAAGCCCGGTCTCTGACCGCTTGCGTCAGCAGCAGACTCAATGTCTGTGCAATTGGAGTTTTAGCGACAAGCTCGGCGGTAACAACCGTAGCTTCTTCTGCAGGCGGGGCGAACTCTTTAACCTGTTTCTCGATTTCGCCGACAGAACGGTAGTTCAGGTCGATAGCGCTCAAAATATCGGTGGATATCCCCAAGGCAACTTCGATATTCATTTTCACTTGGGCCTTGATATCCTCGATTGTTTGAATATCCTGAGGGTCGGCCATCACCACAACCAGCGAATTACCGACCATATCTAACGGAATTAATGTATGTTTCCGCGCGACATCCTCAGGTATGAGGCGTAGCGCTTCAGGCTGAATTTTATGTCTTTGCAGGTCGATAAGCGGCACATTAAGCTTGACGCTGAGGACGGCGGCTAAATCCTGGGCTTTTACCAGTCCCTGACTCAATAAAATCTCACTAAGCCTGCCGCCCTGCTTTTGTTGAATATTCACGGCATTATCGAGTTGTTCCGGGGTAAGTAATTTCTCTTCAACCAACAATTCCCCTAAGCTCTTACGGCCGCTTAAGTTATCGATCGGGAAGTCACCCCTGCCTGTTTCCATATCTTACTCCCGGTATATGAGACATCTTTTCAACTACTCGTATAGCACTATATCGGAGGCTGGATGTTAATCTCCGATATAGTGTATCTTTTGATATTGAACAAATCAGGTAGCTGTTAATAGCCGGTAGTTACCTGGGTAACCAGTCCCGTGGTGGTACAGCTATAAGTGCCTTTCGTAGTAGTCGATCTCATATAATTTGGACACAGGGGATTACCCGTCGGGAAAGACGTCATATCATTGGTGGCGGCAGTCGCGGTCACCGCACTTAACCCTAATTTAACCATCATTGTATCCATCGCTGTTTGCACTAATTGTTTTTCTGCCGCCGCGGCTTGAGTTTGCCCGCTGCCGACAAGTCCCGTAACATTAGGAATGATGATTGCCGCCAGGACACCGATGATGGCGATAACGATAAGTAACTCTACCAGAGTAAAACCACTATTGCTACGATGCATCCTGCGTAGAAGACGTTTCATGCTTCCCCCTCCTTAATTATTCACGGGCAATTAATTTAATAACCGGTACTTGCCTGAGTAACCAATCCTGAAGTAGTGCAAGTATAAGTGCCTTTAGTCGTAGTACTTCTCAAATAGTTGGGGTAAAGAGGATTCGTGCTGTTAGGGAAGGAGGTCATATCACTGGTGGCAGAAGTTACAGCTGTTACCGTGCTTAAGCTCAGTTTTGCCATCATTGTATCCATGGCTGTCTGTATCAGTGTCTTTTCTGACGCTGCGGCTTCAGTTTGCCCGCTGCCGACAAGTCCCGTAACATTAGGAATGATGATTGCCGCCAGGACACCGATGATGGCGATAACGATAAGTAACTCTACCAGAGTAAAACCACTATTGCTACGATGCATCCTGCGTAGAAGACGTTTCATGCTTCCCCCTCCTTAATTATTCACGGGCAATTAATTTAATAACCGGTACTTGCCTGAGTAACCAATCCTGAAGTAGTGCAACAGTTTCTAATGCAAGATGAGCCTCTGGAGATACGGAGTCGTTTATGATTGAAACATGCAACTTAATATGGATGACAAAGAAATACGGACACTGGAACAAGTCAAGCAATTTGTGGATAGCAGCCAGGGGATAGAGTTTAGTGGATTAAACCTCAAAGAAAAATATCAATGGATAGAGGAGGTGTTAAAAAAATTCAAGTATAAGTGCCTTAGAAGAAATGGGAAAGGAATATTTCTCAGATAGTTGGAAAAGGTGACAGGCTACTCGCGGTCACAGGTAGCGAGGCTGGTGGGGCAATATCAGGAGGCAGGAAGCCTCCGGGTAACGGCATACCACAGGCACCGCTTTCCAGAGAAGTATACGATGGCAGAAATGGCTTTGTAGCCAAGACCGATGAAACGCACCGGATGGTTAAGCGGACCGGCCACAAAGCGGATATTAGAGCGGGAATGTGAGGTATATGGGCATGCTCAATTTAAGAATATTAGCGGAATATCAGTAGCCCAAATCTATAATTTGAGGCACAGCAAACGTTATACGGGCAAGCGCTACACTCATACCAAGCCAGTGATGTCCAGGATTGGGGAACGGGCTAACCGGCTATGATGGCAATCCGGGGTACATAAGAGTCGATACCGTCCATCGGGGGGAACCATGATCACCGGAAAGGTGTCTATCACATCAATGCTGTGGATGAAGTTCACCCAATGGGAAATCGTGGCATCAGTGGCGAGAATAGCTGAATATGATTTGGAACCATTGTTAGCAAGCATGTTAAATCAATTTCCCTTCCGTATCAGGGGATTTCATTCTGACAACGGCGGTGAATATGTTAATCGTACAGTAGCTGAATTACTGAATAAGCTCTTAATTCGCTTCACGAAATCGAAGCCGAGACGTCCTGATGATAACGGATTGGTCGAAAGTAAGAATGGCTCCGTGATACGTAAGAATCTGGGATATGCCCATATCCCTCAAGGCTGTGCCAGCCTGCTCAATGTCTATCACCGGGAAAACTTAAACCCTTATATTAATTTTCACCGGCCTTGTTTCTTCCCTGTTGCAGTAATTGACTCATAAGGGTAAGGTGAAGAATACATATCCTTACGAGAAAATCAAAACACCCTATGAACAATTGAAATCATTGCCTCAAGTCGAAAAATACCTGGCCCGGGAATAAGCTTAGCTCAATGAGATGCAATTGCCAACCAGATGAGCGATAATCAATGTGCAGAAAGGATTCGTTAAAACACGTTCAATCTATATAAACAAACCAACAGATACTCCTGTAGATGAGGCTAATCGGCTTCCCCAGGCTCTTTTTTCGATTAGAAAAGAGTGCATCCCCCTAAACGATTGATATTGATTCAATCCACGAATTGTTATAGACTTGTTACAATTTCCTAAACAATTCTGTCAGGCCTTTGAAAAGTGTGAAATATAATCAATAATAAGTAGTAAGTCTTTTGTTACGGAGCATAACATGAGCGACAAAAAAATATTGGTTGTAGACGACGAGCCCCATTTAGTCAGATCATTAACATTTATCCTGGAAAAAGCCGGGTATATTGTTTCTTCAGCATCAAATGGCGAGGAGGCTTTGAGTAAAATCAGTCAATCCAAACCAAACCTGATATTTTTAGACGTAATGATGCCTAAAAAGAATGGCTATGAAGTCTGCGGGGAGATAAAAAAATCGCCCGAACTGAAGGATATTTATTGTATTATCCTGACAGCAAAAGGGCAGGAAACTGACCGCGAACAGGGTTTAAAAGCCGGGGCTGATGAATTCATTACCAAACCGTTTAGCCCCTTGGAGATAGTGGCCAGAGTAAAGAAAATACTGGAGTAATCAACAGCTCATAAAAAGCATCGAGAATCGCCAACCGCGGAGAGGTGCGCTATGAAGATAAGAAAAGGCGAACCGCAAAACTATTTTGAGGCAGTTTATGATGCCATGCCCGACCCGGTGATGTTACTAGATGCGAATGGCATCGTTATGCATGCAAATAAAGCCTATATTAAAAACTTCAACCTGGCTCCGGCAAATGTTATCGGAAAACCGTTTACACAGAACTTCCCCGTGCCCCAAAAAACAAAAAACGTAATCATTGAAAAGTTTAAACTAAAATTTCGTCAACGTGATTCGATACCCCTCGAGGTTGATATTCCGGCTATTGAAGGTAAAAAACGGTGGATAAGGGATAGTCTGAGCTTTTTTGACTTCGGGGAGACAACTTATTGTATCGCCAGTTTACATGAATACACCGAATTAAAAGAGACCGAAGAAGCTCTGAAAGCATCGGAGAAGAATTTTCACAATTCTTTGGACAATTCAGCTGTGGGTATTCGCATCTCCGATATCGATAATAACACGTTGTATGCGAATCAGGCATTGCTGGATATCTTCGGCTATAAAAATCTGGACGAAGTAAAAGGAAAATCACCCCAGGACTATTACTCTCCGAAGTGTTACGCTGAATATCTCGAAATGAGGGAGAAATACGGGCGCGGTGAAATAATACCGGATCAGGTGGATATCGATATTATTCGCAAGGACCGCACCACGCGGCATTTACAGGCGTCATTCAAAATAGTCCTCTGGGATGGCAAGCCGCAATATCAGACTCTCTATAACGACATCACTGAGCGTAAGCTTATTGAAGAAGCTTTAAAAGCTAGCGAAGAGAAATACAGGATGATTGTGGAAAATAGCCGGGACATCATCTTCACCGTCAACGCTGCAGGCGAATTCGTTTATATATCCCCTTCCATTAAAAATACTCTTGATTACAACCCATCCGACCTCGTTGGTCGTCGCTTCGCCTCAATAATCCACCCGGAGGACATATCGACGGTCATGGAGGCAATGCAACATAACATCAAAGACGGTTATCAATATCCCAACGGTATTGAATACCGTGTCCGCCATGCTTCGGGTGAGTGGCGATGGATCATAGGCCGGGGCACTGCTATGCATGATGAAGAAGGCAAATTTCTCACTTTTATCGGTATAGCCAACGACATCACCGAACGGAAAAAGGCAGAGGATGCACTGCGGATATCGGAAATTAATTTCCGCAAGTCAATGGATGATTCTCCTCTGGGGGTTTGTATCGTGAAAGCAGACGGGGAAGCCGTTTACGTTAATCAGAGATTTTTGGACATGTACGGTTATGATAACCTGGCTGAATTCCAATCCAAATCACCCCGGGAACGTTATACACCGGATAGCTATCAGGATTATCTAGTCCGTAGAGAACAAATACAACACAATACACTTAGCGATTATAACTATAAAATAAGCATCGTCCGTAAAGACGGCGGCATCCGACATATGGAAGTCTTCCGTAAAGAAATGCTGTGGGGCGGCGAACATCAGTTCCAAATGCTCTACAACGATATCACGGAGCGGAAACTGGCCGAAGATGCTCTAAAGGAGAGCGAAGAGAAATACCGTCTGATTGTGGAAAACAGCCAGGATATCATTTTCACACTCAATGAAGGTGTGTTCATCTACGTTTCTCCCTCGGTTAAACCGTTACTTGGTTATAATCAAACTGATTTAATCGGCGTATCTTTCATGTCATTGGTCCATCCTGATGACCGGCATATTATCGAAGATGCCATACGGTATGGCGATGAAGCCGGCCGCCAAACTGTCGCCGGTAATGAATATCGTTTCCGCCATGCCTCGGGCGAGTGGCGCTGGTACATCTCCAGAGGCACTAAAATGGTTGGAACAGGCGAAAAATCATTTAACTTTATCGGTATTGCGAGTGACGTCACCGAACGCAAAAACATGGAAGAACTTTACACAAAAATGGTGCAAAACTCACCGATAGGTATTTATATTGCCCAGAATGGCAGGTTCCGTTTTGTTAACCCGCAATTCCAAAAGATTACCGGCTACTCAGAAGAAGAACTCTTAAAAATGTCCACTGTAAACATGGTATATGCGGAAGACAAGCAAATGGTCCGAAATAATGCTATATCGATGGTGAAAGGGGAAAAGCCGGCGTCGATTGAGTTTAGAATCATTGCCGGTGACGGACAAACCAGATGGGCAACGGAACAGGTCAGTTCCATCATTTACGAAGGCAAGAGAGCATCACTGGGTAGTTTCCTGGACATCACCGAACGTAAACAAGCGGAACTGGCATTACGTAAAGCCCTGACCGTTTCAGAGCAAAGTGTGGCCAGGGTTTCCGCATTGCTGGAAGCGAGTCAGGCTGTTCAATCCTATCTACAATTCAGTGATGCTGCCAAGGCAATTTTTGAAATTTGTAAGAAAATTACAGGGGCTACCGGCGGGTATATTGTTCTCCTCGATGAAACGCGAACAAAATATGAAATGCTGTTTCTTGATGCCGGCGGACTTCCGTGTACCGTTGACCCTTTGTTACCGATGCCCATACGAGGTTTGCACGGGGAAGTGTACAAATCAAATAAACCTATCTACAACAATGATTTCCCCAACAGCCCTTGGATAGATTACATTCCGTCAGGGCATATGCAGATAAGTAATGTATTGTTCTCGCCATTAATCGTTGAAGGAACATCGGTCGGGTTAATCGGGCTTGCAAATAAACCCGGTGGTTTCGTGGATGAGGACACACAACTGATATCCGGATTGACCAATTTCCTCTCCGTTGCGCTTTCCAATAGTCTGGCATGGGAATCTATGAAGAAGAGCGAGAATCAGTATCGCGACCTGTACAGTCAGGCGCCTATCGCCTACTTCTCAATTGGCACCGATGGCATCATACAAACGGCCAATAATAAAGCATCGGAATTACTCGGTTATTTTGTAAAAGAGATGGTCGGCAAACCTATGGTCGACCTATATGCCGATACGCCATTGGGAAAAGACAGAGCCAGGGCTATATTTATTCGTTCTGCTTCCGGTAAGAGGGTCCGCGACGAAGAAGTAGAGATGGAAACAAAGGATGGCGAACATCTTTGGGTAAGCCTTTCCGTAGAACCGAATACTAATGCGGAAGGCAAAGTTACTTTGAGTCTGCTTGCGGCAATCGATATTACGGAACGTAAGGAAGCAGAGATTGCGCTGGAAGAAAGCCAGGCGCGTTTTATGGAACTGGCGGAACTCTTGCCCCAGGGTGTCTGGGAAATGGATATGCAAGGGGAAATAACCTATGCCAACAAAGAATCGCTCAGGGCATGGGGTTCTCAGGGATTAGAAGGATTGAGAACTTTCCCGCAAGGGTCTTTTGTCCCGGAGGATAGGCCGCGACTCCAGCAAAATGTTCGGGATTTATTACATGGGAAGGGTTCCAGCCCTTATGAATATACAGCATTGCGGCAAGATGGCACTACCTTCCCGGTGCTGGTTTACTCCACGCCAATTATTCGCCAGAACAAAATCGTCGGCCTCCGGGGTATCAATGTGGACATTACCGAAAGGAAGAGGATGGAAGCTGAAGTTCAGGAAAAAGTTCAGGAGTTGGAAAAAGCCAATCAACGATTAAAAGAGCTGGATAAACTTAAGGATAACTTCCTGTCAACGGTATCGCACGAGTTACGTACTCCTTTGACATCAATCAAAAGCTTCGCAGAAATTTTACTCGCCTACGAGGAAGATAGACCGACACAGAAGGAGTTCCTGGGCATTATCAACGAGGAAGCCGAACGGCTCACCAGATTAATAAACGACTTTCTGGACCTGTCCAAGATTCAAGCCGGCCGCATGCAGTGGGAAACAGTTGAGGTATCTGTCCCCTGGGTCATAGAAACAGCAGTGAACGCTAATCACGCCCTACTCAACAAGACTCAATTAAAACTCACCAACGAAACAGAACCGGACCTGCCGATGGTTTGGTCGGACAAAGACCGTCTGGCACAGGTGGTGACTAATCTGCTTAGCAATGCCATCAAATTCACCCCGGAAGGCGGACAAATCAGTATCAAGGCACATTCAGCCAAAAAAGAACCGTCAGATGAGACACCGAATATGGTTGTAGTCAGTATCACAGATTCAGGGATCGGGATTGCTCCCGAACATCATCAGACCATTTTTGAGAAATTCAGTCAGGTGGGCGATACCCTGAAAGACAGACCGAAGGGAACCGGCCTGGGTTTACCCATCTGCAAAGAGATTGTGGAACATTACGGAGGCAAAATCTGGGTAGAGAGCGCTTTAGGGAGTGGAAGCACTTTTTCCTTTACGTTGACGATCGTGCAGAAAGCTACTCCTCAGACTATTAAGATACCGGCAAAAGAACCGACACCCGATCCAAGCACGGTTAGAACGATTCTGGTAGTCGATGATGAAGCCAATATCCGCCGTTTGATCAGTCACGAGCTTATCAGTCGCGGTTACAAAGTTATCGAAGCTTCAGGAGGTAAGGAAGCACTGGATTTAGCCAGGCAATCGCATCCGGACCTTATCACGATGGATGTCGTTATGCCTGATCTGGATGGTTTCGATACCACAGCAGTGCTAAAGACCGACCCGATTACCAAAGATATTCCGATACTCATTGTTTCGGTGATCGAAGATAAGTCCAAGATATATCGTCTGGGAGCTAACGACTATATCACCAAACCTTTCAATATTGAAGCACTAATGGAAAAGGTAAACCATTTATTAAACGGTTCACAAAAAATCATCCTGGTAGTTGATGATGATAAAGCGTTGGTGAAATCGCTCGAATTTGAATTAAAAAAACGGGGTTTCACCACGTTCGCAGCATACAACGGGAAGGAAGCGCTGAAAGCTGTGGAACAAAACCGTCCCGACCTTATTTTATTGGATCTGAAGATGCCGGAGATGGATGGGTATGGTGTAATTACATCTCTTAAAAGCAATCCGAAGACAGCCGACATTCATATTGTGATGGTGACGGGGGTTGACATCGATGGCGGTAAAATAAAAGCGTTATCCATCGGCGCTGCTGATTATTTTAATAAATCGGAAGACCTGAGCAAGCTCTTTGAAACAATCGAGCGGATTCTTACCAGCGGTAATAATTAGTTATTTAGTATCGTCAGGCAAATATTCTTTTATCTTTGCCAGTAGGACTTCTCTATCTATGGGTTTATTGAGAAATTCGTTAGCGCCGACTCTCAATCCTGTCACCTTATCTGAATCCTGCCCTTTGGCGGAAAGCATCAGTACCGGGATATGAGCGGTTTTCGCTTCAGCGCGCAGCCGATGGCAAACCTCGAAACCATCGAGGCCGGGCAGCATAACATCTAAAAGGATAAGGTCGAGATCTTCTTCCTCAGCTTTTCTAAGACCGGTTAAACCGTTGGTCGCTGTCAATACCTCATAACCCTCTTTTGTCAACATATAACTGAGGTATCTGGAAAAGCTGGGGTCGTCTTCTATACTCAGAATTCGCTTAGTGATTTTAACCACCGCCTGAATGATAAAAATAAGGTCATGAATCTCTAATTATCATAGCAGATTCTTGCTTTACTCCACCTTCTGGCTGATTTTATAACCCACACCCGGAATAGTAGTGATACAGGATGGTGCCTTTGAACCGGCTTCCAGCTTACTACGTAGACGCCGGATAAAAACATGCAGGTATTGCGTTTCGCCCTTATATTCGGAACCCCAGACTTTTTGCAGAAGCTGAGTATGCGTAAGTACCTTACCCTCGTTCAATGCCAGTTCCCTGAGCAAATTGTATTCCGTTGGAGTTAATTTAACTTCTTTCTCGCCTATCGTAACGCGCCTGTCGGCAAAATTAATTGTCAATTCGTTACAGGTAAATGACGGTTTTGTGGAGAATGGTGTATTTCTGGGGGTACTGCGCCGTAATACGGCTTGCACTCTAGCCATCATCTCATTCACACCAAAGGGTTTAGAGATATAATCGTCGGCACCCAGTTCCAGACATCTGACTCTGTCAATTTCGTCACCGCGGGCAGTGAGCATTATTATCGGTACTGTCGACCATTCACGTAGACGGTGGCAAACTTCGAATCCATCCATTTCGGGCATCATGATATCCAGCAATACCAGGTCGGGAGTTTCCAGTTCTACTGCTTTAAGTGCCTCGCTACCGTTGATTGCTACGGCCACGATATAGTCATTCGCTTCCAGATTTGCCCTGACGAATTTCACGATAACGGGATCATCATCGACAATAAGGATAGTTTGTTTCCGCATTTTCACTCTCCTAAAGCTTTTTTCACTTGAGCTAACAGCTCGGAGACATTAAACGGTTTTGCCATATAGCAAACGCCGACTTCTTTAGTACGCTGCTCATCACTCGGTGACAGATAGGCAGTCGCTATGAGAACTGGCACTTGCCTTAGTTTAAGAGTGTTCCTCATATTTGTCAATACATCCCAGCCGGACATTCCCGGCATTTTGACATCCAGTACAATCAGATCGGGTTTATTTTTTCGCGCTGCCCTCAACCCTTCTTCGCCATTTTCTGCGGTCGTGACAATATATCCGCTGGCAGTGAGATTACATTTCATGACGTTTCTTAGATTTAATTCATCGTCTATCACCAAAATCTTAGGCATGAGTACCCTCCTTCCAGACCGGAAGACTGAAATTGAATGTTGAACCGACGCCTACCTGGCTCTCTACCCAGATCTGCCCGCCATGGCTCTCGATAATACCGCGACTGATAGCTAGACCCAATCCTGTACCGCTCTTCCGCCCGGTAACGACATCTTCTGCCTGATAGAAACGGTTAAATAATTTCTGCGTGACGTCTTTCGTCATGCCCTTGCCATGGTCAGTTACACTAACAATCACTTGATTCTTATCACGATGCGCTGAGATGCTGATTTCACTTCCCTGGGGTGAAAATTTCGTGGCATTATCCACCAGATTACTGATTACCTGACCGATGCGCATCCCATCAACGAAAACAGCAGGTAATTTATTGGGTATCTTGATTTTCAATTGATGGTGTTCAGCGAGTATTTTTAACCGGCTCATAATCGGGCCAAGTATCTCCGAGACGTTGTTTTGCTCCAGTCTGAGCTTTAGTGCTCCGCCCTCGATACGAGACATCTCCAGAATATCGTTGATGAGCTTGGTCAAACGGTCGGTCTCAACATCGATCGTCTCAAGGAAATCTTGGTGTTGTTTTGCCGACCACTTTACATCTGTCCGTAGTAGTGTAGAAGTATATCCTTTTATTGATGCTAACGGCGTGCGGAGTTCGTGAGACACATTTGCCAGTAATTCGGAACGCAGACGGTCCACCTCCTGCAGTTTTTCCGCCTCGAGTGCTTTCGCTTCAGCTGCTAAAAGTTGGTTTTCCTTTTCCAGCCGATCCAGAGCGAAGGCAATGTCACTCGTCAGTTCTTTAAATAACGCTTGCTCTTCCTTATCCACCGCCAGCTTTGATGGTAATTGAACAGATAAGACACCATAAAGCTTGCCCTCATATTCCAATCTTCCTGACAAATTACACAGATTGTCTCCCAACGCACTCAGTGGACAATCTGGATGCTGCGAACCGACTTGAGGGCAAAGAATCGTATCTTCTTTTTGATTCAACAAGTCGTGCGTGCATGGTAAATACTTACCTTTAGTAAAGTTCTTAAGAATAGTTTTAAATACTTTAGAATCAATACCGCAACTGACTCCGGAAACAAATTTTCCCTTATCATCAGTGAGCGCTAACCAGGCAGTATCATAACCGCGAGTCTTTACCAGCAAATCACAGCTTTCCCTTAGAAGGTTTCCCCTATCGTTTTCCAGGGTAATAAGCTGGGCGATTCCTCTCAACGCATTGAGTACTGAGTTAAGATGCAGAATCCGTTCCTCAGCTTGTTTGAGCGCCGAAATATCTACAATCACCGCCATTACACCGGCATAATTCCCGTTATCATCATATAACGGAGTGGCGCCGACTCTGGCTTGAATATGTGTACCATTTTTGTGGATAAACTCGGTATCATATTCGCCTTTTATCCCAAGACGGCGTTGGTTAAGCTCTTTCTTAAGAATTGTTTTACCCTTTTCATCCATAGAATCGTAGACATATTTACCCACTAATTCGCTCTCGGAATATCCATGCATCTCACACAGACGCTGGTTAACAAAAGTGATGTAAGAATCAGCATCTATAATCATGATGCCTTCCTGAGCGGTTTCCACCAGTTCACGGTATTTTTTCTCACTTCGTTTAAGAGCCTGCTCGGCTTGTTTGCGGGCGGTGATATCGTTATAGATAGTCTGGTACTGTTGCTTGCCATCCCAAAGTATTACTTTAAATAGAGCCTGTAAATGCCGAACATCGCCGTCTTTACGGACGATATCAATATCCACCTGGTCCGGCATTGGTTCATTACGCCTGAATTGTTTTCTCATATTTTGGTAATAATTGTAACTCTCCGGTGTATAAAATTTTTGAGGCGGGATTGCTTTAACTTCGTCCAGATTATTGTAACCAAAGATGTCCATCAATGATTGATTCGCATATAACGTGTAGTTATCGACATCGGAGATACGAATACCCACCAATGAATTATCCAAAGAGCTACGGAGGTTTTCCTCCGATGCGTGAATGGCTTCTTCCGCATGTTTTTGTTCTGTGACGTCATTATAAATCACCTGGAATTGAGGTTCTCCGCCCCACAATACTTTTTTACGGAAAGCTTCCAGATGTCGAATGCTGCCGTCTTTACGGATGATGGTGACTTCATAGTTTTGAGGGGTATATTCGCCACGCTGTTCCTTTTCGAGAAAAGCCACATATCCCCGGTAACTCTCAGGAGTAAGCCGTTCCTGGGCTTTTTTAGACCGGAACTCACTCAGGTTTTCGTAACCGTACATTTCCAGTAATTTATGGTTAGCGTATATAGTTTCATTCCCTGTACTTTCAATACGAATCCCCAAAGGAGAATTATCCATGGAATTACGAAAATTAGTTTCGGACATACGGAGGGCTTCTTCCATGCGTATATCTTCCGTGACATCACGGTCGATGGCTTCTAAGGCTATTAACTGACCGTTTTCATCAGAGATGGGTATTTGCCGCCTTTCTACCCAAATGATTCGGCCATCCTTCCGGACGTACCGGGTGATAAGAGGAATGCCTTTATTAAACTCAGGTTTTTCAGCCATTGTTTGTTGTAACCCTTTGTCTTCGGGATATATCATTTCGGTACCGAGCTCAGGGTTAGCATAGTACTCTTCCGGCGTATAGCCGGTAACAATAGTTGATGAAGGACTAACGTATTCGTAGCCGCGCGACGGGACAAATCTAAAGCGTGTAATGACATCCGGGATGTTCTCTGCCAGACGGCGGAAACGCTCTTCGCTCGCTTTTAGAGCAGTTTCCGCTAATTTACGTTCGGTAATATCGTTATAAAGTGTCTGGTATTGTATCTTACCATCCCAGAATACTTCCTTGCGGAAGATTTCCAGGTGCCGGATGGCACCGTCTGTACGTATAATATCAATTTCCACCTTGTCGGGTATCGGTTCCCCACGTAAAAGTTTTTCATGACGTAAGACCCAGCCGGCATACGATTCAAAAGTATAATGTTCAGCCGGGGGGTTGGCTTTTAATGCATCGATATTTTTATAACCAAAGATATCAAGTAATGCCTGATTCACATATAAGATATTGAAATCCGTATCGACAATATTAATACCCATCGACGAACTATCCATAGAGTTGCGGAAGTTTTGCTCTGATGCCTTCAGCGCTTCTTCCGCCTGTTTACGCTCGGTAATATCATTAAAAAGCATCTGGAATTGATACTTGCTATCCCAGAATACCTTTTTACGGAAAACTTCCAGATGGCGGATACTACCGTCTGTACGGATAATGCTGATTTCATATTCTTCAGGGTTAGGCTCGCCGCGTTGTTCCTTGCTGACAAAGGCCAGAAAGGCCTGATAACTCTCAGGAGTAAGACGTTCCTTGGGAGATTTAGACTGGTACTCCTCCATATTTTTGTAACCGTAGATATCCAATAATCTCCGATTGGTGTAAGTGGTTTCCCCGCCTGCACCCTCGATGCGAACCCCCAGAGGAGAATTGTCCATAGAATTACGGAAATTCATTTCAGACAGCCGCAAGGCTTCCTCAACCCGTTTACGCTCGGTTATATCCTGTATCGCGCCGACTAATCCTCCGATAGAACCGTCCGGATTTGGGAAAGTTGCTTTATTGAAAATCACGTCGCGTATTTTACCTTCGGCATCTGTTGCTTTATATTCATATACCTGAGTACCAGGATTATTAAATAACTCCTTGTCTTTTTCGTAATAAACGTCCGCCAATTCTTTGGGTGCCGTTTGATAAGCGGTTTTACCGATAATATTTTCTTTCTCGATACCAATGAACTGACTATAAACCGTATTGCATCCTAAAAATACACCATTAATATCTTTATAAAAAACAGGAAGAGGGATAGAATCTATTAGCACCTGGAGAAATTGGGCGTTTTGTTCTTTTTCCATTTCTCGCTTCTTTCGCTCTGTAATATCTCTACAGATACTGAGAGTATGTGCCAGACCTCTCAGTTTGAAGACATGCGCATGGATCTCAAGAGGCAAGATTGAACCATCCTTACGGTAGTGCGCGCTCTCAAAAATGGCATCGCCTTTACTGGCTATTTCTTCAATTTTTAAGGGCACGATCCGAGCATATTCCGGGACAATCAGGTCGCGGATGTTTATCTTCATCATTTCGTCTCGTGTATACCCGTGGATTCTGCAAGTAGCATCGTTGAAGAAAATGGGATTGCCGTCGGTATCATACCAAAATATAGGATCGGAGCAGGCATCGAGCAATTCACCTTTGAACCGCAATTCTTCTTCAGTTTCTTTCTGTTCGGTGAGATCCGCTACGGTGCCCAGTATAGCCCGCCTCCCACGATATTTAATGAGAACGATTGACCCCATTGACCAGATAATGCTGCCATCTTTACGGACGCCTCGATACTCACAAGATGTGATCGGCTCCCCTGCCAGCACTTTTGTTACTTCTCCTCTGACTTTTTGCCGGTCTTCAGGATAAATAATCTTATCGGTAGGCATTGCCATCAGTTCTGTTTCCGAATAACCGGTCGACTCAATCATCCGGGGGTTAACAAATTGAAACTTTTCATCCTGAATAATGAAAGTACTCGACGGGGAATTAGCTGTAATATTTTTCAATAGTTCTTCAGCCTGTTTTCTCTCGGTGATGTCCCTGCAGATGGTAAGAACGTGGTCCTCTTCACCCATTTTGAAGGTATGCGCATGTATCTCCAGCGGGAGGATTGAGCCATCTTTGCGATAGTGCGCGCACTCGAAAATAACATCACCCGTCTTGAGAACTTCTCCGATTTTGGATTGAGCGATTTGACTAAATTCCGGAATAATCAACTTGTTGATGTTTACGTTCATCATTTCGTCGTGTGTGTATCCGTGCGCTCTACAGGCAGGTTCATTGATATAAATAAATTTGCCATCAGCATCAGTCCATAACAGGGAATCGGAGCAGGCATCCAACAGTTCAGATCTGAACCGCAATTCTGCTTCAGCTTTTTTACGCTCGGTGATATCCCGGCCGACACTGAGAACAAATTCCTTACCGCTCCACTTGAAAGTACGTGCGTGTATCTCCAAAGGCAGGATGGAACCATCCTTACGATAATGCGCGCTTTCAAAAATGACATCGCCCTTCTTTTCTACTTCCTCAATTTCTGGCCGCAGAATCGGGCCCGATTCCGAGACAGTAAGATTGCGGAAGTTTATCCTCATTATCTCGTCCCGTGCGTATCCATGGGATCTACAAGCAGCTTCATTGACATAAATAATGACGCCATCATAATCATGCAGAATGATAGAATCAGAGCAGGCATCCAGCAAATCACCTCTGAATCGCAACTCCTCATCGGCTCTTTTATTTTGGGTCATATTCCTGATCGATAGAACTCTTACTTTCTTACCTTTGCAAGTAGCATCCCTGCCGCAGAGTTCCACCGGGAAAACAGAGCCGTTCTTCCGACGCAGGTAAACTTCATAAGGCTCTGTGTAGCTGTCATGGAAATGTTTCATCACCACTTCGAGATATTCAGGCACGATGAAATCCGCGAACGATTTACCGCGGATTTCAGAAGGCTCCAAACCTAGCATCCTGGCGCTGATATCATTAGCCTCAAGGAAAATATTACCGTCATGGATAATAACACCCTCGATAGTTGCGCTGGATAAAGCTCGTAAGCGCTCTTCGCTTTCTTTAAATTCCTCTAAAGCCTTGCTTCGTTGTGCCATGATGCGGGACATGATGTTACTGACTATAATAGACGCCATGAGAACGATAATGAATGTGGACGTAATTAAAATGACCTGACTGCTAGTAATATTTGTGGCAAACCCTGTTTGGCGGAAAAGCGTTAAGGCAAGAACAGCGCAGATTGCCCAAATCAGTAGGCTGACTGATACTGTAATAAGGACAATCCTGGATTTAATATTCATTGCTCCCACCTCCTGCTGAACAAGCGCCCGTTTTTTTAATTATAATCTGATATTTTTATGCCACCCGACACTTCAGTGAAAACTATTGTAGGTTCACAATATGGTATTGTCAAGGAAAAACGCTGGAATCACGCTGAAGTTATAAAATGTTAAGAAGTATTACTGAAACATTAAAGCGGTTATTACTTTATTCTTGACCTGATAACGATGCATCCAGTATACTCCGAATTAGAGGAAGAGTCCCTATGAAAATTGCAATAAGTGGTAAAGGTGGGGTGGGGAAGACTCTCCTGGCTTCTCTCCTCTCAAAAACTTTCTCTGAATCCGGTTACGCAGTATTGGCCATCGATGCTGATCCCGATGCCAATCTCGCTGCTAACCTCGGTTTCCCGAACCCTGATAGCATTACGCCAATTTCCGAATTACATGAACTTATCGAGGAAAGGGTCGGCGTCAAAACGGGCCAATCCGGCTCTTTTTTCAAACTCAATCCCCGGGTAGACGACCTCCCGGAAAAATATGCCGCTAAACTCAATGGTATCCGGCTGATGGTCATGGGACGTATTAAGCGCGGCGGCACCGGCTGTTATTGTCCTGAGGGCGCACTGCTGCAGGCGCTGCTGGCTCATCTTCTATTACAAAGAGACGAAGTAGTGATTATGGACATGGAAGCCGGTATCGAACACCTTACCCGCGGTACCGCTAAAGCGGTAGATAAACTCATTATCGTGGTAGAACCCGGGAAGAGAAGCATTGAGACTGCTCAAAGAATCTTTGAACTCGCAAAAGACCTGAACCTGAAGAATGTGGCCGTCGTGGGTAACAAAATACAGAATCTATTTCAGAAACAGTTTATCACTGACAGTCTGCCACAGGCAGAATTCCTTGGTTTTATTCCTTACGATGATGCTATCGTCAATGCCGACCTGGCGAACCGTTCAATTCTGGATTCCAGCCAACCCGTGCTGGCTGAAGTGAATAAAATCTACCTGTCCTTAGTCTCTTCGGCAAATAAACAAACTAAAAAGACTGGTTAGGAATTTTTATAACTAAGTTTTAATTAAGCCTTTTTATAGGAGAACACCAGTGCCATACGATGCAATCAAGATGAAGGAATGGCAAATTGCCGAGGCGGCAGAGGAGAATCTGCCTGAACCCGCTGAATGGCAAGCAAAGCTCGGCCTGAACAAAGATGAGATGATACCCTATGGAAAAACTCCCAAACTGGACTTTATGAAAATCCTCGAACGTCTCAAGAACCGGCCGAATGGGAAATACATTGAGGTTACCGCAATCACACCCACGCCTCTAGGCGAAGGAAAAAGCACCTGCTCAATCGGTTTGATTGAAGGTCTGGGGAAAAGAGGCAAAAACGTCGGCGGCGCTCTGCGTCAACCTTCCGGCGGGCCGACTATGAATGTAAAAGGCACGGCGGCCGGCGGCGGCAATGCCCTCTTAATTCCGATGACTGCCTTCTCCATGGGACTGACCGGCGATATTAATGATATTATGAATGCCCATAATCTGGCGATGGTAGCCCTTACCGCCAGAATGCAGCACGAACGCAACTATTCCGACGCTCAACTCCAAAAACTCACCGGTATGCGGCGGCTGGACATCGACCCTACGCGTGTCGATTTCAATTGGGTGATTGATTTCTGTGCCCAGAGCTTAAGAAATATCAATATCGGTAACGGCGGACGTAAAGACGGTTTCCCGATGCAATCCAAATTCAGCATCGCCCCCAGCTCCGAATTAATGGCAATTCTTGCGATTGTCCACGACCTGGCAGATATGCGCCAAAGAATGGATAAAATCACTCTAGCCTACGATAAAAGAGGCAAGCCGATCACCACTGGTGATCTTGAAGTAGGAGGAGCAATGACCGCCTGGATGCGTAATTCTATTAACCCTACCCTCTGCTACAGCGCGGAATATCAACCTATAATGGTGCATGCCGGTCCGTTCGCCAACATTGCCATCGGGCAATCATCGATTATTGCCGACCGTCTTGGTTTAAAGATGTTCGACTACCATGTCACGGAATCAGGCTTTGCCGCTGATATCGGTTTCGAAAAGTTCTGGAACGTAAAATGTCGCCTGAGTGGTTTGAAACCTAACGTTTCCGTACTGGTGACAACGATACGCGCCCTGAAAATGCACGGCGGCGGGCCAAGAGTGGTTTCCGGTCTGCCGCTCCCTGAAGAATACACTAAAGAGAATGTGAAACTGGTAGAAGCCGGCCTGCCTAATTTATTGCACCATATCAATATCATCAAAATGTCCGGCGTTAATCCTGTAGTCTGCATCAATAAATTCACGTCAGATACCGCGGAGGAAATTAAAATTGTAAAAAGAGCCGCCGAAGCGGCCGGCGCCCTTTATGCTGTTTCTTCACACTGGGCTCAGGGTGGTGAAGGCGCTCTGGAACTTGCAGATATCATTATCGACACTTGTAAGAAGAGTAACGGCTTCCAATTCCTTTACCCCAATGAAATGAAATTACGGCAAAGAGTTGAGAAGATTGCCACCACTATCTATGGAGCTGACGGCGTCGATTGGTCACCGGAAGCAACTGCCAAAGCGAAAAAGTTTGAAAGCGACCCTGCTTACGACGAATATAGTACAATGATGGTCAAGACACAACTCAGTCTGACCCATATTCCTGATAGGAAAGGCGTACCGAAGGGTTGGCGACTCCCGATAAGCGACATCCTGCTTTATTCCGGCGCTAAGTTCCTTTGTCCCTGCGCCGGAGGCATCAGTCTGATGCCGGGTACTGCCTCCGACCCCGCCTTCAGACGGGTTGATGTGGATGTTATCACCGGTAAAGTTTCCGGTTTATCTTAAACAACGGCGGGAGCTTAAAATTGAGTATTAAAATTGCGGTAGCCGGTAAGGGTGGTTGCGGGAAAACGTCAGTCACCGCTCTTGTTATCCGCTACCTGCAGGAAAATGGCAAGGTTCCGATTCTGGCGGTAGATGCCGACCCGAATGCTAATCTGGGAGAGAGTTTAGGACTACGGGTCGGGCAAACCATCGGCACAATATTGGATGGCTTCCAACACGAAAAAATCGGCATCCCTCCGGGAATGACCAAAGAAGCTTATCTCGATTACAAGCTAAATGAGACCATTGTAGAAAGCCAGGAACTGGACCTGATTACAATGGGTCGCGGACAGGGACCGGAATGCTATTGCTACCCCAACCTTATTTTAAAGAAATTCATCGAAGGCTTATCGGATAATTATGCTTATGTGGTAATGGACAATGAAGCTGGAATGGAGCACTTGAGCCGGAAAACGACCGATGAAGTGGATGCGCTGCTGCTGGTTTCCAATCATTCTGTGAAAGGCATACGTGCGATTTCTCGGATTTTGGAGCTGGTAGATGAATTGAAACTACGCATAAAAAAGAAAATAGTGGTGATTAACATGGTGCCGGACAAACTCGACCCGCTGGTAGCCGGAGAAATGAAACGGCTGGGATTGAAAGCCGATATCTTGATTCCGGAAGACGAGAGCCTCTACCGCTACGATTTAGAACAAAAACCTCTAATAGATATGCCGGATAATTCACCGGCGGTCCGGGCTGTAGCCGGATTGATGACTAACCTCTCCCCTTATTAAGGGGAGATTGAGAGGGATTGGAACAGATCGGTACCTTCTTCACTTCTGACTGGTATTACCTCTAGTAAAATTCTATAATTATGTTACAATTGGGGGTAAAATGACGGCCAAAATTATCAGTGGCGCTGAAATCGCCAAGCAGATTAGAGAAGAGATAAAACAGGAAGTCATACAATTAAAAGCCCAACATAACGTTGTGCCCGGTCTGGCTACGATTTTGCTGGGGGCTGACCCTGGTTCTCTGTCATACATCAGCGGCAAGGAAAAAACCGCCAAAGAACTCGGTTTTTATTCCGAGCGTATTGACCTGCCTGATTCTACTTCTCAAAAAGACCTGCTGGCAATAATCGATAAATTGAATAAAGACCCGAAGATTCACGGCATCCTCGTCCAGGAACCGCGGCCGAAACATATTAATGCAGCCGAAGTTAATTCCGCCATTGACCCCCAAAAGGATGTCGATGTCTTTCATCCGGTTAATATCGGACGCCTGATGATGGGCGATGCCGATTATCTACCATGCACACCCGCCGGCATTCAGCAAATATTAATACGTTCCGGAGCGCAGATTGATGGCGCCGAGGTTGTCGTGGTAGGCCGTAGTAATATTGTGGGCAAACCGATGGTTAATTTATTAATACAGAAAAACAAAGGCGCAAATGCCACCGTTACCCTGTGTCATACTCACACCAGAGACATCGCATCCCACACCAGAAGAGCTGATATCCTGATTGTGGCCGCGGGAAGACCGAAAGCCGTCACTGCTGATATGATTAAAGAGGGAGCCGTCGTCATCGATGTCGGGGTTAATCAGATAGGCACAAGCAGCAGCGGCAAGAGAATCCTGGTCGGTGATGTGGACTTCGAGACTGTTAAGGAAAAAGCTTCGATGATCACGCCGGTGCCGGGTGGCGTGGGACCAATGACCATTACGATGCTAATGCTTAATACCCTGAAAGCCGCTAAACTGGCGGCCGGACTCGCTTAACCAATGAGGCAGCAGTAATGAATTATAAGATAGAAAAAGTAAAAGCGCCGGGTAGAGACCAGGTGGAGCTCCTTTCAGAGACTTATGAAAAAGGTAAACCTCAGGGAGAAGAAGCCGGGAAATGGCGCCAGAAACTAACCAGTCGAGAAGAAAAATTAAAATATTTACAGAATGGCGAACGCTATTTTTACGGTAAAGACGGCTACGGTAGCGAAAAAAGGAAAAACCCGGCCTAGTAACTAACATTTGAGAATTTAGATATTTTAAATTGGTTTTTATTTAGGGTTTAGGATTTCGTGCTTTGAATTTTATATTGGGAGATAACTAAATGGCAGTGGAGATTCCGAAGACTAATTACTCCGGTAAAATTAGAGAAATCAAACTGGGAAAGGGCGCCAAAGCCATCACCGTGGGCGGAGAAAACTCCTTTCCTTTTTATCTTTTTGAAGGGACAATGCCGCACCAACCCAAAATCGCAATGGAAGTGCAGGATTACCCCCCCGATGAATGGCCGAAAGCAGCCGTCGAGCCTTTTACCGATGTGATGCACGACCCCGTTGCGTGGGCAAAGAAGTGCATCCACAATTATGGCGCGGAAATGATCGCTCTGCAATTAGTCAGTACCGACCCTAACGGCATGAATCGCGGCGCTGATGAAGCAGCCGCCATTGTTAAAAAAGTGTCCGACGCCATCGATGTCCCTCTTATCGTCTGGGGCACGGCTAACCATGAAAAAGACACTCAGGTGCTTACCAAAGTATGTGAGGTTTGTCAGGACAAACGGTTGATTATCGGGCCTGTCGAGGAAAAAGATTATAAAAAAATTGCGGCAGCAGCGATTGCTTACAAACACACCGTCGTCGCTTCCACCCCGATTGATATTAATCTTGCCAAGCAATTGAATATTTTACTCGGCAACCTCGGCGTAGCCGACGACATGATTGTGATGGACCCGACCGTTAGCGGTATCGGCTACGGGCTGGAATATTGTTATTCCGTGATGGAACGGATGAGAATGGCCGGTCTGACACAGCAGGATGAAAAATTACAGCTCCCCATCATTTGCAACCTTTCGAAAGAGGTCTGGAAATCCAACGAAGTCAACCAGCCTGATAACGCCGGAAATATGGGGAATGCGAAAAACCGGGGAATATTGATGGAAGCAATGTCCGCGATGGCTTTGCTGCTGGCCGGCGGAGATGTGATTATCATGCGTCACCCGGAAGCGATCAAACTGATAAAAGAGATGGTGGTTGATTTATCCTCTTAAATGGAGAATGGGAGGGGGAGAAAGTGGTAGACGAAAATAAGAAAAAAAGCATTGATGAGGCAACTCTTCAATTAATCGAAAAAGCCAAAAAAGACCAGGTCAGTACTGTCTTTGATAGAGCGGAAAAGATGGCCGCCTGCCCTATCGGGGCCGAAGGTAGCTGTTGCAGTAATTGCGCCATGGGCCCTTGTAGAGTTCCCTTAGCCAAAGGAAAAACAGAAACCGCTGAAGATAAGAAGAAGCGACGCGGGCTTTGTGGAGCGACGGCGGAGACCATTGCCGCTCGCAATTTCGTCCGTAAAATCGCCGCCGGTACTGCTTCTCATAGCGACCACGGGCGAAGGGTAACGCAGAACTTCATCGCCACGGCTAAAGGGCATATTCCCGGCTTTGAAATCAAAGACGAGCAGAAACTACTCCAGCTGGCGATTGAACTGGGCGTTAAAATCGGCAATCGCTCTAATAATGAAATCGCCACGGAAGTTGGAGAAATTATCCTCAATGAATTCGGTAAGCAGGAAGGTGAGCTGGTTTTTCTGAAAAGAGCGCCTTTAAAACGGCAGGAAGTCTGGCGTAAACTGGGTGTCGCGCCGAGAGGCATCGACCGCGAAGTGGTAGAGACCATGCACCGCACTCATATGGGTGTCGATCAGGATTATCAAAACCTGCTTTTACAGGGTGCACGTTGCTCTCTGGCAGACGGCTGGGGCGGCAGTATGATTGCTACCGAGCTCCAGGATATCATGTTCGGCAACCCTTCTCCTGCGCTGGGCACCATCAACCTCGGCGTCCTCAAGGAAGACGAGGTAAATATTATTATCCACGGTCATGAACCTGCCCTGGCAGAGATGCTGGCAGTAGTTTCCCACAACCCCGAACTCGTTGCCTATGCCAAAACCAAGGGTGCCAATGGTGTAAATCTGGCAGGCATGTGCTGTACGGCTAATGAAATCATCATGCGGCATGGTTTACCCATCGCCGGTAATTTTCTGCAACAGGAACTGGCGATTATCACCGGCGCGGTGGACGCGATGGTCGTAGACGTCCAGTGCATTATGCAGGGACTGAGCGAGGTGGCCAAGTGTTATCACACCAAACTGATTACCACTGATGAAAGGGCTAAAATTCAAGGCGCCACCCATATGCAATTCGATGAGACAAATCCAATGGAATCCGCTAAAGCTATTGTAAGAGCCGCAATCGATAATTACCCTAACCGTAAACCGGGTGTTTTTATTCCTAAACACAAATCGGAATTGGTTGCCGGATTCAGCCATGAAACAATTAACTACTTGCTCGGCGGCTTATACCGGGCTTCTTACCGGCCGCTCAACGACAATATTATTAACGGCAGAATCAGGGGTGTAGCCGGTGTCGTCGGTTGTAATAATGCCCGTGTTACCCACGATGAAGCCCACGTTACCCTGGTCAAAGAATTAATTAAGAATGATGTTCTGGTATTACTCACCGGTTGTGCCGCGATGGCATTAGCCAAGAGTGGTTTAATGGTGCCGGAAGGCGCTCAATATGCCGGGGACGGTTTACGCTCGGTCTGTGAAGCGGTGGGAATTCCGCCGGTTTTGCACATGGGCGCCTGCATCGACAATTGCCGGATCCTGGTGGCCGCCACGGCCATGGTGAAAGACGGCGGTTTAGGTGATGATATCAGCGACCTGCCGGCTTGCGGCGCTGCTCCGGAATGGATGAGTGAAAAGGCCGTCGCTATCGGTCAATACTTTGTCAGTTCGGGTATGTATACACTGTTCGGAGTTACCTGGCCGACAGTCGGCAGTAAGGAAGTCACCGATTTTCTCTTCAAAGATATGGAGAATTTGTATGGCGGAATGTGGGATTTTGAAACCGACCCGATGAAGATGGCGCAAAAAATGATTGCCCACATTGATAAAAAGCGTAAAGCTCTCGGCATCGACAAAGCCAGAGAAAGAGTTCTCTATGATATGGCCATGAGAAGGGACCTGAGTTAACGAGCATTATCAACTCTCTCCCTGTTAGGCTATAGTCCCTGAGGTACGAACGGGAGAGAGATACAGAGAGAGTTCTTCAAATAAAGGAACAATTGAATGTCTAAGATTATCGCATCCGCCGCAATCAGAGGCGCTTATAAGATAGTTGAAAATGCCGAAGCCAAATGGAAAATGGCGATGGAAAAATGGGGCGTTAACGAGCCTGTCAGCTTCCCCAATACAGCCTATTATTTGCCTATTATCTATGGTATTCTCGGACACAAAGTAGAAAAACTGGGCGACATGGAATTCGTGCTGAAGAAATGTCGCTCGCTACTACCTCCGCCGGTAAAAGAAATACATCCTTTACCCTATCTTGCCCCGGCGCTGGATGCTGGTATGGCTGCCTTTTTCGCGGAGGAAATCGTTGAAGCTATCCGCTACCGGGAGAGCCCTCATTTTTATGTTCTCGGTGAAGATGTCACCCCGGACAATATCTGGCTCGGCGCCGCCGATGACGTCATCATGCGAAAACGCGGGGTAGAGTTTGTGGACGGCACGGCTCCTGGATTTGCCGCGATTCTCGGCGCCGCTCCCACCAAAGAAATTGCCGCCAGCATCGCCCATGAACTGCAAAAGAAGAACCTCTATGTTTTTATGTCGGCAGAATATAACGGCAAACGTTTCGCCGAACAATTGGTTGAAGCCGATGTGCAGATTGGCTGGGGCGTCCGTCTGGTGCCCTTTGGCCCCGATGTCAGTGCCACGGTTTTTGCGATGGGCTTTGCCACCAGAGCGGCCATGTCTTTCGGCGGCATTGAACCCGGAGACTACCGCAAGATTTTGATTTACAACAAAGACCGTATTTTCGCTTTCGCGATGCCGTTGGGCTATGTCACCGATGAATGGTATGCCAATGCCGCCGGCGCCATTAATTGGGGCTTCCCGGTAATTGCCGATACTCCGATTCCGGAAATATTACCGACCGGTATTACGACCTACGAACATGTTGTTTCAAATGTACCCCACGAAAAGATTGTAGCCAGAGCAATTGAGGTGCGCGGGCTCAAAGTAAACGTGTCTGAGATACCCATCCCGGTGGCTTATGGCCCCGCCTTCGAAGGTGAAAGAGTCCGCGGTGATGATATCTACCTTGAAGCCGGAGGTGGCCGCACCCCGATGGTAGAATGGGTTACCTCCAAACGTATGGATGAGGTAGAAGACGGTAAAGTCGAGGTTATCGGGCCGGAAATCACCGATGTTCCCCCGAAATCACTTTTACCGATGGCAATCAATGTCATCGTCGCCGGTCGACAGTTTGAAGCCGATTACGAACCGATTCTGGAGCGTCAGGTACACCATCTGATTAATCACGCTCAGGGTATAATGCACATCGGGCAAAGGGATATTGCCTGGATACGCATCAGTAAACAGGCCGTAGAAAAAGGCTTCCGGCTGAAGCATATCGGTACCATCCTCCACGCTAAATTACACCAGGACTTCGGCAGAATATTCGATAAACTCGAGGTAAAGATTTACACCGATGAAGCGCAGGTTAAGCAAGTTCTGGAAAAAGCCAGAGCTGTCTATCATGAACGTGATGCCCGAATCGAGGGTATGACGGACGAGAGCACGGATATCTATTATTCCTGCACTCTCTGCCAGTCATTCGCTCCCAGCCATGTCTGCGTCGTTAGCCCGGAGAGAACAGGACTCTGCGGTTCTTATAACTGGATGGATTGTAAAGCCTCTTACGAAATTAATCCCACCGGACCGAACCAGCCGGTGGCCAAAGGTGAAGTCATCGACAAAAAATTGGGACAGTGGAAAGGTGTTAATGAATTCCTTTTCAAAGCCTCCCGCGGTAAGTTCGATCATTATAACTTCTACAGCCTCGTTAATGACCCGATGACTACCTGTGGTTGTTGTGAATGTATCGCCGCTGTACTGCCGATGTGTAACGGCATGATGACCGTCAATCGCGAATTCACGGAGATGACACCTTGCGGCATGAAATTTACCACTCTCGCCGGCACGATCGGCGGCGGGATCAGTACACCGGGCTTCGTCGGACATGGTAAATATAATATCTGTCAGAGAAAATTCCTTATCGGTGACGGCGGTTTGTTGCGCATGGTCTGGATGCCAAAAATGCTTAAAGAAGAAATTGGCGATCGACTCAAGGCCAGAGCCATCGAACTGGGCGTACCCAATCTGATTGACATGATTGCCGATGAAACGATTGGCACGACTGAGGATGAGATTTTACCCTTCCTGACCGAGAAAGGCCATCCGGCATTAACGATGGACCCGATAATCGGATAATAATCAAGGAGCAAGAACCAAAGACATTTTAAATTCTCCCTTAGTCCCTCCCTGAGAGGGAGGGAGCCTTCTCTCCCTATTAGGGAAAGACAGCGGGATTTATTTTTCAGGTTAGTCCTCTCGCCCTTTGTGGGAGACTATAGTACTTTACTTCGTAACAAATAACTCGAAGTAAATGTAGAGCTAGAGAGAGGGGGCACCAACTAAGGGATAAAAATCTTATCAAATAATGTATAATAAATCAATTTAACAAATTTTTACAGCTGCAAGCTGACAGCTATCAACTATTAGTTGTTACAAGGAGATAATTTCAATGGCGCTCACCGGAATACAAATTTTTAAATTATTGCCGAAGACCAACTGTGGTAAATGCGGTATCCCCACCTGCCTTGCTTTTGCCATGAACCTCGCGGCCGGCAAAGCTGAACTGGCCGCTTGCCCGTTTGTCTCGGAAGAATCAAAGGCGCAACTGGCTGAGGCATCCGCTCCGCCCATCCGCCCGGTTACCATTGGCACAGGCACAACCGCATTCAAGATCGGGGGAGAGACGGTAATTTTCCGCCATGAGAAGCGATTTGAAAACCCCACCGGCATTGCAGTTCTGGTGACGGATAATATACCTGAAAGTGAAGTCTATGCCAGAATTGAAAAGTTCAATAAGAATATTTACGTCAGAGTCGGATTAAAACTCCATGCCGATGCCATCGCGATTAAGAGCGAGTCCGGTAATCCGGCTAAATTCGGAGCACTGGTGGAAATGGTGACCAGAGCAACCGACGGCGCACTTATTCTGATGAGTGATAAGCTGGAAGTGCTGGCGGCAGGGCTAAAAATTTGTGCCGGCCGCAAACCGTTACTTTATGCCGCCACTAAAGCCAACGCCGAAGCCATGGCCAAACTGGCTAAAGAAAATTCCTGCCCGTTAGCCGTCAAAGGCACTAATCTGGAAGAAGTCGCCGAACTGACCGGCATCCTGAATAAAGCTGGTATTAATGATATCGTGATTGATTCCGGAGCGAGAACGGTAAAACAGGCATTCCAGGATGAAATAATCATCCGAGGATCAGCATTGCAAAAGAAATTCAAACTACTGGGTTATCCCACTATTGCTTTCCCCTGTGAAATGACGGATAACCCTATGAAAGAAGCTTTGATTGCGTCGATGTTTGTTTCCAAGTACGCCGGCATGATTGTCCTGTCCGATTTGAAAGGCGAAGTCCTGTTCCCCTTGCTGGTGGAAAGATTGAATATCTTTACCGACCCGCAACGACCGCTGGCCACAACTCCCGGTATTTATGAAATTAACAATCCTAATGAGAATTCACCGGTGCTGATTACCACCAATTTCTCTTTGACTTATTTTATTGTTTCCGGTGAAATAGAGACAAGCAAGGTGCCCAGTTATTTATTGATAATGGACACCGAAGGGCTTTCGGTATTGACGGCTTGGGCAGCCGGTAAATTCGGCGCCGATCTGATGTCGGCCTTCGTCAAGAAATCCGGAATTGCCGACAAAGTTAAACATCACAAGCTGATTATCCCCGGCTATTCCGCCTCCGAAAGCGGGGGTTTGGAAGAAGAATTAAAAGGCTGGGAAATACTGGTAGGACCTAGAGAAGGTTCTCATATCCCTGCTTATCTCAGGAGTTTCAAAAACTAGGGGGCAAATTGCAGCTAATCGGGGAAAACCTGAATATTGTCTCCAAACGATATGGACCTGCGCTAAAAGAACGCAATGCCGTGCCAATCCGGAAGCTGGTTATTGCCCAAACTAAAGCCGGGATGGATTATCTGGACATTAACATCGGGCCGGCGCGCAAAGACGGCGATCAGTTTATGGAATGGGTCGTCAAGACAGTGCAGGAAGTAACCGATAAGCCGCTTTCTCTGGATACCACCAACCCAATTGCGATGGAAGCTGGGCTGAAAATACACAAAGGGAAGGCGTTACTCAACTCGATTTCTCTGCAGCGCATGGCAGAGGAACTTCCTTTAGTCAAAAAGTACAATTGCGACTTTGTTGCGCTGCTCTGGGGCAGGGACGGTTTACCCCGTGATGCCAACGAACGTGGTGCTATTGCCGCTGAACTTCTCTATAATGCCAACGAACAAGGCATCAGCAATGATCGCATCTGGTTCGACCCGATAGTGACACCTGCGGTTAACATCGAATCCAATCATGTCAGGCACTGCCTGGAGTTTTTGAGTATGCTGCAGGACATTGCCCCTGGCGCCAAATCAATCGTCGGGTTATCAAATGTATCCAACGGCGCGCCGGACCAACTGAGACCATATTTGAACCGAACATTGTTGATGATGTTGATGAAGCACAATATCTATTCGGTAATTCTCGATGCATTAGACAAAGAATTGATTGACATCGCGCGTGGTAAAAGACCGGAACTGGTGAAATTGGTGCATCGCGTATTAAATGGGGAAACAATCGAACCCGCATCCATTAATACCGAAGAAGCCAAGTACGTAAAAACCGTCAAAGTACTGCGTGGCGAAATACTATATTCCCATTCCTGGTTAGAGACCTGATTTTTTGAGATTAAATAGTAAAATAACGGCTGTTAAAAATATGGCCCTGCAACCACCCAATAATGACCGTAGTGTTTATAATCTGAATGATGCTCTTAAAATTGTCAGAGAGCGATTCATCGCGATTGATGTGGCACAGCAATGTCAAAAAAGCGGCGCATTATACTTCGCGGAAACAGTCACAATTAATTACCTGAATGAGATTTACAAAATCGGCGTTACTTCTGTAGACGTCGATTTTGTTGATAGTCATCAACCCGTTCCCCTGCGTGATAAAATCCTGATACTGCATTATTTTACTCAGGCTGAACGGCACACTATCGAAAGGTAAACAGATTACTTATCGCGATTTACCCGGAGGGTTGGTGTATTACCCCACCTTTATCAAGCGAACGATTAAACCGCTCGCCGATTTCTTTGGCAAAAACCCGGCCTTATTAATCAAAGCCGGTAAATTGATCGGTGCTAAACAGGATGGGGCCGGGGATGCCTCGTTAATTGTCGATGCTTTTCCACGGGTACCCGTCACTATTATTCTCTGGCAAGGAGATAATGAACTGGCAGCGGAAGTGAACATTTTATTTGATGCGAATATCACCGGCTACCTGACGTCCGAAGATGTTACTATAATATGTGAGACCATTACCTGGCGACTAATCAATTACGCGAAGAAAGTGTGATAATAAAATGGAAGTAACCGGAATCATTTTGGCAGAGGGCAAGAGTCTTCAACTCGAAAGAAACAATGCCACCGAGCTAATTGGCGGGATACCCGTCATTGAGAGAGTGATTAAAAGCCTGACACCAATAACAAACAGGATTATTCTGGTAACCGACGGCAATAGTGAGTTCTTTTCCTCAATAAAAAATATCGAAGTAATCACCGATAATTATCGGATTAAAAAACCGCTCACCGGTATCTACACAGGGCTTTGCTCTTCACACACCATCGCCAACATCGTGGTCGGCTATAATATGCCTTTTCTGAATACTCAATTACTGGAACACATGACTAAACTTTTACCCAGCTTCGATGCCATCGTTCCCCGATGGCCTAATATGCAGAAAGAACCGCTGCATGCCGTCTACTCTATCTCCTGTCTATCGACGATGAAAAAACATCTGGAGAATAACCGCTATAGTATTATCCACGTCCTTAAGGAAATGCATGTACTGCATCTTAATAAAAGAGGGTTTGCTGAGTTTGACCCGGATTTCTTTTCTTTCCTGAATATTAATGACCAGGCCGATATTGACCTCGCTAACAAAATAGCGGCCATGAAACAACGCTAATTGCCCCCATTGCAAGGAGCACAGTCTGTAGTCCCGTAATTATCACGGGAGATGTGGCAATCCCTGGTACCCGGTGAATAAATATTGCTGTGAGATACCCTGTCCGCTGTTCATCCCGACGAAACTCGGAAGGTACTAAAGGAAGCGAATGTACGGGATCCAGTCGAATAAATTCAACTAAATCCTCACCCAGCATGGATTGTCGTTCTGAAGTTACCGAAAAACCTAAAGAACAAGGTACTCGCACGAAGTGAAGAGTAGCTCCATCTCTATTAATCGGCAATCACTGCCACTAATAAACATTACCTTGTATCGCCCCCTTTCGCGAAAGGGGGATACAGAGGGATTTTTCTGCGGTCATCCTGAGGCTACGTCAAGGTCCGAAGAGTTTAGTTTCTTTTACCACTCCACCGAGATGCTTCGCTTTTCAGCGAATGATGGGCTGCGTCCACCCTGGAGGACTGGCATTGAACCACATATTGTTCTCTATGTGGTAGCAAGAAATACATTACACAGATATGTAGTAGAGCTGGAGATCCTTCGCTATGCTCAGGACGTTATGAAGGATTATTGTCCCTCTTCTTCAATGCTAAAGACTTCTTCGATCGTGGAATGCAGGGCTTTCGCCACTTTATAAGCCAGAATCAGTGAAGGATTGTACTTCCCTTTCTCAAGGTAGAGCATCGTCTGCCGTGTCACGCCGACTTTATCCGCCAGTTCGTCCTGGGTCAGATTGTACCGCGCTCTGAGCTCTTTAATCCGTGTATTTATTATCGTCATATTAATCTGTTTATAATTATACGCTTACACTTTGAAATAATAATAGAAAAATGTAGAAGCAAAATAAACAAAATATCCGCAAAATAAAACAACCAGTAACGCGCTTCGGGATAAAGTCTCCGAATTTAAGAGATATACGAACAAGGCAAGATTGGTCGCCAACAAAGCATTCCTTGCACTTTTTGTGTGGGCAAACTCCGTTCGTTCGTCATCGTTTACAGGCGAGTTAATTCCACCTTTCCAGAAAAAGAGTACCATGTACATTATCATAAAGACGGTCATTACTACGGGGAAAACTATCAGCATGATTTTGGTAATTGTATCGCCGGGTGTCTGTCCCAGGTTAACATCATGGTACAAGAGACTGAGAAAGGCAAATCCCCCGAAGAACATCGCAGCGATGGAGCTAAAATCCCAATATTTAGTGCTTAACCGCGGTTGTTTTTTACGCAACAGCGCGATTAAAAATAAGCTTAACACCAATACAACCACAGCCGCAAAATACAATATTTGATATATCATTTTTCCTCCTGCAATGTAATATTTTTAGTACTTTATGTATGAAATATATTACATTTTTATTGGTTTGTCAAGTAAGGATTTTCTCTCCTTACAAAGGAGAGATACAGAGAGAATTGTTTTAAGTTAAGTTATTAAGTTCCATCTCTTCCCCATTCCGAGTAGCCGAGCCACGAAGAATCTCCGCTTCTACCCAAACGATAATACTGCCTTTTTCACTTTCTGGTAAAATAAAGACCTACTATTTCAAAAACGGAGAAGAAACATGGCAGAATGGTATCAATTAACCGCCAAGGTAATCAGTCAGAAAGGACACTGCGCCGCACGACACAAGGTCGGGGATGAATTCACTATTGGAGACGTTACACCAAAAGGAATGTGCTCCTGGGCTTTCTATACACTTTTCCCCTTTGCCTCTCCGCTCCAGTCAGGTAGTTCCTTCCCATGGGAAAAAGACGCCGATAAAGCGACTCTTGCTTGCCCCGATGCGGAAAACCCGGTTGTTTTCGAATTAAAGAGAATAAAAAAATAAATTCCAAAAGCCAATCACCAAAATCCAAACAAATACTAAATTACAATTTTTAAATCGTATATAAGCTGACAATCTGGTTAATGACTGTGCTTTTTAAAAGTGCGCGACTGCCACATCCTTTCAGTCCTCGCTGTGGTTAGCTTCTTGAGCGTAATAATTGAACCCTGATTGCTGAGAACTGAAAGCTGACACCCGGTTGCTTTCCATTTGATATTTTGCCTGATATTAAGTACCATTTAGGTACAGATAGATGTTTATAGTCTCGATACCTCTATTTGTGGGAGAATCTAAATATGACCGACATTTTAAATGAAGCTTATGGTTTAGTCCAATGCAAAGAATGCCCCTGGTATAAATCCTGTGTTATGCCCATGCGATTTACCGCGGAAGATCTTCGCCGTCAACTCGAATCGCAGATACCGGGAGCCGGCGCATCTATGCCGACTGATGCCGGTTTACAAAACCTGTTATCCAGTATGGCCTCGTCCGCCCAGAATTCGTTGCTGGAAGGTTGCCCCATTTTTATCGAGCGATTGCGCAATAGCCAGGAATTGGCCCAGGAATTGAAAAAGGTTATGCAAAACTGGGGTAAACAGGATAAACAGCTGGAAGGCCCCAAACAGTAATACCATCGACAAAATATGACTGCGAGAGAACAGTGCATGATTAAAGACAAACAGTTAAAAGCCAAAAAACTCGACGAGCTTAAAGCGAGGCGACATCAGATTGCTGAAATGGGCGGCAAGGAACGCGTCGCTGCTCAAAAAAATAAGTGTAAACTGACCGCCCGGGCGCGCATCAATGCACTGCTGGATAAACGGACTTTCCACGAAACCGGCATGTTCGTGTACAGTCGGAATGATTCTTATGAAAGTGTCCCAGCAGATGCGGTCGTAACAGGCTACGGCGAAATCGACGGCAGGAAAGTCTATATCTATGCCCAGGATTTTACCAGCATGGGCGGCACCATGGCTGAGATGCAATCGAAAAAGATTTGCAATCTGATGGATAGTGCTCTCAAAGTCGGCTGTCCGGTGATCGCATTAAACGATTCCGGTGGCGCCAGAATTCAGGACGGTGTCGATTCACTATCTGGTTACGGCCAAATGTTCCGCCGTAATACTCTGTCCTCGGGCGTCATACCGCAAATCTGTGCAATTTTGGGTCCCACTGCCGGCGGCGGAGTGTATGCTCCGGCATTAATGGATTTTATCTTCATGGTCAAAGACATCAGTTACGCTTATATCACCGGACCGCGTGTCGTTAAAGCCACCACCGGCGAGGATGTCAGTGACGAAGAACTCGGTGGAGCCATCGCCGCTCAGAAAAAAGCGGGTGTCGTCTGCCGTTCCGAGAATAGTGAAACAGAGTGTTTTCATCATATCCGTGAACTGTTGAGCTACTTGCCGGCCAGCAACCGCGAGAAACCGCCGCGGACCATGTCTACCGATAAAGTATCCCGGACTGATTTAGACCTTTTTAATATCGTACCCTCCGACCCGCGTAAACCCTACGATATGAAAAAAATCATCGAGCAGGTCTTCGACCAGAGAAAAAACGACAAGAAAAACTACTTCGAATTGTTCCCGCTTTTTGCTACCAATATCATTACCTGTTTTTCCAGGCTGAACAGATGGTCGGTAGGAATTATTGCCAACCAGCCGATGTCCAAAGCCGGCTGTCTGGACATCGATGCCTGCGATAAAGCCTCGCGTTTTATCCGCTTCTGCGATGCTTTCAACATTCCGGTAATCAATCTGGTGGATGTCCCCGGTTACCTGCCCGGCACCGAACAGGAATGGGGAGGCATCATCAGACACGGCGCTAAGATGCTTTACGCCTATTCTGAAGCCACCGTGCCCAAGTTGACATTGACTATCAGAAAAGCCTACGGTGGCGCGTACCTCGGAATGTGCAGTAAAGACTTGGGAGCGGATATAGTTTTTTGCTGGCCTTCCACCGAACTGGCGGTGATGGGCGCCGAAGGCGCTGCCCCAATCATTTTCCGGCACGAATTGGAAAAAGCCGCGAACCCGGAAAAAGCTCTGCAGGAAAAAATCCTACGGTATCGAGAGGAGTTCGCCAACCCATACCGTGCCGCTGAGCATTTCCACGTCGATGATGTGATCGACCCGGCGGAAACCAGACCAAAACTGATTGCCGCATTGGAAATGGTTATCAACAAACAGGAACATAGACCGGCTAAAAAACACGGCATCATGCCGACTTAATCATTGTGAATTTAACGGCTGTATTGTCATGCTGAATGAAATGAAGCATCGCGGAGAGGGGAGGCTACTACACCATACTGAGATACATTCGTCCGTCTGGGGCAGGCTCAGTATGACAATTTCCGAAGACTGATTCTGGCTAAACCTTAAAAAGGATACGTAATTGTTCTACATACTATCGGGAGAGGACGATTTCTCCATTACCCGCGAATTAGAGAGCATCAGAAAAAGCATCGGCGATTCCGGGATGCTGGACACCAATACCAATATTCTCGATGGCAAACAGGTTACCGCCGATGAACTGCGCGCGGTCTGTGAATCGGCGCCATTTTTATCCGAGAAACGATTGGTCATCATTCACGGTTTATTGGAGAGATTTGCCGTCAGAAAACCCACCGGCCGTGCCAAAACTGCGAAAAAGGCAGAATCCCAACCTGCCGGGCATGAAGCCTTCAGCGATTCCATTATCAGGCTGCCGGAAAGTACCATCCTGGTGCTGATTGAAGACGAACTCAAGGAAACCAACCCCCTGCTGAAATTGATTTCGTTTAAGGCAACTCTAAAAACCTTCTCGCTGTTAAAAGCTCCTGAATTACGCCTGTGGATTAACAAACATCTCGCTGAAGAAGGCGGCACAATCTCCGTATCGGCGCTTAATCTTTTAGTCAGACTGATCGGTAGCAACCTCTGGGCGATGTCCAGTGAATTAAACAAACTGGTATCGTATGCTTACGGACGGCAGATTGAAGAGAAAGACGTCAAGGCCCTGGTCAGCTATACCCAGGAAACCAAGGTCTTCACACTGATAGATGTCATTATGGAATTCAATGCACGGGAAGCTGAAACTTTACTCCAGCAACTGCTGCAACAGGGAGCTACCGCGAGTTACATTCTGGTGATGCTGCACCGGCAAATGCGGTTGATTGTCCGTGCCCGCGAACTAAAAAGGCTGGGGCTAAAAGAGCCGGAAATGCGACAGCGCCTGGGGATACCTTCTGATTATGTTGTACATAAAACATTGGAACAGGCCAGCCGTTACTCGATGCCCCGCATCAAGCAGGTTTACCAGCAATTACTTGATGCTGATGTCGCTATCAAGACCGGAAAATATCCCGAAGAATTGGCGCTGAACATTCTGATTGCTGAATTATGCCAGCGCACGCCGGTAGCTGCCAGCCGCAATTAACCCGATTATTATAAATTGAGCTGTCAATGAAGATACGAAGATTTATAAAAGCCGACGCTATCGATGCCTCGCGACTAATTAAAGAATGCTTTCTGAAACTGGATGTCGGCGGGCACACCAAAAGAGGTATAGAACTCCAGATAGAAAGTTACAGCCCCGAGAATTTGATTAAAAAGTCGGAAGGCATTAAATATTTTGTGGCTACCAATAATTCTAAAGTCATCGGAATTTGTGGACATGATCTGCAAAAGGTCCATACTTTGTTTATCGATATTAGTTATCATAAACACGGCGTCGGTAAGCAATTATTGGAGACAATCTTGAGAGACGCCCGGGCTGAAGGTTTGAAAAGTATCACTACATGGTCGACAATTTATGCCGAGAATTTCTACCATTCTTTCGGATTCTATAAGATCGACGAAATCATATTTCCTGCAGATACCAAAGATATTATGCTGATTGAAATGATAAAACACTTTGATTAAAGCAGAGGAGTGTGGGCGAATGCACAACAAAGTAGAAAGAGACACTTATCGGCCCATTTTCCCGACACCCGCCGGACTGGTGGTATCGGTGGATGCTGTCGGCAAGCCGAATATTATCACTCTCGGTGAAATCTTCAATCTGAGCATTAACGATCCGGTATGGGTAGGCATCGCTCTCCGGAAATCACGATATTCTTACGGCCTCATCAAAAAACAGGGCGAGTTTACCGTTAATTTACCAACCACGACAATGCTAAAGGCAGTGCGTGGCTGTGGTGTATTGAGCGGACGTGATACCGACAAATTCACCAAGTTCGGCCTGACGCCTCTACCATCGAAATTTGTTAAGCCACCGATTATCGCCGAGTGTCCGGTGAATCTGGAGTGTAAAGTCGTCGGATTCCATCATGTCGGCGACCACGATCTATTCATCGGAGAAGTGCTGTTGGAGCATGTGGATGCAGATAAGGTCAACGCAAAGGGCGAACGGGATGAAAGTAAACTCGACCCGCTGATTTGGCTCGGAGTCGGGTTCTACCAGATAGGTAAGAAGGTAGGCGAAATCCGGTGGGATTAATACCGGCTGTTACGAAAAGGATGGCTTGAGATGTTTGAAGTGCTATGCTTCGGAGATTCGAACACTTGGGGTACCAACCCGGCAACTATAGGTAGATTCCGCAGGGATGAGCGTTGGCCTGGTGTGCTGCAGAAAGCACTGGGCGATGATTACTATATCATCGAGGAAGGATTAGGGGGCAGGACTACGGTCTGGGATGACCCCATCGAAGGGTACAAAAACGGCAAAGAATACCTGATTCCATGTCTGGCTACCCACGCACCGCTCGACCTCGTCATCATCCTCCTGGGAACGAACGACCTGAAAAAACGGTTCTCCGTATCGGCTCAGGACATTGCCTCCGGCGCGGGCGTTCTCGTGGATACAATCAACAAAAGCGGTAGCGGCAGAAATTTCAAGGCGCCAAACGTTCTCTTACTGGTTCCCCCGCCGCTGGGAAAATTGACTGATCTGAGTGAGATGTTCGAGGGAGGACAGGCTAAATCCATGAAGTTTTCCGAACACTTTAAAAATATTACGAAGATTTACGGCTGTGAGCTCTTGGATTTAGCCACAGTTATCAAATCAAGTGATATCGATGGCATCCATTTCGAAAAAGAATCGCATAAAAAGCTTGGCGAAGAAGTCGCTAAAAAAGTAAAAACGATTCTACAATGACAATTAAGTCCACTTTATTTAACAAGTGAGCATATCCAATAATCATCGTAATTTCTGCCATTTCTCGAGTATATAATAACTTGGTCGAGACAAGGTTCACCAAGGGGAATATTATCCCGATTCTTCAGGAGGGTAATGAAATTAAAAGGGGTCAGCTACGACGTCGGGCGTGTAATGGGAGGCAATTGGCGTCCCGTATTTAATATCAAGGTTGTGCACCGGGAGCTTTCGATTATCAAGAATGACCTTCATTGCAACTCTATCCGGATCTGTGGTCTCGATATCAACCGGTTGATGAAGGCATCCGAGGATGCCTTAGAACAGGGGCTCATAGTATGGCTATCGCCAGAGATGTGGGACAAAAATCAGGTAGAGACGCTTGATTATATTTTAAAAGCGGCAGCCTCGGCGGAAATACTACGTCAGAAATGGCCTAACCGGATAGTTTTTAGTCTTGGTTCGGAACTGACTCTCTTTATGCAAGGCATCGTGCCCGGTAAGAATGTCATGCAACGTTTCAATAGCCCCTCAGCGCGGGAAATCCTGAAAGCAGGAAAACACAACGCGCCGCTGAATGCGTGGCTGATAAAAGCGAATGAGACGGTACGAAAAGTATTTCACGGTCAGGTTACATATGCATCGCTGGTGTGGGAAGAAGTCGATTGGAGTCTTTTCGACTTCGTGGGTATAGACCACTATCGGACGGCGCGTATTAAAGATAGCTATGCGGATATGCTCATACCCGCATACGCCTTTGGTAAGCCGGTAATGATAACTGAGTTCGGCAGTCGCACTTATCAAGGGGCTGATACTACCACCGAGGGTATGGCTGGAGATATCACCGACTTTCGCCCAAACCTGTCGGTCATCGTTAACTATCTCATCAATAAGATAATCACATCCCTCTTTGGTATCCCACGGCCTCCTCCCCGCATGAGGCTTAAAAAAGGCAATTATATACGCGATGAAGACTTGCAGGCACGTGAACTCATGGACCAGATTAATGTGCTGGAAAGTGCGGGCGTCGAGGGCGCTTTCATCATGACCTTTGTCTCACCAGTCGCTCCATACAACGACAATCCGCAATATGATTTCGATATGAATAGCTACAGCCTGGTTAAAACATTAACCGGCGGCAAGCATGGTACTACTTATCCTGACATGCTGTGGGAACCCAAAAAGTCCTTCAAGGCCGTTGGCGATTATTATGCCAAACATTAAACCGGCACCCTGTATAAAAGCTATCTGATACCTGTTTAGTATTCGAAGCGAACTGACAAGCGGATAAATACACACAAAAACCGAGCATTGCTATAAATTATCAATATTAAAAATCTACAATTTCTAATCAAAATAGATTATTTAACATATGGGCAAGGATACTTCCCAAGACAGAATTACTTTTGAAAGTGACCAGCCTGGCAGGTGGGCGCCAAGAAAAAATAGCGCGGTTAAAGTGTTGGCAACAACAAAGCGATGACGCAGCATCAATCCCCGGAGAACAGCGCCTCGAAAAGTGATTTCTTCAACGATGGGGGCAACAATTACACTGGTGGCAAGCGACCAGTTTATTGGCAAAGAAAATAAGGGCTGGTGACTATATGTATTAATTATTACTTTAATTAAAATAAGGATGAAGCCAGCCGTACATCCCCACCAAATTACCGACCGCCAACGGCTAAATGAAATTAACTCTCTAACCCGATAGCCCAAACTATGAATCAGGATGATGGAAGGAAGAAGCCACAGAAGCAACGTCATGATTGTCCAGTAGGTAAACTGTCCGCCGCTCGAAGTTATCCAACTGATTTCGTGTTCAAGCCCTTTTTCTAATAGCCACGCTAATATCCAGACAATATATAAAAAAAGAACAAAATAAAATGTTCTTCGATAATTTTTTAAAGATCCCTTTGAGATCGCATTTTCCATTATTCTTGATTAGTAATTACAGTTCAATTCTAATTAAAAAAGAAAACAGGTATTCTTCTTTCAAAGGATACCTGTTTTCTGCACAGGAATAAAATTACTTACCGATTCTAAACATCTTGGTGCCGCAAGTCGGGCAGACGCCCTGGGTGGCGGGTTTACCATTTTTCATGGTAATTGCTTTGGCGTTCTTCATTTCCTTCTTAGCGCGACACTTCACACAATAAGCCTGCATTCAGTTTACCCTCCTTTTGTGCCTATTTGTGTGAATCATAAATCATTCAGGCACGCTTGTCAATAGGTTTTGAGCTCTTTTTATGCCTGTTTAAAAAAATATTTGTGCGTACTTAGCTTCGAAGGCAGTACTTTAGGGTTAAAATGTGCTAATATCTATATCGAAATTGCCCTGTTTGAGCAGATAAAAAATGAGCACTCACAAGTCAAAAAGGGAGCCGGAAACAATATCTGAGGAAGAAGTCACCCAACACTGGGATGATAATGCCGACGTTTGGACGGAACACGTGCGTAAGGGCTGGGACACCTATCGTGAACACCTCAATAACCCCGCTTTTTTGAAGCTCATCGGTAATCTCAACGATAAAAAAGTGCTGGATGCCGGTTGCGGTGAAGGTTATAATACACGTATTTTCGCCCGTATGGGCGCGATGATGACAGGGGTCGATATTTCACCCAGGCTGATTGAACACGCCCGTCAGGCAGAAAAAGCCGAGCCTCTGGACATCCGCTATGAAGAGACTTCTTTTACCGACCTTTCTATATTTAGTGACGAGTCATTCGATACGGTGGTCTCAACGATGGCTTTAATGGATAGCCCCGATTACGAGAAAGCGCTTGCCGAGATTTACAGGGTACTGCGGAAAAACGGCGATTTCTTTTTCAGTGTTTCTCATCCGTGCTTTATGACGAAAGGCTTCGGCTGGGTAACCGACAGAAACAACAATCAGGAAAAGTTGACTGTCTCCGGATATTTCAATAAAACGCAATGGATCGAGCGTTGGCAGTTCTCGAATGTACCGGAAGGAATACGCAAAGATGTCCCTCAGTTCGCTATCCCGCGCTTCCCCAGAACGCTTGCCGAATATATCAATCCGCTCACACAAACCGGCTTCGTTTTAAAAAAACTATCTGAGCCACGTCCTTCCGCCAGCGACTGTCGTGCTCACCCCTACTTGCAAAGATGGCGCGATGCCGGTTCGCTGTTTTTGCATGTGCATTGCGTCAAACCGTAAACATGGAATTATTTTATGAAAACTAATAATATTACTATTCGTGAATTCCGCATCGACGATTATGATAATATTATCGAGCTGTGGGAAAATGCCGGCATTCATTATAAACCAAACGGTCGTGAAAGCCGCGCCCGGATGGAAAAGGAAATTAAATCCAGACAGGCTGTCTTTTTAGTAGCAGCAGCCGATAATCGAATTGTGGGAGTTGTTTTAGGTACTCATGACGGTCGAAAAGGGTGGATAAACCGGCTGGCGGTGGCAAAAAGGTTCCGCCGACAAAACATCGCTGCTAAATTAGTCTCCGCTGTTGAAGCCAGATTGAATAAGCTTGGTATTGAAATAATTTCCTGCCTGATAGAACCGGAAAATGAAATATCCAGGCAATTCTTCAATCAACTCGGCTACACCAAAGTCCCGGTAGAATACTATTCAAAAAAGCAATCTAGCGATGCTTAGGTCATCAATGAGTCGTTAACACTTCTCTTAGACTCCCTTCCTCCTCCGACTGGATACCAGCATTCGCCGGTATGGGTATCGACTTTAGCATACGGAAAATATATGCATTCCAATAGTTAGCCTGACAAGTGAGGACTTCACACTGACGGCTGACGGCCCGAAGGCTATTGTACTTACGAAGTAATGTATACTCAGCTAAAAACATTTGACAATAATCCTGAATTATGTTATCTTGAGTTATTATGAATATTTTAACGTTTTCCCTCATCCTTATTGTTACATACTCAAGCCAGTAAGTGGGCTCGTCTCTGCGTATTAGGGCCGTCCCACAAGGACGGCTTTTTTTTACTTATAGCATCAAGGGGGAAATAAAATGAGAAGCGATGTCATTAAAAAAGGTTTCGAGCGTGCCGGTCAACGGGCATTGCTCCACGCTGTCGGGGTGAGTTCGGCTGATATGCACAAGCCGTTTATCGGCATTGTTAACAGCTATAACGAGATAGTGCCCGGACATATGCACCTGGATGTCATCGCTCAGGCAGTAAAAGAAGGCGTTTATCAAGGCGGCGGCGTTCCCTTTGAAGTTAATACGATTGCAATTTGCGATGGTATTGCGATGAATCATGCCGGCATGAAATATAGTCTGCCCAGCCGTGAATTGATTGCTGATTCCGCGGAAGTAGTCGTGGAAGCGCATGCCTTCGATGCACTGGTTTTCATCCCTAATTGTGACAAAATTATTCCCGGAATGCTGATGGCTGCGGTTCGACTGAATCTGCCCGCTATTTTCATCAGCGGCGGTCCGATGTTAGTAGGCCATATCAACAAAGACGGAAAAATCAAGAACATCGATTTAATCTCCGTTTTTGAAGCAGTCGGTAAGGTCGCTGCTAAGAAGATAACCGAGGCTGAACTATCGGAAATGGAAGAGCTGGCCTGTCCGGGCTGCGGCAGCTGCGCCGGAATGTTCACTGCCAATACGATGAACTGTCTGCTGGAAGCTTTGGGGATGGGTCTGCCCTACAACGGCACAATTCCGGCATCCGACGCCAGACGTATTCATCTCGCTCGAAAAGCCGGAGAGCAAATAATGACATTGCTGGCGAAGAATATCAGACCGCGTGACATTATTAATAAAAAGTCGCTGGAAAACGCCTTCACTGTGGATATGGCGCTGGGCGGCAGTACCAATACAATCCTGCACTTGCCGGCAGTTGCCAGTGAAGCCGGGTTTAGCTTCCCGTTGAAAAAAATAAATGAAATCAGTCGGCGGACGCCTTACCTCAGCAAGCTCAGTCCCGCCGGTGAAAATCACATCGAAGACCTCGACCGCGCCGGTGGTATCCCTGCAGTCATGAATGAGGTTAAAAACCTGCTGCATCTGGATTTGATGACCGTCACTGGAGACTCGATCGGTAAAAACATCGCTGGAGCTAAGGTCTTGGACCGTGAAGTAATACATACTAAAGCCAAAGCTTACTCACAAACGGGCGGCTTAGCAATTCTATTCGGTAACATCGCTCCGGAAGGCGCTGCCGTAAAAAGCGGGGCGGTTCCTCCGGGAATGCTGAAACATAAGGGGCCCGCCAAGGTATTTGATTCCGAAGAGGAAGTCACCCCCGCCATTATTAAAGGGAAAATTAAACCGGGAGACGTGGTGGTCATCCGATATGAAGGCCCGAAAGGCGGCCCTGGAATGAGAGAAATGCTCACGCCGACCTCACTACTTAGCGGCATGGGTCTAACCGATTCGGTGGCATTGATTACCGACGGAAGATTTTCCGGTGGCTCGCGCGGCGCCTGCATCGGGCACGTTTCGCCGGAGGCCGCGAGCGGAGGACCGATTGCCGCACTGCAAGACGGCGATATTATTGATATCGATATCCCTGCCTGTAAAATTGATATGGAACTCACCAATAAAGAAATCTCCCGGCGGATGGCAAAAGTCGCTAAGTTCGAACCACGTGTTAAAACGGGTTATCTCAGCAGATATATTGAAAAAGTCGGCTCAGCCAGCAACGGGGCAATTTTTAACAAATAATAAAAGGGGAATATGACGATGAAGATGACGGGCGGACAAATTATCCTCGACGGATTAGTAAAAGAAGGCGTGGATACGGTTTTCGGCATCCTGGGGGGAGCTATTCTGCCGCTTTATGATACTTTGCCGCAATTCCCCCAGATACATCATGTTCTGGTCAGGCACGAACAGTGTGCCGCACATGCTGCCGAAGGCTATGCCCGCGCGTCGGGCAAGGTCGGAGTCTGTTTTGCGACATCGGGTCCCGGCGCCACGAACCTGGTAACCGGTATCGCCAATGCCTATCTCGATTCATCGCCGATTGTCGCCATTACCGGACAGGTCGCCCGCCGTTTTATCGGCAAGGATGCCTTTCAGGAAGTGGATATCACCGGCATCACTTTGCCGATTACCAAGCATAATTATCTGGTCCGTGATGCGGTTTCGCTGGCAAAAACAGTAAAAGAAGCTTTTTATATCGCCCGGACAGGCCGTCCCGGTCCTGTTCTCATCGATGTCCCAAAAGATGTATTCACAGGAGGAAATCGAATATCATGCTCCGGGGAAAGTGGAACTGAGCAGCTATAAATTAACGCTCAAAGGACATCCGGCGCAAATTCAAAAAGCCGCGGCGATGATTAATGGAGCACAGAAACCGCTAATTATTGCCGGCAGGGGCGTGATTATTTCGGAGGCATTTACAGAGCTGAAAGAACTGGCGGAGAAAGCGCAGATACCCGTAGTGACAACATTGCTCGGTCTCGGTTGTTTCCCGGAATCTCATGTTTTAAGCTACCGCTGGCTGGGAATGCACGGTATGGCATATGCCAACCTGGCAGTCAATAATAGCGATGTCATCATCGCCATCGGTATGAGATTTGACGACCGCGCTACTTCTGAAGTAAATACCTTCGCGCCTAATGCCCGTATCATCCACATCGATATCGACCCGGCGGAAATCGGGAAAAATGTCGGCGTAGATGTGCCGATTGTCGGCGACGTTAAGGCAGTACTGACGCCGTTAAACAAATTGATTCAACCGGCTCAGCATGGGGAATGGCTCCAACAACTTGATATCTGGCGTCGGGAACATCCGTCAACCGATATCAGGGATAGCACTGCTGTTTTACCGCAATACGTCATTCACCAGATATATGAGGCTACCAAAGGTGAAGCTATCATTGTCACCGGTGTGGGACAAAACCAGATGTGGGCGGCCCAGCATTATCTCTATAACACGCCCAATAGTCTGATTTCTTCAGGCGGTTTGGGCACGATGGGCTTCGGCTTGCCGGCTTCGGTGGGAGTAAAAATGGGACGCCCCGAATGCGAAGGTTTGGTGCATCGACGGTGACGGCAGTTTCCAGATGACATTGCACGAACTGGCGACAATCGTACAGGAGAAATTAGCTATAAAAATAGCCATTTTAAATAACGGCTTCCTGGGATTACCGAGACAATGGCAGGAATTACTTTATGAAAGACGTCTGGTCGCCTCGCCGCTTTACGGACCTGATTACGTGAAAGTGGCGGAAGCCTATGGTATCCCCGGAGCTAAAGTCAGGCGTAAAGAAGAGGTGATTCCGGCGATTGAAAAGGCGATGGCCTGCGATGGGCCTTTCCTGATTGATTTCGGGATTGAACCGGAGGAGAATGTCTATCCGTTCGTGCCGCCGGGAGCCTCGTTGGAAGAGTTCCTGGAAGTACCCGAGAAGGAGGAAGCATTATGGCAACGACAAAGCACACGCTAGTCGCTTTGGTGGATGATAAACCCGGTGTCCTGAACAGGGTGGCAAGCCTCTTCCGCCGGCGCGGGTTTAATATCGATAGTATTACGGTAGGACAGAGCGAAACACCGAATATCTCCCGCATGACCATTGTCGTGGATGGAACAAACACATCGGTGGAGCAGGTGAGAAAACAGCTCGATAAATTAATCGAGACGGTCAGAGTCACTGATATTACCGGCGATAACATCGTCGTGCGCGAACTGGCGCTTTTTAAGGTAAAGACAACTTCAGCTAACCGCAGCGAGGTTATTCAGATTGTGGATATCTTCCGTGCCAATATTGTGGATGTCTCCTCCGACTCGTTGATGGTAGAAGTCACCGGTGACGAAGATAAATTAAGCTCTTTGCTGAAATTACTGGCCGGTTTCGGGGTTAAAGAAGTATGCCGGACGGGACGCATCGCCATGACACGTGGCACCATTGCTGAATCGGGACACCGTACCATCGAGACAAGCGGAATCATCAGAGGACAGGTGATGGAGGATAAATATGGATAAAGTAATTATTTTCGATACGACACTGAGAGACGGGGAACAGGCAGCTGGCGGCACATTGAATATCCAGGAAAAACTGGAAATCGCCCGGCAATTGGAAAATCTCGGCGTGGATGTGATTGAAGCCGGTTTCCCGGCGGCCTCACCCGGTGATTTTGAGGCAGTCAGCGCAATCGCTAACGAAGTACGCAAGCCGATCATCTGCGCACTTACCCATGCTAATGCAGAAGCTGTTGACAGTGCCGCGAAGGCGATCAAGAAAGCGGCTCACCCGCGTATTCATATTTTCCTGTCGTCTTCCGAAATACATCTTGTCCATCAACTCAAGAAGAGCCGAGAGGAAATCACTGAAATGGCCTGTAATATGGTGACCCGGGCGAAAAAATATGTTGACGACATCGAGTTTTCACCGATGGATGCCAGCCGCACCGAACCGGCTTATCTGTATAAAATAATCGAAGAAGTCATTAAATGCGGCGCGACGACGATTAATGTCCCGGATACCGTCGGCTACTGCTATCCCCGATGAGTTCGGAGACTTGATTGCGGGTATTTTTAAAAATGTGCCCAATATCGGTAAAACGGTTATCAGCGTCCATTGCCACAATGATTTAGGGATGGCCGTTGCCAATAGCCTGCAGGCGGTTAGAAACGGCGCCCGGCAGGTGGAATGCACCATCAACGGCATCGGAGAAAGAGCCGGCAATGCCTCATTAGAGGAAATCGTGATGGCTATAAAAACCCGCAACGATTTCTATAATCTGAACCACCGGCATCGACACCACCCAGATTTATAAAACCAGCCGCCTCGTCAGTGAGATGACAGGCTTCATCGTGCAACCGAATAAAGCAATTGTCGGGGCAAATGCATTCCGTCATGAATCTGGTATCCATCAGGACGGCGTGATTAAGATGGCACGGACTTATGAAATCATCGACCCCAGGTCAATCGGTCTGCCTGCAAGTAGTCTGATACTGGGCAAACTCTCCGGACGCCATGCTTTTAAAGAAAGGCTGGCAGAGTTGGGTTATGTTCTGGACGATGCTGCCTTTCAACGCGCTTTTAATGCTTTCATTGCCTTGGCGGATAAAAAAAGAGAGGTTACCGACAAAGATATCGAATCGTTATTGGCGGAAGACAAGCGTATGGTCGCCGATACTTATCATCTGGACCGCATACAGGTAACCTGCGGCGACCGTGGTATTCCTACTGCCGCTGTGAGACTGATTGCGCCTGACGGTAAAGTTAAGTCCGATGCTGCTATCGGAACCGGGCCGGTGGATGCCGTTTGTGAGGTAATTGATAAAATTATTAAAATCCCGGATGTTAAACTTACCGAATTCACGGTAAAATCCGTGACTGAAGGGATTGATGCCATCGGGGAAGTGCTTATCCGGGTTGAAAGCAAGGGAATCACCTATACCGGCCGCGGTGCTGATACGGACATCATCGTTGCCAGTGCTAAAGCTTATGTGAATGCGTTGAACCGTCTGATTGCTGCCAGAAAACCGTGAAATAAGTAAAGGAGAACAAAAATGCCATCTCAATGGGAATTGGTATTACGTCTTCTATTAGCAGCGGTGTTGGGAGGGATTATCGGTTTCCAGCGGGAAATGTACGGCAAACCGGCTGGATTAAGAACCCTTGCTCTTATTGGTGTCGGCGCAGGAATGTTCGGGGTGATTTCTCTAAATGGCTTTTTAGGGAACAACGCGGATGTAATTGCCGCGGGTGTGGTAACCGGCGTTGGTTTTCTGGGTGCCGGTGCGATTCTGCATCGTCATGGCGGTGTCGAGGGGTTAACCACAGCAGCGACGATCTGGGTGGCAGCCGGTGTCGGTCTGGCATCAGCTGCCGGTCTATATATTCTGGCTCCGGCCGTAACAGCCATGGCGGTAATTATCCTTTTCCTGCCGCAAAAAAAGTGAAATAACGTTTACTGAATAAAAAGGAACTTAAAATGAATTTAGCTGAAAAAATACTGGCCGCACATTGCGGTAAAAAGAAAGTTGTTCCGGGTGAGTTTATCAATGTCAAAGCCGACCTCATCCTGAGTAACGACATCACCGCGCCGATTGCCATTAAGGAATTCCGTAAAATCGGCGTTAAAAAGGTCTTCGACCCTAAAAAGATAGTAATGGTCGCCGACCATTTTGTGCCGAATAAGGATATCACCTCTGCCGAGCAGAGCAAATTCATGCGGGACTTTGCACTGGAGCAGGGGATTTTATGGTACGACGTCGGGCAGATGGGCATCGAACATTGCTTGCTGCCGGAAAAAGGTCTGGTTTTACCCGGTGATGTGGTAATCGGCGCAGATTCGCATACCTGCACTTACGGTGCGGTAGGGGCTTTTGCCACCGGTATGGGTTCCACCGATATTGCCGCCGCGATGGCCACCGGCGATATCTGGATGAAAGTACCGCCGACGATTAAATTCGTTTATAAAGGCAAGCTGGGGAAATGGGTCGGCGGGAAAGATTTAATCCTTTTCACCATCGGACAGATCGGTGTCGATGGCGCACTCTATGCGGCGATGGAATTCACCGGCGAGGCGATTGACAGTTTGCCGATGGATGGGCGCTTCACCATGGCAAATATGGCGATTGAAGCTGGGGGTAAGGCAGGTATTTTCCACGTCGACCAGAAGACATTGGATTATATAAAGCCACGCGCGACACGCCCCTATAAAGTTTATGATCCGGACGCGGATGCCGAATATGCTCAGGTCATCGAATACGATGTCTCCAAGATGGAGCCTCAGGTTTCGATGCCGCATCTCCCGTCTAACGCCAAACCGGTCAGCGAAGTCGGGAGGATAGAAATCGACCAGTCAGTCATCGGCAGTTGCACCAATGGCAGAATCAGCGACCTCCGTATTGCCGCCGAGATATTGAAGGGTAAAAAGGTCCATCCCAGGGTACGCACTATTGTTATTCCCGGGACGCAACAGATATATCTGGATGCCATGCACGAGGGTCTGGTGGAAATCTTCATTAATGCCGGCGCGGTCGTCAGCACTCCGACATGCGGACCCTGCTTAGGCGGTTACATGGGTATTCTGGCGGCGGGAGAAAAAGCTGTCTCTACCACGAACCGTAATTTTGTCGGTAGAATGGGCAGCACTAAATCGGAGGTCTACCTGGCAAACCCGGCAGTGGCCGCCGCCAGCGCCATTACCGGCAGAATTTCCAGTCCGGAGGAAGTAAGGAGTTAACAATGTTAAAAGGTAAAGTACATAAATACGGCGCTAATGTTAATACCGATGAAATTATTCCGGCACGCTATCTGAATGTTTCGGAGCCGGCACTGCTGGCAGAGCATTGCATGGAAGATATCGACCTCGATTTTGTGAAAAAGGTCAAACCGGGTGATATAATTGTGGCAGATACCAACTTCGGCTGCGGGTCTTCCCGGGAGCATGCGCCACTGGCAATCAAGACATCAGGTGTTTCCTGCGTTATCGCCAAGAGCTTTGCCCGAATCTTCTTCCGTAATGCCATTAATATCGGCTTGCCGTTGCTGGAAAGCGAAGCCGCCGTGGACGGTATTTCGAACAGCGATACGGTAGAAGTCGATTTAGAAAAAGGATTGATTAAAAATTTAACCACCGGTAAACAATTTACGGCTAAACCATATCCTGAATTTATGAGTCAACTGGTAAAAACCGGTGGGCTGATTGAATATACTAAAAAGAGATTAGCCGGCGTGTAATAATGTCTTTCTGAGGATTGAATGAGGAAAAATCTCTATCCCTATTCAGTAGGCACGGAGACCCTTCGCTTCTCTCAGGGCGGCAGTTAAATAATAGGAGTTAAAACAAGTGGCAAAATTTAAGATTGTAGTGACCGCCGGCGACGGCATCGGGCCGGAAGTCGTTAATGAAGCGGTCAAAGTACTGAAAGCAGTCGGGACTAAATACGGCCATACCTTCGACCTGCGCTCTGAATTAATCGGCGGCGCATCGATCGATGAGACTGGTGAGGCATTAACTAAAGAAACACTCGCAGAATGTATTAAAGCCGATGCGGTCCTGCTGGGCGCAGTCGGTTCGCCCAAATATGATAACCCGTTGAATAAAGTCCGGCCGGAAGACGGATTATTAGCGCTACGGAAGGGCATGGGCCTTTATGCAAACTTGCGACCGGTGAAAGTGCTACCGATGCTGGAAGACCATACCAACCTGAAACCGGAAGTCCTAAAAGGGGTTGATTTAGTGGTAGTCCGCGAGTTAACCGGCGGATTATATTTCGGACGGCCTAAAAGACGCTACACGACCACACGCGGGCGTCGCGCCGTGGATTCGATGGTTTATTCGGAACAGGAAATTGCGCGCATTGCGAAAGTGGGTTTTGAAATTGCACGAAGCCGCGGTAAAAAACTGATGTCTGTCGATAAAGCCAACGTTCTGGAGACATCAAGATTGTGGCGGCAGGTCGTTTCGGAAGTCGCTAAAGATTATCCCGATGTTGAAGTAGAAAATCAGCTGGTTGATTCCTGCGCCATGCGATTAATTCAGAATCCACGGTCAATCGATGTCGTGGTGACGGAAAATACGTTCGGAGACATTCTCACGGATGAAGCTTCGATGCTTGCCGGCTCAATGGGGATGTTAGCCTCTGCGAGTCTTGCCGGCACACCTAAGGAAGGCATCAAGATATCCGGTATGTACGAACCGATTCATGGCAGCGCCCCGAAACGCGCCGGACTGAACATGGCCAATCCCATCGCCACGATAATGAGCATGGCAATGATGTTGCGTCATTCTTTGGCGCTATCGAAGGAAGCCAAGGTGGTTGAAGATGCCGTACTGGCGGTGCTGAATGATGGCTACCGCACTTATGATATTATGTCCGAGGGGATGAAAAAGGTCGGTACCCGAGAAATGGGCGACCTGATTGCCGGGAAAGTATAAGGTTAAAACATTAGTCATTGCGAGCGAAGCGTGGCAATCTCCGGGTGGGGCTGCCCCTCTTCCCTGAGATTACTTCGTCCTTCAGCAGAAGGACTCGTAATGACAAGGAAATGAAGCAATGGGTAAAATCTATCTCTATGACACGACACTACGAGACGGAGCGCAGAAGGAAGGCGTGTCGTTCTCGATTGTGGATAAACTGGAGATTACCTCCCGTCTGGATGACATGGGCATTCACTTCATTGAAGGCGGGTGGCCAGGTTCCAACCCCAGGGACGCTGAGTTTTTCCAGAAAGCTAAAGATTTGAAACTGAAAAATGCGAAGCTGGTCGTTTTCGGCAGTACACGCCGTGCGAATATACGCGCGGAAAAAGATGCTAATCTGCTCATCATCCTTGAGACAGGGCTCAAACATGCCTGTCTGGTGGGTAAAAGTTCCGATTTACAGGTGAAGCAGGTTCTGGAAACAACACTGTCGGAAAACCTGAAGATGATTGCCGATTCCATACGGTTTTTAAAAAATAAAAGAATGACCGTATTCTTTGATGCCGAACACTTTTTTGACGGCTTCAAGCACAACCCGGAATACAGTTTACAGTGTTTAACGGCGGCAGCCAAGGCAGGCGCAGACTGTCTGGTGCTCTGCGATACTAACGGTGGGGCCATGCCTGATGAGATAACTCAAGCCGTCAAAGCGGCTAAAAAAGTCACCAATGTTCCGCTGGGAATTCACGCTCATAATGACAGCGAAGTGGCGGTGGCAAATACACTGGCGGCAGTAAAAGCGGGTGTAACACAAGTTCAGGGTACGATCAATGGTTACGGAGAACGGTGCGGCAATACTAATATCTGTAGCGTTATCGCCAATTTACAGCTCAAGATGGGTATCGATTGTGTTTCCAACACTCAGTTAGCCAAATTAACGGAGGTATCCCATTTTGTCAGCGAAGCGGCGAACCTGACGCCGGAAACCTCGCTGCCCTACGTAGGCAGTAGCGCCTTCAGTCATAAAGCAGGGTATCATGTATCCGGCGTTACCAAATGGACGGATTCTTACCAGCACATCGACCCGGCCAAAGTGGGTAATCACTTAAATGTAGTGGTTTCCGAGCTTTCCGGCAAAGGAAACATTATCTATAAAGCTAAAGAGCGCGGGTTGAATGTACAGTTACAGGGTAAAGAAGCGAAGAACCTGCTGGAACAAATCAAACTGCAGGAAAGTCGCGGTTTTCAATATGACAATGCCGAAGCCTCGTTCGACTTGCTGGTGCATCGCGCCCAGCCCGATTATAAACCGTTGTTCGAATTGGTCGACTTCATGGTGGTGGTCGAGAAAAGACGGCGGCCTTCAACCCGCAAAGATACAGGGGAAATGCTCTCCGAGGCCATGGTCAAGGTTAAAGTGGACGGTAAGCTGATGCACACCGCCGCCGAGGGCAATGGTCCGGTTAATGCGCTGGATGCAGCCTTACGCCAGGCGCTACTACAGTTCTATCCCGACTTAGCAGTGGTAAAACTTATCGACTACAAAGTACGAATTCTGGCCGAAAGCACGGGCACGGAATCACAGGTGCGCGTTCTCATCGAATCAACCGACGGCACGGAAGAATGGCGCACCGTGGGCAGTTCCACCGACATCATCGAAGCAAGCTGGCTGGCACTGGCAGACGGTCTGGAATACTGGTTGCTGAAGCATAATAAGAAATAGCTGTTAGCTATCAGCTATCAGTTGTTAATGGAAAACCCAGGAGTTGTTTGTCATTACCAGAATTGTAGAGACGAATCAATCTCATGGTAGGATTTAACTAAAAAAGATAATATTCTTGTCTAACTGTCATGAGTTTGACAAAATTACGCTCGTATGATAAAGTGACAAGTAGGTAAACAAATGTTAAACATCTCTCAGAAATACTATTATTACTACTTTTTTTGGGGACGTGAAAGCGTGCTTGAGGGGTGTTTTGGTACAAAAACAGATTAAAAATCCATAGGTCATCAGAGATAGAAATTAGAAAGAACCCTCTCAAGCAGAGGGTTCTTCTTTTTTTAATGATTGTTCGCAGGAAAGCGAAAACAGGAGGATAGAAATGATAATAATGAAGAGTGACGCCACCAGCGCCCAGATTAAAGGGGTTATTAAGGATATTGAGAGCCACGGCCTGCGCGCTGATGTTTCCAAGGGAGATTTCCGCACCATCATCGGGCTTATCGGTGATGAACGGAAAATATCGTTTGACCATCTTGCCATGTTACCCGGAGTTAAGGAGGCAAGAATGGTTGAAACACCCTATAAATTAATCAGTCGGGAATATGCGAGGCTGGCAGGTGAAAGCGAGCATCGAGTCATCAAAGTCGGTAATATTGAAATCGGCGGTGATGAGCTGGTGTTCATCGCCGGACCCTGCGCTGTCGAGAGTAGAGCGCAATTATTCAAAATCGCCGAAGGCGTGAAGAAAGCCGGCGCACATGTCCTGAGAGGCGGTATCTTCAAGCCGCGCAGTTCTGTTCACTCCTTCCAGGGACTGGGAGCCGCAGGAGAAGACGAAGCTAATGAAGCGTTATCCTGGTTCCGCGAAGCCGGAGATAAATTCGAGATGCCTGTGGTTACCGAAGTGAGAGGGGAATCACAGGTCGACCTCGTGGCGAAATACGTAGATATTATTCAAATCGGCGCGCGGAACATGTACGACCAGGACTTACTGGTGAAAGCCGCCCGCACCGGTAAACCGATTCTCTATAAACGCCACTTCGGAGCGGGTATTGAAGAATTCCTGTCTTTCGCCGAATATATGGTAGCTGAGGATAATAAAGATATCATCCTGTGCGAACGCGGTATCTTGCCTTTAGGTAAGGGTAAAAGTTATACTAGATACACATTGGACCTGGCGGCAGTGCCGGTACTGCAAAAGGAAACGTACCTGCCGGTAATTATCGATCCGAGTCATGCGGCCGGACGCCGGGACCTGATTTTTAGTTTGAGTTGCGCCGGAGTTGCCGTAGGCGCTTGCGGGATGATAGTTGAAGTACATAATAATCCGGTGGAAGCATTGGTCGATAGCCAGCAACAAATAACTCCCGATGAATTTAAAGAACTGGTCACTGTTTGTAATAAAATCCATAAAGCGATTGGTAATAGACGTAATGGGAGCTAAAAGCTAGCCTATGAAGATAATTGATGTCAGGCTGGGACAGAATAGCTACAGCATCGAAATCGGCTCCGGCATTCTTAACCAAACAGGAGCGAAACTGCATGCGCTGGGTTTAAGAGATAAGGCAGTTATCGTGACTAATCCTGTTGTCAAGAAACTGTTTGGCGCGATAGTTAAACAATCCCTGATGTATGCCGGTTTTAAAACGACTACACTTGAAGTCCCGGACGGTGAAGAATATAAATCCCTTGAATCGGCGGGCAAACTATTCCAGCAACTGGCAGAATTCGGCGCCGAAAGGTCTACCCCGGTACTGGCTTTGGGTGGAGGGGTTATCGGAGATCTGGCTGGTTTTGTGGCAGCAACTTACATGCGCGGCGTGCCGTTAATACAATTGCCGACAACTCTTTTGTCGCAAGGTGACAGTAGCATCGGCGGTAAAACCGCGGTGAATCACGGCAAATTAAAGAATGAAATCGGCGCTTTTTACCAGCCGATGGTCACCATTTCCGACATCTCGACATTGAAAACCCTTCCCGCGAAAGAGCTTGCTAACGGGTTATGTGAGATAATTAAGCATGCTTTTATCAAAGACGAGCAGTTTTTTGTTTATCTTGAAAAGAATCTTGACCTGATAAAATCATTGGACGATAATGTGTTGGAAACGATCGTCGCCAAGTCCACCCAAATCAAAGCATCTGTGGTGGAAAGCGATGAAAAGGATAATGGCCTGAGAAATATCCTCAATTTCGGCCATACAGTCGGGCATGCGGTTGAATCGGTCTCAAATTTCCGGGTGGCACACGGCCAGGCCGTCAGTATCGGCATGGTTGCGGCGGCAAAGATAGCCGAGGAATCAGGTATTATAGATACTGTAACTGTTTCCAGATTGAATAATTTACTTGATAAAGCCGGTTTATCGACCAAATTACCGCAGATGGAAGTCCGCCAGGTAATACAGGCGATGCGGTATGATAAAAAAGCTTACGGTGGGAAGGTAAGATTTGTTTTGCCCCGGTCAATCGGGCAGGTATTCATTACCGATGATTTGAATCCCGCCCTAGTGGAAAAAGTATTGGGGGGAATGCTATGAGCAGAGTAAGATTATGCGCTTCAATCACGGATACAAATATCGATGCGGTAAAAAAGATCGAGCATATTGTCGACCTGTTTGAAGTCAGGATCGACCTGATCGGTGATAGCTGGACGGAAGTAGCCCACCAATTAACCAAACCATGGATCGCCTGTAACCGCATGGTTGAAGAAGGCGGCAAATGGGATGGGAACGAGGCGAGAAGAATTGAACGATTACTGCAGGCGATTGAACTTGGTGCAAGAATCGTAGACATCGAGTACAACGCAAAAAATGTGGAAAACATCATCCGATTAATTAGAAAACGTGCGGACTGTCTGCTGTCTTTTCACGATTTCAAGAAAACTCCTTCCATCGATGTTTTAAAACAAATCGTGAATAAGGAACTTAAAGCCGGCGCCGACATCTGTAAAGTCGTTACTACAGCACAAACATTTGAAGACAATATGGCGGTAATGAGACTTTTCTCCGAATTTCCGGGAACGAAAATGGTTGCTTTTTCCATGGGCACACAAGGTTTTCTCAGTCGCGTCATGTCTCCGCTCATCGGAGCGTATTTCACTTATGGATCCGTCCAAAAAGGCGTAGAATCAGCGCCGGGGCAGTTGCCGGTCTCCGATATGCTGGCAATTTATGAGATGGTGACTCTATGAAAGACGTAATCTCCGGGAAAACTATTGTCTGCGGTATTATCGGCGATCCTATCGAACATACCATGTCGCCCGTAATGCATAATGCCGCTTTTAAGACCATGGGATTGGATTACATTTACATCCCTTTCCAGGTAAAAAGCGTAGTCTTGCGAAAAGCGGTCGAAGGTATCAGGGGTTTAAATATCCGCGGGATGAATGTCACCGTACCTCATAAGGTATCTATTTTACAGTTCCTTGACCAGCTTGACCCGCTGGCAGAAAAAATCGGGGCTGTGAATACGATTGTCAATAACGGAGGCATCCTGACCGGTTACAATACCGATGCCGTCGGCTTTTTACGCGCTTTACAAGAAAAAGATGTTGACCCGGCAGGAAAACGGGTGCTCCTTCTGGGCGCAGGCGGTGCGGCGAGGGCCATCGGTTGTATTCTGGCACAGGAAAAAGCCCAATTAACTATTCTCAACCGCAGACAGGAACTATTCTGGGCAGAGAACCTGGCCCAACGTCTTATTAAAAATTATAAAGCAGACGTAAATCCGGGAGAACTGACCGAGGAGAATTTACAAAAGGCAATTGCAAAAGCCGATATCGTAGTTAACGCCACTATCGTCGGAATGAGTCCGGATACCGACCAGACACCGGTACCAGCTGAGATGCTGAGCGCTAATTTGACTGTTTTTGATATTGTTTATAATCCGCTCCAAACCGAATTACTGCGAGAAGCGAAAACTGCCGGCGCCATAACCATCAGCGGACTGGATATGCTGGTATGGCAGGGTGCCATTTCTTTTGAAAAATGGACCGGGCAAACACCTCCGGTGGATGTTATGTATCAGTCTGTCCGGAAATTATTGCAAAACAATGAAAAGTAATATTGCGCTGATTGGTTTTATGGGCACAGGGAAAACAGTCGTCGGGATGGCTCTGGCAAAACGACTGCGCCGGCCTTTGGTTGAGGTTGATCTGGTAATTGAACGGATTGCCGGCAGCCCGATTCCCGATATTTTCCTGTACGACGGTGAAATTTACTTTCGTGAATTAGAAATTGAAGCTATAAAAATGGTGTCAGGTGGAGAAAAGCAGGTCATTGCCTGCGGCGGTGGTGCAGTATTAAACACTATTAACATCGACCGTCTCAGGGAAACCAGCGTCATTATTAATCTGGCCGCCTCACTGGAAACAATTTTGAAACGGACTGCCGCCGCTGAGGGTAGCCGACCGTTGCTTAATGTAGAAAATCCGGCGGAACGGATTGAGCGATTGATGAAATTCAGGAAACCGTTTTACGAACGGGCTGCAGATTTCACCATCAATACTTCCAATCTAAGCATTGATACTGTCATCGATAAAATAATTGGCAGGCTAAAAAAGTATGAAGGCTTCAATCTCTAAAAGTGAAATACTGGGTAAAGTAACGGCGCCTTCCTCTAAAAGTTATACCATCCGCGGGCTAATGTGCGGCGCGCTTGCCAATGGCCGGAGTGAAATTATATCTCCGCTGACATCCGATGACACCAAGGCCGCTATTACTGTCCTAAAAAAAATAGGCGTTTCTATTAAACAACAAAAGAATTACTGGGTGGTGGAAGGCGGAGATTTCCATACGCCCACATCCCGGTTATTTTGCGGCGATTCCGCCGCCACTTTGCGTTTTATAACAGCCATCAGCGCGATTATTCCCGGGACGTCTCATCTTACCGCCGGACCTTCACTTTCACACAGACCGATAAAAACACTCATCGATGCTCTGCAAAAGCTGAATGTCAATTGTTCCAGTAACGGCGACCTGCCCCCGGTGACGGTAGAAGGCGGTAAATTCACTGGAGGAGCGACGAGTTTACCCGGTAATATCAGTTCTCAATACGTTTCGGCGTTACTGCACATCGGCCCTTTTGCAAGCAATGGTTTAGTTATTAAACTAACCACCCCATTGGAATCCAGACCGTACGTGATAATGACAATGGATGCAATGCAATGGTTCGGCATCACCATCGCTTTCAATGATAATCTCGATTCATTTGAAATCCTGCCCCAAAAATACAAACCGACGAAATATAAAGTGGAGGGAGACTGGTCTTCAGCTTCTTACCTGCTCTCGCTGGGAGCACTGGCCGGCGAAGTGGAAGTGAATAATCTCGATACCGCGAGCCTGCAGGGGGACAGGATGTTCATCGGATTCCTGGAAGGAATGGGGGTATCGGTAACTGCCGGCAGGAATTCGGTCATCGCCAGACAGTCAAAGTTACAAGCAATTAAAGCCGACCTGACGGACTGCATTGACCTCTTGCCAACCATGGCGGTGCTAGCAGCCGTCGCCAAAGGCACCAGCGAATTTACCGGTATTGAAAGAGCCAGGATTAAAGAATCGGACCGCGTGGCAGCAGTTACAGAAGGACTGCAGCGGATGGGCATCAAGGTGAAGAGTGATGCTAATCGATTACTGATTACCGGCGGAAAACCAAAAGGCGCCTCAATCGATAGTAAAAGCGACCACCGCATTGCCATGGCATTCAGTTTGCTAGGGTCGGTAGTCGGGAACACGGGAATTGAACACGCCGAATGTGTCGCCAAGACTTATCCTGAGTTCTGGGACGTTTTCAAGAAACTGGGAGGGAAGGTGATAATCGATGGGTAATAGTCTGGGTAAAATATTCAATGTAACCAGCTTCGGGGAAAGCCACGGCAGATGTGTGGGAATTGTAATCAACGGCTGTCCCGCCGGATTACCTGTTAGTGAAAAAGATATACAGATCGAATTGGATAAAAGAAAGCCGGGTAAAAATATAGCATCGACTCGCCGCACTGAAGAAGATAAGGTAGATATCCTCTCCGGTATTTTTAAAGGACATACCACCGGCGCGCCCGTCTGCCTGGTAGTTTGGAATCAAGATATTGATTCCACCAGTTATGAAAAGACATGGGCTCTACTGCGCCCCGGTCATGCCGATTTCACGTCTTTTATAAAATATGGAGGATTTAACGATTATCGCGGCGGCGGCAGATCTTCCGGCAGAATTACCGCCGGTTTCGTCATGGCGGGAGTTATTGCCCGTAAATTATTGGACACTATCGGCATCGAGATTCTGGCGCACACAGTAGAAATAGGTGGTATCAGAGCTACAGCCACCGGTTTAGCAGCTATCAGAAAAATCGATGATAATCCGCTGAAATGCGCCGACACGTCAGCCACGGGAAAAATGCTGAAGGCTTTAGAAAAGGTCCGTAAAGAGGGAGACAGCCTGGGGGGTATCATCGAAGGTCTGGCATTAAATGTCCCCGCGGGATTAGGTGAACCGGTTTTCGATACACTGGAGGGCGACCTGGCAAAAGCGCTGTTTGCCATCCCGGCAGTCAAAGGCATTGAGTTTGGCGCCGGATTCACAGTGAGTAAAATGAAGGGTTCGGAAAATAATGATCCCTTTATCATTAAGCACGGTAAAATTGTGACTGAAACCAATAATAGCGGCGGCATCCTGGGTGGTATCAGCAACGGTATGCCGATTGTCGTCAGAGTAGCGATCAAACCAACGCCATCTATTAGCCGGGAACAAAACACCGTAAATATCGACAACATGAAGGCAGCCTCACTGGAAATTAAAGGCAGGCATGATGTCTGTATTGTACCCCGAGCGGTGCCGGTGGTCTCGGCCATGATAGCAATTACCCTTTGCGATTGTGCACTGGCGGGAAAACTCATCCCGGAGGTATTAAAATGAGCCTGGAAGAATTAAGGAAAAAGGTCGACGTAACCGATGAAAAAATTGTGCGGCTGATTGCTGAAAGAATCAGGCAATCGAAATCAATCGGTGAGGAAAAACATAAAAACGGGAAACCGATTGAAGACGCTGCCCGTGAACAAAAAGTGCTCAGCCACATTAAAGCTATTGCCCAAGCCGAAGGGATAAACGAAAAAGAAATCGAAAATATTTACCGGCAAATCTTTAAATCCTCGAAAGACGCTCAGGGCATTATAGCCGCTTTTCAGGGTGAACTGGGGGCCTATAGCGAAGAGGCTTGTTTTCAATATTTTGGGCCCTCGGTTACCGTAAAACCATGCGAAAGCCTTGACGCAGTCTTCAGCCTGGTAGAGCAGGATGAGGTGCCGTATGGGGTCGTCCCCATTGAAAACTCGCTGGAAGGCACTGTTAACCGCGTGTATGATCTTTTATTGAATTCAAGCCTGAAAGTCTGTGGAGAATTGGAGGTGAGGATTATGCACTGCCTTATAGCCAATCCGAGGGCTAGTCTGGCTACAATCAAGAAAGTCTATTCTCATCCCCAGGCTCTAGCGCAATGCCAGACGTTCTTACGGCATCTTGTTTTTGAGGTAATCCCCGCCTCGGACACGGCCGGTAGTGTTAAATTAATCAAAGAGCAGCACCTGACCGATGCCGCCGCAATTGCCTCCCGACGAGCGGCAGAAATCTACGGCATGAAAATCCTGACCAGTGATATTGCGGATAATCCCAACAATTTCACCCAGTTTTTTGTTCTGGCCAAACATGATTCGCCGCCATCGGGTAAAGACAAAACATCGATTGTCTTCTCGGTGAAACACGAGTCAGGCACTCTTTATGCAGCGATTAAGGAATTTGCGGACAACAAGCTCAATCTGACCAAGATTGAATCCCGCCCTACCCGGCAAAAAGCCTGGGAATATAATTTCTACCTCGATTTTGAAGGGCACCGTCAGGACAAAATAGTGAAAGACACTTTAACAAAACTGGAAGCACATTCGCTGTTTGTCAAAGTGCTCGGCTCTTATCCCAAAGCAACATAGTCGAATTGTGAGATTTACGGATGAAAGTGGCGATAATCGGCGGCTCCGGTAAAATGGGCATGTGGATTGCCCGTCACCTGCTACAAGAAGGTATTCAGGTTGTCATCACGGGACAGAATCAGGAGAAATTGCTCGTCGCCGGGAAAGAATTATGCGTGCCGGTTGCCACGAATATTGAAGGCGTCAAACAAGCGGATGTCGTCATTTTATCCGTACCGCTCGATAACTTTGAACCAGTGGTTAAGGAAATAGCGTCCTATATACGCCAAGAGCAGCTGGTAGTAGATGTTACGTCACTTAAAACAAAACCGGTTGAAATCATGCATCGGTATATCAAGAAAGGCTCGATATTAGGCACCCATCCGGTATTCGGACCCGGCGCAAAAAGCGCCGCCAATCAGAACTTCGTTCTCACACCTGTGAATGAAAAGGAGTCCGTCCTGGCCGGTAAAATAAAACAATCGCTGGAAGAGAGAAAGGCAAACGTTACGATTATGACGCCGCAGGAACACGACCGGATGATGTCTGTCGTATTAGGGCTAGTGCATTTTATCGCCATTGTTTCGGCTGATACGCTGCTCGGTTTTGAAAACTTAGAGGAAATGAAGAAAATCGGCGGAACCACCTTCAAGGTTCTTTTCACATTAATCGAAAGCGTAGTTTCCGAAGACCCTGAACTCTACGCCTCCTTGCAGATGAGTTTCCCTGATATCATACAAGTTGAGAGTTTATTTCAATATAACGCAAAAACCTGGGCTGATATGGTAAAAGCCAATGACAGACAGGGATTCGCCACAAAAATGAAGAGCCTGAAACAGAAACTGGAAAAAACCGACCCGGCTTTTCGTCATGCCTACGAGAATATGTACAGAATTACCGAGAAGTTCTAAAAGGCGTTACTACTGATTTGACAACCGGGAGGATTTGCGATTATTTGTGAAGATGGAAGTGGAGAGGAGGAATCTCGTGGGGCATGACACCCCACGAGAAAAGGGAACGGGAAATCTATTTTAACCAGGGATTACGTATGGTCGGATAGTCTCTATTCAGTACAGGATACTCTTCCTTAACTTCCTGGGACGGATATACGAAATTACCCCCAATAATAGATCAAATACCTGACCTATTACCTTTACCGATTTTGTTATATTTTTCATTTTATTACCTCTTCTTTCTATCAATTATTAATATAACTTAATCGGGTAACGGGAAAATAAAGACGTTCTGAGGTAAGTAACAGGCAGGTTAAATAATGGTAACAAATATGTAAATTTCCAATATTAACAGGAATACACAAAAGAATGCCGGTGTTTTAAGTAATGGCTGATCGATAGATTATTCGGATTTAGCGAGGAAATATCCGATTCCCGTCTTAGTCAATATTATTCGCGGCTTACCGGGGTCTTCCTCAATCTTTTCGCGGAGCCGCCGGATATGCACTTTCAAACTATCTGTAGCACCAGGGTAATCATCACCCCATACTGCTTCCGCCAGATTGGAATGTGTCACGACGCGTCCCTCGTTCTTCATTAAAAAGCCCAGGATATTATTCTCTGTTACGGTAAGAGCAATTTCTTTTTCTCCCATGTGTAGCTGTCCAGTCTCATTATCCAGACGTAATTGTCCGAAGACCAGGGCAGTTTCTTCTGCAGGTGTATGCCGGCGAATCATTGATTTAACACGTGCCAGAAGCTCTAACTGGCGGAATGGCTTGGTTATATAATCGTCGGCTCCCCATTCCAAACCTTTGACGACATCGGCTTCTTCCGCTCTAACCGTCAGGATAATGGTCGGTACGGCGGAGAAACGCCTGATTTGGCGTAAAACTTCAAAGCCTGTAATATCAGGTAGTCCCAAGTCAAGAATCACGATATTGGGAGATTCGGACTCCACAAGTTCCACCCCTTTTTGTCCAAGTCTGGTAGAGATAACTTTTGCTTCAGGCCAACGTATCTGGAAAGCGAGAGAAATAGCATCAACAATCTCTTTGTCGTCTTCGATAACCAGCACTTTCATCGTTTTCTCCTAAATAGCGGTTCCGGCCGTTTGCGCGGGCTGCGATATCGGAATAGAAAAGGAGAACGTGGCGCCTTTTCCTTCTTCACTCTGTACCCATATCCTGCCACCATGCAATTGTACGAGATTCTTACAAAGCGCCAGACCGAGTCCCAAACCACTAAGGTGCTCCCGGTCACTTAATTGTCGATAATAAGGACGGAATAATCTCCGTTGTTCTTCTTCAGGGATACCTCGTCCGGTGTCCTGAACTTCAATGACCAGTGCGCCATTTTGTTCTCTAGCCCGCAAGGTAATAGTACCTCCCTCCGGGGTGAATTTTGTGGCATTAATCACTAAATTTTGTACTATCTGCAGCACGCGGTATTCATCGGCCCAAAGCATCGGCAGCGAAGGCGGTAATTCCACTTTCAGCGACTGACCGTTACCCATTGCGACTGCTGACATTTCACTACCAACATGCTGAAGCAAACGAAGTAGATCAACACGCTTAGGATTAAGACGCAGCATCCCAATCTCGCCTCTGGCCAGGTCGAGGAGTTCGCCGATACGTTTATTCAGGTTAATCGCACCCCGTTGTATATTCTGTGCTACGCTTCGCCAGGGTTCTTCTTTAAGTTCACTAACCAGTAAATCGCTGGATGACATGATTGGTGTCAAAGGTGTTTTCAATTCATGCACAAGAGCGCGGGTAAACTCAACTCTTCTCTGTACTTCAACCTCAAGTTCCTGGCGCAATCGGCGCTCCTGTTCGTATGATTCCTCAAGTTTCGCTTGAGCCATCTCACGTTCTGTGATATCCATTGCGTGTCCCAATACCGCGCGCTTACCCTGATATTGAATTGAGGTCACACTCTCTAACAGCCATCTTACCCATCCGTCTTTATTCACGACCCTGTATTTATAGGGTGTTGTACTTTCCCCTTTCAATATTTTTATAGCACTTTCTCTTACTCTTTGCTGATCTTCAGAATAAATTAATCTCATGGAGTAAGATTCAATAATTTCATCGGAGACATCCGCTAAAAATTCCCGGAAATTATCATTTACAAATTTAATTTTGCCATCCTGAAGGATGAAAAGACCGATGGGCATGCTGGTCCGGAAAATGCGTAAAATTTCCTCGTCACGATTGAGCTGGTTTTCCGAATCCTGGAGTTCGATAACCCGCTTCCGCAAGTCAGTAAGTTCCTTTATTAATTGTTCTTTGCTTTTGCTTTCGTCTTTCATACGTCTCTGATTAGATTCTACTTCTCTTCAATTGAGGCGTCAAATATCTCCCATTATACAGCTCCCTTTCCCGTCACATTGGATACCCGTCCCCGCCACAGCAAATACGTGGTTGACAGAAAAAGGAGTATGCTTTACGATTAGAAGGATTTTCAGGGAATCAAAATGAAACATTTAAAAACCATTGCCGGTGTTTTTCTCTTTGTCCTGATATTATCGACGTTATTGCAAACAGCATCTGTGCATGCAGCGCCAGGTATTTCAATATCGCCTACGACAGGTGTTTCCGGTACTACTGTAACTGTACAAGGCACAAGTTTCAGCTCCTATTCCGGTGATCCGCTTACAGTGTATTTCGATGATACAGAAATCGCCTCCAGTTCTACTGCTGTATCTCCGGCCGGTGTCTTACAGACTACATTTATAATCCCTGCATACACCAAATCAGGCAATCATACCATCAGTCTCAGAGGTAATGCCGGTACCACCCTTGCAGAAACTCAGATTATCGTACCCCTCACCGAAATAATATTGAACACGTGGGACGGATCTGTCGGAACTATGGTTAAGGCTTTCTGTAAAGGTTTTTATGCAGGGAAAGAGGTCAGTATTCAATATTATTCCACCGATGACAATAGGGAGGAAGTAGCCACTGCGACCGCGAGTAATGGCGGTGAATGCACAGTGGAATTCCCTATACCCGTCAGCGCAACCGGAGTTCATCAGATAATCGCTACCAACGAAAATGGAGACCTGGCGCAAGTCGATTTTGAAGTCGTTCCTTCACTCAGCATTAACCCACCGAACGGAGCCGTTGGCGATAAGGTGGTGGTCTCAGGCGCAGGCTTCACGAGTAACAGTCAGGTAAGCGTAACTCTCAATGGGGAAAAAGTTGCCTATGCTCAGGTATATGAATTAGGTAATTTTAATGCGACTTTCTATGTAACGGCGATTAAATCCGGAACCTATGCTCTTGAAATAGAAGACTCATCCCGGACTGACTGGTGGATAAACTTCGCTGTTGATCCCAGAATTAGTCTGAGCAAATCGACTGGTAATGTCGGCACGAAACTCACCGTAAATGGCACAGGATTTGAGGGTAATGGCGTAGTGGTAATCCAATATGATGCTACTGAAATTTCATGGACTGTGGCTGACGCGGGCGGCTCCTTTTCCTTTACTTTCAATGTTCCGGTAAGTATTTCCGGAACCCATTTTATCACCGCCTCGGATGGATTCAATACTAAACAGGCAACTTTTTCCATAGAGTCGGAACCACCGGCCGCGCCGGACACACTTGATCCTAAACCAGGTGCCAAAGTAGAAGCTAAAGTACCTTTTGATTGGGAAGGCGTCTATGATCCCAGCGAGCCGATACTATATACTTTACAAATTGCTAGAGACGATAGTTTCTTCAATCCTATTTTAACGAAGAATGACTTGTCTGAGTCACAATACACTTTGACGCCGTTAGAAGCGTTACGCCCCAACCGAAGATTTACCCATTATTACTGGCGCGTGAGAGCTACCGATGCCGCTTCAAATATCGGCGATTGGTCTGACCCTGTTCAATTTCAGGTAGAGCCAACTAATACGCTACCGCAATGGGCAAAATATGCGCTTGGTGCAGTCGGCTTTTTAATGGTGATTCTATTAATTAACCGCATTCGGAAAGGAACTGCCAAACCTAAATCAACTTAAACGACCTAATTTAGGTATTGGCACTGAGTATCCTGATCAGTTTGGTCGCTACTTTCACCATCGGGAGTTTATCCACTTCCCGTAAAGCTTCCTGAATGTCTTTTTCCTTTGCCAGGTAAGTAGTCATAACAATCGGGACAAATCGCGTGGAAACCGGTTCCTTCTGGATAACACCGGCAATGCTGATGTTATATTTCCAGAATACATTACAGATTTGGGCCAGGACACCTGCCTGATTCAGGACACTGAACCGGAGGTAATAGCGGCGTTCCGCATTGGCCGTAGAACCTAAAACCACGGGCGACTTCGAGGTCGGCATTGGCATTTGTCTGCCCTCGACAATATCTGCCAAATCTTTGACTACAGCATCTGTGGTGGGATAAACACCGGCTCCCGGCGCGACTAATCCTGATATCACTCCATATTCATCTTCAAGTTCGGTCCCATTGTAAGCGCCCTCAAGCGAACCCAGAAGAGAAGCCTCCGGCAGCAGGGCCGGATGCACGCCTACCGCAAAGGAATCATTAATCTGCTCGATAACCCCAACCAATTTAATGGAGTACCCGAGTTCTTCGGCATATTGAATATCCTGAGTAGTAATGTCCCGGATACCCTCAACAGTAAAAGATGGAACTTTTTGATAAGAATTGGTAATTAAATTTACGAGAATACGGATTTTGTTAGCGGTGTCAACGCCGTCGATGTCATCGGAAGGATCACGTTCCGCAAAACCTTTTTCCCGGGCTTCTTTTAAAGCCTCTTTGAAGCTTTTATCGTCCCGTGACATCGTGGATAAAATATAGTTAGAAGTGCCGTTGAGAATTGCATAGATTCTCTTGAATTGCTTGGCGGCAGAGCCGGCCTGCTGGAATTCGTGAATTAAAGAATGGCATCCGACAAAGCTGGCCCGGAAACCAACACGCCGCCCCAGTTTAGAGGCTAGCGAGAAAATTTCTTTACCTTCGGCGGCCAGTAACTTCTTGTTCGCTGTTACTACATCTTTACCGTTCTTCAACGCTTGCATCTGGATGGTCTTTGCCGGTTCAATACCGCCGATTAATTCCACAATAATATCGATTTCAGGATCGTTAACGACTGATTTCCAATCATCGGTAAGCATAGTTTTAGGAATTTTTACCGGGCGTCTTTTCTTCAGGTCGATATCAACAACTTTGACCAGTTCCAAACCGTTGACACCTTTCTCGTAAAGTGCTCTCACCACGCCCACGCCGATATTACCAAAACCTATTACCGCGACTTTTTTTATTGATGACATAGCTGATCTATCTCCTGATTGATTTCGCCTTAGTTAGCCAATATTATCGTGAGAGAGGGTAAAGTGTCAAACTCATGGGAAATACTAAACACAAAACCCTAAATCCTTAATAAACTTCCCGCAACCTTACGGTCGGGGTATTTACTACCTCAACTTCGTTGCTCTGCCTTTTTGCGGAATGAAGGGAAGAGGCAGGAAGAACTTCATCCCTGGACCTTACGGTCAGGGTATTAAGTAACGTAGAATAAATCAGAAAGGGGAAAAATAGTATACCATTCTGGCGAAGGCCAGAATCCACGTTTAGAAATAAGATTCGGGACTAAATCCGGAATGGTCAAATTAATAACCTGTCCATGCAAAAACTCACTATGACGCCAGCAGATGAAACTCACTGGAGATTCGAATGTCCTTAATAATTAATTTCGTCAAATGGATTCCTGCCGTAGTCAAATCCCGTTACCCACGGGACAGGAATGACAATTTAGGATTTCGATATTCGGATTAAGTATTTTTTTGATTCATCCCGACCCTTTTGCTTCTCTCGGTTCGTAATTATTCGCCACTTCCATAACTAATGCCAGACTCATCAGAAAATCGTCGTGGCCTTTGGCCGGGTCCACTGAGAAATTCATGGTCTGATTCGGTCGATACAGGCTTTTTGCTTTCTCTATTTCCGACCAGAATTCCTGATATTCGGGAGAACCGTCGCCGGAATACATCTTCAGCCTTCCGGAATTAACTGCGGCCAACAAGTCAAAACCCAATTTAGATTTCGAGGGAGCGGTGAACGTAAATGGGATAACGCGTGAACCGAACTCCTGCCGTAAAAAAGAAGCTACCGGCTGACCGACGCCCGTGGCATCTACGACGACTTTTTTACATCCCCAGACTTTTTTCAGAATATCAATCATCTGCGGATATAATTCCGTATGTCTGGTGCCAATCCAGCGGTAATGTTCCACCAGTTTCACACCGGGTTGCTTCTGAATGTCATTGACAATAGAGTAATCCAATTCCCCAATCGTGATCACCGTAGAATCCTGACGTGGTTTTAAAGCGCGCAGCCGAAGTTCGTCGAGTTCTTCTGCTTCGCCCGCCAGGTCGATACCTGCAACATAGATTTTACCCTTTTCCGCGGTGTGTTTTCGTGTATGATTGCCTTGTAGTTGTGCTTTTTGCTGGTTTGAGAGAAATCCTTCCCCACCGCGTAGCGGCAGTAAACAGTATTGGGTAAGGAACAATGGATGATTCTCGCCAAGACGTTGTTTTTCCGCTTCGACATAAACCTGATAATCAGGATTATATTTCGCTACTTCCTGCCAATCGTAACGAAAGTGACGTTTGATACCGCCTTTCTTTTCCAACTCCAGATTAGTTTGTTTGATTTCTTCCAACAAAGTGGATTCATCCCAGGTAGTTCCATAATGAACGGTCGTGACATTGGTTGTAGCACCCATCGGTTTGAAATCTTTGGTGTACTTATCCTTATTGACGTCCTGTGATTCATCGACCTCAAGAAGAATTTGTGCCGTATTACCCACCACATTCGCGGATTCTTCGGCAGAGAGAAAGATAGCGCGGGCATTGCCCAGCCGGATAATATAGCCATGCTCACCTTCCCATAGTCCGTCAAAGCCGGCATCATTGAGACGATCTTGCAAGCGCGTCATGGAAGTTACCGCCTGAGGCTTGAAGGTCGGGGAGCATTTTATCAAATTCTGCGATTCGCAGAGATAGAACGTGAGCAGTAACAATTCTAGCTGGGCAGAAATTTCGTTTTTACCGCCCTGCCGTGCAATCTCAACGGAAAAAGTGAGGCCTTTACGGCTGAAAACGCTCTCCAACACTGCAACAGCAATTTCTTTTTGATAGGGGTATAATTGCGGCCAGGCGATTTTACCGACGGAATCATTTTTTAAGGATGGCACCGATGCCAAGAGGGAGGGCAACCTCTTTGAGCACATTTCGGACTGCCTCCTTAATGCCGGTTTTGTCGTCTTTACTGAGGTTGTATTTGGCAATAACCATACGTACCAGAGCGTTAGTAGCTTGCGTAATTAACTTGATATTTTCCGGGTGATGCTCAACCTGTGTTTTAATTTTTACACGCAACAGGGCAATTTCTGCATCCAGGCCTTCAACTTCCACGGCATGTTTATAGTCAAGCTGCTCCTTCTCATCCAATATTTTGGAGTAGAAACCATGTGTGCGGGGAGCACCTCTTTTCCGGGTTGTTTCTTCGTCCACTCGTTTTTCTCCTGGTAGATTCATAGTAGAACACTAGTGCTATATTGTCTATTTTATTTTGTCATTGTTTGTGTAATGACCGTTATCAGCCCTGATGAAATCGGATCACAGCAATTTCGTTTTGGCATTCCGTGTTTTGACCGTAGGCTACAGTACTTGCTAAGCAATATATACTTTACAAAGTAAATGTATAAGAATCCATATTAATCGTAGTTTCCCGCCGCAGTATTATCCCGCGACCAACGGGATGGGAATGACAATTTAGGATTTCGATATTCGGATTTAGTATTTTATTGAAGCTTGATTCTTGTTTATTGACTATTTCATCCCTTTGTGATTGCTAACTTAGCTCAGACAGTATACAATAAGGCGTTGAAATGAGTATCGCCAGAGATTTATTCCAGTTACAGGAAGTCGATCAGGCGCTTGAAGCTAACCTTCAAGCGCAGAAACGCGTCTCCGCGCAGATCGGGGAAAGCCCCATTGTGATAAAAGCCAGGGTCAAACTGGCGGAAGAACAGAAAAACCTGGAAACTCTATCTGCGCAGCAAAAATCCACCGAATGGGAAATCGACGACCTGACTACGAAAATCAAAGACATCGAGAAAAAACTTTACGGCGGTAAAATATTTAATTCCAAAGAGTTATCCAGCCTGCAGCAGGAAACTGACGACCTGAAAAAACGGCGTTCCGTGCTTGAAGATAAATCATTGGGTTTAATGGACCAACTGGAAATTACACGAAAGGCAATCGGGAGCAGCAAAGAAGAACTGACCAAACTGGAAGCTGAATCTCAGGGACAACAAAAACAACTCACCGCGGAATTGACGCAACTAAAAACCGCGCAAATTACGCTGGAAGATAATCGAAAACAACTGATTGTGTTATTTGACGCCGATACCCTTGCCACTTATCAAGAACTCCGAAAAAGGAAAGGATTAGCGGTCGCGAAAGTAGAGCAGGGAATCTGCAAGGGATGCCGGATTACCTTACCGAATACCGACCTGCAGCGGGCAAAGGGCGGCGGTGTAGTACGCTGTAGCAGCTGCGGACGTATTATCTTTCTCGCCTGAAAAACTATGAAATTAATCATTAACACCGACGGCTTATCAAAGGGTAACCCCGGCACCGCAGCCATTGGCGCAACAATCAAAGACGAACGGGGTAAAATACTGGCAACCATTTCCAAACGCATTGGCATTACCACCAATAACGTGGCAGAATATCAGGCTTTGATTTCCGCCCTCCAGAAAGCCATCAAACTGGGAGGCACTCAGGTCGTTATTCGCGCCGATTCTGAATTGATGATAAGACAACTTAACGGCAGATACAAAATCAAATCCGAAGGGTTAAAACCGCTCTATATTGAGGTAACCCAATTATTGGCTAAGTTCGAAGCCGTATCGCTAAAGCACATTCCGCGTGAATTGAATGCCGAAGCTGACAAACTGGCAAATGACTCCCTAAAATAGCGCTTGTTAGATATAGCAATCTAAACATCTCGAAGGTATTACTGCTACCCTGCTATCTGAAAAATTGTTACACTTAATCTTGACTAAAAATCGACATCTTTATAAAATGTGCGTATTCTGAATGATACATTTCTTGATGGAGATTACGTGGAAAAAGTGCAGCTTGTTGGTGAAGAAATAATATTGCGTCCTTATGAAATGAAGGACTTGGAGCAAACATTCATAGCAGCTGAAGAATCTATTGCGGAAGTTAGTCCATGGCTACCGTGGTGCCACCCCGATTACACGATCGAAGAAAGTAAAAACTGGATAGAATCGTGTGCAAAGACCTGGGATGAAGGTAGCGCTTATGAATTTGTCATTACCGATTCAAGAGACGGCTCTTACCTGGGTGGTTGCGGGCTGAATCAAATTAGACTGACTGATAAAGTCTCCAATCTGGGATATTGGGTCAGAAGCAGTCGGATTAAGCATGGGATTGCCACTGCCGCTACATTATTGTTGGCCGATTTCGGATTTAAAGAGCTTAAATTTAATCGAATTGAAATTTTAGCCGCCATCGAGAATAAAGCCAGCCAGAGAGTCGCCGCGAAAGCGGGTGCCTTACGGGAAGGAATCTTGAAGAATCGACTTCTTTTACACGGTAAAATTCACGATGCTGTGATCTTTTCAATGATTCCGAAGTAATACCAACCCCTTACTAAACCCTGCGTTCTTTGATTATAAATATCATCCCGACCATTGCCAGCAAGGCTAAACCGGCGCCAAAGTAAAATGCCGCCGCCGGGGCAATTTTATCCCACAACACACCGGCAATCAGGCTGGCAGGTAGCGCCATTAGCCCCACAACGCCGTTATAGAGGCCGTAAGCAGTACCGCGCCTCTGAGTAGGCACCATGTCCGCCACGAAGGCTCTAGCTACCCCTTCGCAGATGCCGTAAAAAATACCGTAAACCGCAAACAATATCCAGATTTGCCAGATACTGGTTGATAGTGCGAAACCAAGATAGACTAATCCATAAATGAACCAGCCGATGGAAATAACCCGTTTTCTGCCGATTTTGTCTGAGAGAACCCCCATCGGCATCGAAACCAGGGCATAAGTAATGTTGAAAAGCACCAGCATCATCACTACCTGAACCAGGGGTGTTTTGACGTGCTGCGCATCCAGAATAAGAAAGAAATCGCTGGAATTCCCTAAGGTAAACAGCGCCATGATAACCAGATAGAGTTTGAACTGGTTACTGAAAGGAGTAATCGCCGTCGGTTTGGAAATACCTCCCTTTGCAATTGTAGCGAGTTGTTTGCGCTCATGTACTAACGTCATTAAAACCACTACCGCCAGGATTGCCGGAATAATACCGATAATTATCATCCAATGATAAGCATTTTTCTCCAGATGGAATCTATCTCCAGGAATCAGATAGACGATAATCGCGGCAATTATCAGGCCTATGACCGCCCCTGAAGTATCCATGGCCCGATGTAAACCGAAACTGCGCCCGCGCTCTTTCTCATTGACTGAATCCGCAATCAAAGCATCCCGTGAAGAACTCCGCACACCTTTGCCCACACGGTCGCCGAGTCTCACGCCGGCTACTGCTCCCCAGCTATTCGCCAGCAACATAAACGGCTTAACCGCGGTAGAAAAAGCATATCCCAGTACTGTAAGTAATTTACGCTTGCCGATTTTATCGCTGAACCAACCGCTCACAATGCGGAAAAGAGAATCGGCGCTATCAGAAAGACCACCTACCAAACCGATTATCGTACTTGAGGTACCCAGTACATTACTCATAAAAAGAGGCACAGAGCGTAAAAATGAGTTCACTGCTGATATCGTTCAGCAGACTGGTGACTCCCATAAAAAATACGTTGGGATGCAGGCCTAGAATCTTCTTAGGTTGTTTCTCAATTGAAGCAGGTTCGGTCATTTACACGGCCTCCGATAATGAGACAATATTAAATAATTATATACCTCGATAATTGGAATTAAAAACACCCATTTTTTGAATATCAACCGCGCTTCGAATCCCTTATCATAGGCAGGACGGATGAAGTTGATAATTGATACTCACCCAGATTATAATGTGACTATGGACAAATTTTTAAAGCATAAGAACATATTGTTACTTATTTTAATTTCCTTGTTGTTGACAAGCTTGTTATCAAGTACAAGTTGCGTATTTTTTACACATTCGGATTCAATATATACTCCTAAAGTAATAAGTGACGGAAACGGTGGTGCCATCGTTGTTTATGAAAAAGTGAATAGCGGGAATGAACGGGATTTCTACGCGCAAAGAATTAGCCCCGATGGAAAGGCTCTGTGGGGTAATAAAGGAACACTAATTGGAAGTAGCCGGAGTGAATCGTATCGCTTCCCTGTTTTCGATATTGCAAGTGATGGGACCGGAGGAGCTCTAATTGCCTGGCCCAATCTGTCGCCAGACCAATTTCAAAGTATAAGGTATGTCACAAAAGTCGATTCTAGCGGCAACATCATCTGGCAGAAGGATTTGGCTTATTTTGATCAGTTGATCAGTGACGGTGCCGGAGGTGCTATCGTTGCTTTAGACCACCCCACAAATACTGACACGAATAATACCAATGATACTCCGATTGTTGTGATAAGAATCGATTCTCAAGGTCACTATCCCTGGGGTCAGCAGGGAGTCATGATACCGCGTAAAGGATACTGGTCCAATAGTCTGCAAGTAGTGAGCGATGGAGCAAATGGGGTAATCAATATTTGGGAGGAGATGGAGTCTCAAGCTGAGACGGCCACGCCTGGTTTCCAACACACATGGCGTATAATGGCCCAAAGGGTAGATGCCAGTGGCAATTTGTCCTGGGGAGCGAATGGCATAACCCTGCGCACCTACCCCGACAATGTCAGCATCGAAGAACCTTGCGCTACGGCTGACGGTTCAGGAGGAGCTATAGTTGGCTGGCACCAGTATCCCTCAGGGCCGACAGACGAGACCTCACCTGAATGGCTGATACAGGATATATGCACGCAGAAAATAGACTCCAACGGCGTTATTCTATGGCAATCTGGCGGTATCGCACTGCAGATAGTTAAAACAGCAGAAGAAGCAAGCCCTCATACTCCGCTTGCGGTGAGCGATAGTGCAGGTGGAGCTATTATCATGTGGGAAGATTTGCGGAACGGTTTGGCAAGTATATATGCCCAGAGAATGGATTCTGATGGCACTACTCAGTGGCAAACAGGTGGCGTAAAGGTCTGCTATGTCGAGAGCAATTCCAGTTTATCCTGGCGGCAAATAGCCGGTGATGGATCCGGTGGGGCAGTAATTTCCTGTAGCTTTACGGATAACCCGGGTATCCTTGTCCAGAACCTGAAATCTGATGGCAGTACCGTCTGGACAAATAATGGAATATACATTAGCGCTAAGACTATTACAAGGTATTTCTTGGCTTCCGATGGCCAGGGAGGAGCCCTTATTGGCTGGGGCAACGGCAATGGTATTTCAGAAAAATCATACATCCAGCGGGTCGGCTCGGATGGCAAATTGCTATGGGGCGTAACAGGCATCAAATTGGGGAATTAAGCCTCTCTGGATTACCATTAGTTTTTAGTTAAGCTTAATTTGACAAATATGGGCTGGCAGAAATCTCAAAATTACTAAAGTTTAAGCCGCATCGGAAAGTGCTTTTCGGTCAAACAATCATCTATGTTGACGATAATTCCCGGCAGCCTTGCCATACGCTTCGCAATAAATTCACTTTCACTGCCAATTTAATCTGCTTGCAGGTATATATAGATTACCTTAAATTTTTCTTAACGTACCCCAATTGTTTGTATGGGATGTCAATCAGGGATTTACTTCTCCCTGATTGATATTTAAAAATAATCTTCATCTATAAGTTTATGTTATCATGGACTTAAAGTTACGATTGGAAGGAATAAATTATGAACAAGACTAAGGTTGCCGTAATTCGATGTGAAAAGTACGACAATACTCAGGTTATTTTAAGTGTTAAGAAAGGTCTGGATCTTCTAGGCGGCATTTCCTCATTTGTAAAACCAGGCGAAAAAATAGTTTTAAAGCCAAACATTCTGATTGGTTCAGAACCTGATAAATGTGTCACTACGCATCCCGCGGTATTCAGAGGGATAGGTAGCATCCTTAAAGAAGCCGGGGCTATTGTTTCTTATGGAGACTCGCCGGCCTTCGGTAAATCAGAAACCAATTTGCGGCGATCAGGCCTCAAACAGGTTGGTGATGAACTTGGTTTTTCATTAGGTGATTTTGATAACGGTAGACCGGTCAGTCACAAAGACGCCCTATTAGTGAAAAAACTAATCATCGCCAATGGTGTTCTGGATTGTGATGGATTAATCAGCCTGCCAAAGTTAAAAACTCATGGACTTATGCGATTCACCGGCGCCGTAAAGAATCAGTTCGGGTGTATACCGGGATTCCTCAAGGGTCAATACCATGTTAAACTGCCGGACCCTTATGATTTTGCTGCCATGCTTGTGGATATAAATACTTTGATCAAACCCCGTCTTTATATCATGGACGGTATAATCGCCATGGAAGGCAACGGACCGCGAAACGGGAAACCAAAACAATTAAACGTTTTACTGCTATCCACCGACCCCATAGCTCTAGATGCGACCGCCTGTAAAATCATTAATCTTAATCCCGAATTTGTGCCGACATCCAAAGCAGGAGAAAAGGCGGGATTAGGTACCTGTCATACTGAAAACATCGAAATAATTGGCGAACGGATAGAGTCTTTTATTGACAAAGGTTTTAAGGTGAACCGGACAGCCCCCGTATCTGCGGCTGGGGGTCGAATCAGAACTTTTATAAAAAATAAAATCACACAAAGGCCGCTGATCAATAAAACAAAGTGTACACAATGCGGTACTTGTGTGAAATTGTGCCCGGTAGAACCGAAAGCTGTGGACTGGGTTAAAGGTAATAAGTCCAAGCCACCTGAACATAATTATAACCTTTGTATCCGTTGCTATTGCTGTCAAGAAACGTGCCCTGAAGGAGCGATAACGATTGTCACGCCATGGCTTGGGAGACTGTTACCCCGCATTTGATATATGTCGTAGTTAACGGGGGCTACGCTGAGGAGCAGGAACCGTTTTCCGTTATTATATAGAGACGTCCCGATGATATCGCTATTTTACATTTAATTGCACTAAGCGCCTCTTACTGATAATGGGTTACTGCACTTGACGAAAAACCGGATATGAGATGTAGATTGTGGAATTTTTAAATACTTAAAATTCCTGACCGGAATAGTAGTAACGCTTGTTGGTGTTTTCCTCGTTGGTGCGTCAATTATTGGCGCCGTCCAAAATAGGGCTAACGTACCAACACCAAACATAATAGGAGTCTGCGTTCTTGGTTTTATCGGTTTTGTGATTTTTATTGGCGGGATTATTCTGGTTCTAAAGTAGTGGTTAATCATCACTTAATTTAAAAATAGCTTTCATTTGTTTTGTCACAAGTGTTTTTGTTCGGCCGGTGAAAGTCCTGGCTGGACTCTTTTTACAATCTTGCTAATATCGACATCCGCTTGCGGCTAATTATATCATTTAATAGCACATAAAATGCTCAATTAAAAAACGCCTTCCGAGTGGAGACGTTTTTGTTTTAGAAAGGATTTATTATGGGATTTTTACATTCGGGTGCACCATGGGTGAAGTGGGTACAATCGGGGGCTATTTTTCTCTTTTTCCTGGTGCTTGCCATGGTATCCAAGTATATTCTGAACATGATCATGCGCATCTTCGCAAAGAGGACGAAGACGATTATCGATGACCTGATTGTGGACTCGCTCAAATTACCGGTCATGGCCATGTTAATCGTCGCCGGTCTGTGGATAGGGATTACGCGTCTTCCCGAAGTTGCCAAATATGTAGATAAAATAAACACCGGTTTCATTATCGTCTCTTACGCCATTGCAGCTTTCGCAGTAAGCCGGGTAACACACGACATCTTAACATGGTACTCTGTCGAAGTTGCGCCGCGAACTAAAACCGATTTCGATGACCGTCTTATTCCACTCTTGAAGCGGGTAGCTGACGTCATAATTTATGGTATCGCTTTCTTGCTGGTTATTGACAAATTTCATATACCCCTGAGCCCCTTCCTGGCAAGTCTGGGTATCGGCGGTTTAGCCGTCACCTTGGCGCTGCAACCAACCATGAGTAACTTTTTATCGGGCACTTATGTCATCTCGGATTCCATTATCCGTAAGGGCGATTATATCCAACTGGATTCAGGAGCAGAGGGAACGGTAGAAGAAATAGGCTGGCGTATCACAAAAATACGGCACTGGCAGGGAAACCTCATCATTCTCCCGAACTCGAAACTTTCGGATGCGATTGTTACTGATTTTGAGAAACCTGAAACTTCGATGTTGTTCGGTATAGATTGCGGTGTCAGCTACAATTCTGATCTTGAGAAAGTAGAAAGGGTAGCGACCGAGGTAGCATCAGAGGTTATGAAAAACTATCCTGAGGGCGTAAAAGACTTTGCGCCGGTAGTGCGTTTTAATAAATTCGGCGATTCCAATATCAATTTTTCAATAGTACTCAAGGCATCAAATCGAGGCGCGTCTTTCGTCCTGAAACACCATTTTATCAAGGCATTACAAAAGCGTTTTCAGACTGAAGGCATCGTTATGGAGTTCCCCGTCAGGCGATTATACATAAACGATAAAAATGAATTCGGGGATATTAAAGGGAACAACAGGAACTAAAAACTACTATTTTACGAGCAGCTCAACGAGTGTCATAGCTACGCCGGAAACCAGCGGGATTGTCAGGTTATCGTTAATGAATTTGGGTATTGATTCCATAATTGTCGCTATAACTGCGCCAATCACAATCGCCAGAATGGAAACGTTCAGCCCCGCGTAATGCAGAATGAAACCAACGGCGAGACAGGCAAGCAAACATGCCGCTTTACCGGCAGTGGTTTTCACCCGTACCCCTTTTTTCCCGTTGCTCCCGCCGATTATGGTCGCTAAAGCATCGCCTAATGCCAGGAAGCAAACCGATGTTGCGGCAACGTCACGTGCGAACACCATGAAGGATATCAAAGCCGCCAACAACATGTAGCTGGCCCCGGTGAGACGCGTCTTCTCCGATTCCCGCGCTACCAGTTTGAAGAAGGAGTAGAACCGCCTGTTTACCGCAGACGAATGAAACCTGATAAACTCGATCACGAGAAAAGCAACGGTTGCCGCTCCCAGCAAAGAAAGAAAAATCGTTTTCGGTATAAACAAACCTGAGATACCAATGGCTAAACCGATAATTATATGCGCAGCGCCTCTTCTTAAAACAGCAGGCGCTTTGATTGTTTCTCCAATTGCCATGTTACGTTTTCCGCCATGGTTTCTTGAGTATGAAGACCAACGCCAACAGAACCAGCCCTGCACCAATACCAATCAGCACCCCAATCAGGTATCCGTAGCTTTTTTTAGTATTTACCAATGACGTTGTTTGCGTCGACCCTTTTACGTTTAATTGCTGGGATTGACTTCCGAGAGTTGTGGTTTCAGTCCCGACGGGTCTTGATGCAGTGGGTGATAGAGTAGAGGTAGAAGAAGGAACATTCGTCGGTATTGCGGCGGTCGTGGTTGTCGATACTGGAGCAGAGGTTACCGGGGAATTAAGCGTTGCCGGCGGAGGTGTTATTACGTCCTGCGTGGTTGTGGTTGTCGGCAATGAAGGTTTCGCGATCAGTGTAAAAATAGTGAAGTGACTTACACTGGCTGTCACGGTATTCGCCGTTTCATCCACTTTACAATCTGCCAGCGCCACCCATTGTTTATTATCAACATCCCACCAGGCAATGTACAGATCTTTCTTCTGCACGCCTTGGGGGAATAGGGTCGGGTCGAAGTGGAAAGTTAACTTGACCGGCTGGTCAAAGGTCAAGCCGTTGCCACCAAAATTATAAGCTTTTCCAATGGTATAACTGTCCTTCGGGGGTTGGGGTTCATCTTCATGCTTGACCTCATCCATAATGATGCCGGTTGCAACTCTTCCCCATCCATCGATTATTTTTACGCCTCCGGGTAAGTCCAGAACGGCTAATCCATCGAGCGATTTAGCTTCAACATCTTTATCCAATTTCCCATCGGGACCCGTCGCATCTGTCAGCTTGGTAATTGGTTGTGGCTCTTCCTGTGGCATAGCTCCGCCACCCCCGCCACCTCCTCCCCCTCCACCCCCATTTCCACCACTCACCACAACCGGTACCGATACCCCATAACCAACCGTGCCCATTGTTTGAGATGACGGTAATACTCCTAAAGCCAATAGATCTAGAGTCAAGGCAAAAATGACGTGTACATGAGCTGTAGCGGTACTTATTCTCCCCAAAATATTATAAGTACCGCTAGCGCTGCCGTTAGGGAATATTAATTTGACATCAATGCTTTTTGAGACTGAATCTCCTTTATTCATAGACAAAGAAGGGTAACTATAAGTGAAATTGGAATTGAGTATAATTTCGGCACCGCCTTGTTGCGGTTGTGCCACTACCGAGCCGACCAAATCGACCCCATCGATAGTACCCGGTAAATCTTGGATGCAAGTCGCTGTGCCACTCACTCGAACATAGAAAGTGTCACCAGGGCTCACGAAATCAAGGGGTGTCTGTTCATCGGCTTTATAGAAAGCAAAAGTATAACTGTATGTGAAGTAATCCTTCGGATTGGTAGAAAACGCCAACATCGGTTCAGGCTTGACGATAACCCCTGCCGTTATCGTAGCTAAGAGTATCAGAACACTAAACAGCCGCCAAAAATATTTCTTGAACATTTTATTACTTATTTTAAGCGTCAACAAATGCCTACCTGTTTATTTTACCACCTGTGAATAAAAAAGGAGGAGCTTAGCCTCCCCCTTTTTTATTCTTTTATTACGACTTAATCGATAATAACTATTTTTTCCTTCTTACCATCAATACCACTGTCGCCAGCGCAGCCACGACAACGATACCGCCGATAATACCGATAATTAACGGCCAGTTATTAGCAGGAGGAGGCTTGGGCGTCGTGGTCGTACTCGCGGATGCCACCGTAAACGTGCCAGTCATTCCATTGATACTTACAGTATAAGTCCCTGCTTTATCCTCGGAGGTTGTAAATGTTACTGTTTGAGTGGATTTACTGGCTACGGTCACCGTCTTACTGGTAACGTCAACATTATTTATCTTCAGCTCGACTTCATAAGTACCGGGGACATCTCCGGAGTTCGAAACCTGCACATTAATATTGACCGTGCCGTTGATATCTACTGTAGCCGGTGTAACCGTCAGATTGCTGATTGTTAAAGATGCCGGTACAACCGGAGTTGTAGTTGTTACCTCTTCTGACAGCACAGGCGCTTTCACGACAAATTGTCCGGTTTGATTATCGATACCGACACTGTAAGTGCCATCTTTACTCTGTGTATTGATGAAGGTGACAACGCTGCTGGCGCCACCCGCCAGTGTGACATTTTGAGAATCGACCGCCGTATTATTTATCTTCAGTGTTACCACATAGGTACCGATGAGGTCGCCGGTATTACTCACCTTGACGTTGATTGTCACCTGATCACCGGGCTTGGCTTCAGCCGGGGATACCGTTAAATTACTGGTTACAAAAGCTGCCGGCGCTGTAGGAACCAGGAGTGCATAAGCAGTGAAATGGGTAGTTGTCGCCGTTACAATATGATTTACGGTATCAACCACCGAATTCAACTTCGTCCAATTACCGCTGGCATCGCAGAAGGCAATCTGTATCTTACTGGCATCTCCGCCTGCCGGAATCTGGCTATCCGTGTAAGGTATTGAAATTGTAATGCCCGGATTGAATGTCGCGCCGCTAGGTTCAAAGTCATAGATAGCGCCGACTGCTGTATTATTGACCGGTCCCGCTGGCGGAGCTGTCATTTTTACCATCGATATCTGACTGAGCGCAACGCCGGTCGATGTCAGGCCGATTGTATTGGCCGGAATTGTAATGGTACCGCTGACTGACTTTTCTTCAGATTTAAGTTATTTTTAAGATTTTAAGGGAATAAAGAGGTTAAAAAAGGAAGACCGATTTACGCATGGTGTACGAGTGTTTTAGTACTATAGTACTACGAAAAAAGAACCTATGGAATAATAAAAAGAGCAGGCCGTTTTAAGGCGGGTCAAAATCAGTCCATTTTGGGGTCAACCGCGGTTTTAGGCTTTTCCGCTTTCTTGTCCAGAGTGGAGGCACTTTTCTCTTTATTCCCGGGAGTAGATGCAGGGTTACTTTTCTTATGGTCGGTCACATAAAACCCGGAGCCCTTGAAAATAATCGGTACCGATGTAAAGATGCGGGATGCTTTGCCACGACATTGTGGGCAATGAGCCTTGCCATCCTCCCCGAAGCTTTTCTTCAGTTCAAACCGGTGATGACATTTCTCACATTCATACTCGTATATCGGCATAACCGCCCTCCCCTCTTAATTAAGCGTCTTTAAAAACGTCCGAAAATTCTTTAACTCTTTCGTCGGGCCAACGATTATTCCTGAATCATCAACCGACAAGCCCCAGTAACGACTCAATCCTTTTCGACATTCCTTTTTTAAAAGACCGGCTGCCCATTCCCGGCAAGCCACCGGTTTAAAAGCATGAATCCGGCAAAGCCACTTGGCTTTACCTTCCTTTTGCTCTAAAAATAGACACCCGCCGTCTTTATGCAGCAATAAATGGGTGTCGATTCCCGGCCAGCGTGGATCAGTGCAATCGTCCAGGAATTTCTGCAATGAAATACCGAGATGCCCGGCAATCGTCTTCGATTCCGTCATGTCAAGATGCGGCTGGAAATCGCTACAACAAATACCGCAACAGAAACACGGAAAATCGGCATTTTGCCGTTCTGAATTGTTTTTATTACCAGTTTCAGGAATGTTCACCTCAGCTACCATCACCGTTTACAACACAAAACGAACTATCAACAATGATTTCTTGCTGCGGTTTGCTCACATCCGAACACCAGCGATGACTAAAAGCCCCGTATCTTAAAGACCTAGAACACAACCTCATATCTTTATCATACAAGTTTATAAGGCAGTGCTCAATATTTTAATGTTATGTTAACTGTGTCTCTGTCCGGGTTCGGCGATAATATCCAAGTCTCGGGTATAACTGCACTGGAGACATTCCATATACCAGCCGTCATAGTCCTTATCCAGAAAAATGTTACCGCCGCATCTGGGACACCGTCGCGTTCCTGCCGCTCTTCTCATGTCAATCCTCTTTCGAGAACCGTATTTTTAAAAGGTTACTGCCTTTATTAGTCCAAAAACGGGGCATCACCTTACATAATTCGTCCTCTGCTTTTAGAATATACCACTTTTTTCTTGATTTCAATAGGTTTTACATAATTTTTTAAAAATTTTTTCAGACATGGAAAGTACCTTGGAAGGAAACCGTAATAATATCCATACCGGCCAAAGCCGGCATCCAGCCTATTTTGGATTCTGGCCTTCGCCAGAATGGATGATGTTCATGACGTACTTTCTATTGATATATTATTATTTCAATTTGTAGCTGACGGCAAATTACTGAAAGCTGCTCCTAAAACTTTATCACGAATTTACCGTTTTTATAGAACAGCGTATCGTCTACCCTGATTTCGCCGCCGTCCCGCAGGTCGCAGACCATATCCCAATGAATGGCAGATTCATTTTTACTCCCCGTCTCCGGATATCCGGAACCCAACGCCATGTGGAAACTGCCGCCAATCTTCTCGTCGAAGAGAATCTCACGGGTAAATTTCTTGATGCCTTCATTGGTACCAATGGCAAACTCTCCGACACGTTGTGCACCATCATCGGTAGCGATGGTTTTCACAAGGAAATCCTGATTCTTTTCTGCGGTAGCTTTAACCACCCGCCCTTTTTCAAACCAGAGCCGGACACCGGTTACCTCCCGCCCGCCGTAAATGGCCGGATAGGAGAAATAAACATGACCTTCCATGCTGTCTTCAACCGGTCCGGTGAATACTTCACCATCAGGCATGTTTACCTTACCGTCACAATTTTCGAAATTACGCCCGGCAATACTCATCCGCAGGTCAGTCTCTTTGCCAATGACACGGATGGTTTGCTTACCCTTCAGCCAATCCACAATCTTCTGCTGCCGAGCCGAAAAGCGTTGCCAGTAACCGATGGAATCGTTTAAATCCGGCAGACAAGCACCGTAAACAAAATCCTCATAATCCGTCAGACTCATTTCGGCATCCTGTGCCAGGGCATTGGTTGGATACGGCCCTAATACCCAGCGTAATTCTCCCGACGCGGAACGCTTCATCATGATCTTTATCAATTCACTGCGGGATTGGGCACGCAGCACTGTTTTCGCCGGGTCAATACCACTCAGGGCTTTGGTATTCGAGTCGGATAATACATAGATACGGGCATCATAAGTGCTCATCACCTGTTTATACGGTTCCGGAAGAAACTGCAATTGCTTCTCATTACCATATTTGTACACCATCTCTTCCATTCCCGGTAGAGTGGGCATCACGAAGGGAAAACCGCCGGCCTGTAAGACTTTAATAAATACCGCCTTAATCAATGGCTCGCCGCTGGTCTCCCCTTGAATTACTACTTTGTCTTCGGGTTTTACCGCTACGGAATAATTCACCAGTAAATCCGCCAGTTTTTCAACTCTAATATCCGCCATACACTTATCCTCCGAAATTTCAGCTGTAATTTTGCCTTTCTCTTGTTCAGATTATAGCAGTTTGAATAGGGAATTGACATCAACCCCGAATCCATTCCAGCGAAAGCCGAAGGTACTTTGCGCAGCAAATGTACAAAAATCCAGTGAAAACGTTCTAAATGGAATCTGGCCTCCGCTAGAATGGGTAATATTATTCTTTTTTCATAGAGGTAAAGCAACCTCATTATTATTTCCACCTGCACCGGGATTGATATAGAATATCTTTAATAGGCAGGTGAACAATTGGATGCTAGAAAATCAGCTAGCTTAAAAATGGCACGATTGATCGAACAGGAAATCAAACGGTTCGTGCGCGAAAGTCCGCTCAACCGCATGCCCGACGACGCTAATCAACCGATATTTGAAGAACCGCTAGTCAGATTCGCCGACGGTAATAACCCCCTATTCCAGGAATTCAAGACAATTATTGGGCCAAACCACTTAACACCTGTAGAAGCGTTGACTATGACTTATAATAAACAGCCGGAAGATAATGGTAATTTAGTCTCGATCGTGAGTTGGATCCTACCCGTTGCACAGAAGATACGTGAAACCAACCGCCAACAAACCGCTGTCCCCAGCCAGTATTGGGGATACACCAAATGGTACGGCGAAAAATTTAACGATGCTTTACGCAAACATATCGTTGAAATGTTTACTATCAGGGGATATGTGACCACGGCGCCGGTGCTTCAGCCATACTTTAAAACACAAGCGAACGAAAAAGGTCGATTTTCCAATTGGTCGGAACGGCATATTGCCTATGTTGCGGGGCATGGCACGTTCAGTCTTTCCGATGGTCTCATCACCGAAAAAGGTATCGCACATCGCTGCGGTAGTGTAGTCATTGATTTGAAACTCCCCGCCAGCCCCCGCACGGCGAAAACTCCTTACTCCAACTGCTTATATTATGTAAATAAGAGCTGTAAAGCCTGCATCGCCCGCTGTCCGGCAGGCGCAATTACTGAGGCAGGCCACGATAAAAATAAATGCAATAATTATATGAGCCTTATTCTGAAGCAAACGAAACCGGTTTACAAAACGGATTCGCGCACTTGCGGTCTTTGCCAGACCAAAGTCCCCTGTGAATTTCAAAACCCGACAAGTAAGTAGGGTCAAGTTTTTAACCTGACCGCCTTTTCTCTTGCCCTGATGAGGGAGATTAAGAAGGATTTCCCTGTCGTCCTGAGCGAAGCCGAAGGATCTCCGTACCTGCCTTATACCCTGCTTACCCTTTCAGACAGAGCTGGAATCCAATTGATAAACTATCCCTTCACGAGGCTAGTACCCAGAAACGTGTGGATTCTGGCCTCCGCCAGAATGGAGAAATAAAAGTGGCTACCTAAAAAGATAACCACCTTATGTGAACAATACAGAAAATTTGACTAAACCTTCTTCACTCCAAGAACAACCGCATGGTCATTGAGCTTGAACGTCTCCGTTGCCACACCCTCTTCCGGTTTACCCTCAATCAGACTGCGTGATAACGTCTCCAGTTTCACGTAATCGGCATAATTATTCATCACTTGCTTAACGTAGTCGTCGCCCTGATAATAAGTCACGATGTAATCGGCGATTTCAAAACCGGCTGTTTTACGCATGGTCTGCAGACGGTGCACGATTTCCCGCGCCAACCCTTCTTCGGCCAATTCCGGTGTGACTTCTCTGGGAACAGCGACCGAAACCTCGCCTTCCATACTGACACATAGTTCCGGCATATTTAATTCTTCTGTCTTATCCGCAAAGGCCAATGTTTTCACATTAAGTTCTTCCAAAATCTGCGGGGTTATTCTAATTAACCCGTCACGGTCACGTTCCGAGGCCACTTTTACGATTGCTTGCCCGAGGGGCTGACGTACCTTGACATTCGCCTGACTGCGGGCCGCCCGGCCGAGGCTGCAAACTTTCATCGCCAATTGCGTATCTGATGAAAGGTCACGATTAATCCGACTTTCATCCGCCACCGGGAAATCGGTCAGATGGACGCTAATCGACGCATTCTTATCGACTGACCGCACCAGATTCTGGTAGATTTCTTCAGCAACGTAAGGTGTGAATGGCGCCATTAATTTCGAAACCGATACCAGACACTGATAAAGCGTATTATACGCAGATAATTTGTCGGTATCGCTTTCGCTCTTCCAGAAACGCCGCCGACTCCGCCTGACATACCAGTTGGACAACATGTCCACAAATTCCTCGATTTTACGAGCCGCGCCGGTCGGGTTATAGCTCTCCAGCGAAGAATCAACATCCTTGATTAGTTGATTTAATTCAGAGAGTATCCAGAGGTCAAGTTCGGGTATTTCTTTGGTTGTTTTCTGCGGGTCGGGTTTGTAATTATCGATATTGGCATACATCACAAAGAAGGAGTATACATTCCAAAGCGTCAGCAGGAATTGCCGCGTAATATCCCCGACCATTTTCGTGTCGAAACGCCGGACACTGCCGGGCGGCGCTGACGTATAACAGTACCAGCGTAAAGCATCGGCGCCGTGCAGTTTCACCACTTCCATCGGTTTTACCACATTGCCTTTGCTCTTGCTCATCTTTTCGCCCTTGGCATCTAGGACAAGCTCCAGACAAATGCAGTTTTTATAGCAGGGACGGTCGAAAAGCAGCGTCGAAATCGCGTGCAGGCTGTAGAACCAGCCGCGTGTCTGATCGACACCTTCGCAGATATAATCGGCCTGTTTCAGAACTTTATCAAACTCATCCTTATTTTCAAAAGGATAATGTACCTGCGCGAAGGGCATCGAACCGGAATCAAACCAGCAATCAATTACTTCCGGCGCACGCTTCATCTGACCGCCGCATTTAGAACATACAAAAGCGGCATCATCGACAAACGGGCGATGCAAATCCAGCGGCTGTTTCAGTCCTTTTATTCCCGGTTTATTATTTAATTCATCCACACTCCCGATGCACTCGAAAGTGCCGCACGTTTCGCACTTCCAGATCGGCAAAGGCGTGCCCCAATACCGTTCCCGGGAGAATGCCCAGTCGACATTATTCTCCAGCCAATTGCCAAAACGCCCTTCCTTGACATGTTCGGGATACCAATTGATTGCATTATTCCCTTTAATCAATTCATCTTTTACCGCCGTGGTGCGAATATACCAGCTTTGTTTAGCGTAATAAACCAGCGGAGAATTGCAACGCCAGCAGAAAGGATAGGTATGGCGGATGGTGCCGTGTTTCAACAGTAACCCGCGCTCTTTCAAGTTTTCCAGTACGAGCGGATCGGCGGCTTTGATGAATTTACCGTCAAACGGGTAGCCGCCAATTATTTTGCCCTGTAAATCCACATTATGGATAAAATCCAACCCATTCTCCTGTCCCACCCGATAATCATCTTCGCCGTAAGCCGGAGCGATATGCACGATGCCGGTACCGTCTTCCATCGAGACAAAATCAGCGGCGATGGCATGATAAACCAGACTCTTAACCGGCTTTTGCACTTTCAATTCATTACCGGAGGTAAAACGTTCTCGTTCAACACCAAAGTCATGCGGGTTAAACAACGGCTCGTATTCTACGCCGACCAGTTCTTTACCTTGGATCTTCTCGATTACGGGATTATCTCCCAGTCCCACCTGTTTCCGCAAAGTATCGGCAAAAATCAGGAACTCGCCTTCCACCTCAATCATCGCGTATTCGGCGTTAGCGGCCACAGCCACGGCGGTATTCCCCGGAAGCGTCCAGGGGGTAGTCGTCCAGGCTAACAGATAGACTTTTTTACGTCCGACCAGTTCACGTAACTTTTCTAACGCTGGGGAATCATTTTTAGATTTCAATCGTGTTCTGAATTTAATATATACCGATGGGTCTTCCGTATTATCCTGATAGCCCAACGCCACTTCATGGGAACTTAGCGACGTACCGCACCGGGGGCAATGCGGTGTCACCTTGTACCCCTGGTAGATCAGTTCTTTATCCCACATCTGTTTAATCGCCCACCAGACCGACTCGATATAGCTATTATTCATGGTCACATAAGCATGTTCCAGATCAACCCAATAGCCGATCCTTTCGGTGAGGTTATCCCATTCCTTTAAGTATTTGAAAACACTTTCCCGGCATTTAGCATTGAACTGTTCGACACCATAAGCTTCGATTTGCGCCTTGCCGGAAAAGCCGAGTTGCTTTTCGACCTCAAGCTCAACCGGTAAACCGTGAGTATCCCAGCCGGCAATACGCGGCGCATAAAAGCCTTTCATCACCTTATAACGGGTGATAATATCCTTGTAAGCCCTGGCCAGAACATGATGGATTCCAGGATTTCCGTTCGCCGTCGGCGGGCCTTCATATAGCACAAAACGAGGCTTTCCTTCACGATTCTTTACACTCTTTTCAAAAATATGGTTCTGTTTCCAGAATTCCAGATGCTTTTCTTCATTCTGCGGGAAATTAACCCGACTACTCACCGGTTCAAACATAGTAACCTCCATTTTGTAAATCCTAAATTCGAAGCACTAAAACCTAAACAAAAACTAATTTCAAATTTTTTAAATTGTTTATTTATCCCTGTTTGTTATTTGCTATTTTGTTATTGATATTTTCCTTCTCTCAAGTATTTAACCCTATAAAAACAATAAATCCCGTCCTTTCTAAGGGACGGGATCCAAAGACCCGCGGTACCACCCTATTTCCCCGAATGATCGGGGCTCTCTTTTATGGTTAATGCTAAAGCATTAACCATAAAGGGCACGTGACAATGCCCTCGTCGCTGGTAACGGTTGACGGCACCGACCAAGTCTACTCTGGAATTACTTAGTCCTCTCTCCCTGAGACCCTCAGGTCGAAATACTTTTGCCGTTAAAGCAAAATGTACCTAAGAGAGTTAGAGCGAGGGGGAACTCCCCCTTCAAATAATCCCTTTTCGGTTGGCAGCTCAGGAGGGATTTTCAGAGAGTTGGGCGCGTCTGCTCACACTATTTCAGACTCGCTGGGCGCTCCGGACACTCTTACTCTTCTCCTTCAACGCCTTTACACGGTAGAGTATATCATTTCATAAAAAGGAAAGCAACGGAATGAA
>CAVWFD010000006.1:0-15784 GCA_963754195.1 uncultured Chloroflexia bacterium
ATTTAATTTCCGAATACCCGTAAAAAACCTTTGCGACAGTCCGAAAAGCAGGCAAGAAAGCATCTACCATGACTTGTGGAATTCCGCGAATGGCAGCTTCATTGTGGATTATATCCTCCACACTCGAAAAACAACCGTCTAGCACCAAACCACCAATATGATTTTGACTGGCAAAAATAGAAGCATCAGCCGCCCCTGAAGAATATCCGATTATACCTATTTTGCCTGCCGGATATCCCCTGGCTTCGAGATAATCCACGGCTCCCCCGATGTCTTTATTTTCGTTAGAAAGAGAAAGTCCCTTACCTCCAGACTCGCCTCGCCCCCGTAAGTCAAATAGCAGGATGTTGAAACCGTTTTGTCCCAGATCATGTGCTAGATCAAGCGTAACCAAACCGGGTTCTATTCGATTTTGAAATCCCCCATTGATTATTACAAGGACAGCATTCCCTGACGATGGTATAAACCACCCTTTAAGGGGTACCATATCTACACGACCTCAAAACGTAACATCTTGAAAAGTAAGACCAACTGAAGCCGGAGATCCTTTTAGGGGAAGTCTTGGGATATCCATTGCGCTAGCGACTCCCAGCACGGAGATCCCAATATATACTGCCATAATGACAGTTAAACATGAGACAATTATCTTTATTCTTTGATATTGTGTTTTCATAAGATAAATAACGGAATTATCATGAGCATACCACTACCAACGCGAGTAAACAAAGTTGATCACATAACAATGTTTGGAAAAACCACATATCGAGTAATGCAATTATCAGAATGCTAAGATATGACGGAAGTCTTACCTAAAGCGATACCATTATCAAAGACCACATATGGGGAAAGGGATGATGCTACCTCTATCTAGTAAGGAGTGAGCATGTCGGATATTAAAGTAGAATTAAACGCGACCTTGACAAAATTCAAAACCAGTGTTACATTTATACCTAATTTATAACAATCGACAGTGAATATCGTATTGAATATAATACCAGAATTATTGTCCCACCCTTGTCGCTATACAGAAATAATGAAATTATATGCTGTCAGAGTGCCACTTACTGAAAAATTCGAATATCTATGGATTCCGATGTTTTCATGATGGTTAAGAAGTGCTAGTTTATTTGTCAGAAAAGGCAGAATTAGTATGCGTGTCTATATAATTCGGAGATTATTGTTGGTAGTACCTACAGTATTCGTGGCTAGTCTCATAATATTCTTCACAATACGATCCCTTCCGGGCAATATAGTAGATCTAATGGTTGCACAATTCGGGCAATACGGTAATGTAAATAAGTCTGACATTGAGAGCGAACTTGGGCTTAACGTTCCCATCATCACCCAGTACGGGCGCTGGATAGGAGTTACCCCCCAACCGGATGGACATGTTAAGGGGATTTTGGAAGGCAACTTTGGGGCTTCATTGTGGGAAACTACCCCGGTGATTGAAGAGATATCAGCCAGATGGCCGGTAACCCTTGAACTTGCCCTATTGGGTTTGATAATAGGCCAAGCAATAGCCCTACCCATAGGAGTATATTCCGCGTTGCGGCAGGATACCTGGGGTGACTATCTCGGTCGCAGTTTTGCTATATTGTGCATAGCTGTCCCCAATTTTTGGTTAGCTACAATGGTGATAGTTTATCCATCTATTTGGTGGGGTTACTCACCTTCCTTTATGCTTATCCCGTTTACTGCGGATCCGATAGGAAATCTGAAAATGTTCATAATACCAGCTATCGTTCTAGGTATGGGTCTATCGGGGGGTACCATGCGGATGACACGCACAATGATGCTGGAGGTATTGAGACAAGACTATGTCAGGACAGCATGGGCTAAGGGTCTTAAGGAACGAGTTGTTGTAATGAGGCACGCCTTGAAGAGCGCATTAATCCCAGTAGTTACCGTAATAGGAATGCAGTTGCCTGTCCTCGTTGGAGGAGCAGTTATAATAGAGCAAATATTTAATCTGCCAGGGATGGGCAGTCTTCTGGTAACCGCAACATTAGATAGGGACTACCCCATAGTTAGTGGAGTAACACTTATCTTTGCCTTTGCTATGGTTTTTATTAATCTACTAGTGGACCTAACTTATGCCTATTTTGATCCAAGGGTCTCATATAAATAAAGCCAAAACAAAAGGGTAATAATTATGGAAGATAACTCATCAGAGATAACGGGTATGAAAAAGACACATTCTAGACCAGTTACTTTGCTAATCCGGTTCGTGAAGGAAAAGCCGCTGGGTACCGTAGGTGCGGTAATAACCTTAATCTTACTCATAATCGGAATTTTTGCTAATTTCATCGCTCCTTATGGAATGAACGGAGTGGCCGCAGGGCCTTACTTGGTCCCCCCATCAGCCAAGTTCTTGCTGGGCACGGATAATCTTGGCCGAGATATCCTCAGCCGTATGATCTTCGGGGCGCGGATATCCGTAATTGTTGGACTAGCTGGCACCACTATTTGTGTAATTCTATCCACCGTTATCGGTATTCTTTGTGGGTACATCGGTGGTGCTTTTGACATGATAGTGCAGAGAGTTGTTGATGCTTGGATGTGCATTCCCTCGCTGATCTTGATGATGATTCTGATTTCTGTTGTCAACCCCAGTATGTGGCATTTAATCATCGTTATGGGGTTAAGTTTTGGTATCACCAGTTCTAGGATAGTAAGAAGTGCTGTCATTGGCATCAAAGGGAACGTGTATCTGCAAGCGGCAGAAGGTATCGGCAGTTCCCAATTTAGAATAATTGCCAAGCATATCCTTCCTAATATTATGGCTCCCCTAATTATCCTATTTTCCACCATGATGCCAGTTGTAATTCTAACTGAAGCCAGTCTAAGTTTTCTCGGTTTTGGTGTTCCACCACCTGCCCCTAGCTGGGGAGGTATGCTTGGCGGAAGTGCTCGCCTTTTTATGTTACAAGCTCCATGGATGGCTCTTTGGCCTGGCCTTGCCCTGACCATCGTGGTCTATGGTGTCAACATGTTTGGCGACGCGCTCAGAGACATACTCGACCCAAGACTAAGGGGTGGTGTTGGACGTTATGGAGTAAAGATGAAACAATCTGCAGTAAAAAAGAGTTCAATACAAAAAATCTGAAAGATTGTCATATGAATCGTTGAGATTGGGGCCAATAGCCAACACTCGCGCAGCTCGTACTTGACAATGTCAAAAATTAGTGGTAATTTGGAGCCATTAATATATTCGATAGTGAATATAATAGTGAATATGGCAAAAATAGTATTATGAATAGATAATTAAGGTAATATTAGAACAATTCCTCAACAGAAGCCAAATATAAATAACGTGATTCGGCATAAATTGGTTGAATTGAGAATAATTGATTTAACGTGATAAAACAAAAAGGAGGAGAGCGAGATGAAAAGGAAAATGATGTTGGTGGGGTTAGTTTTCTTACTGGTGGCAGCCCTAATGCTTACATCTTGTGCGGCGACTACAACGCCGACTACCGTAACCTCAACAACGACAGCAACAACGACAGCAACAACGACAGCAACAACGACAACTACAGCTACAACAGCCTCGACAACAACGACTACAGCAGAAGCTCCCCAATACGGTGGGACATTCACTTACCTGGGAGAGTATGCCAATGCAAATCCACCAAGCTGGGACGATGTAACTACTACTAGTATTGCTGCCACAGATTTTTGGATGAACCCCTACGGGGAATCTTTGTTAAAGGGAGACATAAATAAGTACGGACCGACAGGCAACAATACATTCTCGTTTCAATATGATATAGTAAGTCAATTTTTTCAGTACTATGGGCCTTCGCTGGCTACAGATTGGGAGCTCACCAGTAACCCCATGGGCGTAATCTACCATATACGTCAAGGAGTTATGTGGACAGGCAACACAAGTATTGGAATGGCTCCCCGGGAACTTACTGCTGCTGATGTCGCCTTCCAACTTAACCGAGACTTGAAGTCTTCGCCCGTTAAAGCGCGATACTCGTATGTAAAGTCTATTACGGCTACGGATACATTCACCGTGACTATCCTTTGGAACAGTTTCTTTGCCCAATGGGAAAGTCCAACAGGTTTGGATGATGGCGTGCAGGCCCGCATAATACCTCCTGAAGTGGTGGCAGCCGGTGCTAATAATTGGAAAAATGCGGTTGGGACGGGGCCATTCATACTGTCCGACTATGTATCTGGTTCTTATGTAACCTACTCAAAGAACCCCAATTACTGGGGAACAACGACTATTAATGGTCAATCATATCAAGAACCCTTTATAAACAAAGTTGTCTATCCCATTATTATCGACCCATCCACTCAGTTAGCCGCCCTGCGGACGGGTAAAATCGACTGGTGGCCGTATGCTCCAATTAACGACCAATCCTCCCTCGCCAAAACATCTCCAAACTTGGTCATGTCAAAGTGGCTAACTGGCAGGGTCAATATGGTGAGGTTTAATACCATTGGCACCTCAATTTTCAACAACGAAGATATTCGGAGAGCAATGTATGTGGCTACAGATCTTCAAGCCATAGCCGATTCTGTTTTCCAAGGTGGCGATATAAATGCCTGGCCTTTCTCTCGAGGAACTCCTGAATATACTCCTGTATCCCAACTTCCTGCCCAAGATCAATTATTATTTAATTATGACCCGAATAAGGCGAAGCAAATGATTGCTGATGCGGGATACCCCAATGGCTTTACATGTGAACTCACGATAGATTCCTCGAGCTTGATGATCGATTTAGCAGACACACTTGCAAGCCAGTGGGCAAAAGCCGGCGTTACCCTCACAATAAACTCTCTAGATGAAAATTCGTTTACTGCCGCATCCGCAAATGTGACCTACAAAGATGCTGTAATGGGCGTCTACTCAACTGATTCTACATGGGGAGTATTACAGGCTATTGCGTGGGGAAGCCAGGGTTGTGCAAGTAACGACCCGACTTTTAATGCTAACTTCCTTGCGGCAGAGCAAACACAAGATCCAAATCAGCTAACTACTGCCAAAAAGGCTTTGGGTGTATATGAACTTGACCATGCATATACATTAGGTCTCGTTAACCCGTATAATTTGGATTGTTATTGGCCTTGGCTAAAGAATTACAATGGTGAAATTACTGCTGGAAACTATGGAGATATAATGCCCATGGTAAACCAGATGTGGATTGACGAGAATTTAAAGACATCTCTGGGGTATTCGGGGCAATAGCAAACATTCAAAAATTATACAATTTTATACATTACCTTAAACACAAGAAACTTAAGGAGGGGGTCGAATCCCCTCCTTAAGTTGCAGCTTTTTTAAACTAGGAAATTTGATGATGCAAGGTTTTAGCTACGGGGACTAAAGATAACCATTTTTAGTTTGACTCATTTCGGAGAGCCTCAATTTTGAGGTTTAATAGAGATTTGACCGATAAGCTCATCTTTAGGTGCTCTGTGGAGTTTAGCAAACGATAATTATTGGAGAGGTGCTCTACTTTTTTAATAGCCTATCACTCGCAACTTTATTATAGTGGTAACTTTAATAGTTTTCTGGCATTCTCCTGGAAAATTTTCTCCTTCTCTTCGGCGGAGATTGCCATCCTTTCAATCGACTCTATTGTCTCCTGAGTATACCCATAGGTGTATTTCATTGCGCCGCCATATTTCTGGGTACCCAATGCACGTCTTTGTGCCGAGCTTAAAGGCATATCCGTCCCGAAAAGCAGGTGATCGACGCCGAAAAATTCGTATCCGCACATCAGGGCTAACGTGCTGCCGTAAAGCGCTGTATCGTTGTAGAACTTGCGCAAATTGGGAACCCTCACTCTTTGTCCGAAGAAGGGCACCAAACCGCCTCCACAGTGGTGAGTGATAAATTTGATATTCGGGTAGGTTTCAAAAACCCATGACGTTGCCAGACATTCCATCGCTGAAGCCGTTTCATACGGCCAGTTATACGAGCTTTTAACATGATGCGTCGGCATGGCGTTACCCCAGGGATGAATCCACAACGGCAAATCATGGCGTGCCATTAATTCGTATAGCGGTTTAAACTCGAGGGCATTCAATGGTTTCTCATTAATGTTGGTAAATATTTGCACTCCCGCGAAATTCAATTCGACGATCGCCCTTTCAGCCTCTTTAACTGCTGCTTCTATGTCATTCAAAGGTAGACAGGCTACTGCAGCAACGAACTTGTCCGGATATTTAAGCACCAGCTCGGCCATTTCATCATTGGCCATTTTGGCCAATTCAATAGCATCGCCGGGAGATACCAGAATTTCCAGCGGTGACACCGCTACAGTCAACACCTGCATCACACCCGGATATCTATCTAAAACACGTAACCTTACATCGAGCCGACCAACAGCCTCATTTTCCCAATAGTCCGGTAAATGAGAAAGCAGCGTGCCTGCTTTTTCCCTTTTGCGTAATACATCACCATACTTCTGCGGCACTATATGCGAATATATATCAATTTTCATTCCTATCTCCTAATATAGACTTCATGCTTAACGATTTCCCAATGGTAGTTTCAATGATCTAGCGTTATCAAAGCTTTTTTGATTGTGCCTTTTATCCTAAAAGTGTTTTTTGAACCGTGGCCGTTTTTCAGAAAGCAGTAGAATAAGCGGAAAGTTTGCTTGATTTTGTTATAGTGGGATTTTTAGGAGGCGTCTCGCATTCCCTTCAAATATTTTCTCCTTTTCTATTGCTGACACATTCATTTTTTCTATAGACTCTATGGTTTCTAGTGTATAACCCTGAACATATTTCATGGCCCCGGGCGAACGTAGATTTGCTGTGCTTAAGGGCATATCTGTCCCAAAAAGAAGGTGATCGACACCGAAAAATTCATATCCGCACATTAACGCCGGTGTACTGCCATAAAGGGCTGTATCGTTGTAGAATTTGCGCAAATTGGGAACCCTGACTCTTTGTCCGAAGAAGGGCACCAAGCCACCACCACAGTGGTGAGTGATAAATTTGATATTCGGGTAGGTTTCGAAAACCCGTGACGTTGCCAAACATTCCATTGCAGAAGCAGTTTCATATTGCCACACATACGAACTAACGATATGGTGAGTTGGCATGGCATTACCCCAGGGATGAATCCACAACGGCAAATCATGGTGTGCCATCAATTCATACAACGGCTTAAATTCCGGTGCATCCAAGGGTTTCTCATTAATGTTAGTGAATATTTGCACTCCCGCGAAATTCAGTTGGACGATGGCTCTTTCGGCTTCTTTAACAGCCGCGTCAATGTCATTCAAAGGCAAACAGGCTACCGCTGCAACAAACTTGTCAGGATATTTAAGAACCAGCTCGGCCATTTCATCATTAGCCAGCCTGGCTAATTCAATTGCGTCCCCAGGAGGTACAAGGGTTTCCAGAGGTGATACAGTCACTGTTAGTACCTGCATCATACCGGGATATCTATCTAAAACGCGCAATCTAACATCGATACTATTAAGAGCCTCATTGTCAAAATGAACTGACAACTTAGAAAGTAGTGTGCCAGTTTTTTCTCTCTTTCGAAGGATATTACCATATTTCTGCGGCACTATGTGAGAAAAAATATCAATCTTCATTTGACCCCCTTATTTTATTAATTTATTTCATTACTGCATTTTCTCATTTAACTACATACCAAGCTTACTCCTGGACACAATGTCCCATGAAGAGGACGCATATCAGTTTTATGTAAGAATATTTAAAAAGCTAAGCCATGTTTAACAAGATGGCATACATACTATTACCATCTTGCTTGCATGACTCCTTTCGAATGAGGAAAACTGCAACACTTGTCTAAGAGTCCAATGGTAATCGTCCTTTTAATTCATTTCACTAGGGTTCAACTTATCTTGTGACATCAGTTTACCATAACCTTTTAGCGATAAATTCATGAGATGTCACACGGTTAAACCACGTTAAACGGTACTGTATACAGTATGATATCCTTCACCAAATATTATAAATTATGTTTAAATGTAGCACTGATTTTTGGGGTTTGTCAAGAATTCGGGTGGTGGTTCGAATGTTTTTCCATTCGGCCGTGCTTGCAGTCTAAATTTTGGTTGATTGTAAAATAAAATTATTGAACGATTTCTATGAAAAGTCAGCGGGATAGTGAAAACGCTGTTTTATTAGATTAATGGATAAAAAACGATTCAAGTTCGGGATATTGGAACGTCAAATAATAAGACATAAATTCAGATACGATATTTTTCCGCTTTAGTTGCTATTTTTTTTAGCATCGCTATTAATTGTTGTCGTTCTTCTTCGGATAACACCGACATGATTACTCTGTCAGCCGTAATTCTCTGGCTGGTTTTTTTATAGGCATCTAACCCTTTCTCGGTTAGCTCAAAAGTTAATAGGTTGGTTTTGGGCGTTTCTCTAGTTTTTTTTACTAGACCATCCCGTTCCAGCATAGTAATTTGGTTAGAAATCGTATTGATTCCTCTCCCTGTGTGCTTGGCCACTTCGGCGAGGGTCGTCTTATGAAGGTGATAAATAACAAAAAGGAGTTGAGCTTGCGGAGGAGAAATGCGATATGGAGCTAAAACTCTGCGAGTGGCTTTCTCCATTGAGTGTTTTGCGGCCCCTATTAAATAACGCGAATAAAAACTGCTATCTTGAGATATTATTTCTTCTATTTTCCCCTTCAATTTACAACCCTTCGTTTGCGATTAAAACAAACAAAATTATTCATTTCATTATATTTTAATTTGTTTAATTAATCAATTTAATATAGCTTGATTGATATTAATCAATTTCTTTCATTTTAATGATCCTCATTGACGATATCATTTGCGTTACGCAGGGCAATATTGGTAATTGATAGTAGAAGAAAACTAGATCGCAAAAACCCTCTTGATCAGATCAGAGAAAACTGTTTACTTGGTTATCAGGGAGCCTTCACTAAGTTTAAAATAACATCGGAATCAAATGATCAACGCATGGCCGGACAACTCCCTATCTATTTGAGGTTTCATAGCTTTATGCCTAATTAATAGAATTCATCATTTTCTTTTTTAAAATTGTTAAATGGTTTTGAACAGAGAAATTGGTTGACAATTCGTTATTTCGTTAAATATATATAACCAAAGATAATATTTTGCTATTCCGTTTGCTATTCTTTTTTTACAACCATTAGTCGCCATTGAGCGTAATTTATCATTCTGGTGTAGTAACAAATAGTGATGCTTAGAGATTAAATCAGACGGTTAGAACGAACTGCAAAACTCCCATTCAGCGGTTCAAATCCGCTCGTCGCCTCCATATTATTTATCATCACTTATCCCCGCATCAATTACACTTCTATTATTTTATTATCGGTATAACTCCCAAAAATCCTCATGGTGCTTTAGTACTAGTCTTCTTATTTGAGCCTAGTACCTGACTAAATGGGGGATTTACTATTCTATCCACCTGTATTATGATTCAGACATTAAGAAAAATAACAACAAATACACAGATGTGAAATTATAGACTCTCATCTGCTATCAAAATACTCTTTAAAACCGCCCATCCTATATCGTTTCTATTTTAGAAATTATCATGAAAAGTACGAAAATATATCTTTATCGAAAGCTTGGTTTTATAGTTTCTCTGGTCCTGGTGCTATCTTTTATGGTATCGGCTTGCGGATCGAGTACTCCGCAACCATATTGGCGAACAGATGCTACCGGTTATTTCTACACTAATGAACTGGACAAAGCTCAGGCAGAGTTACCGTTTAAAATAGCCCAGCCATTATATCTACCGAAAGATATTAATTTGCCCCAATTACAATTAGAAGGATCGCAGAAATCAATCACCCACGACCTTAAATCAGATGTAACGCTCAGGTATTATCCTGCCGGCACGCAAAAAGAAACGATTACGCTGTATGAGAACAATTATTCGGTTCCCGGGCCGGACCCTCAAGCCAGGTTGAATATCAATGGCACAACAGTCGTGGAAACAAGGTTCTATGAGACTGTGATCGGGCCTCCCTACGGGGTTGTTTCATTGATATTCGAGTGGAAGAAGGACGGGGTCTATTACAATCTCAAGTCATATCAGTACGTCCAGGATGAAGCGCTCAAAATCGTCGAATCGATGATTCCAGTGAGCTGATAACTTTCAGCGCTCAGTATTCAGCTTTCAGGTAATACCCATACCAATGAAAATGAGTATCCAGACGCAATTAACTGGATTCTTGCCTCCACAGGAATGGGAATAGACCTGATACGGACATCTATTTGTGTTTATGGTGTTTTTGCTTCCGCTCACGTTTGCGCCCCATATAAAAACCGATAGTTCCGAACAATGGCGTAAAGACAAGGTAAAGCGTTAACGTAAGTACAAAGGGCATATCGATTTTCACTGGTACTGCCAGCACTAAGACGATTATTGCCCCCAGTAAGCCGCCGAGTACAGCTGAGATGATCGCTCCGTTGTATTTTAACCATGCACGAAAAAGGATAATGCCCAAAATCACCCCGATGGGATAGCCGACGACTAAGCCGGCCACGCCTCCCACTATCCCTCCCAAACCGAAAAGCGAGTTTTTCAGCACCGTCACGCCTATCAATGCTGCAATTCCGCCGATGATGAATCCTGAGAAAGCTATGCCGATGACCATTCCCAGAAAACTTGCTATTATCTTAATTCTGTTGTCTTTTTTCATGATCAGCTGCTTTTTATCCTGCCTGTGGTAAAACGAAAGAGAATCTTTAAAAAGACATCATTGGATGCTCCCACATTTTACCTTGTTGAAATTCGTACTGCAAAAGCGTTAAAATAATCAACGTGCCGGGATGGCGGAACTGGCAGACGCAGAGGACTTAAAATCCTCCGGAGCAATCCTTGTGGGTTCGAGTCCCTCTCCCGGCACCACAGAGAGTTATCTATGCAGTGGATTTTGGTGCTGCTCGGATACGTTATTGGTTCTTTCCCCACGGCTTATGTCTTCGGTCAAAGGTTCAAGGGTAAAGACATACGTCGATTGGGCGACGGCAACATGGGCGCCCGTAACGCCTACCACGAAATCGGTCATAAAATCGGCATTCTCATCTTTTGCATCGATACTGCGAAAGGTTGTCTCCCTGTTTTAATCGCTCGGGCTTTCGGAGCACCTCAATCTATTATCCTGTTAACGGGTGTTGCAACGGTTGCCGGGCATAACTGGCCCGTATTTCTGGGTTTCAGAGGCGGCAGGGGAGAAGCTGTCACCATCGGGATATTGCTGGTATTGAATTTCGAAGCGATGCTGATAGTGGCAGTCCCGACGATTTTAGTCCTGCTAATAAAGAAGAATGTGATTTTAACCAGCGCCGTATTGTTTATTACTTTGCCTTTGGTAAGCTGGTGGTTGGGAGTCCACGGAATCCTGATATTTTACGGCATTGCCCTGCCTGTGCTGGTGGCATTGACTCATTACTTCCGCGCCCGTCAGGTTGAAAAGCCGGTGGATACAGGAACCGTCTGAATTAATTATTAGTAAAATAATGTCGCACGATATTATCTAAACTTATTCTGCATTTCAGTAATTTTTAAAAAACACTTGACACCGTATTCTTTATTGTCTATTATACCTAGCATAACTAGGTATACCTTGCTATCTCAACATAAAAACGAGGCGGTAAGGTTTGTCTGCAAAATAAAAGGAGGAATGGATGAAACGGGTCATTGGAATGGTAGTAGCAATCATTGGAGTCGCAAGTCTTGTGATGGGGATTGTCTTCGTAGTAGAGGCTAACTCAGGGAAGCAACAGGTTGCCGACGATATCGCACCTCTAGCCCTGACAGAAGTGAAACCCAGCTACGATACGGTCACGGCATCGTATTTACAGGCAATGGCAGCTGAGGAACCACAGATACAGGCCGGTAAAGCTGCCCCGAGCGCGATGTATAATTACCTAACTGCACAGAGAGTGGGTTTGGGTTTAGCCAGAACAAACATCGGCATAACCGGGTTTACGATGATGAATGGGGTTATGGACATCATTCTCGGTGTCGGTATGCTGTTGGTCGGGTACGTTTTTGTTACCAAAGAAAAAGTAAAAGCTTAACTTAGAAAAACATTGTGGTTTATACTCGAAGAGATTTGCCGGTCATTATATTTGACAAATCTTAAGAGTCGTGGTATCTTTGAATAATTAATTGAATAAGTAAAGGCCGGGAACAGGAATAGTAAGTTTCCAGCGAGGTTTCAGAGAATCGGAACAGATGTGAGCCGATACCAGCGCAGAAAGTGAATGGACCTGGGAGCCGCAAACCGAAAGCTCCAGGGGGAAATTAGGTTTTGCCGCAAGGGAAGCGTTACAGTCCCGGGGTATACGAAGAAATTCCGTACCCGTCAAAGATGGTCGGTTTTACTGTTAAAAGGTGACCGACCGAAAAAGGGTGGTACCGCGAAAGCCTCTCGCCCCTTATAAGGCGAGAGGCTTTTTTATTTGCTTGAATTTACTCCAATAACAATGGAGGAGGTTTAAAAAATGGTTAATATGAAAAGATACTGGCGAGTGTAAAGACGGATTGAATAAAATTTAACTGTATTAAGAAAATAAACAATAATATAAAAGGAGTAATAAAATGGACAAAAACCAAACAAAATTCATTCTTGATGAAAAAGATATGGCAACCGCCTGGTATAACGTCCAGGCCGATTTACCCGAACCGTTACCCCCGATATTAAACCCGCAGACTAAAGAACCGACCCAGCTGCCGCCTTTTCTGTTTTGTGATGAGATAAACAAACAGGAATTCAGCAAGGAGCGCTACATCGATATCCCTGAAGAAGTACAGGCTGTCTTCCGTTTGTGGAGACCGACCACTCTCTTCCGGGCACACAGATTAGAAAAAGCGCTGGATACCCCGGCGAAAATCTACTATAAGTTTGAAGACAGCAGTCCGGCCGGCAGTCACAAGCCGAATACGGCGGTCCCGCAAGCCTACTACAACAAAAAAGCAGGAATCAAGCGGATTACTACTGAAACAGGTGCCGGACAATGGGGCAGCGCTATGGCTATGGCCTGTCAGTATTTCGGCATTGAATTGAAAGTCTACATGGTTAGAGTCAGTTATCAACAGAAACCATACCGGCGTAACATGATGGAAGTTTGGGGTGCGAAATGTGTTCCCAGCCCCAGCCCTGATACGCAAATCGGTCAGAAAATGCTGGCAACAGATGCTAATCATCCGGGCAGTCTCGGTATAGCCATCAGCGAAGCTTGTGAAGATGCCGCTACCCACGAAAACACACGGTATGCTTTGGGTAGTGTCTTGAATCATGTCATTCTGCATCAAACGGTTATCGGATTGGAAACCAAGAAACTGATGGAAAAAATTGGCGATTACCCGGATGTCGTTGTAGCATGCGTTGGCGGCGGCTCGAATGCCGGCGGTATGATGATGCCGTTTGTCCAGGACAAGATCAAAGGCAAGAAAAAGAACCTAAAATTGCTCTGCGTGGAACCGACCGGTTCGCCATCCATTACCAAGGGTATGTTGGCATTCGATTACGGTGACGTGGCCGGAATGGCGCCCATTGCCTTCATGTACACTTTAGGACATGATTTCGTCCCGGCACCGATTCACGCCGGCGGTTTACGCTATCATGGCATGTCGCCGCTCATCAGCCATCTGGTCAAACTGGGCTATCTGGAGGCTGTTGCTGTGCCCCAGCTCGCGACTTTCGAAGCCGGTATTAAATTTGCCCGTACCGAAGGTTATATCAGCGCCCCTGAAACCGACCATGCTATCAAAGTAACCATCGATGAAGCGCTAAAAGCCCGCGAGGAAGGAAAATCCAAAACAATTGTCCTGTGCCACAGCGGACACGGTCATTTTGATATGGGCGCTTATGACGCCTACCTTTCCGGTAAGCTGGAAGACTATGAATATCCCGAGGCCAAGATTAAAGAGGCTCAATCAAAATTACCTCAGGTAAATCTAAAATAACCGTCGCGATTATCTAACGTATCAAAAGCAGGCTGGGTAAAACCCAGCCTGCTTTATTTATCAAGTCGACTTTGCCGTATTTATGTGATAAAAATAATATTAGACTATTACACGATATGTAGGTTACTTGTATTAATCTAATAGTGATCATTTTACTTGTTCATCTTAAATTCATAATTAGTGTATATAATATATTAAATAACTAATTAGAGGAGCAGCAATGAAGATTAAAACCTTGATTCTGCCTTTTATCTCAATATTACTCATTTTATCGCTAACGTTGACTCCAGGATGTAAATTTATTAATCAGACAAATACAACCCCAGCAGTTTCTGAAACCACAAGCGTAGCAACGACATCGACCCTAAATAATAACAACACGAATATCCCAGTTAATACTGGTGCAGAGCAACCCCTGCCCAGTATTGCTGATGTTGTAGCGAAGGTTAAACCTTCGGTTGTGGCGATTAATGTAAAGGCGACGGTAACAACATATGATTTCTGGGGTAACGCTGTTCAACAGGAGCAAGACGGCGCCGGCTCAGGTTGGATAATAAGTTCAGATGGTTTAATCGTTACCAATAATCATGTTGTAGACGGCGCGACCAGTATCATGATTACGCTTGATGACGGTACCAGTCTGCCGGTGGATTTGAAAAATGTGGAAACTGATGCTTTGACTGATTTAGCGGTACTCAAGGTTGATGCCACCGATTTACCTGCCCTTAAAATTGGTGATTCCACGAATTTAAGAGATGGCGATTGGGTAGTGGCGATTGGTAATTCGCTAGGAGAGGGGATCAGAGTAACTCAAGGAATTGTCAGCCGCAAAAATGTGACAATGCAGGATGAAAACGGTCAGACCTTTGAAGGACTCATTGAAACTGATGCGATTATTAACCCGGGTAATAGCGGCGGGCCTCTAGTCAACATGGCAGGGGAAGTAGTTGGTATCACTAATGCCAAGAGAGTCGAAACCGGAGTGGAAGGCGTTGGTTATGCTATCAGCAGCAATGAGGCCTTACCAATCATTCAAGAGTTAATCAGTAACGGTTATATTGTACGTCCGTATTTAGGCGTCAGTACCGAGACCGTAGAGAGTGAGGCTTACGCCCAATGGTACGGTTTGGGGGTTAATTCGGGAGTACGCATTACGGGAGTTGGCGCCGACAGCCCGGCCGATAAAGCAGGGTTGAAAGTAAACGATGTTATTGTGAAATTCGATAATCAGGATATTACTAGCGATCAGCAATTAGTCGATGCAATTCATGGGGCGAAAGTCGGGCAGACGGTAACGATAACGTACTGGCGTGGCAGTCAGGAACAGTCGATTGAAATTACGCTGACCGAGTCTCCGAAGCCGCAAGGCCAATGAGTTCCGGGTTTTGAGTCATTCTGTTGACGGTATTTTGTTCCGGTAGTAAATGCGATACGGCGGTTCGGCTGGATTTTCATAACAAACGGTGCATCCCGTGCCGCATCCTCCCACGTTCTGGTTTTCCTGGCTAAGGTCGATTTTTTCAACATAGACTTCAAAGCCTAATTCCTGGTAGGTAGCGATCGTTCTTTGTAAATGAGCGCCGCTGGAAATTGAGCCGAATTGCCATCCCTCATTTTTTAGTTGTTCTTTGTCCATTAAAATGCACCTGTGTTGAGCTAGCGGAGATTTGATTTCATTATAGATATTTATCGGCAAGATTGCCAGTATTGGTATTGGTAGTGAGTATGACAATTATTTCGGGCGGGCGAGTTCGCACATCAGTTGATAACTGAGTACCTATGACTGCGGTCTCCGGAAACTCGACCCTACCTGAAGCCCAAATACAAAACTGGATATTCCAGTGAT
>CAVWFD010000007.1:0-47958 GCA_963754195.1 uncultured Chloroflexia bacterium
ACTAATACAATTCTTGCTTTAAATGATAAGGGGGTTAAGGAAGAAGTAAAACCAATGAAACCTACTGACGTATGGTGGATAGTGGAAATATCGGTAAAGAACAAGGAATATCAACAACCAATTTTCGCAACATTCGATTCATCAATACCACTACCTAAGGGCGAGGGGGAAAATACGATTTGGGGGTTGATATATAATGGGCAAATATGGTCAGGAGGAGAAACTTGGGGAACTACACAAAACGCAATATTACAAGGGCAAACTGGTACGCTTTGGGTAGCTTTTGAGAGTCAAGCAGGCTTCAACTCCGCCAATACCCAAATAGGCTATCAAGGTCAGGAGCCTTTCTCTTATGGGCAACTAACTATTGGCAATACAGTGACAGCTTATGATTGGGATTCGAAGAAAGTAACATCAGTATCTTCTACCAAAACTGTGAAACCAATAATCATGTCTCATACTGGATATATAGAAAAGGAAGTTACTTTTGAAAATACAGCATATTATTTTCAAGATGGTTTCGTTGTATCATTCCCAGGTGTATTCAACGATAATTTATTACCACCAGTAGGCGACAAGGTGGAAATCAAGTATGAGTATGACTCAACATCAAACACTAATTCCCTTATTAGCATAAACGTAGTTCCGTAAGGCAAGGTTATCAAGGAGATAACATGAATAACCGAAAAGATAAATCAAGAAAAATGTCAGGAAATTGGAGGGATGATATGAAAGTGAGTGAAACAAGGCATAGAGTTTCTAAAGTTTATGGAGTAACTAAAGGTGAGTTCCATGCCTTACTTAGAAAAGCCTCACAGCCGATTAAGCGTGAGGCTGAATCTGATTCAGAAAAGTCTGAAACATAGGTTGCTCATCTTTGCGATGATTGTATCTGAAAGAGTATTCATTAACGTATTCTTGGAGATAATCAGGACTAACATGTTTGTAAACACCGCTAATACCACCTTTGAGCAATCCCCAAAAGTCATCAATAGTATTGGTGTGAATATCGCCATTTACATATTGTCTGGCATTGTGATTAATTACACGATGCTCATACCCCATTCTCTCAAGTCTATTATAGCTAGGCATTTCGTCTGTGTAGATTGTGGCATCGGGTGAAGTTTTTTCGATTATCATGGGTAGGAGTGTTTTAGATTGAACATTGGGAACAACGGAAGCGGAAACATCACCTTGTCTCTCAACCACGCCAGCTACGATGGTCTTACCGCTTGCACCACGACCACGCTTGCCTTGTCTAGCACCACCGACATAAGTCTCGTCAGCTTCGACTTGTCCACAGAACATGCCATGCTTTTCATTAAGAAGTGTGCGAATCTGCTTGAACATGCGCCAAGCTGTTTTATAAGTTACGCCAGTTTCACGCTGAAGCTGTTTAGCAGAGATACCACAACGAGTATTAGCCATCAAAAACATAGCATAAAACCAAGTTCTAAGTGGAGTACTGGATTTGTGAAAGATAGTTCCAGCAGTCGGATAGACTTGATTACCGCACATATCGCACTCGTAACAAGACCGCTTGGCAACACGATAATGCTTGGTTACTTTTTGGCACTTAGGACAAAACACTCCATTGGGGAAGCGATAGTTCATAATCCATTCAAGGCAAGCACCATCATCAGGATATTCGGTTTCAAAGTCTTTAGTAGTATATTTGTTCATGTTTCTCACCCCTTTCTACATGTAGTATACCATAAAAACCACATGTTGTCAAGGGATAATTCCCAAATTTTAAATATGTTAACGATGAGCATCAGATGTCTATTAATATTATCCTTTTTAGTGCCAAAAACAAAATTATATCTGATAGAACTATGTAGTGTGCTATATTGCTTATGAAATTGAGGTTGTGCAGAGGAAAACTACGTACACGAAAAATGTAAACACGAGGGGAAAAATAAGAATTTATCTATTTAACGGAAAAGAGATATTTAATTTGAAAACAATTATTTACCGAATTTCTGATGTGCCGTGTTTTCCGTAGAGTTATATTCTCCCCTGTCTCTGCCAAAAACAATAACTGCTAGATTCATATGGAAAATTCCGATCATTCAACCTGTCATTTGCGCATATTCAGGTATGATGCTAATATTTTAAGCAAATCCGGTTTTGCTCTTTATTTCACTGCTGACATTCTCATTATAAAAAATAGATATTAAGTTAAGGGGGTTTTTAAAATGAGTAAAATCGTAGATAGTGAGATAATTGTACGACGTATGACGCGCAGCGATATTGATCCAATACTGACTCTTGATGAGAAAATCGGTCAGGGACAGAGCAAAGTCAGTTATAGGGACTTAGTAGTTACCGACCCGGGCGGACCGCTGGATTTCAGTTTCGTTTGCGAGCATAAAGGGGTAATAATCGGCTTTATTTTAGCCCGATTGTCTTATATGGGTTTACCGCTTGTCGCTACGTGTGTTATCGGCGCCATTGCCGTCGACCCTGATTATCAAGAGCAGGGTATTGGCAGCAAGATGGTAAATAAGGTGCTGGATCGTTGTTATAACGAGGATGTTCCCAGGGCCCGCGCACTGATTGAAGAGGAAGATACCGAACTGGCTAGATTTTTCCAGAGACTATCCTTCCAGCGTAGTAAATTTGTCAATTATGACAACGTAGCTATAGCGGACTACTTACCTTCAAAATAGCATATCGGCAATTGAGTCGATTATGAAATTTAATATGCTTGTTCCCAACTGGGACATATTTCTTAAAATTTCATACTTTAGTAATCTATTTACATGGAATTTTATAACTTTTCCATCGTTTAACAGATAAAATCCCTGAGTAGTGATATTCTGTCAGGTGTTTGAAGATATGTTGGAAAGGAGCATAAAATGAAAAACATATTACACAAGTTCTTACTCTTGTTTCCGTTTACTTTTATTTTACTGGTTGCTCTTGTTCTGACAGCATGTTCGTCCGGAAATGGAACGACTACAGCGGCAACTTCTTCACCTGTTTCAGGCAATTATGTTTCTCTGGTTAATCTTGCATTTTCACCGGCGACCCTGACAGTTAAAGCGGGTACTACAATCACCTGGACTAACAACGATTCTATGACGCACACGGTGACCAGTGATAACGGTGTCTTCGACAGTGGTAATTTGGCCCCAGGCCAGACTTTTAGCTACACGTTTAATAACACCGGTACCTTTACTTATCATTGCGTAATCCATAGTTATATGAAGGGTACGATAATTGTGCAGTAGACTAACTACCAAGTAAGGTAAATCTAGCCCCCTTGCTTACAGTTAAAGAGGTTTGGATGAATATATTTCATACGGCTTTTGCTGCCAGGCTAATTCTTATTCTCGGTTTAGTAAATCTTGTCACAGGTTTTTTCTTACTCTTTACATGCCGGATAGTGCCTGCATTCAAACTTACACGAAATCTGATGCAAAACTCCTTCTATAAGAAAATTTACCGTTATCATAGCTATTTGTGGGGGATATTTTGGTTTTCAGTGACAGTGCATGTTATTTTCGCCATTAATTTTATGGGTTGGCCTTTCTAAGCTGTTAAATATGTATCTTTAATTGGAGGAGGAATAAATATGGTTGCTATTGGTATCAAAGCCCCGGATTTTACGCTTAAAGATCAAGATGGGAAGACAGTGAAGTTATCTACGTTGAAGGGTAAGAAGGTTTTACTTTCATTCAAACCTCTCGCCTGGACATCCGTTTGCCACGACCAGATGAGATTGCTTGAGGAAAATCATATGCGTTTTGACGAATTAAACACAATCGCGTTTGGGATTGGTGTCGATTCTGTCCCATCGAATAAGGCATGGGCACAATCAATGGATATAATAAATACCAGGTTGCTCTCCGATTTCTGGCCTCATGGGGAGATTGCCCGATTGTACGGCGTTTTTCGAGAGAAGGATGGCTTTTCAGAAAGAGCGAATATAATAGTCGACGAAAATCAAAAAGTAATATTTGTTAAAATCTATCCTGCGTCTCAACTACCGGATTTTGAGGAAATCTTGAAATGCCTTAAAAAATAAGTATTTTAATCTATAGTAGTATTCCTTACTGCAAGATCATTAAGATTTAATCTATTCCTTGCATTGGGCGGTTTTTAAAAAGTGTCCCCGCCCAAATGGTGTTTCAGGCAGAGTTTTACTCTACACCATCTCTATATAATTAGAATCGACTAAATCAGATACATGAAGGGAATACTAGGACATATCATTGGCGACAGTAAATGTGTTCGCCAGCTTTGCCCTGAGAACGATGCCTGCGATATTCGGATGCGCCCGTTGGATTTCGCAATAGTCATTGACGCTCATGGGATGGGGAAAGAGACACTTGGCGCACCTGGAATCAGCGGGACAGTTTGCACATCCTCTTTGATGAATAAGCTTTTGATATATCTCATGCGCACGTTCCCGAAGGTTATCTATCTCATTGTCACAAGTGCCCAAAGGTTGCCCCGATATAGAGGGACAAACCTCGCCATCCTGATTGATAACGACGCGCTTTAAATTCAACGCAGGACAGGTAACCACATTCCATCTGCACCCGTCCAGGAACACTGCGTCAAACCAGGGAGCCACGTTGTCTTTAGAATTATCAGCATCTTCCTTTAGAAAATCAGCCATAGCAGACAGCACGTTTACATCAGTCTCTTCTTTAAGAGCGATGATAGGACGGTTACCTGCGTTGAGGTCTGCGTTATTTTCAATATATGCTAAGTACTTGTTTAGTCGAACTACTGGGAACTGAGATCCAGCGCTAAAAACCCGATTAAATGACGGCTTGTAAATAATATCGGCATTTACTGCCTCATTACTACCCAGGTAATAGCAATCTTTAGTTGGCAATCCGGATGAGTAGTTTAATTTCAGCATCCGCATGAAATCGTCGTGGTCAGTCTCACCGCTGCCAAGGATAATCACTTTGCCTCCTACAGCCAGATAACGCGCCAGCCATGTGAAGAATTTGGTTAGGTCAGGGTGAGACCCTGCTTTGATAATGGCCAACGCAATGCCCTGACTCGAACTTCTGGGCGTGCTATCACCGGCGAAAGCCCGCAAGATAGTTTGCGCCGCGGTGCGCGCTTGCCGATGAACGGAAGAATTAGCATAATAAGGAACGCTGGAAGTGGGGTAAGCAGGTTTAGTGTAGTAGGGCAGGATAGATTCTGATTGCGAAATCTCAATGCCGTATTGGCCGGCGGTATCGAAGACTTCAGTTCCGGGGAAAGCTACGAGCAGGTTTTGCGCGTAGCTCTTGACATTCAGACTATGGACAAAGTCGATGATCCGAAGGCCATCCTCCAGGTTCTCACCCGGCAGCCCGAGAACAATGCTCAATGAAGTTCTCATGTTATGACGCTTCGCCATTGCAATGCCAGCCTTCACTTGCTTAAGGAACCGCTCCTCGGGCGCATAATCTTCTCCAGATGGCAGCGGTTTTTGGGTGCTCACTTTCTTGATATTCCGTAAAACTCTGGGTACGGCACTCTCCAGACCAAAGGTAATCTCCAGAAAACCTGCCTGTTTAAGCAGTTCTATTAATTCTTCATCAAGATTATCGGCGCGGCATAAGTAGGACAACTGCAAACTAATCCCTTCACTAATAATCCGGCGGCAGATTTCTTTGGCGCGCGGCACGTTAAGTGTAAAGGCATCATCGTGAATCGTCACCACACGCCACAACGGTATTTCCGGAGGGTTAGCTTCCATCGCCATCTGTATTGTCTTAAGTTCGGCGATCATGCGATTAATAGAGTGGTAACGTATTCTATGCCGGGACATTGCAGAAAAGTTGCAGAATGTGCACTGGTGTGTACACCCCCGGGCAGTCAATATTCCTGTACCTTCCGTTCCTTGTAGAATGCCTTCCAGATAAGGGGAACGTAAGCCATCCAACTCGCCTCCTTCCTGGCTGGCTGAAGCAAATAGAGGACGGTCGGTTGTTCTGATTATCGAGCCATCACGGCGAAAGCTAATACCTTGTATCTTGTCAAGATTAGCCAGTGACCCTCCCCCGAGTACCAGGCGCGCCAATTCAATGGTGGTTTCTTCACCTTCGTAGCGGACACAAACGTCGATATCGCGGGTTTTATTCAGGATCAGTTCATCCGAGAAGGTCGCGCTGGGTCCTCCGGCAATAATTACCGTCTCAGGACGTTGTTGCTTGAGAAACGAAGCAAGGGTGCGCACCAGATGATAATTGCCATCGAAGCACGTAAAGCCAACTAGAGGTGACTTCACAGCAAGAATGTGGTCAACACACTCGGCTAAAGTGCTTCTCGCCGGTGGTACTATCTGTTGCGAGGAGATTCCGTGCGCCGTCAACGCAGCCTGTATATAAGCTACACCTAAATGGCGACTAAAATAATTTATTTCACCGCCAGGGGGAAATACAAACGCGAAATCTACAGGTCTTGTTTCATCCATCGGCTGCTTAGCTCATTGCTTCGCGTACAACGTAGCCGTATATCGCTACATTAGCGGCCACTCCGATAGCCACCAGCCTGTTTGTTTCTCCTGTGCCGACCAGTTCCGGAAGGTTTCTAAGGGCTTCGACAATTTCCTTTTCATTCTTGCCCTTTTTGACCATCTCATCTATCTTTTGCATAATAGTCTTTGCCAGTTCCGGCCCCACTTCCTCTTTGAGGCGGGCTTCGACAATCTCTCTGCCACGCTCGCTCATGTGTTTTGTCAGTTTCTTACCTAATGCTCGTTCTTCATCTGTCCACTTATTCATTTTCCCCTCCTATAAAAATATAAAATACCGATGGGATTATTCTCTGGTCTGGATGAGGGATAAAAACATACTTCGTATTTTATCATAACTGTCAATCTACGATTTCTCCACCAAAATCAGGAATACTGCAGGCAGATATCACGTCACTTTGTCCTGTAAACATAAGTAGATTACAATACTTATGATGCGTACAAATATTTCTCCCGTTAAAATTCTGGATTTAGATGCTGTTCAGCTCAAAGAGTTTATAAAACTCCTTGGCGAACCGGTTTCTGCCGCCGATCCGATCTTAAAATGTGTCTATCGTGAAGGTGTTACCGATTTTGAAGTAATGACGGGCTTGAGACCTTCCCTAAAGCAGAAATTAGCGGAATATGCCACTTTGGGTACTCTGGAACCACTGCAAGAGAGGGTCTCGGCGGATGCCCAAACACAGAAAATACTTTTCCGGCTGGAAGACAATAATACCATAGAGTCGACTCTGATGCTTTTTCGAAACCCCGGCACCGGACGTGAGAGACGCACCGTATGTATCTCCAGCCAGGTGGGTTGTGCTATTGGCTGCTGTTTTTGTGCGACCGGACAGCAGAGGTTTGTGCGTAACCTGAGTGTTGGTGAGATAATTCATCAAGTCCTGTTCTTTAAGCGCCGTTTCCAGATGGAGATGACAGGGTCGGTTAAGAGGAAAAGCCAAGCCGGACCGACCCATGTCGTATTCATGGGAATGGGCGAACCGCTGGCTAATTATGATAATGTCCGGCAGGCTATTGCTATGCTTAACTTACCGAAAGGAATGGGCTTAGGTTTTCACCAGGTAACTCTCTCGACCGCAGGCCTTGTACCGCAAATACGCCGGATTACCGGAGAAAATATACAATTCCAGCTTGCGGTGTCTCTCCATGCCGCTAATAACGAATTGCGTAACCGTTTAGTTCCAGTTAATAGAAAATACCCATTGGAGCAACTGATGGCTGCCTGTAAAGGATACGTCAATGAAACGGGTCGCAATATATTTATTGAATACGCTCTTTTTAGCGGGATAAATGATTCGACAAAAGATGCGGACGAACTTATCCGTCTTTTAGATGGTCTCAAGTGTTCAATCAACCTGATTCTCGGCAATCCCATCCCCTCTAGTGACTTTCGGCCGTCTTTGCGTGAAAGAGCGCTTGAGTTTCAGGGAAAGTTGATTGCCGGCGGCATCAGGACGATGCTGAGGGTTTCGCGCGGTGCTGACATTGAAGCCGGCTGTGGGCAATTAAAAAGCCGGTGGCTCGACAGACAAACTGAAACCTGATGAGCCTAATCTATACTGGTCTTTCCTATCCGACTAATTCTCAGCTGAGCACTCTGTTGTTGAAACCCTTGATCCCAGCCCACAGGAAGAGCGCACAGAGGGCGATGAGTACTGGGTAGACCACGTAAAGTTGCATGTGGGGTGCGGTAGTTAAGGCAGCACGAAAGCCCTCGGTCACATAGATAAGCGGATTGACACAAACCAGTGCTTGCAGCCATGAAAAGCTACCGATCTTGATTGCCGCCAATGTTGTCCACGGATAGTATGTGCCACCGAGAAAGGTTATCGGCAGGACAATGAAACCGAACATCAGACCGATATTGCGCGGCGAAATACGGGTTCCCAGAAACAAACCAAGGGCGGATGTCATGATACAAGTGAGCGGGATGAGCGTGAGCAGTACAGCCCAGTGGACTGACAGGTTCAGATGAACACCATGAGCGTGGACAATCGAAGCGATCGGGAATACGATGAGAGCCGAGATAAGACCCTGGATAGACCCGGCAACCACTTTACCGATTGCCACGAGCGAGACAGGCAGGGGCGCGAGCACACGGTCCTCAATCTCTTTGGTATAGCCGAATTCGTTGGCCAGAGGCAACGCTACTGCCTGAATTCCCTGAAACATGATAGATAGCGCAACCACACCGGCAACCAATACAGTGGCAAATGACGATTCGGCACTGGGACCGCCGCCACCGCCAATCCCTTGGCCAATTTGAGGAAACACATAAAGAAAAACGAATACCAGTAAAAATGGTTGGACAAGCGTACGGGCGATAAATATGCCCAGCCCCTTTTTCAATACGGTGAGATCACGTAATAAAAGGGCTCCGAAGGCGACGCGACTTGCGGATGACGCGGAACGAATAGCCCTGGGAGATTGTGCGCCCGGGGTAACAGTAATGGTTTTCATTAGTCGCGAAGCTCCTTTCCCGTAAGGTTGATAAACACGGTTTCAAGTGTCGGTTCGGTCACGGATAAGTCGGTAATGTTAAAGCCGCCTTGCTCGGCGACGGAAACTACTTTAGGCAGTATCCCGGTTGTGCCCTTAATATGGAGTTTAATAACGCTATCTACTCGCTGGCTCCTGGTGGCTCCCTCAATCCGCTCCAGGAGTAATTTGGCTAAGGCATCAAGATTACCGGTAGCCGATATAGTTACGATGCTATCTGCACCGACGGATTCCTTTAATCCTTTTGGGGTATTAACGGCAAGAATGCGGCCGTGATCCATAATCGCAAGTCGATCACATATTGCGTCAGCTTCTTCCATGTAATGAGTTGTTAACAGGATAGTCTGTCCCTCTGTATGCAGTTTACGAAGGATTTCCCAGAGAGCAAGTCGACTCTGCGGGTCAAGCCCTGCTGTTGGTTCATCCAGAAAAAGTACTGAAGGACTATGCAACAACGCACGGGCTACTTGAAGCCGTTTCGCCATTCCGCCTGAAATAGCCATTACCTCCGCCTTGGCGCGTTCGGTAAGGCGGAATTCAACTAATAATCTGTCCGCTGCTTCGCGGCTTTCTCGGGCGCTCATACCGAAAAACCGGCCATGATAGTAAAGGTTTTCCCATACAGTTAAGGCTCGATCGAGGTTGTTCGTCTGTGCCACAACCCCAATTACCTGCTTAACGAGTGCCGGGTGAGTAACTACATCAATACCGGCTACAATAGCCTGACCACTCGTCGGGACAACCAGTGTTGTGAGCATACCGACGGTAGTTGTCTTTCCGGCGCCATTAGGCCCAAGTAAACCGAAAATTTCCCCATGATGCACGGTCATGTCCAGTTGGTCAACTGCTAAGATATTACCATCGCGATATCTCTTGGTGAGTTTTTCACAGCGGATAATCTCAACACTCACTGGGTGTCCGTTAATAATGGCATCGCTATTTTGCTGTGCGGGCATATTCAACTTAAGTTCCTTCCCGTATAAGATAGTATTATAGTTTTATTCTACAATTATTTCATAAATAATAAAAACTCAGGTTATAGAGAATCAATATAACCGAATGAAATATATTTTATTCATCTTATATTCATATTGCTAGAGTATAATTTCTGATAGTTTGGGCGAATGAGAGGAAAATTACAATGAAAAGAAAACAAATGCGCTTGTTAAGTTATTGCTTGATTGCGGGGATGATAGTTTGTGTAACATTGGGTTTGGCAGCGTGTACGATATCAACGACCGCCACAACACCTGAGACTACGCCTAATCCGACATCGGCGTTGTCCTCTATTTCGATAACCCCGGCCTCTCCGGGCGGTTTAGCGCTAGGCACTACTCTGCAGTTAACAGCTACAGGGACTTACGCGGACGGATCGACTGCACTCATTTCCTCAAGAGTCACATGGACCAGTTCTGACCCTAAGATTGCTACTGTTTCAATGTTAGGTTTAGTGACAAGCGTAGCAATTGGTAGCACTGATATCGCGGCAACCCTTTCAGGAATAAGCAGTCCGGTGATTAACTTAACGGTGGTAGCTCCTACGCTATCATCGATCGCAGTGACACCGGATTCCATGGATAATTTAGCGGTCGGTACAACTCAGGAGTTTGCAGCTACCGGAACATATTCAGATGGCACTACTGCGGATATTACTTCAACAGTAACCTGGGCCAGTTCTAATACTAATGTTGCGACTATATCTGCGATGGGATTAGCAAATGGCAATGCAGACGGGAATACCAATATCACAGCGTCCTTATCGGGAGTGACCAGCCCGCCGGTAAAATTACCGGTGGCGAAATTGTCTTCCATCGCGATAGCACAGACTTCTCCAGTTAATTTAACGGTGGGTACCACTCAGCAATTTACGGTGGAGGGGACCTATGATGATGGTTCAACTATCTACCTGACTTCGAATTTAAACTGGGCCAGTTCTGCTACCGACATTGCAACGATATCTGATAAAGGTATAGCGACAGGGCTGTCTCTAGGAACAACCAATATTACGGTTGCTGTATCTGGGGCCGGAGTAACCAGCCCGGCTGTAAGTTTAATTGTTGTAGCTCCCGTATTATCATCGATTGCAATAACACCGGATTCTCCGGATACTTTACCAGTAGGTTTCACCTTACAGTTTAAAGCTACCGGGACCTATTCAGATAACTCAACTGCAGATATTACTTCAACTGTAACCTGGGCTAGTTCCAGTTCTAATATTGTTGCTATATCTACAACCGGTTTAGCGAGTGCAATAGCAACCGGGAGTTCAAATATTACAGCATCTTTGTCGGGAGTGACCAGCCCGGCTATAATATTACCGGTGGCGGTGTTATCTTCTATTGCAGCAACACCGGTTTCCTCGGCTAATATAACAGTAGGGTCTACTCTAACATTCAACGCGTTAGGGACCTATTCGGATGGATCTGTTGCCCTATTTACTTCGGGTTTGATCTGGATCAGTTCTGATCCGAACATTGCTACGATATCGCCGGAGGGTTTAGCTACAGGGATTGCATTAGGAACCACCAATATTACAGTTTCTATGCCGGGAGTCGGAATAACCAGCCCTGCGGTTCCCTTAAACGTAGTGATAACAACTTCAACTACAACTACAACAAGCCCATAGCTGAGGGGGAAGATGGACTTTATTGTTGATTTATTCCCTATGACACCATCTTCTTTAATCCCAGACTGGCGAGGATCAGGAATAGAATCGTGGCCGCTACGATTACCAGGAAATCAAGCGGCAACGAATGAAGGTTCCCCGTTGCCAGCAGGTCTCTCATGCCATCTACGACGTATGTTAATGGGTTGATTACGGCGATGGGTTTAATCCACGACGGCATAATTGAAATGGGGTAAATAGCACTGCTCGCAAAGAATAGCGGCATGGTCATTACCTGTCCGATGCCCATCATTCTTTCCCTGGTCTTGACCAGAGACGCAATTGCCATGCTCATGCAAGAGAAACACATGCTCACCAGGATAATGATGACAAAAACTCCTATGATACCAAGGGGGTTCATGATCAGGTGCACCTGTAAAATTAACGCTAAAACAATAACGGCGATTGCCTGAAATATGCCTCTGACACCAGCGGAAAGCGCTTTGCCCAGGATAATGGAGGAGCGCGAAGCCGGGGTGGACAGTAATTTGTTGAGTAATCCGAGGTCACGTTCCCAAACAACATTGATACCGAAAAATATAGCTACGAATAAGGCAGATTGGGCTAAGACTCCCGGTGTCATGAATTGCAAATATGTGAGATTTTTAGGGATGAATGAGCTGATGCCACTAAGCTTGCTCATGGTCAATCCGTAGATTGCCAACCATAGCGCCGGCTGTACCATTCTTACCCAAATCTGTGTCTGATCGTGCCTGATTTTCCGTAGTTCTAGTTCCGCGATGATAATAGCATTAGAAAAGTATTTTCTCGCTGCATTCAGAGCGCTCATTGTGTCCTCCTGGTAAAAGCGCGGCGTGCGCGGCGGGTTTCCGCGAATGAATCACCCTCTTCAATTCGGGCGCCGGTGTATTTAAGAAAAACATCATCCAATGTGGGCTTTTTCAATGAGACGGATTCCACTTGAATTCCACTCATCTTCAGGCTGTCCAACAGGTGCGGGATGAGAGTCTCGCCATTATTGACGATCAAATCACAGTGGCCATCCGGTGAGTTCGAGATGGTAGAATACCCCAATTCTTTTATCTTCTGATAACAATTCGGGTTACTGGAATTGAGAGTAATAATGTCGCCTCCTACGCCGGCCTTCAACTCCATTGGCCGGCCCAGGGTGGCCAGGTGACCTCTGTTCATAATGCCGATACGGTCGCAAAGCACATCTGCCTCGCCCATATCGTGGGTTGTCATAAAAATGGTTGTACCGAAATCATCGCGAAGTTTTTTAATCAGCCCCCAGATTATGCGTCTGGCATTAGGATCAAGTCCGATGCTCGGTTCATCCAGGAAGAGCACTCGTGGCCGGTTTACCATGGCCTGGGCTATCTCCAGACGCCGCATCATACCGCCCGAAAAAGTATTGACCATGTCATTAGCCCGGTCTGTCAGCTCCAGGAAATTAAGTACATCATGAATCCGAGTCTTTCTTTCTTTGGGAGGCATGCTGTAGAGTTTGGCGGAAATAAGGACATTTTCATAAGCTGTCAGATCTCCATCCGCAGAGACATCTTGTGGTACATAGCCGCACATGCGCCTCACATCTTCGCTATTCTTCGCGGTATTGAGATTATTAATGAGGGTTTCCCCTGACGTGGGCGCGATAAGCGTTAATAGAATGCGGATGGTAGTTGTCTTCCCCGCACCGTTCGGCCCAAGCAATCCGAAAATCTCTCCTTTATCAACGTTAAATGAGACGTTGTCCACAGCCTTAACCCTGGGATATTGCTTGACAAGGTTCTGGACAACAATAGCTTTATCTTCCATTGGCCCTCCATTGCACAAATCAGGTAGTTTCTGGTAATATGTGGTACTATTAAATAATTCTATTGAATGTTAGGATAAAAGTCAATGTAACATTCACTAATATGGCAAGAATATTATATGGTAAAAAAAGAACTCATCGATGAACTGATCGAATTGCAAAGACGCATAGACCGTGACCGGCGCCACGATGAACTGGATGCGTGGTTGCGTCTGAATTTAGGCATCGGACAGCTAAAAAGCCTATTTTTTATCAGTAACCGCGGCTCTACCAGTCTCGGCAAATTAGCTGCAGCATTAAAAGTCACTCCGACAAATACGACCGGTATCGTTGACCGGTTACTTGAGAGAAAATTGATAACACGAAAAGAGAGCCCGGATGACAGGCGTGTATTAGTGCTTAGAACAACAACCCGCGGTGAAGCGCTGGTAAACGAGCTAAGGCAAAAACGCAAAGAACGAATGACTGAAATATTCAGTCGTCTGACCGATGAACAAGCGGAGATCGTGGCTCAAGCTTTAAAATTCATGATCGAGGCAATGGATAGTTAACAAAAAATGTTGAGTGCGTATATTAGAGGCAAAGGAGGGCTATTAAGGTGAAGGTTTGGAGTTTAATAGCTGCAGGGTTTGCCATTGTGATATTTTGGGCTATGCTATCCCTGATTTTTGAATCGGTCGTTTTCAGGAATAGAAGCGGGTGGGCTTTCCTCCCGTGGTGGTTTTGTGATGTCGTAGCGACAGCCGGAGGTATTGCTACATTTGTATTCGTTTATCTTCAAGTGGTAAAGAAAAAGAGTTGAGATAGCTTAGAGCCGAGATTAAGCCTTATATTTCTTTGCCTTGTCGATGATTTTCAAGAGCATTGATATCAATTGCTGGCGCTCTTCCTCAGTGAAAATCGACATAATTTTGATGGTTGCTTTACCCTTATTACTGTTTTTATAGACCTTAATACCTTTCTCGGTTAATTCAAAACTTAACAGGGTCGATTTAGGTTTTTCCCTGGTCTTTTTCACTAGTCCGTCCCTTTCCATCGTACTCATCTCACTGGAAAGGGTGTTAATCCCTCTGTTAGTCACTCGAGCCAACTCGTTCAGCGTGGTCTTTTGAAGAGTATAAATGATAAATAAAATATAAGATTGCTGAGGAGTGACATGATACTGAGCCAGCTCTTTTTTCCTGGCTTGTAACATGAAGTGTCTTGCTTCCCCCATCAAATAACGCGAATAAAAATAACTATTTCGGGAGATTTCCTGTTCGATTTGTCTTTTCATAATTTTAACCTTATTTTAACCTTCCGAATGAAATATTATCATACAGAACCCGTTCTGTCTAACACTAAAATTTAACAGAAAATACCATTTCCCAAGCAGTATATCATATCTCGCGAAAATATTCCGCATACTTTGGTTTTTTTCATTTATTGTTTTACTCGGTTAGTTTAACTCTGTTAGTATGTAGCTATGAAACTGGGTATTTTTGATGTAGTTGAACCCCTGCCGATTCTAAAAAATCCTCACGCGATTGCTGTGTTGCGACCCTGGACGGACGCTGGCAATTCTGTGACATTGGCGGTTAGCTGGTTAGAGTCTCTTCTTTCCGCCGAACAATTGGGCAAAATCAGTCGCCCCGGTAACTTTTTCGATTTCACGAAATATCGACCGGTTACCCGCTATAACAACGGAGATCGTGAAATAATTATTCCCAATACAATTATCACTTACACGAAGCAAGAAAAAGGGCACGACCTGGTCTTTATTAACATGCTTGAACCAAATACTTTCGCCGAGGAATATATTGAATCCGTTGTGCAATTACTGGAGACGCTGGGAATCCAGCGTTATTGTCTGTTGGGCAGTATGTATGACATGGTACCACATACGCGTCGGCTGTTGGTGACAGGCTCGGCTTTTGGGAAGGACGCTTCTGAAGATTTCGCTAGGGCTGGGATAAGCTCCAGTGCTTATGAGGGGCCGACCACAATCTGTTCCCTGATATCGCAAGAAGCGGTAAAACTGGGCATCGAGACCATGAGTATCATGGTGCGTTTACCGCAGTACACTCAATTAGAAAAAGACTACGCGGGACAAGTTAGATTGTTAGAAATCATACGTAGTCTTTACGGATTTCCGATAGACAATGCAATTTTGCGTAGAGCAGAACAACAAATCAAGGATATCGATGTTGAGGTCAATCGAAGCCCTAAGATGAAAGAAGTTGTGGCGCATCTGGAAACTTACTATGACGCTCAGTCGGTAACCAGACAGAAGAAAGAAACGCCCAGATTATCGCCGGATATAGAAAACTTCCTGAAGGAAATGGAAAACCGATTTAGACAGGAATAAACTCTTGTCAGAATCTAAGATTCAATGAATAAGGGAATAGATTACACATGGGTGGCCCTGTCTGTGACTACGGTTGGGTCGTTTATGTCCAGTCTGGATTCAACTATCGTAGCGGCAGGACTTTCCGTAATCTTATAAAAATTACACGCGAGTATCGTGTACGGGGTATAGCTTATCACCGGTTATACGCTGATGATGACGCTGGTGATGCCATATAATCGGTTTTCCCAGATAGTGGGAAGCTCTCAGCCGAACCATGCCAACGGACCGCCGTTATTCCTGAGGTCTATAAACCATGCCGGTTTGATACTCGGGATAATAATATTGTTTGCAATCATTCCGTCTTTGCTGAGAGGCCCGCAGGAAAATAAAAAAAGTAAAACTCCCAAAGAGTTGATACCTCTTTATGGCCGGTTCAGAAAATGATGCCTTCTATATAAGAATAATTCGGATATTACCCTATTATAGTAAATAATAGAAGTCCAGCAGTGCGCTATGAGCCAACCGTACTCCAGAGCAAACACCGACCGTATTGTTTAACCAGGCGTACTTTGGGGCGCCGGTTTCCCATTCGGGATTGGTACGGAAATAATAATCATGAGGATCAAGAATTTCGCCCTTGTTAAGACGCTCCAGAGCTTCGGCTGAAATTACCCGTAACCCATGGTTGTGCAGGTAGATAACGGCACCGTCAGTGGTTTTTATCATATACCGTGCGTCTGCGACGGCAGTAGCGCCATCCGGCTTCATCCATTGGGCATCGGCGCCGCCCGGCAGAACATCACCGTTTATTTTACCTTCAAAATGACCGCCGAGAATCGGAACCATGCGTCTTTCTCCCCATTGCGTGTTTCCGGCCTGGATAACGTCACCCAGAATCACTTCCCCGCGGCAAAGATACTCTAATTTTGCGGCCACTGGCACTTGTTTCATATATTCTCCTTTTTAATTGAATATTAATTAAATACAGAATTAATCCGATATTATACTGGAAACAACTATAGTGTCAAATATTCTAAATGTCCGGTAATCGGCTGTTCGCCACAGGCGATTGAAGCCAATCTGATATACTAAAGACACACGGCGGAAAATGACCTATGAAAGAAAAAACATTTCATATTGTCTCTTTAGGATGTTCTAAGAATAGTGTCGATTCGGATTCTATGGCACAACTTTTCACCGACTGCGACTACACTTGTGTCAATACGCCGAGAAAAGCGCACATCATTATCGTTAACACCTGCGGTTTTATCGATACGGCTAAAGAAGAGTCATATAAAACACTGGCCGAACTGGCAGCTAACAAGAAAAAAGACCAGGTTTTGATTGCCGCCGGTTGTTTGACGCAACGCTACGGCGTTGAAGTCGCCCGGCGTGTTCCCGGTATTGATGGCATCATTGGCACCCGCCGTTGGATGGACATCCTTGAAGTGGTTGATAATCTCAACCGGAGTCGCAAACCGAATTATCACCTTCCGGAAACACCCACAGTCGGAAGTGACGAACATGGTGTACAACGTATTTCAATGCAGGGCGCTAGCGCCTATATCAAGATCGCCGATGGCTGTCGTCGGCCATGTGCTTTCTGTGCCATCCCTCTAATCAAGGGCACAGCGGTCAGCCGTCCGGTTGATTCAATACTGGCGGAAGCGAGGTCTCTGCAAGAAAAGGGTCTGCGGGAAATAATCCTGATTGCCCAGGATTCCACCGATTACGGCCATGACCTGGGGCTGAAAAACGGTCTGGCCGATTTACTTAAAAAACTGACTGCCGCGGCGCCTCGTATCGATTGGATTCGAGTGATGTATGCCTACCCGGGTTATGTTACCGATGAGTTGATTGAAGTGATTGCCACACATAAACAGGTGGCACACTACCTCGATATGCCGTTGCAGCATGCTCACCCTGCAACTCTACGCCGGATGAAGCGCCCCGCCAACATCGATTGGGTCCGTAAAACTCTGGAGAAAATGCGGAAAGATATCCCTGATCTGGCGCTACGCACTACTTTCATCGTTGGCTACCCCGGCGAAACCGAAAATGAATTCCAGGCATTGCTCGATTTTATCGAAGAAATGCGGTTTGATAAGGTAGGCGCATTCAAGTTTTCGTTTGAGCAAGGCACACCCGGCGAGGCGCTGGGCGACCCGATTCCAAATGAAGTGAAAGAAGAACGCTTGAAACGGCTGATGGAAAAGCAACAAGCGATTTCGCTGGAGCGGAACCAGGCATTCGTCGGCAGGAGTCTGGATGTACTGATAGAAGGTGTCGGACAAGGCACTTCGATAGGCCGCAGTTACCGCGATGCACCGGAAATCGACGGACTTGTTCTGGTCAAAGGTGAAATCCCCGAAGGTAGTATGGTTTCCGTACACATCGACGGCGCGATGGTCTATGACCTGGTTGGTGTGGTAAAGAATAATTAGAATTTAACTCCTGCCGCAGGTTGACAGAATATTATTCGGTGGAGTACATTCCAATCAGACGCTTCTCCACGATTTTTATCGAGTGTCAGGAGGAAATAAAATGGCAAAATCAAAAGACACCACTCAAAAAACATCCAAATATAAGGTCAAAATTACAAAAAACGGTCCTTATTTAGTCTCAGGAGGAGTTCCCCTATCCGAACAGATTATGTGCATTGATTCTGAAGGGCAGTGCCACGGATGGAAAGAAGGTAAAAAATATCCGGCGCAGGAAAACTATGCGCTGTGCCGTTGCGGCCAATCCCATATTAAGCCCTTTTGCGACGGAACACACAATAAAGTTCAATTTGACGGCACCGAGAAGTTAGCTCGCAGTTCATATATGGAACAGGCTAGTGAGATAGTTGGACCCGGTCTCAAACTCACCAACGTGCAAGAACTATGCGCCGGCGCCCGTTTCTGTCACCGCGCGGGAGGAACCTGGGCGTTAGCGAAACAATCCGGCGACCCGGATGCCAAACAAAAAGCTATCGAAGAAGCCTGCGATTGCCCTTCGGGAAGATTAGTAGCCTGGGAGAAAAACGGCAAAGCCATCGAACCTGATTTCAAGCCGTCAATCGGTCTGGTTGAAGATATACAGGCCGGTAAAATAGGCCCGCTATGGGTTCGGGGAGGTATTATTATCGAAGCGGCAGATGGCACGGCCTACGAAACCCGTAACCGGGTTACTCTTTGCCGTTGTGGCAAGAGCTTGAATAAACCGTTTTGCGACGGCCGTCATTTGAAATAAGCGTCATATATAAAATTCTTAGCTGGGGTTAATGAGGAGAAAAAATGTCTCAAATGAAAGGACCTGCCATATTTTTATTGCAATTCGTTTCTGATGAACCGCCGTTTAATAATCTGGAAAATATCACAAAATGGGCAAAATCGCTGGGATTTCTAGGGGTGCAGATTCCTGCATGGGATAAACGGTTAATTGATCTGGATGCAGCAGCCAAATCCAAAGACTACTGTGATGAACTCAAGGGACGCTGTAACGGGTTGGAAATCACGGAATTGACAACCCATTTAATAGGGCAACTTGTCGCGGTTCATCCTGCCTATGATGTGTTATGTGATAATTTTGCGGTTCCTTTGGTTAGAGGCAATCCTAAGAAACGGGCAGAGTGGGCGGAAAACCAAATGAAAAAAACTATAAAAGCTTCCCGGAATCTGGGGTTGAGCGTTATTCCTACCTTTAGCGGAACATTGCTCTGGCCTTACCTGTATCCGTTTCCGCAAAGGCCCAAGGGTCTGGTTGAAATGGGTTTTGACAAACTGGCTAAAAAATGGCAACCGATTCTCGATACGGCCGATAAGTATGGCGTGGACCTGGCCTATGAAATTCACCCCACCCAGGACTTACATGACGGTATTACCTTCGAAAGGTTTCTGGCAGCCTCCGGAAATCACAAACGAGTTAAAATATTGTACGACCCTTCTCATTTTGTGCTGCAATGCCTTGATTATTTAGGTTACATAACGTGTTATAAGGATTACATCAAAGCTTTTCACGTAAAAGACGCGGAATTTAATCCTTCCCCCAGGAGCGGAGTGTATGGTGGATATCAGGATTGGAAGGACCGTCCCGGCCGTTTTCGTAGTGTCGGGGACGGACAGGTTGATTTCAAGCAGGTTTTTACAAAGATGACGGAAATCGGCTTCAACTCCTGGGCTGTACTGGAATGGGAATGCTGTATCAAGGATGGAGCGCAGGGAGCTGCCGAAGGAGCACAATTTATTAAATCGATGCTAATCGATACACCGAAAAGGGCTTTTGACGATTTTGCCGGTGGAGCAGCATCTACCGAAACAAATAAAAAAATCTTACATCTGGAGTAACAGAAATGGAAAACAGAAAACTACGCGGTGGCATGGTCGGTGGCGGCATCGGGTCTTTCATCGGGCCGGTACACCGCATGTCGGCAATTATGGACGGGCAGGCGGAATATGTGTGCGGAGTCTTTTCATCCGACCCCAGAAAATCCAAAAAATCAGGGAAAGCGCTTTATCTGGAACCGTCTCGAGTGTATACGAATTACAAAGAAATGGTAAAGAAAGAGTCTGCTCTATCGCCGGAGAAACGTATTGATTTTGTTTCTGTTGTAACCCCTAATGTCTATCATTTTGACGTTGCCAGAGTGTTTCTGGAAGCGGGTTTTAATGTGATTTGCGATAAACCCATGACTATGACTTTAGCTGAGGCAAAAAAACTCAAAACTATTGTAGAAAAATCGGGCAAGCTCTTTGCTCTGACTCACACTTATACCGGTTATCCGATGATAAGACAAGCCCGATATATGGTCCGCCAGGGTTTGTTAGGGAAAATTAATAAAGTAGTCGTTGAATATCCACAGGGATGGCTGGCTAATCGTCTGGAGGGGAAAAGCTCCGCCCCGAGTATTTGGAGAATAGATCCTAAAATGGCGGGAGATTCCGGTTGCATTGGAGACATCGGTACCCATGCGGAAAATCTGGTGCGGTACATAACCGGATTGGAAGTGGAAAAGCTTTGCGCTGATTTAACTCATTTTATACCGGGGAATCGACTGGAGGATGATGGCAGTATCCTGGTTAATTACAAAGGTGGCGTTAAGGGCACGATCTCTGCCTCTCAGATCTCCACGGGTGAAGAAAACGGACTGAATATCCGGATTTACGGGACAAAACTCGGTCTTTACTGGAATCAAGAGAATCCTAATTATCTCGTAGTTAAAAGTCCGGAAAGATACGTGACCACGTATTCTAAGGGGAACCCAATACTATGTCAGGATGCGCAAAATGCCAGTCGGCTGCCTCTCGGGCATCCTGAGGGATTTATCGAGGCGATGGCTAATATTTACCTGGAGGTTTTCAAAGCAATAAGAGCCGGCTCCACATTCCCTATCTCGACCTTTGATTACCCCACTGTAAATGACGGCGTGATAGGGATGGCTTTTATTGAGACGGTGCTAGCCAGCGCTGCCTCCGATAAGAAGTGGGTCAGGATGCTGAAATAGGGAACCGTCGGGTGAAAACTCCAAATCCGAAATACGAAATGTAAAACAATGTCAAAATATTAAATTTAAAAATCTTCGATTACAATACATGACGACAAATACAGTAGGGATGGAGATACTCTCGGCTACGCTCAAGTGCCTTGTCCTTCGTCCTTTAAAAGAAGGACTCAATACGATATGACCAAGACATAATCCATACCGATGAAAATCGGTATCCAGACAAAACGATCAATAATAATTAAAAACAATCGCAATACGGTTTAGTACCCTTTCTTTTTATCGAAGACATTCAACATCTTTTTACCGGAGAGATAGCGCTTCAGGTTTTCACAAAACACAGCCGCCGACCTTTCGGCGTAATCTTCCATCCAGCCGGCGATATGAGGGCTATAAATGACATTAGGGAGCGTCCAGAGGGGGTTATCCTGAGGTAGCGGCTCAGTTGCAAAGACGTCTAATCCTGCCCCGGCAATCTGTTTTTTCTCCAATGCCTTTATTAGAGCTAGTTCATCGATAATAGGGCCGCGACTGATATTGATGATGTAAGCCGTCCGTTTCATCATTCGCAGTTCTTTAGTCCCAATCAGTTTGTTTGTTTCCGGTGTCAGCGGCAAACATAAAACCACAAAATCGCTTTCCGATAAGAGTGTTGCTAATTGGTGGGATGAATATAATACGTCAACGTTTCGAGCATGTCCTGTCCGGACAGTACGACGGATCGCAATTACTTTCATACCGCAAGCCTTGGAAAGTCGGGCGACCTCCCGGCCGATATCTCCCAGTCCGATAATACCTACTGTTTTACCGTGCAACATACCGGGGGTGAATTCCTGCCATTCTTTACGTTGTTTCATTTCGAAACAGAGGGGAGCGTTTTTGGCAAACATCAGCATTATCGTCAGGATAAACTCACCGATAGCGGTGCTATGAATACCGCTGGTGCCGGTTAAAATAATATTCCGATTCAGATATTCAGGAACCAGGAAGGTGTCGATTCCGGCGGAAACAGATTGAACCCACTTTAATTTCGGGGCTCTGGTAAGAAACCTGTAAGCCGTACTAAGCCCATAAATGATTTCGGCATCTGCCAGGATGGCATCCAGCTTTTCTCTTGAAAGCGGGTCGCCCAGATGATCGGCGCGGCTTAAATCGGCTGCTTCAATAAGCTTTATCCGGGGATCGACATTTTTAATTAAACGTTTTATTTTCGCATCTATCGGGACAGTGACAACCACATTTACAGTCTGCATATTTCACCGCTTCTTTATTTATCTGAAAAAATTATAGGAATAAAGGAACAAGACGTCAAGCCAGTTATATTACTTAACGTAACATTCTTTAAGTGGGATTAATCGGAAATCAGGAAGTCTAACTGCTGAAAGCTGATCGCTGATTGCTTTTATTGAGACCTTAGTTACATATCTTTACAGTCATCTGAGATAGATTGAAGATTACTATATTCAAAGTAATCAGTCCCGAAGTATAATTAGATACCTGCCGGTTCAACGACGGCGCATGGAGGAGAAATAATGACTGAACAGGAAAAGACTGTTAAAGCACTAAAATACGCGATTCAAATGGAGATCGATGGCAAGGTTTTTTACCTTAAAGCCAGCAGTGAAAGTACCAATGAGCTGGGTAAAAAGTTATTGGCGTCTCTCGCCGTCCAGGAAGATTACCATCGGCAGAAATTTGAGCAAATCTTTGAAAATCTGCGCAAATCGCGGAATTGGCCTGTAACAGATTTCACACTCGATGGCGGTAAGACATTGAGAACGATTTTTGCGGTTGAAACCAATAAAACCGCACCCGATATTAAAGTAGCCCAGAGCGAGATTGACGCTGTTCTGAAAGCGATGCAGATGGAAGACAAATCTTACGATTTTTATCATGACCGGTCGGAGCAAGTGGGGCCGGGCGCTGAAAAGGACTTTTTTGAAACCATTGCCGCTGAGGAAAGAGAGCACAAACTGGTTTTGCTGGATTACTTTGAGTTCCTCAAAGACCCCGCGGCCTGGTACGTGAAAGCCGAACATCCGTCGCTGGATGGCTAATTGATATTGAAATTGTGAGGTAAATAATGCTTGAAATCAAGAATTTAGCCGTTGCCGTGGAAGGTAAGGAAATTCTACATGGTGTCAATCTGACCATTCGCACCGGCGAAACCCACGTGCTTTTCGGTCCGAACGGCAGTGGCAAGACCACTCTTTTAATGACTATCATGGGTTTTCCTAAATATCATGTTACGGGCGGCAGTATTTCGTTTAAGGGTGTGGATATCACTCACATGCCGGTAGATGAAAGAGCCAGATTGGGTATCGGCATGTCGTTCCAGCGTCCGCCGGTGGTCAGGGGCGTCAAGACCAAAGATATGGTCTTAGCCTCGATGAAAGATAAAAATCATCCCGAAATGGTAACGGCGCTTGCCAGTCAGACCGACCTGACGGATTTTCTCGATCGGGACATTAACTATGGTTTTTCCGGTGGGGAAATAAAACGTAGCGAATTGATGCAATTGCTGGCGCAGAGACCGGACCTGATTCTGCTCGACGAACCGGAATCGGGCGTTGACCTGGAGAACATTGCCTTAATCGGCAAACTGATTAACGGATTACTGGAAAAAGAAAACACTATGCGCACCCGCAGTCCGATGGGTTTGATTATTACGCACACCGGTCATATCCTGGACTATGTGAATGCACGCAACGGCTATATCATGCTGGAAGGGAAAATAGGTTGCGTGGGCGACCCTCATGAAATTTTGAAAGAAATTAAAGAAAAAGGCTACGAAGAATGTGCCAGATGTATTTTTAGGAGCGGACAGGATGTCTGTTAACATGAAACCATCAGAAAACCGGAAAGATAAAGCGCAAGCCGCGGTCAATAAAAAAGCGATAATGGGTGACGATATCGACCTCACCAAATTTACGAGGTCGGCAGAAGAGCATCCTTATCAGAAAGATCCGTCGCAATTAGCCTCCACTACTAAAAGCAAGATGCTGGAAGCCGGCTTAATGCTGGATGATCCCAGCCAGAGAGTCGGCACTTTTATCCAGATGGATAACACCCCGATTCACAGTTCTGTGAAGGAAGAAGGGGTGGAAGTGATGCCGGTCAGCCAGGCATTGAAGAAACACGACTGGTTAACGGACTATTATTGGAAAGCCGTTGCGGTGGACACCGATAAATATACCGCCAGCGTTGAACTAGGACAGAACGACGGTTATTTTATCCGCACTCTGCCGGGAGTCAAGACTAATTTCCCGGTTCAGGCTTGTCTGTATTTGTCCAAGCCGAAATTCGCCCAGAATGTGCATAATATCATCATCGCTGAGGAAAATTCCGAACTCCATATCATTACCGGCTGCACGACTTCTCTGGGGAATGAGCCGGGTATGCATCTCGGCGTCTCAGAATTTTATATCAAGAAAGGGGCGAAGGTCACTTTCACGATGATACATAGTTGGAATCCGGAATTCGCCGTACGTCCCAGGACCGCAGCGATTATCGAAGAAGATGGGTTGTTTCTCAGCAACTATGTTTTAATGAAACCGGTATTTTCCATTCAGATGAATCCCATTGCGCGGTGTAACGGCAAAAACGCCACCGCCCGATTCAACAGCATCCTTGTGGCACGCCCGGATTCGAACATGGATGTCGGCGGCAGGGTATATCTCAATGCCAGAGGTGCCAGGACAGAGATGATTACGCGTGCCATCACTACCGGCGGTAATATCGTCAGCCGGGGTTATATCGAGGGCAACGAACCGGAAGTGAAAGGGCATCTGGAGTGCCGCGGATTGATTCTTGGCGCGAAAGGTTCCATTCACGCCATTCCGGAACTCAAAGGTAATCTGGCCGGTATCGACCTCTATCATGAGGCGGCAGTGGGCAAAATTGCCGAAGAAGAAGTGGAGTATTTAATGTCTCGTGGTATGACCCGTGAGGAAGCCACCGCGACCATTGTCAGGGGTTTCCTCAGAGTGGACATCGATGGACTGCCACCAATGCTTAATGCCGAACTACAACGTGCTGTGAAAACCAGCGAAAACGACTTCACGTAATTCGACAATTTGGGGAGGAGAGTAATGAATCCGAAAGCGTTTTTCAAAATGAGCTATGGTATGTACGTGGTTTGCAGTAAAGACGGCGATAAAATGAACGGGCAAATTGCCAATACCGTTATTCAAGTCGCCTCGGAACCAGCTATTATCGCGGTGGCGATAAACAAAAATAACCTCACTCACGCATATATCGATAAAAGTAAGGTATTCACTGCCTCTATTATGGGAAAGGAAATGCCGTTGTCGTTTATCGGCAATTTCGGATTTAAATCGGGCAAGGATACCGATAAATTTCAGGGGGTTGATTATACATTAGGGGAAACCGGCGCACCTATTGTTACGGATAATGCACTGGCTTACCTGGAAGCGAAAGTTATCAGCCAAATTGATGCCGTTACCCACACCGTTTTTATCGGTCAAGTTGTAGGCGCCGAGATCATCAAAGAAGGTGAGCCGATGACTTATGCCTTTTACCATGAAGTTAAGCGCGGCACTACTCCGAAATCTGCGCCAAGTTATGTAGAAGTAAAGCAGGAGGTAAAACCAATCATGTCAAAGTACGAATGCACCGTTTGCGGCTATATTTATGATCCAGCACTAGGTGACCCCGATGCTAAAATCCCGCCGGGAACACCTTTTGAAAAATTACCTGATGATTGGGTTTGTCCGGTCTGCGGAGCGTCAAAAAGCGAATTTGCCAAAATATAATACGGAGATAACTAAGAATGAAACCAAGAGAATTTGCTCCGGAAATCTTTACCGTCGGAGTAGTGGATTGGGACAGGCGACTCTTTGATTCGCTAATTCCGTTACCCGACGGCACCAGCTACAATTCCTACCTGATTAAGGGGAGTGAGAAAACGGCATTGATCGATACGGTTGACCGTAAAATGCCCGAAATTCTGATTAATAATTTGAATTCCTTGGGTATTAAGCGCCTCGACTACATTATTTCCAATCACTCGGAGCCCGATCATTCGGGTGCTATTCCACAGGTGATAGCAAAATATCCCGAGGCTCAGATAATTTGCACGCCTAAAGCAAAGGATTTGCTCATCGACTTGTTTCATTTGCCCGCCGAGAAATTCAAGACGGTGAATGACACGGAAACAATCTCGCTGGGCAACCGCACGCTGGAGTTTATTCATGCGCCATGGGTGCACTGGCCGGAAACAATGCTGACCTATCTCAGGGAGGATAAAATACTCTTCCCCTGTGATTTCTTCGGTTCGCATATTGCTACCACCGACCTCTATGTTATAGATGAGGGACGGGTTTATGAAGCGGCGAAACGCTATTATGCCGAAATCATGATGCCTTTCCGGCTGCAAATCCAGAAGAATATGGAGAAAATCAAGGGTTACGATTTTAAAATAATCGCTCCCAGTCACGGCCCGATGTACGGCAAACCGGATTTTATTCTTAATGCTTATCGAGAATGGGTTTTCGGTGAACCGAAGAATATTGTGGTTTTGCCTTATATCTCCATGCACGGCAGCACTAAAAAGATGGTTGATTATCTCGTAAGTTCATTAGCTCTCAAAGGCGTTACAGTCGAGCAGTTCGATGTTTCGGTGAGTGATACCGGTAAACTGGCTATGGCGCTGGTAGACGCCGGCACAATTGTTATTGGGACACCGACGGTAATGGTTGGGCCGCATCCGTTGATTGCTTATGTGGCCGTGCTGGCAAATGCCCTGAAACCCAAGGCGAAATATGCCTCGATTATCGGTTCTTATGGTTGGGGCACAAAAGCCGTAGATACCATCGTTTCTCTTGTACCTAACCTGAAAGTAGAGATACTTCCACCGGTAATTTGTAAAGGCCAACCGCGTGAGGTTGATTATCAGGCGTTGGAAAAACTGGCCGAAACCATTGCGCAGAAACATAAAGAGAGCGGATTCAAATAAAAAAGATAAGTAACAAGACTCAATAATCAAGTATTAAAGAAAGCGGGGGGATTAATGTCTCCCTGCTTTCTTTTTGTGGTGCCATTCTCTCTCCTTGGCAAGGAGAGATTAAAGAGAGAATTTAGTCATTCCCAGATTCCATGTAATATCGACTGGATACCGACCTTCGTCGGTATGGACATTATCCCACTATTGGTGGCCGACAGCTGAAAGCTCGTCATGGATTGTTCTTTGGATAATTGGATGATATAGTTAAGCCACATAGGCTTAACCCATTGAAAGGAGATAATTGTGGAGAGTTTGATAGATACAACATTCGGCAGCAAGCGCATCGCAATGCTGATTGACGGCGAAAATGCGCAGTCATCTTTGATTGATAAAATGGTGGCGGAAACCGGTAAATACGGACTGGTCACAATCCGGCGCATTTATGGCGACTGGACTACCCCGCAAATGAAAAGCTGGAAGGAGGTACTGAACGACCACGCCATTCAGCCAATCCAGCAGTTCCGTTACACCGTCGGGAAAAACTCTTCGGATGCCTCACTGATTATCGATGCGATGGATATTTTATATGAAGGCACCGTGCACGGGTTTTGTCTTGTCTCCAGCGATAGCGACTATACCCGTTTGGCGACACGTATCAGGGAAAAAGGCCTTTTTGTGATGGGTATCGGACGGAAAAACACACCGCCGGCATTTGTAAAAGGCTGTGAGGTTTTTGTCTACACGGAAAACCTGGTGCCGGAAAAACGGATTATTAAGTTCGTCCCGCATCAAAAAGAAGCAATCGCCGGCGGTATGACAAATGACCCGCTGCCGTTATTGAAAAATGCCTTCGACATGGCGGAACAGGAGGACGGCTGGGCATTCCTGGGAACATTAGGCGGACGCCTGAGACAGCTTGACCCCGGCTTCGACTCACGCACTTACGGTTTTAATCAGCTCTCGCAATTGGTTAAAGCACAAAAGGATACGTTCGAAATCAAAGAGAATAAAAGCCGCAGCGGCCCTTCACTGATATATATCAGACTGAAAGAAGAAGGCAGTTTGTAAGGAGTCCACACTCAACTATTGAACCCTTACAACGGCTTGGTGATATCATAAACGAATCGGACATACCATGCCATTTATTAGTTAATGGCATTCGTATCAGTATTAAATTGACAAATTATTTCATCTAAAAACCAATCTAAACTAATAAATTCGGAGAAAAGTCTACCCAGAAAATGTCTACCGACTAGATACTTGCCAATATTATTTGCCTCTTTAGGTGTAATTTCCAATGGGAATGGTTTTCCAGCATCGAAATTTACAGACAGCCCGTGGGACTGGAGTTTCTTCTCAATCACTCCTAAATTAGCTAAAACTATAATGAAAAGCTCACCCGAACTAAAAGCATACCATTCCTTAGGATCATAGATCGATAGAGAAAATGGATAATATCCGATTCCCGTATATTTCAACTCATTCACATAACTGACTATAAATCTGTTTGAATTGCGATAACCTGTAATTTTAGTAAGAGCAGTTATTAGATTATTACTGTTTTGATTGGTTACACCGTAATATAGGCCTTCTTCAACTTGTTCTAAGCAATAGCCAGTTTGGCAAGTTAAAGCGGACTTGATTATTCTCTTAAGTTCGTCAATGTGATTAATTTCAGGAGAGTGAATCTCTAAACGTTTCGTCTCCTCTCCTAGATAACTATGTTTTTTGTCTGATTTACCCGAATTGAGATAGTTACGCATATTTTTCAATGCAGCTACCTGTCTTCGAATTCTTGCATTATGTTTGTGGCCAGATTTCACTTCAATCATAACAGATTGTTTGTTCCTAACAATACTAATATCGCCATAACGAAGACAATTAGTAAGGTCGTTAAGTAATGCTATACCTCCCATAGAAAAAACTAATTTAAATACTTTGAGTTCCCATTTTAATCCAGATTTCCCTGATAAAAATCCAGGAGATTGCTTGAAAGCTTGTGGTTTAATGTCCCATTTATCAAGATAAATATAAGCGAGAGCATCTCCAATGGTTTTAAAAGTTGATAGGACGTGTTGATATTCATCTATTATATTGTTTTGTTCGGAGATAGAGGCTTGGAATTGTTGGGCATCAGATTTACTTAAAAGGAGAGTTTTTTTAGATTTGAAAAATGACTTTTGTTGCTTTAAGACGTCGCGGTGTTGAGAAATTTTCTTTTCAACGTAAAGTATTTTTTTCAGCAACTGAAGTTGTAAAAGTAGGCAAGTATTTCTTTCGGAGAGGGGGTCATTCTGAATCACTTTTACAGTCTGGCATAGGTGGATTAGTGAACGTTTATACCGGGTAAACATTGCATTTAAGATTAATTGAAAGTGTTGCAGAATGTCAAATTATGAACAAAGCTAATTGACTTGTTGTCCAAAATATCCATATACTATGGCAGAACCTTAATAAGGAGGACAACTATGGCTGTGAGAGGTAAAGCAACAGAAGGTGAGAGCGTCTACAAAATCATCACACTGGTAGGCACCAGCACGGAGTCGTGGGACAAAGCGGCCGCCGCCGCAGTAAAACAGGCTTCAGAAACACTACAGGACTTGCGCATTGCCGAAGTAGAGCGATTGGACATACACATCGAGGACGGCAAACTCACTTATCGTGCCAGAGTAAGAGTTTCCTTCAAATATCACGGCGGTTAGAGCATATTCTCACTAAACAAGGCGGGGAACCGCTATAATCGAAAAATCCCTGATATTCCTCCTTTATTAAAAGAAGAAATCAGCTTGTTTCTTTGTCCACCCAGTTCAAGAAGTCTTTGTTTCCGCCAACAATCGGCAGGGCGATGATTTCCGGGACGGTATAGGGGTGAATGGATTTAACGATTTTCTCCACGTCATCGAGAAGGGCGGAGCGTGTCTTGATAATTAGTAATTGCTCACCGGCGCTTTCAATCTTGCCGTGCCACCAGAAATGTGAGTCGACTTGAGGGACAATGTTGACGCAGGCGGCTTTTTTCTCGGTCAGCAATTTATTTGCGATTTTCTGAGCGTTTTCCAATGAGCCGACAGTGACGAGAACGATAATGTGTTTGTATTGCATTTCACCCCTCCCCTCCCCTTTTGCACTATTGTCATTCCGTACTTGATACGGAATCCATATCAATTATTGCGGGATTGCAGCCTTCTCTGGAATGACAAACGGGGCTTTCCCTTTACGTGATTGCCAGCATGCGTTCCACCGATGTCAATGCCCTGATGCGAATATCTTCCGGCACCGTGACCTTATGCTTCATATCCTGGAGCGACCAGAGCACTTTTTCCAGAGTGGTGCGTTTCATCTGGGGACAAACGGCTTTCTCCGAAACGGGGATAAAAATCTTATCGGGGTTTTCTCTGTGAAGGCGGGAAATGATACCGACTTCCGTACCGATGATGAATTCTTGAGCCGGGCTTGACTTAGCCAATCGAATCATGCCGCCGGTACTGAGCACTTCGTCGGCGGCTTGTCTGGCTTCTCTACTGCATTCCGGGTGAACCAGCGCAATCGCGCCGGGATGTAGTTTTTTCAATCTGATGATATCTTCTGCCAATATCTTACGGTGGGTAGGACAGTAACCGGGCCAGAGATGTAATTTACGGCCTGTCTTTTCCACCACCCATTCTCCCAGATACTGGTCGGGAACAAAGAGAATCTCTTTATCGCCGAGGCTCTGGACGACTTTCACGGCATTAGCCGAGGTGCAACAGATATCCGATTCCGCTTTCACAGCGGCGCTGGAATTGATATAACAGACTACCGTAGGATTTCCCAGATCTTTTTTCTGGGCGATAAGTTCTTTCGCCGTGATCATGTTGGCCATCGGACAACCGGCTTCGATATCGGGCAGTAAAACCGTTTTCTTCGGGTTGATGATGTACGCTGTCTCAGCCATAAAATGTACGCCGCAAAAAACTATGACATCGGCATCGGTTTTGGCTGTTTCCTGACTTAATTCCAATGAGTCGCCGATAAAATCGGCGATATCCTGAATTTCAGGCCGCTGATAATTATGTACCAGAATAACGGCATTCCGGCGGCTCTTCAATTGTAATATTTCACTGATGATTTCCAAGGTGCTATCCATCATGTATGACTCTTCTCCGATTCCGTGTTTCAGGTTTTAGCGATAACTTTTATTTTATCGCCTGCGATAATTTTACCACCGGTAACCACCTTGGTAAAAACACCCTCTTTAGGCATAATGCACGTGCCCACTTGACGCATAATGGCACAGCCGGTGTGGCATTCCTTGCCGATCTGAGAAATTTCCAGGACCACTTCTTTGCCGACAGCTACCTTGGTGCCAATGGGGAGGGAGGCAACATCAATTCCCTGCGTAGTCAGATTTTCGGCAAAAGCGCCGGGGCCCAAATTCAACCCGAGTTTACGCATTTTATCGATGCTTTCCGTGGCTAACAGGCTAACCTGCCGGTGCGTCTTAAAATCCGCGTGAGCATCAGTGACCATGCCGAAGCCTTCGCAGAACTGCCCTTCCGGAACAACATCCTTGCTGACACCCTTGGTATCACTGCGACATACCGCGATGACTTTTCCGCTTTTCATCCCTTCCCCTCTCTTGCTATTCAGTGTAGCACACGCTCAATCGTCCCGCCACCGACCACCGTGTCACCGTCATAAAAAACTGCCGCCTGTCCCGGGGTAATTGCCATTTGCGGGTTAATGAATTTTACGTCGACCTTATCATTGTCTATAGAGCTAATGACCGCCTCCGCTTCACGATGAAGATAACGGATTTTAACTTTCAAAGTCAGGGGTTCTGTCAGTTTATCAATAGAGACCCAGTTCAAATCGGTGGTAATAAATTCGGTGGCATAAACGTCTTGCTTCCCGCCGACAATCACAGTATTGCTTTGACTATCGATGTCAACCACATAAAGCGGTTCTTTTGAGGAAATGCCTAAGCCTTTTCTTTGCCCGATAGTATAATCGATAATCCCCTGGTGTTTGCCTAATACTTTACCATGTTTGTCTGTTATCAGCCCCGGTTTTATTTCACTTTTGAGATGCTCCCGCAGAAAGCGGGGATAATCATTATCTGGAATAAAACAAATCTCGCGGCTTTCTTTTCTATTCGCTAGCGGTAGTCCCATTTCTGCTGCCATTTTCTTGACTTCATTTTTAGTGGTACTTCCCAATGGGAAAAGGGCAACGGCAAGTTGAGTCTGTGTTAAATTATAAAGAAAATAAGACTGGTCGCGTGTTCGGTCGATGCCTTTTTTAAGCAGCAATCTGTCATCTGACTGGCGTTTTTCAATACGGGCATAATGTCCGGTGGCCATGGCTTCAGCGCCGATATCTTGCGCCTTTTCTAATAAAGCGCCAAACTTGATTTGGCGGTTGCATTGCACACAAGGGTTCGGTGTTTTCCCCAGACTATATTGGAGACAGAAATGGGAGATTATCTTCCTGGCAAAAATGTCTCTGAAATCGACTACGTGATGTTTTATCTCTAACGCTTGCGCAATACGACCTGCGGCTGCGGCAGCGTCTTCCGAGTCAGCCACCCGCATCGTCAGGCCGATGACTTCAAACCCTTCCTTTTTCAGAAGAGCAGCGGTTACGGAAGAATCGACTCCGCCACTCATGGCCACCGCTATTTTCATAAGAATCAGTCCCTGCGGACAAGGTTGACCTTGCCCCAAACGCCCATTTTATCGTTGATTATTATCCCTACTCCCATTAAGCCCGCAATCCCGCGTGCAAAATCAAGCGCTTTCTGAACATCATCCGCTGTTTTTACAATATTACCGATAGCAGTAGCGGCTGCATCTGCCAGTGAAGCGGAAGGAGAAAGCACGATGACCGCATCGGTCTTACCGAAACTCAATGAGTGCCCTACGGTTCCTGAAGAAGTGCAAATGCCCAACGGTGTATCAGCAGGCTCGACCCTGAGCGCAATTTTACCGGTATAAGGCGATTCGCCGGCATAAACACCTACCAAACGTGCCTTTCCTGTTTTTAAAAAGATATCGCCGCCATTCTCAACAATGACTTCGGAGGAAATCCGCAGTAGTTCGCGTCCAACGACCTCAGCGAATGCGCCGGCCACGGCGGCCATCGGTCCTACTCCGACTTTGTCAGCGGCGTTCTCCATTTCTTTGGCAATTGCCGGAGCATCCACCCCCACGGGAAAAGGCTCAAGTGCCGTGAGAAATCCGGGATGACGCGTGATATAGTTTTCCAGCAATGCACGCTGCCGTTGCACAATTTCTGTAGCCTTCTTTTTCAGGTCGCGACGAGCGCGGATATAGAGATCGGTCTCCTTCACTATCACATTAAAGGAAACCAAATCCCGATCTTTAGACCAGTCCCGATAGTACCTGGGTTGATATTCGGGTGTTTTCACGTTATTTAATCACTCTTATCGGGTTTTTTCTCTAGTTCCTTGAGTCGTTCTTCGAGTTTATCCTGATGGTCGATGATGGCTTTGAGCGCATCGTTAATGGGGTCGGGTAATCGGCCATGTTCCAGATTAAAGATAGTTTCCCGCCGGTCTTCGACGATTCTGCCGGGAATACCCACTACGGTAGCTCCCGGAGGCACCGGATTAACCACGACCGAATTAGCCCCGACACGCGCACCTTCGCCAATTGTAATCGGTCCGAGGATGATGGCAGCCGCACCAATGACGACTTTATTGCCGATGGTGGGATGGCGTTTGTGTTTTTCCAGACTGGTGCCACCAAGAACAACACCCTGGTACATCAGGACATCGTCACCGATCTCCGCTGTCTCTCCGATGACGACGCCCATGCCATGGTCGATGAAAAAGCGCTTGCCGATTTTAGCACCGGGATGAATCTCGATGCCAGTGCAGAAACGAGTAATGTGAGAAGTCCAGCGGCCTAAAAAATAGAGCTTATGCCGCCAGAAGAAATGAGCAAGACGATAACCCCAAAGGGAATGTAAACCCGGATAGCAAAACAGGATTTCCAGGACACTTCTAGCCGCCGGGTCTCTGTTAAAAACCGTTTTGATATCTTCCCGTAAGGTTTTAAACATAATATTCCTTCTTTCACTAATTATAGACTAAGACAGATGGTAAGATAAACGAGAAGAGCGCCGAACCGGATTGACAATAAATGAACCAAAAACGAACCTAGCCTTAGATAAAATACCCATTTTAACAGTGTACAGGATCATTTTTCCAGATGATTCGTAGATAAAAAAGGGTGGTCACGCTTGCGTTTCCCTGGTATTGAATATTATTATAGGTTGTTATAGCAACATCATTCTATAATAGAACTATAGAGATTTACTATGGAGTAAATTAGTGGGATGATATATAGACAATCGAAGGACCGGGAAAACGCTTATAAACAAAAGTAAGTATTTTTGTGCTGTATGAATTGGAGATAGTGTTATGAAAAACAACCCATACCGTTTACTGGGATTAGGACTGGTGATTGCCGGTGCACTGTTTGTCCCGGTGGCTTATTTCATTATCAGCTCAATTCCTTTAACCGCCGTTGGTTTATCTTCGATTATAATCGGCTTTACCAGTATCGCTTTATCATCGGCTCGCTCACAGATATCTCCCGAAGCAAGTCAGATGATCCTCGAAACGGGAATGGAAAATATCGCTGCATTACTCGAGGAGTTGGGGGTTAGCAACAAAGCGGTCTACCTCCCATCATCGATGCGTACCGGCAGTGCGCAGGCATTGATCCCTCTAAGCGGGGATATAGATGTAAGACGAATCAAATCAAAAATACCAAGAAGATTAATCGTCCGATATGGAGATGACCCCAATGACATGGCTATTGCTGTTACAGCCCCCGGTAGTACCGGCTTTAGTAAACTGGAAATGAAATCTGGCTCAACCCCTCCCGAAATAGAGCAGGCTATTTCCTATGTTTTAACCGGGCTTCTGGATTTAGCCAGTTCTGTAGAGGTACGTATGAGTGAATGGCAATTGAGTATTGAAATCATTGGTCCCAGACTACATTACGAAAATGTCTGGTATTATCGCTGCATGGGTAGTCCGATCGCATCCATCGCCGCATCCATCGCCAGCGATGCGATAGCAAAACCGATCAGAATCAAAGAAGAGAGTTTTAGTAAAGGAAAGAGCACAATCTTGCTTGAGGTCTTAGGTTGAGGATATATAACAGGTATCTGCTATTGATGGTTTTTACCACTTGTTTAGTCAATGTGGTACTTGCTTTCATGGGGCAAAAAGATATTACCGTATATTTTATTGCTAATTTCCTTATGACACTTTTACTCACGGTTTTGTTTATATCCTTTAGCCCCAGAACCAGAAGGGTATTATCATCTATTTCCTTTGTATTATTTGCCGGTTTTGTAGTGGTAGCGGTCTTGAAAGTCTTAGAGGTAATCAAACAGTGAAGAAACTGTTACAAAGAATATCTATATTTGCTTGCCTCCTTACGATATGCTTTGCAGTATTTGCCTCGCCGGTTATGGCCGCGGAGCCCCAAGAAAACCCGGATACAGCCAAGGTGGTTTATGATGGCGTGTCTTTTTTTAATTTTTACTCAAATACTCTCGATTTTGTTTTAGAAAGGAGTCAATCGGGTGTCGATACCAATGTACAGAAGGCGCCTTTCGCTAACGTTTCCCCGGTGGTGAGTGATTACCTTGAATATTTTGTAAACTCTACAAATAGTGTTTGCGGTTTGATAATAAACCTTGATAAAAGTATTCCTGAGATTAAAACACTTTTACAGCAATCGAGATATACCGAAGCGGTGCCGCTTATTCAAAATGCCTTCGCAAATATCTCATTAATGGAATACAACCTCAATAATATCGAACAATCAACAGTAGATGCTGGTATTGAGTTCAATATTTCTCATGCATCGGTAACAAGCAGCCTGAATACGTCGTATACAGCGGTATTGGACAGAATTCAGAGGATAAGGGACTTAGCTGCATTGTATCGAAGTATGCTCACCGAACAAATTGGCCCATTAACCCCAGAACAGGTTAGCCCATTAACTCAGGAACAAATTAATGCATTAACTCCGGAACAACTGGCTAAGAAACCACTCTTGCAGACTCAGCTTACTTTAACGATAACGCCGACCGAAGCGTTTGTCGGCGATACCATCAAAGTAGAGGGTTTTCTTTCTTCAGATGGCAATCCTTTAGGTAATCGGCAGGTAAATATTCTACTGAATAGTCTGCAGTCTCTAACGGTGAGCACTGATCTTCAGGGTCATTATATCAGCGACATACAAGTACCATATTGGTATATTCCTGAGATACAAATACAATCGTTGTACTATCCGAGTTCGGACGATGTCGGCGTCTATTCCTCCGCCTTGAGCACGTCCGTACCATTAAAGGTTTTATTTTATGAGGCCAGCTTAAGTTTAAGTCCGGATATGAATTCATATCCGGGTAAAGAGACCACAATTACAGGACAATTCGATTACGGACAATCCCCGGAATTGAATCCAAGAAAAATAGAGCTCGATTTAGATAATGCGCTGGTTTCCGAATCCGAGGTGTCGCCCGGATTTACGGAAAAGCTGTTACTGCCACCAGATACGGAAACAGGACAGCATCTAATTACAATATCAGCTCCTGCATCCGGAAGATATGCCTCCGTGACCGCTGATGCCACGTTGAATGTAAAAAAAGTGGTTCCAGTACTCACGACACATTTACCTTCGGTGGCTTACATTCCGGGGACAATGTCAGTTAAAGGGCAGTTAAATTCTGAAATAGGGCCGGTGGGACAGGCTCATATTACGATGACTTTTGGAAAAGGAAAAGTTGATATTATCAGCGGTGATGACGGCACGTTCAACGCAACCGTTAAAAACAAGATGAGTTTTGGATTGTTCGGTTCTCAACCCTTAGAATTTACTGTAGTACCTCAAGAACCGTGGCAAACTGTGTTAACGACTTCACGGAATATCATGACGGTATATATCGTAAATTGTGGCGCTCTTCTCTGCGTACTGGCGATTTTAGGTGTATTATTACCGCGTAAAATAAGATTCCACAAGACAAGGAGTGTAGAGAGAGAAAAAATGCCCGCCGTCGGTGTGACTCAAAGCGAACCGACTCCGGCATCAAGTATATCGATTGTGAACAGCCTTCTTCCTGAAGAAGAAACATCAAATAACAGTGCACCGGATAAAAGATTATTTTATTGGTATCGTATCGTCATTCAATTGGTACAGAAAGTGTCCGGTGTTTTTCTTAAGCCGAACCAGACGTTGAGAGAATTTGTCAGTGAGTCCGGTAATAAAATAGGTTTGGCCGGAAAGTACCTGCTCGAATTTACAAAAATAATGGAAAAAGTTTTATACTCACCCTATCGAGTCAACGAGGACGATGTAAAAAGCGGTGAGAAATTAGCCCGGAATATGAGGGAGAGCCTGAAGAAATGAAAATTCAGAGCGTTCTAATCCTTACCGTGGTGATTGTTGTCATTGTGTCTTTGCTGTGCATCTCGCTCTTTCCCTCTGTACAGGATTTTATGAGTTATAATACAACCTGGAATGGTATTCGCCGCAGTCTCATTGAACTCAATGCCGGCACAATTGACACGTTGCAAGGATTACCTGCATCACCAAGTAAAGATGTTTTGATAACGATACCGTATATGCAATACAATGATACCGACCTTGGGGAATTGAAGAACTTCGTGGATGGTGGCGGTACTTTAATGTTGATGGATGATTATGGATACGGTAATTCGATTCTGGAATACCTGAATATAGATTGTCGGTTTTCCGGGGATGCTTTACTTGATCCCCTGTTCTGTTATAAAAATCAATGGTTTCCTGAGATAACCGATTTTAGTTCTGCAATCAGCAAGGACGTTCAATTAGTAGCAATGGATCATGCCACAGCTCTAATTAATACTAATAGTGTTGAGGTAGTTGCGTGGTCGTCCCCAGACAGTTACCTCGATAACAATGGGAATGAAAAATTAGACAAGGGTGAAGTAACAGGCCCGCTACCGGTTGCGGCCAGGTTGCACTTTGGCGGGGGAATGATTATCCTTGTATCTGATCCCAGTATTATCATTAATAGTATGGTGGTCAAGGACGATAATTTATTATTTGTCAATCAGCTTATAGGTCCTGAAACGCAAACAGGACATATAATGATAGATACCTCTCACCTGGTAAAGAAACCCATGGATGTAACCAAAGCAAAGCTAGCTGACGCCGAGCGCGTCTTATTACAACCGTATGTGTTATTGGGAATTGTATTTCTGATATTTGGCGGCACATCAATATTTGTGTTAAAAACTGGAGGGGCAATTGGAAGAAAATCATAGAGTTTCAGAATTGTATGAGAAGATTCGCGCCGAGATTTCCAAGGTAGTCGTCGGGAAAGGTGATATTGAACTCACGCTAATGTTAGCCCTGATGGCCGGCGGTCATGTTCTAATAGAAGGGCTACCGGGAACAGCCAAAACGAAGTTGGCGCAAACCTTTTCGGAAGTAATCGGCGGCCATTTCAAAAGGATTCAATTTACTCCTGATATGATGCCGGCAGATATCACCGGATTCTATGTGTATTCTCCTGACGGCTCTTCGAGGTTCATCGAAGGTCCCATATTTTCGCATATCGTTTTGGCTGATGAACTTAACCGTACAACGCCCCGGACGCAGTCGGCGTTACTGGAAGCAATGCAGGAAAATCAGGTGACAATCGAAGGTAAAAAATATCCTTTAGCGAAACCTTTTATGGTAATTGCAACCCAGGTGCCGTCGGGGGGTGAGGGAACATACTTGCTCACCGATGTGCAGTTGGATAGATTCTTACTCATGGTGAAAAGTGAATATGCTTCAAAAGAAGACGAGGCAAAAATAATCAGCTCTATCGATGCTATCGACGAACCCGACATAAAACCGGCGACAAGCCTCGAAGAAATAAAACACCTGCAGGGATTGGTAAAGGGTGTTCATGTAACGCCGGCGATTGTCGAGTACATTATTTCGATTATCTCTTCGGTGAGAAATGATAACGATGTGTCCTGGGGACCCAGCACCCGTGCGAGTATCGCGCTCTACAAATGCGCCAGGGTGATGGCTTTAATTGACGGTCGTGATTTTGTGATTCCAGATGATGTGAAGAGCCTGGCATTTAAAACAATTGAACACCGTATCCGTATTAAAGCCGAATCGGAGATGGATGATATTACTCCCAAAATTGTTATCGAACGAACTCTAGAGAAAATAGCACCCCCAAAGCTTAATTTATGAACATATTGAGCAACCGTACCATAGTTTTCGCGTTAAAATTTTACGTAGGCGCCGCTTTGATAATTACCGCGGTATTTTCCAGCCCGGCTACATCGGTGGCGGCTGTTTTAACACTGCTGCTTTATCTTTTCCTCCAATGGCGTCCTTTTCATGGTTTTATCAAGGTAATCAGTAGTTACTTCGTATTTTTCGCAATAGCGATATTATTAGCGCCAATTATAGGAGTCGTGTTATCCGGTCTGGTTGCTCTGCCCGTATTATTTTTAATTACCAATAGCTTGATGGTGACCGCCGTTTCCTTCACGATAAAACCTACCGGACGTGTACATAGTTTGACTCAGGAAGGCATTGTGCTTTCCAGTCTAATGCTGGCGAATCTTTTAATTGCGCTCTTCCTGGGGAGTCTCTCGCTGATTCTGGCAAGTTCTTTAGCCATCTTACATTTGGGTATACTGGTATATTTCTCCATTACCAGAGTATCCGCCGCATCAATAAAAGTCGAACAAATCAAGCAAAGAATGGTAGCCGGTACTTCTGCTGATTTAGCGGTTAATTTGCATTCTAAAACAGGTATCGGGGGAATATTGCACATCGAGTCGCCGTATGAATGGCTTAAAATTCATTCTCCCGTAATAGAACTGACAAAAGGTATTCCGGTTTTAAAATTCACCATATCGCCATTATTATCAGGCCCATCGGAGATTATGTTACAGGCTTGTGTTATCGACCGATGGGGATTGACTCAAGTGCGGTTTCAACTATCCCCCGTTAAGCTACACGTAATCCCCAGAGCCAGATATGCGAGCTGGCTGGCAAAGAAATATTTAGAAGCAACGAAACCGGGAAACTTACCTATTATTTCAAATATCAGCGCTATCAGGCCTCAGTTCGGTTTAAGAAGAGGGGTAGAATACTACGGCAGTCAAACATACCAACCGGGGGACGAGCTTCGAAGTATAGATTGGAAACATTCTGTCAAATACAACAAGATGATCACCAAAGAGTTTATCGAATTTCACGGCCAACCGGCAATGCTGCTTGTAAACCTTTCAATAAAAGATGCTGAAGAAGCCGATGAATTGGCACAGAAAATAATCATGACTGCATTATCTCTGGCACAAGAACAAATCCCGACAGTAATTGCCGCCTATGATCATAATGACATTAAACTGGTAACGCCCACTCTTCAACCGCAACAGATGGTAGTAAGGTCCCTCGAAATTACCAAGGGTCTTACATTTTTCGATAACCCGACACGATATCTCTATTCCCCCGATGTTAACAGGTTAAAAGCCGATATCAATCGCCTTGGATTTGCGGAAAGCGAGGCATCACGAACGCTGTCACAGTTGATGAAAATCGAGTATAAAAATTTAGTGGAAAGTGTCGTTGCCAATCCCGCAACCAGGGCAATTAATAAAGCGCTTGAAAGCAGCAATACTCAATCTACTATCGTAGTTGTTTCCAGACTGAATCACGACGCTAATGCCGTTGCAGTTAATAGTTACCTCATGGCCAGAAGAGGATATTCTTTCGTTGCTATATAATACGAACAGTTGGACATTAGATATCATTCTACCAGATTAAAAATTACTTAATTATTTACTTTATTTCCATGCTATCTCATTTCTTGCGATTGAGTGTTTAAAATGTGTATCATTCTAGAGGAGGGCTCATGATGTCACAACACCCCCTGGAAGACATTCTGCATCCGGAATCAGTTGCAATCGCCGGCGCGTCTGAAAACGGCGACGGCGGACGTTACCTTTCCGCTTTATTAAAGTTGGGTTTTAAGGGGAAAATCTACCCCGTTCACCCCAAGTATCAGGAAGTGTTCGGTGTGAAATGTTATACCGAACTGAAAGAGATTCCTGGAGACATCGACTATGTAATTTCAACAATTCCGGCCATGGGGGTAATGAAGCTGATTGATGAATGCGCCCAAAAACATGTAAAGTGCATTCAAATGTTCACTGCCCGTTTCAGTGAGACCGGGCGGAAAGATGCCAGTGAACTGGAAAAAGCAGTCTTGAAGAAGGCTCAAAAGGTCGGTATCCGTATCATCGGACCCAATTGTATGGGTGTTTATTACCCTGCCTGGGGATTATCATGGAACCCTTATATGACCAACGAACCGGGGCCGATGGGTCTAATTTCACAAAGCGGTGCGGCGGCATACGAAACCATTGCATGCGCTGAAGCAAGGGGTATGCATTACAGTAAGGGCGTCAGCTATGGCAATGCGCTTGACTTCAACGAGTGTGATTATCTGGAATATTTTGCTCAGGATGCCGAGACAAAGATAATAATTATGTATATCGAAGGCGTACGCGACGGAAAAAGATTCCTGGATGTATTACGCAAAACAACACCTAAGAAACCGGTCATTATTCTTAAAGGCGGTAGAGGTAAATCAGGCACCCGGGCAACGGCTTCTCACACGGCTTCATTGGCCGGTTCTGTGGAGGTTTGGAATACAGCCATGAAACAGGCAGGCGCGGTCAGTGTGGTTAGCATCGAAGAATTGCTGGATGTAGCGGCAGCTTTCTATTTCCTGCCGCCAGCTTATGGGACCCGTACAGGAATTATCGGGGGAAGTGGCGGCGGTAGTGTCATGGCGGCCGACCTCTGCGAAGAAGCCGGATTAGACGTTATTCCGTTACCGGATGAAATCCGCCAGGAGTTGAAGAGGCAAGGCAATCCTATCTGGGATTGGGTGGGCAATCCTGCTGATTTTTCAATTGCAATGGAAGATTTCGATACAGGCTTAATGATAAAAATGATGGTAGCAAATCCCAATTTCGACCTTAACATAGTCATTATGGTGCCTCCCGGTATCTTTAGGCAGATAAGATACCAACCGCCGATAACACTCGATGAATATCTGAAAAGATTCCCATTAGATGATATAAACGGCAAGCCTTTGATGGTGGTGATACTTGATATCGGGAGAAGTTTGAACGACACTACCGGTGAAGTAAACAAAATGCTGAATGAATTCAGAAACAAATTAAGCGAAAAACGCGTTCCCGCGTATCCTAATATTATACGCGCCGCAAACGCAGCAGTGAAAATGGTGAATTATTATCGGCAGCAAAAAGCCAATTCAAAAAGTTCTTAGTTTTTCTTACATTTTCCGTTATTATTAAAATCCGGTAGCCAGCTACTAAGTCCCATTTTTTTCTACATCTGTTTCGTAAGTATACATGACTTCGTAAGCACCTGCGACTGAGGCCTCTGACTATAGCCGCGAGAATCCCCTTTAGAAGAGTGTGATTAATTATTTATTCCATCTTTGTTTTGGGTTGACTTTTAAGGTCAATTCTAATATAATCGCTTTCAATTATGAAATTTCTGAAAGGTTGTGTCCTTGTCCTGCTGAGCATCATTCTATTTCTAATGCTCGTCATCTTTGGAGTTGCGTATACTGTAAATCAGGTAGTGCTTAGTCCTCATAACATTGAGAAGGTTCTGGACAACATTAGTTTTACACAGATAATACAGGATACAATCAATAATCAAACCTCCAGCTCAAATCTATCTCCCGAATTACAGACTGCGCTTGTTAACGCGTTTAGTAAGGTGGAGCCGGTGATCAAAGCGCGGGTGGATATCGCCATCGAGGATACCTGGGCTTATTTAAAAGGAAAAGGCTCTGCCCCGGACTTTAAGCAAACTCTGAGCGATTCTGTAATGAACTCACAATTCCTATCGGACTTATTAGCTAAAATCGACATTTCAGAATTGGTCAACGAGGCAGTGAAGAACCAGGTTGCGTCGGGAACCGATATTTCTGATGACACCAGAAATGCTTTAACAGGTATCGTTGCCCAGATTGAACCTTCATTGAAGACGCAGATTGTAGCAGCCTCCGGCCCCATTTTTCAGTATCTTTTAATGCAAACTTCTGATATTGACCTGAAAGCGACGATGAGAAAGACACTTCTGAGCGACAGTTTTGTAGGCGAGGTCGTTAATAGTCTTGACGCAACACCGACAACCAAAGATGTTGTCGTAAAATTAACCCGGGACCTGCTGACAAACCAAATTGGAGACCAACTCCCGCAGGGGATTACGCTAACCAGCGATCAAATTGACCGGATGGCTACCGCCATCGAGCCGACTTTTAAAACAGGACTGGCGAATTCAATCGCTCCGATTATCGATTATCTATTAGGCGACAGGCAAAATTTTACTATTAGTATTTCACTTTCACCTGTTTTACCAACTCTGAAACCGATAGTTAAAGAAGCCTTTGTCGCACAACTCCCGGCATATTTACAAGGGTTGCCACAGGCTACTATCGATAGCGCCTTTGAGCAGTATTTTACGGCTAATGTGCAACCGACGATTACTAACATCAATTTCAGTTCAAGCGATTTAGGGTTAAATGTCTCCGGTGATGTCACCGACGCTTTAAACAACGTAAAAAGTAATCTCACAGACGCCCGAAACAGTATCGATAATGCAAGCAGTAATATCGAAGATAACCTGAAAGAAGTGCAAACCTATGTCGGACTTTTCCGCATCGGTCTTATTTGCATTATCGGGCTAATATTAGTAATGATTATGGGCATTATCCTGATCTACCGGAATGTGAAGAACGTATGCCGTAATCTGGGTATTCGTCTTTTTTATCTACAGAGCAATCTTCTTAGCTGCGGTACTGGTTGGAAAAATCTGGCCAGACATATTATAAACACAAAAGACATACCGCAGGCCTGGTAACCTGTACCGGGCATTTCATTGAACGATATCACTTCCCCGCTGCAAACTGTCAGTATTATCGCCCTGGTTGTCGGGGTTTTATGATTGACGTTTCATTTGTTTACCCGAGAACAAAACAAACAAAAGAAGAGCCGGCGAAAAAATATCGCCAGCTCTTTCTTTAAATCATTTCGATTTGTAGTTCAGTTCGATTAATTGCCTTCGGTTAACTTTCTGCGCACCTCAACGGTCATAGCAGCGCCGTCAATCTGCATAGGGCATCTCATTTTACATCGACCGCAGGTAAAACACGTATAAGCTAGAGCAGCCCCTTTTTCAGGATTATGGCTGATAGTCGACGCCCATGCAGCTCCGTTAAAAGTGAAATACTTATCGCCGAAGTGGCCGGCAGTGACGGCAAAAACGGGGCATTCATAAGAGACAGCCGCCGCATCTCAGGCATAACATGACTTCACGTAATATCGGGTCTTTTGCTAATTCAGTTCTGCCATCATCCAGAAAAATAACGTGAAATTCTTTAGGGCCATGCGCTCCATAAGTGGTTATCTTCTCAATGTCTCCGGTCTTGCTCGGTCCGGAAATCATGCTGACGTAAGATGGAACGGTATAATTGGCATAGCGCCATGTCGCTTCAATGGTCTTGAAAGCATCTCCCAGAGTCGGTACCAGTTTTTCCACGCCGATGAGAGCGATATGCACCGGCGGGAGGCCGGTCGCCAGACGGATATTACCTTCGTTTTCGATGATAAATAACGTGCCGGTATCTGCTGCAACTACATTAGCGCCGCTTATTCCGATATCTGCCTGAATATACTTCTCACGCAGCAGCTTACGGGCGACCGCGACCAATTTTTCGATGTTAAGTGGGTGGGAGTTGCTCTCCCGCAAATTTTGGAGAAAAGTTCAGCGACATCCTCTTTCGGCACGTGAATGGCTGGCGAAAGAATGTGCATCGGCCGGGAATTGAGTTTCTGGATGATAAATTCACCGAGGTCAGTCTCGAAAACCTCATTGCCGGCATGTTCCAGATGTTCCCGGACTTCAATCTCGTCGCATGTCATGCTTTTGGCTTTGACAATCAGTTTGCCCTTGCCTACCAGACCATCGATTATTTTTAACGCGTCTTCTTTAGTTTTAGCAATGTAACCTTTTCCGTGATTCGATTCGATGGCGGCGATTGCCTGTTTGGCAAGTTGTTCCATGTTATCGAGAGCTTTGGATTTTATTTCACGGACTTCCTCAGCTATCTTCGGTGTATTGGGGAACTGTTTTAAGGCATTGTTGGTGTTATTCCGATATGCGATAATAGCCCGGGATAAGGCAAGACCAATGCGTTCATTGTGCGCGGCATCCATTATTTCTTTTTTATAATCACTAAATACAGACATCTTCTCTCCTCTCCAACTTTAGCTCAGGGATTGAGCTACAATTTCCGCCAGGTCCAGCACTTCCACACCTTCGACCTTTAGTTCTTTCAGTCCGGTCTTAAGTTGCATGATACAACCCGGGCAACTGGTGACGATTATTTGAGCTTTGGTATCAACCAGCTCTTTCGTCCGGTTCTTAGCCAGCATCTGGCTTAACTCCGGAAATACCGCTTCAAATCCGCCGCCGCCACCGCAACAGGTGGAATAATCGCCCTTAGTCCAGGCCGGTTCGACAAATTCAATATCCTTTATTGCTCTAATGATTTGGCGGGGTTCTTCCTTTAGCCCAAGGTAGCGTCCCAATTGACACGGATCGTGGTATGTCACTTTAACCGCTTTAGGGAATTTCAGGTCGAGTTTGGACAGATTCTGCGCCACGACCTCGGTGAAATGCTTCACTTCGATATCATTTGTGCCGGTGCTGGTGGCCATCAGGTTGCGCAAGGTATAGGTACATGACGGCACAAGACCGATAACATGATTGACCCCTTTGGCTTTAAGCCGGGCGTGAACGTTTTTAGCATGTTCCGCAAAGTCTTTTTGCATTCCGGCATAGTAGATAATACCGCCGCAGCAGGGTTCTTCCTCGGCCAGATAGCCGAATTTAATACCGATTTTGCTTAATACCTTTACTGCATCCCGTAAAGGTTGGGCTTCGGTTTCGTTGCCTTTAGAGGCCAACTTACGGAATATTCCGCCGGCATCGATGCCAAACTTCTTGCCCAGGTTAGCCGCGCCCATCGCAAAGTCACTGCCTATTGCACTGCCATCCATCTTTTTAATCAGTCCCATCATCGATTCGAGATCGCCGCTGAACTGATAACCGCAGCCGGCAAAGAAAATGGTCTCGCCCTCTTTAGGCAGGTTTAAATCTTTTGCCCATTTGGCGCCAGATTCTTTGGAAGCCCCCAGGATATTATCTTTAGATTTTACATTGTCGGCAATGTAAGTGAGCCCCGGGGGAATTAACGTTTTGTTGGCCATTCTAGCTCCTCCTGATTAAGGTTAATCAATATATTACTATGAAGGTATAGGGCAGGTCAATTATGGTTATGGTTATCGATATCGAATACTCGATTTATTACGGCATATTGTTGCTATTATAGGCGGTCATAAATCCTATGTCAAATGAATGTGATTAGCAGTTGGCTTTCAGCATTTCAACCCTCGGTTGTGAGTAGTGAGTTTGAAGAAGGAATAAAAGATAATCGTGTCTTAATAACGGCGGCGGGCTTGTTGTTTGAAAATGTAGCCGGCTGCTATTCCTGTCATGATACCGCCGGCATGTGCCTCCCAGGCGACGCCAGGCGCTAAAGACAACAAAGCCAGGATAATAATGGCTATCCACAAGTCCATTGGAACCGGCACGGGGCAATATCATCACTTTTAAACGAGGGGCCAGCACTACCAATAAACCGCCGAGCGCGAAGATGGCTCCGGAAGCGCCGACAGCGCTGGCAAGGGGATTCGCTATCAGCAGGAAGAGCGCGTTTCCAACTAAACCGCCGATGAAATATACGATGAAAAATCTGGCTTCTCCAACCAGCGCCAACGCGTACATTCCGTAAAAATAAAGTGCCAGCATATTGAACAGAATATGGCTCCAATTGGCGTGGGCAAACATAGCAGAAACAATTGTCCAGGGTTGGTTGGAAATGGTGGAACGGGATACACTGAGCACATCCAACGCGCCAGGCCGGATCGAAGTCGCGATGAATATCAGAACATTGACAGCGATTAATACCCAGACGGGGGTCATATTAACGGAGCGAGGATTTCTATACATTATTTGATGCCTTCCTGATAATTGTACCGTTTGCAGATAATGTAATCAAGATTGCAGTTGGTAGACCTTAATATTTTATAAAAAAATGGTGGAGAGCACCTTAAGAGCTCTCCACCCGAATTTCAGTCTTACGAATCCAACTCACTCGCGGTCATCACGACCACAGGGGCATTTTTAAGCCCCAATTTATTTCAAGAGCCGGACATTCGTTTTCCATTGTCCCCGCATCTTATGCAGGGCGTCGACTATCAACCTGCCTTACCCCTAACACTGCGTGTAACCTCATAGAGCACCTCCGCTGTGTATTCGGGTTTAGTCTGGTCCCTATATTTAAAACTATCACTTATACGCCTAAAAGTCAAGCCCACCAGGGTCAAAATGGATTTAAAAAGGGCTCGTTACCCTTTGCCTCGTTCGTCGATATTTGCTATAATGAAAAATTGTTGGGTCAGTTGCTAACACCATTGTTACGTTCCCCGATAGCTCAATGGTAGAGCGCGCGGCTCTTAGTTAACCGCTAGGTTCTAGGTTCGAATCCTAG
>CAVWFD010000008.1:0-48425 GCA_963754195.1 uncultured Chloroflexia bacterium
TTCACCCAGTTGTATCTTCAGCGCTTCATTGCTAGAATAGGCATACGGCGATGGTTGACATAAACCGGAGAAATCATGAACAACACTAAACAAAAATCGCGGAATTCGTCCAGAACAATGGATGTACACGGTATTTTAGCCTTGGCCGGTATCGTGGGCCCGCTTGTGTTGATTGCAACCGACTTTGCCGCTGCTTTTTCTCAACCGGGGTATAATTTCGTAAAAGATTCAATCAGCTCTCTGGCCCTAACCTCTTTGGGGTGGATTCAAACAATCGGTTTTCTGGTTATTGGTTTGCTGGTGGAGATATTTACTGCTGGATTGTTTCTAAATGTCAATCGGAGGCGTGGCTTCGGGTTAGGCATCGGTCTATTGGCTCTTTTCGGTTTTAGTTTGTTAATGATTGGCGCTTTCCGAACGGACCCGGTCGGAGGAGTGCGTACGATTGATGGCACAATCCATCTGATAGCATCGATTGCCGTCTTTGGGCTTTTCCCCATCGCTGTTTTAGCGCTAGTATCCAGTCTAAGGAATGACCCGCATTGGCGGGGGATGTTCCTTTATACAATTATTACAATTGGGCTTGGCTCTGCCCTTGCCTTGGGACGATTATTCCTGCCGGAAAAGCTAAGCTGGTTCGGGTTATATGAACGCCTTATGGTGGCCAATGCGGTAATCTGGGTTGAAGTGGTTGCAATCCGACTGCTACTGTTATCACTAAAAAGAAAGCGGGAAGTCAAGGGTCAATAACAGAATATCATGGCCTGCCGCTGCGGATTTACAACGAATGGTTATTCCCATATAATTGAGAATATATAGCCTCTGGAGGGGTGACCGAGTGGTTGAAGGTAACGGTCTTGAAAACCGTCGTTGCGCAAGCAACCGCAGGTTCGAATCCTGTCCCCTCCGCCAACAACGGTTATAAGATTCAAATTTCAATAATCAATAATCAAGACACTGCCTTTACCCATCTAATATACGAAGTACAAATACCGTGTTTGCTATAATACTCGTGGTATAATTTCGATAATAATAAAAACTACCATCAGACACTTTTACTTTTTAATCGGGTAGAAAGGATATCTAAAATGTTCATGTCTGAAAAAATACGCAAGGGTATGTCTGAAGGCTCGTGGATTCGGCGAATGTTCGATGAAGGCAATACCATGAAAAAGCGCTATGGCGCGGATAAAGTCTTCGACCTGACGCTGGGCAATCCGGTGGTCGAACCGCCGGCAGAATTTGTTCGTGAATTGAAGAAGCTAGCCGAGAATCCTGCGCCGGGGATGCACCGCTATATGGAGAATGCCGGCTATTTCGATACCAGAGCGGCAGTCGCGGCACAACTTACCAAAGAAACGAATTTGAAATTAACTGCGGGTGACATTGTGATGACCGTCGGTGCGGCCGGCGCCATTAACGTCGTGTTGAAAACTCTCCTTAATGCCGGCGAAGAAGTCATTATCTTTGCTCCCTATTTTGTCGAGTATTTGAATTATGTGGATAATCACGGGGGTGTGGTTAAAATAGTGCCGACGAATGAGCAATTTCTACCCCAAACGGAAGTCCTGGAGAAAGCCATCGGTAAGAAAACCAGGGCCGTGATCATCAATTCCCCGAATAATCCTACCGGTGTGGTTTATAGCGAAAAACTGATGCGGCAAATCGGCGAGGTTTTACGTAAAAAAGAAGCACAATACGGCACCGGGATTTATCTCATCAGCGATGAGCCTTACCGCAAGCTGATTTACGATGGACTGAAATATCCCTCGCCGTTACTGTTTCACCATAGGGCAATCGTGGCCACGTCACACTCGAAGGACCTGGCTTTACCCGGCGAGCGCATCGGTTACATTGCCATCCATCCCGAATGCCCGCAGAAACAGGAATTGATGGACGGCTTCATTTACTGCAATCGCACACTGGGGTATGTCAATGCGCCCGCACTTATGCAGCAAATCGTGCGCTATCTGCAGGATGTGACCGTCTCCATTGCGGATTATCAGAGGAAACGTGATTTCCTGTATCAGAATCTGGTAGAAATGGGTTATTCGCTGGTGAAACCGCAGGGAGCTTTCTATATGTTCCCGAAGTCCCCGATTGCGGACGATGTTACCTTTGTACGAGCTTTGCAAGAGGAGATGGTGCTGGCCGTACCGGGAGTCGGCTTTGGCGGGAAAGGGCATTTCCGTATTTCATATTGTATCGACGACCGTACACTGTCAGGGGCGCTGGATGGCTTACGTAAGACCGCCAAGAAATACGGGTTGAAATAGTGTCTGTCATCCCGAGTCCTTCTACTGAAGGACTCGGCAATCTGACATCGTAATATCATACTGAGTTAGCTTTAAGCAACGAATGTATCTAAAGGACGAGGGGACGTCCCCATCACCCCGCGATTGCTTCGTTCTTCGTAATGACGATAAGGGTTGCCAATTACCAGATACTTCGCCACTTTACCCTGTGTTGAAATCCCCGGAGGGTTCAGTAGGACAATAGAGACAAAAAGTTTACAATGGCAGTCTTGAAACTTGATTCTTGAATATTGAATCTTTAACGGTTATTTATTTCGCAGCCGGCGGGGTTTCGATACCGTACTTCTTCTTCACGAAAGCCAGCCCTGTAATAGGATAAATAGCGGCGATAAGAATATCCCCGATATCCTGAGTGAAATCTTTGACAGCATCCCTGGCGGTGTCCATTTCCGGCGGTAACAAGTCTGCCGGACGGCACTCGATTGTCTTGGCGCTCTTGCGGTAAAATTTCAATACCGTATTCATCACTTCCGGGTCGATGGGAGCCGGCGGACGTCCGTATAATCCGCAGCAGTATTCCATCACTTGTTTGGAAATGAGTTTATACCGGCCTACCAGGACATTCTGTACGGCCTGCGTACCAACAATCTGGCTGGTCGGTGTCACCAGAGGCGGATAGCCGAGTTCCTTTCGGACACGGGGCATTTCTTCATAAACTTCTTTGATGCGATGTAGCGCATTCGATTGCTTCAATTGGGAGACCAGATTGGAAATCATACCTCCCGGAATCTGGTGGACTAGCACGCCGGCGTCGATGACGGACAGCGTTGTTTGATTCAGGAACTGAGTATATTTGGGAGCAATCGATTCCAGATAATCCCCGACCTTGAGGATTTGAGTCAGATCAAGTCCGGTATCTCTATCAGTTCCCTCTAAAGCGACTAAAATCGGTTCGATCGCCGGATGAGAGGACCGCAGAGCGAACGGCGCAATGGCAGTATCGATACCATCCACACCGGCCTCAATGGCTTTTAAACACGCCATCGATGCCATACCACTGGAATAGTGGGTGTGCAGTTGCAGCGGGATTCTGAGGACTTTTTTCAAGGCAGTTACCAACGTAAAGGCGTCGTCAGGGGAGATTAATCCTGCCATATCTTTGATGGCGATGCTATCGGCGCCCATATCCTGCAGGATCTTCGCTTTGTTGACATAATATTCAAGGTTAAAAACCGGACCACCCATCTTCCGTTCGGTCAATGAGTAGCTAATGGATAACTGGGCGTGTTTGCCTGTTTTCTTGATAGCCTTCAGGCTGGCTTCCATGTTGCGCTCATCATTCAAGGCATCGAAAACACGGAAAATATCAATCCCGACTTCGGCGGAATGTTTCACGAAGGCTGCTACCACATCGTCGGCATAATGCCGGTAACCAACCAGATTCTGACCGCGGAGCAACATCTGCAGGGGCGTGTCCGGCATCAATTTTTTCAGAATACGGGGTCTTTCCCACGGGTCTTCATTCAAAAAGCGGGTGGCAACATCAAAGGTCGCACCACCCCAAACTTCCATAGAATGAAATCCAATGCGATTCATCTCCGGAGCGATTTTTTCCATATCCTCGGTTCGCATCCGGGTGGCGAAAATGGACTGGTGTCCGTCACGGAAAGTGACATCGGTGATCTTGACTGGATTTTTTCCTGTTTTGTTAGTCATGATACTCCCTTGACGCTGGTGTTGCCTTTTCCACACTCAGGTCCAGATTTATTTTCCGACAGGCTGATATTTTTACCTTGTCTATCAGTATATGAATTATTGAAACTGGTTGTCAAAGACCTTTCTACGGGCGAAAGAATTGGAGATTATTGGTATTATAAACTATATAGTAATCGATATAGTAAACTATATGAAAGGTACTGAAAAACAAGCTTATTTGAGTATTTCTATCTGGATTTATAAGCGTACTAGCAGTTTATCAGGGAAATAGGGTATTATAATAGAGAGCGGAGCTGTAAGGCCCCTCTTATTATTAATAATTTTCTGGCAGCAGGTGGTTTGGGTGAGATACGGATGATTGTGTAATCGCACAATTGCATTTTTCTTCTTCCGGTCTCCTCTCCCCACTGAACTGTTAAATTCGAATAATGCTGTAAGTTGTCGATATCACCAGGAGGTTCCGACGTGGATAAAGCCAAATCCAGTGATGTGTCCAACGAACACGCGGTACTAATAGTTGGCGCCGGGATTGCCGGTATGCAGGCAGCCCTGGAAGTTGCCGATTCCGAACACCAGGTTTATCTGGTAGAAAGGCTGCCGACAGTCGGCGGTCGCATGATGCAACTCGATAAAACTTTTCCCACGATGGACTGCGCCGCCTGTATCGGTACTCCTAAAATGAGCCAGGTGGGTTCCAACAAATATATCAACCTCCTGACCTGTTCCGAAGTAACCAAAGTTTCCGGTTATGCCGGTAATTTTAAAGTTACCGTCCGGAAAAAATCGAAATTCGTAGACATCGCCAATTGCACTGCTTGCGGCGAGTGCGAAAAAGTGTGCCCCGTTTCCTATCCCAGTGAATGGCAGGTGGGAATGGCGCAACGCAAGGCCGTGTATCGTGCTTTCCCGCAGGCTGTACCCAATGTTTTTATCATTGATAAACGTGGTCTCCCGCCCTGCCGTGCCACCTGCCCCGCCGGTGTTAACGCCCAAGGCTATGTCGCCATGATTTCACAGGGCAAGTTCAAAGAAGCGCTGGATGTGCTGAGAAGAACCATGCCTTTTGCGGGTGTCTGCGGGCGTGTTTGTACCCATCCCTGCGAAGCGGAATGCGAACGCGGTAAGGTGGATGAACCGATATCTATCCGTTTCTTGAAACGTTTAATGGCCGACTACGAGATGAAAAACGGCAGGCAAAAGGCACAGCCTCTGCCGATTACTAAAAAGCAGAAAGTAGCCGTAGTTGGTTCCGGTCCTTCCGGTATCGCCTGCGCTTACGACCTTATCCGGATGGGCTATGCGGTGACTGTTTTTGAAGCCGCTTCGGCGGTCGGTGGTTTGTTAAGATACGGCATTCCCGAATACCGCTTGCCTAATAATATCGTTGATAATGAGATTGATTACGTCCGGGAACTGGGCGTAGAAATAAAGCTAAATTCCCCGGTGAATAAACTGGAAGACCTTTTCACTCAGGGTTATGAGGCCGTTTATCTGGCGACAGGTGCCGGCAGCAGTCAGAAAATGGGTATTCCGGGGGAAGACAGCAAGGGAGTAATGGAAGCCCTCGATTTTCTGAGAAGAGCCAATTCCGGCGAGAAAATAGATATCGGGCAGCGTGTGGCAGTAGTTGGCGGCGGTAATTCGGCCATGGATGCCACCAGGGTTGCACTCCGTCTCGGGGCGAAAGAGGCAAACCTTGTTTATCGCCGTTCCCGCGCTGAAATGCCCGCGGCCGCGGAAGAAGTTGACGAAGCGGAGCTCGAGGGTGTTAAATTTGCCGTCCTGACAAATCCCACCAGGGTCATTTCTGAGAACGGAAAATTGACCGGAATTGAATGTATCAGGATGGAATTGGGTGAACCCGATGCCAGCGGACGCCGCCGTCCCGTGGCGGTTAAAGGCTCTGAGTTCAATATTAATGTCGATACCGTCATCATGGCAATCGGGCAGACGGTAGATAAAACCAAACTGCCGGATAAGCTGGAATTAAGTAAGGGCGGCACCGTACAGACCGACGCGGTTACGATGCAGACCAACATCAAGGGTGTTTTTGCCGGCGGTGATGCCGTCACCGGTCCCACCGACGTCATCCATGTGGTCGCTCAGGGCAAAGAAGCTGCTATTTCTATCGACCGCTATTTCAATGGCGCCGATATGAAAGCGGGCAGACCCGAGCCCAGAGTGCGTGTTACAGATATCAATAAAAAGGGTGTCGTGAAGCAAGCCCGCGCCAAAATGCCCGCCGTAGCAGTCAAAGACAGGCAGGGTTTCAGTGAAGTCGAGCTTGGTTTTGATGAAAAAACAGCAGTGGCAGAAGCTAAAAGATGTCTCAATTGCGGAGTCTGTTCGGAGTGTCTTGCCTGTGTGGCCGTTTGTGAACGCAAGGCAATCCACCACGAAATGAAAGACGAAGATGTGGATTTGAATGTGGGGGCGATCATTGTGACGACGGGTTATGACTTACTCGATCCGACTCCAATGACTCAATTCGGATACGGAAAATTCCCTAATGTCTATACCAGCCTGGAGTTTGAACGGATGGTCAACTCCACCGGTTTTACCGAAGGGCATATTCAACTTAAAGATGGCTCGGTACCGAAGAGCGTGGCCATTCTGCATTGTATCGGCAGTCGCGACCAGAACTACCATGAATATTGCTCACGTATCTGTTGTATGTATGGTTTGAAACATGCCCATCTGATAAGAGAAAAGACCGGCGCGAATGTGTACCAGTGTTACATCGATATGCGCTGTTTCGGCAAGGGCTACGAGGAATTTTACAAACGCGTTTCGGATGAAGGCATCAATTTTATCCGCGGGAAAGCTACACAGGTGACCGATATCGCCCAGACTGATGAAGAGAAAGGCAAGCTCGTGGTAGTCTGCGAAGATACGTTGCTGGGAGCCATGATTCGACTTCCCGTAGATATGGTTATTCTGAGTGTTGCTGTGGAGCCGCGACGGGATTCGAAAGAGGTTGCCAAATTATTCGGAATAGAAGTCGGCACGGATGGATTCTTCAACGAAAAACACTATAAATTAAATACGATGGGCACACTGACCGACGGTATTTTTATGGCGGGTTGTAATCAGGGGCCGAAAGATATCCCTGATACGGTTTCACAGGCAATCGGCGCTGCCGCCAAAGCGATTGCCCTGGTTTCACACGGTGAAAAAAAGAAAAAAGTCGAAGAATTACCGCCTGAAGCAAGTAAAGCTACGTAGTGTGGGGATAAGATGAAAAGGAAAATCGGAGTTTATCTGTGTCACTGCGGGTCTAACATCGCGGGTTATCTGGATGTTGAGAAAGCAACCGAATACGCCGGAACACTGCCTAATGTGGTTGCGGCAAGGCATTATATGTTTATGTGCTCCGACCCCGGTCAGGATATGATTAAAAACGATATTAAAGAACTCGGATTAAACGGAGTGCTGGTATGCTCCTGTTCCCCAACACTGCACCTGCGCACCTTCCGCGCCGCCTGTGCCGAAGCCGGTTTGAATCCGCACCTGTGTGAAATGGCGACCATCCGTGAATTGAGTAGCTGGGTGCACAGCCATGACAAAGTGGCGGCCACAGAAAAAGCGATGGCGCTGATTGCGGCGGGGGTAAGACGCGTGCTTTACCGCAATCCGCTGGAAGCTAAATTTGCGCACGTTATTCCCAATACACTGGTTGTCGGCGGCGGGATTGCGGGTATTCAAACCGCGCTGGAAATTGCCGGAACCGGTGAAAAAGTCTACCTCGTAGAAAAAGAACCCAGCATCGGCGGACGCATGGCGCAATTGGGTAAGACCTTCCCCAATCTGGATTCCACACAAGAATTACTAGTTCCCCAGATGGATATGATTAAAGCCAGCGGGAATATTGAATTATTGACTTATAGCGAAATCACAGAAGTCGGCGGGTATATCGGCAATTTCAAAGTCTCAATTAACAAGAAGGCCCGGAGTGTCGAAGAAGCTAAATGCAACGGTTGTGGAGAATGCTGGGCAAAATGCCCGGTGGAAGTTCCCAGTGAGTTTGAGCGCGGGATGAAAATGCGGAAGGCAATTTACATTCCCTTTGCTAATGCTGTGCCGAAAATCCCCGTCATCGACCGTAAGAACTGTAAACAGTATGTTGACGGCAGTTGCCGCAAGTGCGAAGAAGTCTGTCCCCAAAAAGCGATTAATTTTAAACAGGAAGATAAAACTATCGAGGCTGAAATCGGCGCCTGTATCATTGCTACCGGTTACGATACTTTCGACCCCACGCCGATTACGCAATTTGGCTACGGGAAACTGGATAATGTGATCACCAGTCCCGAATTCGAACGGATGCTAAGTCCGGATGGACCGACTGGCGGCAAGATAATCATGAAGAACGGGGCTGCACCGAAGAGCGTAGCAATTGCCCATTGCGTGGGGAGCCGCGACCAGAATTATTATCCTTATTGCTCGCGTATCTGCTGTATGTATAGCCTGAAATATTCCCGACTTATCAAGCAGCAGCTTGGCGCCGATACCAATGTATATCAGATGTATATCGACATGCGCTGTTTCGGTAAAGGTCATGAAGAATTCTATAAACTTGCGGCTGACGAAGGTGTGAATTTTATTCGCGGTAAGATCGGACAGATCACTACTGAAGCCCAGACGGATGAAGAGAAGGGCAAATTAACGGTTGTCTGTGAGGATTCTTTACTGGGCGCTATGATCCGGGTGCCGGTAGATATGGTTGTTTTGAGCGTGGCGATGAAACCACGTGAGGATACCGGAGATATTTCCCGGGCTTTCTTACTGGGCCGTAGCGCCGACGGTTTCTTCCTGGAACGCCATCCTAAACTCGACCCGGTGGGCACAATGTTGGATGGTATTTTTGCGGTCGGGTGTTGCCATGGACCCAAAGATATCGGCGATACCGTGGCGCAGGCGACTGGTGCCGCTGCCAGAGCGTTGGAAATGATTAGTAAGGGTAGAGTGGAAATAGAATCAGCCACCGCCTTTGTGGATGAAGAAGTTTGTGCCGGTTGTGGCGCTTGTGTTTCCATTTGCGCTTACAGCGCCATTGAAGTTAACGCCAAAACCAAACTGGCCAAAGTCAATGAAGCTATCTGTAAAGGTTGCGGCGCTTGTGCGGCCACCTGTCCGTCCAAGGCAATGCAGTTAAAGAACTTCGGTCACAAACAGTTGCTGGATGTGATTGACGAGGCAACTAAAGAATTCGCAGGTTTAGCCAGATAGGAGCTTGCAATGCCAGAAAAAGTTGGAGCCGTATTAGTTATCGGGAGCGGAGTCGGAGGCATAAGATCTGCCTTTGACCTGGCTGAATCCGGCTTTAAAGTTTATTTGACCGACAGGAGTCCGGGTATTGGCGGCACACTCTACCAACTGGAAACATGGTTCCCGGATAATCAGTGCGAGCTTTGTAAACTACTTCCGGTATTTAATCGTGACGAATGCTCCCAATTCTGTCTCCGCCGCGATTTATCACATCCCAATATTGAACTCATCCCTAATTCTATTATTACTAAACTCACCGGCGAGCCGAGTAATTTTAAGGCTTCGCTGGATGTTAAATCCAGATGGGTTATCGAGGAAAAATGCACTGCCTGCGGTCTCTGTGCCCAGGTTTGTCCTGTTGAGGTCAACGATGAGTTTGACCGCAGTTTGAAGAAACGCAAGGCGATCTATATCCGTAACCCGCAAGCAGTACCGAATGTCTATACGGTGGACCGGGAAAACTGCACCAATTGCGGCAAATGCGTCAAGGTTTGTCCGACGAAAGCCGTAATCCTGAATATGCCCGATACGAAATGTGAATTATCCGTGGGTGCGGTCATCGTTTCCAGCGGTTCCAAAGAATTCGATACTGCCGTGATGGCACAGTACGGCTTCGGTCGCTATCCCAATGTCCTGACTAATATTCAACTGGAACGTTTATTGGCAGATGCCGGCCCAAGCGGCGGTCAACTACTCCGGCCGTCAGACGGTAAAGCCCCGAAAAAACTGGCGATTCTGCAATGTATCGGCAGCAGGGACACGGAGCGCGGTTATTGCAGTGAAGTTTGCTGTATGTATGCCCTCAAAGAAAGTCTCATGCTAAAAAAACTATATCCTGACTCCGAAGTAACTATCTTCTACATGGACCTCCGCGCCTTTGGGAAAGATTATTACCGTTATCAGCTACAGGCACAGCAAGCCGGAGTAAAATTCCAGCGGTGCCGCGTCTCCCGCATTAGGGAAAATCCCAAGACCAAGAATTTATTCCTGCTGGCGCGCGCCGAAGACGGGAAATCAGTCAGCAGTGAATACGATATGGTGGTGCTGTCTGCCGCCCAGTGTCCCTCGCCTTCCCTTAATGAGATTAACAAAGCGATCAATCTTAAACCCAACCAGTGGGGTTTTGTCGAGGCGAAGGGATTGTATCCCACGCGCACTTCCCGCAACGGTGTCTTTGTCAGCGGTTCTGCCTCCGGACCTTCAGATATCTGCGAAACGGTACTGAAGTCCAGTGCCGCTGCTTGTGAAGCCGCCGCACTCATCGCTTCAGCGCGTAAATCGATAACAAATAAGACGGTTCAACACGAACATAAAACCAGCGAAGATGAAGAGGCGAAAATCGCTATTTTTGTATGCCACTGCGGTGAAGAGATTGGTGGAGTAGTGGATTTTACAAAAACAATTGAATTCGCCAAACAGTTACCAAATGTAACACTTGTAGAGGATGTCGGTTTTCTCTGCCTGCCGGAGACACTAGAGAAGGTTAAAGAATCGGTAATAAAATCGGGCGCTAACCGTGTCATTATGGCTGCCTGTACGCCTTATCATTACAATCGATTATTCACTAATACGTTAAAAGAAGCGGGCATCGATGCTTCGCTGTGGCAATTAGTCAATTTCAGGGAACAACTCGCCTGGGTGCATAAGGATAACAAAGCTTTAGCCACCGGCAAAGCCCAAAGCATGCTGGCGATGGCAGTCGAGCGTCTCCGTGTTCAGGAATTATTAACCGGACCGTCGATGGCAGTTAACCAGAGATGTCTGGTGATCGGTGGCGGAATATCGGGATTAATGTCCGCAGTCTCTCTCGCCGACCAGGGATTTGGGGTCGACCTTATCGAGAAAACAGGCGAGCTCGGCGGACATACTTGGGAGTCTTTTTATGATCTTGCTGGCGATAATCCACAGATATTTTTAAAGAGTCTTATTGATAAGGCTCAAAATAACGAGAAAATCACGCTTCATCTCAATAGCGAAGTAATCGGCGTTAGCGGTTATGCCGGTAATTATAAGTCCCAGGTAAAATCCGCCGATAGTAATATTACTGAATTAGCCCATGGCGCGTTGATTATCGCTACGGGCGCTAAAGACTATCAACCCACCGAATATATGTTCAGCAAAGATAAACGGGTCATAACCCAGCACGAACTGCAGAAAAAGATAAAGGAAGGTTCACTCGGCAAGCCGGCGGCAGTGGTGATGATTCAATGTGTCGGTTCCAGAAATGACGCTCACCCGTACTGCAATCGGGTCTGCTGTTCGGAGGCAATTGCCAATGCGATTAAGATAAAAGAACAAAGCCCGGACACTCAAGTCTTTGTTTTAAACAGGGACATTATGAGTTATGGTTTCAAAGAGCAATACTATACCAGAGCCAGGGAGTTGGGCGTGCTTTTCCAGCGTTTCGAACCGGATAAAGAACCTAAAGTAAATGCCAATGGTAAAAATCTAACCGTCGAAGTCGCCGACCCGGTTCTTCCCGGTAAATTAGAAATTGAAGCCGAAATGGTCGTCTTGAGCACCGGCTATATCCCGGAAAATAACCGGGCGCTGGCGAAAATGCTCTCACTGGAATTAACCGAAGATGGCTTCTTCAAAGAGTTAGATACCAAATTCCGCCCGGTGGATACGGTCATCGATGGTATTTTCGTCACCGGCCTGGCGAGCGCTCCCAGAAACCTTTCGGAGAAAGTGATGGAAGCCCAGGCTGCTGCACAACGCGCCGCCAATGTCCTCTCCCGCGAGAAACTGGAATCGGGACGGGTCATTTCTGAAGTGGATGCCCGCAGGTGTTCAGCTTGCGGAATATGCGTAGCCGTCTGTCCCTTTGAAGCCAGATATCTCGATGATGAAAACAAGGTGGCGGTAGTAAAAGAGATACTCTGCCAGGGCTGCGGCGCCTGTGTTACCGCCTGCCCTAATAGCGCCGCAAAATTGAGGAGTTTGAAAGACAAACAGGTCTTTTCGATGATTGAAGCCGCTTTCTAGCAATCATGCAATAGAAGGAGAAAAACATGGCCGAGACTAAAGAACAATTCGAACCGAAGATAATCGGGTTTTTATGCAACTGGTGCACCGGCGCCGCCTCTGACCTGGCGGGCACCACCAGATCGCAATATCCACCGAATGTACACCCGATACGCGTAATGTGCAGCGGCACGGTCGACCCGGTATATATGATTAAAGCTCTCATGGCGGGTGCGGATAGCGTAATGATGGGCGGCTGTCATCCGGGCGATTGCCATTATGTCTCCGGTAACTACAAAGCCCGTCGCCGCGTTGCCATGTTGAAACAGATCTTTAAATCGCTGGGACTGGATGAAAATCGCGTCTACGCGCGCTGGATTAGCGCCAGTGAAGGTCCTGAATTCGCTAAATATATGAATCAAGTCACCGAAGAGACCAGGAAACAGGGACCCAGTGCGCTGGCCAGCGATTGGTCGGTATAGGAGCAGAAGAATGACAAAGAGTGCGACATTATCGGTTAAAGACGACAAGATAAGGGAAACTGTAAACGGTTTCCTCAAAAACCTGTTTGCCAAAAAGACAATCGATGCCATGCTGGTGCCGCTGGCACATCCCGCGGGCACTAATGTTATCCAGGCGCTGGTTACCAATCCTGCCTATCTCGATAAGGCAGATGTTTTTGCTCCCGTGATGCCGGTCAATTCCGCCCGCCTGGTGCAGGCTTTAACCCGATTGACGCCGGTCAACCGTAAAACCGCCGTGGTGATTCGTCCTTGTGAAATGAGAGCCTTTATTGAATTGGTGAAACTGAAACAGATTCAATTGGATAAACTTCTGCTCATTGGTATCGATTGCGGCGGCGCTTATGCCGTGAATAATTTCCCCAAGTTTACCGCCGAAAAGAAATCGGATGACTTTGTGAAAGCCGGTTTCAAATGGGCGGAAGACACGATGCTGAGGGCGGGGTGTCAGATTTGCGAATATCCGTATCCCTTGACGGCCGATATCACAATTGGCATGCTGGGTTTAGACCCATCCAAACAGATTCTTATTCAGGCTGACTCGGTGAAGGGAGAAGAAGTCTTAAATAAGATCGGTATGACACTGGAGACTGACAGCGAGGCTGCGCAGAAACGCCAGGCAGCCATCGCCAAATTCGTCATCGAAGTGAAAGAGCGCCGCAAGAAGTTCTTTGAGAAGACCAAACAGGAAATCGGTGGCGTGGAGAAACTCAGTAAAGTATTCGCGCAATGTATAAAATGCCAGAACTGCCGGCAGGCTTGTCCTGTTTGTTATTGCAGGGAGTGCTTCTTCATCTCCCCGACCTTTGAATTGGAATCGGAACGATATCTCAGCCAGGCAGAAAAGAAAGGCGCTCTCAGAATGCCGGCGGATACGCTTTTATTCCATCTGACCAGAATGAACCACATGGGCAATTCTTGTGTCGGCTGCGGCGCTTGCGAAGAAGCCTGCCCTAACGATATCCCGTTACTGAAAATCTTCCAGCTCATCGGAAGTGAGACCCAGTCATTGTTTAACTACGTTCCCGGCAGAAATGTCGAAGAAGCTCTGCCCGCGACAGCCTTCAAAGAGAAGGAATTCGAGCGGATAGGAGAGAAATGACGATTCAATTAGCCACCGAAAAAGGTAAGGAGAAGTGTGCCCCATCCTTCGCTAAAGAGGTGATGGGTAAAAGCAACGCTCATCTGGAACGGTGTTATCAGTGCATGGCCTGCAGCTCCGGATGTCCGGGCGCTTATCAGATGGACTTTCCACCGCATCAGCTGTTAAGGATGGTCCAACTGGGCTTGAAAGATAGGGTATTGAACAGCAACACTTTCTGGATTTGCCTCAGTTGTGAAACCTGTGCCACACGTTGCCCTAATGGTATTGAAATCGTACTGGTAATGGACGCATTGAGAGAAATGGCATTGAAAGAAAAACGAAAAGGCAGCACTAATCTGCCGTTGTTCCATAATACTTTCCTATCGATGGTTAAGTTCGGCGGCAAGACTTATGAACTCGGATTGATAGGGTTCTACATGATAAAAAGCGGCGATATTTTTAAAATTAAGGAATTACCCGGTCTTGCCCAATTGGGCGTCAAGATGTTCAGCCGGGGTAAGCTGGCAATTATACCTCCCCGTATAAAAGGAAAGGCGGCAATCAAACGTATCTTCGAATTATCTAAGAAGACAGGTTAGAAATATGGCAAAAACAATCAAATATGGTTATTTCCCGGGATGCTCGCTGGAAGCTACGGCGAAGGAATATAATTTGTCCATCGAAGCAGCTGCCAAACTGCTGGACGTAGAATTGGTGGAACTCGATGACTGGAATTGCTGCGGTGCTTCTTCCGGGCACTGTACTAATTATGAGCTTTCGTTGGCTTTACCGGCGCGTAACCTGGCCATTGCCGAAAAAGCCAAGCTGAACATGGCCGTTGCCTGCGCTGCCTGTTTCCTGAGATTCAAACAGACAAACCACGACCTTAAAGCTAATGACGAATTACGGCAGAAAATAGAGAAACTGGTCGGGATGCCTTATTCAGGCAATGTCGAAGTGAAACATCTGGTAGACATCTTCGCCAACGAAGTCGGATTGGAAGAAATTAAAAAGCGGGTCAAGAAGCCGTTAAAGGGGCTGAAACTGGCTGCTTATTACGGTTGTTATCTGGTCAGACCTCCGGAAATCACTAATTTCGATGACCCGGAAAATCCGCAGATATTGGATAATCTATTGCGAGCGATTGGCGCGGAGCCAGCGGAATATACCCACAAGGTGGAATGTTGCGGCGGTAGTCTTTTACTGGCGCGTACGGACATCGTAGTGAAGCTGGTGGGCGATATCTGTAAAGCGGCGACCGACGCCGGAGCGGTGGGTATTGTAACCGCCTGCCCGCTCTGTATGGCCAATCTCGATACCCGCCAGAATGGCACCAAGGTCCCCATTCTGCACTTCAGCGAATTGCTCGGTCTGGCACTCGGCGCGGAGAAAAAAGAAGTCAATGCCTGGCTGAAGAAACATATCAATAGCCCGACAGCGATATTGAAAGCACAGGGATTAATCTGACAAAGCGAACGAGAAGAGGGAAGTTAATATGCAAGCATTAACACCATATCAGGACGCCATAGATATCATCAAGGAAGAAGGCGGCGAAATCTGTAAACTCTGCTACCAGTGCGGTACCTGCACTTCTACCTGCCCGTGGAATCTGGTCCGGAGTTTTCTTGTGCGAAAAAATATGCATCAGGCTCAGCTTGGCCTGACTGATTTTGAAAACGAGGATATGTGGCTTTGCGTCACCTGCAAGTGGTGTGTCGACCGCTGCCCTCGCGGTGTTGGTATCATCGATGTCTGGAAGTCTTTCCGCCGTGCCATTGTCGAAATGGGGATTGGTGGCGTGCCGGATTCGGTGCGTATTACCGCGAAAAATATTTCCAGCGTCGGTAATCCTCAGGGAGAAGCCAGAGAGAAACGCACCGATTGGATGAAAGATCTGGGCATTAAACCTTTCACCAAGGGCATGGATATTCTTTATTTCGCTTGTTGTTTTAACTCCTACGATCCCAAACTCACTCGGGTTGCCAAAGCCACGGTTAAGATTATGCAAAAGGCCAGCATCAATTTCGGAGTACTGGGTAACGAGCAAAGCTGCTGCGGCGAAAGTATCCGTAAAACCGGCAATGAGGAATTATTTAAAAATCTGGTCCAGGCTAATGCCGATGCTTTCAACAAAGCAGGTGTGACCAAAATCGTAGTTTCTTCTCCGCATTGCTACCATACATTGAAGAATGAGTATCCTGAGCTCGGCGCTAAGTTCGAAGTGGTGCACTCCTCACAATTCATCGCTGAGCTGATTAAAGATAAAAAGATACAGCTCACTAAAGAATTGAAAAAGAAAGTGACACTGCACGATTCCTGCTATCTGGGCAGACACAATAGCGTCTATGATGAGCCGCGTAACGCGCTGAAGAGTATCCCTGGTTTGGAACTGGTGGAAATGCTCAACAATCGCGAGAATGGATTGTGCTGCGGCGGCGGCGGCGGCAGAATCTGGGCGGAAACTAAGCGAGGCGAACGTTTCTCCGATATCCGTATCCAGCAGGCAATCGATGCCGGCGCTAACACGCTGGCCGTGGCTTGTCCTTATTGTATGGCTAACTTCGAAGATAGCGTTTTAAGTATGGATAAAGGCAGTATCCTGGAAGTAAAAGAAATCACCGAAGTTATCGCGGATGCGATCTAACCGTTAATCAGATTTCCCGGAGTTATTCCTTTTCCTTTTGTGAAGGGAGATTGAGAGGGGGTTTAAATCCCCCCTGGTCTCCCTTTCTCAAACAGACTATTGCCACCGTCTCACAAACCATTCCTGGCGGGCTCCCACCGCAAATAAAGGCGCTACTACCAGCCAGATCGTGATTGTCACCAGCATCGACTGGGCATAATTAATGTTGGGTAGACCGACTTGAGGCGCAAAGACGCCCCAGAGCAACATTAAAATTAAAGCACTTACGAAGAAACCGGGAATTGCTGCCAATATTCTGAAACAACCAAACATAATTCACTCTCCTTTAGGGTAAAACCTAATATCTAAATACTAAACAATATTTAAAATTAAATCCATAATGCAAATATAGCTAAATCTGAATCATTAAAAGGGGACATGGGCGTCCATGTCTGTCCGTCATTGTCATTCCTGCGAAGGCAGGAATCCATATATACTGGATACCGACTTTCGTCGGTATGGGTATCGTTGTGAGATGGTGGGACAGGCAGAGACGCCTGTCCATTACCTATTTCCCATTGCCAGCGAAGCGTGGCAATCTCACGCAGATATTAAAGGTTGTGATTTTAATAGCTGGTTAGTTTACTTCTTTTTATCCGCTTTCTTAATCACTTTTTCAACTAACAGGGTTAACCTGTTTTCTACATCTGCCCAATCATAAAGTTGTATCGGGAATATTTCCTTATCATTTTTCTGCACTGTTTTCACTGGAAATACAACACCATTAGGCCATTTATCATCTACTCCAATTACATCCATCATGATAGTTTGGAGCGCATTGGCAATCGTATCGACAACCATCTCTGTATAGGAGCACAGCATCCCTTCTTGTCTGCCACCCCCGTGCGCGATAATACCTACAGGTTTCTGAAATACCGGTGGTTTATAATTGTTATCTTGAAACCAATGCAAAAATGATATCTGCTCCATTTTCTCTAGTAAAATACTAAGTTTGGCGGGAATCGGGGAATAATGGGGAGATACAATAAAAACGGCGTCTGACTCAATGATTTTAGAGTAAATACTATTAAAGTCATCAGTGGTAGTGCATTTACTTGTTTCATAACATTTCCCGCATCCAATGCAAGGCTTTAATTTAGCATCTACAAGCCTAATTATCTCGACCTGTGCATCATTTTTTAAACCGGTTCTTATTATCTTTTCAACAGTTTGACAGGCAATCAGTGAGGTACTTTTATCGCCAGCGTGCTTAACATTGGAAGCAGAGATACAAATGACTTTCATTATCTTTACCCTATTTTTATGTGATAACATCCCACGGTAATTTCTGTTTCTCATCCCATTTAGTATGAGCCAAGAAATTAATGTCTAATCCGGACTTTTGCATTGTCTGCTGCCACCGCGCTAAGGAGACCGTCTCCATATTTGCCAGGACTGCCGCCAGCCGCTCGTCGCCGCGGGACAGGACTGCCTGCACCTCACTCCACTCGAGGCTCTCATTCTTGACACTGATGCCTTTGGCGGGCAGTTTACTTTTTAACAGAGACAACCGGTATTTTAGAACCTCCAATGAAGCCATCCCTTTACGCTGAAAAGGCGTGCCTGCCTTTGGTACAAACGGCGCAATTGTTAATGTAATCCGACTCCATGATTGACGTTTATCGAAGATGTCTTTGCATCTTATGGCCAGTAATGCGATGGCTTCAATATCTGCGTCGGTTTCTTCCGGCAAGCCAATCATAAAGTAAAGTTTCAATTGCTTGATGCCTTGAGAAGCGACTTTTTCGACTGCCTTAAAAATATCATCCTCGTTAATCCGTTTACCGATACTATCACGTAATCGTTGTGAGCCTACTTCCGGCGCTAGGGCCACGGTATTGGTACCGCCCTCTATCACTTCACTCAGAATTACCGGTGATAACGGCTTGATTCTTAACGAACTGACAGATATTTCTGCTCCCAAATCATGTAATTTCGCCACCAGTTCATCGATTTGAGGATGGTCGGTCACGGCCGGGCCCATCAAGCCGAGTCGTTTCCGGAATTTTAATCCGATTTCAGCCTGATTCAGCAGGCTGTCTAACGAGCGGAAACGCATTGGTTTGTAACAATTGCTCACCAGGCAGAATTGACATCCCCAGTTGCAACCCCGCTCCACTTCAATAAGGTACATATTGCCGAGTTCCGTATCCCGGGTAAGAACGGTGGAATGAACGGGGAATTTATCCAGGTCTTTTGCCCACTGGCGGGCGACAGGTTTATTCGAATAGCCCGGAACATAAACACCGGGTAAAAGCGATAGTTTTTTCTTGAGTTCATTGCGATTTTCCGAGGCGCCAGCTTTCAGGATAGGCAACATTTCCGGTAAAATGGCTTCCGCTTCGCCGATACACAGGCAGTCGAAAAACGGCGATAACGGCATGGGATTAGTGGTAATGCAAGGTCCGCCGGCAATGAGTAAGGGGTAAGTTTCATCGCGTTCTTTGGCGTAAAGAGGGATGCCCGAGGCTTTCAAAATCGGTGCGACGTTAAAATAATCCAGTTCATAACTTAATGAGAAAGCAATGATCGCAAAATCAGTGACAGGACGTTGTGACTCCATTGCTAATGGTAAGACATCGGATGAATCTTTAGGTTCCCGGAAAACCCGCTCGCAAACAGCATCGGTTTGGTCATTTATCAATCTGTAGATAGCTTGAATACCCAGGTTGGACATACCGATGTGGTAGGAATCGGGATAGACTAAGGCAACGGGGAGCTTCCCGCCCCAATCCTTGATAATGGCGCCTTGCTCGGCGGCGAGCCTTTTCTTTATTTCCTGTGCCGTTTGCCACGTCATAAGACTACACGGCTATACATTGACACTATGACCCGGTAGATGGAAGCCTTTTCCTTTGTTTTGCTCGGAAGGTGGCGTTGCATTGTAGCTGGGGTTGAGTTTAACGGCTTCGTTATAGGCTTTTGTGGAATCCTCATGCTTTTTCGCCATATGATAAGCGCTCGACAGGTTGTACCATGCCTTGGCAAACTTCGGGTCAATTTTAACGGCTTTTTCATAGGCCGCGATCGCTTCGGTATATTTACCGGTCTTCGCCAGGATTGTTCCTTTGTGGAACCAGGCATCGGCATAACCCGGATTAATTTCAGTCGCCTCGATAAAAGCGCGGTAGGCTTCCATTTGTTTACCCGATTGGACGAGAGCCATGCCTTTATAAAGCCAAGCTTCGGCATCGTCGGGGTCGATTTTTATCGCTTCCTCGAATAATTTTATCGCCGCATCATAATTCGCTAAATCCATCAGCGCATTGCCTTTACTATTCATGGCCTCGATGAATTTGGGGTCGAGCCTGATGGCTTCATCATAAGCTACGATTGCCTCGGCGTGCTTCCCGGCATCATCGAGAGAATTACCTTTATTATTCCAGGCTTTAACGTAGCCGGGGTCGATTCTAATTGCTTCCTCATAAGATTTAATGGCTTCTTCATATCTGCCGAGGTTATGGAGAGCTACCCCGCGGTTATTCCAGACCTGGGCGACATTAGGGCTGATTTTTATCGACTCGTCATAGACTTTAACCGCTTCCTCGAACTTTTCACTCTTATGGAGAACAATCCCTTTGTTATACCTGACATCCGGGTCGTCGGGATTGAGCTTGATGGCCTCTCCGAAAGCTTGCGCTGCCTCATCCAGCCTGTTCATATTATTTAACAGGACGCCTTTGTTCAACCATGTTTCCCACAGTTTGGGATTGATTTTAATGGCTTCCTCGTAAGACTTTAATGCTTCGTCGGATTGACCGAGTACAATCAGGGCATTTCCTTTATTGGTCCAGGCTTCGGCCAGCATCGGATTTATTTTTAATGCCTCATCATATGCCTTAACGGCTTCTTCAAATTTGTTATTTTCAAAGAGACCGAGCCCTTTTTCAAACCATTCTTTTCCGGAAATAGTATCAGCCATAGTTGTTCCCTCCCCCCAAATAATGTTGTAACGCCACTCTTCTGATTTGAAATTATCAAGTAACAGGTTGGAAATGTCAAGCACTAATTTAACGAATTAAATCCTGATTTCCAATATCGAAACTTTAAACAAATAAAAATGTATAAAATTTAAGAAATTCTGGCTTTGAATTTTAGAATTATTTAGGATTTCGTGTTTCGGAATTAGAGCTAAAAAATAAGGTGGGTTTCATCTTCATTCTATCATGACTTCACCCACCCTGCGATTCTGAAAGCTGACAACTGATGGCTGACTCCCTCACCTCAATCCTCTCTCCCGTCGTGCCTCCGGGACTGTAGGCCGACAAGGGAGAGGCGGATGACTAAACTCTGAAAATGCGCACGCGGCGGTTCGGATCTTTGCCGGTGCTTTGTGAAAACATGCCGTGTCTTTCCGCGACCAGATGTTGCAGCCGACGAATATAGGCGCTCTGCGGGCTTAATTCAATGGTGTTTTCACCTTTTTTGATCAGTTCCACCGCTTCCTTCGCTTCATCGAGGGCTTGCTTGAATGAGATGTCTTTGACGGCCGGTTCATTCTGTTCGATGTGGTACAGCGAGGTGAACAGCTGTCTGATTTGCATCAGGGTACTGCCTTTCAGAACATAAATAGGCAGGTTAGTGGATTCAGCATCCACAATTTTCTGCGGCTTCTGGCGGAAATATTTCTTGGAGGTTACCAGCAGAGTAGCCTGCCGGATATCGTCCACAATTTCCAAAGCCAATCGCATCTCCTGCGCGATCTGTTCTATGCGCCCCCGGTTAACACCGTAGAGAAAGAGCTTTGCCGCCGCCCCATTTCTAGGTTGCGGTTTGTTGTTGTGCGCCGGTCTTCTGACATCATTAGTTTCCGGTTGGATGTGTTTGATAATTACTTCACCAGTGGTCTCATCCATCTGGCGTACTTCCAATGCTTGCGGTTCGCCAAGTAAAATCGCATCCACCGCCGAGGCAACATCCGTGTGAACAGCCACAATATCGCGTTCTTGAATCTCTACCAGGATATCGAAAGTGGGCGCTGACATACGTTCCAGAATGGATTTCTGCGTACCGCGCCGTTTTGCTTCTTCATCACCGAGGGTTACGGATTGAATACCGCCGATCAGATCGGCGAGCGTGGGGTTCATCATCAGATTTTCCAGTGTGTTACCGTGCGCGGTTGCCACCAACTGCACACCCCGTTCTGCAATAGTCCGGGCCGCCTGTGTCTCCAGTTGGGTGCCGATTTCATCGATCACGATAACCTCAGGCATGTGATTTTCCACAGCCTCGATCATTACCGCATGTTGCATATTAGGCGTGGTCACCTGCATTCTACGCGCGTGCCCGATGGCAGGATGGGGGATGTCACCGTCGCCAGCAATTTCATTAGATGTGTCCACAATGATGACACGCTTATCAAAATCATCCGCCAGCACACGGGCAACTTCGCGTAACATGGTGGTTTTACCAACGCCGGGTCTGCCTAGTAAAAGAATACTTTTTCCGGTTTCCACCAGATCTTCGATAATTTTGATAGTGCCGAAGACGGCTCGACCGACGCGGCAGGTTAACCCGACGATTCTGCCTTTACGGTTGCGAATAGCAGAAATGCGGTGTAATGTGCGTTCGATACCTGCCCGGTTATCGTCGCCAAAGCTACCGATACGGGAGATGACGTACTCGATGTCCTCTTCACTGACTTCCGTTGGGTCGAGGATAACTTCTCTATTTAAAAAGCGGGCTTCTGCCGGTCTGCCCAAGTCCAGCACCACTTCAATCAGTTCTTTAAAATCTTCCTGTTCATGAAGTTTCTGGCGGGTTTGGGGCGGTAGAATTTCCAGTAAAGCGTCCAGATCGTCGGTGATTACTTTTTGCAAATAATCCTCCCCGTCCCGGGTTTATTTTTCCCCGGAAACGATGTCAAGAAAATAATGATGGAATCTGGGGTCGTCTGTCAACTCCGGGTGAAAAGAGCTGACCAGAAGTTTGCCCTGCCGGGCGGCGACAATCGTGCCGTCTTTTAGTCTGGCTAACACTTCGACATTTTTCCCGACAGATTCAATCAACGGCGCTCTGATAAAAACGCCGGTGAAGGGTTTTTTACCCAGTACCGGTATTGATATCTCCGACTCGAAACTGTCGACCTGCCGGCCAAAGGCATTACGATTGACCTTGATGTCCATCAGTCCTGTAGGTTTGACTCCGCCAGCACTGGATAGCTCATTTGCCAGGACGATCATACCTGCGCAAGTTCCCCAGATAGGAAGGCCGTTTTTTGCTAGCTCGATGATTTTATTCTTGAGTTTATAATGTACCATCAGTTTCGTGATGGTGGTGCTTTCGCCGCCCGGAATAATTAACCCGTCCAATCCCTCGAGTTGATGGGGGAGGCGGACGGGTATGGTATCGACATTCAGACCGGTTAGTACTGCGATATGTTCGGCAAAGGCTCCCTGCAACGCAAGGACACCGATTTTCATATTACCATCCTCTGCCGGCGATCAACTGGTCGGGTGGAATTTGTTTCGCATTCAAACCGAGCATGGCGTCGCCAAGGTTTTTAGATACCTTAGCAATTATTTTAGCGTCTTTATAATGAGTGGTTGCCTTAACGATCGCTTTAGCCATGGTAGCAGGCTTGCTTGATTTGAAAATGCCGGAGCCGACAAAAACACCGTCAGCGCCTAATTGCATCATCAATGCAGCATCGGCTGGGGTTGCCACACCGCCGGCGGCAAAGTTGACAACGGGGAGTTTACCGGTTCTATGAATTTCAATTACCAGTGCCAAAGGCGCACCCAATTCTTTAGCTTCTGCCGGGAGTTCATCCTCGGACATGTTCACTAATTTTCTGATTTCGTCTTGCACGGTACGCATATGCCTTACGGCTTCCACGATATCACCGGTGCCGGCTTCACCTTTAGTACGTATCATCGCAGCCCCCTCGCTGATGCGCCGTAGGGCTTCTCCCAGATTACGGCAACCGCAGACAAAAGGTACCTTAAAATCGTGCTTCCAGACATGATGCGATTCGTCGGCTGGGGTCAGCACTTCCGATTCATCGATATAATCAACCCCAAGAGCTTCCAATACCTGAGCTTCCACAAAATGCCCGATACGGCACTTTGCCATTACAGGGATGGAGACCACTTTCATAATTGCTTCGATAACTGTCGGGTCGGACATGCGGGCGACACCGCCGGCTTTCCTGATATCGGCCGGGACTCTTTCCAGTGCCATCACAGCGCAGGCGCCGGCAGCCTCAGCGATTTTCGCATGTTCCGGGGTGACGACATCCATAATCACCCCGCCCTTCAACATCTGGGCAAGGCCTACTTTTACTCGAAACGTTCCGGTTTCCATATTAATCTCCTACGTGCTCAGGGAAATTGGTACAGCCAATCAGGACTACAAAGCTATTTTACAACAAACAAACTCTAAATTCTAATATCAGGAATAAAGCTGTTAGTTTCATGTTGTTTAGCGGAATTTAAGAGGGGCATGCTGAAGGCTGAGTGCTGTATGCTGACTGCTATCCTGTCACGTCTCTCTTTTTAAACAGATAGAAAGAAATAAAGAGAAATAAGATACTATAGACAGCTAGCGTGATGAATGCGTGTGCCACGCCGGGATAGGTTATGCTTGAAGTTCCTCCTCCCATTCCTCCCCCAAATCCTTGCGGTAGACCGGCGAGACTGGAAATAGATCGTACATTAGCATTGAAAAGATAATTTGGTACTTTGGCAATCCATCCCCCGGCGAGGTACATAAAGGTTGTGATGATTGACTCCAGGAAGAGAATGCCAATACCAAAAGCAATACCCGGCATGGCTGAGCGGCCTATGACCGCGAACATAAATCCCATCAAAGAAAATGGTATCAGGATAAAAAAGGTACGCCAGAATTGCAGGAACTGGTGCCAAACATAACTACCGGTAAAGAAACTGAAATCGAATTTATAACCTCCGATGGCGGTCGTAATCAGACTCATAATAAAGCCTGCGGCCAAACCAATAACCATCCCGATTAAAATAATAATCCCAGCGGATATCAGCTTGGCAGTCAGTAATTTAAAACGACTTTCGCTGGACACAACGGCTGTCCGGATGGTTCGCCAATTGTATTCATTCCCAACCCCACTGGCAACCAGAATAATTGCAAGTACAGAACCTAAGGATGCTAAAATGGACATTGCGAAAGGCAGAGCTAAGGGCAGTCCCAGAATATTCTGGATGTCGCCTACACCAGGACCACCTTTAGGTAAGTTAACCTTCGATACAGCCAATAAAAGTAAATACATTACTACAATGATGCCGATTAACACATACAATAACACTCGCGTCATAGTACGCCTGCGTAATTTGAACATTTCGGCGCCAATCAGTCTAATCACCGCTATTACCACCTGTTAATTGCAAGAATACTTCTTCCAAACTGGAGGCTTTGTTCATCAGTTCGGAGGCAAATATTTTATTTTCGGCGAGAACCTGATTCACACGGGCGGCACTATCCTTGGGCGCGTCCAAAAGCAGATACCCGTTCTCGGCTTTTATCGACTTTATCCACGTTTGATTTTTTAAAATGGTTAACGCTGCCGTTTGGTTTTCAACTTTAATATATAACTGTTGTCCCTGTGTTGTTAATTCCGCAACCGAGGAATACTTTAACATTACACCCTGTTTAATAATCGCGACTTTATCACAGACCATCTCTACTTCATGAAGCAAATGACTGCACAGGAGTACAGCACGGCTTTCGTGGGCTAACTCGGGAATCAGATCGCGGACTTCTTTAGTACCGGCAGGATCGAGTCCGCTGGTGGGCTCATCCAGGATAATTAATTCTGGGTCTCTGAGTAGCGTCGAGGCAATTCCCAACCTTTGTTTCATACCCATCGAGTAATGGTCGTAACGGTCGCCGGCGCGCTCAAATAAATTTACACGCTTAAGTACTTCATCAATCTTGGTTTTAGAAATGTCGCCTATCGCCCGGGAGAGAACTTCAAGGTTATCCCTGCCGGATAAATAAGGATAAAAAGCAGGTTCTTCGATTATTGCGCCGACACGCCGCAATAACGGCCAACTATTACCATCGAGTTTTTTACCAAATAACTCAACACTGCCGGCGGTAGGAGTGATCAGCCCCAGTATCATGCCAACGGTGGTGCTTTTACCGGCGCCATTGGGTCCTAGAAAACCGAAGACTTCACCACGTCGTAGTTCGAGACTCAGATTATTCACAGCCGTCAGCGTTCCGAATTTCTTCGTTAGGCCGACGGTGCGGAGAATCACACCATTATCTTTTTTTATTGATGATTGGGATTTATGTGTTGTTTGTGCAGTCATGCTAGAAATAAATTCACCTATAAATTTAATACTATACTCGAGAAATTACTAATGTCAAATGAGAAACCCTAAAAAATGAAATCCAAGATGACGTTCTCATGTCTCCCAGCGAAGGCTGGTATCGATTCATATCTGGATTCTGGCCTTAGCCAGAATGGATTTTTAATGCAAAGAATAGCCAGCAGGATTATCGATTCGGAGACACTAAATGCTGAACGCTGATCCCTGACGGGCTGAAAGCTTGGTCTTATTGAAGAGGCTTTTTTATCGGTAACCCTCCACCGCGGGGATATATATCCGGGGTAGGGGCTACCTTTTCGATGACGACCAGAACACGATTATCGGGGAACTCGCTTAATTCCACGGGCTTAATCCCGATTATTTTCCCACCCATCGTAGAGATAGCTCTTCTCGCCTGCCTCATCTCATCTTCGATGTTGCCTTTTTTGTGTGCGATAACTTTGGCGGAGATTTTACAGAAGGGAATCGTCAGTTCCGCCAGTGTCGGCATCGGCGCTAAGCCTCTAGCCAGTACCAGATCGTAACTCTCCCGGTATTGCTGGTGGGCCAGTTCTTCGGCGCGTCCGGTGATGACGACAATATCGTCCAATCCCAGCTTATGTTTCAGATGATTCAGAAATGTTATTTTCTTATTTGTCGAATCCATTAGCGTCAATCTTATCCTGGGGAAAACAATCTTCAGGGGGATTCCCGGCACACCGGCTCCGGTGCCGATATCGATGACTTTAAGATCGGGTCTTTGAGCGGTTGGTTTCCAGACGGAGGCGACGGTAAGGGAATCCAGAAAATGGTTGATTTGTACCTTATCATATTCGGTGATAGCGGTTAGATTCATCCGCTGATTCCAATCGGTCAGTTCTTCAAAATAAGTCTGAAAGAGGGCAATCTCATGTTCCCCTATTTTAATACCAAGTTTTTCCAGACCGGCTGTCAGTTTTTCCATAACCACGACTCTATTATAGCAGGAGAATGGCGTCCTGAGTCCGTTTCGGACGGACGAAGGATCTCCGTCACTAATGTACTGGTCTCAGGAAAGTAAGGTATCTTGTGCAACCACAGGGAGACTCCTGACCGCCTTTTATGCGTTCTATTCCCGCCGTCATTGCGAACGAAGTGAAGCAATCTCAGGGACGGGCGGCGTCCAGTCGAAAAACTCACAACTCTTAGCTGAAAGCTGTTTGCTGACCGCTAAAAGTTCAATTTGTAATTCTTCACGCCTGAAATTTGATTTTCCGCTTTAAATCAGCTACAATGAGGGAAGTAATCTGAAAATTAAATAATTGGTTATCCGCTAGGGGTGCTGAAGGCTGAGAGCCCTTCCGATAGAAGGACGACCCTTAGAACCTGAACTCGTTAATGCGAGCGTAGGGATGCGGTCAGAGAAACCAGGGAAGAATCGCAACCCTGGTTTTATTGTTTTTGGAGAAATATATGACACAACTGGAAATGGCAAGAAAGGGCATCATTTCCTCGCAGATGAAGGTGGTAGCGGAGCAGGAAAAACTCGACCCTGAATTTATAAGAGCGGGTATTGCGGAGGGGAACATTGTTATTCCGGCTAATGTCAACCATAAAAACTTTATGCCGTTCGGCATCGGTAAAGGTTTGCGTACTAAAGTCAATGCTAATCTCGGTACCTCTTCGGATTTTGGCAGTATCGAAACTGAATTGGAGAAACTGAAAGCGGCCATTGCTGTTGGTGCCGATACAGTTATGGATTTATCAACGGGTGGGGATATTCCCGGTGTACGCCGGTCTGTGATGAAAGCCAGTACGATCCCCGTGGGAACCGTCCCTATCTATCAAGCCGCGATCAAAGCGATTAAAGAATCCGGTGCCATTGTTAAAATGAGTGAAGATGATATTTTCTCCGCGATTGAGGAAAATGCCAGGGACGGTGTCGATTTTGTTACGGTTCACTGCGGGGTGACGCGTTCTGCAATAGCCAAACTGAAAGCGCAGGGTAGAGTCACAGATGTCGTTTCCCGCGGTGGCGCATTTACAGTTGGCTGGATATTACATAATGAACGTGAGAATCCGCTTTACGAGTATTACGACCGCTTATTGGAAATTGCGTATAAATATGATGTCACGTTGAGTCTCGGCGATGGTATGCGCCCCGGTTGTCTGGCGGATGCCACCGACCACGCACAAGTAGAGGAATTATTAATTCTTGGCGAGCTTGTACAGCGAGCATGGAAAGCAGGTGTACAGGTAATGGTTGAAGGACCCGGTCATGTACCTTTAAATCAGATTGAGACGAATGTAAAAATGCAAAAAGCCATCTGTAAAGGTGCGCCTTTTTATGTGCTCGGTCCGTTAGTAACAGATATCGGGGCTGGTTATGACCATATTACCGGAGCCATTGGTGGCGCCATTGCCGCTATGGCTGGGGCTGATTTTCTGTGCTATGTCACACCATCGGAACATCTCTCCTTGCCCGATGTCGATGATGTGCGTCAGGGTGTCATTGCCTCTCGGATTGCGGGACACGCTGCAGATATCGCTAAGGGTGTGAAAGGAGCCGCTGATTGGGACTTGAAAATGGCTCAGGCACGGAAAAGATTGGATTGGGAAACTCAGATAAAATTGTCATTAACACCGGAATACTCCCGTAAGGTTCATCAGAAGCATACCTCAGGAGGCGAGGCTTGCAGCATGTGCGGCGATTACTGCGCCATGAAAGTCGTCGGTGAGTATCTGAATATCACGGTGCAGAAATGTTGATGATAGCAATTTCTACATGTCAATAGGCGTAGAGCATTTTTTATATTAAAATGCAGGTTTTTTATATACAAAGAGATTGGGCGTTGACATGCCCTTGGTAACTGTGATACTATAACTATTTGTGCTCACTTGTTGGCTAATGCAATAGCACGGTGCATGCTAGGTTCAATCTCGACGTCATATGTTGAAGGATGAGCTGAGGCTCATCCTTTCAGTTGTAGAGGATAACAGGAGGACATACTTGCCAACGATTAACCAGTTAGTCCGCAAGGGACGTAAACCGGGTGTCGATAAGACAAAAGCCCCGGCTTTGCATTATAACTACAACTCTTCAAAAAATAAGACCAGTTGGGGAGACGGTTCACCCCAGAAACGTGGCACTTGCATCCAGGTAAAAACAATGACACCGAAGAAACCTAACTCGGCATTGCGGAAGATTGCCAGAGTACGTCTGACCAATCAGATGGAAGTCACCGCTTATATTCCGGGTGAAGGTCACGAAATTCAGGAGCACTCTGTGGTACTGGTTCGTGGCGGCAGGGTCAAAGATCTGCCTGGTGTCCGTTATCACATTATCAGAGGAGCGCTGGATGCCACCGGTGTGGCGAAACGGCGCAGAGGTCGCAGTAAATATGGCGCTAAACGGCCTAAAGCTGGGGCCGAGACTACTTAGGAGGAACAATGTCACGACGCGCTCGCGTTATTAGAAGAGTTCAAGTAATGCCTGATGCTAAATATCAGAGCTTAACCGTTTCAAAATTGCTGAACAGAATTATGAAACGCGGTAAGAAAAGCAGCGCTGAGAAAATTGTATATGGCGCTCTGGAAGCAATGGGAAAACAGGGTTCTAAAGACCCTATTACCGATATGGAACTAGCAATAAGAAATATCACTCCCCAGTTAAAGGTGAAATCACGCCGGGTGGGGGGTGCCACTTACCAGGTACCGGTCGAGGTCCCGCCTAATGTGGGAATGTCCCTGGCGTTAAGGTGGTTGATTGATGCTGCCAGAGCCAGATCAGGAAAGTCAATGGCGGAAAAATTAGCCGCTGAGATGAGTGATGCCGCAAAAGGGCAAGGAACTGCGGCGAAAAAGCGTGAAGACACGCATAAGATGGCTGAGGCGAACCGAGCTTTTGCCCACTACCGGTGGTAAGAAGGAGAGTCTGTTATCAACCCGTCGATTGCCGTAAAGGATAGCACTATGTCCCGAAGTTTTCCTCTCGAAAGATTGAGAAACATAGGTATTATTGCGCACATTGATGCAGGGAAAACTACCCTGACTGAAAGTGTGCTTTATTATACCGGCGTTACATATAAAAAAGGTGGGGTCGATGAAGGCACCACCGTCACTGACTGGATGGAAGAAGAGAGGGCACGCGGTATTACCATCACATCAGCTGCTATCACCTGCCAGTGGAAAGAATTCCGTATCAATATTATTGATACCCCCGGTCACGTAGATTTCACCGCCGAAGTAGAAAGATGTCTCAGAGTTCTAGACGGCGGTGTTGTTTTGTTCGATGCCGTCCAGGGTGTGGAAGCTCAATCGGAAACGGTGTGGCGGCAGGCCGATAAATATAATGTGCCGCGCATTTGCTTCGTGAATAAAATGGAGCGTGTTGGCGCCAGTTTTGAGCACACCGTTGAGATGATTGAAACCCGTTTACATGCCAAAGCTTTACCCATTCAGATTCCTGTCGGTAGCGAAGCTACTTTCCAGGGAGTTGTTGATTTAATTGAGAATAAAGCATTCAGTAAAGATGGCGATCGCGATAAACCCATCGAAGAAATCGCGATCCCTGCTGAAATACAAGCCAATGTAAAAGAGACCCGTCATAATATGATTGAAAGACTGGCGGAAACTGACGACCAGATGCTTTCCCGATATCTTGACGGTGAAGAATTTACTAATGATGAAATCCGGAGTGCGATAAGAAAAGCCACGCTCTCCGCGAAATTAGTGCCTTGTCTTTGCGGTAGTGCTTTATCCAACAAAGGTGTCAGACCCTTACTGGATGCGGTTGGTTATTATTTACCGGCGCCTTCCGATATGCCACCGACTAAAGCGGTAGATTATAAAGATAATAAGGAACTCACCCTTCAGGTAAGCGACGAAGAACCATTTACTGCCTTAGCTTTCAAAGTAGTTACCGACCCGTTTGTCGGTAGACTGGTGTATTTCAGAGTTTATTCCGGGGTGGTCAGAGCCAGCGACCAGGTATTAAATGCTACCCGCGGTAAGACCGAACGTATCGGTCGGTTATTCCTCATGCATGCTAATAAACGAGATGAACTTGAGGAAGCTGATACCGGCTCTATTGTAGCAACCCTGGGACTGAAAAATACTTTTACCGGTGATACTTTAAGTAATATGAATCAGCCGGTGTTACTGGAATCGATCAAATTCCCCGAACCGGTTATTTCTATCGCCATCGAGCCGAAATCCCGCGCCGACCAGGATAAAATGGGAGAGGCTCTGAGAAAACTCTCGGAAGAAGACCCCACCTTTAAAGTTAAATATAATGAAGAGACCGGTCAGATTGTTATTTCCGGTATGGGCGAACTACATCTCGAGATTATCACCCACCGCATGATGAGTGAATTCGGCGTCAGCGCAAATGTCGGTAATCCCCGTGTTGCTTATAAAGAGACCGTTACCGCTAAAGCGGAAGCCGAAGGCCGATTTGTCCGGCAGAGCGGTGGCCGCGGACAGTATGGCGATTGCTGGCTGGAAATTGAGCCCCAACCGCGGGGTACCGGATTCGAATTTGTTGAGAGAATTAAAGGCGGCACAATTCCCAGAAATTATATTCCGGCAATTGAAGCCGGCGTTAAAGAAGCTTGCGAAACGGGTGCTATTGCCGGTTACCCGATTATCGATGTTAAAGTGACTGTATTCGACGGTAGTTACCATGAAGTAGATTCCAACGAAAACGCATTTAAGATGGCTGGTTCTATAGGCCTGAAAGCCGTCGTTCATAAAGCCAAACCCATTATTCTCGAACCGATCATGAAAATGGAAGTCGTTTCACCGAAAGAATTTATGGGCGACGTAATCGGCGATATCTCCTCCCGGCGAGCTCATATCGAATTGATTGAGAACCGTGGCGATATGGTGATTATCTCGGCGCTGATTCCTTTGTCCGAGACGTTCGGATACACCACAGCTCTTCGGTCGCAGACTCAGGGCAGAGCCAGTCAGAGCATCGAGTTCAATAGCTATCAAGAAGTACCAGCATTTTTATTAAAAGAATTGACAGATAAAACAGGAACGAAAAATGCCTAAACAGAAAATTCGTATCAAAATTAAAGGTTTCGACCACAAGGTCGTAGATCAGTCAGCGCAACAGATTGTGGAGACTGTAGAGCAGACAGGCGCAGTAGTGGTAGGGCCTATCCCGCTACCTACCAGAATTGAAAAATTCAGCGTAATTCGTGCCAGCTTCATTGATAAGAATTCGCAGGAGCAATTCGAAGTCCGCACTCACAAGCGCCTGATTGATATTGTGGAAACAACCTCTAAGACAATCGATTCGTTAACCAAGCTTAACCTCCCGTCAGGTGTTGAGCTGGATATCAAGTTATAGTAAAGTAAATTGCCGGGATGGAAGGAATGATTCCAGGAATTATCGGTAAAAAAATAGGTATGAGCCAGGTCTTCAATGATAACGGGAAAGCGGAAGCTGTTACCGTCATCGAAGCCGGGCCGTGTACGGTTACACAGATTAAAACAACTGCCAAAGAAGGCTATGATGCGCTGCAGCTTGGTTATGGTATTGCCAAGAAAATAAGCAAAGCAGAGCAGGGACATTTGAAAGAACTGGGGAAACTCAGGGAGCTCAGAGAGTTCAGAGTAGATAACACGGCAGATATTAAAGTCGGCGATAAGGTAGACGTTAATCTGTTCAAGAGTGGCGATTTTGTCAATATCATCGGTATCTCCAAAGGTAAAGGGTATGCCGGTGTAGTCAAACGCCATGGTTTCGCCGGTGGACCAAAGACCCACGGCCAAACCGACCGCCATCGTGCACCGGGTGCTATCGGCGCTACTACCTCACCGGGAAGAGTGCTGAAGGGCATGCGCATGGCAGGTCATATGGGACATGAGCAAATTACACAAAAGGGTTTAAAAGTATATAAGATTGATCCCGAACATAATCTCCTTCTGGTACAAGGAGCAGTGCCGGGTAATAAGAATGGTTTATTATTAATTAGTAAATCGACTAAGAGGAAGTAGGTAAATGCAGGCTCCGGTTTATAACCTTGCGGGTGAAGTGGTAACTAATATAGAGATTAGCGATAAGGTATTTGGCGTACCCTTTAATGAGACATTAGTGCACCAGTCTGTTCTCAGACAGCAGGCAAACGCCCGGCAGGGTAATTCCAGCACTAAAACCCGCGGTAATGTCTCCGGTAGTACCAGAAAGCTTTATAAGCAGAAGGGCACCGGTTCTGCCCGTCCGGGTAGTATCAAATCACCACTCCGCAGAGGCGGCGGTATTGTATTCGGTCCTCATCCCCGCGATTACCATCAGTCGATGCCGAAGAGTATGCGGCGGTTGGCTTTAAGGTGTGTCCTTTCCGCCAAACTTGGCGATGGTGAATTAAAGATACTCGAGTCATTGAAAATGGACGAAATCAAAACCAATAAAATAGCTGGTATTCTGGACGCAATGAAAGTTGATAATACTGCGCTGGTAGTTACTGCGGCGGCAGATTCCAACCTCGTAAAGTCGGCGCGGAATCTACCAGGTATCAAGACGCTACCCGCTGATTTGTTGAATGTGGTAGATATTATCTCTCACCGGACTCTGTTGATGGAAGTGGATGCAGTGCGTAAAGCAGAGCAGTTATGGGGTGAGAGTTCATCTGGAGAGGAAAACAATGCAACTGCATGAAATTTTAAAACGTCCCCTGGTAACGGAAAAAAATGCGACTCTTCAACCCACCGGAAAGTATGTGTTTGAAGTGGGCAAGCGCGCTAATAAAATGCAGATCAAAGGCGCCGTGGAAGAAGCCTTCAAGGTAACCGTCACCGGAGTAAATGTGATTACAATCCATAGCAAAGAAAAACATGTAGGTAGAAGAGTCGTCGTTACTTCACCATGGAAAAAGGCGATTGTTACTCTCAAAGCCGGCGATAAAATTGATTTGTTTGAGAGTTTATAAGGCGAACGAGGAAAATTAGATGGCAATAAAGGTATATAATCCGACTTCTCCCGGCAGACGGGATGCTAGCACTCTCGCTAACGAAGAGATCACGAAACGCGATCCTGAAAAATCGTTGATCATCTACAAAAAGAAGAGAGCTGGCAGGAATAATGAAGGTAAAGTTACCGTACGCCACCAGGGCGGCGGAGTCAAACAATTACTGAGGATCATCGATTTCAAACGTGATAAAGTTGGTATTCCCGGTAAAGTCTCCGCAATCGAATATGACCCGGGCCGTTCGGCGAATATTGCACTGATTTTTTATATAGACGGAGAAAAAAGGTATATTATTGCCCCGGTTGGGTTGAAAATAGGCGATTCTATTGTGTCCGGAGAAAATGCGGAAATTAAAGTGGGTAATAATTTACCCATGAAATCGATTCCTACCGGTACAATGATACACAATATAGAGTTGATCAAAGGACAAGGCGGAAAATTGGTCCGCAGCGCCGGTGGCGCCGCGCAACTCCTGGCGAAAGAGGGAGAAGAAGTCCATATCCGCTTACCTTCGGGTGAAATGCGGCTTGTCCGGGCGGAATGCACGGCAACAATCGGGCAGGTCGGCAATATAGAATACCAGGGAATTCACATCGGGAAAGCAGGACGGAAGCGTTTAATGGGATGGCGTCCGACTGTTAGAGGTTCGGCAATGAGTCCTCGCGATCATCCACATGGGGGTGGCGAGGGTAGAACCCCGATAGGTATGCCGGGACCAAAGACCCCTTGGGGTAAACCGGCAATGGGTTATAAGACGCGTAAGACGAAATATTCAGACGGAATGATTATCAGGCGTCGAGGGAAGAAGTAAACTATGTCAAGGTCAACTAAAAAGGGACCAGCAGTAGACGCGAAACTACTCAAGAAAGTACAGGCAGTCAGTCGCAGCAGCGAAAAAACGGTCATTAAGACTTGGGCTCGCTGGTGCACGATTATCCCGGATATGATCGGGTTGACGATTGCCGTGCATGATGGTAGAAGACATGTGCCGGTTTATATCACAGAAAATATGGTCGGTCATAGACTGGGCGAGTTTGCTCCTACCCGCACCTTCAGAGGGCATACTATCAAGGAGGAAGAAGCTCCCAAGAAAGCCGCACCGGCGGCTGAAGCTACTACCTAGGAGATAAATGGAAGTTAAATCGGTTGCTAAAAATACAGGGACATCACCGCGCAAGATGCGATTATTGATTGATATGGTACGCGGGAAGAACGTTGAAGAAGCATTAACCATTTTAAAATTTGCTCCTTCACCGCACGGCCGTATTGTCGCCAAACTGATAAAAACAGCGGTCGCTGATGCAGAAACGGCGCATAATATGGCAGGTGCAAATCTCAAGGTTATTTCAATCACCTCCGACGAGGCAATGATTCTGAAAAGGTTTAAAGCGCGCTCTCGGCACCGTGTCAGTCCGATACAGAAGCGTTCCAGTCATATTACTGTCGTTGTAGGGGATCAGGAGGGCTAATGGGACATAAGGTTCATCCGGTTGGTTTCAGGCTTGGTGTTATTAAAACATGGGATTCCAAATGGTATTCCGATAGGCATTTCGTTGTTTATTTACAGGAAGACCTGAGGATTCGTAAAGCTATTCGGTCAATGTATCCTGAAGCCGGCGTATCGCTTGTCGAGATAGATCGTCAGGCGAATAATGTATCCCTTACCGTTCATACTGCCCGTCCCGGTATTCTTATCGGACGTGGTGGACAACGCGTCGACGAGATGCGAAAGACGTTAGAAAAACTGATCTCCAAGAAAATTCAATTGAATATCAGAGAAATACAACAGCCTGAATTCGATGCCTATCTGGTAGCCAGATCAATCGCCGAGTCAATGGAGAGACGTGTCGCTTATCGACGCTCTTTGAAGCAGGCGTTACAACGCTCTATCATGGCCGGTGCAAAAGGGATGAGAATCCGTGCTGCCGGTCGTCTTGACGGGGCTGAAATTGCCCGTACAGTGACGATGCATGAGGGGCGTGTGCCTCTCCACACATTACGCGCTGACATCGATTACGGCTTCACTGAAGCTAAGACTGTCATGGGCAGGATCGGCATCAAAGTTTGGATCTATAAAGGCGAGATACTGCCGGCAAAAGAAGAAGCTGAAACTGCGGAAGCTACCGCTCAACCGGTAGTTGCTCCTGCAGAGGCAGTCAAACCGGTGGTAGCAGAACAACCTGTAAACGAAGTAATGGTAGAAAAGATTTCGTTCGCCAAGGAAGAAGCAACTCAAGCCCTGGCAGAAAAACATACAGTCAGAAAAGCCCGCAAACCTGCGGCCGAAAAGACAGCAGAGGCGGTGGTTGGAACTCCATCAGTAGAAGTTGAAGAAGTAAAAGCAGCGAAACCGACTGTAAAAAGAGTCCATAAAGTTGCGGCCGAAAAGGTAGAAGAAACGGTTACCGAAGAGGCTGCCGAAGAAAAGCATGTAGCGAAGAAAACAACTCGGACGTCAGAGACGGCGAAACCCAAAACGGCGAAACCTAAGAAAACACCGGCTACCGACGTAACCGAAGAGCCAACAGCGGAAAAGTAGGGAGATATTAATGTTACAGCCTAAAAGAGTAAAGTTCCGCAAATTTCAAAAAGGGCGACGGAAAGGCACAGCCCAATCGGGCGACGTGGTCACATTTGGTGATTTTGGGTTGCAAGCGGAAGAGTCTGTGTGGTTGACGGCACGCCAGATAGAAGCTGCACGTCGCGCAATTACACACTATGTCCGCCGTGGCGGTAAAGTTTATATCCGCGTCTTTCCGGATAAATCGATTACAAAGAAAGCGGCAGAAACCCGCATGGGTTCAGGAAAAGGCACTCCGGACCATTGGGTTGCGGTTGTCAAACGCGGACGTATCATGTTTGAAATGGGTGGCGTTGACGAAGCCACTGCGAAAGAAGCAATGCGTCTGGCCGCCAACAAATTACCGGTTGATGCTAAATTTGTTACCAGGAAGACAAGCGGTCTTGCCGGCATCACTAAGACCAGGGAGTTAGCGACAGTTGAAAGTTAATGAAATACGAGCAATGAGCTCTGAGGAATTAGTTAAACAACTTCAGGCAGCTAACCGGGAACTTTTCGACTTGCGTCTGAAAGCGACGACCAAGCAATTAGTCAATCACCGGGAGATTCCTCGGACCAGAAAGAAAATCGCTATATTACAGACAATAATGAAAGAAAGGGAGTTGGCAGGGAAGTAGCGCCTGTCAAAGAATAAAACACTCCCAACTATTGGTAGAGGAAAAGGGTTTAGTCTATGACGATAATACAGAAGAGTAAAATAGGGCAGGTTTCGAGTAACAAGATGGATAAAACCTTGGTAGTCCTGGTTGAGTCCCATCGTAACCATCCCTTATACAAAAAGACGATTAAAAAAGTCAAGCGCTATAAAGTGCATGATGAAAAGAATGAATGCAAGATAGGGGATACTGTCAAAATCGTCGAAACTCGGCCTTTGTCAAAAGAGAAACGGTGGCGTGTTGCAGAGATTATTATCAAAGCAGCAGCGATCGAAATAAAACCGGAAGAAATCGCTACTCCCGCAGTATTGTCCGAAAGTAAAACAGCGACTGCTGAGGCTAAAGATGAAATAGTAGGGGAAGCTGCCGAAACTAAACCAGCCGAAGAAAAGAAAGAATAACTCTTGGGGTAAGATGAAGTGATTGAGATATATACAAGATTAAAGGTAGCGGATAACACCGGCGCACGACAGGTAATGTGCGTCAACATCCTCGGCGGCAGCGGCCGCAGATATGCGCATGTCGGCGACGTAATTGTCGGTAGCGTCAAGAAGGCAGTACCCGGCGGCTCTGTGAAAGCCGGCGATGTCGTCCGCGCGGTCGTCATCAGGACGACAAAACCGCAACGGCGGGCTGATGGCACATATATCAGATTTGATGATAATGCGGCGGTGATTCTCACTGAGAAGAATAACCCCAAAGGAACTCGTATTTTTGGTCCGGTTGCCAGAGAACTAAGAGAAAAACTTTTTACCAAGATTCTTTCTCTGGCACCTGAGGTATTGTAAGGAGAGGCGATGAAAATTAAAAAGGATGATACCGTCCTCGTTATCGCCGGCAAGGATAAAGGCAAAAAAGGCAAGGTGCGCTTTGTATACCCCAAAGAACATAGAGCTATGGTCGAGGGTGTAAACATGATAAAGACGCACAGCAAAACCAAGTCACAGGTCAAACAGGCGGGAATCATCGAACGTGAAGCTTCGGTTGATTTATCGGATTTGATGCTGCTTTGCAATCGATGCAATCACCCTGTTCGTATCGGCTACAAGACTTTGGAAGATGGTAAAAAAGCAAGAATCTGTCGCGCTTGCGGTGAGGTTATCGAATAATGGCTGGTCTGAAAGAAAAGTATACAAAAGAGATTATTCCTAAGCTGATGGAAGTGCGAGGCTATAAAAATATCATGGAAGTGCCTCATCTTGAAAAGATTGTGGTCGGTATTGGTTTGGGAGAAGCGGTAATCAATGCAAAAGCTCTTGAAGGAGCGGAAAAGGATTTGCCGATTATCACCGGACAAAAGCCGATTATTACACGCTCCAAGAAATCCATCGCGAACTTTAAATTAAGAGAGGGCATGCCCATCGGTTTAAAAGTAACCTTACGTCAGAAGAAAATGTTTGATTTTCTGGACAGGTTAATTAATGTAGTTTTACCGAGAGGGCGTGAATTTCAGGGTGTACCGAGAAATGCGTTTGATGGCCGTGGCAATTATACCCTCGGTTTAAAAGAACAGACTATTTTCCCTGAGATAGAGTATGACAAGATTGATAAGGTGCGGGGACTGGAGATAACGATCGTTACCTCCGCCAGAACCGATGAAGAAGGTCGATTATTATTAGAATTGCTGGGTATGCCATTCAGTAAGGATTGATGGAGTTATATGGCTAAAAAGTCAGAAATTGCTAAATGGAAACGCACTCCAAAATTTGAAGTGCAACAGCATAATCGGTGCCAGGTCTGCGGCCGTTCGCGTGGATATATGCGTCGATTTGGTTTATGCCGAATATGTTTCCGGGAACTTGCTCTAGCCGGCAAGATTCCGGGCGTGAGAAAGTCAAGCTGGTAAGGATATTACTCAAAGGGGGGAAAGGGTGACTATTTCTGACCCAATTGCAGATATGCTGACCCGGATACGCAATGCCACCATGGTAAGGCATGATGCGGTGTTGGTATCGTCTTCAAGATTAAAATTGGCAATTGCCAAGATTCTGAAGGAAGAGGGCTTCATCAAGGACTATGAGATTGTCCGCGAGGAGTCTCAAAAAAGTATTAAAATCTACATCAAATATCAAGAGAGAAACCAACCTGTTCTTACCGGATTAGAACGTGTAAGCAAACCGGGGTTGCGAATCTATGTTGAAAAGAAAGAGATACCGCGTGTCTACGGTGGCATGGGTATTGCCATTCTTTCTACACCAAAAGGTGTGATGACAGGAAAGCAAGCCTGGCGGCAGGGAATCGGTGGGGAACTCCTATGTTATGTGTGGTAAGCAAATTCAGGAGCAAATTGTATGTCTAGAGTAGGTCGGTTACCAATACCATTACCGAAAGATGTAGTGGTAAAAATAGAGAACGGGGATATCACCGTAAAAGGCCCGAAAGGCGAGCTTCGTCGTACTCTGGGTTCTGATATAACAGTCAGCCAGGAAAACAATGTGCTGGTTGTAGCGCGCGCCAACGATGATAGAGATGTTCGCGCCCGCCATGGTTTAACGCGTGCTTTGGTTGCTAATATGGTAACAGGCGTCACCAAGGGTTTCGAGAAAGGCATTGAAATTGTCGGTGTCGGTTATCGGGCACAAAAGGCCGGCGATAAAGTAGTATTAAACGTCGGTTATTCACATCCGGTAGAAGTTTCACCGGCGCCTGGAATTTCTCTAGCGGTTGAAGGAACTACCAAAGTAAAAATTACGGGAATTGATAAAGAAGCCGTTGGATTAATGGCGGCTAAAATAAAAGGAATCAAACCCCACGATGCCTATAAGGGCAAGGGCTTACGATACGCCGGCGAATTAATACGCCTCAAGCCTGGTAAAGCGGGTAAGGCAATCGGGAAGTAGAGGTAAAGAATAAATGGCAAAGTTTAACCGCAAGGTATCTCGCGTCAGGCGGCACACGCGCATCAGAGCCAGGGTACAGGGAACAGAATCCAGACCCCGTCTGTGTGTGTTTCGTAGCTTGACCAACATCTATTCTCAGGTGATTGATGATACTAAGGGATTAACACTGGTATCTGCGTCTTCGCTCGATGAGGAGATTAAAAATGCAGCCGGTGATAAGAAAAAAACAGAGGTTTCCAAATTGGTTGGGGCTCTGGTAGCTAAAAGAGCCAAAGAAAAAGGCATCACTCAGGTAGCGTTTGACCGCGGCGGATTCAGATTTCACGGCAGAGTAAAGGCTTTGGCCGACGCTGCGCGTGAACAGGGATTGAAGTTCTAAAGAAAAATAAAATCAGGATTGATGAGTATGGCGTTAATCAGTAAAATAGACCCGGCGGAACTGGCACTAACAGATAAAATGGTATATGTGAACCGTGTTGCCAAAGTAGTAAAGGGCGGCAAACGGATGAGCTTCAGTGTACTGGTGGTTACAGGTGATGGTGTCGGGCACGTTGGGGTTGGACTTGGTAAAGCAAATGAGGTGCCCGTAGCGATTAATAAAGCTAATGCCAGCGCTCGTAAAAATCTGGTTACTGTGCGCATGGCCGGGACAACCATTCCTCATGAAATAGAATTGAAAATGGGATCAGCCCGGATTTTACTCAAACCTGCTGCACCTGGTACCGGTATCATTGCCGGCGGTAGTATGCGTGTAGTGCTTGAGTTAGCCGGCATCAAAGATGTATTGACCAAATCATTGGGTACATCTAATAAAACTAATGTGGCTCGTGCTACAGTTCTTGCTTTAAGCAGACTGAAGAACCCGGCGGAAGAAATCGCCAAACGGAAACCGCCTGTTCAGCAAACTGGGGAGGTGGTGACCAGTGGCTAAATTATGTATTACTTGGGTCAAAAGCGGTATCGGTTATGAAGAAGACCAGAATCGGACATTGAAAGCTTTGGGATTTCATCGTTTAAATGAGAAAGTAACTCACGATGATTCAATGGCAATTAGAGGGATGATTAATAAAGTCAGACATCTGGTGAAAGTGGAGGAAGTAAGTTGATAAGACTGGATACACTTTCTTCCGCACCCGGCTCTAGAAAAGGCAAGAAAAGAGTTGGGCGTGGTGACGGAAGCCGAAAAGGTAGTTTTTCCGGACGTGGCTGCAAGGGACAGAAAGGTCGCGCTGGATTTAGAATGAAGCCGGGTTTCGAGGGCGGACAATTACCCATTATCAAGCGTTTACCCAGCCAACGCGGCTTTACCAATATCTTTAAAACAGAATATGACGTAGTCAATATCGGTCAGCTGAGTGTTTTCGAAGCAGGGACCGAAGTTGATATTGTAAAGTTGATCACCGCCGGTTTGGTGAAAACCGGGCAAAATCTTGTAAAGATACTTGGGGATGGCGAAATTGATCGTCCTCTGACTGTTAAAGCGGATAAGTTTACTGCCACCGCTAAAGCTAAAATTGAAGCAGCTGGCGGCAAAGTAGTCGAGGAGGTACCAGATGAAGCCCCGGCAGAGTAGGCCCAGGCTTATTCAGGCAATGGTTGACGCATTCCGCCTGCCGGATTTGCGAAAACGGATTTTAATCACTTTCGGATTGCTGATCGCATTCCGTTTTATCGCGCATATTCCATTACCAGGGGTGAACCCGACTGCTCTGGCGGATCTATTTAAAAGCAACGCTATGCTTGGTATGCTGGATATGTTCAGCGGCGGAGCTTTACGTAACTTCAGTGTAGCGGCAATGGGTGTTTATCCCTATATTACTTCCACTATTATCATTCAATTGATGCAGCCGGTAATTCCAGCTCTACAGAGAATGTCTCAGGAAGGTGAAGCCGGCCAGAATAAAGTAAACCGCATCAGCCACTGGTTGACGATTCCGTTAGCAGGTATCTCCGGCTACGGTCAGATTATTCTCCTTCAGCGTGAAGGAGCTATTGCTGCTGCCGGGCCGTTGGCAATGGTAGCGATGGTGGCATCCCTTATCGCGGGCACCGTATTTCTGGTTTGGCTTGGCGAATTAATCACTGAGTACGGTATCGGTAATGGTATCTCTATTATCATTTTTGCCGGTATCGTTACCGGTTACCCGGCAATGTTCGGCAGCCTTGGTTTGGCATGGAGTCAGAATGCAATTGGTGTATTCATCTTTGGCCTGATTTTATTGGCTACTATCGTATTCATCGTTCTTTTCACCGAGGCACACCGCCGCATCCCTGTTCAATATGCACGCACAACTTTCCGCGGCGGACGTATGTACCGTCAGACCGGTGGGACGCACATTCCGTTGAGAGTAAATACGGCCGGCATGATACCGTTGATATTCTCCATGTCGCTGGTTGTTTTCCCCGGTATGATCGCCAGCTTTTTCATGAATCCGGCTGGCACGACGCCTAATATTGCCAATGCCATTTATAACATCTTTAACTCAGGTACCGCTTTACCGTTGGGGATGGTGTATTGGATATTGTATTTCCTGCTGACCATTGCGGCTTCGTTCTTCTATACGATGGTTATTTTCCAACAGCAGGATCTGCCGGGTACTTTACAGCGTCAGGGAGGGTTTATTCCCGGTATCAGACCTGGGAAAAATACCGAATCGTTCCTGAATAACGTTATCAATCGTATTACACTCGCAGGCTCGCTCTTTCTTGGAATCGTGGCTATTATACCATTCATTTCCCGTGGTGTGACTAACGTGCAGACAGTGCAATTGTCCAGTGTCGGTTTAATCATTGTCGTTGGTGTCGTATTGGATACCATGAAACAGATGGAAGCACAGTTAACAATGCGGCGTTATGAAGGGTTCATTAAGTAGGAGAATAGTTTAAGTGTACATAGTATTTCTCGGCGCTCCGGGAGCAGGTAAAGGAACACAGGCAGCAGAAGTGGCGAAGACGTTAAAACTCTCCCACATTGCCACCGGTGATATGTTCCGTGATGCACAGAAAAAGGGTACCAAGTTGGCGTTAGAAGCTAAAACTTATATGGACAAAGGCATGCTGGTGCCTGATGAGATAACCATCAAAATGGTACTGGAAAGAATTTCTGCGCCGGATTGTAAGAACGGCGTTATCTTCGATGGTTTTCCCCGTAATCTGGCGCAGGCTCAAGCTCTGGATAAAGCGATGGGCGAGCAGTCTAAAGCCATCGACAAAGTGGTATATATTAAAGTCTCGGAAGAAGAATTATTAACAAGACTGGGTGGACGCTGGATTTGCCGTCAGTGTCAAACACCTTATCATGAAGTCGCTTCACCGTCTAAGGTTAAAGGAAAATGCGATAAATGCAACGGTGAACTCTACCAGCGTTCCGATGACGTACCGGCAACGATTAAAGAAAGGCTGAAAGTATTTTTTGCACAGACAGCGCCTTTGATCGATTATTACACTAAAACCGGTAAATTATTGGAAGTGAATGGCGAAGGCAGCATGGATGAAATCAAGCAGAGGATATTGGATGCCATCGGGAAGAAAAGTACCCGAAGGGGTTAAAGATGGGCATTATCATCAAGTCCGACGCAGAAATTGCAATAATGAGGGAGGCGGGCAGGATAACTGAAAAAGTATTAGAAGTACTGGCATCGAGTGTGCAGCCGGGTATGCGTACGGCAGAATTGGATGCCATCGCTGAGAAAGAGGTCAAAGCGTTGGGAGCGGTGTCCTCTTTCAAAGGGTACAAAGGTTATCCGGCAAGTTTGTGTGTATCGATAAATGACGAGATCGTCCACGGCATTCCAGGCAAGAAAACCTTGTTGGATGGAGATATCGTATCGTTAGATTTTGGTGTTATTTATAAGGGATTTCAGGGAGACGCCGCCAGAACGGTAGCGGTGGGGAATATCAGCCCTGAAGCCCGTAAATTGATAGAAGTGACGGAGGGAGCATTAAAAGCCGGGATTAAAGCGGCAAATAAAGGCAACAGGTTGGGAGATATCTCTGCTGCTATTGAAGAATATGCTGAATCCCGCGGCTATTCGGTAGTGCGTGAATACACCGGACATGGAATCGGCAGAAATATGCATGAAGACCCCCAGATACCGAATACTACAAAATCGGTGCTGGGTATGATGAGAGGAACAGGGCCGGTATTACAGAAGGGGATGACTCTCGCGATCGAACCCATGGTAAATATCGGGAGTTGGGAAACGAAAGTTGATGGCGATGGTTGGCTGGTAAGAACCAGGGATGGTAGTCTGTCAGCCCATTTTGAAGATACAATTGCCATTACAGATGGCAAGCCTGAGGTGCTTACCAGTGCTTAGTTAAGGAGACTATGGCAAAGAAAGAGACTATTGAAGTTGAAGGGGTTGTGGTAGAGTCTCTACCGAATGCGATGTTCCATGTGGAACTGGCGAACGGTCATAAGGTGCTGGCGCATATCTCGGGCAAAATGAGAGTCAATTATATTAGAATATTACCGGGTGATAGAGTATTAATAGAACTGTCTCCGTATGATTTAAGTCGGGGCAGAGTAACCTATCGGTTTAAATAAAGAGGGAAAAATGAAAGTTGGTTCTTCAGTCAAACCAAGATGTGAAAAGTGCAAGGTTATCAAGCGCCATGGTGTGGTCAGGGTTATTTGCACTCGCGCCAAGCACAAGCAGAGGCAAGGTTAGTCTTTTGTTATCTAGGGAGGGAAGAAAATGCCGCGTATCGCAGGTGTAGATATACCAAGAGGAAAACAGATACTGTATTCGTTACAGTATATACATGGTATTGGCCCCACCTTGAGCCATAAGATATTGGCTCAAGTAGGTATCAGTCCGGAAGTCAAAGCAGATGAACTCACGGAAGGAGAGGTCAATAAGATCCGTGAGCTTATCGATAAAGAATATACGGTAGAAGGTGAACTTCGCAAAGAAGTTAACCTCAATATTAAACGTCTGATGGAAATCGGCTCTTATCGCGGTACCAGACACCGCCGGAATTTGCCATCCAGAGGACAGCGGACACGCACAAATGCGCGTACACAACGTGGTGTCAAGAAGACCGTAGCCGGCAGAGGTAAGAAGCGCGGCGCGACGAAGAAGTAAATCATAGTTCTGATGGGAGGTAATAATGCCAGCAGGTAAAAAAGGAAAAACGAGAAAGAAAGAACGAAAGGTAATTCCTTCTGGACGTGCCTTTATACAGTCCAGTTTTAATAATACAGTAGTAACACTCACTGACCCGGAGGGAAACGTTCTCTCTTGGGGAAGCTCGGGCACGGCCGGGTTTAAAGGTTCGCGTAAAGGCACGCCTTATGCTGCACAATTAGCAGCTCAGGATGCAGTGAAAAAAGCGGCGAGCTACGGTTTACGTCAGGTGGATGTATTCGTAAAAGGTCCTGGAAGCGGACGGGAAGCGGCGATTCGCGCTTTACAGAGCTCTGGACTGGCGATATCCAGCATCAAAGACATCACGCCTATCCCGCACAACGGCTGTCGTCCTCCCAAGAGAAGAAGGGTATAAGGATATAAAATATGGCAAGACATCTAGAAGCAAATTGTCAGTTATGTCGCCGTTGCGGTGACAAATTAATGCTCAAGGGAAACCGGTGCATGACGCCTAAATGTGTGATGGAACGACGGCACAAGACGGCTACCGTAGGCAGCAGAGGACGCCGGCGTCGTGTTTCTGAACGTGGAACACAGTTGATAGAAAAGCAAAAAGCGCGTTATATCTATGGATTATACGAGCGACAGTTCAGGCGTTTCTATGGAATAGCAGCAAAGCAGCCTGGTATTACCGGTGATAATCTCAAGGTAATGCTGGAGAGACGGCTGGATAATGTTGTATATCGGTTAGGATTTGCTGATTCCCGTCCCCAAGCACGCCAATTAGTGCTTCATGGACATATTTTAGTTAATGGGCACAGGGTGAATGTGCCTTCCTATTTAACCAGTGAAGGCGAGACGGTCGCCTGCAGAGAGGCGAGTTTGAAAAAGGAATATTTCAAAAAGCTAGCTGAGGAAATCAAATCCAGAACTGTCCCCGTCTGGCTTACTCTGGATAGAGCTAAACTCGTCGGGCAAGTGGTAACACTGCCGGTCCCCGATGAAACTATTGCTCAATTTGATGGTAAAAGCATCGTTGAGTACTACTCGCGGTAAGGAGGTATGGATTTGACTCTGTCGGTAGTACCTAAAATTCAAATTGTTGAAACTAGAGAAAACTTCGCAAGGTTCGTGATTGAGCCACTCGAGAAGGGCTTCGGCATTACTCTGGGTAATTCGCTAAGACGGATTATGCTTGGACATCTCCCGGGAGCTGCGATAACCCGTGTTAAAATCGATGGCATTCAGCACGAATTCTCGGCTATTCCAAACGTAAAGGAAGATGTGATTGAGTTCCTGCTTAATGTCAAAGCAATCAGGCTGAAACCCATCACCAACACACCTGGAAACTGATCCTGGATGTCACAAACGAAGGAAAAGTCACCGCCGCCGATATTAAAACATCGGCTGACTTCGAGATTACAAATCCCGAAGCCTATTTAGCGAGTCTCAACTCATCGGATGCTAAACTCTATGTTGAGTTCGATGTTGAGATCGGGAGCGGTTTCAAGCAGGCTGAGGCGGCTGATAATTTACCGGTCGGTGTTATGCCGGTTGATGCTATCTTCACTCCTACGCGCAAGGTAAATTATATTATCGAACCGGTGCATGTAGGCAGAGAGGTTACGCTGGAAAGGCTGTACCTCGAGATCTGGACCGACGGTACGATAGAAGCGGCCGATGCTTTATGTCAGAGCGCCAGGATGTTAAGTGACTTGCTTTTTCCCTTTACTAATTTTGGTAAAGTCACGGAAGCACAGCCCGAAAAGACCATCACTGAATCGTCTATTCCCGAAGAATTGTCCAATATGCCTGTAGAACAATTGAACCTATCCGTACGCACAATGAACTGTCTGCGGCGCGGTAATATCCAGACAGTAGGTGAAGTGGTCGGTAAAGGCGAGAAGGGATTGATGACGTTGCGTAACTTCGGCGTAAAGTCACTTCAGGAATTAGATGATCGCCTGGGCGAATTGGGTTTAAAACTGATACAGTCCGAGAATGCAGGTGAGACCGCGGAAAATGAAACGGAAAAAGACGAAGAAGCGGAATCTTAGTAGTATCGATTAAAACTACATATGGATATAGGTGAATGTTATGGCACGTAAATTGATAATGCACAGTAGAAGGCTAACCCGATCATCGGGCGCAAGAAAAGCTTTATACCGGAATCTGGTAACAGATTTATTAGGGTATGAAAAGATAACCACCACCGAAGCCAAAGCTAAAGCAATCCGTGGTGTCGCGGAAAAAATGATAACCCTGGGGAAAAAGGGCGATCTTCATGCCCGGCGACAGGCGCTTTCTTTTATTTATGGCAAAAAGACTACCGATAAAGTGTTTGATGAGCTGGCGAAACGGTATGCGGATCGCAAAGGCGGCTATACGCGCATGGTTAAACTGGGCGGCAAACTGGCAACGGCGCACCGATTGTTCAAGTTGAGTTGGTGAAATAATGACACTGACAATGGTTGCTCCTGAAATCGGGCAGAGTCTGAAAACAACAAAGCGGCTGGCGTTAGTGCTGGAATATGATGGCACTAATTATTTTGGTTTCCGTGGCAGGCAAATGCTCCCAGTATTCAGGGCGCAATCGAGAGTGCTTTGGAGAAGCTCACCGGCGAGAAAATCAGGGTATAGGTTCCAGCCGGACGGACACGGGAGTTGATGCCAGAGGACAGGTTGTCAGTTTCGATACCGGTTCTTCTCACCAGATCGAGGCGTTTGTTCACGGACTAAATTATCATCTACCCGAGGATATCGCTGTAAAATCAGCCTATCAGGTTAATGATACATTCATGGTACGGAGTATGGCGACCAGCCGTGAATACAGTTATTCGATTCTGAACAGTCAGACTCGCTCTCCGATTACGGCGAGATTCGCACACCGTGTAGATGATGAACTGGATGTCGAGGCGATGAATCGGGTATGCCGGATGCTGGTCGGTATACATGATTTTGCTTCATTTGCCAGTAATGTCGGTGATGAACCGGAGAAAAGTACTGTCAGACAGGTGTATCAGGCGAGAGTAACACGCGATGCAGACATGGTTGTCTTTAACATAGTAGCTAATGCTTTTGTACGACATCAAATACGCAGCACTGCTGGTGCTTTGGTGCAGGTGGGTTTGAACAAGCTAAGTGAGGCTGAATTTATCAGTTTGCTCGAAGCGAAAAAAGTCGGCCTGGCAGGCCCAACCCTACGGCTTGTGGTTGTGTCTAGGAGGGTAAATTACCATTGTGCGTTTGAGGAAATGAAATGATGAAAACTGTAAGTGTCAAAGCTGGTGATATTAAAAGAGAATGGCATACAATCGATGCTTCGGAAGAGGTTCTTGGTAAACTGGCTACCCGTGCAGCTAATTTACTGATGGGCAAACACAAGCCGCTATTCTCCCGGAATGCAGATGTGGGCGACTTCGTTGTTGTCACTAATGCCGCTAAAATTCAGGTTACGGGTAATAAAACAGGGCAGAAGCTCTATCACAGTCATTCGGGGTATCCGCACGGGTTAAAAAC
>CAVWFD010000009.1:0-73930 GCA_963754195.1 uncultured Chloroflexia bacterium
GCAATAATCTGGGTGCCGCTGCCCAGAAATGGCTCATAACAGATATCTCCCATTTCGGTATGGTACTCTATCGGTCGCATGAATAGCTCCACAGGTTTCTGGGTGGGATGGATATTAAGATTCTCCGGCTTGGGACTGACAGTCCAGACCGATATCGTATTGGCGGGGGGTTTCTTATTTGGCGCTTGTCCCTCCACCCAACCATAGAAACAAGGCTCATGCGCCCACATGTAGTGACTATGGGTCAAGATGCCAAAACCCTTATACCAGATGATCTGTTGATGAATCAAGCAGGCCATTGGCTGTCCAGGCCTGTTCCACTAACGCCTGCCGCCGATGGGCGTGCCATTGGTAGATGGCGGAGTTGGGGTTCAGGTGCTGCAGTCCGATAGCCAGAAAATCAGAGAAGAATTTTACTGAGGTTTCGGGATCATGGTAATCATCCCAATGTTTGCCGCCAAGATTATAGTTGGTTCTCTGGCCGTCACCTTGCGGACCGTGAAAATGCGAGGCGCCGTCATAATCCACCAGGTAGGGCGGGTCAGTGGCTAAAAGAGAAGCCTTCTCATTATTCATGAGCTTTGCCACGTCGTCAGGGCTGGTACTGTTACCGCACATTAGCCTGTGGTCACCTAAGAGCCAGATGTCACCTGTTTTGGCGACAGGGGCGTTCTGGGCTGCCTTCAAGGTCTCTTCGTAGCTGAAAGTCTCAAGACGCTCTTTCTTTTCTCTGGCATCCAGACTTTTTAACAGTTTCTTTAATTCCTCATCGCCAAAGCCGGAAAGTGAGAGGTCGATATCGGGGACATCTTTCATTTCCCCGAGTAGTCTGGCCAGCAGTTCCTGGTCGAAAGAGCCGGAGATTTTATTCAGGGCGATGTTGAGCAAGCGGGCTTGTTCCACCGATAAATCCGTCAAGACAACCGGCACTGTCTTGTAACCAAGCTTTCTTGCGGCCAGCAACCGCTGGTGGCCGCCGATGACCATTTTATCTTCTCGCCTGGCGATAATGGGGTCGATTAGTCCAAACTCCCGTATGCTCCTGGTGAGGGTTTCCAATTCCTGATCGCTGATTCGTCTTGGGTTAGCCGGGTCGGGCCGTAACTCGTCAATGGGTAGTTGTTCGATTTTAATTTGCTGTTCTGTTTTCATTTTTATTTCTCCATTTAATTTATTTGTATTTACATTAGTCACTTTGCTAAAGCCTCTTTGGGGGTTAGTCCCTGCTGTTTTAACACGCCGTAAATGTGCCCGCGGCTGCAATTCAATTTCTGAGCTGCTTGGGTGATGCTGCGAGTAGCCTGCAACGTGTCAAGAATATTTTTGACACTGTGTTGTAATTGTTTCCGCCCTAGTTTATGGGCGTAGGCAATTTTGCCTTGAAGTGCATAAGCCGCTGCCCCTTTTAACAAGTCTTTGTCCCTGTCTTCTAATTCGATAATATTGTTCATTGCGTCAATGTCCACGACTTCACGGATGGCGTCCTCTATCAGTCGATGAAGTACATCTGGGGGTAAAGCGTCGACTTCCCAACTTTCGTTGCCGTACTTGGCAATATATGCGGTCGCGCGAGTGTCTGTTTTCTTTGCCGGATTCGGGGGAGGATTGTATTGTCTGACCTGTTCCATCGTGAGTGCTATCTTTTTAACTACCAGGGTCTGCGCCAAACATCGTTAGTCTTTCTTGAATTCCCCCTTACCATATCCTCACCGCTGGGGTCGTGGTCGCCCAGGGAGAATAGAGTGCATAGTTTATCGGCGTGCTGGCAGAATCTCATGCCGGCCTCGTACATAGCACTTTGAGAACTGTAACCACGATTAACCATCAGCGTAACATGATATTTACTGGCTAATGGCGCTAAGACACCGGATAACGCGTCTTTTTCCACCCATAATTCTATGTAATGCTCTTGCCCCTGCCACCGGGGAAGACGATAAATTTGCAATGCCGTATCCACCAGTTCCTTTATGTTCTCAAACTCGCTAGGTAGTCGTGGCACTCTTACTCTATCCTCTATGGCATCCCAATCAACCAAACCTGCCAGTCGCGCATTGCTGATGAGATTGCCTAAACTGTTATATGACTTCTCTTGATCGACGATGTCATTACGAATAACAAACTGGTAGTAAAGCTGTCGCAATGTCAACTTCAAGCCCTGGCCTTGGTAGCTATCAATAATTTTATTTGCTTCTGCTTATCCGGCCAGATGATCAGCTCTTGGATCCAGGCTTTTTATATTGTTTTTTTATTTTTCGTCTACCTCATCTATTGGTAAGCCGCCGGAGCTATCAAGGTTGTCCAAACCTTGAATCGCTTTTAACGCGGTGGGTAAATCCGCAACCGGCAGCACGCCAAATGCCGTTATTGGACTACTTGGACACCGAGTACATGCTTTTTCATAAAACTTTCTACGTGAGACAAAATATGGAAAACTTTTATAAATTTGGCTGTCCGCTATGGCCATCTTGTCCACTTTCCTTTATTTGAATACCTTTCCAGAACCTATCAGGCCCGCTTTTTTGTTCGACTATTTTATAGTTTTTGAGTCTGTCTTTTATTTCAGCGTCTGATAATAACTCGCAGGAACTATCGATTAACCATTGTTCAAGAGCTGTTTTGAAAGTCTTTTTTAACACTCTGTATCGGACACCACATTCACAACATTTGCTGATAAACTTGTTTAAGCTGTCCTGGTCCTGGCGGTATTCTTCGGTTGCCTGTCGGATTTCGCATGGCTCGATCAACCCCTCTTGTTGCCATGCGAGACACCCCCGTATTGCCCAATTCAAATACCAGACATTTCATCATCAAAATTAGAATCGTAACCATCAATCGGACTGGGAATTGTTATACTCAATGGAATTTTCTTTAATCGCCGCCATGCTGCGTCCGTTGTGTCCCTGACTGTTGGCTCGTTATTACCGGATAGGATCACTTTGAATGTAGGCTGAAATGTAATTGTACGTTCATATTTGCGGTCTCCGGTTATTGCCTCACCCCCTGTAATAGCTTTTAGCAAGTTTATTTGTAGTTGCCTGCTCTTGGTCAGTTCCAAGCAAGTTACAAGGCGATTTTGGTAGAGGTTAGCGAGCTGTTCTCAAATGCTATACACGGAAATTATTTCGTGAAACAAGGAATACCTCGGTGTCGATTTCATGACTGTAATCAGTGCCAAATAGACGCTTGATTGTACCCCACATGGTGGACTTGCCGTTTCCACCCGGTCCCCAACAAAACGGAATGACTTGTGTTTTTGTGTCCCCTGTCATCGCATACCCGACAAGTTTTTGCAGATATATTCTGACATCTGGATCAGGCTGTATCAGTTCTAGAAAAGCTTCCCATTTGGGACAAATTGCCGTATTATCATAACTGACAGGTGCCATTTGCGTTATATAATCCTCTTTTCGGTGTGGTTGAAGCATCCCGCTTTTGAGATTTACTGTTCCGTTTTTGATGTTGAATAAGTATTTGTCTTTATTAAATTCCAAAATACTAATGCTGATCCCTGGTTCATTCCTGGCTAAGGACACCATCGAATTAAGGCGTTTTTCCGACTCACTGGCAATCGCAAAATTGAGTAATTTCTTATAACCTTCGTCTGTCATTTCCGGCTGTTTTTCATCCGTGATAGTTCTAACTATCTGTTTAGCAAGATATAATAGTTTGGTATTATCGGGTGTGTCTGTTTGCCATACGGAACCGTTCCAGACGTAAAACATTTTCCGTTCAATTACCCATTGGAAAATATCTCTATATTTACGACAAAGACGCTCCGCATTCCCCAGGTCTGTGAAGTTGTAAGATGCGGGTTTAGCCTGATGCTCATATTCCCGAACCATCTTGGTAACTTCACTTTGAGAAAGCGGTATATCTGCTGAAGCATTAGCTGATTGTGCCATTGCTTCCACCAAATCTTCAGCGATATTATCGTTTCTTAACTTACCGATGACGCTGATTAAATCAACATGCCTACTACCCTCTTTAATTGCATCAATCCGGTTAGCTTCTGAACCAGTTTGCTTGGTTAAAAATAGACTAATTATGGTTTGTGGAGCTTGGGCAATCGCACCATCATGTGATATCGAATATGGTTTGCCGCTTTTGTGTATACTTCCGGCTACTACGATATAACCGTTTATCTTTACGTGGATGCGCTCATAGCCGGGTAGTTTGGCAGCTTTAAGGTTTACCCCTTCAGGCAGTAGATATACGATGTGTTTACCGCCACCACCGGATAATTGTTCTAGCGTTTGCGGTAATTCTCCAATATCGGCTACAAGCCGAGCTAAATCTTCATAAGCGCCATTGTCTTGGTCAACATCTAAAACAAGTTGGTTAGGCCAGTAAGCTCCCCAATTAGCTTTAGGGTATTTAAGCAGCCAATCATCAATCCCAGCGTGTGTTTGCGTGGCATTGTGATATCCTCCGCTCAGTAATGGCGCTTTCCCGATATTGTCTTGTTCTGGTTGACCTTTATCATCGCGATGGCCATATCCACAATGTACATGGCCGTGTCATTCCATTCCGGCCAGCAAAGCGGAAATAGATGCGCTCCCATACCGGCATATTTATACAGGACTTCTCTTAAAATGTTGGTGTTACATTCGTTATTGGACATTTTTCTACCCTCTTATTTTTGGTCAAAATAAAAGACGCTTTATCAGCGCCTTTACTCGTGCCATCGGAGATAATACCAAATTGATAGTTCATTGGCCTTGTGGTCTTTAAGCCCCTTTGCGGATATGTCCGGGATAAAACGGATGCGGAGAGATGGCTGGAGGAGACCAGTTCTAGTCATGGTCTGACCTCCTCCTGTTGGGGGCTGTCGCTAAGGCGAACTCAAAAGGTAACGATTTTGTGTAATTGTGTTGTGCACATGGTAACACCACCGCATACAGTGACTGAAGAGAAATGCCAGAGGAAGAAGAATGATCGGACGGATTGTCGACGGCTGGCCAAGAATTTGGGAAATGGGGATTATCATAGCTGTTTTGTGCCTGACAAAGAACTTCGCGAGGACCGACAGATATCAAGGACTTATGAACAAGTTCAGGCTGATATCCGGCGAGTATGTAACCGTATTCGGAGGACATTGGAGTTTCACGGTCTGGACGAAGGTTTGTCACCAGGGAGTTGGAATAGAGCAATGTATACTCGTGTAAAGTTATACCTTGAGGATTTAGAGATAAGCGCCTCCCTGCGGTTTTCGATTAAAGTAATGTTCAATGAATTAGAGCATCTGCGGCAACTCAGAAAGGAAATTTTACAGCAACTTCGGACGCTTGCTAAGAGCGACCGGTATAAGGAGAGTGTCGAATTGCTTCAGACTACTCCCGGCATCGGAACTTTCACAGCCATTCGATTGTTGCTGGAGTGGGGCGATGTGAGTCGGTTCAAAAGAAAAGAGGAGTTTGCCAGTTTTTTGGGTTTAGTGCCCAGTGATTATTCCAGTGGCGAAAAGGAGCGCCAGGGGCATATTACCAAGCAAGGTAACAGCAGTGTGAGATCATGGCTGGTAGAGTGCTCCTGGATGGCTATTAAGTACGACCCGGTATTGTTGGATAAATACCGGCGGGTATTAAAGAATTGTGGAAGCAAGAAAAAGGCGATCGTGGCTGTTGCGCGGAAATTAGCGATACGGCTGCGCTGGATTTTATTGAACGGAGAACCGTATGTCATTGGGGTAGTGGAGTAGCATAGCCATTCCGATTATTTGAATTGAAAATAAGAATTGGGTAAATTAACCGATAGTTTTAGAACGTAATTCCTAAATCAAGATAAGTGGTGCATGACGGATCAGGTCGGTAAGTAGATTACGTACTATGGCTGGTCAGCACCAAAGACGAAACGAAGATGTAAACTGTGCCTGAGCACGGATAGCGGATTGGAAAGCGTCTTAAAAATCGGGGAATTGTAGCCTGTTGGAAGGAGGTGGCAAATTAATAATGTGTATTTGGGGTTGCCTTGACCTGGATGATGATTATATCCTTCGCCTTTGGACAGTCAAGGGTAAAGGCTTTGCCCGAGTCTTAGCTCGCCCTTGACAGTCCGGCAGGCTTAGGGCTAAAATATTGACAATAGATCAAGGCAGAATTAGAAATTATTGTTAACATGTCAAACGAAGGTGGCCACAAACCATCTTGACATCTACATAGCGACCGGATTGTGTCTGTTCTTTGATCAATCTTGATCAATATCATTACTTTCCAGAAGAGATTTTGCAGGTTCTCGTTGCAAGTTTAGATCCAGCAGGCGAGATAATATCTCGCTGTTACTTAGTTTCACATCCCATCCATAAGCGAGCAAAACAGCCTCATCCAAAGTATTATGCGCCATTTCAAGCCATGTGGGACGTTCGTTGTACAGATTAGTTAGTGTTCGCTGTTTTAATTCGTTTGGTCCCACATCACTTTCCGGGGGATTTAGCCAATTCTCCCTTAATTCATTAAGGCGTTTAGCCGCCCGCTCTATTGTCGCTCTTTGTTCAGCTGTGGGGTTGGGGAATGGGAATGTTTCAAAGGTCGTGGTTGGTGTATACCGTGGGCGACTTTCTAGCTGAGTCCCCATGCTAAGAGCCCATAATTCGTGGACCCGTGAATGTAATACACCAAAAGTATAGTCGTCATCACGGGCGATGGCTATAACAGCATGATCCGGTAATGTTATACTAGGAATCCACACGAAAAGACGATGTTTTGATACGCAAGGTGTACAAATAAACCGATGTAGTTGCAACTTCAATATGGCTTCGCGCATATCAGGACGTGGCCTCTGGTGTATCCACCAATCGACTCCTGTGCAATCTCCAGATTTTGCAACGGCTCGCATTGGTTTAACGTGTTGTTTAATGTATTCAAATAGAGCTTCGTACAAGGCAGCATCCTGTAAAAACATCCCTGGAGGGAAATCGATGATCCACCTATTACGGGGTCTGCGAGTCAGATCAAATGCATTAACCCACGGCCGAATTACATCTGAATTATTCTTGCCATGCGGGTTAGGTTTACTCAACATTGCATGCGCTAGGCTCTCAGGTATATCAAAAGGCCCAACTTTGGTGTCCCCCATGAACGCGATACTCATGTTCTCTTTAAGGCGTCGCGCTTTGGTCAGGTCCGTACCAGCCGTCAAATTCGCATTAACACTGCTGACTTGCTTACCATCAAGAATTTTGTTAGTCTCAGACCCATCGTCGAAACCTATGATAGAAACGTGCACTGCCGCTCCCTCAAGAACCCATTTGCGATCAGAATATGCGAAGAAAATGTCCCCAGTCTCTTTGATTCTCTCTAAAACTCTCCGATTGGCCCCACCCCTAATACCTTGAGTAGCTAACAAACCGACGCGCTTCGCTTTGCCCATTTCGACCATTGCCCTTGCTTTCTCAAACCAGTAACAAACCAAGTCAGCTTCTGCTGACACACGGTCTGTGTAAACTTGGAAAAGGGCATCAATGTAGGCGTCTCCCAATTTAGTGCGGAGTAATTTACCGCCTAAGAATGGAGGATTACCGACAATTACATCTGCGTCAGGCCAAACCGGTTCCTTTGGATTTTCCGGATCGGTGAGATTCAAGATTGCGTCCATAAGGCGGATGTTTTCAAGAGCCTGGAGGATAGGGTCTTCATTTTCAAGGTCAATGGCATTTCGATATTTCCATTGGAGGTATCCTATCCAAACTACCGCTGAAGCTAATTGGTGTGCATATTCGTTTATTTCGATCCCAAATAACTGTCGCGGGTGAACTTTTGGGGTCATGCCTTGTATACCGTGCATTGCAGCAAAAACTAATACTTCCTTTTCAAGCGCCTTCAGTAGCGACAAACTTATATATAAGAAGTTTCCGGACCCGCACGCAGGATCTAATACTCGAATCCGACATAAGGTTTGCTGAAAATCGCTAATTAGCGTTTTCAGTTGTGCCTGTTGTTTGCCCCGTTCCGGATCTACTTTTTCTCGCCAAGATAAATACGGCTCTGCTATAGACTTAATTTGTTCCCATTGAATGCGAAGAGGCCTTAATAATACTGGTTCAACAACGGTTTGGATATCCTCTTTCGAAGTGTAATGAGCACCCAATTCTGCGCGAGTATTTGGATCTAAAATACGCTCAAATAGTGTCCCAAAAATGGAAGGTTCTATGTCTGACCAATCCAAAGTTCCGAGACGTTCCAAAATACTTATATGATCAGCTATAAGTTCGGGCACAAACGGATCGTCAAAAAGGCCACCATTAAAATGGGGTACTCGATGCATCATGAATTCACCGCCATCTTTCATTGATGCAAATAGGTCTCCCAAATACCGCCGAAAATATTCAGGTCGACTCTTGTTTAATTTGATGACATCGATAAATGCTTGCTTGGGCAATAACTCAACATCACTCGCAAAGAAACAAAATATCATTCTCATGATGAAACGAGCGATGGTGTGATCAGTGACTCCTGTCAAGTTTACGGTGTTGGCGCATATCTTGAGCCAATTCTCCCAATAAGCTCGCCGCCTCTTGGGTTAGTTTTTCAGTGGATTTACCGGGATTTAATTGGAACGGATCAGTAAATAGTGCCCTCAAGAGCTGTATAGCGGTTAATTGAGAGTTTGGTACGATCGTTTCAGTGGCAATATCATTATTGGTAAATTTATAGACTCTTTTTACTGTGTTATTAAAATGCGTATGGACTTCAAATCTGTCGAAATCACAGACAACTAATAAAGGAGGATTACCGAGCGCGTCACGATATAATTGGAGCTGTCCATAGGCAGCTGTTAAATCTTTGTGACGACCTTTGTATTCCCATGCAAAGTGGTCTTTGAACCAAACATCAGCAAACCCATCTTCTCCTGATTCTTTTTTCAACCCCTGGTCAAACGTTAAGAAGTCGCCAGTTGGGTCTGCTTCAGCTGGAGTAGGTAAACCTAAGACACGACAAAGGTCGATAAAATGTTCATGTGAAGATTGTCGTTCTCTTAATCTAACCCGGTCCCATTTAGCAACGAATTCTATTGGGAGCATGGACAAATAGCTCCTTTACTAAATAGCTGATTTTCTAGAAAAGCTGGGCGAAAAGTAAAATGTATAGAATAATACATTTTGGTTATGTCAATTCTAGCACTGTCCCTGAATTGCCGCAAGACATCAATGCAACTATGTTTTTAGCGATTGGACACAATCCCTCATAGTGTCTACTAGCCAAAAAACATTGAGTGGTCATTGTAAAAACCAGTTTGGTTCGGCATAATAAAGAAAATATTTAAAGAAAGGGGAATGAGTGACAATGAAGACGACTGAATTAGATAATTTAATCAAAGGCCGGCGCTCGATTCGGGCCTGGCAGAACAAACCGGTGCTGGAGGAGGTGCTTTTACGCGCTATTGAGTTAGCAACTTACGCTCCTAATGCAGGTAACCAGCAAAACTGGCGTTTTTACATTATTCTAAAACGTGAAATTATGAATTCAATTGCTGATGCCGTACAATCTAATGCCGATCTAATGTATTCATGGCCTGAAGCTAACAAGCTTGGCGATGCGGTTACAGGAATGTTTAAGCGGGCAAGTTTCTTTCGAGCAGCACCAGCGGCTATCGTCGTAGCAGCCAGCCAATATCAATCCCCGGTAGACAAAATTTTGGAATCGCGCGAGAAAACCGATCCAAAAGCCAAGCAAATGCGGGAATGGCGTAATATTGCTGACAGTAAAATTCAATCCGTATCTTCTGCCGTGGCTTACTTGCTACTGATACTGCATCAGATGGGTTTAGGCACGGTTTGGATGACAGGTCCAATGCAGGCTAAAGGCGAGATCGAAAAGATATTAAAGGTGCCTGCCGATATGGACCTGGTGGTTTTTATTCCGGTAGGGTATCCAGCAGAAAATCCTCCTCTAAAAGAAAGAAAACCAGTAAACGAGGTGTGTGAAGTCATAAAATAATAAACAAAGTCGGCAGTAAGCCCTACGTTTCAGGCATCATCCTTAGAGTGCTGGTTTCAAGACCATAATCTGAGTAGTCGTTGGTAGTTTCCCCGCCTTGAATTCAACCTCGCTGGTGTTTAGCTTGGTCACATTAGTCTTACCCAGGATAAACTCATCTACCCCAGATATCGGGAAATTACACTTATCATTCTTGAAATGCATTGGTATGACTACTTTGGGACCCAGCTTGAGGACAACTTCGGTAGCTACCTGAGCATCAATCGTAAAGAACCCGCCCACCGGAAGAAGCAATACATCTACTTTGCCAATTTGTTTAATTGCTTTATCAGAGAGTGGGTGACCAAGGTCACCACTGTGACAGACTCTTACTCCATCAACTACAAAGCAGGTCACAGTATTGGAGCCTCTTTGTTTGCCACCGGAATCATCATGATAGGTAGCTACCCCTTCGAACTTCACCTTTTTAATTTCTTTAGTTCCGGCACCCCTTACGACTTGAGGTTTTCCTGTGACGGCAGCAACATTGTTGTGGTCGCCATGTTCATGGCTAACCACCACGACATCGGCTGACTCTTTTATATCGCCATATTTCAGACGCTCATTGGTGGTATAGGGATCCGTAATTATTTTGATACCATTATCGGTAGTAATCAGAAAGGAGGAATGTCCTAACCATTTGACTTTCATCGCAAACCGCCTCCATTTTATTATTTTGTTATAGTTATTTACGAAAGAGACTAAGGAACCTGTCCTCGTATTCGGGAAAAATATTCCAGCGATCAAGTTCATCTTTCAAAACACGCGGGTTTATATCGCCAGCAACTGCCTGAAGGAACAAACCCTCAATTCTGGCTCTGGCATCAGCGGGGATTCCTTTATCATCCATCGCCAGCAACCCTCTGGCATTCATTTGCCTTGAGTTATGACTAACTGACCGTTGTGTCATCTCGAAGATAAATTTGATAAGGGCCACATCCCACATTTCATCCAAGCCTTTGATGATGGTTGTCAGAGTGTCTCCTCGTTTATCTATCTCTTCGTTCAATTTTGCTACCACCGTGAGCAGGTTATCCGAAACAATATTCATCTCTTTTGGCTCGTTGCGATAAGCATATAATAGTCCAGGGACGTTTTGCCCGTAGGTTTGGATAAGATGTTCAAAATACCGATGGGCATCATCACTAAACCCTTCCAGGGATGACAAATAGTATGGGGTGACAATTCGAGTTTTTTCTGCAATGACTCTGCCTTCTCTGATAACCGTTTCCCTGGTATTTGGCACAAGCTCAGCATAAGCCGGCTCGGTGACAAGATAGTAGTATATATTGGTCGTCCCGAAAGTGGTTAGACTTTGTTTGGGCGCACGGAGAATCTCAGTGTGCTCTACAGCCTCTTGCATTTTCTCATCGTCAAGGTCCATCGGCTACCCCCATCACCACAAATAACTCAATTGAGCGCCAGAAGAGCATGCTTGTATTCGGTGAGGTTCTGAATGTATTGCTTATCCAAACTTACCAATGCTTTACGCCACTCTTCCTTGAATTGCGGATGTTGTTCCACGTTTACTTCCATTCTGGCGTTAGTGCCCATTTGCTGTTGTACCGCTTGCTGGAGTTTCTCAGCAAACTGGGCTTTCACCTGCTCGTAGGCCTGCTTTTTCTGCTTGTCGCCCTGTTCGGCATAGTGGTTGAAGATATATCTAATTTTGCTGAAAACATTATCTACGCCGGTCTTGTCTTTCTTGATTAGTTTGATGCCGTCCATTGCTTTGAGATTGTGTTTCTTAATGACATCGTTCTTCGGCAAGTCAATATTCCTGATCAGTATCGCTGAAACGCCCTGCACAACATATTTTCGTTCTTCGTCATTGTACTTGCTTAATTCAGTCATCAGGTTGACATCATCTTTCATATATTTCCCGGCTAGTTCCTCTCCTTTTGGGACGAACTTCCATTTCAGACGCTCTTCCAAAGTAGCAGGTTCAATGTCCTTAATCTTCTCCATCGCTATTTCATAGGCGCTTTTGACGTCATCCATCGCTTATCTCCTGTGCACAGTTTGTTTTCGAGTAATCATTGCCTTCCCAATTAAAGTATACACAATAACCAGTGGAGCATAAAAAATTAACGATAATGGGAAACCGGGATTTTCTATGTCAATGTTAATAAGATGGCCAATGAATACACTGAGGAAGGTGGCCTCTCACTGGTATTATCCAAACATGGTGTCTGTTATTGGTATACATCATGGGCTGTTCATAATATTGCTAAAGTACATTTTTAATGTATGATAAATATGGGGGTTGTTTAATTATGAAGAAAATCAGGAACGATTTCCGGTGAAAGATACTGCTAAAACAATCGTGGTCATGGCTGATACTCATGTCAGGTCTTTGGAAGAGCTTCCATCGAAATTACTAACGGCGATACAGGAATCCGACTACGTCATTCATCTAGGTGATTTTGACTCCCTAGAATTGCTCAACGCCCTTAAGAAATCTGGTAAATTCTATGGTGTCTTGGGAAACCACGACGACCTTAATCTTCATCCTGAACTCAATATGATGGAAGAGGTCGAGATAGGTGATAAAAAACTCGGACTAATCCATGGTCTGACTGTCCCAATCGCCAGCCGCGGACGTATGAGACGTTATTTTTGTAATAATGGTAACCGCATTAATGCAATTCTTTACGGACATACACACATTCCTACGATAAAATACAAGAAAGGTATATACTTTTTCAATCCGGGAAGCGTCGCAGGTAAATTCCCTGCTCCTATAAAAAGCTTCGGACGCCTAACTATTGATGGGACCATCCATGGAGAAATCATTACACTTGAAAACCACGGATCGAATGGTCCTTTGATGTGTTTGCCAACCATTTTCATGCGGAATGTAATTAAAATGGTAGAACCGTGGTTCTAAAACCAACAGCATCCTCGGACACAAAGATATTTCTTTATGACCGGCCATGACAATGGAATGGATTAACTCACTTTTAACTTATGTTACTTCGGGAGTTAGCTTCAGTCACCCGGTAACATTGCTGGTCATTTTTATTCTCGCGGTGATCAGTGAAGTTGGATTCCCCCTATTTTTTTCTCTGGAAATTCTCCTGTTTTTTATCAGTTATGACTATGGTCCCCTCGCCTATCAAGCCCTGCTTGTCGTGTTATTACTGTTGTTGGGCCGTGAACTCGGAGCGAATGTGCTTTATCTTGTGACGCGAGGGCTGGGAAGTCGGTTCTTAGATTGGTTGGAAAAACGTTCTACACGCACTATGAGAGCAGTAGAAAAATTCAAAGCCCGTTTAAATAAAAATCCGGCAGTTATGGTAGCTATGGTGAGGATAACCCCCGGACTACTACAGGTTCCATCTATAACCGCCGGCGCTGTTCGCCTCCGTCAGCTGAGTTTTGCTGCCGGAGTGGCAATTTCATCGCTGATCTATGACTCCATACTCATACTTCTTGGATTCAGTGCACGGTTCATCCTACCGCACACGAATACACAACCGAAGACATATCTTTTCGTGGGTTTGTGCTGCCTGATTGCGCTAGTATGGGTTATCCTCTTTTTTATATACCGGCATAATGCTGCTAAAAATGAGAAAAAGAAAGAACGGACTATTTAGGTCCGGTACTCTTCAGCCTTCTAAAATCCGAAGAGAGATCATTCTTATAAACGTCTCCCTGACGGTGGGACAATCTTTGCTTGATAAATTGGACGCTTAGCAGCATTAGGGGCAGCAAGGCCATCGCCAGAGTTCCTTCATTAAATGCGAATAATTCGATAAAGAGGGAAGCGGATATTACCACTAACCATAGGACAGTACTAAGTGTAGATTTTTTGATAGTGAGCATGGTAACAAGTGCTATGATGCCACCCAACGCAAATTCCCATGGAATATGTGTTCTGCTAAATAAAATACCGGTGTAAAATAGTATGCCGATAATGATTAGGGCACCCAATCCGCCGCGAAATCTAATATAAACCGACCAGCAGTGTCCTGCTACTGCCGCCACGGCGGTAACCATCGCTACCCATATGTTCCCGGTAAGCACCTGGGAGACGTAAATCGCCAGCATCCCTTTTAACACGTCGACAACAAAAACAATGAAAAAAGGTCTCCAGCCGAGTTCCCTGTAAACGGCTGTGGCACTGACATGGCTTTCTCCCTGCTTCAGCAGGTTCACCTTTCCCCAGTACTTGCCAATAAGATAAGAAGTCGGAATTCCACCCAGTAAATAGCCAATTATTATGCAGGCAATAAACAATAAAGCGAACATTAATCTATTTTCCTTACAGCAAATTATATCAGACTTCTGTGATAGTGTAGGTCTTGTTGCCCTAACTTATTTGACACAATATAATATAGCGGTAGAATAAATAAGGAGGGCAGGATAATTGACTGTACGAATTGTGACCGATAGTCTTTCTGATCTTACAAGTGAATTGATAGGCAATCTGGACATTAATTTGGTGCCTCTGACGGTGTTATTCGGGGAAGAAACCTTTCTCGACAGGGTTACTATCAGCACTGATGAGTTCTACGGAAGGCTCATTCAGAGTGACATTTGGCCCACTTCCGCCCAACCCTCACCCCGAGATTTTGCAAATACCTATGACAGACTAGCTGAGAGTACGAATGAAATCCTAGTCATTAATCATTCCTCCGCGCTCAGCGGCACCTATCTATCTGCTAATAAAGGTAAAGATTATATGAAATCCCAAAAAACTCGTGTGTCAGTCATTGATTCTAAAACAGTCGCTATGGGTCTGGGATTGGTCGTGATTGCTGCCGCTAAAGAAGCCAAGAACGGCGCTAATCTGGATAAACTCGATGAGTTTACCCGTAAAGCTCTGAAGAGATCTCATTTCATTTCTTACTTTGATACTTTGCAATATCTTGCTAAAGGAGGCCGCATTGGCAAGGCTCAAGGATTTCTCGGTTCAGTGCTTTCAATTAAAGCAATACTAAACTTGAGAGATGGTGAAATGGCGCCCTTGACCAGGGTACGTTCACCAGCAGCCGGGATAACTTATTTAAACAATTTTATGAATGGCTTCAAGAATATCGAGGCTGTAGGTATCGAACACACCACCTCTATGGAGAATGCAGTTGAACTAGCCCGACGCTTCAGTTCCACTCATCCCAAAGTCCCGGTTCTTCATTCTACGGTCAGTCCGGTACTTGGAGTATATAGCGGCCCAAATGCTCTGGCTGTAACTATTTTAGAAGCCGAGTAAGGCATACAACTCCGATAGGTAAAATATCCACATTAACAGGAATTGTTATATTCAAAGTCGCACGATGAAACGTTCGTGTGCCCTTCTCCATCTAGATTATCCGCAGTGCCGGCACTGTTTTTACAAATCCTATGAAACCGTTAACACTGGTGGTGACGCTATGGACTTTGACTAACCGGCTTCCTTCATCGACCACGGCAAAATCCAAGGTGGTAATATGGGTGTCTATTCCAACGTAGTGTATTCTAGTACCTCCTTTCTAAGTTTTATCGTATCTTAGTTTGGGGATACCCATGGTTTTATTTTCTCAAGCTTTTGTTACCTACACCGCACAAAATGGATTACTGGTTATCGCCAGCTGCGGGACAAATTAAAATAAGCGCGCGATTTGAAAAACAATGATTGCCATAACAAATGCCAATACCAATTGATAAGCTACACAAAAAAGCGGCCAACGCCATGACTTGGTTTCGGAGCGAATAGCGGCCACGGTGGCAACGCATGGAATAAAAAGTACCTGTAAGACTAGAAAAGCCAGTGCTGCAGCCGGTGTAAGCATTGCCTTTAACTGGGTCGCCAGCCCGGTACCCTGCCCGCCCAATAATGTGCCCAAAGTTCCGATGGTATTTTCCTTAGCGATAAAACTGGATATAAGTGCCACCATCATTTGCCAATTTAATCCCATCAGTCTTCCGAGGGGCTCTAAAAATTTCCCAATATAAGACAGGATGCTGGTATTAATATCCCCATGGGGGACAAACGATAATATCCAGACAATCATTGAAACAGCCAAGATTATTGTACCTGCACGCTTGATAAACGCCAGCGTATTTTGCCAAGTGACCAATCCTATAATTCGCGGATTGGGTAGATGATACAAAGGTAACTCCATGAGCAAGGCGCTGTCTTCACCACCAACGACAAAGCGGTTCATAATGAGCCCTACGATGATTAGCATTATCAGGCTAAATATTACTATTCCAATCGATACAAATATCGCTGCTCTTCCGAAGAAAGCCGCCGCAATCAGGGTAATAACTGCCATCCTGGCTGTGCAGGGAACCAGTGGCGTTATGATAATCGTCAGAAGACGAGATCTCGGCGAATCGATAATGCGGGTTCCCAGAATTGCAGGAACATTGCAACCGAATCCTAAAACCAGCGGTAAAACAGATTTGCCATGTAGACCAAGCAAATGCATGAATTTGTCAGTTACAAAAGCAGCCCTGGCAGTATATCCGACATCCTCCATAAATGCCCAGGCTGCAAAGAATAGCAATAATATGGGGATGAAAGTCAGAACAGTGCCTACCCCACCTAAGATACCGTTCGCCAGCATACCTCTAACCCAGTTTGGGACGCCGGTGAGGTTCGTGTTCACAAACGTTTTGCCACTCTCGACTAAATGTACCTCAAGGAGATTTTGTATCGGGATGCCGATGCTGTAAACAAACGCAAATATCAGACCAAACACTAACAAGAGCACGAACAAGCCCGATATCGGGTGGGTTGCCACCCGGTCGATTCGTTCCGTCAGGGACACTCTGCCTAGCGGAGGCTTTTCCTGCGCCACCGCCATCATTTTCTCTACCCACACATAGCGGAGGGTGGCAATGGTCACAGCGGCAGATTCATGCTCCCTAAGATAAGAATCAAGTGAAGATGATTTTTCGGCACCTGCACGTCCCAATATCAGTTTGTTAATCTGCGTGTCGCCTTCGAGTAATTTCATTGCAGTCCAGTGTTTCGGATAAGGAGCGGTTAGTGAGTCATCCAGTAATTGCTCCACATGGTCGATGACTTTTAGTATTTCACTGCCATACTCAATATGTTTCACCTCACGTGAGCCGGGAGTTTGGTTACACTCTTGTTCGATTGCAGCCAATAATTCATTGATTCCTTGGTTTTTACTGGCAACAAGCGGAACTACAGGTATGTTTAATACATGTGCCAATGCTTTGGCATCGACATTCATACCTTGTTGCTGGGCAACATCCATCATGTTTAGCGCAATTATGAGACGCGGCGATAGCTCGATCAATTCTGCGACAAGATACAAATTCCGGTCCAAACTAGCGGCATTGACTACAGCAACCACAATGTCCGGATTTTCCTTCACCAGATAGTCACGGGCAATTTGCTCTTCAGCGGAATTAGCCGTGAGACTGTAGGTGCCGGGCAAATCAACAATATTCATTGTTAAATTACCGCGACGCACTACTCCGGTCTTTTGCTCAACTGTTTTCCCCGGCCAGTTACCCACGTGCTGTGAAAGCCCGGTTAAAAGATTGAATACGGTGCTTTTGCCTGTGTTAGGTGATCCCGCAAGAGCCACCACAATTGTTTTTCCGTTCATTTTTTCAGTCATTATGTTTTGTTAGGCGCAACAGTAATATGCTCAGCCAAATCTCGACCCAAAGCTATTGCCGTATCATGTACCTTGACTAAAACAGGACCACTGTTGTAGTTCTCCAGCATTTTCACCACGCTGCCGGGTGTAAAACCCAGAGAAAGACAGCGCCCCAGTAGACTCCGCTCTCCCGTATATTCTTGTAATATTCCAGATTTTCCGGCAACAAGTTTACTTAGAGGTGTTCCCTCTTTAACAGCATCTGGTTTATGTAAAGAAGCTGGCTCTGCCAGAAGTACGGTGGCTAGATCGGCGTTTATCCGTAGTTTTTTCTTACCTGCTTCTAATTCCAGAGAACCATCCTCATACTTCTTTAGTATTTTCACTACAACTTGTGGCTTTAGACCTTTTCGTTCTATCGCCCCGAGTAATCTGGAATCGCCCTCTTCAATAGCCACAATATTCACCCGCTGCAACGCATGGAATCTTGACAGCGGCACGGCTTTTTCCTGCTTAATATTGCCTTGTTTGTCGGGAATAGAATGCCCGTGAGGACAGGTATTAGTATCGCCGAGAATAACCGCTAATCTTTCTTCAACTTCCGGGACATCGAGGTGTTCCAGCTTACAGGCAACCTCATGTACCTTGTCCCATTTCATACCGAGGACATCGGTTAGAAATCTCTCCCATAAACGATGGCGTCGTATTACTCCCAATGCTTTCTCCACGCCGATATCGGTGAGTGTAGCGCCTTTATTTGATGCATAGTCAATCAACCCCCTGCTTCCAAGATTTTTCAGCATATCGGTAACGGCGGGTTGTGATACTCCCAGATCTCGTGCTAAAAAAGAAGTCGAGGCTGAATCTCCCTTGCTTTGCTCTTTATATATCGCTTCCAGGTATTCTTCGGTTCTTTCGCTATCCATCTCAACCTCCTGTATTAAGCTAACCTAATTAGGCTACCTTAATTATCTCATAATTAATAATTTTAAACAAGGAGTATTTAAAAAGTCTAACATCAATGAACGCAGCATAACATTGAACTGCATTGCGCACGATCCATTCATAGTGTCCGAGAAAATTAAACAAATTTAACTTCTTTTTAGGATTCTGCTATACTTTTCGCAAAAGAATAAGTCGGCACCCTAGCAATCGGAATAGCGAAATTGTCATGTATCATCGTCGAGGTGGCGATTAATGTCCAATATAATACACAAAGAAATTAAGCGCAGAGCAAAGGTCGCAGTCATACTCGGATCTACGCCTAATTTTAATGAATATGCTTTTAAATATTTTCTTCTTAGTTTGAACGATTTACAAAACTCATATGAGTTTGTTTTTCCGGAGGTAGATAATTATTTTTACAATGCAAATATTTATGATGAAACTTATCTATGCAATACCTTTCAACTTGCAAAAGGAAAAATATTATTTGAAGGCACACCAGATTATTACGTCGTCATTATTAAGGCCAAAATAGATGGAAATCTGTTTTTCAGATGCGTATCTAATACGTCTTATATAACAACCGATAGATGGGAACGATTATTTTCACCTCCATCACTATTCGAGTATTTACTTCATTGTATATATGCATCTCTGATATTCATGCACCCAAAGATGAATTGGAGCTCCCACCATGAAACTCGCGGATGTACGCTGGATTATACTAAGTACAAAGCAGACGATAAGGTTGATATTGGTCTTGGGTACTTATGTGACAGCTGTAAAAATGAAATTGTGAAGTCCGTCGGTAACGATTTTCTCGAGGATGTCTCTAATGTAATACGCAGGAAATGGATTGGGGATATTGAATCTTATGATTCTGTTGCGTATAATCTTCAACGTTTTTTTAAATTCAATATTAATAAGGATTCGGGGTTTAATAAAACATTCTGGGAAAAAACAACGGATCATTTTCCAGAAATACCGAAGGAAATTATTGTCGGTATCGTCAGCGCAGCTATAGCTGCCTTCATTACTTTAATATTTACTCATACCATTTAGAGTTTGCCCTGATCTAATTGAACATCCAACCTGTAAAATGTGGGTTAGCCACCATCTCGTCGCTATGTAGATGTCAAGATGGTTTGCGGCCACCTCCGTTTGATACCGTTAGTTAAATAGCTAATTCTACCTTGATCTGTTGTCGATATTTCAGCCCTGAGCCTGCCGGACTGTCAAGGGCGAGTTACAACTCGGGCAAAGCCTTTAACCTTGACTGTCCAAAGGCGAAGGATATAATTATGCGTCAGATCAAGGCAGTATATACTCAATAATTTACCTCCTTTCTCAGGACAATAATTTCCCGATTTTTAAACGCTTTCCAGGCCGCTATTCGTGCTTAAGCACAGTTTACATCTTCGTTTCGTCTTTAGTGCTGACCAGCCATAGTACGTAATCTACTTACCGACGAGATTCGTCATGCACCATTTATACGATTTTGGAAATTGCGTTCTAATAACTATCGGTAAACTCGTCCAATATTACGAATGATTAATTTCACTCCATAACCCCAATGACATACGGCTCTCCATCCAATAAAATCCGGCGTAGCCGTATCGCCAATTTCCGCGCAACAGCCACGATCGCCTTTTTCTTGCTTCCACAATTCTTTAATACCCGCCGGTATTTATCCAACAATACCGGGTCGTACTTAATAGCCATCCAGGAGCACTCTACCAGCCATGATCTCACACTGCTGTTACCTTGCTTGGTAATATGCCCCTGGCGCTCCTTTTCGCCACTGGAATAATCACTGGGCACTAAACCCAAAAAACTGGCAAACTCCTCTTTTCTTTTGAACCGACTCACATCGCCCCACTCCAGCAACAATCGAATGGCTGTGAAAGTTCCGATGCCGGGAGTAGTCTGAAGCAATTCGACACTCTCCTTATACCGGTCGCTCTTAGCAAGCGTCCGAAGTTGCTGTAAAATTTCCTTTCTGAGTTGCCGCAGATGCTCTAATTCATTGAACATTACTTTAATCGAAAACCGCAGGGAGGCGCTTATCTCTAAATCCTCAAGGTATAACTTTACACGAGTATACATTGCTCTATTCCAACTCCCTGGTGACAAACCTTCGTCCAGACCGTGAAACTCCAATGTCCTCCGAATACGGTTACATACTCGCCGGATATCAGCCTGAACTTGTTCATAAGTCCTTGATATCTGTCGGTCCTCGCGAAGTTCTTTGTCAGGCACAAAACAGCTATGATAATCCCCATTTTCTAAATTCTTGGCCAGCCGACGACAATCCGTCCGATCATTCTTCTTCCGCTGGCATTTCTCTTCAGTCACAGTATGCGGTGGTGTTACAATGCAATCCCAGCCTTTTGCCTCCAGATCGTCATGCAACCCAAAACCTTTGAAGCCGGCCTCATATATTACCTGGATCTGACACTCCGGAAATTTGTTATTAAAATAGTTACTCAGCACATCTAATTTAGCCGGCATGCTGGTTTCATTAACAATCACCCCGCCACTACGGACACAAAGCTGCCACGTTTTCTTGGAATCCTCCAGCCCGACAAATACCTTTTCCTTCCTCAGAATATCTTGGGATCTCTTCGTCATAAAACTACCTCCTTCTTTTAATAACTTATTTCTTATTAGAAGGTAGCCTTTTTGTCAGGGCTTTAGCAACCAGCTGCTTAATCTATCATAGTCAACCATAGTGTCTGTTTTTAATTTGGACCGCACGTGTTATTCGATCCGTGTCGGGCAACCAAAGAAAAATGTTGCCACTTAAGAATTGTAATAAAACAAGAATTGAATCATCGTCTTTTCCTGAATTTCATATTAGGAAGGATAAGTGGCAGTCAAAAAATAACATACGCTGGAAGTTGCGTTTGGATAGGATAAGTCATAGACTTTGTAGGATCAATTCCTTATAGCGTTTCTCGATCGTTTTTGAAATAAATACTGCTTTTTTAATCCCGGCTTTTGTGAACTGGTTAATGTGTGCTCGATTGTCTAGTAAAAAGCCGTTATTAAAGGGGTATAATTCAACACAATCTATAAACGAGTCATGGTCTAAAAAATTGTAATCTGATGCTTTTATTTTAACTTGGCAGGTTAGTAAGTCGGGCCGGTTTTGAATGAATGGATGAACACTAGTATTTACTAAAAACCCCATACAATTAATATCTAAACACACAATCGCTAAGAACTTGTTTTTGGGAACTGGTCTCGTATGAGGACAATTACTAACATGATAAAAACACCACAGATCAGGCATTCAGCCTACCTAGCATCCGAGTTACATAAATAATCGACTAAATCACTAGAATCCGGAAGTTGTTCTGCGATGCTTGTAACAGGCATTCCGATGCTTCGTTTAGCTCCTCTTTTTCCCCAAGCTTGCCGCCAAGCTGCATCGTGGGCTTCCTTTCCCCTAGCTACATTAGAAACTAAACCATATTTACTGATAATAAAATCTAAACACTCGATATCAGATTCACTTAGATAATCTAACTTAGCCTCACGTAATCCAATGACCTTATTCCCCTCAACTTTTAATCCTTCAAACATAGGACTTGTTGCCTGCTTTAATAAGTCGTAGGCATTGGAAGGAGTCGCCCCTTCCTTTAAAGCATAATAGGATTCGCCAAAAATAAAGCGCCCATATTTTTCCAAACTAATCTTATCCGATAGGTATAGCAATTTGCATATGCCATATATATCGGAGTCCGATACTTTATTAGCTAAATATAGAATAGTCTCAATAGCCTTTCTTTGGTTAAATTCGAAGGTTATGTTCGACATTGATCCACCCCTGGTTTTCCCTTCCTGAAAGAATTTTAGCACTAATATGTAAATTGTCAAGTTTGGTATAAAATCACTTACCATTATAAGATAGCACATACGTTCTACCACCATCATATCATATATTTTTTACCTGTGCCAATTGCAATGAATTATCCCCTTTGGATATCTCGTTGTTTGTCTGGTTCTCTTTCACCATTCATGACTAAACTACGTAATATTGTATTTCAGCATCCGTGCAGAACATAGTGAATGTCTCGGAATCTTCCAATTATTTTTCTAGATGCCGCTCCACCAACTCTACAGCTGCCCGGTTTTCACCCAAGGCATCTAATGCCTCGGCTTTGGACAAATCCACTAGATACGAAACCCTCCCCGTGACAAGCTTATCAGCGCCTCGCCGTACTGTTTCCACAATTATCTTATCCTTAGGTTCCTTGGCCACGCGATCATTAAATTCAGTTACCAAATCTTCGGTGTACTTTGTAAGATCAGCCAGGCTCTTTACCGAATCGGAAAACAATATCTCTTCGCCATCGAAATAGCGCTGGCTGATTGTGGTGACGGCCTGCTGAAAACTATGTAGATTTAATAGTAACGTTCCGGCCATGTCTTTCCAGAAAGCTATCTCTTCGCCTACCTTTGGTGATTCCTTTTTACCGGCTATGTCCATTAACAATTCCCGCCGCTTGAGCTGTTCCCCGCTCCCGTCAGAGCATAAAAGATAATCATGCTCTTGCACATAACACTCCAATCGCGCAACGGGTACGCCTGCCAGGTCTCGCTTTCCCTTCTTGGTATCGCCCCACGCATTCCAGGAAGCCGTCATAAATCCCTCGGACACACAGGATGGCAAGTCATCTTTGACCCTGCGTCCGCGCCATGCGCAGTAATCTTCAAAGTTAATATAGGTTTGTCCATCTATTTCCTTCGTTCTTCCGGGGAACTTTTTTAAGTGCCTCTCGGCCTGCTGGCTAAGACCATGTATTTCTTTTCTGTCAATTTCATTATTATTGCTGTCTAAAAAGAGAGGCCGTGCGAGAGGATGCTCGTCATTTGTTTCTCGTATTTGATAACCTTTATATGTAATCATGGCCCCGGCTTCTGCCAGCACCAATAGGGCGCGGTCGATCCACTCTCCTTCAACCAGGGTGGCAAACTGCAGGAACGGTATCGGGACAGTTTCCAGATATACAATGGCGCCCTTTTGTACCTTCCCTGAATCCACCAGTTTGTGGATCGCCGACACCATTTGGTCATAGTGTTTGTTATAATCGGCGTCTTTTACGGTCGCCCACAAGTTGGTATAGTCCTCGCCGGCTTTGAAACGTTCGAACTCGCCATCATCTTTGAAGATCGCTCTCACATCCTTCTCGTTTTCGGCAGTAACGTTGGATTTGAATTTACCATTCTCAAATGTGAAAGCACCGTCGGGTATCTCTTTCTCCCCGCGATCAAGAAGATACTGACAAAACCACTCGACAAGAGTATTGTCCTCTTCCATCTGATCCCAAGTCGTCACATGGTTTCGGATAGCCGCATTGATGGTGTCAGCTGTTTCTGTGTCCAGGGGATAGGGCATCTCATGGCTATATAGGCTGGACAGATTACTGAGGCGAAACTGGTATTGATTTTCCTGCATAATCGCCCGAAGGCTCCCTTCCAATGCCACGAACATCAGGTTCCACACCCTTTCTTCCGTTGCCGCGTAACCGTTAACCTGGTGGTGAAGATTGATTAAAAAATAAACATCTTTAACCGCCCGGCGGACTGCACCTTCCACAACTTGCGGTGGGTGCCCCTTCATCATCTCCCGGATGTTCCGGTCGATTTGCTTGGTTATCCGGTAAATGGGCGCGGCGCTTTCGGGCTGGCTGGCGAGGAATTGAGCATATTCCCACCCATTCCGATATTGCCGAATTTCCTGCAGCCACAGGATTACAGCTTGCTTGGGGGTAAGTGCCCATTCCAGCTTATCCAGTCGTTTATTTAGAGTCATGTTCCCCTTCCTTATCGTCCGGCTTTAATAATTCCTGTTCGACGTCAAACATTGGCAGGGCCAGTTGATTATTGTTGGGGTTAACCGATTGTTCCAGACCCAGGAGGCGCTGTTCAAAATCGCGGACTTCCAGAACACGTAAGGCTGCCAGCGCAATACAAACCAGCTGGCGGGAGCGGGCGGCGCTGCTCTCCATTCCCATTATATCCGTGGCCGCAATTTGCAGCAGACGACGGATACCATCTACCGTTTCCAGACCTTCAAGCTGCTGCCGCTAACCGGTTTGATGATGTGCTAAGTCACAAGATAGAAGAGCCCGCCAAAAACAATTAGTGATTATCGGTAGTTTAGGGCGTGGAATACCGTCGGGTCATAAAGCGTTTGGTTTAGTTTAGTCGCAATTTAGTCGCAACTCTCGTTATGTTAATTAAAATAAGATAACATAATGCGTATTTTAGCCTCGAATACTGGAGCCAGCGAAGAGAGTCGAACTCTTGACCGACGGTTTACGAAAGCGTGTCTGATTGTTATTATCGGTGGTTTTACGGTAAAAAGCAACCGTTTGGGTCTATCATAAAACTTAGCTTTTAGCCGTCGGGTAAGGTCGGGTTATAAAGCGTTTGGTTTAGTTTAGTCGCAAATTAGTCGCAAGGTTCTACATTTAACACTAGTTGACCGGCAAATAGCTAGTTATTTGCGTCGTACTACAGCAATTATCAACAATACACTGAGCACGATTGCGGTGATGTACCCAATGAATCCCAACAGGGGCATGCTCCCGATAAAAGGAGGCACCTTAGCCAGGACAATCATTGAGGAAGAAATTAGTAGCGCGGCGATAATAATGGTGAGAGCCGTTCGGTTTGCGATTCTTTCCATTGTGAGACGTATCGGTTCGAGCCCGACGTGTTCGAATTCAATCTTAAACCGCCCTTTCCTGAATTCTCTGAGCACAACGCCGATATCATAGGGTAAATCTCTCGCAGTATCCAAGACATCATTCAACCAATAATACAATCCAAAAGGCTGACTGAATGGATTGAACTTTTGGTTCAGAATCTTCTCGGCAAATGGTTTACCAAGTTCCATCAAATTGAAATCGGCATGTAGCGAGGATGCGATTTCCTCTTGGATGGCTATACTTTTAGTGACCCAAAGGAGTTGTGGCCGCAGCCTTCCTCCATGTGTCATGATAGCCCGCATCATGTCAAAAAGCATCCCAGCTAGACGTAGTTCGCCGACTGTAACATCACCATATTCGTTGATGATCGCCGACATTTGAGGCTCTAAATCTTCGGCGGGAATTCTGTCTTCTGATTCCATCAATTCGTTTAGTGCTCTTGCAACTCGTTTTTCGTCATGAATTGAGATAAAGTATACCAATTTTGCTAATCTTTCTCGATCACGAAGAGATAAAGTAGCCATCATACCGAAATCTACAAGACCAATGATATTTCCTGGTAGTACGATGATGTTACCGGGATGAGGGTCGGCATGAAAAAACCCGAATTGAAATGTTGACTTGAAGCCGAGAATCGCACCCCGTCTGGCAATCAATCTCAGGTTATAACCTTCATCAATAAGTTTCTGAGTATTCGAGATATTAATACCATCAAGATATTCCATTGTAATCATGCGCTTTGAGCTTAATTCCATGTAAACGTCCGGGACATGGATCGTGTCATCGCTCGCGAAATTCTGGGCAAACCGCCTTGAATTGTAAGCTTCCAACCGGAAATCAAGTTCCCTTTTCATCTGTTGGTCAAACTCTTCGACCAGTCCCACTGGATTAATGAGATAGAGTGTGTGGGAATAGCGCTCAGCAAGGCCAGCTAAATTACGCATGATATCTATGTCGGCTTCGGTATTCTCAACAATGTTTGGACGCTGGACTTTAAGAATTACCTGTTTCCCTTTAAATACTGCACGGTGAACTTGAGCTAGCGACGCTGCCGCAAGAGGTTTGCCATCGAAACTTTCGAAGACTTCATCTATCGGCCGTCCTAATTCGGACTCTACAACATCTCTAATTTTATCCACCGTAATAAAGTTGACTGAGGCCTGTAGCTTCTTGAGCTCGATTATTATATCAGGCGGGATTAAATCGGGGCGGGTACTAAGTAACTGTCCCAGCTTTATAAAAGTTGGGCCTAATTCCTCAATGGCAAGACGAATCCTTTGGGCGAGGTTAATCTCCGGTATCTTACACTCACGCCTAAGAATGCCCCTTTCCACATGAACACATTCCCACACGTGAACCTGGCTCATTGCCTCACCAAATCCATATTTTGCCAAAACGTTCACGATATGTTGAAAGCGCCTCACACGGTTAAAGGCGACCCGTGGTGTTGTTATACGGGGCATACTTCTCCCTTTCCCAGCTTTACCGCTATTAGCATATTTTCACGGCGACTCGAACACGACATGGCCAGAAAGCCGGATTCGCTAGATGAGCAAAGACGATATTTTATTATGAGAGGGAAAGCCTATTCTTTCGATTTTTTGAACTCGACATTAACTTTCTTGGGTTTAGCCCCAGCGGTCCTCTGGAGTTTGATATGAAGAAAACCGTCTTCGTAAATTGCTTCAATATTTTTTACATCCAGATTCGCTGGGAGTGAAATCGAGCGGTAAAAGTTGCCGTAGGCAATTTCATTCCGAGAGTATTCTTGCTCTTTTACACCGATTTCCGGTCTTCGCTCTCCTTTTATGTGCAGCGTATCGTTGGAGATTGATACATCGACATCCTCTTGTTTGACACCGGCAAGATCAACTTTGATTTCCCAATTATCACCTCTTTCAAAAACGTCAACGGCAGGGGACCAACCTTTGACCTCATCCGGAATACGCGCCCAAATGGCATGCATGGCCGGTCGGACAATATCCTCTTCGAAACGGCGACGCATCTCCTCCATTTCTCTTGTGGGACGAATTGGCCATGGATTTTGATTAATGTTCCAGTTGTCTTGTGCCATTATTAGCCTCCTAAATTTTGTTTTATCTAGCAGTTGAACTCTTTAACTATATTGACATGTAAAGGATGAAGAAACTATAAAATTATAATGAAAAAGGTTACAATTTTGTGACATCTTGGAAAGTGGGTCTTTTCTCATTTCTTAAATATTCTGAATGCCACGAATGAGCCAGTGAAAATGCCAAGTTATCTGGAATGCAAATTTTACGATATTGCGGAAAGTCGATTACTCAGAACGGGTCAAGGCCGAGGATACAACGTGCTAAATCTCAGACTTCCCAAGGTGCAATCATTGCAAGGCGGATGATAACTTAAACTGTTAAACCAATCACCGCCGCTACTTTTACCCAACTCTTGTCCTTCTCTCCTTCAAGCCGGCGAAGGTAAACCGTGGTAACTGCAAGACTACTGTGGTCCAAGAAGCGACTAACATCTTCAACCGTTTCTCCGGCATCACGGCGTAACTTGGCGGCAGTGTGCCTGAAGATGTGGACTCCTGAAGGTGTGATTCCGGCCTTTCTGAAGTATCTTTGCAGGTTGCCATAGAATGTTCCGCTGGTGATTCCTTTGCCCTGGTGCGAGTGTGATGGCCATAAAGACTCTTCCGGTGGCATTGTAGTCAAGTCTTTACCAAAGGCTGCCAGTGAGGCTCTTATCGCATTCAGCGCCGGTTGAGGTAGTTCTCGGTGCCCTTGTTTCCCCCCTTTACCTCGATAGGTATAATAGGCTCTATCACCATCAAGAATAAGATTACCCGCTTTCATTCCGATTACTTCTGCTCTACGTCTCCCAGTAAGTACCAAGGTTAATATAATAGCCCGGTCTCTCAATCCAATTGGAGAATCAGGGACTACTTCCAATAGTTGATGCACCTGGTCACCTGATAGGCCTCTGGGAGTTGAGGGTGAAGTTTGAGGTCGCTGCAGTTTGTCACAAGGGTTGGACTGGACAATATCCATGCGAATCAGAAATCGAAAGAAGGAACTGATGCAAGCAATACGAGCACCTATGGTAATAGCTGATGGTTGTTTACCGGATAGTCCCGGACTGTGGGCATAAACGAAGATATCCTGAGATGTTACATTGTCTGGCTGCTTTCCCGAGCGCCCGAAGAAATCCTGGAGCATCCGCGAGTAACCTTCTACAGTACGTCGAGACTCAGAGCGTTGCTCTTTCTCGGCCAGGAAGGCATAGAATGCCTTTTGCCAGCCGGTAGCGGTATCAGTGAAATTTGCAATTGATGTAGTCATGATAGCAACTCCTTTTATAGTGTTACTACTATACATCACTCTGTTTTAATCAGAAGTCAAGAAGACATGACGGTTAGAACATTGAGGAATGCTGGTGGTCTGTTCAAGTGATGTAAATCACTTTCTTTTACTGACATAAAATATATATTAATAATTGCGAGTGCATAGGTTAGTAGAGCCTATAGGTTACTTGTAAGCAGATCAACTAAAATCCGATTTATCTTAAGTTAGTTATTTCATCTCGAGGCACCACAGTGAAAAAATCTCAATTTCTGTTTTTAATAGTGTGGCTAAGTTTTATTTCCTTTTTTATTGAGGTATTCTCCGGTTTCGCATTGTGGTTTGCTGTGCCCATTTCTCTGGCCATGGGCCGTAATACATTCATTTTTAAATATCGAGCATGGGTCACAATTCACGAATGGGACGCTATTCCGGTTACGGCCTTTGTGATCATTCACATTTTTCTACATTGGAAATGGATAGTTAAAATGTTTAAATCTCTCTTGAGGTGGCCGGTTTCAAATAAATAGAGGAAGGAAACAAGTCACGTTCAGGGGGCGATATTAAGTTGCCAAGTTTAATTTAATGGCAGCTAAATCCCTATTGACATAGGCTAAAGCCGAAGTAAAATTAAGATAGAAGTAAAGATATAAACTTTAACTAACATAGTCAATTAGTGTGAAGCGTCGTCTTTGATATGCCTAATTCGTTGCAGTAGAGATGACTGAAATGAAAAATAAAAGGATATGGCTTACACCGAAGGGACAGAGGAAAGTTAGCAGCAATTCCATTTTTACCACAGATAAGATGATTGTGCCCAGATATCCTTACATTGTTGTTACAAGTTCTGACACCAATAAGACCTATATATTAGACTCGGATGATATTAGCCAGATATAGGACTCGGTTAATTGTCAAATTTAGCAAGACGCGGGATTCGATCAGCAAACTCTGCTGGCAAAGATCATCAAGCCAAGAGAGAGCAAGGGATTAATAATGGAATTTAGGACAATTTTTCATAAGGAACTAAGAGAAATCCAAGATGATATCCTTGTAATGGGTAGCATGATCAGTAAGGCAATTCTTCAATCTGTTGTAGCCTTGCAGAAGCGTGATTTGAGTCTGGCTCAACAAGTTATTGTTAATGATCAAAAAATCGATCACAAACGGTTTGAGATAGAAGATAAATGCCTACAATTGATAGCCACTCAACAACCCATGGCAAACGACCTCCGCACGATTGTCTCAGTGCTCTATATGATAACTGAATTGGAGCGCATAGGTGACTACGCTAAAGGCGTTGCTAAAATTACAATAATGATTGGCAACGAACCGCCGTTAAAACCATTGGTGGATATCCCGCGTATGGCAGAAAAGACAGTTGACAGGCTCAATAGAAGTTTAATAGCTTTCATTAGTCATGATTTTGATACGGCCAGAAAAATTAGCACGGAAGATGAGCTCATTGATAGTCTCTACGATGAGGTGTTTCAAGAACTCATTACTTTCATGGCGGAAGATCCTAAAACAATTACCAGGGCAACTCGTCTTATTTGGGTAGCACATAATTTAGAGCGTAGCTCTGACAGAATTACAAATATCTGCGAACGTATCATTTTTATGGTCAACGGGAAGATGGAAGAAACCGATAGTCCCAAATACGAACTGGCAGCATTGGTTAGTTGAAATAGTCGATAAGCATTATCCGCATCCTTTCTATAGGGCTATTAAGGCTGGGAAAAATCGAAATAGTTCAGACATTATGACCTGATATTGTCTGCCGCGCAACTGACTACTCAAACAGTTGACTATTCTTTGGGTATGCTTACGTTTCCCAGACTTCCGCGATTTTATCTTTGATTTTATGTTCGTAAATTTGAATGAGCTGTTTATTGGCGTCAACTAATCGCTGCTCTTTTTCGATTCGGGCGACAATTTCTTGCTGGATAGGGAGAGTAGGAATAGCTATCATTATATTTCTGATTATTGGCATATTTAGACCGCTTCGTTGATTATCACCGGTAGTGTCCCGAATTTCTTGATATCTTGCTTTAAGTTGATAATATAGAAATTCAGGCATAAGAGAATTATGATCATTAGGGTTAATTGCGACTATTGATTGCAGGTAGCTTCAATTCGCAATAATGCTACCGTGCCTCTAGTTTTACCTTGTCCATTTAGGGCAATTAAAACTGAATTAACAGGTAACAATCGAGTATTTGAATTTTCGAGACCCTTTTGTGTTATTTTTTTGGTGCATTCATAAATTTCGCCCTTATGAATATCTCCTGAAACTAACCAATTGATAGTACCGTTTTCGTAATATTCTTTCACTGTGGATGAAGGAGTGGCACCAGTCATCAAGTCACAAGTTTCGCCAATTGTTTTCAGAGGCCATTCGGGGTCAATCTTTATCTTTGGTTTGTAGTTTTCCACGACCTGCCGAGCGCCGTCAATGATTTTCTGATAAGATTCTATTTCCGACACTATTTCCTGCTGGATATTGAGAGGAGGAAAGGGAATTTTGTAATTTAATATTTCACTGGGTGAAATATTTCCCTGAGCTCCACCACCCGCGGTTCTCTGGCAGTAATCATAAAAACTATTGTTATAAAGTAAATCAAGGATATACTTCTGAATCACTATCGATTTTGCTCTCAGGAGCCCAACACGCTGGTTTAATAAAAGACCATCTTGTTTCACAAGTGCGACTTTACCGACAGTTGCACCTGTCATTGCCATCACAATATCATCCACTTTCAAAGTGAAACGAGAAAACTCGTTAGAATATGGGTGAAATTGGATATCTGACATGTCAATCTGTCCATCTCGTCCAACATTCCCTATCTTTACTACGGGACGATAAGAAGGGTCTAATAAAGAATCAACCATATTCGCACTTTTAAAAGCATATCCGCTAATGAAATCAACCATTTCGCCAAGAGGTACAATTGGCCACTTAGTTTGACGCATCTCTTGAATTTTGTATCTTTCCATGCTGAGGTTATAATCGCCAGTTTCTGCAAGCTGCTGTTTGGAGACCAACAAAGAATTTATAATTGCGGAAACATTAAATTCTTTACCATTTCGGACAGATTGAAGATAAGTTTTAACATTAACCAACTCCTGTGGGAAGTCACTACCTGCAATTTCGCGGCGCTGCGCGCCCAGGTCAAAACCGTCGTTCCCGATTTTCACGAACAGGATGTTATCGGTCAATTTCGCGAGCGTTTTATCCATCAACAGGATGGAGGTCTTGACACCGGAATAAGGATTGAAGACACCGGCGGGCAGAGACACCACGCAGAAAAGATAATTATCCACCAGCATTTTACGCAGGGCTTTATAGGCATTACCGGACTGAAAAATAATGCCTTCCGGTACAATCACACCGGCGCGGCCTGCGGCCGTCAGGTGCTCGGCAATATAATCCACAAACAATACTTTGGAACGGTTAGCTTGAATGGCGAAGCGTTTATGGGGGCGAATGCCGCCTTTGGGCGACATAAACGGTGGATTGGCCATGATCACATCGTAGTAGTCGTCCCATCTATCTTCATACGAAAGAGTGTCATATTCGTGAATGTGTGGTTCAGGAAAGCCATGCAGATACATATTGACCAGGGATAAACGTACCATGTCAGGAGAAATATCATAACCGACCATATTATTCATCAAGGCAGTTTTTTCATCCGGCGTCAATTTGTCTCCCGGATTTTCACTGGCATTCTGTGCCAGGATATGTTTATAAGACGAAATCAAAAAACCAGCGGTACCACAGGCAGGGTCAAGGATGGTTTCATCTTTTTTAGGGTCGACGACGGAAACAATAAAATCAATGATATGCCGCGGCGTGCGGAATTGACCGGCATCCCCCTGTGAACTCATAACCGACAGCAGGTATTCAAAAGCATCACCCAAATCTTCGCTGTGGGTATAGGTGAACCAGTTAATTTCCTTAAGGAACATGTTCAACGTTTCGGGGTCACGGTAAGGTAGAAAGGCATCTTTAAAAATATCCCGGAATAACTGAGGCAAATGCGGATTCAGAGATAGTTTCGCGATAGCTTCGGAATATAAATCGAGCCGTTGTTTGCCGCCGATATTAGTAGCCATCAGCTTGTCCCATGCATATTGTTCATAACCATTGACAAAGAAGCTTGCTTTGCCACCTAGAGCAACTGACGCTTTATCCATATCGCCCATGAATTTATAGATGAGGGCATAAGTAATCTGTTCAATCTGGGCTTTAGGGTCGGGCAATTTACCCACCAGCATGTCCCGACAAGAATCAATTTTACGTCTGGTTTCCTGATTCAGCACTAATTAGTCTCCGTAAACTTTTCAATCGGAACGTAATCTTTAACATATTTCGGCACGATATCAATCCAACCATTAAGGTCTTTAAATTCTGCCAACGTAATTCGGGGATTCGTGGCCAGACGGCCGTATTCTTTATTGGTAATAATATCCCTGACTTCTTTATCGGTGATATAGGCTTTGAAGTAATTTTTGAGATTGACGATATGTTTATTATTCGGTTTATTAATCGCTACAAAGTTGGCAAACTCATCTTCGAGCAGTTCGTCTTTAGTCTTGAACCTAGTGATGCCCCCGAAAGCCTTTTCGATAATTTCCCATAATGATAAACGGCGTCCGATTCGGGCAGCCTTACTTAATTTCTCTTCATTGTAATAGGCGAGCGGTTTGCCGAACAATTCAGTCTTGATTTTTTCTTCGATGGCGGCAATATCGCCTTTAGCGTAATTCGCTTTATTAACTGGGTCGTTTTTAATCGTATTTTCAAAAGTGGCGAAAAATTCACGGTCAATACGCATCCCTTCTTTCCCCACTTCTTTTTCCGTAAAAGATTTAAGCGGGTCCGGCACGTATACACGATGCTCATCATGCCCGACTTCCTCTCCGCCACCACCGCCGTTGTATATTCTGGAAGGAGGGAGTTTCAGTACCTCATCGTAATTGAATTTCTCTTCAAAATACTCGCAAACGGCAAAGAAATCGAAAAGTTTATATTTAGTCTTGCTAGCTTTAATTGATTCCTTAATGCCGCCTTCTTTTTGAGTATAACTGAAGGTATATTTACGCGTGCCACGGCCTTTCATCTGGACAAAATCAGTCGGCGAAAAGACCGCACGCATCAGGCAAAGATTAAGGATGTCCTCGCAATCGTAACCGGTAGTCATCATGCCCACCGTGACACAAACCCGGCTTTTACTCGATTTATAACTTTCCAGGAATTTAGTATGACCGTTGAGATTATTATTAGAAAAATTAATGGTGAATTGCTGGGCATTCGGGACATTAGAGGTAACCTGCACGGCAAAATCAGAATTATATTTTCCGGGATACATTTTATCGGCGTATTCATTCAATAGCTGCGTCACCTTGGAGGCATGTTTCTGACTGACGCAAAACACGAGACTTTTACCGATTTCGTCGGAGATGGGGTCTTTCAGGGCATTGTCCAGAAAAGTCCGGCAGAAAATGTGATTGGTTTTATCCGAATAAAACTTCTTCTCGTAATCCTTTTCAAAGAATTTCTGCTCTTCTTCCTTGCCTTCTTCGGTATTAACCATGACGGCATACCCCTGTTTTGAAAGCATCTGCGTAGTGATCTCCGTTCTGGCATCGATAATGATGGGATTCACCAGATAGCCTTCTTCCACGGCTCTTTTTAACTCATAGCGGAAAGTCGGTTCACCGCTTTCGCAACCAAAAGTAATGTAGGTATCCAGTAATTGACGGCGTTCCCATTCTCTGGGATCGTTGTCATTGATTTTGGCCGGGTCTAATTTGCGCAAGTAATTTTTCGGGGTGGCGGTTAAACCCAATTTATATCCGATAAAATATTCAAAGACGGCACGACTGTTACCGCCGATGGAGCGGTGGGCTTCATCGGAAATAATCAAATCAAAATCAGTCGGCGAAAATAAGGTACGGTATTTATTTTCAGAGGACAGACTTTGGATGGTGGTGACGACGATTTCTGTCCGGCGCCAGTCCTTCCGGTTCTCTTTATAGACAACGCAGGTGTAGTCATTTTTCAGGTAGCGCACGAAGTTTTTCTTAGCCTGGTCTTCCAGTTCCAGCCGGTCAACGAGGAAAAGAACGCGCTTGGCGTTTTCTGTCCTAAGGAACAATTTAATAACGGCGGCCGATAATAGTGTTTTGCCGGTGCCGGTGGCCATCTCGAACAGAAAACGGTTATTACCCTTTTAGATGATGCCTGTAAACTAGCGATAGCCTCCAACTGATAGGGTCGTAAAAATTTCAAGCCATTCTCTTCAATAAAAGCGGCTTTTTGCGCTTGGTCATGCCAGCGCGGGTCGTTCTGGTAACCGGAGTTTTGCGTGAGGGCAATATAATCGTCAGTGACGACTTCTTTGGATAATTCGACAAGATGGGTTTTTACTTCCGCAAGTTGCCCGAGTGAATCAGGTCTAGGGAAAGCGGTGATGATAGTCGGGTTGCCTTTTTCCAAATCCCAGAAGTAGTGCAGATTGCCGTTGGAAAGGATGATGAATCGGACTTTTTGAGCCTGGGCATAGCCACGAGCCTGCTCTTTGCCGTCCAACGGGTCTTTGTCTTCCGATTTGGCTTCTAACACAGCGCAAGGGAAGCCTTTATCATCCAATAGCAGGAAATCAATTAATCCCCTTTTACTTTTTTCGAAATCTTCGCCGAAGGCATCAATATCCGGTTGAATCAGTTTGGTATTAGCTTCAAGAACGATATTAGCTTTACTTTCAGCATCATCAAGAAAAAGCCAACCGGATTCCTCCAGAAGTTTATTGATTTTTATGCGGGCTTGAGCTTCTTTTGACACAGTATAATATTTTACCTTCTAGAATTGACGATTACGCCAATTCTATCACTCTCGATGGATTATGACAAGCCACAGCATATTTTAAGGACTATAGGCAATATCCCACCATAGTGTCAGTTCTTGATTCTAATTGGCGTCTTGGTGAATCATATCTGGAGATCATCAAAGTTACTTGAAAGGTCATGATTTCTCACTCGCGTTCTTCTGTTTGTTTTGTATTGCCTGTATTCGTTGCAGAAGCGGCGGATGAGAGTAATTTAAAAATACATAAAAGGGGTGGGGCGTCAGATTTGACAGGTTTGTAGCCGAGAGCTTTTTCAACGCATCAATTAGACTGAGTGGCTCATCTAAAGTATCCGATGCAAAACGATCAGCTTCGTACTCATGCTTTCTAGAAACTATCTGCATTATTATTGATAAAGCCAGTTCTATCGGTGTGTAAAGTAATCCAAAGAAGAGCAGGCCCGCATAAACAGGTTCATTACTTATACCAAAAGCATGGTATAAGCCGGGGTTATTAAGGAATAGCGATAATAGAAAAAAGATAACGCCGGTATGTAAAATACCGATTATCGTTCCCTGAAGAATGTGTTTTTTCTTATAATGTCCAACTTCATGCGCAAGCACAGCCACCATTTCCGGAACGGTATGTTGCGCTATCAGCGTATCGAATAGCGCGATGCGTTTGTTACGTCCGAATCCGGTGAAGAAGGCATTTGATTTACTGGACCGCTTTGAGCCGTCCATAACGAAGATATTTTTAACCGGGAAATTAACCGAGCGGGTATATTTTAAAATCGCCTCTTTTAGTTCTCCCGTTTCCATCGGGGTATATTTGTTAAATAACGGCATAATCCAGGTTGGCGCTATGTATTGAATCGCTAAAGAGAAAATAGCTACTCCAGCCCAACAATAAAGCCAGGCAAAGTTACCGACATACTGGAACAGCGCCAGAATACCTGCTAAAAGCAGTCCCCCTAATATCAACGCAATCACGAATCCCTTGACCAAATCAAGGACAAAAATTCGACGGGTAGTCCGGTTAAAACCGAAACGCTGTTCGATCACGAAAGTAGCATAAATATTAAAAGGTAACCTAAGCAGACTATATGCAAAAAGCAATATGCCAATGTATAACAGGCCACTTAAAATAGGATTAAGGTTCCAGACTGCCACAACATGGTTGAACCAATTGAATCCTCCGGAGAACCAGAAAACTAGCATTAACAACAATGAAAAACTACTTTCGACTAAACCAAATTGCGTGGTTGCACGTATATATTCCTGAGATTTGCGGTAATCTTCAGGTTTGTAAATCCCTTGTAACCCAGCCGGCAATTCGAGCTTCAACGATTTTAAATTAAGCAGGTTTCCGGTTAGTTTTAGCGCAAAATCAATTATAAAAGCCGTAAGTATTATGACGAAGAAATAATTTATTGTCGGCATAATTTATCACCCTATATTTTAGCTATTATTCAGCATAAACTCTTTATTCTCAAGAGACAAGCAATGTCGAATAACTTCACAATCAAACATAGTGTCTGTAGTCGGTTAAAGTCTTTTGGTTGTTTTCATGTTATAATGTCTCAATGTCAAGAAGGTCATGGACTTTATTAGTTATTGGTTTAATTTTGCTTGTCATTATTGGCGGCCTTTATTACAAACTTCATGCCTCATCATGGTTTTTTATCATTCCAATTATTATTCTTGTGGGCTTTTGGATTTCCGTTGCTGATGAATTGTTTTTTCACGTTCGCTAAGGAGATGATATGGAACTTTCAAACAGAACTGTTTTTGTGACCGGGGGTACTAGCGGTATTGGACTCGGCATTGCAGAATCTTTTCAAAAGTTAAATAGCAGGGTTGTTGTTTGCGGGCATAACAGTCAGAAGCTGTCAATAGTAAAGGAAAAATTCCCCGATATCACGGCACTAAACTATGATATCGGAGATGCTATGCAAAGAAAGAAACTCGCCGCGGAAGTGTTTCGCCGTTTTCCCGACCTCGACATTCTGATCAATAACGCCGGGATACAGAGATATATCGATCTGAAAAAAGGATATAACGAACTCAAATCCGGTGAAGACGAGATTGAAATTAATTTTGTTGCTACGGTAGAGTTGACCGCTCTCTTCATTGGACATCTGATGAAAAGACCATCAGCCGCCGTTATTAATGTGAGTTCAGGGCTTGGGTTCATGCCAATGCCCAATACGCCCGTCTATAGCGCAACAAAGGCAGCAATTCATACTTATTCTCTTGTACTGCGGCAGCAACTTAAAGACACATCGGTTAGAGTTATTGAGATAGTTCCACCAATGGTCGACACTGACTTGAACAAAGAAGGACGTAAAGCTGTACATATCAAATTCAGAGGGATAAGTCTTTCGGAATATATCCCGACCGTTATCAAGGGGTTAGAAAACGATTCAGATATAATATTCAATGGCGACGGGAATAAAATTATGACTGAACCCCGTGGCGAATCGGAAAGGCGTCTGCTTGAACCATCTTGGTGAATCGGCCGGGAAAAAGAAGAGGATGAAGAAATACCATGAAAAATAAAGCGATTGGAGATATGCAGCCAATTACACTTCCTAAACCACTCTTTGACCGGTGCGGGACAATCTTCCAATCTCTGAAAATGAGAAGGACTTCCCGATCCATTAACGATAAAAAAATATCACTGCAGATATTGTCTGATATCCTCTGGGCTGCCCAGGGGGTTAATCGTACTCAGGGACCTTTTGGCGGACCTGGCCGGACTGCAGGGTCGGCGAGTAATTCTCAAGAAATCTGTGTCTATGTGGCTAGGGAGGAAGGGACATATCTGTATGAACCTGATGCTCATATGATGAGGCCGATTGTGGCAGATGATAACCGCTCTCTGGCAATCGGACCAGGGCAGGGAATGGTCGGCGCAAACGCTCCAATTCGCCTAATCTACGTTGCGGATATCGATAAATTCAAGAATGCGGGATTTCAGGAACCGGGGCTATACAAGGCAGAGATTCAGAAATCATATTATTTTGTGGACACTGGCCTTATTGCACAAAACGTATATCTGGCAGCATCTTCGTTGGGGTTGTCTTCCTGGTTTCACAACTGCAACAAGACCGAACTTGCTAAGGTCCTCCAATTGAAACAGCATCAATTAGCGCTTTTTGGACACACGATTGGGTACGCGGACAACTGAGCGACCCTATTTGTTTTTTTAAAATTAAGTTCTAATTGCGCCTATTAATTTCAGACACGATGAAACGTTGTTGTCTGGTCACAAAATAGTCTGTGAATCATAAGCAAGCCGGTATTCGTAATTACTTTCGTTAATAACCGTTATCGCTTAAATAAATAGTACTAAATACCTACATAAATATTACTCACAGATGATAACTAAACCTTAAATTGTTCGCTATAATTGTTAGTATGAATAAAATAATAATCACCATAACACTCTTTGGGCTATTAATTACTCTTTTAGTCGGTTGTGCAAAAGGTGTTTCAACATCTTCAGCTTTAACTCCTCTCGAAAATAATTCCACATCAACAACATCGACCACTGTAATCTCAGGGGACAATTCAACTTCTTCTCCCGATATTCTACAATCAGGCTTGCCATTGACTGTCACTCAACCGGGTGATGCCGCAACCATTAACGGGGATAGCGTCATCGTTCAGGGAAACACAGCACCTGGAGCAACAGTAAGTATTAATAATGGTGTCGTTACCGCTGATTCAACCGGTGCTTTTAATGCCACTATAAACTTGGCGGACGGACTTAATGCCATAGATGTTATAGCAACTGATAATAACAATAATCAGGGTGAAGTTTTATTAATGATAAATGCTGTGCCGGCATCACCTACGCCGACGTCTACCACTTCGGATATTTTCCCAGGGACTTTGCCGCTAACAGTTATTTCACCAGCCGACTCGGCCACTTTGAGCACAAACACGATCACCGTTCAGGGACAGACCTCACCGGGAGCCACAGTTACAGTAGACGACCAGACAGACCTCGCTGACGCTAATGGCAATTTTAGTATAAATATTAGTCTATCCAATGGCCCGAATGCCATCGATGTCGTTGCAACAGACGACAATGGGGATACAAGTGAGGTGTTGTTAGTCGTAAATGTCGCTGGCGGATCATAAATATAAGTACTAACCTTTTTGCTGAATAAACGTTATATATATATTGGAGATATCAAGGAGGAATAAATGCTAAGAAAGAGTTTTGTTAAGTTTAGTCTTCTGTTTGCATTAGTTATCGTGCTTGTAGTAGGTTTGGCAATTCCGACTTTTGCCGATACTGGCAGCACCGCTACACCAACCACTCCAGTTAAAGCAGCTCTGCACACGGTACAAGGCACCGTCACGGCTATATCAGGCACTTCATCATTTAATATCCAGGATGCCAATAAAGCGTCTGTCACCGTGAATGTGGGGGCAAGTACCAAATATTACCTATTACCCATCGGCAAGATTGAAACCGGTATAAAAAATCAAGTCTCAAAAGATATAGGACAAAATAAGGGCAAGCAAACTGTTGCGGGTGCGATGAAAGATCTCCATATTCCAGCTAATTGGAAAGATAACCTCGGCTGGCTGGATACCTTTGCAAAAGGTGCGGCGTTTTCTGATATTGCAGTTGGGGACAGGATAGTCGCAAGAGTTGATGCGAATAATCTTGCCGCTCAGGTACTTATCATAACAGGCCCTGTTATCCGCCAGGCAAAGGGCACGGTTACCATCTCAGGGAACTCAATTACTGTTACTGTCTCGGGTTCTGCTGCACCAGTAGTCTTAACATGGGATGCTAATACCGAGTTTATTATGAAGGGTGTAATATCTGCACCGAGCGGGCAATATGGCGTCGTGACTTACAATTCTACTACCAATATTGCTCAACTAGTGAATTTTTCAGCTAAAGTACCTACTCCCCCAACCACATCCACCACCACCACTACTTCAAATTAATAGAATTACAAATACGTTTTATAGCTTAAAACAAAGAAGGAGGCCAGTATGCCTCCTTCTTTGTTTGTATATAGTCTTAGGACAAATATTTACAAAATTCTGTTAATCGCCAACCCGATTCTTAAGAGCCCAATAGTGCCACCTTGATAAGCAACGAAACTATCCTTCCATTGAGGATCGAACTTGAGCTTGTACTGCTTTATTCCTTTGGAGTGTACAAACCAGTCAAGACGTTCAAATATCTGGTTCACTGTTTTCTCCGTCATTGTGGCATCCGGACGATTACCGATGCCGACAAAAGGAGCCACTCCGAAGTTAAATGTACGATAGCCTTCGTTTTTCATAGTGACCATCATCTGCGCAAATAGAAAGTCCATTGTTCCCCAATGCAACCCGGGTATATGACGCATCATGTCGAAAGTAGCTTCACCGGGGTGGTATGACGGAACTTCATTAATAAAAGCCACTATTCTCCCGTTCTTTTCACGCAGAACATACAAACGTACACTTCTCCAAGTAGGCTCTATCGAAACGTCCCTGAAAGAAGCCGTACTCCCGGTGATGGGGCAATGTCAGCCATTGTCGAGATACCTTCTCCACCTCATCAAGAACCAGGGGGGAAATTGGCGGTTTAACCCGTACTACCTGATACCCTTCCCCCTCGAATTTCCGTCGTACATAGCGGAAGTACTTGGTATTATAGGTCTTGCTGGTAAAGAGCTCCAGGTCAACCACGGCCTCTTCCCAATCTTGAGCAAAGAGAGCCCGACTGAATTGTAGATGGAAGGATCATCCGGCATCATTACGGCGTTGATCCAGCCGTTTTCCGTGCAGAAGTTGATGAATGCCTGGATCACTGCTTCTCTATCTGTATCGGGGCCAACAGGGTCCGCGAGGCAAAATGCAACACCGCCTACCATCCTATAAGAGATGAAGGATTCATGACTGGGTGAAAAAAAGAATGATTTGTCTTGCCAAACCTTGAAATAGTCGAATGTTGACTTCCCATATTTCTCAATGATAGCCGTAGCGCGGGCACGCTCATGCGGGAATTGGACGAGACGATAGACGATCGGACGAAATAGACTATAGATTGCGAAACATGCGGCTATAATACCGATAATATCCAAAGATCGTAAAAACCATTCTGCGTGTCGACTTATCGCCACAAGGTCCGAATTTCCGAGTAACAGAAATTGCCGTAAACTCCTAACGAGTCCGTCTTGCAGCGAAAAAGTGATGCCGAAGTCACGTTTATCGAGCATCCAGAAACCAATGGTGCCATATAGAAGCGCAATAAACAGGCTACCGAGCAGAAGCAGAAATCCCAGCCCGATGTTTCGGGATTCACTGCGCACCGTGAAACGGTCGCGGAAGACGATGAGGATAATGAGGGTAGTAACTTCGGGAAAAGCGGTGAAGGAAGTACGCAGGTGAATGATATGGGCGATGAACTCCAAGCCGACAGCGAAAACAGCCACCCACCAGGCAACGCGGCGGCGTTGAAATAATTGGAATGATAGATAGACGAGAATGAAACCTATTACCAGGGTTAAAGACCTGGTCCAATGAAACCCGCCGAACGGTAAAATATTTTGCACTCGCTGGGGCACACGTGTCAGCAATATGCTGGCAATGCTCCAAGCCCCGTTCAAAAACGTGACAAGGCTGACCAGCCATACGGGCCAGCTACGTTTAAAAGAAGCCGACGTAATCGCCGAGTATTGTTTAGTACGAGTGGGCAGATTAGCGCCTTGCCCCTTTCCCTGTTTATGCTGATCAAACGGTTGTTGTTCTTGCTCTTGTTCTTTAGATAAGTCTTCCATAATTCCCTAATATTATATTTTACGAATTTTCCTGCTCGCTTTCAGAGGTTTTTTAGAATGGCATCAAGATACCAACTTATAGAGCCATACCCAAAACGGGATGGTCATAATGAAACCGATATAGCCAAATGCAGCGATGATGTACCATGGAATAGTCCATAGTTTAGGGTTGAACATGGCCATCGCAAAATCAGCAGAAATCACAAGGAAACCTCCCAATAATGAGAGTTTACCGCCAATTCCTTTGAAGCCCTTCAAACCATTGTTTGCCATGTTATCCTCCTCTTCTCGCTGTTTTGACGTACTTTAAAAAATTATAGAGGGATCAACCCGTATCCTCCAAACCAGGTAATTTATAAACGCCATATCTAGTTTAACAGGATATTAAGCTAATAGAAATCACTTAACGCGATTAAAAGATAAATCCCTTAAGCATCGGCACAATCCGGTCATGGTGTCTTAATCGCTTTTCTGATGTGACGCCTGCCGTCCCACTATAACGAGATGGGAAATATAGACATATGGCAAATACAGGTTATGGTCGAGTCTGCTTAGACTGCGACGCGTTGTCCTGATCGCCATTGCATTAGTCGTTTTTCTTTTGAATGTAAACTAATGCTCGTTTATCCATTTTACCAAGTCTTCTTTCAGGAACATCCTCTTACTACCTATTTTGTGAGATGGTAACCCCTGCTCCAACAACTTGTAGATAGTTTGATGACTCACTCTGAGAAATTCTTGCGCTTCCGCGAAGGTAAACAAGACGCGTTCTACATTCGTATCAGGCTTTTTCCTAGCCATTTCTTCTCTCCGATACTAATTCAGATATCATAGTAAGATTTCGATATCTTATAGGCACGTTAAGACACTTATAGACAAGTATTGACACTTGTTGAAATTGGCTTTAATATAGGGTTTAACGATTATTGTAGTAGTCACGGCTTTAGAGGTACAAAGCTGATTCACTACGAGTTGATATGGGAAATCCCTGATTAGGAGAATGGAATGCCACTATCAGACCAAGATAAGCAGAGGATTCTGGAAGAAGAAAAAGAACGCCTAAAGAAGGTTATTCAAGAAACTAAATGTACCTGTTCTGCTTGTGGAAATATCTGGTATTACGGAAAACAGGAAGAATCAGAGCAGAAAAGGAATATACAAAACAATAAGGCTAAAGCCATGGCGTGTTGCACAGGATGCTTGCCCGCTTTATTAATTCCCAGCAAAAAAATAACTGATATGGATAAATGCCCAAAATGTGGCTCTCGTGCTGTTAAAAAGGAACTTGTTAGCCATGAAGTATAATCAGCCTGTTATCGAATGTCTTGTTCTTGTAATACGCTTTCATCAGAAAGTTATTTCTCCGATACTGAACCATTGGGAGCATTGTCGTTTCTACCCGACTTGTTCAGAATATGCGATTCTTTCGCTCAGAAAATACGGTCTCAAGAATGGTATCGGGAAATCATATCACCGATTAAAGAGATGTCGGCCTGATAACATCGAGAGCTGTATTGATTTCCCATAAGCAAGGATTGTTATCTATAAATAAATTTAGGGGGATAAAATGACTCTATCGGATGATGACAAGAAACACATAGCAGAAGAAGAGAAGGAACGGCTGAAAGTCCGCGGGGAACTTCAGGCAGAAAAACAGAAAAAGAAACGGAAAATCCCAAAGTGGGTGCCGATTGGTTGTGGTGGCTTAGTTGTACTCATTATCATAATCATTGTGATTGCTATAGCTACAAGTTCTAAGTCAACCACAACCTCTACCGTTTCGACGATTTCCAATACGTCCAGCACACAAACTACCACTCCTCTACTGGCATTCCAGCCAATTACTTTTACGAGTGAAGAATACCCACCTACATCTACGTCTATACCCAATGCGTTTACAGCTCAATTTTCTATTCCAACCCAGGATTGGGCTATAAATTGGTCTTATTCACCGAGTCAAGCAATTATTGATGCTAACGAGGGTGGTTTTAGTATCTTTGTATATCCTACTAGTGGGCCACGGGATACAAATACTGCCGTAGCAACGGTTGAAGGTAGTTCTACTTCTGGTTCGTTAGATTTGAGTAATGTTGGACCGGGCCAGTATCAAATTGAGGTAATTACACTTTATAGTTGGAGTATGACAGTTCAGCCTTCGGTAGCTTCTGGTACACCTGTTACGCAGGTAACAACGCCTGTAGTAACCAGAAGTCATCTTGCAATAACTTTAAGTACCGACTTCTCTAACCCATACTTTGGTAAGGTCTATGTGACCCTGTCCAATAACAATGCTGATGTTACAGCTACTGATATTAATGTACAAGTCACGTTCAAGAATAGTAGTGGAACAGTTCTTGATATAGAAAGTTGCCCTGCTACTTCAGGAATTACTATCCCACCGGGACAATCACAAACCTTCGAGGTAGATACCTTCAGCTCATTAGTTATGAGCCAAGTTGCTAATGTTACCTGTTATGCTAATACGACGAATAATTGGTAGGGAGATGCAATTTAAGCGTAAGTATGAGCATCTACAACAAAAGGAGTAAACCTCACATGCGAATGTGGATGGTAGATACAAAGAAATTATGCCGCCAGCACCTATTAGCTGAACATTCTGAGATGCATATGTTTGCCGGCGCACTTGCACATAATCACGATCCCAGCAGAGAGAACCCAAGGAGCAAGACAACACAGCCAGCGCAGTCTTTGACAGCTTACGGGCAAAACTGAAGAGGTTAGTATAGAATGGTAAAAAAAGAAAACGCAAACACTAAGCGGAGCAACCTAAAGAAATCCAAGAAGAAAGAGAATGACCTTCAGCCAATCCGCTGTAAGGGATGTCCTCTAATGCTATTTGGGAACGAGAAGGTTGCCCTAACGGTAAAGATCTAGAGCACTACTTTCGTGCCAAGCAAATCATGGGGGAGCGACAAGCATCCTCCCTCATCGGATTGGCACCATCACCGATATCCAAATTCACACGGCGACCACCAACACTCCAATTGGCAACCATCACTGTAGGCCTCAGCTCCGTCGCTTATAGGTTGCTCTTCCTCATTGGCTTTCAACGGCATCGTAAGAGCCGCTGTCACTTGCCAACTAGACTCCCAGATGCCTCTCCACCAACTCTGTTGCCGCTTGGTGCTCGCCCACAGCATCCAAAGCCTCGGCTTTGGCCATGTCAACGAAATATGAAACACGCGCTACAATAACTTTATCAGCACCTTGCCGCAAAGCTTCCATGTTTATCTTTTCAGGCTTTTCAGCAACATTGTCATTAAATTCTGTTATCAGGTCCTCGGTATACTTTGTGAGATCAGCCAGGCTCTTCACCGAATCCGAAAACAATATCTCTTCACCGTCGAAGTAACGCTGCCTGATTGTGGAGACGGCCTGCTGAAATGCATACAAATTCGTGAGCAACATTTCAGCCATCGTTTTACAGAACGTTGATTCTCTTGTTGTATTTTGTCCTCCCACTTGACCCATCATATTCAGCAGTGAATCACGCTGCTTGAGCGGACCATCGACCCCTCTAGGACAAACTGTGTAGTCGTGCTCCTCAACGTAACATTGCAATCGATCAACAGGCACACCAGCCAGTTTGAGCTTGCCACTCTTGGAGTCAACCCAAGTATTCCAGGAATTAGTTATGAATCCTCGAGACACATTGGATTGCAGTTCACCCTTAACCCTGCGTCCTGGCCAGGAGCCGTAGTCTTCAAAATGAATGTAGAACCTGCCATCAATTTCCTTCGTTCTCCCGGGGAACTTTTTTAAATGCCGATCGGCCCGCTTGCAAAGACCGTGTATTTCTTTTCGGTCAATTTCATTGCTGCTGCCATCGAGAAAACGCGGCCAGGCAAGAGGATGATGGTCGTTTGTTTCCTGTGGTTGATAACCCTTATCTGTGAGCAATGTGCCTGCTTCGGCTAACACTAATGCATGCCTATCTAGCCATTCCCCCTCAACCATGGTCACAAACTGCAAGAAAGGTATCGGAACGGTCTCCAGATATACCGAGGTGCCCATTTGTACTTTGCCCGAATCCACCAGTTTGTGTATTGCCATCACCATTTGGTCATAGTGTGCGGTATAATCGGCGTCTTTTATCGTCGCCCATAACTTGGTGTAATCCTCCCCGGCTTTGAAACGTTCGAACTCGGCATCGTCCTTGAAGAGGGCTCTTACATCTTTCTCGTTTTCGGGTGTAACATGAGGTTTGAATTTACCATCCTCAAATGTGAAAGCACCGTCGGGGATCTCTTTCTCCCCGCGATCCAGAAGATACTGACAAAACCAGTCTTCGAGCGTGTTATCCTCTTTAAGCTGATCCCATGTTGTTACGTGATTTCGGATGGCTGCACTGACTGTCTTGGCAGTTTCAACGTCCACAGGATAAGGTATCTCATGGCTGTACATGCTGGATAGATTGCTGAGGCGAAACTGGTAGTGATTCTCCCGCATGATGGCTCTAAGATTCCCTTCCAGGGCAACGAACATAAGGTTCCAGATTCTCTCTTCCGTCATCTGATAACCATTGATTTGTTGTTGGAGTTTGACTAGGAAACACACGTCTCTCACAGCCCGATTTACTGTGTTTTCCACAACATTGTTCGGGTGACCTTTCATTGATTCACGGACTGTCTCACTAATCTGTTTAGTTATCCTGTAAAGGGGAGCCGCGGTCTCAGGCTGGCCTCTGAGGAACCGGGCATACTCCAAAGCGTTTGGATATTGTTGAACTTCCTGCAGCCACAGGATTACAGCCTGCTTGGGTGTAAACGCTCGCTCTATTTTATCGAGCCGTCTATTTAGAGTCATGTTCCCCTTCCTTATCATCAGGTTTTAATAATTCCTGTTCGACGTCAAAGATTGGCAGGGTCAATTGGGCTTTAGTGGGAATAACTGATCGTTCCAATCCCAGGATGCGTTGCTCAAAATCACGCACTTCAAGGACACGCAAAGCTGCCAGAGCAATATAAACAAGCTGGCGGGAGCGAGAGGGGCTACTCTCCATTGCAAGAGCATCAGTAGCGGCTATCTGCAGCAGACGACGGATGCCCTCCACTGTTTCCAAGCCTTGAAAGTCAAATGCTGCCGAAAGAGTAGCTTCTCTTTTCCGATGTAATCCACCAATACGGCGGGCGTCCTGGACTTCTTTGGCATGCTCCGGCGAATGCATCAGGCAGTAATCGCCGTCATGGAGGGGTGGTGAATGGCATGGCTCGCCATTCGGGAAACGGAAAGCGCAGATTCGAGTCACCTTAGGTCACCTCTGCTGAGAAAAAGTGGGTGGTGACCTCGGCGGAACGAGGCAAGCTCCCAATAAAGGGAGCCTGCTTACACGTTATTCGCTTCTCAGGTAGTTTTAGCTGACCTGATGCTGGTTGGGACAAACCCCGGGGACTTCGACTGCCGAGGCGATGAAGCTCTTGCCGCAATCCCGGCAGAACCACCGGATTTGGCCTTCCGGTACTCCTTTCTGGTTGGGTACGAGAAATACGCCCGTTTTCTTGGGGTCGTTCTTGGAAGGAGCCACAGCCTCTACAATTTGATTGGCCTCCGCCACGGGAGCAGCTGCTTGATTCTCCACATCTGGGGGTGTTGCATTCTCGTCCGTTTCCACGCTCCAGAAGACCCAGCCGTCGCAGGCATGTCCGGTGATGGCCATTCCGGCAGCCGAGGGACTCTTGAATTCCCGGCCATCTTCCAGTTTGTAGCGCAGCTTCCCTTCCGCATTCTCCACGACTTCGCAGGAGTAACTCTGTTTGTGGTACCGGCCTGTGAGTTTGGTTCCCTTGGTTAGATTTCTGTTTTCGATTGGCATTATCCGCCTCCTTTTTATTTACTATCGTATTCATCACTCTAAAATCATGAGAAGTCAACTGTATAATGAGTTTATTTCTCAAGAAATAATTTGAGTTTGAAACACCATCTGGCAATAGTGTCTGCTCCATGGTTACTTCATCTCCTCTGACCGTTTGGCCTTTTCTCCAGTAAAGGACTCCCATCGCATCACTGCCACATCGACGTAAAGAGGCTCCAGTTCCATACCGTAGCAAATCCTGCCGGTTCTCTCGCAGGCGATTAACGTACTTCCTGACCCAAGGAAGGTGTCTAATACCTTGTCCCCGGCCTGGCTGCTGTTCTGGATTGCCCTTTCAATCAGCGCCAGAGGCTTCATCGTGGGATGCAATGGACTGGAAGACGGTTTATCTACCTGCCAGACATCTCCTTGGTCGCGGTCCCGGCACCAGTAATGTTTGACTCCTTCTCTCCAACCGTAGAGGATAGGCTCGTATTGGCGTTGATAATCAGAACGCCCCATGGTGAAAGTGTTCTTAGCCCAGATGACAAAGGTTGACCAGTGGCCACCGGCGGCTATAAAGGCTTGCTGTAAGGTATGCAATTCGGATGATGACATGCAGATGTACACCGCCCCATCGGTAAAGTCCAACAGGTTCTTGCAGGCTTTCTCTAAGAAAGGCTCGAAGGCATCACCAAGATTATCGTTGATGATTTTATTAGAGTTCTTCCGGAGTTTATCTTTCATCGTCTCGCCGTAGTTAACATTGTAAGGAGGGTCGGTGAAGGTCATGGCGGCTTTAGACCCAGACATCAGACGTTGTACCGCTTCCCTGTCGGTCGAATCGTTGCAACCGATCCTGTGCTCGCCCAACAGCCAGATGTCGCCTGGTTTGGCCACAGGGGAACTCTGGGCTGCCTTGACCGCGGCATCCAGGTCAAACGATTCAAGGCGTTCCTTCTTTTCTCTGGCATCAAGACTCTTCAACAGTTTCTTTAATTCATCGTCCTCGAAACCGGAGAGGGAAAGGTCGATGTTCGGGACTTCCTGCAGCTCCTTCAACAACCGGGCCAGCAACTCCTGGTCAAACGATCCCGAGATTTTATTCAGGGCGATATTTAACAAATGGGATTGTTCTACTGTCAGGTCTGCAAACACCACCGGAACTGTCTTATAGCCAAGCTTTCGCGCTGCCAGTAATCTCTGGTGGCCGCCGATAACCATCTTGTCTTCACGCCTTGCGATGATCGGGTCAATCAACCCAAACTCGCTAATACTTCGAGTGAGCGTTTCCAACTCCTGGTCGCTGATCCTTCTGGGGTTTGCCGGGTTGGGACGTAATTCTCCAATAGGCATTTGTTCTATTTGAATTTGCTGTGCTGTTTTCATATTCATTAAGTTCCTTATGATTTACTTCTTTTTTGACACTGATTAAAGACATGACTATAATGTATTAACTTTGGGAAAGGCCTGTTTGTGGAGTTCCTCATGCATCGTTTGGATGGCCCGCGCCTCAAGATAAGCCGTGCAAAAAGTGAAATTGAGCGACTCGCCGGCGTCGAGGATGCCTTCCGACAAGAAACCCAATATCGTGTCATCAGGGCGGAGTTCAATCCTAAGTCGGGAAAGTATGTCTACCGCGTGAGAGTGAGTGGCCCGCCACCGTCTGATGATTGGGGTATCTATATCGGTGAGATCGCGCATAACCTGCGTTCGGCTCTTGATCATCTCGTTTATCAATTGGCACTCTTGCAAACCGAACCCAAAACAGTTGCAGCTGACCATAGACTGCAATTCCCTATTTTCTTGCTTCACAGAAGTTCTGATAAAAGGAAGGGCACCTTCGACAGCAAGGGTAAAACCATGATTAAGCTGCTGAGACCTGAACATCAAGCACTGATCGAGCGGTTGCAACCATACCATGCTGGAAGTCGTCCTAGGCGCGAACATCCCCTTTATTGGCTCGAAGAGATCAACAATACTGACAAGCATCGGCTTATTCAAGTCGTGGGTATTAAGGCCGGCATTGGGCCTGCGGTTTCGTATTGGGGAGATCAGTTTGCCCAACCGTTCACTAGGTCTCATTTCATAATACTGAAAAATGGCGCAAAAATCGGTGAGGCCCTTCCGCACATGCATGTGGATGCGAACATCCTTCCTCTTGTATCGTTCTGGAAAGGTTGCGATCCTGTCAAAACCCGAGGAGTTATCTACGTTCTTGACCTGATTGCTAAGCAGGTTTCGGAAATTGTTGATAGTTTCGGGTCTGAGTTCGACTGATTTACTTCTGCGAGTTTTTTGTGCTTTTCGGTCACCAGTTTTGCTACGTTTCATTTTTGGCATTGTCCTTTTTTTGTTTAATAACATTGTCTAACCATTCCCTTATCGCCTTGAGATGACGCTCGCTAACACCATTGTTTGATAGTAACTTGTCTATCCCAGTGCAACTCTCGCCAGGCCCTAGTTCAATCACTGGCTTACCTTCACGCGTCCAGATACTAAGGACTTCAGTGACGGATATTCCCAGCGCAGCTTCAATGGCATTTACTTGCTCATCGGTTTTGGGCAAGGATTCTTTTTTGAAGCTAATTGGATTTACTTGCTCATTTTTCTCCGTATGGACTTCTTGAACAAGTAAATCCTTTTGAGCAACTAAAACCTCAGGAAGTTCCCATACTGAGCGCCCTCCACCTCTTTTCCCTTGCTCACCTTCCCGTCGTATTTTTACACTTAGGCTTTCACGTGCACGTCTTAGGGTAATTTCTGAAATTCCGGCTGCTTTCCTGTCTTTTTCAATCTGCTGCCATTCCACCGGCCCACTTGAAAGCTCATCCCTGAGGAAGTTCTCTGCTTCATCCCTCGCCGATATACCGTCCTGGCTATCCTCGGCTGCCAGGATGCGAGCCGCGGTCAAGTCTGATTCCCCAGTCCAGTAAAAATGGCCTTCTCTTAGTTCAAAACCGATAGCTCGGCCTTTGGCTGCTAGATTAGATTTAATTTGCACTATTGCTCGCTTCTGGTCATTGTCTGGGTCACAACCTGCCATGAGAACTGAGCGGCAAGCTGCTGCGAAGTCAATACTCCCCAGCCCCCGGTAAATCGCCTTTAATGCCCCACCTTTTGTAAGATGGCGCACAGCAAGAATAGCCACATGGGAAGACTCAGCAATTTCCGCTAACTGCGACATAACAGCTCTTGTCTCATTGGCTCGGTGAATGTCAACACCAGGTCCGAGATAGGCCACTAGAGGATCTATTATTACAAGTGCAGGTTTTACTTGTTCAATATCCCTTTGTAGTACTGCAAGTCCCCCGTTACCAAAATCCAGACTACCCTTGATAGCATGAACGTTCCTGACATTTGCCGCCATGGCATCAAACCTGGGTCTCAGGGTGTCACCTAAACCGTCTTCTGCAGAAGCTAAGAGTACCATTTGTGGTTCTGCTACCTCAGTTCCCGGAAGTCCCTTACCCAGAGACACGGCAGTGGCTATTGCAAGGCTAACCCAAGACTTGCCAATCCCAGGGTCACCCTCTAGTAACGTTAACTTACCCAAGGGAATGTATGGGTACCATAACCAAGAAACAGTTTCTGGTTGTACATTAGCCATACATACCAAGCCATGAGGTTCCGCTTGTGACTGCCAGTCGGGTGTCTGGTCAATGAGAGTCTGGAGCTCTTCTTTGGAGTGTCCTGCGTCAAGCCAATTGATGATATCAACACCTTCCTTTTCGGTCATCTTTTTAAGTGCTTCGATATCCGTAAGCTGAAGAATGCGTACCCGCTTTGCCTTACCATGCAATGCTTTAGCTTTTTTCTCGGCGAATTCCAGCCCGGTCTTATCATAATCTGGCAAGACTAATACATCCGCGCCCTCAAATTCTTTAGTGTAGTTATCATTCCACTTACCAGCACCAAAAGGGTTAGCCGTTGCTTCAAATCCCAATTTCCGAAGTCTGTTAACCTTGCCTTCGCCTTCAGGTAAAAGAATTGTTTTACCATCACTGACTGCCTGCCTTAACTCCGGCAGTTTGTAAAGGATGGTTGTTAACCCATCCATGTTAAAGACATAATCCCCATTGCTCTTGTGTTTCGCCACAAACCTTTTCTTAGTGCCCTTTTCTTTGCGGTCTATGACATAGTATTCTTTGTCTTGTTCAAATTCATAAACAAAGCTGGCAGTTGTACGCCAGTTCTGCATATCTGAAGCATCACTTTCGTAAGCCAAACTATCGTATCCCCATGCTTGGCAGAAGTCATGGTAGCTATGTCGTCCACCCTGGCAAGTCACCAAAACCTTGTCTCCAGCATCCTTTAAATTAAGGTGCCCCGCCGGAGTTTTGTGCCCCGGTAAGGGGCATGACGCTATCCAGTGGTCACCAGTTTGTTTGGCATTGGAGACCTTAGAGATGATGTCTTCAAAGTTACATGGTCTACTCATTAAAAATCCTTTATTCACAAACGTTGGGTTTCTGTGTAGTCTCTAACATTTTCATCAAAGCTGCTCTGGGCACTACAAGCCTTCTCTCTCCCAGTCGAATGGTCGGTATCTGTCCGGTACTTGCCAATTGATATGCCAATGCCCTGGATATGCCCAGCATCCGCCCTGCATCTGCAACCGATACTGTTAAGTGTTCGCTAGTAATTTGTGTCATGTTTATTTACCTCCTGTATTGACAATATCTTAATAATGTAATATAGTATCAAATAATAATGTAGAATAAGCGTAAATAACTTGCAATATTATGCAACATTGCACTTTTAGGAGAATTACATGAGCGCATGGATGCCCACCTGGGAAAAACAGAGAATTGCGGAAACCTATTACGAATTAACCAAAGGTAGCAAAAAGACCACTGCTACAAAAGTACATTCCGAGTTGGTAAAAAGGTTAAAACAGGAGGGAAAACTCGATGATTTCCCTATTAGTCTGAGAACAGTCCAGTCAATCGTAACGGAACTCCGTAGGGCAAAAGTACCCTCGGATGAAGATATTTCTTGGAACATTGCTATGTCAAAACAATTTAATTTACCACCTGAGGAAACAATGCTCTTGTTTAAAATTTCGGCTATGTGTTTGGCTATGGGTCAAGAATTTACCGTAAGAAAGGCAAGGTGGGTATGTTATTTGCGCCACATGAAATATTTTAAAGATTTTGAAAGTATAGGGAGAATGTGTGATTCAATTTACCATCATGCATGTAGATATGCTCAACGAGAGCAAGTGTGTGAGGAGTTAAATATAATTCCTACCGATGCTTATGATCTTGATCTAGACGTAGGTATGCCTGTGGCTAAATTATTGATATTGTGTGAAACGGGTTTGATAGACAAAAATCGTTTTAATTGGCCAAAAGAAGATTCCGGGAATTCTTTGGGGGGACCTGTCTGGACCGTTCTTAGTTATTTGGGTTTTGATAATGAATTTATTATTAATAATTTTAGTTCGGCCAGACATATATTAGAAGAACATCCAAGTTTTAAAGATGACCTTATTGAAGATGATGAACGTATATTTGCTTATTACATGAGATATATTAGCAAAGCGCCAAAATGGGCAGAACTTTCTAAAGAAGAACGTGAATCCATAGCATTGAAACTGAGAAGCGCTATAGTGGCCCATTCAAAAGAACTCGGAGAAAAACGATTTGATTGGGGCGCTGAAATTTTTAGGCCATTAGAATTATTCAAAAACCTTGGAATCAAAGTTGATGGGAATTATGTTGTTAGGGAATATGCAAAAACTTTTCTAAAGCAGAGTGATGCTGACGTTGATAAAATTTAGCCACTAAGGGAGGAGACACCACATGAGGGGCCACATAGAAAAGAGGGGTAAGGATAGCTATTCATGTAGAGTAAGCCTGGGGAGGGATGTTAGTGGCAAGTACAGGTTCCATTGGGAGACAGTGAAAGGCACTAAAAAAGACGCTGAAAAACACCTTTCGGAAATGCTGAGCCAACAGGACAAAGGTATATTTATTAAGCCGACAAAAACTACGGTGACTGAATATCTTGAACGTTGGCTTGCGGACTATGCCAAACCAAATCTCGGCCCTCGCACATATGAAGGCTATGAATCCATTGTGCGTTGCCACCTTATTCCGGACTTAGGTCACATCCCATTAATGCAACTCAAACCTCAGCATTTACAAAAATACTACGCGATGAAACTAGCCAGTGGAAGGCATGATGGTGCCGGTGCTCTTAACCAAACAACAGTATCGCATCACCATACTTGCCTTCACCGGGCTTTGAAAATGGCCGTTAGATGGGGTCTTATTACCAGCAATCCTGCGGATGCCGTCACTCCTCCACGTCCCCAACATACTGAAATGCATACCATGAGCGAAGACGACCTCCATGCATTCCTGGCGACCGCTAAAACTACTCCGTACTACACAATATTTTATACTTTTCTATTTACCGGTATGAGAAGGTCCGAATTATTAGCATTGCGCTGGTCGGATGTGGATCTGTTGCTGTGTCAGATATCAGTCACTCAGAGTCTACACCGTTTACGGAATCGTAGCCTAGTCTTTAGACAACCTAAAACAGCCAAGGGACGCCGTATGATCGCCTTATCCCCATCACTCGCCCTTGTTTTAAAAGAACATAAGGAAAAACAAAAGCTGGATCGGGCAATGATGGGGACGTCATTAAAAGAAAATGATTTGGTTTTCGGTACTCCGGAAGGTAAACCTCTTCTTCCCGATACAATAAGCCACGCATGGATAAATACGGTGAAACGGGCTGGTCTCAATCATTTCAGATTACATGATGCCCGGCATACCCATGCTTCCCTTCTGCTAAAACAGGGAGCCCACCCCAAGATAGTCCAGGAAAGACTCGGCCATGCCACCATTTCAACTACGTTGGACCTCTACAGCCATGTGGCACCTGGCCTTCAAGCTGCTGCTGCAAAACGGTTTGATGAAGTGTTAAGACACAAAATAGAAGAGCCCATTGAAAACATTTAGTGATTATTCGTGGTTTTTCCTTGAACCGAAGTCGTTTGTATCTATTGAAAAAATAACTGGTTTGTCCGTAGAATGCGTTTAGGTTATAAAGCATTGGGTTTAATTTAGTCGCAATTTAGTCGCAACTCTCGTTATGTTAATTATAAGAAGATAACAGAATGCGGATTTTAGCTTCTAAAACTGGAGCCAGCGAAGAGAGTCGAACTCTTGACCGACGGTTTACGAAAGCGTGTCTGATTGTTATTATCGGTGGTTTTACGGTAAAAAGCAACCTTTTGGGTCTATTGAGAAAAACCAGTTTGTGGCGTAGGGTGCGGTCAGGTAAAAACGCGTTTGGTTTAGTTTAGTCGCAAATTAGTCGCAAGGCCCTGCCAAGACATGTCCCAATAAGCGTTTGACAATGCTTATTTTCGATGTTAGTATTTGGGTCAAAAGTGTCCTTTTCCGGCGTAATAAAAATCATAATAGGGGGGCATTTGTGAAAACAGAGGAGCTGGAAGCAAAAGTTAAAACACTTTCTGAAACAGTCGCGAAATTAGAAGGGAAGCTGACTCGTCTCGAAGATATTGAGGCCATCAAAAAATTACAGAGAGCCTATGGGTATTATCTCGAGCACTGGCAAGAAGACCAGATCCTAGATTTGTGGTCTCATAGGGATGATGTCTCTGCGCAAACGGGTCGTAGTGGCCAATATAAAGGGTGGGAACAAGTTAGGGATAGTTTCCACTTTGAAGATCATTACACTGCCTATAAGGGGGCAAAAAAGGCTCCCCCCGAGTATCTGCACATTCTGATGCCTCTTGCGGGTATTGTGGATATCGACTCGGATGGCAAGAATGCCAAAGGCAGATGGTATGGGTATTTCCTTGGAGCCATGCCGCGAGAGGGACAAACCCGGGCATTAATTGGGGCAGGAATATGGGAAAACGAATATGTAAAAGAGGACGGGATATGGAAGATCAAACAAATCTTGTGGAACGAGATTATCAGTAGTCCGTTAGAGGAAGGATGGGTAAAGAAACCTGTAGTTCTAAATCCCCTCCACAAGGAACCGCGTCCACTCGCACCTAACACTCGTTTTGCTCCTTACCCCTCAGGGTATATCTTCCCTTATCATTACAAAAATCCAGTGACGGGGAAATAAGACTTTTAATCGACACACCGGTGGTTTAGAACTTTGGAACATTGATGTAATTGTTTTAGTGATCAATAATTGGTTTCGTGTCAAATAAAACGAATCTTTCAATTTATGATATCCAAAAGATTTGTAAAGGAGAATACTAATGGCTAATCTTGGATTTATTGGGTTGGGCATAATGGGCAAACCCATGGCAAAACATTTGTTGGCCAAGGGATATAACGTCATGGTCTGCGACATAAATCCTGAGCCAGTCAAAGAATGCTGTTCAGTTGGCGGCGTGGCTTGCAAGAGTTGTAAAGACGTGGCCCAGAAATCAGATATTATTTTTATCATGGTGCCCGATACCCCCGACGTTGCCGCAGTTCTTTTCAGTAAAGATGGCATCATGGAAGGCATCAGACTTGGCGCTACAGTTGTTGATATGAGTTCTATTTCGCCTATTGCCACCAAGGAGTTTGCCAAAAAACTAAATGCTATGGGAGTTAAGGTCCTTGATGCCCCCGTTTCAGGTGGGCAGGTCGGAGCAGAAAATGCATCGCTTTCCATTATGGTTGGGGGCCCCATTGACGTATTTGACCAAATAAAACCCTATTTTGAAGTCATGGGCAAGAAAATAGTGCATATTGGTGACAATGGAGCGGGTCAGACCTGTAAGGTAGCAAACCAAATTGCGGTTGCATTAACAATCGAAGCTGTTGCGGAAGCGTTACTATTTGCTTCTAAAGCAGGAGCGGACCCTGCCAAAGTCAGAGAAGCACTGATGGGTGGTCTTGCGCAAAGCCGGATCCTTGAACTGCATGGCGAGCGTATGATAAAACGAACCTTTGCCCCCGGCTTCCGCATAAGATTACATCAGAAGGATTTAAATCTGGCATTACAGGGAGCGCGTGAACTTAATTTAAGCCTGCCTGGTACTGCAATTGTTCAGGAGCTTTTCAATGTTGTTGCTGCAAACTATGGAAGTGATCTTGACCACTCCGCGTTAGTCATGGCATTGGAAACAATGTCCAAGCACACAGTGGCGTAAGCGGAATTGCAAAGGCTGGTTTGCATCACCGGTCAGGAGAAATAAATATGGAAATCATGCTTAGCAAAGAAAAAGAGACACCTGGCACTTGGAGATACAAAGAGAATAAAGAAGATCACCCGATAACCATTTATTTAACTAAGGAACAGGTCAAAGAACTCGGCAATCCACAATCCATCAAGATGACAATAAAGGCGGCTTAGACTAAATCTTAGTGAATTACAACGCTCCGATTGCCTCTGCCACCTTTGCCCAACTCTTGTCCTGCTCACCTTCTAATCTTCGGAGGTAAACAGTAGTTACGGCAAGACTGCTGTGGTCTAGGAATCGACTGACATCTTCGACGGTTTCTCCGGCATCCCGGCGCAGCTTTGCGGCAGTGTGCCGGAAGATGTGTACTCCAGAAGGCGTAATCCCAGCTTTTCTAAAATACCGCTGCAGGTTGCAATAAAATGTTCCGCTGGTGATCCCTTTGCCCTGTTGTGAATTTGACTGCCACAGGGACTCATCGGGTGTCATTGTGGCTAATTCCTTTCCATATGCTTCCAGCGAGGCTCTTATGGCGTTTAGTGCCGGTTGGGGTAGTTCCCGGTGTCCTTGTTTTCCACCTTTGCCACGATAAGTGTAATAAGCTCTATCTCCATCAAGAATTAGATTCCCTGCTTTCATCCCGATTACTTCTGCTCTACGTCTCCCAGTAAGCACCAAGGTTAATATAATAGCCCGGTCTCTAATCCAATCGGAGAATCAGGGACTACTGCCAGAAGTTGGTGCACCTGGTCTCCGGACAGACCCTCTGGGTGTCGAAGGTAAGGTCTGCGGTCGTTGCAGCTTATCACAGGGATTGGACTGAACGATATCCATCCGAATCAGAAACCTAAAGAAGGAACTAATGCAGGCGATTCGAGCGCCGATAGTGATGGCAGATGGTTGTTTACCGGAAAGTCCCGGACTATGGGCATAAACAAAGATATCCTGAGATGTTACATTGTCTGGTTGCTTGCCCGAACGCCCGAAGAAGTCCTGCAGCATCCGCGAGTAGCCTTCCACGGTCCGTCGAGAACCGGAGCGTTGCTCTTTCTCGGCTAGAAATGCATAGAAAGCTTTTTGCCAGCCGGTAGCGGTATCATCAAAGCTAACGATTGTTGTTGTCATCTTATTACTCCATCATATCCCGGAGGAATTGGAGGGCTTCTGGCTTGTCCGTATGCTTTTTCAGAAGTTTCTTGACCTTGTCTTGACTGTAAGAGCCGGGCTTGATATCTCCGGGGTAAGGTTTGGGATTGATTGGGTCGTAATCAGGGATAATTAATTCCTTTTCTTTTTTAATCATGGCAACATCTCCTTTTTATTGTGTTACTACCATATATCACTCTGTTCTGAGAGGAAGTCAAGAGGAAAGAGTGAGGTGGGCCGGTAAATAGGATGTGTTATATTAAAAATTGGTAGTACTTTATAGGAGGATCTTGTCATTGCCAGAATATCTCGGTTACATAGGCGGGATATTTACTACATTTTGTTATGTCCCGCAGGTTATACGTATTTTTCGACTTAAAAGTGCGAAGGAAATAAGTCTACCTTTCACTCTAATGTTATTAATCGGAACGGTGATTTGGTTGTGTTATGGAATTATACTTTCACTCGTGCCGATTATTCTTTGGAACTCAATCGGTATCGTAATAATAGCCTCTCTTCTTTTTGCTAAATTGAAATACGGTAGATGAACAGACTAAAATGCTCTATCCCTATTGACATGAGCCATACACGAAGTAGAATAAAAATAGTAGACCTCCTGTGATACTAAAAAATTCACCGTGTTTAGATAAATGTAAACAACCGAAAAAATGGAGAACAAAGATGGAAGCTTATTGTGTCAAGTGTCGTTCTAAGAAAGAAATGAAAAGTGCCAAAGCCGTCACGATGAAAAATGGTAAACCAGCCACAAAGGGTGTTTGCCCAACGTGCGGGACGAGTATGTTCCGTATCGGGAAATAGAGACTGATATTTATCTATTGAGTCAAGCAATATTATAACTTCAAAGGCTAGAACTGGCGATAAGTTTATCTGCTTCGTCGTCAATTTAGAATTTGTGCTTTTGAAACGTGGATTAAATATACCCTTTAATGCTTAGGCTATGAGTTGGGGCATATTGTTTATTTTCGTGTGTCTTGTTAATGGAGTCTATAGTGTTTAAAGATAAATTAAGACGCATATTGGGCAGGTGCCCCAATTGCGGCAGCAATAGAAGGTACCGTATCGTTACAGGTTTTAGTTGCCGTAATTGCGGATTTAGATGGATTGATCAAAAATAAGTCTGGCGAGTATTTTAACTTAAACAGCACTACTTTGTCTTAGTGTTGGTATCTTTAACGCGGGCAAAACCGTGGATGAGCGGAAAACGGAAGAAACCAAACACTTCTCTGGTACGCAGGAAGCCAATAAAGATGATGATCACGCCGGCCAACTCAAGACAATAGAATGATACTCCAGGAGAGGTGCCTAATCTTAATAATGAACCGCCGATAGCCGGTAATAGCGCACCCAAGGCTATAAGCACATTCGACACCACACGATGGGGCAGGATTCGCTTCCTCCAGAAAACCCATGCACTATAAAGAGCCCCACCAACGAGCGTAACTGTGCCATAGATATTCAACAAACCGGTTAGAACCCCGATATCGGCAGGGACTACAATTAATTTGTCTGTCAAACTTGTGGCCGTTCCTAAAGTGATATTGGCGCTGAACAATCTGATGGCAGCATAAATCGAGAGTACAATCAGGATTACCATCAAAATATGAGCGATACGACGTTTTGCCAGAAGATAGATTGTCCCCTGACCGAGAAAAGCGGCCACACAAATTGCGCCAAAGAAATACCAGAGGCGGAACATAACAAGGTGCAGACCATAGGTTTCGGTATAAAATTCCGTGAAAGCGCTGATGCCATACATTAAAAGTCCAATGGTCCACAATAACTGAAACGGCTGCCGGCGCGCGAAATACTGGTCGAGAACGGTCACCGCGAAGATAAAAGAAACAATTGTTGAAATTAAAGGGATGATGCCGATACCCATGTCCTGCTCCTTAACCAAATCTCCGATTATTATATAGGATTGACTGTAAATTTGGAATAGTTAGATAGTGGGTACTTGTTCGGCGTTAAATGTCTCCAAAGATTATTCCGAAATGCCAAAAATTTTCAATTGCTTTTTTGAAAATAATATGCGATGATTATTTTTACCGACTTCGTCAATTAACAAAAGAATAAAGTGAGTTGAGGTGCTCAAGCGCGAGTTTGGGCTTAAACGGATTGCAAGCCCGGTGAAAGTCCGGCACAGGCCCGCTACTGTGATCCCGCTAATGGGAAAGTCAGGACGCCGTCCTCTGGTTAAAGTTGATTGCCTTCGCGGAAAGGGGTTGCTCAAACCTATAAAGAATTAATCCTCTTGTTCCACGGAGCGAGGGGATTTTTTTTGCCCAAAAATAAATGAAAGGAATTAAGAAAGTGAAAAAATTACTGCTACTCATCACCGCCCTAGTCATGTTCCTAACAACGGTTGTGGGCTGTTCTTCGAACAAACCCGCTGGCCCATTGACAGATGACTTGGGACAAACCATAAACATCAAAGGTGTGCCACAACGGATAGTCTCTCTCGCCCCGAGCGATACGGAGATTTTATTTGCCTTGGGATTGGGGAATAAGGTGGTAGGAACCGATGATGACTCTGACTACCCTGCAACCGCTAAAACATTACCGCACGTGGGGTCAGGCTATCCAAGCTTCAGTATCGAGACTATTATCTCTTTAAAACCTGATATGGTTATTGGTTTCGGCTATACAATACCAAGCTATGTGTCCCAACTTGAGACCCTAGGGATTCCCGTGGTAGTGCTTGCTCCGAAGGACGTTAAAGGTGTTATCAGCGATATTACCCTAGTTGGGAAAATCACCGGAGCCACCTCTCAGGCTAAAACCCTCGCCACCAATATGCAAAACAGTTTGAATACAATCGAGGCTAAGCTGAAAGGAGTGACTAATCCGCGCGTCTTGTGGGAATTTGACGGCACGGATCCAAGTAACCCATGGGTTGCCGGACCTGGCTCATTCAATGATTCTATGATCACATTAGCCGGCGGTCAGGATGTTGGTGCCAGTGGACCGACATCATCCTGGCAGATGAGCACTGAAGATATTATCAAGGCAGATCCACAGATTATCATTCTGGACGACTACCAATTTGGCGTGACAGTGCAAAGCGTAGAGCAGCGACCGGGCTGGTCCACCATCACAGCGGTCAAAAATGGTGCTATTTATCCAATAACCGATTCGGACCTGACAGATCGACCTGGACCTCGCGTTATCGATGGCCTTCAAACACTAGCCCAGGATATTCATCCAGAACTGTTTAAATAAAGCGCAAGACATTTAATAAAATCATTTGAACCGTAATTTAAACAGAAGGAACGGAACTGATCAGTGAGAAAGCATCGGAGCGCAATAATGTTCGGGCTTGCAGCTGCGGTTATCGCAGTACTGCTGTTATCCGTATCTGTAGGCCCAGTTAAGATTTCCGTTCTGGAAATCACAAAGATGTTACTACACAAGATTGGGCTTTACAGTAACACTGCTAGTTGGCAACCAACGCAAGAGACAATTGTGTTTCAAGTCAGGCTGCCGAGGGTACTTGGTGCGGCTCTGGTAGGCTCAGCGCTATCCACTGCAGGTGTTTTATTTCAAGGGCTCTTGAGGAATCCCATGGCAGATCCATATGTTATCGGGACAGCAGCGGGTGCAGCTTTCGGCGCTGCCTTGGCGATGTTACTACCGCTCAGCGTGGTGTTCTACGGTTTTGGATTGGTACCCATTGCAGCCTTTCTTGGTGCTTTAAGCTCGGTATTAATAGTCTACAGGTTGGCCCGTTTTGGCGGCAAGGCTCCCATAGTCAGTATGTTGCTCGCTGGCTTTGTAGTGAGCTCATTCCTGGTGGCGGTTGTAATGCTGCTTTTAACGACGAGTGATCGGCTCGGGTTGAAGCTGCAGCAGGTTTTCTCCTTCCTCATGGGCGGCATTTCGGTAACGTACTGGCAGCAGATAGCAGTTATAGCGCCGCTTGTAATAATAAGCATTGTCGTCACACGGTTTTTTGCGGGACATCTTAACGCATTTTCAGTTGGTGAAGAGGGCGCAGCTTACCTTGGAATTAATGTGGAGCGTGAGAAAATAATGATCCTGGGGATAGGCTCGTTACTGACCGCCTGCGCTGTTTCCATAGGAGGACTTATCGGTTTTGTAGGGTTGATTATGCCTCACGCCATGAGGTTAATTCTCGGACCGGACCACCGTTTTCTGCTCCCGGCCTCTGCTTTAGCCGGAGCTTCTTTTCTGATGCTTGCCGACCTTCTAGCCAGAACACTGCTCAGCCCAGCCGAGATTCCGGTAGGGGTGCTAACTGCTCTTATTGGGGCTCCTTTCTTTATCTATTTGTTAAGACGAACCAGGAGGGAATATGCCTTCTGAACCCAATGATCTTCTTCTGCAAAATGCCAGATTCTCCTATGCCGGAGGTTTTACCCTGCATAATATTAATCTGTTTGTACCCAGTGGACAGATGGCTGGTCTACTCGGCCCGAATGGCTCCGGGAAGACCACTCTTCTGAAGCTCGCAACCGGCGTTTTACCGCTTGCCGAAGGTGACATACTTGTTGGAGGGGTAAGCCTACGAAAACTTTCCCGAAGAGAGGTGGCCCAAAGAATTGCGGTGGTCCCTCAGCAGTTCGATATCCCATTTGCCTATACAGTAGAGGAAGTAGTCCTGCTTGGGCGAACCCCATTTGTCCATGGTTTAATTGGTGATGATAAAAAAGGTCTTCAAATTGCAATCACTGCACTTGATGCCACCGACATGATTGAGTTCAGGAACCGTTATTTTAATGAACTGAGTGGTGGCGAACGGCAGAAAGTTGTCCTGGCGATGGCTTTAGCTCAGGAACCAACGTTACTCCTTCTGGATGAACCGACAGCTCATCTGGATATCAGCCATCAGGTGGAGATTCTGGAACTACTACGAAAACTCAACCGCGAGAAGAAAGTTACTATAGTCGCAGCCATGCATGATCTCAATTTAGCTGCTTTGTATTTTGACCGTTTGGTATTAATGGATCGCGGTTCTGTTTTTGCAGACGGCTCTCCGGATGCGGTAATCACCAAAGAAATTATTTATAAAGTATTCTCAGCTTCGGTTGAAGTGAGTCGGCATCCTAAGACTCTTGTTCCCCAGATTGTGATTCTCCCTTCAAACATATAAGAAGCCAGCAGAACTTCATACGCTATGACCTGATCGTGTAGTTACTATGTCTGTGAACTTTTTTCAGCTAAGTATTAGGCACAGCGGTTTGTTGAAAAGCCTTATTTCGCCGCACTCGTGTTATAAGTCTCTCAGTTGATATCGTTTTTCGCGTATAAGAGCTTCTATTATTTAATTTAAACATATTAAAGTCTGTCAGTAAGTTTTTCTAGGCGAGGGAGAATTGATCGACTTTTGCACAGCAGCACTACGTTCCTCGGCTCGAACAATGATTCCTCGCACCACGCGATTGTGCTCCACATCCGAAACATTTCTTTCATCAGGTATTAAACTTCTCTTGAGATGGTCAAGAGATCTCCGTAAAATCTGCAGTCGCGCTTGGTCACTAAGGATGAACTCTTCTCTTTTAACCTTTTCCCAGAGGCATTCGCCGGCAAGTCGTTCGGCTTTTGGGAACGCTGTTCGAAGTGTGAGAGCTGTTTCCGCACGTGCTAGCGCCTGATCTAAGTCGTGTTCATAGTAATAAACGAGCGCTAAGTGAAAAAACACATCCGGCGTTTCGTAGCCTTCCGCAATGGCTTTTTCAAGCGTGGTACGAGCCTTCGGCCGATTCTCATTTCTAAAATAGTAATAACCGAGATTAGCCAATAAGCAGGGATCCTCGCCCCAAGTTTTACGAGTCGTTTCGAGTTCGCTAATAGCATCTGCCCAACTGACGTGGGAGATTTCAACAGCACGTTGGATCGACTTTTGTACTTCTATGGATACACTTGGTGATCCTGCCAATATAAGAGGTACATTAGCGTGCTTGCGAATTTTGACCGAGACGATTTCGGGCAATATTTCCGGTGCACGCTTAAGAACATAGTCCTTAAGTTGAGGATTGTCCACAGAGAATTGAATCCGTTTGCTTTCTTCCGAATTGCGCTTAATGAAGTTTATCATGTCCAGTTCGATAAAAACCTCATCCAACTGCTCGTTATCACGAACAATCTGCAATATGTGTTTTCTGGACCTAGGTACTTTGGAAAGCGCAAGAAAGTAAAGGACCTGAAGAGCTTCACTACTAAGCTGCGAGATTGAGCTTTCAAAGGAGAAGCGAAGGATATCAAGGAATTCTTTTCCTCGCAAATTAGAAATAGTATCCTCAATACTATGTCCATTTCTTATGGCTATGGCACAACAAACAAGGGCTAAGGGAAAGCCATTCGTGCATTTAACCAATTCGTCAACTGCTCTCATGTCTTCTGGACTTAAGTCCTCGTAAAATCCCTCCAAACGGGAGAGCAATAGGTTTCTTGCATCTTGGAACGGAAGGCCTTCAACCCGAAGGTGCCTTCCAGAGCGACGATTCTCTCTAGTTGTCAATATTGCTTTGCTCGGTATCGGGAGGTCTGCAACAAAACTACTAACAGCTTCCCATTCCTCTTTTGAAAGAGATTCCAGATTGTCAAGAGCAAATAATATTCGTGCATCTTTGGCAAGCGACAGAATATCCTTTCTCATTTGTTCTGTAGTCTTATTGGATTGCCATTCGGTACCCATAATTTCAAGCGTGACCTCGTAGATTCGATGTAGCGTTTGAAATCTTTTTGATTTTGGAGCGGGCTGCATATGTTGTAAATAGTTGTCTTTAGCAGTTAGATAGACAACTATTTCCAGATCGGGACGCTGGTCTGGAGGACACGGTCGTGAAAGAATACGACGTATGAATTCGTCCAATAGAGCGGTTTTACCAATGCCTCCTTCCCCTGTAATGGAAACCACGGTCGCGAACTCATCATCCCAGAATTCCTGTAACTTGTGAATTTCATTATCTCTTCCAACTAAATTTGAGGTTTGCAAGTCACCTAGATTGGTCTCCACTTTAGATAACATTGTAGTTTCAGACAGTTCCATTTCCTGGATTTGAACAACTTTACGGAAAAGTTCATCTATCTTATTAGCAGTCTCTTCATGAAAAACTTTAGTGAGCGCTACCATACTTGTTAGACCGGCTACCTGTTCAATAAAATAGATCTCACGCTGACTCCCATGTGCCCCACTCGTTCTCAAAGGAATAATATTAGAAAATGCCTGCTCCACATACTCCTTTGAGGGAAAGTACGACTTGAATGCAGGCCAGTTGGTGTTAGAAATTATCACTTCCTTGATTTCTCCCAACTCTGCAAATCCCAATAGGGTTTTAGGATCTACTGCCCTATTGTTTTGGGACTTATTGTGCCACTTTTCCCTCCACGACCCACAGCCTTTTCGTAGCCAAGCATCTCCATGTAATGCTTCAAGCTGGCGCAGTACGAAGGCAACAAGCGCCCTCTCAAAGCACGTTATAGCCTGCTGGGATTCTTGTATTTGGTCGCGGGGCGGCTCCCATTCAAGCATCAAACAATGTGTTATACATTCGGGAAGAGCTGATGAAACCTCATTTATGACTTCTAATGAATGTGTATCTGGTTCGTTGTGTCTTATTATATTGTGCTCATCTTCAATTGAAATTATTGGGGTAATGCCATCACTTACTGACGATTTCACCTCTGCTCCTGTGATTACTTGATCATAGGTCTCAGTTCTCGTAGGTATGTCTGCCAAGCTATTAGTGCCAAGATGTTGACACAAATCCCTCACAGGCATTTCTAGGTGGGGAAATTCTGCTGCGGCTGAGAACCTCTTGGCGAGATCGTTCCCCGGTGGAGATCCAACATTATCAAGAAATACTCCACAAAGGGTTTCCAATAGTTTAGGATTGAGGCAAAATTGTCCCACGCCTTGAAGAAAAATAGCACGGGTGAGATACTGAGGACGGAATCCGTGGTAAACATGGGACCATTCTTGGTTCCGTCGTGTTTCATTTCTGAGACTTTCTATACTAATTGTTTTAAGCAACAGTTGGGCGACGTCGAATTTTGTGATTTCCATATTGGTTAGTCTCTCTTTGAGTATTAAGTCATGAATATCTCTTCTATTATTGGAATTATGTCAATACTATCACTGTTGACAATGTATGACAAGATGTTGAGATTCAGGCTACAATAGGCAATATTCCGCCATCGTGTCTGTCGTCGATCGAAATTAGGAAGATATGTATCTTGTCGAACAAATACTCAGGAGTATATAATAATCGTAATTAAAAAGAGTTGTGTTAAGGCCAAATTATGATAAAGGATAACAAATATGTCGTCAGGTAAAAATTCAATTAGTTCGAAACGAAGACCATTTATCATAACCTTGCTCGGTACCATAATCATGATAATATTACTCCTAGTTACCCAGGAGATCGGTCATAGAAACATCAGTACATTCGTATCCAGCCAACAAAGATACATTATGGCCATCGAAGCTGCCATTCTGGCGATTTTTATTGTCGAAATGCTGGTCGCGCTCGTAAGGTTGATTTTACCTGCCCCACAAATGGTAGGATACGATTCGCGTTTACGTCTTTTAGTTCGTATTATTGGGTATATTATCGCTTTGGTATCTGTAGTATCGATTCTCGCCTCCAATGCTACTCTGGGAATCAGCGTTGGAGCAATTGCAGGCGTCGTCATCGCGTTTGCAACCCAAAACATTTTAGGTAGCGTGATTGCTACCATTTTAATCCTTAGCACTCGCATGGTACGTGTGGGAGAAGAGATTACTGTCGGACCAAATGGCAACCAAACTACGGGAAGAGTTGCGAATATTAACCTTACTCACACGGTCCTTTCTATTGATGAGAAAGTGGTTTTTGTACCCAACTCGCTTATTGTTTCCAGTATAGTGCAGCGTAATAAAAGAAATTCCGATAAAGATGCAAATGTTCACGAGTGGTAAACTCGAAGTACGTTCGAAATAAACCACTCAAATATTTAAATAAATTTCAATGTCATTAAAGTTTTTCTGCGCCATGGACATGCACCAACCAAACATCGTGTCTGGTCGATGTGGGCCGTAGTAATCCAGAATGGACGGCTATTTATAGAGAGATAAGGGAAAGAATAATCAGATACGTTTGTGGGTCATAATGGGCTGCCTCTTCTTTGCTCGGATGGTTCAGATTATTATATGATGGTTACAAGATACTGAAATTGGTTTTTAAAGAAGGTGGATGAGACCGAGCGAAGCGTGGGGGATGACCGCTGTCTATGCCCCCTTGGGCAAATCCACTAATTGATAATATTCATGACATTTTTAACTTATATTTATCCATTACATCACAAGGGCACCAATGGGCTAGTTACTCCAGACAAAGACGCAGTAATGTTAACGGTTCCTGGATATTGGCCAGTGGCTAAGCCATTAGGAGCAATAGTAAACGTATTTTCGTTACTCGAGCTCCAAGTTACTTTAGAGGTAATGTCTGCTGTAGTACCGTTAGAATATGTCCCGATAGCTGTAAACTGCTGTGTCATACTTATTACTACAGGTTCCGCATTCGCCGGTGTTATTGCAATTGAAGATAGTGTGAGTTTTGTTGTGGATTTAGATGCAGACTCCGAAGAGCATCCAGTCGTGACTGTGACTAGCGTAAACGCGAAAACTAAAGCTAAACCATAAGCAAAAAAATGTTTATAATTTTTTTTCATAAGAAAGTTCCTTTTATTCTGATATTACCCTTAACAGATTTGTACTTGATTAAGTCTAACACTATAAGCTTAAAGAAGGATAGAACTGGTGGTATCGGTCTTATGGCCTAATGAGTTCGTGTTATCTAACTCATAAGAAAAGTCTGAGAGTGAATGTCAAAAGTGGGCATAAAACCAATCACGGTATATTTTTTGGAGTATTGAGTTTCAGCCTTAAAATTCCGTCTTTATCCGGATCGTACAATTAGGATATATTCAATTTATTCTCTGAGCTATTTTTAATTTTCAATTTTGATACTGTGTCGGTTAGTTGAAAGGTAAGTAGTTTTTCCCGGGCTTCCGGTGAAAGTTTAGCTATGTTTGAGTGTCTGATCTAAATTTTGGACCGGTTTTCAGGCAATCAATGGCCGTTGATTGCGATTGACTCGCTATGATGTGGAGCGCACTAAGGCCATTGCGCGCACAGGCATAGGTTTCCCTTTAAACAAAGCCGCGGTCTTATTCCAATCGATAACGGTTAGGATTAGGAAAGCACATTGAAGAAAATCAGGAACACAGCTATCATTAAAGAGCTGGTTTTTTCTGACATAGCGAGAAAGATAATCTGTTTATCATGGAGCCTAATCTTAAATTGGGAGTTTAGGATTTAGCATATCATGGTTTTTCATTTTGGGCTCTTGCCGATAAATCTATACGAAATAATGGTTGCCATTGGCCTCCTTGCTGGCATGACAGTTGCCTATTTCGAGACTAGACGATGGAAAGATGCTACCAATCATGTCTTTTACATTGTGCTCATTGTTGTGCCGTTAGGTATTATCGGGGCTCGTCTCTATCATGTTATCGACCAGTGGTCATATTACAGCCAGTATCCCTCACAAATAATCGGCGGTGCCGGATTGGGTATCTTTGGCGCGATCATTGGCGTCGTGATTGGCATTATTATTTATACCAAATGGCAAAAGCTGAGTACACTCCATTGGTTGGATATTATTGCACCGGGGCTCATCCTGGCACAGGCAATTGGCCGTTGGGGTAATTTCTTCAATCAGGAACTGTATGGCTATCCCACCAATCTGCCATGGGGAATCTACATTTCCCCTGAAAATAGGTTACCTGGATACGAAAACTTTACCCATTTTCAACCGTTGTTCTTTTATGAGTTTATGTGGGATGTACTAGGATGTTTGGTGTTGCTTTTTACGGCACGGAAATGGCAGGAACGGCTATTAAAAGGCGATGTGTTTTTCTTCTATGTAATTTACTACAGCATCGGGCGTTTTTACTTGGAAGGTCTTAAATTAAATGCGCCGACCAGTACAGGATTACCCAGTGTCTGGACCATCTATGGTTTCCCCACGGCCCGGTGGATAACTTCGATTGCGGCGGTGATTTCAATCACAATTGTTATTTGGCGTCATACCCACCAGAAGAAAGAACCTCCAGTTGCGGCCTCATAACTTCGCACGAATCGATTTCAGTGCCTCAGTTGGTTCGGAGAAGTGGAGGTGTAATGGAAATAATGTGCCTCGGATAAAAACTAAAAACCAGACACTATGAAACGTTAGTGTCTCCGTTTGATAAAATGGCAAAAACAAAAGGACCGAGTGGTTTAATATTATTGAAAGGCAATAAAAGCAATAATCAACGTTAAAGTGAAGAGGAACTACTAAACTAGTTATGAATTAGATTTCTCTGCGCAAGCTGCACACTTACCACGTAACAAAATATCGTGATCCTGCAAAGTATATCCCTCTGGCAGCAACTGCTGTAGGTCTTCTGTACATGCAGGTATCTCGTAAAGTTTATCGCATGACTCACAAAGAAAATGATGGTGATGCTTTTGAGGAGCTACTTCCCACCGGGGAGGTTGACCCGGCAACTCGACGGCCATGATCAACCCGTCTGCCTGAAGAGATTTCAAATTGCGATAAACCGTGGCAATACCTAAACCAGATATTTTTTTGCGCGCCATCTCGTAGATCTCCTGGGGAGATAATGGCCTTCCGCTTTTTTCCAAGATTCCTCGAATTACATTGCCCTGTTGGGTAACTCTTATCATAATTTATGTCACTTTTTTCAATGATAACACGAATTCAATATCATGATACTCAAAACCGAAATGTACGTCAAGAATATTAGGTCATTGACATGATAATGATATAATATTATCATTATCATGTAGCTCTGAATTACAAATTATTCTCCCGGAGGTGCAAAATGACAAGATGGTTTCTCGTGGTGTCTTTATTAATTGCCATTGTCATCGGATTTGCGGGGTGTAAAAGCAACGCAGCAACATCCGCCACAGTTTCTGAGAGTGTGGTGCAAGTGGTTGCGGCGGAGAACTTCTGGGGAAGTATTGCAGCACAAGTGGGCGGCAGCCACGTGAAAGTTGTCAACATTATCACCGATCCCAACGCCGACCCGCATTCTTACGAACCAACATCACAGGATGCCAGAACGGTTGCGGACGCGCAATACGTCATTTACAATGGAGTGGGATACGATGCCTGGATGGACAAATTACTCGGGGCTAATCCATCCGCGATCAGGCAAACACTAAACATCGGCGACTATTTCGGCAAGGTTGACGGTAACAATCCGCATATGTGGTATAACCCGACTTATGTTGAGACGATCGTGAATAAGATTCGAGACGATTTAATTGCAATCGACCCAACCGATACGGCAGCTTTCGATCAATCTGCCCAGATATTTTTGACCACAGGATTGAGTCAGTACAATGCTTTGATAGCCGATATTAAAGCTAAATACAACGGCACTCCCGTTGGCGCTACCGAGAGTATTTTTGCCTATATGTCTCCCGCATTAGGGTTAGACCTTGTCACTCCGCCTTCTTATATGAATGCTGTTTCCGAAGGCACGGATATATCGGTTGCCGACGAGGCCACGTTTGAGCGGCAAATTTCGCAAAAGCAGATTAAGGTTCTCGTTTACAATAGTCAGAATACGCCTCCGAATGTCCAGGCTTTGCTCGGCCAGGCGAAAGCTCAAGGGATACCCATTGCCTCAGTCACCGAAACGCTGGTGCCCGCAACGGCTACCTTCCAAGATTGGCAATGCGCGGAATTACAGGGAATAGAAAATGCTCTGCAACAAGCAACTGGGAAATAACGTCAGATAAAAGATGAACACACTTCGCAGTTAAGCGGGAGAAAATTTTATGAATGCTTCAAATAATTTATCCACAAATAATACAACTGCGGAAGAAGTCATCAGCATCTCCGGTGGAGCCGTGGAGCTCGGCGGACACACGATCTGGCAAAATGTGAATCTCGGAGTAAATGCCGGTGAATTTATCGCGATATTGGGACCGAACGGCTCCGGTAAATCGACTTTGATCAAAACCGTACTGGGACTTATTCCATTGAGCGCTGGTAAAATAACCGTCTTCGGCCGACCAGCAAGGCGGGGGAATCCAGAAATAGGGTATGTACCGCAAAGGCGTTCTTTTGACGCAGATGCCCGCATCCGCGGCAGAGATATTGTGAGAATGGGATTGGACGGCGGCCGATGGGGGTTGCCTTTTTCGTTCCTCAACCCCAAAGAATCAAAAAACATCAGCCAAAGGGTTGAGACCGTAATAGAAAGTGTCGATGCAGCATCTTATGCTGACCGTTCGATCGGCGAAATGTCCGGGGGCCAACAGCAGAGACTGCTGATTGCTCAAGCTTTGGTCACCAATCCACGGATGTTGGTGCTGGATGAACCACTGGAAAGTTTGGATTTGGCAAACCAGCAAGCAATTGCCGATATTATCCGGCGCATTGCGAAAGAAACGGGAGCGGCTGTTTTGCTAGTAGCCCATGACGTTAACCCCATCATGTCATCGATAGACCGGGTGGTGTATATTGCCAAGGGCCGCGTGGCGGTCGGCACGCCGGAAGAGGTTATTTCTTCGGAGACATTGTCAAAATTATACGGGTCTAATGTCGAGGTTTTACGTACTGGGGACGGTAGCTGCGTTGTAGCCGGACGGACAGGGGAGATTATCAGTTATCATGAGCATCATTGAATCGGTATTCCCCTCGTCTTCTGTTCATTTTACCGGGCTGTTGCATTATCACTTTATGCAAAATGCTTTCATTGCCAGCACAATAATTGCCATATTAGCTGGCACCGTGGGGTATTTCATGGTCGTTCGTGGCCAAAGTTTTGCCGGACACAGCTTGGCCAATGTAGGGTTTGCCGGTGCGACCGGGGCATCCTTAATCGGCTTATCTCCCTTGTTGGGGTTAGTGGTTTCAGGGATGCTGGCGGCTTGCGGGATTTACTGGCTTGGACTGGATACGCAACGTTCACGCCAGACTGACATAGCCACCGGCGCCATATTCAGCGCATCCATGGCATTGGGTTTCCTTTTCGTTCACCTATCAACTGCACAAGCCAACAATATTTACTATGTGCTCTTCGGGAATGTGCTGGGTATTTCAAATGCCAGTGTGATGGTCACCGCGGCAATGGCGGTCCCGGCATTAATTCTGGTACTGGTCGCTGCCCGCCCGTTGCTGTTTGCATCGGTAGACCCGGTAGTGGCCGAAGCCCGCGGCGTGCCCGTAGCAACATTAGGGTTGGGTTTTCTGCTTGTTTTAGCGCTGGTGGTCGCGGTGGCAGTTCAGGTTGTGGGAGTATTGCTTATTTTCGCGCTTTTGGTGACCCCTGCGGCAGCCGCAAGAAGGCTTTCCAATCGCCCGATGGTCGAAATAATTATATCGGTATCACTAGCGGTAATCTTCACCTGGGCCGGGCTGATCGCAGGTTATTACACCACATCTCCGGTTAGTTTCTACATTACGACCTTTTCCTTCGGGTTTTATGTTCTGGTTCGTCTTTTCAAAGCCTTCGGACCTACAAGCAAGTTTTTAAAGACAAACCCAGATTTTGGGAAGAGTGAAACCGATGGGTCTTGAGAGCGTCTTCCCTCATTTCACTTGGAACATTTGGCTGGATATTTTCCGCATGTTTCAATACGGTTTCATGCGTAATGCCTTTATAGCCGGCACTGCTTTGAGTGTTGTATCCGGGCTGGTGGGATATTACGTGGTTGTCAGACACCAGGCGTTTGCCGGAGAAGCTCTTTCTGATGTGGCTTTTACGGGGGCCATGGGCGGAGCAGTACTGGGATTAAATCCTCTCGCCGGAACCATCGTCTTAACTATTGCGGGGGCGGTTGCAATGGGGTCTTTTTCCCAGCGCATCGACGAGGCGGATATTGCCATCGGAACAGTACTGGCATGGGTGTTGGGGCTAGGGGTATTGTTCCTTACTCTATTTACTACTCACACCGGTGCCAGTACCGGTTTCTCCGGCGTGACAGCTTTATTCGGTTCAATTTTGAGTATTTCCAACACGCAAATGATGATAATCGTCATCGTTGCGGTCTTTATTGCATTGACAACATTGCTCATCGCTAGGCCGCTATTGTTTGCAACTTTCGATCCTGAAGTGGCAACTGCACGGGGTATTCCAGTCCGTCTGCTCGGTGTAGTCTTCATGGTGCTTCTCGCCATGACAGTGGCTGAGGCAATGCAGGCGGTAGGTGCGTTACTAGTGTTTGCCTTGTTATTACTTCCCGCTGCGATCGCCTACCGCTTGGCCATTCGTCCTTTTGCGGGTCTGGCATTGGCGGTTGTGTTTGCTGTCGTTTTAACATGGGGGGGACTCACGATCGGTTTTTATTCCGGACTGCCCAGCAGCGTCTGTATCAGTCTGCTGGCGTTCGTCGCTTATATTGCTGTTGTAGCATCGATCGCTTTGTGGCAAAGATTGATTATCAGGCAACGTGGTAAATATCAAAACGCTCATCCGGCCGAGAATGGTTTGCAATAAATCACATGACAGATATATCTCCAATTAAGTGAGAATGGCTCATGACAATTCGGGATTGGAGACACAATCCGG
>CAVWFD010000010.1:0-136902 GCA_963754195.1 uncultured Chloroflexia bacterium
ATACCAACCGGGGGACGAGCTTCGAAGTATAGATTGGAAACATTCTGTCAAATACAACAAAATGATCACCAAAGAGTTTATCGAATTTCACGGCCAACCGGCAATGCTGCTTGTAAACCTTTCAATAAAAGATGCTGAAGAAGCCGATGAATTGGCACAGAAAATAATCATGACTGCATTATCTCTGGCACAAGAACAAATCCCGACAGTAATTGCCGCCTATGATCATAATGACATTAAACTGGTAACGCCCACTTTTCAACCGCAACAGATGGTAGTAAGGTCCCTCGAAATTACCAAGGGTCTTACATTTTTCGATAACCCGACACGATATCTCTATTCCCCCAATGTTAACAGGTTAAAAGCCGATATCAATCGCCTTGGATTTGCGGAAAGCGAGGCATCACGAACGCTGTCACAGTTGATGAAAATCGAGTATAAAAATTTAGTGGAAAGTGTCGTTGCCAATCCCGCAACCAGGGCAATTAATAAAGCGCTTGAAAGCAGCAATACTCAATCTACTATCGTAGTTGTTTCCAGACTGAATCACGACGCTAATGCCGTTGCAGTTAATAGTTACCTCATGGCCAGAAAGAGGATATTCTTTCGTTGCTATATAATACGAACAGTTGGACATTAGATATCATTCTACCAGATTAAAAATTACTTAATTATTTACTTTATTTCCATGCTATCTCATTTCTTGCGATTGAGTGTTTAAAATGTGTATCATTCTAGAGGAGACCTCATAATGTCACAACACCCCCTGAAGATATTTTTCATCCGAAGACGGTTGCGATAGCCGGCGCGTCTGAAAACAGTGACGGGGGGCGTTACCTTTCCGCTTTATTAAAGTTGGGTTTTAAGGGGAAAATCTATCCCGTCCACCCCAAATATCAGCAAGTATTCGGTGTGAAGTGTTATACCGAATTGCAAGAGTTCCTGGAGACATCGACTAGGTAATTTCAAGATTTCCGCTATAAGGGTAATAAATTTAATCGATGAGTGCGCCCGAAAAAATGTAAAGTGCATTCAAATATTCACTGCCCGTTTCAGTGAGACCGGACGGAAAGATGCCAGTGAACTGGAAAAAGCAAGTATTGAAAAAGGCCCAAAAGGTTGGTATCCGCATCATCGGACCCAATTGCATGGGCGTTTATTATCCCGCATGGGGATTATCCTGGAACCCATACATGACGAATGAACCAGGGCAGATGGGACTAATTTCGCAAAGCGGTGGGGCGGCATACGAAATGATTGAGTGCGCTGAAGCAAGAGGTATGCATTACACTAAAGGAGTCAGTTATGGCAATGCGCTTGATTTTAACGAGTGTGATTATCTGGAATATTTTGCGCAGGATATCGAAACAAAGATAATAATTATGTATATCGAGGGCGTACGCGACGGAAAAAGAATCCTGGATGTATTACGCAAAACAACACCTAAAAAACCTGTAATCATTCTTAAGGGGGGCAGAGGTAAATCAGGCACCCGGGCAACGGCTTCTCACACCGCTTCACTGGCCGGTTCTGTGGAAGTTTGGAATGCAGCGATGAAACAGGCAGGCGCAGTCAGTGTGGTTAGTATCGAAGAAATGCTGGATGTAGCAGCAGCTTTCTATTTCTTACCGCCAGCTTATGGGACCCGTACCGGAATTTCGGGGGAAGTGGTGGCGGTAGTGTCATGGCGGCTGACCTTTGTGAAGAAGCCGGATTAGACATTATTCCTTTACCGGATGAAATCCGCCAGAGTTGAAGAGGCAAGGTAATCCCATCTGGGATTGGGTCGGCAATCCTGCTGATTTTTCAATTGCGATGGAAGATTTCGATACAGGCTTAATGATAAAAATGATGGTAGCTAATCCCAATTTTGACCTGAATATAGCATTATGGTGCCTCCCAGTATATTTAGGCAGATAAGATACCAACCGCCAATGACAATCGATGATTATCTGAAAAAATTCCCTTTGGATGATATAAACGGCAAGCCTTTGATGGTGGTGATACTTGATATCGGGAGAAGTTTGAACGACACTACCGGTGAAATAAATAAAATGCTGAATGAATTCAGAAACAAATTAGGCGAAAAACACGTTCCCGCTTATCCTAATATTATGCGCGCCGCAAACGCGGCAGTTAAAATGGTGAATTATTATCGGCAGCAAAAAGCCAATTCAAAAGTTCTTAGTTTTTCTTACATTTTCCGTTATTATTAAAATCCGGTAGCCAGCTACTAAGTCCCATTTTTTTCTACATCTGTTTCGTAAGTATACATGAGCTTCGTAAGCACCTGCGACTGAGGCCTCTGACTATAGCCGCGAGAATCCCCTTTAGAAGAGTGTGATTAATTATTTATTCCATCTTTGTTTTGGGTTGACTTTTAAGGTCAATTCTAATATAATCGCTTTCAATTATGAAATTTCTAAAAGGTTGTGTCCTTGTCCTGCTGAGCATCATTCTATTTCTAATGCTCGTCATCTTTGGAGTTGCGTATACTGTAAATCAGGTAGTGCTTAGTCCTCATAACATTGAGAAGGTTCTGGACGACATTAGTTTTACACAGATAATACAGGATACAATCAATAATCAAACCTCCAGCTCAAATCTATCTCCCGAATTACAGACTGCGCTTGTTAACGCGTTTAGTAAGGTGGAGCCGGTGATCAAAGCGCGGGTGGATATCGCCATCGAGGATACCTGGGCTTATTTAAAAGGAAAAGGCTCTGCCCCGGACTTTAAGCAAACTCTGAGTGATTCTGTAATGAACTCACAATTCCTATCGGACTTATTAGCTAAAATCGACATTTCAGAATTGGTCAACGAGGCAGTGAAGAACCAGGTTGCGTCGGGAACCGATATTTCTGATGACACCAGAAATGCTTTAACAGGTATCGTTGCCCAGATTGAACCTTCATTGAAGACGCAGATTGTAGCAGCCTCCGGCCCCATTTTTCAGTATCTTTTAATGCAAACTTCTGATATTGACCTGAAAGCGACGATGAGAAAGACACTTCTGAGCGACAGTTTTGTAGGCGAGGTCGTTAATAGTCTTGACGCAACACCGACAACCAAAGATGTTGTCGTAAAATTAACCCGGGACCTGCTGACAAACCAAATTGGAGACCAACTCCCGCAGGGGATTACGCTAACCAGCGATCAAATTGACCGGATGGCTACCGCCATCGAGCCGACTTTTAAAACAGGACTGGCGAATTCAATCGCTCCGATTATCGATTATCTATTAGGCGACAGGCAAAATTTTACTATTAGTATTTCACTTTCACCTGTTTTACCAACTCTGAAACCGATAGTTAAAGAAGCCTTTGTCGCACAACTCCCGGCATATTTACAAGGGTTGCCACAGGCTACTATCGATAGCGCCTTTGAGCAGTATTTTACGGCTAATGTGCAACCGACGATTACTAACATCAATTTCAGTTCAAGCGATTTAGGGTTAAATGTCTCCGGTGATGTCACCAACGCTTTAAACAACGTAAAAAGTAATCTCACAGACGCCCGAAACAGTATCGATAATGCAAGCAGTAATATCGAAGATAACCTGAAAGAAGTGCAAACCTATGTCGGACTTTTCCGCATCGGTCTTATTTGCATTATCGGGCTAATATTAGTAATGATTATGGGCATTATCCTGATCTACCGGAATGTGAAAAACGTATGCCGTAATCTGGGTATCGTCTTTTTTATCTACAGAGCAATCTTCTTAGCTGCGGTACTGGTTGGGAAAAATCTGGCCAGACATATTATAAACACAAAAGACATACCGCAGGCCTGGCACCCTGTACCGGGCATTTTATTGAACGATATCACTTCCCCGCTGCAAACTGTCAGTATTATTGCCCTGGTTGTCGGGGTTTTATTGATTGTTGTCTCATTTGTTTACCCGAGAACAAAAACAAACAAAAGAAGAGCCGGCGAAATAATATCGCCAGCTCTTTCTTTAAATCATTTCGATTTGTAGTTCAGTTCGATTAATTGCCTTCGGTTAACTTTCTGCGCACCTCAACGGTCATAGCAGGGCCGTCAATCTGCATAGGGCATCTCATTTTACATCGACCGCAGGTAAGACACGTATAAGCTAGAGCAGCCCCTTTTTCAGGATTATGGCTGATAGTCGACGCCCATGCAGCTCCGTTAGAAGCGAAATACTTATCGCCGAAGTGGCCGGCAGTGACGGCAAAAACGGGGCATTCATAGAGACAGCCGCCGCATCTCAGGCATAACATGACCTGACGTAATATCGGGTCTTTTGCTAATTCAGTTCTGCCATCATCCAGAAAAATAACGTGAAATTCTTTAGGGCCATGCGCTCCATAAGTGGTTATCTTCTCAATGTCTCCGGTCTTGCTCGGTCCGGAAATCATGCTGACGTAAGATGGAACGGTATAATTGGCATAGCGCCATGTCGCTTCAATGGTCTTGAAAGCATCTCCCAGAGTCGGTACCAGTTTTTCCACGCCGATGAGAGCGATATGCACCGGCGGGAGGCCGGTCGCCAGACGGATATTACCTTCGTTTTCGATGATAAATAACGTGCCGGTATCTGCTGCAACTACATTAGCGCCGCTTATTCCGATATCTGCCTGAATATACTTCTCACGCAGCAGCTTACGGGCGACCGCGACCAATTTTTCGATGTCAGTGGGTGGGAGTTGCTCTCCCGTAATTTTGGAGAAAAGTTCAGCGACATCCTCTTTCGGCACGTGAATGGCTGGCGAAAGAATGTGCATCGGCCGGGAATTGAGTTTCTGGATGATAAATTCACCGAGGTCAGTCTCGAAAACCTCATTGCCGGCATGTTCCAGATGTTCCCGGACTTCAATCTCGTCGCATGTCATGCTTTTGGCTTTGACAATCAGTTTGCCCTTGCCTACCAGACCATCGATTATTTTTAACGCGTCTTCTTTAGTTTTAGCAATGTAACCTTTTCCGTGATTCGATTCGATGGCGGCGATTGCCTGTTTGGCAAGTTGTTCCATGTTATCGAGAGCTTTGGATTTTATTTCACGGACTTCCTCAGCTATCTTCGGTGTATTGGGGAACTGTTTTAAGGCATTGTTGGTGTTATTCCGATATGCGATAATAGCCCGGGATAAGGCAAGACCAATGCGTTCATTGTGCGCGGCATCCATTATTTCTTTTTTATAATCACTAAATACAGACATCTTCTCTCCTCTCCAACTTTAGCTCAGGGATTGAGCTACAATTTCCGCCAGGTCCAGCACTTCCACACCTTCGACCTTTAGTTCTTTCAGTCCGGTCTTAAGTTGCATGATACAACCCGGGCAACTGGTGACGATTATTTGAGCTTTGGTATCAACCAGCTCTTTCGTCCGGTTCTTAGCCAGCATCTGGCTTAACTCCGGAAATACCGCTTCAAATCCGCCGCCGCCACCGCAACAGGTGGAATAATCGCCCTTAGTCCAGGCCGGTTCGACAAATTCAATATCCTTTATTGCTCTAATGATTTGGCGGGGTTCTTCCTTTAGCCCAAGGTAGCGTCCCAATTGACACGGATCGTGGTATGTCACTTTAACCGCTTTAGGGAATTTCAGGTCGAGTTTGGACAGATTCTGCGCCACGACCTCGGTGAAATGCTTCACTTCGATATCATTTGTGCCGGTGCTGGTGGCCATCAGGTTGCGCAAGGTATAGGTACATGACGGCACAAGACCGATAACATGATTGACCCCTTTGGCTTTAAGCCGGGCGTGAACGTTTTTAGCATGTTCCGCAAAGTCTTTTTGCATTCCGGCATAGTAGATAATACCGCCGCAGCAGGGTTCTTCCTCGGCCAGATAGCCGAATTTAATACCGATTTTGCTTAATACCTTTACTGCATCCCGTAAAGGTTGGGCTTCGGTTTCGTTGCCTTTAGAGGCCAACTTACGGAATATTCCGCCGGCATCGATGCCAAACTTCTTGCCCAGGTTAGCCGCGCCCATCGCAAAGTCACTGCCTATTGCACTGCCATCCATCTTTTTAATCAGTCCCATCATCGATTCGAGATCGCCGCTGAACTGATAACCGCAGCCGGCAAAGAAAATGGTCTCGCCCTCTTTAGGCAGGTTTAAATCTTTTGCCCATTTGGCGCCAGATTCTTTGGAAGCCCCCAGGATATTATCTTTAGATTTTACATTGTCGGCAATGTAAGTGAGCCCCGGGGGAATTAACGTTTTGTTGGCCATTCTAGCTCCTCCTGATTAAGGTTAATCAATATATTACTATGAAGGTATAGGGCAGGTCAATTATGGTTATGGTTATCGATATCGAATACTCGATTTATTACGGCATATTGTTGCTATTATAGGCGGTCATAAATCCTATGTCAAATGAATGTGATTAGCAGTTGGCTTTCAGCATTCAACCCTCGGTTGTGAGTAGTGAGTTTGAGCAAGGAATAAAAGATAATCGTGTCTTAATAACGGCGGCGGGCTTGTTGTTTGAAAATGTAGCCGGCTGCTATTCCTGTAATTATACCGCCGGCATGTGCCTCCCAGGCGACGCCAGGCGCTAAAGACAACAAAGCCAGGATAATAATGGCTATCCACAAGTCCATTGGAACCGGCACGGGGAATATCATCACTTTTAAACGAGGGGCCAGCACTACCAATAAACCGCCGAGCGCGAAGATGGCTCCGGAAGCGCCGACAGCGCTGGCAAGGGGATTCGCTATCAGCAGGAAGAGCGCGTTTCCAACTAAACCGCCGATGAAATATACGATGAAAAATCTGGCTTCTCCAACCAGCGCCAACGCGTACATTCCGTAAAAATAAAGTGCCAGCATATTGAACAGAATATGGCTCCAATTGGCGTGGGCAAACATAGCAGAAACAATTGTCCAGGGTTGGTTGGAAATGGTGGAACGGGATACACTGAGCACATCCAACGCGCCAGGCCGGATCGAAGTCGCGATGAATATCAGAACATTGACAGCGATTAATACCCAGACGGGGGTCATATTAACGGAGCGAGGATTTCTATACATTATTTGATGCCTTCCTGATAATTGTACCGTTTGCAGATAATGTAATCAAGATTGCAGTTGGTAGACCTTAATATTTTATAAAAAAATGGTGGAGAGCACCTTAGAGCTCTCCACCCGAATTTCAGTCTTACGAATCCAACTCACTCGCGGTCATCACGACCACAGGGGCATTTTTAAGCCCGAATTTATTTCAAGAGCCGGACATTCGTTTTCCATTGTCCCCGCATCTTATGCAGGGCGTCGACTATCAACCTGCCTTACCCCTAACACTGCGTGTAACCTCATAGAGCACCTCCGCTGTGTATTCGGGTTTAGTCTGGTCCCTATATTTAAAACTATCACTTATACGCCTAAAAGTCAAGCCCACCAGGGTCAAAATGGATTTAAAAAGGGCTCGTTACCCTTTGCCTCGTTCGTCGATATTTGCTATAATGAAAAATTGTTGGGTCAGTTGCTAACACCATTGTTACGTTCCCCGATAGCTCAATGGTAGAGCGCGCGGCTGTTAACCGCTAGGTTCTAGGTTCGAATCCTAGTCGGGGAGCCAGATTGGTGGCAGACGAACCTTTTCACTCTGCTTAACACTTTCTGGACTGAGAATTTGCTCCCCCAGAGCATAAATCTCTAAAATAATTTCTTTCTCGTTTACTTCCGCGCTCTTCAAAATCAATCCAATTAATTCCCTCCTTTCAAACGGTTTCAGTTGCGAATAAATCTCGCTGATATTAGTCAAGGCACTTTTTACAGTCTCTGCATTAACGGATTGTTCGTTGACCTGTTGTAATGCGTCCTCAGTTTCTTTTATCCCTTTTTCTAGTTCCGCCCTACGCTTGGCAAGACTGTTTAGTTTTTCTTTTACAAAACCACTCCCTGCTTGTGCTTCCATACCGGACCAGTGCTCCAGCAGGTTATTTGCCTGTCCCATAACGTCTTCAAGGCTCTTTTGTAGTCCCTGTTTTTGTTTTTCTAATTCTGGTTTTTGCTTAAGAAGTCGATTGTTGGTTTCTTGGGTTAACTTTTCCAGAATAGTGCCGTCACTCGCCAAATATTTAATCCGGTCTAATACAGCAGCTTCTATTTCATCGGCGGATATTCTTATGCCACATTCTTTGTTCCGGCAGGCGTAGTAAAAGTACCTTATTCCTAATCTTCCGGTTCCGCAGCGACCGTCCATGATAGTTCCACACCTTCCGCAATGAAGGATGCCATGGCTTAAAACATAGGCATGATGGACTGGCTCGGCAGCATTACGGTTCGTTTGTCCGTTTTTAGCCATGAGGCTCTTGTACATTCTCAAACTTTTCAAGACTCACTATCGCTGGCCACACTGCATCCACTAGCCGGTATTCTTTACCTGCACTGCTTTTCTTATTGATATTCTTCTTGTTTATCTCTTTCTTTCCGGCGTAAGCCGGATTCTTCAGCAGATATTGTACTGTCGAATTATAAAACCTTTCTCCCTGGTGAAAGACATCTCTGCGAGATTTGTAACTCTTAGTGCGGTAACCCCGACTATTCATGGCGTCGTTGGTTTCCGTTATGGACCCGCATTCCAGATACTTATCAAAGGCAAAATTAACAATGGCTACCTCTTCAAGGTTAGGGATTAAGGTGCTTTTCTTGTTGGGGTCGGCATCATAACCCAAGAGTCTACCGCCATTCCATAGACCCCGTTCCGACCGTGCTGCTACGGCATCCCTGGTTCGCTCCGAGGTTTGTTCTCGTTCAAACTCAGCGAGTGCCATCATCATCGTAACAAAGAGCCTTCCTTGGGAGGAGGTCGTATCGTAATTCTGCTTAAGACAGACGAATTCAGCATTATGCTCATGGAGAAACTCGAAGAACCACAGAAAGTCCTTAACCGAGCGGCAGATGCGGTCCAAGGCAGTACAAAGGACTGTATTCACCCGGCCAGCACGGATATCGGCAAAGAGACGCTCGAACTCTTTACTTCGCATTGAGTTTTTACCGGATATGCCCTTCAGTTCATAAACACCGGCTTCTACCCAATTTTCTCCGCAGGCATTAGTCTTATACTCGATATGCTGATGCAGGCGCTGAATCTGGTTTATCAAAGAGCCTTCTTGATTCCGGGCCTGACGGTCCGTACTGACACGGGTTACCAAGGCAGCGCGTTTAATGACCGCTTCTTTGGCCTTGGGTTCAATCTCTTTCAGAGTGGTCACGCATTCTCCATCTTTCGTAGTTTCTTTACCGTTACACGTATTAGGCAATACATTCAGGCCGAAGTCAAGTGATTCGGGTGTTTTCTGATTATTGGAAGATATAAGTCTTTCCATTCCGGTGGCCAGCAGAGTTACCAACCGCTCCAGACGTTTACCGTCCTCTGGCTCTGCCGGGGTTTGGCGGACTATGACTTCTCTTTGGTTATGCCACGTTTTTTTCATACTATTGTCAATCTTCATTATGTTTACTCGTTGGACTTATCACGTCTCCACAAATTGTCGGACATTATCTTGCCGTGCTTACCGCCCGTGTAATAGTTGCAATATAAACCGACCGGATTAACATCCCCCCAGTCTTTGGCTTTGACTATCTTGCATTTGCCGAGCATGCTAATATCACCATGGCTAACTGTGTCTAAGGATAGGTACAGATTAGATAGTTTGGCGCTGTACACGCCGCCATAGCCCATATCTTTTTCCTTTTGTTTCTGCAAAGCGAATATGACTATGCCTTTGCCTAGTTTCCGTTGGAGTTTCTTAATCACCGCGCCAATCATATAAACCTGTTGGTTTTCACCCTCACCGTCCAAATCAAGATAATCAATGACGTTTATAGCGTCTGGTTCTATAACATCGTAAAATTCGAAGTCTGTCTGTTTTACGGCCTTGAATCGGTTGCCTAATTCCTTAACCAGTAGGGGATAATCTTCTAACCTCAATAACATCCGATCCTCTGACATTTCGTTAAACCAGTAATAGACAGGCAAATCTTGACTGCTCACATTGAGCTCACAAATCTCAAGTAAAAACGATGTCTTCCCTGCTGATGTATACCCAGCTACTCCGATTACGCTCCCAGCCGGGACATTCACATATTTGTTAAGGTTAAGAGGCAGGGTAATTGAAAGGTTTGATTGTTTTCTGTAATCCGTCAGTGTTAAAACTTTATAGTCTCTGTTTACCCACTCTAATATGTCGTGTCTTCCGTGCCACGGTCTGATTAGGCCATCGTCTAATCGTCTCTTTACAATTTGCCTGAAAGTATCACTGGTATGTTGAAGCCCAATTGAAAGGGCAATGTCACGCCGTGACATCTTTCCGGCATCTCTAAGAACATTGTCGAAGCTAACAGAGTAATTTGAGCGCTTTCTGTTGTCAGCATTTTGAAAGGAATCTGTCACGGTTTTGTCACGGTTTTGAAAGGTTTTACGATTGTTTTGTGCATTATGATGCCTATTAAATATAGGGATATTAATATTATCTTGAATAGAGTCTTGTCCGGGGTTTTCTTTTTCAATACCCAACATCTTTGCAACATCCTCTGTTGACGCAGTAGAAACACTCATTTCGTCTGGGTTAGACATCGAGTAAGCCCTCCCCATCAAGATATTCGGTAAAATCCTTATATTGTGGAGGCACCTGGAATATAGTGATAGACTTGGCTCGGTTTTTCAGATTCGTGAACACCAGTAAAGCGTGCTGTTTGCCCGGCAGGTCATTATCAGGGATGATAGTCACGTTACAGCCGATTAGGACTTCGTTATAAGACTCTTTCCATTTTCCTGCTCCGAACGGATTACATGTCCCAGTTGAACCGAAGTAAATAAAAGCATTATCAGCATCGCGCTCTCCTTCACAAACATAGACTGTCTCCCCATATAACTTGGATATAACAATCTCGTCCAGGTGATACAATATAGGACCAATACCATGTAAATTCCAAATCCAGCCACCCTTCCCATCGGGACGCCGATATTTGAACTCTTTGGGTTCGTACCGCACCACTTGATATAGAATAATGCCATCCACGTCTTTATAATCATGAATGCGCAGAATTCGCCGCCCGGGCTGAACAGCAGCGTTGCTTGAATAAGTGAGAGTTTCAAATCCTATAGCACGGCAAATATCGGCATAAGAATGCGGGCCGGGGTGGCATTTTATCAGAGCTTTACCCGGTGTATTTACGATGTGAAGATGATTTGCCGGAGTCGCATGGCCCTCACAAGGGCAATCCGCTTGCCATTGGTCGGTTCCCGCCGGCTTCACATTATGAAGTCTTTCAAGAACATCATTAATGTTCCGAGGTCTGGTTATTGTCCTTGTTGTCATTAATTTAGCCCTCTCTTAGCATTGCTCTGCCGAATATCGTCTTATCCGGTTCTTTTCTTAAAAGTCGTGAGGCATTATATGCTGTCAAATCCATAACTCCATAACCATTTTTAATAGGTAAAGGTGGCCCGTTTTTAAGTTTTGCCTCTAACCGGTTCCGCCGCCTCCATTCCTTCTTTCGTTGTTTCTTACTTAGCGGATTTTTTGACATCATAATTCCTTGTTAATTAATTGATCAGCACCTATCAGATACCGACCATGGCAACGGAATTTCTTAATAGTTCCAATTTATTGTTTAGCCTGTTCCATTTCAGAAAACATTCTTAAAGTTACGATTTTTGATACTGGGCCAATTGCGAACCTCCAGTTATGAAGTGTGATCAACCACTTCATAAAGAATTTTACACTGGACAGAATAGACCAAATCGGGCGATTTTGTCCGTGTGAAAAGGAGGACGATTGTAGTTGCGAAGCCGTTTTGAATCGAGTATTCAATGGTGTAACCTTACCTTCCACAATCCGGCCATTACGTCTAGCATCCTTGATCGACGGTTAAGTTTATTATTCTTCCGGGTAAAGAGTGGACTCCTTACTATGGCCGAACAAAAGAGCTTGATAAGGAGTTGGTAACTGTGTGATACTTTGAGGTGAAAAATTAATTGAGCAATAATGTTGAAGAGATTATAATGCCAAACCGCTACGAGACAATTGCTGAAGTGCTTCGAGAGCTAAACAGGCGTCAGTTTAACGCAGCAGAAAGTGTAGTTAGGCGAGCGATGGCTAGATCTGGACTGCATGTGCCGATAGACAACTATGATCTACTTGATTTGATAAACGAATTGCAGCTCAAACGGCAGGATCGATATATCGAGAGGGTTAGGAAAAAACTTGAAAGTGATCAATGGCAAACGAGTCTGATAGCCGCTCGTTGCAAGATTGGACTTCCGATCGAAGGGATAAGTAAAGAAGAAGCGCGGGCTTTACATGTTGCCCTTCTCGAGATGGCAGCAGGGACACCTAAATCAGTTACCATGGGCACGGTGACAAAGTCGGTAGTTGAAGTTTGGACTGATGCGGTTCGTGAAGGTAGGTTGCTCTGCAGAATATTGAAGATTGACCCCGATGATGCGGATAAAATTTATGCATCTTTCGTTAAAGGATCTATCAATTTACTTATTGGCGTGCGTAAATTGTTAAATCCAGAAGGGGTGTTGAAAGTTGGTGACCGGGAGATAATTTTCGAGCCCAGTGCCTTTGATCGACTGATTGGCCATCTACTTTGGGGACTACCATTATCTCCGATAGATATCGTGGATCGTCCATCCGTCAATTACCGTTGGGAACGACTTCCAGATGGGTCGGGACGATTGGTGGAAGGACGGTTCTCACCTGGCCCAAACACTGCTGCTGAGGACAGGGCACTTAGAAAAAAACTTGTTCAAATCAAGCGAATAATGCATCATCAAGCACTTCTGCAGATGGACTCGGTTAAGGAATTGAAAGGCAAGACTTGGCAAGAGCGGTGGGAAATATGGACGGAAGTCTTCCCTGACTTTTCGTATTCTTCGCCCCATGCCCTACGTAAGGCTGTTGCAAGGGCGAAAGAAAAGCCTTTCAATAATCACAAAACCGAGCCATCTGCCTAAACTTGCCTCCATATTTCGTGGCAACGTGTCGAAAAACGTTATCCTCTGATTGCTTGTGCTACCTTTGTCTTGGAAGATTCGGTAATTTCCATTGTCAGACTTTTGCCGGCCATCTATTCTTGAGACGTTTCATATTTCCCCATATCCCAAATCAACCAATTGCGAAATGTCCTTGAGTAATTCCTGGCTTACACTTTGAGCACACTTAGAGTGCATGTAGATTATATCTTTAGCACCCATGGTCACGAGGCACACGTCATTCTCAACTACTTCGCGTCCACAAGCCCAACATCTTTTGCCACTCATCACTTTGTTCAATAATATTGCCATTGTTGCCTCCTATCTTGAGGGAATAAAAAAAGTGCTGGTTTTGTCCAGCGCCTCAAAGCTTTTTCTCCCTCTACTTATATAGACGAAAAACGAATTTCAAAGTTAACCAGCTTATTCAAAATCCAAATTATCAAGATAATCTTGACGATCCGTGAACGATTCTTTTTTGGGGACTAATATCTTGGAATACCAATATACCCAACATCGATTGCATGTTTCCGCGAGGCCCATACCATCTGACTCTTTCAAATCGGAGAAATAAGCCTCGGTTTTAGGATTGCTCTTGATTGCGTCATATAAGCTCTTAGAGTCAATATTGCGGTTAATTGAGTATCCATTTGTCGTTTTGGGCTCGTAGGAAGAATAAATCTCGGCAAGAGAATATGTGAGTAAAATTATCTTTACTTTTTCTACCCGAAGTTTATCCCATCCCCAAGCTTTTATCCACTTATTGACCGTTTTTGATACGTAAGAATTTGTAACATCCAATCGGGCAGCGATTTTTCCTACTGACAAACCATATAAATATTGACGTATTACTCCCTTTTCACCAAGTCCTGGTACGCCATCAATCAGCGAAGTTACCAGTTTATATTCCTGCAATCTTGCGTCCTGCTCTTTTTTTAATAAAGCTAAAACCGCCTTTTGAGAAGTCCTCTTGTTTTCCTGACGCGCCGCCGCCCAGACTGTCCCCTTTGCAGTACCTTGAACGAGCCATCCATCAAATTTCCACAAAGAATTTATCCGTCTTAACCATGGATGCTCAGGATATTCTGGTTGTGAAATCACTTTATCTCCCAAGGCAGGCTCAGTGTGCCAGTCCTGAAAGGTGTGCGGAGCATTTTCACTCTCTTCGTCCCAAGACACTCCTTCGATTTGGGTGGCTATTATTTTGCTATCGGCCTCACACAAAGGGATTCGTTTGCTTGTCCGGCAATAATCTTTAATGGCATTAATTACTATCCTTTCGGCATATTGTCTGGGATGATCGACTTTATAGGGTGAATCACTGCCGAGCCAGTCAACAAGTTTATCATGTGCTTTGGCAAGTGCATTTTCAACATCTGAGGCACTCCGGCTGCTGTAAACTTTCCCTCGCCTAGAATAGTATCAACCATTTCGTTGAACTTGCCCGTATCATTCAAGGCTTCCAATAATTGAATATCTCTCGCATCTTTGTTCATGCCTAAGACCTCCTTACCTACTAACATTTTATAATATAGAACATATGTTCGTATGTCAATAGTTAAATAGGGCAGCCAATCTTAACAGCAATCAAAAACAGGTTATAAATACTAAGGATGTTTTATACCCCAATCGCCTTAGCCACCTTTGCCCAACTCCTGTCTTGTTCTCCCTCCAACCTACGCAGATATACGGTGGTAACCGCAAGACTGCTGTGGTCCAAAAACCGGCTTACATCTTCTACTGATTCTCCGGCATCCCGACGAAGCTTAGCGGCTGTGTGCCGGAAGATGTGCACTCCAGAAGGTGCAATCCCTGCTTTTTTAAAGTATCGCTGAAGGTTTCCGTAAAATGTTCCGCTGGTGATTCCTTTGCCCTGGTGCGAGTGTGACGGCCATAAAGACTCGTCCGGTGGCAATGTGGCTAGTTCCTTACCGAAGGCCGCTAGCGAGGCTCTTATGGCGTTCAGCGCCGGTTTGGGTAACTCTCGGTGCCCTTGTTTTCCACCTTTACCGCGATAGGTATAGAAAGCTCTGTCTCCATCTAGAATTAGGTTAACCGCTTTCATTCCCAGCACCTCTGCTCTACGTCGTCCGGTAAGTACCAAAGTTAGGATGATTGCTCGGTCCCTCAAGCCAACTGGATTATCGGGAACCACGTCCAGAAGCTGATGTACCTGGTCACCGGAAAGACCTCTCGGAGTTGAGGGCGAGGTCTGTGGTCGCTGCAGCTTATCACAGGGGTTGGACTGGACGATATCCATGCGAATGAGAAACCGAAAGAAGGAACTGATACAGGCGATACGAGCGGCGATAGTGATGGCAGATGGGTGTTTACCGGAAAGTCCAGGGCTATGTGCATAAACAAAGATATCTTGAGAGGTTACATTATCCGGTTGCTTACCCGAACGTCCGAAGAAGTCCTGCAGCATCCGCGAATAACCCTCTACAGTCCGCCTAGAACCGGAGCGTTGTTCTTTCTCAGCCAGGAAAGCGTAGAAAGCCCGTTGCCAGCCGGTAGCGGTGTCGGCAAAGTTAACGATTGTTGTTGTCATGTTATTTCTCCTTCATGTCCCGAAGGAATTGGAGGGCTGCAGGATTGTTCTTATGCTTTTTAAGAGGCTTGTTGACCTGGGCCTTGCCGTAAGTACCCGGTTTGACGTATCCCGGGTAAGGTTGGGGATTGATTGGGTCGTAATCAGGGATAATTAATTCTTTTTCGTTGGTTTTCATGGTAGCATCTCCTTTTATAGTGTTACTACATACATCACTCTGTTTTGATTGGAAGTCAAGAGGAAAGAATGAGGTGGGCCGATAAATAGGATGTGTTATATTAAAAATTGGTAGTACTTTATAGGAGGATCTTGTCATTGCCAGAATATCTCGGTTACATAGGTGGGATATTTACTACATTTTGTTATGTCCCGCAGGTTATACGTATTTTTCGACTTAAAAGTGCGAAGGAAATAAGCCTGCCTTTCACTCTAATGTTATTAATCGGAACGGTGATTTGGTTGTGTTATGGAATTATACTTTCACTCGTGCCGATTATTCTTTGGAACTCAATCGGTATCGTCATAATAGCCTCTCTTCTTTTTGCTAAACTTAAATACGGTAGATGAGGGGACCCCCAAATGTTGAATCCCTATTGACATGGGATAAACCCGAAGTAAAATAAAAATAGAACTATTAAACAAATTACATACGGATTTATTTGAATTAATAATGACTTTCAAAAGGGGAAGTTAAATGGAAGCATATTGTGTAAAATGTCGTTCGAAGAAAGAAATCAAAAATGCCAAGGCCATCACTATGAAAAACGGTAAACCGGCAACCCAAGGTGTATGTGGTACTTGCGGAACAAAGATGTTCCGTATCGGTGCCAGTAAATAACTTATATAACCTTTTGTTCCTAACTATTAAAACTTCGAAGATTTAGCCCTGGCGATGACTTTACCTATTTCGTCGTCAACTTTGAATTTGTGCCTTTGAAACGTTGATTTAATATACCCTTTAATGCTTAGGCTAGGAGTTGGGGCATGTTGTTTATTTCCGTGTATCTTGTTAATGGAGTCTATAGTGTTTAAAGATAAATTAAGACGGATATTGGGCAGGTGTCCTAATTGTGGTAGCCATAGAAAGTACCGCATCGTTACAGGTTAGCTGCCATGAGTGTGGATTTAGATGGAGTGATCAAAAATAAGTCTGGCGAGTATTTTATCTTAAACACCACCACTCTTTGTCTTAGTGGGGGTATCTTTAAGCCGGGTAAAACCGTGAATGAGCGGGAAACGGAAGAAACCGAATACTTCCTTTGTACGGAGGAAACCGATAAAGATGATGATTACGCCAGCCAACTCAAGGCAATAGAATGATACTCCAGGAGAGGTACCTAATCTCAACAACGAACCCCCAATAGCCGGCAACAATGCCCCTAACGCGATAAGCACGTTCGATACCACGCGATACGGCAAGATTCGCTTCCTCCAGAAAATCCATGCACTGTAAAGAGCCCCGCCAACAAGTGCAACCGTGCCATAGACATTCAACAAACCGGTTAGAACACCGATATCGGTAGGGACTGTGATTAATTTGTCTGTCAAGCTTGTGGCCGTGCCTAAAGCGATATTGGCGCTGAACAATCTGATGGCTGTATAAATGGAAAATATCCCCAAGATTGCCATCAAAATATGAGCGATACGGCGTTTCGCCAGAAGATAGATTGTCCCCTGACCAAGAAAAGCGGCCACACAAATTGCGCCAAAGAAATACCAAAGTCGGAACATAACAAGGTGCAGATCATAGGTTTCAGTGTAAAATTCCGTGAACGCGCTAATACCATACATGAAAAGTCCGATAGTCCACAGTAGTTGAAACGGCTGTCGGCGGGCGAAATACTGGTCAAGAACGGTTATGCCGAATATAAATGAGACAATGGCTGAAATTAAAGGAATAACTCCGATACCCATGTCCTGCTCCTTAACTGAATCTCCGATTATTATGTATGAAATCAAAGTCTTCTGTAATTAACATCGAATTGAAACGAGGCTGAGATTTTCCAAAATGTCTATAAATACTCTTGACACAGACCAAAAGCGAACTAGAATGAAAATAGAAGATTTTCTTGTTGCTACTGATACCGCCGGTGACATTAAATATTCACCGTGTTTTACATACAAGATAAACAGCCGAAAAATGGGAGAAAAAAGATGCAAGGTTATTGTGTAAGGTGTCGCGCTCAGCGAGAAATTAAAGATGGTAAGGTTATCACCATGAAAAACGGCAAATTGGCAACCAAGGGTGTGTGTCTAACCTGTGGGGCCAGCATGTACCGTATCGGTGCCAGCAAATAACTGATTTTAAATAACTTATAATTGGCATTGAGTATCGGGTGCTCTAATCAGAGTGTAACTTGAGTAATGAACAGGCTGCGCGTGATGTCGGGCCTTTTGATCCCCGATCCACTGGCCGTTTCTTAATACGAGGTTGCAGCTGCAGTCAGTCAGGATATGGGTTAGGTTGCCTGGGCATCATAATCGTTGCTCTGCTTATTTACTTGGCCATCCAACTACCACTGGATAAGATAATTATCGCATTGGACTATCTGCATAGAAATACGGAAGCCATGCGTCCCTTGACACGTTTTCTAAACGACTGACACTATGACCTGATTATGTCGGTTGGGTTATACCACCATGCTTAAAAGTCGGGTATACCGCCTAAAAATCCTTTGTCATCTTTCGGAGGGTTGAACAATTGTTCCAAAATTGCCATCTCCTCACCAATAGCTTCTTCAGCCGCGTCTCTGGGAGATAAACCATACTTCTTTCTTTTATCGAAATAATTATTCCAAAGACGACTTGCAGAAGCTTGGATCAATTTTTGTCTTTGGCCGTCGGATAACTGATGCCAACGGTCTTTCAACACAAATGTTATAAGATGACCAGCTACGGTAAACGCCCGACTTCTATCACGATCAGTGATGTGAATGGCCGCTAAATGACCGATTAAATCCTTAATATCAGGCACTTTATAATCCCTCCATTTGAAAGCTTTTAATGGTCTTATTTAACATCAGTTTCTGAGCCCTCAGTATTAAAAGGCCATTTACTTTGCGAAATGAGCAATTTCCTCAAGTCTCTGAATAAAACTCGATTATATCGTGTTCTTGAGTCGGGATTATTTACAACTGTGATATGTTTAAAATTTGTGTTGTCTCCGGTCATATGAATGTGTATCCAGCCGTCTTTTCCGCGCGCTGCCCAAACGCCAAAAGCAGCCACTATTGCCTTTTTCCCTGAATAAGGATAAACATCTCCAGGTTTCATCGTCATCTCCTAAATATATTAGACAAAAGCCTCCGGCCAGCCGCCGTGGTCTTCGATAACTTTATCAATCTCACGCATGAGGCTAACAGTCTCTTTTAGCGCCACGACTATTTCCTGGTAATGCGCAATATCATTAATGGTAAGTTTTCTACCTTTACGGTCTTTGAGCCATTTTTCGCAGACCTGATAGCCGCCGATGTGGAAATTCCAGACTTCTGGCGGTACGCTGTCAAAATACTGGGTTTTGTTGATGGAGACATGATAAGTTATTTCATCGTAACTAACTTTTTCTACAAGATGCTCCCCTTTGATTTCATATCTGGTGATGAGACTGTTTAATAACGGCGATTCCATGAGGTGCAAAGACACCAGAACCGCGCCTTTTTCTGCGAGCGATTTAAAAAGCTCTTTACTTGCGGTCAGTGGCAAACGGGGGAAATCTATTTTCAGAAATTCCGCGTAACGGGAACGGTATTCCGGTGCATGGAAAACCGCATAAGCATAATTAAAAATATCTTCCGGGCCAAAGGTCTCTAGTAAGGCACCCGTGCCGTCTTCAATGAATTTCAGTCCCAATTTTGCTGAAAATGCTTTAATAAATTCAGGATTCAGGTTAGGACGGCGAGTACAGCCGTCTAATTGCATTTCACCCTCTGAAGGATATAGATATAGAGGGAACACACTGTCAACTGTCTTTAACGATACGGCAACGTGGTCCACGATGTTATTAGCACATAAAATATGTTGCCAGGCTCCGCTTGTTTCAACTTTACGAGGACATACAAAAGATATATTATTTAGAGCCATATGACGCATAACTCGATCACGGCGATGTACTGCCACATTTGAATCATAAATTGTCCATCTGACATCAAACGGTCTGTAGAGTATTCTCTTGATATTTCCAATCCAATTTCCCTTGCTCAGTTCGTTCTTCGCTTTCTCATAATTCCATTGCGATTGACTACATAGCTTGAATAAATTACGCGCTTCATCCTCGGATTTAGTAGCCAAGAAACTTTGAACTTTTTCTTCAGATATTTTTTCACTAAAGGAAATTGCAAACTCGTCTTGCGTGGTGACAATGCCCGGCGCAGGATCGCCGTTCTGGTTCATAATATCTGCCAATCGCCAGTAGACATTATATTCTCCAGCCAATGGAGAATGCATCGGGATAAAGAAATATTGGGGTTCATCAGGTACATGGTCAGCCCAAATCATTGCACTTAAATCAGATTCAGAAAGGGTGTGATACTTAGCGTCTCGTGTTCCCCATAAATCAGCGTAGTGTACAGTCGACAAACCTGCGTGCTCTTTTTTCTTCACGTAAACTCCAATGGCTACACCTTGTTGTATGTCAAAGACATTCTCATCTTTTCCCCCTTCCGGAGTCTTTTCTTTCTTATTTGAATTACCATGGAGGTTTAATATATAGATATCACTGAAACTGGTAAGTAACGATTTCCTCATGCCACGGAAAGTGGCGTTATCCAGATAAGAATTATCCGTAATGAATCCCAAGATACCATGTTTGGTTTGGTCGATTCGCCATTGGCCGAAGGCTAGGAACTTCACATAGTCATTTTGAAGCCATTTTGCTTGTGCGGGTTTCTTGAGTTCTGGACAGTCTTTCTTATATGCTTCAACAAGTTCCCTTGCCCATTTCCCCTTATTGGCGGAGTGTCCTGAATACGGCGGATTCCCTAGCACTATCATGATCGGTTTGGTCTTTTTAATATCAGCGGCGGCATTAGCTTCTTCGGTTATCCACTGTGCGAACATGGTTTCAGCGTGCTTAATTGCCTCTTCCAATGTGTTCGTCAAGTAAACCCCCAAACGCTGGTCGGTCTGAAACTGGTATCCGGTTTCTTTGAGCAGGCGACCCAATTTTAAATGCGCAATGGCATAAGGAGCCATCAATAGTTCAAAACCAAAGAGACGGGGCAAGAGTTTCTTGGCAACGTAGTTGTCCCAAGTACCTATTTGCCCCTGTTTAATAACGGACTCGTGAATCTCCTGCATTACCATATAAAGAAACGTTGCTGTACCAACGGCGGGGTCAAGAACTAGTACACTGGGGTCGGCCAAACCCTGCGGTTTCTCAAAACTTGTTTTCAGAATATGGTCGATAGAGCGCACAATATAGGAAACTACCGGCAGCGGTGTATAATAAACGCCGCGCATTTCTCTGGTTTTAGGATCGTACTCTTTCAGAAAAGTTTCGTAGAAATGTACTACCGGGTCGGCTTTACCTGTGCTCTTGCCGAAGTCCTTCAGCACAGCTTCCATATCAGCCAATGCCAGTATTTGCGACAGGTCATCTACCGCCCAGGTAATACTCTCATCCAATTCAGGACCGGCAATGTAATTAAAAAGTTTACGTAAGAACGGATTAGTCTTTGGAATAAGGTAAGCAGCTTGCTGGCGCGTGAAATCTTTGCCGTTATCCATTTCACAACGGGCAGCAAAAAGTCCATACGCAATTGTCTGGGCGTACATGTCCGCAAACTGTTCAATCGAAAGCTCAGGGATCAGATTTTCTCGGAAAGCCTGCCATTGGGCATGAAGGCTGCCGGTAACCAATTCTTGTTTCAACGCTTTGATGATAATTTCACGAATCATGTGCGCCAAGCGCGCCATATGTCCGGCAAGCTCTTTGGGGCTGCTGATGGGTTCTGGCTCATGATTTAGGAAAGAAATCAGACCATCAGCCACCTCTTGCAAGCTGTCTTTATCCTGTTTAATCTTATCTTTTACGATAGTTCCAAGAGTTTTCTTCAGGCGGAGTTTGCCACCCACGTACCAACGGAACTCGAGATAATCGGTCAATAATAAATTATGGAAAGAGTGTAAATAACGCTTTAGCTGATCTGTCTCAAGTGCCTCATCGAGGTTCTTGCCGATGTCCTTACATTCAACATAGCCTATAGCAAGTTTATTTTTGATTATTCGGAAATCCGGTGCTCCGACCGCAGTGATGTGCTGTGGTTCGTTGGTGGCAATAATGTCTGTATTTAAAGATTCTAATAATATTTTAAGTGCAGTCCGATGAGTATGTTCTGTGGTGTCTCCTGCGGACAGTTCTCTTTCCAGAGACTGGATGTATGTATGCACTGAATTTGTTGTCATTTGAATATGCCAATTCTAACACCATCACGAAAATGAAGCAACGGTCTGTTTATATTCCATCAGACACAAACCCACCATTGTGTCTGCAACAACGTGTTAAATATCTTCATCTTCCTTATCGTCGATTTCATAAGGTCTTGGTGGGATCATTTGGTGTCTAGTGGCGTCATATTGTTCTCTCAGTTCCTTCGCTCTACTTAGAGATTCTTCGTCCCCAACATTTTCTAATAGTTTTGCATAAATTGTCAGCGTGTATTCATGATTAGGATCGATTTTTAGCACATTTTCAAACAATTTACTTCCTTCGGATATATCACCGTCTCGCCAAACCATAAAAGCTTCTGCTGCTAAAATCGACGGATTGTTCTTACCGCCGGCTTTTTTAGCATCGTTAAGATGCTGCCGACCCTCTTCGATCCAGTTATATCTGATTCTGATATGACCCCAATCTCTGTGAATCCACCAAGTGTCCATCTTTAGTTTTTCAGCACATTCTATTGCTTTTTTGAATGCACTATCACAATCAGACCACTGTGACTTTCGGCCATAGCACCGTCCTATAGATGCCCAAACGACAGGTTCATTCGATCGAAGTTCTGAAATACTGATAAAAAGAGCTAACGATCTTTCGTATTCACGGTCGTTATATAATTTTTTTGCCGAAGAAAAAAGCTCTTCATAGCTATTCGCTTTAATCTCAGAGATCCTTTTTATATTCCCAGCTAACGCTAAATGGTGAATGGTTTCAAGTAACACTTGGTTATCATCATAATTGAATATCCGGTCTTTTCGGCTTATAGAATCATAATAAGATACAGCAATTCTATGTAGATTTTGTATATTTTCCCGAGGAATTCGATTTGAATAATACGTTCTGATCAATGGATGAGTCCTATATGAAAACCCATCAAAATCAACAATGGCTTTCATGATTAAATTATCGACCATTTTAATATCGCAAATTCCTGAAAGCAGTTGTTTATCTAGAGGCAGCCGGAAAAGAGGCAACAATTGTATTAATGTGTGCTCTTCGTTTGATAACTTTAAATTCGGTAAGATTTGATCAATTGCCTTTGTTGCTATGTCACCAGTATCCAGACTTATCTGAAGACCCTCTAAGCCTTTCTCTCTACTTGCTTCGGCTACTATTTTAGCCACTAGTGGATTCCCAGATACAAATTCGAATATTTTTTGCGGTATATCTGGTGTTACTTCCCCATTTAAAACACCGGATGCTCTTAATTGATATTCGATTGTACGGCGGACATGCTTTTCTTCTAAGTCCTGCAAATGTAAACGCGCCACCCCTGCCCTTTGAACCCATGTGGGCGGAGTAGATACGCTACTAATAATGAAAATTCGACTCCCTTTAAATTTTTCGAATTTGGTTGCTTCTTCCATTAAAGCTTGAAGGTGATGATAGTCCCGAGAATTTCCCCTGAGATCCATGAGATCATCCACTATAATGGCGTAACGTTGAAGGCTAAATAGTATATCAAAAATCTTGGAAAGTCTATTTCGAAAGATTTTGTCATTAACAGTGCTTAGAGAATCAGTATCCATGGCTACACCAATTTTGCTCCCAATGTCAGACACTACTCTGGCAACGCTGCTTCCAGGTATAACATTTATCCAAACTGGAGACCAATCAGCCAGCAACTTTAAGAAGAAAGCTTTGACAAGTTCAGTTTTACCTATACCCGGCATACCGCTAACAACAATTATTTTCTCAGAAGCTCGATTGATTATAGCTTTTAAATCATTTAGGTCATTTCCTCTATTTTGAAATGAAGCTAGAATCGATTCTGATGGAACATATTTTGATCTATCTAGTGTTTTTTCCGCGATTTCGGCTGGGTTAGTCTCTTTCATGGTCGAACTTAAAGACGCTCGACCGTAAACAGCTTCAGCTGCTTTCAATGTCTGCGTATATTCTAAGAGGGACTTTACTAAACCGGGGTCTGTGCAAGATAATATTAGATTCGTGGTCAGTTTAAGCGCTTTAGCAATTCTTGTTGCAAATAGTTTCGTCGATGGGACGATTTTATCTTTAATAATAATTAGATCTAATGAATCTTTTATAGTCTCTATGTCCCCTGAATAAAGAGGGAGTTGATTGTGACGAATCGTTTTCAGCTTGGAAACAATTACTTGAGGATAAACAATATTTTGCTCACTTAATGAAGAATCAATCCACTCGATCGCATCCGAAGGACTTTCCTTGATTAACCATTCAATTATATCTTTTCGTAAAAGTTCATAATTACCGAGCCACTGATTGTCAAATTCATAAGTTATTAAAAACTCTTTCGGTTGCTTACAAGGTGGGTTGGTAATAACAGACCCCTTTTTTAGATGAAACGCTTCCAACTCCACATCAAGTTCCAAGACTGCTTCGCTTTGAGCACTTAGAAAAGAACTTTCTAGGCGATTGCCTTCTAAATATGATTTCCATCCATCAGGAATATTGAAAGTAGTGCCGCCGAATTCAGCTGAATTGCAGAAAGCAAACAAAGCTTCGTTAGATGTCAAAGTATTGCCGATTGACTCAAATTGGGCTGTAGATGGGGAAAGAGAGGGGCAAAATAGTACATTCGGCTTCAAACCTTGTTTAGACCAAAAAGTACCAAGAGTCGTCATTTGTAAGGAATCAATACAAGGAGCTATAGCAAAAGCTATTTTCCCTCCTTTTAAGTCAACAGGATAAGTTTCTGCTCCGGGTTGGATAGACACATTTAGGTTTGATTCCCATTTTGATTTTGATTGTTTGGGATAACAAATTACTTTACCGTCCGGAAGCATTATGGGTGCAATGGCGCTACCATTAAACGTATTATCGATATTTATACCTATGCTTTGGTAGATGCTTTTAGTCTTTTCTGTAATTCTAATCCGATGTGTTCCGGCTACGATCAAAATGCTATTATCTTTTGCAATTTTATGCAATGTGTGCAAGGTTTCAACGGGTATCGAGTATTCTGGAAAGACAATTACCTCCGTTTTTCTGCTAATACACCATTGAACGATATAATTTAATTTATTAGTAATATGTTCTAAATATGCCGCTTTGAAATCAATGAGATTTTCGGTAACAGCGTCAATTTGGCGTAAGTGACCCAGTGTCACACTTGTCTCTGTAGTTGGAGCTGGCTCTTCTATCAGATCAAAGCCATTGTCGTAATAGGCAGGGAGATAAAACATTTGACAAAGATGCATTCGAATCATCATATTCTCCGAACCCAAGTCATTTTGATTATGTAAATTCTAGCATCGTTATTGAATCTACGCAAGCCAGCGAATATATTTTGGGGATAACAGACAGTATCCAAACATCGTGTCTGGTCGATGTGGGCCGTAGTAATCCAGAATGGACGGCTATTTATAGAGAGATAAGGGAAAGAATAATCAGATACGTTTGTGGGTCATAATGGGCTGCCTCTTCTTTGCTCGGATGGTTCAGATTATTATATGATGGTTACAAGATACTGAAATTGGTTTTTAAAGAAGGTGGATGAGACCGAGCGAAGCGTGGGGGATGACCGCTGTCTATGCCCCCTTGGGCAAATCCACTAATTGATAATATTCATGACATTTTTAACTTATATTTATCCATTACATCACAAGGGCACCGATGGGCTAGTTACTCCAGACAAAGACGCAGTAATGTTAACGGTTCCTGGATATTGGCCAGTGGCTAAGCCATTAGGAGCAATAGTAAACGTATTTTCGTTACTCGAGCTCCAAGTTACTTTAGAGGTAATGTCTGCTGTAGTACCGTTAGAATATGTCCCGATAGCTGTAAACTGCTGTGTCATACTTATTACTACAGGTTCCGCATTCGCCGGTGTTATTGCAATTGAAGATAGTGTGAGTTTTGTTGTGGATTTAGATGCAGACTCCGAAGAGCATCCAGTCGTGACTGTGACTAGCGTAAACGCGAAAACTAAAGCTAAACCATAAGCAAAAAAATGTTTATAATTTTTTTTCATAAGAAAGTTCCTTTTATTCTGATATTACCCTTAACAGATTTGTACTTGATTAAGTCTAACACTATAAGCTTAAAGAAGGATAGAACTGGTGGTATCGGTCTTATGGCCTAATGAGTTCGTGTTATCTAACTCATAAGAAAAGTCTGAGAGTGAATGTCAAAAGTGGGCATAAAACCAATCACGGTATATTTTTTGGAGTATTGAGTTTCAGCCTTAAAATTCCGTCTTTATCCGGATCGTACAATTAGGATATATTCAATTTATTCTCTGAGCTATTTTTAATTTTCAATTTTGATACTGTGTCGGTTAGTTGAAAGGTAAGTAGTTTTTCCCGGGCTTCCGGTGAAAGTTTAGCTATGTTTGAGTGTCTGATCTAAATTTTGGACCGGTTTTCAGGCAATCAATGGCCGTTGATTGCGATTGACTCGCTATGATGTGGAGCGCACTAAGGCCATTGCGCGCACAGGCATAGGTTTCCCTTTAAACAAAGCCGCGGTCTTATTCCAATCGATAACGGTTAGGATTAGGAAAGCACATTGAAGAAAATCAGGAACACAGCTATCATTAAAGAGCTGGTTTTTTCTGACATAGCGAGAAAGATAATCTGTTTATCATGGAGCCTAATCTTAAATTGGGAGTTTAGGATTTAGCATATCATGGTTTTTCATTTTGGGCTCTTGCCGATAAATCTATACGAAATAATGGTTGCCATTGGCCTCCTTGCTGGCATGACAGTTGCCTATTTCGAGACTAGACGATGGAAAGATGCTACCAATCATGTCTTTTACATTGTGCTCATTGTTGTGCCGTTAGGTATTATCGGGGCTCGTCTCTATCATGTTATCGACCAGTGGTCATATTACAGCCAGTATCCCTCACAAATAATCGGCGGTGCCGGATTGGGTATCTTTGGCGCGATCATTGGCGTCGTGATTGGCATTATTATTTATACCAAATGGCAAAAGCTGAGTACACTCCATTGGTTGGATATTATTGCACCGGGGCTCATCCTGGCACAGGCAATTGGCCGTTGGGGTAATTTCTTCAATCAGGAACTGTATGGCTATCCCACCAATCTGCCATGGGGAATCTACATTTCCCCTGAAAATAGGTTACCTGGATACGAAAACTTTACCCATTTTCAACCGTTGTTCTTTTATGAGTTTATGTGGGATGTACTAGGATGTTTGGTGTTGCTTTTTACGGCACGGAAATGGCAGGAACGGCTATTAAAAGGCGATGTGTTTTTCTTCTATGTAATTTACTACAGCATCGGGCGTTTTTACTTGGAAGGTCTTAAATTAAATGCGCCGACCAGTACAGGATTACCCAGTGTCTGGACCATCTATGGTTTCCCCACGGCCCGGTGGATAACTTCGATTGCGGCGGTGATTTCAATCACAATTGTTATTTGGCGTCATACCCACCAGAAGAAAGAACCTCCAGTTGCGGCCTCATAACTTCGCACGAATCGATTTCAGTGCCTCAGTTGGTTCGGAGAAGTGGAGGTGTAATGGAAATAATGTGCCTCGGATAAAAACTAAAAACCAGACACTATGAAACGATGTTGTCTGTTGCTAAAATCAGAGTTAGAATTCATAGCATTTTTAGAGTGAAATCCGAATTCTACTTTGACGCCAAAACAGGTCTTTCGTGACATCGATGGTAGCGGCCAGGTCGAATTTATCAGAAAAAGGTATTCGCCTTTATACTGAACCAGTTAACCCTCTTTCCTATTTTGGCCATCCCCAAATTCCAAAACCTACAAAGTCATAGCTCGGCAGTTCATTACAGATTTATAACCTTATGGCTTTGCGATAACCGGGTATTCCGTCATCCTCACGTCCCTCCATCCCCCATTTTCCTTTTTAGCATCATCAGGAAGAGCCTCGATATATATTCTATCGAGGGGAGAAGGGACCATAACTGACGGGAATATCTTCTCAGCTTCTTTCAACGCGCTCACCTTGGAATTCTGGTGAGCAATATGGATTAGAGCTAATGCTCCTACTCGTGCTTTGATGGCTAAATTTGCTGCCTCTGTGACGGTGCTATGTTGACGTGTATATGCTTTATTGGCATGTTTGTGGGGATACGTAGCTTCGTGAACAAGTAAGTCTGCTTCTTTAGCGGCATCGATAATCGGTTGTCCCGGTCGCGTGTCCCCACTAATTACAATTCGTCTTTTTCCTCGCTTCTCCCCAGGAAATCTCTCAGTAAGCACCCATCCGAAAGAAACAATGTCATGAATGGTTGGGATTGTTTCCACATGAATACCCCCGCAATCTTTGGAAAAATTTCCTGTAACTGCTTCAAAACAGGTAGATGCAGAGTGGAGCAACCCAATAAGATATATTCGAGCGGCGAAAGATGGTTTGGGTCCATATATAGATAGTAATGATTTCCTCTTTCTGGATTTTAAAAGAGCCGGTAATCCGGCATAATGGTCAAAATGCCAGTGAGTAATCAACACAGCATCAATCTCTCCGGGTTTAATATGCATTCTATGGAGTTGTCTCAGCGCTCGTATACCCACATCGATCATTATTTTGGTATTACCTATTTCTACTAAACAGGTAGATGTAGTAGAAAACGGATTAATTGAGGCAGCAGAAACGCCCAAAAAGGTGATGCTAAATTCATCTGATTTCAAGTTCTTTGCACCTCGCGGTCCAGCTCTTAAAAACTTTGTATACAGCCTCAGCCCCAATAATTCTATCTGTTTCCAGCTGAAATTCCCTGGGATATAATATAAATGGTTTGGATTGTTCTCCTCCCACCCCACCATGACTAGCTACTTGCTGCTCGAATGCAGCTACCTCATCAAGATCCTTCCAATAAGTGCCAACTACCAAGATATCGGGAGCAGTAGGGAACGTATCTGTCCTAACCAAATTTTGTCGTGTAACAGGGCAGTAATCTGAAAGCGGGTTCGCACCCTCTACTACACCGGTAGAAAGATACATTTTACCCTTTTTGCCAAGAGCTACGGCTCCCATCGTGCTTGAGTGAATCATTACAAAACCCACACCTGGATGCTCCACCAAACCGGAGAGGAGCCCCGGAAATTCTTCCGTTATTTCCTCAAGGGTTAACCTATGTTCTATGGTCGTAAACGAAATAAGGCCCAGATTTCCTGAAGCTAGAACCACGATGTTATTCTCTTCTTCTTTGCCCACAATATACTGTTGATTGTTGCTGAGTCCATTCCTGATTCGTTGGCCCAATGTTGAATTGGAGAATTTATAATTTCCGAAAGCAGCATCGATATAGTAAGCACTCTCATGTTTTGTTCCATATCCCGCCACAAGGTATTTATTATCTGAGTCATTAACGAAACGGCGGACTACGTCTTCAAGGCCTTCTCCGTACCTATCTTTGAATGTTGCGCCTTGGGTGTGGCCATGGTCAGATAGCACAACGAATTTATATTTTCTTGCAGCATTCCTTGCTACTTTTTCCAAATCACCAATCCCCGGTCTAATTTACGCAGTACTTCTAGAGTGTCAGGCCGTTCTACTCCTGAATGATGGGAAACCTCATCATAGCCAGCTAGAGTAACGTAGATATAAGGCACCCCTGAGTGCATGTCTCTTTTTACGGCAAATAGGCTGAAATCCCTTAGGAAGACTGTCATCAGCGACCTCAATATGAAATAAATTCCTCCTCGATTTATACGTGGTTTCTCATTTCTCAGTCTCTGGCTCCATGCCGCTTTCTTTTCCAAAACCCAGTCCCATACCATAAGTGACGCGAGTCTTAACATGTTATATGGGTTGAGGAAATATATATAATATAACCTCATATCATCTGTGGTCACATCAAAGACTCTGCTGGCAGTCATTGAGACCTCACTCGCATCACCAGATAAGAGGCTTGCTCTAGCTGTTCCCCCATTGCTCAATAAACCTTTGCCATCGGAAACCTTCTTCTCCAATTGCGAAACATCTTTAATCGAACTCGAAACTACTATGTCTCGTTTTTCCTTGTCATACCATCTGAAAGCAGGTATACCGAAGTTATTTCCATGAAGTATTCCTGCTTGAGCCGCGCTAGTCTGAGACGACAGGTCAGAATCCCAAAAAATAAGTTTATGGCTTCCGGAATCAGCCCAGCGTTTCATATTTGGGGTCTTCCCCATATTCATGGCATCCTTTAGTATTTTACCTGCCAGTCCGTCTATTTCTAGAAAGACTATCCCCAATTGGTCTTCATGTTTCTTACCCATTAATTTCCTGTTAGCTCCGTTCTAAGATTTCTCGAACAAATTTTTATATACAACTATGACGAGACCTGTATCTACTGGCTTCGGTTCCCCTAGGCACAGCCTACTAAAAGCCCACGCAAAGGTAACAGAAATCAGCAGGATTGTTATTAAGACGATGAAAACCCACCGAGTGGATAAACACATCAGATTCATATTTCAATTCTACAATTTGATGTCTTAAATTGCTATTCTAGCGTGTAAGTCCAGAATCCAACCAAATTCTCCCATCAAACATTAGTGCTGAAGTGACATGGGGGACAATCTGCCTCATATAGCACACGAACCGGTCATAGTGTTAGGCATGCTGCTGTGTCCGAATTGCTTATAAGGGCACGATGTCTTGGAACCAGAAGCCGTCCCGCAACACTTTCTCACCTACAGTGAAATGGACGGGTTGTCTGAAAATGGGACCATCAAAAGCAAACGAATGATATTCGCCGTTTTCTCCGGCAGGATCTACATCGGAAGGTAGATCACCCAAGAACTGTTTATTGATTACTCGTCCGCAGAACTCTTCTCCGATAACGCGGGGGTCACATGTGGTGACAATGGATTTGAACCGAAGCTTGATGAATGACTCCACCAGTTCTCGTGAGTCACGTTTCCAGATCGGGAACAGCCCTTTCATCCCAGCTTTTGCCAGGTTCCGTTCCCTGTAGTCTTTGAGGTCTTGTAGAAAAATATCTCTGAAGGCAATCAGAAAAATATCTTCTCGTTTGAGTTGCTCCATCTCATCGGCCATAAGCCGTTCATAGATTTCGTTAGAGCAGATCATGGGAATGAGGATTTTTCTGAGTGGTACGCCCACGGACTCAGCCTGCTGTTCCAGAAGAACGCGTCGGACGCCGTGCATGCTGATTCTATCGTAGTCACTGGTGACGGTGGTGAGCAACCCAACGACTTCGTATTGATTACTGCGGCGTAATTCATACAAAGACATTGCACTGTCCTTTCCACCGCTCCAAGAGAGGACTAATTTCTGCATGGTTCTCGCAGCAACGTAGTTTCCCCAAGAATTAACTTGCGGGCAAACAATTTACACCACTTGTTTTTAGCCAGTTTTGATGGTTTAGTTTGGTTGCTTGCCAACAACTGCCCATTTCGCAACCCTCATTGTTTCTCCGGAATCAGTCTTAAGGAGGAAACTATCCGCATAAATATTCACAATCTGTCCATAAATACCTGCACTGGTAATGACCTTATCCCCTGTCTGAAGCGACTGCAACATTTTCTGCCCTTCTTGCTGTTTCTTCCGTTGAGGACGGATGGTGAAGAAATACATCAATCCAAAGAGAACCACGATGAAAATTATTAGCCATATATAGCCTTTCCAAGAGCTGTTTGTGGTAGCGGCAGTCGTCGTTGAAGAACAGCTATCCAGCAATGCCAGTGTTACCAGCAATGCCAGTATTGCCCCCAAGCTTATAAATCTTATTTTTCTCAAATCTCAACTCCTTATCCAGTAATTAATCAGGCACTGTCACGACCAAAGTCTGCAATTTCTATCTCTAAGTTTACCAGTTTCCCCAGGTACTTGGTATTATCGCTAAAAAGACGCGGGCCTGAATGGACCACCAGACGATTGGGCCCGGGGTCGCGTCTCATCGACCAGTGGACCGTCCAATAGACAGATGGTGATCACGGGGGATGGCAGTGAACAGCACTCGAGTCCTGCCACATCAGCTCTGATTGAAGGTAATTTGCCAAAGCATGGCGCACGATCTCGTCATAGTGTCTGCTTTTTGTTGGAGGAATCAGATAATAATTATTTCTGGTGAAAGGAATGCGGCATGAAACACAGTAAATTATCGCAGAAACCAAATTAGCTGAGTTTCTCGTAAATACTTTATCTTATGAAACTACTTTATGATTTCCAAATTGCCTTTTTTAAAGTCCTAAACTCAGATAATTTATAAAAAACAACAATTAAAACGGCAATTGCAAGAAAAACCGCCCCAACAATAGCAGTCCACAAACCAAATGTACAATTGTGCAGTTCACGGATTACGCGTAACTGCCCCGATAATCCGCCATGTGTATTAAGCATCGTCCGCGTTACAAAACCCATTGCAATAAGACTACTGATAATTGTCAAACCAAAGAAGAGAATAGCTGGAGGGAAAGATCCTTTCAAGCCTTTCTTGAACTTCTTGCGTTTATCTCTCATATTCTTCAAATTGGAAATGAGCTTTCTCCAATCGGCAGGTAATGTTATCACAGCTTTATTTAAGTCCTTCCACCAAGAAGAAATAACAATTAAAGCAATTCCAATCATTATTGCCGATGAACTAAAGATAATAGTCGCTAACTGTTTAATGTATTGCCCCACTCTTGATCCTTCGCTTTTATTTAGCTCAATCGTCCAAATTCCCCAAACATTCTTTCCCCCTTCTTGGGGATGTTGTTGACAATTCCGCTACGAACTTAACAAACTGAGTATTAAAGATGAATAAAAACGGTTAGAAGATGCGCCGAGAGATTCCAACTCACATCTGTCATATCTTGCTTCTTTGCTAACACGTTGAAAAACCTCGGTTCATTATCAAGTTTAGTATTTACATTTATCACATTATTCAGTTCTCAGTGCTTTGATAGGGTCAAGACGAGAGGCATTCCATGCAGGATAAAATCCAAAAAAGATCCCTATTCCTGCCGATACTGAAACCGCCAAAATGATTGAAGAAGAGGTGACAACGGTAGTAAAAAGCCCCAGACGATTGATAAGATATGCCCCACCCCAACCTAAAATAACACCAATTATACCTCCGCAGAGTGTCAAGAAGACTGCCTCGATTAGGAATTGCCCCCAGATATCGCTCTCTTTAGCCCCAAGTGCCTTGCGAATACCTATTTCTCGTGTTCTCTCCAATACTGATACCAGCATAATGTTCATGACGCCGATACCACCCACCAGCAGTGATATGGCGGCAATTGCCCCAAGGAGTAAGGTCAACTGGCTGGTGATAGAGTTTACGGTTGAGAGCAGCGCTTCTACCGATGTTATTCTAAAATCAGCTTGAGTTGGGTCTGAAATATTGTGGCGTTGGAGCAGCAAGGTGGTAATGTCGTTGGTCACCTGGGTGGCATATTTTGAGTCGGTTTCCATAACTCCGATAGTTCTGATAACATGGTTGCCACTTGGGGTCAGTGTCTGTCCGCCTAACAGTGGCAAAGTAGTCAACGGTATCAGGATGTCGTTATCTACTGACCCTGTAATTGACTGACCGCTGGCTTGAGCTATTCCTTCAACGGTAAAAATGAAATTGCCTGCCCTTACCTGTTGTCCTAAAGGGTCGCTATCCGGGAAAAGAGTTGTTGCTACTGTTGCCCCAAGTACCGCTACTCTTGCGTTACTACTGTAGTCATCATCGCTGATAAAAGTACCCTCTGCCATAGTGACAGAGTACACAGTTTGGTAGTCCGGAGTAACGCCTGCTACCGTGGCTCGCACGTTTTCATCACCGACAATTGCCTGTACTGAACTGCTGGATGAGGGAGCTACATATTCGACATTACTGACATCTGCCAAAATTGCGGTTGCATCTTCCTGAGTGAGAGTATTGGCGCTGCCAAACGCCGTTCTCACTCCTGAACTTTGGGTAAATCCGGGACTGATAAAAAGTGTGTTGGCACCCAGACTGGAAATCCTGGAAACAACCGACTCTGTGGTGCCTTTACCGACAGCTAACAGGATTATGACGGCCGTAACGCCGATAACAATTCCCAGCATTGTTAATAGGCTACGGAGTTTATGAGTAGAAATCCCGCCCCAAACACTACCCAACATCCCAGCTATTTTTCTCATGCATTTTCCTCCTAGTCTGGCCTTTGTTGATGTGAAAGATTTACAGGTACCACCATAATACTCCTTCACAAACTATTTCCTCAAGTGATTGCGAAGTGATTCATAGAATTCAACATTTGTGTCAATACTAGATGTCACGTAGTGAAAATAGAAGGGGGTAAGTTAAGATAAGGAGGAAATAGAATCAGATTGTCTTGATGTCCGAACAAATTATTTACCCGGTTCCCTATCGCCACTCATCAGTTGTCTGCACAATACCGGTATCTCGGCATCTGCACAGAACATCAAGTGTTTCTTATGTTATACTTCCAGATGCCTTTGTATTAACTCTACGGCGGCGCGGTTGTCACCCAAGGCGTCTAAGGCTTCGGCTTTGGCCATGTCCACTAAATATGAAACACGTCCCGTAACAGTTTTGTCAGCAACTGACCGCAAAACTTCTGAGTCTAATTTATCCTCAGCCTGTTTGGCAACGCGATTATTAAATTCAGTTATCAATTCTTCGGTGTACTTTTCGAGATCAGTGAGGCTCTTTACCGAATCGGGAAACAGCACTTCTTCCCCGTCAAAGTAGCGTTGGCTGATGGTGGTGACGGCCTGCTGAAAACTATGTAGATTTAATAGTAACGTTCCGGCCATGTCTTTCCAGAAAGCTATCTCTTCGCCTACCTTTGGTGATTCCTTTTTACCGGCTATGTCCATTAACAATTCCCGCCGCTTGAGCTGTTCCCCGCTCCCGTCAGAGCATAAAAGATAATCATGCTCTTGCACATAACACTCCAATCGCGCAACGGGTACGCCTGCCAGGTCTCGCTTTCCCTTCTTGGTATCGCCCCACGCATTCCAGGAAGCCGTCATAAATCCCTCGGACACACAGGATGGCAAGTCATCTTTGACCCTGCGTCCGCGCCAGGAGCAGTAATCTTCAAAGTTAATGTAGGTTCGCCCATCAATTTCCTTTATTTTTCCGGGGAACTTTTTTAAGTGCCTCTCGGCCTGCTGGCTAAGACCATGTATTTCTTTTCTGTCAATTTCATTATTATTGCTATCTAGAAAGTTAGGCCAGGCAAGCGGATGATGGTCGTTGGTTTCTTTCATTTGATAACCTTTGTGTGCGAGCATGGCCCCGGCTTCGGCCAGCACCATTACATTTCTATCCAGCCACTCACCTTCAACCAGGGTGGCAACCTGCAGGAACGGTATCGGGACAGTTTCCAGATATACAATGGCGCCCTTTTGTACCTTCCCTGAATCCACCAGTTTGTGGATCGCCGACACCATTTGGTCATAGTGTGCGGTATAATCGGCGTCTTTTACCGTCGCCCATAAATTGGTGTAATCCTCACCGGCTTTGAAACGTTCGAACTCGGCATCGTCCTTGAAGAGGGCTCTTACCTCTTTCTCGTTTTCGGCATTAACACGGGGTTTGAATTTACCGTCGTCCCAAGTATATGCTCCCTCCGGAATCTCTTTCTCACCCTGGTCGAGGAGGTACTGGCAAAACCAGTCTTCGAGCGTGTTATCCTCTTTAAGCTGATCCCATGTTGTTACATGATTTCGAATAGCTGCGCTAACGGTATCGGCAGTTTCACTGTCTACAGGGTACGGAATCTCATGGCTGTACATGCTGGATAGATTGCTGAGGCGAAACTGGTAGTGATTCTCCCGCATAATGGCTCTAAGATTCCCTTCCAGGGCAACGAACATAAGGTTCCAGATTCTCTCTTCCGTCATCTGATAACCATTGATTTGTTGTTGGAGTTTGACTAGGAAACACACGTCTCTCACAGCCCGGTTTACTGTGTTTTCCACAACATTGTTCGGGTGACCTTTCATTGATTCACGGACTGTCTCACTAATCTGTTTAGTTATCCTGTAAAGGGGAGCCGCGGTCTCAGGCTGGCCTCTGAGGAACCGGGCATACTCCAAAGCGTTTGGATATTGTTGAACTTCCTGCAGCCACAGGATTACAGCCTGCTTGGGTGTAAACGCTCGCTCTATTTTATCGAGCCGTCTATTTAGAGTCATGTTCCCCTTCCTTATCATCAGGTTTTAATAATTCCTGTTCGACGTCAAAGATTGGCAGGGTCAATTGGGCTTTAGTGGGAATAACTGATCGTTCCAATCCCAGGATGCGTTGCTCAAAATCACGCACTTCAAGGACACGCAAAGCTGCCAGAGCAATATAAACAAGCTGGCGGGAGCGAGAGGGGCTACTCTCCATTGCAAGAGCATCAGTAGCGGCTATCTGCAGCAGACGACGGATGCCCTCCACTGTTTCCAAGCCTTGAAAGTCAAACGCTGCCGAAAGAGTAGCCTCTCGTTTACGATGTAATCCACCGATGCGGCGGGCATCCTGGACTTCCTTAGCATGCTCCGGCGAATGCATCAAACAATAATCGCCGTCATGGAGGGGTGGTGAATGGCACGCCTCGCCATTCGGGAAACGGAAAGCGCAGAGTCGAGTCACTTTAGGTCACCTCTGCTGAGAAAAAGTGGGTGGTGACCTCGGCGGAACGAGGCAAGCTCCCAATAAAGGGAGCCTGCTTACACGTTATTCGCTTCTCAGGTAGTTTTAGCTGACCTGATGCTGGTTGGGACAAACCCCGGGGACTTCGACTGCCGAGGCGATGAAGCTCTTGCCGCAATCCCGGCAGAACCACCGGATTTGGCCTTCCGGTACTCCTTTCTGGTTGGGTACGAGAAATACGCCCGTTTTCTTGGGGTCGTTCTTGGAAGGAGCCACAGCCTCTACAATTTGTTCGGTCTCTGCCGCAGGAGCAGTTTCTTGATTCTTTGTTTCTGGTGCAGGAGCATTCTCTTCTGTCTGCAGACTCCAGAATTTCCAGCCGTCGCAAGCATGCCCGGTGATAGCCATCCCCGCAGCTGACGGGCTCTTGAATTCCCGTCCATCCTGTAAGCGATACATCAGCTTCCCTTCCGCATTCTCCGCCACCTCGCAAGAGTAACTCTGTTTGTGGTACCGTCCGGTGAGTTTGGTCCCTTTGGTTAGATTTCTGTTTTCGATTGGCATTTTCCGCCTCCTTTTTATTTACCATCGTATTCATCACTCTAAAATCATCAGAAGTCAACGGGTTAATGAGTTTATTTCTCAAGAAATAATCTCTGTTTGAAACACCATCTGGCAATAGTGTCTGCTCCATGGCTAATTCACCTCCTCAGAAAGTTTGGCCTTTTCTCCGGTGAAAGCCTCCCACCTCATTCGAGCAATATCAACATAAAGAGGTTCCAGTTCCATGCCATAACAAATCCGGCCAGTTCTCTCACAGGCTATTAAAGTACTACCAGACCCGATAAAGATGTCTAACACAATATCTCCGGACTGGCTGCTGTTCTGGATTGCCCTTTCAATAAGGGCCAAAGGCTTCATTGTGGGATGTAATGGACTGGAAGAGGGCTTATCAACTTGCCACACATCCCCTTGGTCGCGGTCCCGGCACCAATAATGATTGATTCCCTCTCTCCAGCCATAGAGAATCGGTTCGTATTGACGCTGGTAGTCGGACCTGCCGATGGTAAAGGTATTCTTGGCCCAGATGATAAAGGTCGACCAGTGGCCACCGGCGGCAATAAAGGCTTTTTGCAGAGTATGGAGTTCGGATGAGGACATGCAGATGTAAACTGCGCCATCGGTAAATTCCAACATGTTCTTGCAGGCTTTCTCCAGGAAAGGCTCGAAGACCTCTCCGAGGTTATCATTGGCAATGATACGTTGAGATGCACCGGTATGACGGTGGTCGCCGTAGTTCACATTGTATGGCGGGTCCGTAAAGGCCATCGCGGCCTTAGTTCCTCCCATCAGGCGTTGTACCGCTTCCCTGTCGGTCGAATCACCACAAACGAGTCGATGCTCATCTAACAGCCAGATGTCGCCTAGTTTGGCTTTAGGTGCGTTCTGGGCATCCTTAACTGCCGCGTCCAGATCAAAGTTTTCGAGACGATCACGCTTTTCCCTGGCATCAAGGCTCTTTAGAAGCTTCTTTAACTCATCATCTTTAAAGCCGGAAAGGGAGAGGTCGGTGTCTGGGACTTCCTGCAGCTCTTTTAACAACCGGGCCAGTAACTCCTGGTCAAAGGAACCGGAAATTTTATTCAGTGCGATATTTAACAAATGGGCTTGTTCTACCGTAAGGTCTGCAAACACTACCGGTACCGTTTTATAACCAAGTTTTCTTGCCGCCAGTAACCGCTGGTGGCCGCCGATCACCATCTTATCTTCACGCCTTGCGATAATGGGGTCAATCAACCCAAACTCACTGATACTCCGAGTAAGCGTTTCCAACTCCTGCTCTGAGATGCGTCTAGGATTAGCTGGGTCTGGCCGTAATTCTCCAATAGGCATTTGCTCGATCTGAATTTGTTGTTCTGTTTTCATATATTTCTCCATCAAATTATTTATAGATATAAAAAAGCCGGGTTGTGATACCCGACTTGAATTGGGGGAAATAAATAAGGGGCTAAAGCTGATTGGCCCTAACCCCTTTTGCAAATATTAAATTGTATGTAGTTTGAATTTCAATACGGTCATCCCACCATGAAAATGGTGAATATATTTGACATTTACGGCTTCTTTTATATGATTTAGTTCGCCCATTTGAACGGGCAACGACAAATAGGTTAATTGGTGAATACATAAAATGGGTAAGACGGACAAATCCCATAGCCCAAGAAAGGGCAAAGGGAATAAAGGGCATAAAGGATAGTGTCAACCATCTTCTAACCTAAACCTTAGCTTCGCTTCGATTCTATGCTAAAAGTGAGGTTTACAGAGAATCTCCTTAATCCTCATTTCAAAGAAGTTATGGACACCAACTGGTTGTACAACTATTGCAGTATCAGCGCCTCCACCTTCACGACCAGTCCCCGCAACAGCAATAACATTTTCGTCAGTACGCACTAAACCGGCATCAGCCGCCATACCCACTATCTCGCAAACGACTTTCATGCCTTGACCAAAAATTCGTAGAGTATTGGCCACGATATCCCCGATGATATAGGTTGAGGGGGCTTCCGGAATACTTGCCTGATGTAAAGCCCGACTCAGACCACCAAAAGCATGCGTAGTTGTAAGTATGATGCCTCCTTTATGCTCAATCAGTTTTCTGTTGTTGTCAGAAAGCTCTTGGGTATTGGGCTCCTTAAGGCCCGCATGGTGAGTTATTACAACTACTCTTAGTCCGCTAAGAACGTTGATAGCTTTGACGCCAGTTTCTCCTGTGGTGGATGCTACCAGTACAGTCTTGATACCCAGTTCGACAGCCCGTTTTTTTACAATACGAAGTACATCGTCAGTGTTCGCTACCCCGGCATTCTCAAAATAGACAGTCCTTGATTCCATCGGCATTTTAAACCTCCCTTCAGTTTGCTGCTTCGAATAACACCTTGCAATTACTATACCACTTCGGGTTTATCAAAAAAAATCTCATTGTACTGTTCCCCAAATCTTTTGGACATAAGAAAGTCAAGTTAAGAAAGATAATGGTAAATGACTTATTCGCAATTCTTTCTATTCGCAACTTGAATACTCCCAGCATCTCAGAATATCATTAATTTATGACCAAGAAACAGTCAGACTTTGTGGTTATTCAAACAGTTCAAGGCCAATTAACTGCTGACATAATCAAATCACATTTGGAAAGCGCGGGAATTCCCGTTTTCTTACAGTCAGAAAGTGTGGGTAGCGTCTATGGACTGATTGTGGATGGCTTAGGGGCAATTAAGATACTTGTACCACAGGAATTTGCCGAGGAAGCGAAGGAAATAGTCAAAGTGGATACCCCTCCATAGCCAGACTAAGAGTTCCTATTGATTCCTTAGCAATTGAGTAATACACGCTCGGGAGACGCCCTTCCGTCGCGCTAGTTCCGCTCGGTTTTTCACCGCTCCGTCTTCAAGCAAATTTTGCCACTCTGATACGATCTTATCTTTCCCCATTGATATACGGCTGCTTGACTCACGACGGCATCTTCGTTCTAAGCTGGGTAAATGGCAAGGATAGGCATCATGTAAAACGCTTTGGGCCACCAGTTCGGGGAGCCAACTTTGACGATTTGAACAAACAAACATCTGGTCAAAGGGTTTAACGAGCTCAAAATCGATCTTTTTACCGTCTAATTTTAAGTTCTGAAGTGTCATTTTGATAAGTTGCCTTTTTTCGTTCGCTTCGGAACTCATAAATAAATCATAGGCTCTGTTAGCAAGTTTCAAGAGATATTCTGCAGTTAAATAGTATTCTTCATCGGCAATACTCAAACTTGAAATCTTCCCTCTCAATTCTTGCTGTTTTGCCCTATAATCCGCACTCAATTTGTTAAAGATGTTCTCAGATATTTTGCTGTCTAATTTATCTTCGTACATCTTTTCTATCCTGGTTTCATATTTTTGGTAATCGTTCTTACAATTTTGAAGCATGGTCCTATGGAATTCAGACTTATCTTGATGTGATTTTCTTAAGGTCACAGTAATTTGTTCTATAACATCTGGGGGAATTTGGAAATTTTTATACATCCGCGCGAATTGTGCGGTGAGTTCTTCTTCTCTCACATAAGAGGCCCCATGTTTTACTTTGTATTCAGTGCAATGGTAATAGACATACTTTTCTTTTTTCTTTTCTGGAGTAATCAAACAACCGCATGTTGCACAACTAATCATTCCTCTATAAACATAGGGTAATCCGGCAAATTTGGAATGTTTTTTCATATAGCTGGACTTTATCTGTTGGACAGTATCAAAAAGCTCCCTGGTTAGAATAGTCTCATAGGCATGTGGATATTCTTTGCCGACATAAAGGATGGTTCCGCAATAGAAAGGATTCTTCAAAATGAAGTCAATATATCCTATCGAGAAATCCAAGTTGAATTCCTTTTTAAGCCTATGTTTTATTTCAAGCAAAGAAGAAACTCCTGTTGCATACCATTCATACATTGTCTTCACAATTTTTGCTTCGATGGGTTCTATAACTACCCACTTCGTTTTATCTATTTGGATAATGTTCCGATAACCGAATGGCGCTTTACCCGGTAATAGCCCTTTATGTAACATACTCGAAGCCGAGGTTGCTGCATCCTCTTTAAGGCGGTTGAGGTATTGCTTGGCAAGGAATACTTTTAAATCCCAGTCCTGAATATCTCTACCCATGCTATCCTTTCTGATTATTAAGTGATCATAAACGAAATGTATTTCCTTGCCATGGTTAAGTCTTAAATCATCAATTAAAACCGCATCCCTGAAGTTTCTGGTAGCTCGATCTACTCGATAAACGATAATATTCTTTATTTCTTCATTTGCTTTTACATAATCAACCATTTCATCAAATTTCTTTCTAATCTTGTAATCTGCACTCTCGCTAAAGACAAATTCGTGTTTGACTTCGAAGCCTTTGTTTTTGGCATAATCTCTTAGCGCAGGTAGCTGGATTTCTTTGAGAGAAAGCCCTTCCTTTTCCTGTTTTTGGCTTGATACTCGGGCTAAAATCACGGAATATTCCATATTCACCTCAACGCATCTTTGAAATATTTATTATCTATTTTTTATTACCAAATCTATCAACTTCATTTTATACTTTTGCCCCAATTTGTAAATATCTAAATTTCAATTATTTTTCCCATCTTGTTTTTGCCTTCGATCAATCTCGATTAATATCTCGAAAAACTTGACCAGCTTGGCCTGATCCTGTGGGTTTTCAATTACACTACAGAACTCGGGGACGGATCCTTTAATTGCTGGTCTCTTATTTTTCACTTCAATAATTCCGTTATTGCTCTCGTAAAATATTCTTCATAAAGTAAAACGGGATCCCAGATGATTACGTTAAAGCAGCTAAACCAATCCATGATTATTTTTAAGTTACTGATTTTGTTATCACTTAAAATCAATTCCATAGGTAGCCCACAACCGCCAAGACAGCGCCCGACCTTAATCATTTCCATCAACCTCGGGAGTAGTGATAATGCCCAAATCGGCTAGAACAGACAACGGTTTAGTGCTTTCTGGACAGAGTTTTTGAGACTGTGGGACATAATTTACCGTTTTCCCAAGACTTTCCTTAGAAAATCCCTTCTCGAGAATGCTTTCTGGCAAATCCTGTCTATTTTGTCCGGCGTTCTGTCCAAAGTCATAATCTATCTTTTCACGAATACCTAGCCATGCGCGGCTTTTCTTATCAGTAGTAAAACCATCAATGACCCCCTTTTCTAGTAATTGTGTCTTAAAGGTTTTTTGGCCTAATGGTTCTAGACCATTGTCTTGTGCCCACTTGAGATAAAGACCCTTCATTACAACTTTGGTTATCCAGGCTTCTTTAGGTTCAACAAGAATGAAATCTTCTAAAAAATCACCCAATGTGTCTTCGTCTTTACGGTATAATGCAGTAGCTTTTTTCACTTCCTCCGCTTCCCCTAGACCGTATTTCTGCAAATCAAGACAACCGTGGACTGCCCATGCCAGGATTCCCGGAAGCTCGGCCTCCAATTTTGTCGGTAGGTCGTTGTCTATTTCATTGGGGGGAATAACGACTGTAAAGGGAATTAATTTAAGTCTGCGCCAGATAGATAATGTGGTGTCGGTAATAACAGGCTTATGATTGCCGGAAATCCAAATTTTGTAAGTTGGTGGATATTCAATTTCATGTTCATATAAGCGGCGGACCTTGATTGTCTCATTACCAGTTAAATCTTTTATCAATCCTACTGAAAGCCGGTGCCCCTGGGATATTTCACTGGCGAATACAAATCGTTTCCCGCGTAAATCTGCCAGCCCTTCTGCTGCCGCACCGGATACTTTCCTTTCTCGTGTCATGAGATCATCAATAGACAGTTTCGAGCCATATTCACCCATGACCTTGCGTATTGTCATGGTGAAAGTACTTTTGCCATTGTTTCCGATTCCATATAAGAAAAAGAAGATTTGCAGTTTTGTATCTTCAGTTAATGAATAACCTACTGCTTTTTGAAGATATTGCACAACCTCTTTATTACCATTGCTGATTTTAATCAGGAAATTATCCCACAACGGGCATGATGCATTAGCCTTATAGTTAATTGGGATTAAGATTGTTTGTAAATCGACTCTGTCGTGTGGTTGTAATTTTCCTGTTTTCAGGTCGATGGTTCCGTTATTAACATTGAAAAGCCAAGGATGTGCATCTAATTCAGAAACTTTAATAGGAATGCCGGGTAATGCCTTTGTTAATGAAATCATAGCTTCAATGCGAGAGCCGTTTTCAGATTTTCGGGCATGTTGGCAAATGAAATCACGCGCCTCTTTGTCGGCACTATTTGCAGCTTCATTGTAGATTGAGCGTACCGTCCTGATAGCATAATTGATAATTGTGCTGCCAGTATCCCAGCCCCAATTTCTTCCAGTCCAGATAAGCCACATTTTACGTTCATAGCAGTAGTGGATTGATTCACCAAATTGGGACACAAGTCTCTCAGCATTGCCTAAATCGGTGTAATTAAATAACGGGTGCCCATTGAGATGGGAAACATATTCAAATATTTCAGCCTCGGGAATATTGTCAAAAGATTCGGTGATTTGCATTATAGTTTCGCCCTGCTCGTGCATCCGTTTTATCAGTTCCTTGGTATCATCGGAAATCATAGTGTGCTTGCCTTCATAGCCGCTGTTGCGAAGTCAATGTTTTCAATTTTCATAATGAAAGCGAATACGTCACCATCGGCAAAGCAACCGTAGCAGTGAAAACGGTTTTGTTCTGGATAAACTGTGAAACTAGGAGCTTTCTCATTGTGGAACGGGCAAAGTCCTTTGAAATTGTGCCCGGTCTTCTTTAAAGTGATACCATAACCTTTGATAATGTTGACGATATCAACTCGTGACTTTATGGATTCGATATCGATATGTCCTGCAATTGCTTTTGGTTTTGGTTGAGTCTTTTGTTTGATGACAATTGCTTCTGCCACAGTTTCTCGATACCAGCACCAAAAGCTGAAATCATCCCAATCAGGTAAGGCATGGACGTCAGCACTATGAGCCTCATGCCTCAATTCCGATAAAGTGAATCGATTTGCCAGAACTTCTGCATCAGTATTTAACTTTTTAATTGTCATCGACGCTCAGCCACTAAATGTCTTATTCAGCCTTTTCGTTTTCTTGGTGGAACCGGTCATTTGCAACCTCGGTTATGGCTTTACAAGCCTCGTTTTCGTCCCGTGATCGTTTGTAATCCCCATTACGTCCGTTTAATGGACGAATAGTCAGGCAGTGATCGGCGATTACAATGACGATATCCCCTGCCTTTAGCTTGTTGTATTTAGCCCAGGCGCGAGGCACCGTAATAAGTAAACTCTCCTTTCCCATACGAATCAGCTTCCGAGTATTTTCGGTTGGCATTTTGTCCTTCCTTGATCTTTTTTTATCCGATATAAAATCATATAATTATTACTAGATTTTCGATATTGCACTAAAAACTAAAAGTATTGTGCAATATAGCCTGAAATGAGGCTCAAAAATCACTTGGTAAAAAATGACTAAAAATGTAATTGTTGAGAGAGCTCTTCATCTCTGGGATCCATGGGTTAAGTCTGTGGAACACGGAAGGAGGATATTATATCCAGATGCCACTGCCGATGATTGCTGGAACTATGCCGGCGAGGTTCTCAGAACTCTGAAACTCCCTACTAAAGCAGTATTACGTATATATTTCCTTAGTTGCATATTCTCTTCCTATAACTATGGCGAAGACTACATATTTAGTGAAATAAGATTACCACCCCCAGAAAAGCGGAAAGCAGGCATCCCCGGTTGGTCGAATTTTTATCCTTTGCCGCCGGCGATATTGACCAAGAAGGAAATCCAAAGCGCCTTGCAATGGTTCGGTTACAATTCTCCATCATCGAACATGTCACCCAGCAAAGCAATTAGTCGATTCTTTGGGGATTTTATTGTTCTTGATGACCAACACGCTTTACGACAGAAAGCCTCTAAGATGAAGCGATATAGGAATCCAGACATAGCCATTGCTTGCGCATTAATGAGCAAAGAAGGACAGACACTGGCAGAAATCAGCAAAAAGTTTGGATGGAAACCCCAAAAGGGCGGTTTACTCAGTTCCCAAAAAGGGAGTGCTCGAATGAAACGTAACCGTTTTCCTACTGCAAGCAGACATGTCAGATGGGGCAACAAGCTTATTGCCAATTCTCATGAAAAAAATAGATATTGCTAGGACCTTGTCAATAATTAAGTAATCTTTCACTACCAATTATTTGGTTGGAGGTCCAATGACAAGATAATAATAATTCGTTTCATATAAAATACCACGCATGGCAATCCCTTCTGGTAAGCACCTGAAGTATGAGTTAATGGCAAGAAATATCTCTCAGGAAGAATTTGCCATGTGCTAAGGAATCCCGTTAAATGCCATCAATGAAATCATTAATGGGAAGGAAGTAAACCTTACCATCGGCAATCTTGATAAATACCAATTATCATGGTGTCGCTAACAGCAAGTCAAGCTTTATTAGCTTACCGCAGAAGTTAGTATGCCTTCTGATGTTTTGATCATTACCTGCTGTGTTGATGCGAGCAAAGGGATACTCGAGTCAGAAGTTAGAAGACATGATTGAAGATATGCTTTGCAAGTTGAACTTTATCAAACTTTCCCCAAAGTTGTTCTTCAGCCGTAATTATCCATGTCCCTGTAAATTTGATCCCAACTGACGAGGGGGCTATACCGTATTGATATTGCAACTTACGATGCCTGTCCACACTCTCCGGTTGTGAATTCGCTAATTGTTTGTTACACAATGTGGTAGAATTGAGATTTTACTATCTAACGTTTTGTAAACCAATCACTAAAATGTTCTTTTCATGCTGGAGTCTACACAAAACGACTAGCTAAATCATGTACAGACTGCTTAGCCTATTTCATTGCAACGAAGACGCTATTAATATTGTCTTTCACACCAATTCCACGTTTAATTACTGCATCCAGAAATTTATTATCAACTACAACTCCACTTGCATTTTATAGAGTATTTAGGCAGGGATATATTACTCCGCTCGTTTAATCTCCGTTTACATTGATATATTATTATGACGGGTAGGTGATGAAAAATGAGTAAAATTATGATCGTGGATGACGACCCGAACGTCCGCGAACTCGTGTCCGCCCTGCTTCAAAACCATGGCTTTGAAGCCTGTGAAGCGATAGACGGACGCGACGCAATGCAAAAAATAACGGATGACAATCCTGATTTGGTGATTGTCGATATTATGATGCCCAACATGGATGGTTTTGAGCTATGCCGTAATTTACGGCGGTATTATGAAAACATGCCGGTCTTAATGCTGACGGCGAAAGGGGAACTGGCGAGCAAGGTGAAAGGCTTCGGACTGGGCGCGGATGATTATCTTACCAAGCCTTTTGAGGGCGATGAATTGATCCTCCGGATTCAGTCCCTACTCCGGCGTTATAAAATCGAGGCTTCAAAGGTCATTCAGATTGGTAATGTTATTATCGATAAGAACAGCTACCACATCACCATAGACGGCGTAAGCGAGGATATTCCCATGAAGGAGTTTGAGTTGTTGTTCAAGCTGGCTGGATTTCCCGGCAGAACATTTCCCCGCAATCAATTAATTGAAGATATCTGGGGCTTTGATTTCGAAGGAAACGAACGCACACTGGATGTGCACATAAACCGGCTGCGTGACCGCTTCCCGGAAGGAAAGTCCGGTTTTAAAATTACTACCATCCGTGGGCTGGGATACCGTTTGGAGGTGATTTCATGAACGCGGGTAAACGTCCTTCCACGCTGCTTTATTTGCTCCTGGTTTTTACAGCCCTTATCGTTTTTTTTGCTGCAGGATATGGCCTTATGTCCTTGATTTATCGCTGGACCGGCACGCCCCCGGATTTTTGGAGGCATATTCTTTCCAGCCTCATGGGGATTATTTTGTTTGCTGGAGCGGCATTCCTGGCAAGACCTTTGCTAAACAGGTTCAGCAAAGACATCCGCCAGCATCAAGCCATGAACATTCAGTTGTTGGATGCGATGACCAGGATTGCCCGGGGAGATTTCGATGTTTTCGTTGATACCCGGAATGTCTTTTTCTATGACGATATTGCGCTGGGGATCAATAAAATTGCGAAGGAATTAGGTTCAATGGAGCAAATGCGCCAGGATTTTATTTCCAACGTCTCTCATGAAATACAGTCTCCCCTGACTTCCATCCGCGGATTTGCTGCTTTGTTGAAGAACGACACGCTTACAGCCGAACAGAAAAATCACTATCTCAACATTATCGAAGCCGAGAGCAAACGGCTGTCCTCCTTGAGCGACAACCTGTTGAAACTGTCGGCACTGGAAACCGGCAGCGAGCCTTTGTCCATCAAAGAATACCGGCTGGACAAGCAGTTGGAGAAAGTTGCCTTGATGCTGGAACCACAATGGAGCACCAAGAATATCGCTATGGAAGCGGACATGGAAAAGCTGACAATACAGGGCGATGAGGACTTGTTATCGCAGGTCTGGATCAACCTTCTGCATAACGCTGTCAAATTCACGCCGGAGGGTGGCGTGATCCGTATTATATTAAAAGCCAGTAATAACGAAGTGTCCTGTCAGATTTCCGACACCGGAATCGGTATTGCCCCGAAAGACCTGATACATATATTCGAACGGTTTTATAAGGTGGACAAGTCACGTGACCGCGCTCTGGGCGGTAACGGCCTCGGACTCTCTCTCGCCAAGAAAATCGTGGAACTGCACGGCGGCCGTATTACCCCGCAAAGCGAACTCGGGAAGGGCACCACTTTTATAGTATTCTTACCCCGTTTACATTCCGTTTAACTTCCATTTATATTCCGTTTAATTTGGGGCGGTATAGTATCTCTGTAGTAGACAACCAGGAGGTCAATACCGTGCTATAAAACTAAAGCCCAACATTTCAATGTAAGTTTAGTTAAAGATCGACAATTTCGAATTGGGATGATAAAAGGAGAATGATAACTATGAGAATTCAGGAGGAAACGTTAAAGTGACGAGTTTATTCATGATCGAGGCTTCTGGCTTGACCAAGCGTTTCGGAAAGACCGTCGCATTGGCAGGTATTGACCTGCAGGTTCCAGCGGGGTCAATCCTTGGCTTTCTAGGCCCTAATGGCGCGGGGAAGACGACAGCAATCCGAATTCTTGCTACTCTTTCCCTTCCCGATAATGGAAGCGCACGTGTGGCAGGATTCGATGTAGTCAGCCAAGCGGCTGAGGTTCGCCGTAATATCGGAGTCGCGGCTCAGGATGCCACGCTCGACGATAATCTCACAGGGCGCCAAAACCTAGTAATGTTCGGCGTTCTGAATGGCTTTCACCAATCGAGTGCCACGCACCGCGCCAAAGAGCTTCTTGAGCAAGTCGAGTTGACAGACTCGGCCGATCGGTTAGTTAAAACCTACTCTGGTGGCATGAAACGTCGTCTCGATCTGGCGGCAGCTATGGTTGCGAGTCCGCCCGTTATATTCCTCGATGAGCCAACAACCGGTCTCGATCCCACTGTTCGACAACGGATGTGGAACATTATAAGAGGTCTGGTTGCAGAAGGTGTAACCGCCTTGCTTACAACCCAATATCTCGAAGAAGCCGATGCCCTGGCTGACCAGATCGCCGTCATAGACCATGGGAAGATAATAGCTCAGGGCACCCCAGCTAAACTCAAGGCAGCCACGGGCTCGGCAGTCTTGGAGGTAACGCTCTCGGAGCAACCACACAACGGCGTAGACAAGATCCTTAAACCGTTCGTCGAGGGGCCCATTAACACCAGCCAGGATGGCCGACGGTTCCGGGCGCCAGTGCGCAGCAGTGCGGGGCTCGCGACGACCATCGTTAGGGCGCTAGATAGCGCCGGTGTAATGGTCGATGACGTTGAAGTGCATCAGCCATCTCTTGACGATGTCTTTTTCTCTCTAACCGGGCATCCCAGCGCGAATTCGAATGCGTCGCAAACAAAAGGAGATCTAAGATGAACAAACTTTTGCAGGCACGTCCGACCGTGCCTTCTTCGCCCCTCGGAAAGTTGGCGAGTATTTGGCGCAACGTCTCTATGCTGACATTCAGAAATCTAGTCCATATTGCCCGAGAACCTCTGTCTCTATCCGATGTAACGATACAACCGGTCTTGTTCACTCTTCTCTTTGTGAGCATCCTTGGCGCCGCTGTCGTAGGTAGCGGTTATAGGCAATTCGCCGTTCCAGGTATGCTCCTCCTCAATTTGACAACTTCAGCCATGGGTACGGGGGTAGGTTTGAGCAACGATCTTAATACGGGAGTGATTGACCGCTTCCGCACATTGCCCATGTGGTCTCCAGCAGTACTTGTCGCACGATCACTTTCTGATATTCTGTCGTCAATGATTTGCGTTGCCATAGTCCTGTTGACAGGCTTAGCTATTGGCTGGCGGCCTGATGCTAGTTGGTTATCAGTGGTAGGTGGAGTTGCTGTGGTATTATTCTTTGGTTATGCCCTATCTTGGGGATGCGCTTGCTTAGGGCTCATTACCAAAAACCCGGAGACCGCCCAAGGGATTGGGCTTGTCATTCTATTCCCATTAGCTATAGTATCGAACGCACTTGTATCGACCCAGGGAATAAAGCCAACATGGCTGCAAACAGTAGCCAACTGGAACCCGGTCAGTGCCGTCGCATCAGCCTGCAGACAACTATTCGGTAACCCGAATCCGTCCTCAACTATAAATGCCTGGCCAATGCAGCACCCCGTGTGGGCTGCTATAATATGGTCAATCGCCATACTTATGGTTTTCTTCCCCACAGGAGCATATCTCTATAGGCGCCGCACGATGAAGTAAGAGATTTATCATGTTTGTCTGAGCAAAAGAAATAGGAGATACCATGATTCTGCCTCTAAGCGACAACGTCATAGAAGTAAAAAAGCTTACCCGCAAATTCAAAAAACTAACAGCCGTAGATGAAATTTCATTTAACGTCGGCAAGGGTGAAATATTCGGTTTTCTCGGACCGAATGGCGCTGGAAAGACGACCACCATTAACATTTTATGTACATTGTTGCTGCCAACATCAGGCATGGCTACGGTTAATGGATATGATGTTGTTAGTCACACCAGTCAAGTTCGCTCCTCAATCGGTTTGGTATTCCAGGAGTCAACACTTGATGAATATCTTTCGGCCGAGCAAAACCTGCTCTTCCACTCTTATGCCTATAGCATTCCGAAAAACGAGCGTAAGGAACGTTTAGAATCAATGCTCAAAATGGTGGAACTATGGGATCGGCGTAATGATCGTATTCAAACCTACTCCGGTGGCATGAGGCGTAGGCTAGAGATAGCACGGGGACTTCTGCATCATCCTAAAGTGCTGTTCCTTGATGAGCCGACCATCGGCCTTGATCCCCAAACAAGGCATAAAATATGGGACTATATTCAGGAGTTGCGAAAGCAGACAAACTTAACTATCTTCATGACCACTCAATATATGGAAGAGGCCGAAAACTGCCATCGCATCGGGATTATTGACCACGGCAAGGTTGTCGCTCTGGATACTCCCGACAACCTCAAGGATGCTGTCGGCGGTGACATTTTAACCCTGAAGACAACCGATAATGCTGCCGCTATGAGGGAGATAAAAGAACGTTATAGTAACTTAACGACTACGTTTGAAGGTGACAATATTGCTTTCAACATAAACCATGGCGAGCAATTTTTACCGGAATTTGTTAAATCTTTCCAAGGACACATACTTTCAATCAGCTTGCGTCGCCCCACTCTCGATGATGTCTTCTTAAAACTTACCGGTGCCTCGATCCGAGCTGCGGGGGCTGCTCCTTCGGGTTTGCTGAGAAGGAGAATGATGGGGAGGATGGGCTAAAATGCATAACTACGGCCGTGCTATCTGGGTGACTGCCTACCGTGAATTCCTGCGCTACGTGAACAACCGATCACGCCTAGCATCCTCCTTCCTCATGCCCATCTTACTCTTGATAATCTTTGGTGCCGGCTTCAATAAGTCACTCGGCAACCTGGTGCCGGGTGTCGATTTCATAAAATACATGTATCCGGGTATCATCGCTATGAGCGTGTTCCAGACATCTCTTTTTGCAGGGTTATCAATCGTTTGGGATCGCGAGATTGGCTTCCTTAGAGAAGTGCTGGTAGCTCCACTGCCTAGAAGCGGCATCATCCTCGGCAAGGCGGCAGGAAATGCCGTTACGGCCGTTATCCAGGGTATGGTTATGCTGATCCTGGCCCCTTTTGTCCATGTCAGCCTAAGCCCAGTGACTGTTCTGGAACTTATACCAATCTTGATCATCATCTCGATGGCAATTTCGGGAATCGGACTATTGGTTGGTTCACGCCTCCGTTCCCAGCAGAGTTTCCAGATGGTGATCGGGATTCTGATGCTCCCTCTCATGTTTGCTTCAGGCGCTTTTTTCCCATTGAATAGCGTGCCGCTGTGGCTGCTGGATATTGCCAGGATCAACCCGCTCACCTATGGAGTGGATGCCCTACGGCACGTGTTCCTCGGCAACCAGGCCGCGTCAGCCTTGGGTATTAAACTGTTTGGTCATCTCCTGAGCATAGGGCAGGATATGCTGCTGGTGTTTGTATTGGGTGTCATTCTGATTACCATAACCGCGGTTTTATTCAGTAGGCAAGATTGATAATCTTCGCATGAGATGCTTTGGCTAACTATGGCTTGTCAAAAGACTAAAATGTAAAGTACGTATAAGGTAGACGGGGAGACAGAGCAGAATTGGTCTATGCCTGAAACACGATGTATTGCAAAATGGCTAGATGGTTACTTTATAACTAAAGCAATTCAGCCAGCTTGAAAAAGTCAATCCCTTAATTTCCCCATCTTGGATGTTCTCCGGTCCCGAAATGAATCTCTGTCAAGCAGATCAAAGATGATCACTTCGAATTTCGCCCAGACGTGTATACATTCTACTTATACATTGTCCTACACCCAAAAATATGAGGCTGAAACCGATTGGGCCATGGAAGGATTTAATCTAACTTAATGAATTCCCCGGCCGTAAGGTCATGGGAAGTTTATTTTTATTAATTTTTGCAGATATATATTGGGATCACTGGCATACGAAATTTTTATCTCTTAACATTCACGTCTAACTATTGACTTCATTTACCATGTGGATTAGAGTATCTTTACTATTTGCAGTCTAACCAGAACTAAACCAGTGGAGCCAATTACAAGGATTCTGACGCAATGGAACTGGCAATATAAAGCCAAGAAGTAATATTACATGTGAAAAACACATAGGGAGGTATGAGATGTCAGATTACCAATTTGACCATATTCATTTAAATAGTCCTGATCCACTAAGGACGGCTCAATTTTACGAAAGTATGTTTGGTGCTAGAAGAATGGAGACTTTACAATTGTATGGGGGCACTGTTGTGCGTCTCGACCTCAATGGCCAGCAAGCCCTCATAGGTCCTCCTGTGGGAAGCCCACCTTTGGTACCTGCTGCCTTACAGCCTCAATATGGCCTCATTCATTTCGGGATTAGAACCAGTAATCTGGAAAAAGCTGTAGACGAATTAAAGGCAAAGGGAGTAACGTTCGTGCAAGAGATTACACCTCTGACTCCTAGTAAATCGAAGATCTCTTATTTCCTTGCGCCTGAACATGTTTTAGTAGAGTTACAACAACGTTAACCCGCATATAGCATTAATAAGACACTATAGTTCCTAATTGTTAATAACTACGTTGCATTCTATTATAAGGTGAATTTCGAAATGTCGCGTCTATGAGAGTTTGATAATTAACCAAATGAAACCAACAGCGCCAGAATTGCAAAAAATCAGCAGCAAAGTCTTCTGTCGTGAAAAAACCCATGTACACCATCGGCATCATTTGTAACTATATTTTAGAAAGCAAAGTTTGCCACTTCACCCATGGGTAATATGATTCATTAAATTTTGTATCATATGGGCATAGTGGAAGATATTACCTTAGAATCGTTATTCACTCCAAGAATACCTCTTCGTGATAACATCATCTTCAAGACCTAAACGGTTTACTTCAAATCGCCACGGCTGCCCATATTGCTTCCTCGATAGCTTCTCGTATTCGCCGTGGTTCGATACAATCCCCTACCTCGTAAAAATCAAGATATTTTCCCTTCAGTGCTTCACCTAAAGCCTTGTCAGGCGTAGAGCCAGCAGCTAAGACGATGTTATCTGCTTCCAAGAAAACATCCTTTCCTTCTTTGTCGGTCAGGCTCAAACCCTTGGGAGTGATTTTTCCATATTTCACCTGCGGCATTATTTTTACGTTGTAACCTGCTAATTTGTTTTTGTAGTAACTTCTCAACATCCAGTACTTCACATCTAAAGCAATGTCCGGACTGCGCAAAACAAGTGTTACATCTATCCCTCTTTTTGCCAGGAACGAGCTTGTTTCACAGCCGACATAACCTCCGCCGAGCACTATAACTTTCTTACCCGTCTTTTTCTTTTCCGCCAGGACATCGCGGCAAGTCACAACATTGTCGCCCTTAACACCCGGTATATCTGGAATAAAGGGAGAAGAACCCACGCAGACAATAACTGCTTCCGGTGCGAATTTCTTGACGGCTTCGGGAGTTGCTTCTTTATTCAACTCGACTTTCGCTCCCGACTTCGCCAGTTGGATTTTGAAATAATTCAGCAGGCCCTTTAAATCATCTTTATCAGGAGGCGCCACAGCTAATAACAACTGCCCTCCGAGTTGATTGCCCTTTTCCCATAATGTGACATGATGACCTTTTTCAGCAGCTAGTATCGCCGCCTGCATCCCACCCGGACCGCCGCCGATGACCAACACCTTTTTCTGTTTCGTCACACGGGGTAGCTTCGCTAAATATTCACTCTCTTTGCCGATAACGGGATTTACCGTGCAGGATATCGGTATAAAATCAATCATTACATCTTCAAGACAGCGGTCGTCACAAACACATTTGCGGATATCTTCTACTCTGCCTTCTTTGGCTTTGTTGGGCCAATACGGGTCTGCCATTAACCCCCGGCCGATGGATATAAAATCAGCCGAGCCTTCTTGTAATATTTTTTCCGCCAGCGCCGGATCCATTATTTTACCGGTAATCCAGATAGGAGTTTTTACTCCCACTTTCTTTATTGCCGTAGTGATATCCGTATTTAAACCCGGCGGCATAAAATAAGCAGGCGCCGACCACTCGGGCGTCTCTTGCGAACCGCTGGTAATATCGATAGCGGTAGCTCCCTCCGCTTCCAGTATTTTACACAATTCAACAGTATCTGCTATACCCCAACCTTCTGAATCTACGGGGTTTACCACTCTGTCAGAGCCCATTAATCTAAAAATAACCGCAAAATCGGGAGAGGTTTTCTTCCTGGCAACGCGCATAATGTCCAGACTGAACTTGGCTCTACCCTTGAGGTCACCACCGTAGGCATCTGTCCTCTTGTTAAACCGGCGGGAAAGCAATTCGCACGGCAGGTATCCATTGGCGTTGTGAATCTGTATACCATCAAAGCCCGCTTCCATTACCCGTCTGGTGCAATTACCTAAATATTCAACCATTTCTTCCAGGTCAGCTACAGTGATGACTCTAGGGTGCTTAGACAGGATGTCTGACCATTGTGCAAATGGATGAGGAATGCCGGACGGACTGGCAGGGTCTTCTTCATCGGTACTGCCCCGGTGGGGCGACATTTGCATAATAGCTTTTGCCCCTCCCGCATGAATCACGTCAGCCAGTTTTTTCAAACCCGGAATGAACTTATCATCGGTGGTTAGAATCCAACCCCCTGCTTGGGTATTTGGACGGCACTTGCAACCTTCAACCACTATCGCACCGGCTCCGCCTTTAGCCCGTTCGCTGTAATAAGCCAGAAGCCGGTCGGTAATAAAGCCGTCAAGTGATGCATAATGCGTGCCGCAAGGAGCAAAGATAATCTTATTTCTGAGCTCCAACTTCCCCATTTTCGCCGGTTCAAAAAGTTTTGGAAATTTTGACATCTTAATCTCCTTGATTTTATTAATAGATTTACCTATGATGCGGATTATAGTGTAACATACCTTATTCAGTCAATGGGTGGCAAAGAGAGTCACCTAGAGTCTTGTTATTTCAAAATCACTGATAGCCTCGTTTTCATAAGATATAATTAATAAGGCTGGCCATGCCACTGAAGCCCGATTACTCCCAGAGCTCCGATCACGGGAGGGGACAACAACCACACTTAGCTGTGAGTTCTAACAACTAAACTCCCAGTACTCTGGTTTCCCCTGACATCGCCAGCCTTATTACACATTTATTCACTTAAACCTGATATTTTTAAAGTAAAGTAATGATTGTGCTCCAAAGATCTCATCTTGACTTTCCTTTCTCGTTTATTTTTTTTTCTACTGACGAACAGATACGCTGCAAATCGCTCCTCCGCGGACAATTCTTCTTATAATATTGGTTTGCCCCAATATTTAGATTTTAAATTTTACACTGGTGAGTTTCTCACTCAAGTGCCAGAGCCGCTCTGCTAAGTCGTCGTCCATCGCCCATGGCCATACTCCCGAAAGTGCATTACTGTCGGCTGGCATAGCCTCTGCAATATCGACATCTTGGCAATATACACCCCCCATCCCATTCAACTGCGCACTGGTCGCACACCAAATGGTTGTTGCTGCTCCCTGTTCAACTGTTTTGAATGGAATATCGCCAGGGCCAATAAGTTGTCCGTTTTCTAATGTTTTGACTACTACGGGTAGTTCACTTTTATTTAAATCCCGGCCCAGGTCCGTGTCGGGTATAATCCCGGGATGCAGTGCAAAAGCGCGAATATTCTGCGACCTTCCCCGTTTGTCTAACGCAACGGCAAATAATGCATCCGCAGATTTAGACTGTCCATAAGCCTGCCATCTATCGTATTCCCTATGTTCGTAATTGGGGTCGTCAAAGTTAACCCCTGTCCCCACGTGGTGCCCCCAAGAAGAAAGCGCAACAACCCGGGCACTTTTTGCCTTCTTCAAAGCAGGCCAGAGCCTCACTGTCAGTTGGAAATGGCCTAAATGATTGGTGGAAAACTGTGACTCATAACCACGTGCATCACGCCTTAGCAGGCACGCCTAAAATAAGCACAAAGACACCCCGATATTCTCGGAGTGTTATTCTATTTAATAGTTTAGATACGTTTTAACCGCTATTTTAACTTTATTGTCAATCGTTTCTAGTTCACTTTCCTTTGGTAACTTACCATATTTAAGTATTTTACGCTTTCGGTTTTTAGAGATACCGATTAGACTGTTACCCAATTCAACATACAAGTATTGTCGAGAGCTTGCTAATTTTACTCTCGCATAAGGTTGCATTGTAAGTCCGTTCATACCAATGCTTTCAAGGTAGTAAAGTGGTTGATTATCGTGGAATATAACCGATGAGATATTATTAAATCTGCCACGTAAAGGGAACGACCTTTCATTTAATTTGTGTAATTCACGTCTATCACGTTTCCAATTCTCAAGCGTTTCACGTCTACTATCATCACTCCAATACTTTACAGCGTTATCAATTAGTAATTCGTGATAACGCTTATGAGTTACGCTCATTTTATCGGCGTTTTGAATCTCGCATACTTTAACTGTAATAGGCTTACCATTAGCATCAAAACGCAAGCGTTCAAGCTCATCACGAATCTGTATAATATGCTCTATTGCAAACGTATAGTAATTGTGTTCGGTATATTCGTAATGTTCGGGATTGGTACACAAGTAATGACCCTGCAAGCAATTATCGGGATACTCTAAAAATATCCTAATCATAGCTTGTTTACGTTCATTAGTAAGCCATTTCGGAGACGTGTTCTTGACTATATTCGGGTCAATTTTACGTTCTGGAATCTTGACAAGTAATGAATCTATACTTTCCATTATCTCACCGCCTTGTGATAACAGATTCACACACTCATATATCAAGGTTGGGTGTGTAGTGCTTAAATACACTTGCTAGGCTAGGCTCTAAAGATAATGTGTAACTATTAACTTACTGCTATCAGTTCGGGTGTGTTGGCTTCCGCTTCCGCTTTGGCTTTGGCTTCCGCTTCCGCTTTGGCTTCTAAAGCCTTTGAAAGTTCGTTTCTATCGTGTGCGATAATCGGGAGAGCCATCTTTACAGCAAGGTCAACTTGTGCCTTATAATCGGTTGGTAAAGCCATTTTAACGCCGTTGGCGTGTGCGATTAGGGATTGTTCAAAGTTGGCTTTTACCATATTGACGTTATCGGATAGCTCTTTAACAACACGTATGACAGGCTTACCAGACTGTGAGAATCTTACAGTTCCAGTTTTGTCATACTGTAAACGTAATGGAGAGCCTAGCACATCGGGAGTTATCTCCGTCTTATGTTCGACATTCGTGGCTGTAAAGAACGGTAGCCAAACCGTTTCTAGGTCAATACTCCAAACTTTACGACCTTGTGGCTTTCGGGTGATAGGCTGTAATAATCCATTTATATCCATTTTTACCAATCCTTTCCCTAGCCTAGCAAGTACATTTAAGCGTGTATTGCTGTCAATTCTATAATCATCTATCTATTACGCTTTCGGGATTGTAATCCCTAATCATCTTATAGATTCAATTGTTTGTTAAAGTGCGGGTATCGAGTGCGATATTTAAGATTGCCAGTCTATTTCTTGATTATGTTAGCTTGTGCGTGTCCTCTTATTCGTAGAGTTTTATTCAATTTTTGTATCTACTAGAGATAAGATTACTTTACAAAAGAGCCTTTGGGAAAGGAAATGTGGTAGCTACTTTTTAGACACAAGCCGCTAACTTCGATTTATCCACATTTCGATAACTGCTGGCTTGAGTCCGACATCTATAGTCAAGGTTGATAAAACTTATAAGCAGATGCCTTATCGTTAACACGGGAGATTTAGGTTAACAGCACCAGCAAGACTGTATTGAACAGTGCCGGTATTACCGAGTAACACGTCGTGGGGAATATTGAGGGGAAATACCTGACGGAACGTTGACCGGGGGTATACGTCTGTCTCATCTCGATCATAGACGGCAGGATTGGAAACCGTGAATTACCCTGTGCAAAAAGCACAGGGCGATAATCTATAAAATAACGGGCATTTTTACGCTCCATGGAGGTGTTTATTGCTTATAATCCACGTCAATTGTCATATCATTTATCATAGTAAAGGTCATATTAAATCATGTCGGTTCATGGTGATTGTCATAGTAAACATCATACTGCTGGTGGAAGACTATCATATTAATTATCATACTGATTTAATGGTCTTGGACTATGAGGGAAATCGAACCAGACTAGGGAGAGTAATACTGGTAGAGGAATTCTCTTTCTTTAACGGTAGCCGACGAGGGGTCTTTCAGAAGTTGCTCCCCACGGCGTTTCCATCTCTGGTATTTGGCCAGTTTTTCCTTGCCGCCCTGTCGGGGGTAGCGACGGATTTGATCTATCTCCATCTCACAACTGTGAATCCATTCCCTGACACATTGTCGAATTTTATTTTGTTCGACGGCTTGTTCAATGATTCTGCGTCTCTTTTTCCACTCCTGAAAGTAACGGAACACTGTTGGTTTTTTGAGAGAAATGGTATTACTAATCTCAGCAGGTCGCTTCCCGTTATCAAAAAGTTTGAAGGCGATTATCTTTTGGCAATTGGGATACATGCTATGGCTCCTGTTTAAATGAACTCTGGGTGCGTTGCCCGAACCGGGTCCCCCCAGGCTTTAGTTTCGGCTAGGCCCTTTTCAGTCAATCGATAGAAGACCTTCTTCTGCAAGAAATTGTAGTTGGCAGGCTCCCGTCTGCCAGTGCGCTCGATGAGACCCATGATGAGAAACCAATGGAAATAACGACTGAAGCTAGAGTAGTTCGGCCGCCGAAGAGGCGTGTCTCCAACCCATAGCCTTTCTTCATTTAGTGTTTTTATCTTCTCTGTCAAAGAACGGTAAATATCGGCGGCACAGGCTTCGTGATGCTTTTCGAAATACTGTTTTGTGAAGAGTTCAGGACGATACTCGCTGGCACCCCTTCCCCAAGGCACAGATTTATTCGGAGATTCATGACCGTCACTATCATTGCTTGGATCTCTCGATATCTTTGGTTTTTTATTTTGTGGATCCTTCATCGTTGTTACTTCCCCAAAGTTTTTGGTATTCAGACTTTAGTCGTTCAAAATCGCTATCAATATACTCGAAGGTCGTAGAAATACGGGCATGACCTAACATTCGCTGGAGCTGCTTCACATCAAGGCCCTTAGCTGCCCAAGTTGTAGCTAGAAAATGACGAAATGAGTGTGGATGGAGTCCTGCAATTCCGGCACGCCGGCCAATTCTCTGGACCAGCTGGAATCCGCGTTGGCGCGTGAAAGGAAATAGAAGCGGCCCACGGTATGAAAACTGTCGCCGCCACTCTAGGTATGTTTTAATCATAGCCAATGTATCATTGTCGATCGGAATAATTCGCTGACGTCGTTGTGCAACTTTTTCCCTAATGGCTTGGTCCACCTTGTTTCCACAGACAGGGCAAAAGATATGCCGTTTGCCTAAAATCGCGCCACAGCCTGGACATTTCAATTTCAATCTCTCTTTCAAATGAATGATGGCCAACGTTGCATTTGTAAAATCCACATCGCTTTCTTTAATTTGGATAGCCTCAGAAATACGCACTCCACTCCTTGATAAGAGTGCAATGAATGCCCTATCGCGAGGATTGGTGGTAGCATTAATTACCTTATCCATCTGCCCTTTTAAATTTCCCATTAAACTAGAATTTGTCATTTAATAAGGTTACCTTTGCATTCAGTATTCTGCCGGCATTCCATTGCCTTCCTCAGTGATTCATTACGTTTTCACATGTTTGTCTAGAAGTTGCTATTCGTTTGCGTTTCCACTTGGCGGATTAAAGGATGATTGACCGGCTAAAAGCCGTTCAAGTTCGGCTTTCGGGATTAGAATTTTTCTGTCTACTCTAATGCCCTTTAGCTGCCCACGTTTGATCATTTTGTAGATTGAATTAAGGCATAAGCCAAGTGTGGAAGCAGCTTCCATTGGTGAGTAAGCCATCCGTTCATTGACCATCATAATAATTCCTTTCATCGGTATTGACTTTTGTTTCTAAATGCTTTATTATTTATCCAGATTAACATTATTGTTTATCCATACACAATCATGATAAATCTATTAATACCGTTTGGCAATGGTAAATCTACATGGATTAATACTGGATTTTGGAGTGAAAATGGCTAGACCGGAATTACTTACCGCAGACCAAAAGAAGTTCATTGCCGAAATTAAACTACAAGCTCTAGAAGAGAAACGCAGACTCTCTGCCACGAATGTGATAAGGGAAGTGAAAGAACAGTTTGCAGCTGAACGAGTATCTGCAACAGCAATAATAAAGTACCTCACCAAAATCAATGAACGTTTTAAGAAACTAATCGACAAACCATGGAATACTGCGACATTGAACACCGAACGTTTATCGACAAGCTCTATCCCATGGTTAATTATTGTTCAGATTTCAAGAAAATCCTTCTATTCGAAGCCGATGACTGTGCGTGAAGCCATATGGTTTGACAGATTACATGATTTTAAAGATATGTTTGTGAGTATACCTGATATAAGGGGCATCGGAACAGAAGAAAAGATAAAGACTTTCCTGACAATTGCTACATGGGCACAAATGTATGCTTATCGTGAGAAAATCGACACCATAGCTGGTATTAAAGAACCTGATTATAGTGTTTTAGATAGCTACATTATTGCTAGAGATTTACAAGAGATATTCAAATATAACTACAAATGGGCAAGTGATGCAGTAGACCCAATATTTAATAAGGAGAATGCCACAAAAGATGCTCTTAAAAAAGCGTATTTCCGCTATCTAAAACCTGCAATTTTTGAAACAATTCGGGAGGGGGAAACTCTTATTTTAGGTCATTCTTTGGGCGACCCGGATATGCCTGAATACTCTCTTCTAATATATTGCAATGTATTTGGAACCCTCCTTGTTGAAGAAAATTGGTATAAGACTTTAAAAGAAACAAATTATCAACAAAAATTGTATTTTTTAAGACTTGTGCGTGAATGGTGTAAGAACAAACCCGACCTTAAACCCGACTTTGATTACTCAAATCCTGATATCAAGGGGAAAATTGATTTAGTATTGTCTCATATTCTTGAGAATGTGAAAAGGATGGTGCCAAATGAAGGGTCAAATTAGACAACGTGGTAAGACATTTAGTGTAATTGTTCCCCTAGGTAAAGATGAGACAGGGAAAAAACGCTACAAGTGGGTTACTTGTCACTCTAAAAAAGAAGCTCAAGCCAAGCGAGCAGAACTTGTCCACCTAGCAAACATGGGTACACTTGTTTCACCTAAAGGTACATTAGGTGAATTTATAGAACGCTGGCTAGAGGAATATGCTAAACCGAATGTAAGTCCTACTACGGCAGAAACTTACGCCAAGATTGCCCGCGCTCATGTATTACCTGCCCTAGGCAAAATTCCACTCAAAGACCTAAAGCCAGAACATTTACAACATTTTTATTCAGACAGACTTGGAAAAGGCTTAAGCCCGACTACCATTCGCCATCATCATATGTTATTGCATAAGGCTCTTGATGATGCAGTTAGATGGGGGTTGCTTGCTCGGAATATAGCTGACGCCGTTTCCCCACCACTTAATATACGTAAAGAAATGCGTATACTCAATGACATCGAAATTAACAAGGTTTTATCTGAATCGAGGGATACTAAATACTTCATCTTATTTGCCGTTGATTTAATGACCGGATTACGTAGAAGTGAACTTCTCGGTCTACAATGGGCAGATGTAGATTTGATTATGGCAGAACTATCTGTAGCAAGGTCATTGCATCGGCTCATCTCCGGTGAAACAATTTATCGACCACCCAAGACAGTTAAATCACGGCGTACCGTAGCTTTATCACCAGCAACATGTCAACTACTTCGCGAGCATCTTCAAAAGACAATGGACATGTGTTCACGTTTGAATATCCCCTTTACTAATGAACGATTAGTATTTAGTGAGCAAGATGGTAGTCCCCTCCGACCTGATACTATAACTCAAGCATGGCACCGGATGGCAAAAAAGATGAACCTTAATGGTGTCAGATTTCACGACTTAAGACATAGCCATGCCTCTTTAATGTTGAAGCAAGGTGTTCATCCGAAGATTGTCCAAGAGCGGTTAGGTCATTCCACGATAGCGGTGACATTGGATACTTACAGCCACGTCACCCCTGGATTACAGCGCGCCGCAGCTGAAAGGTTAGATAGTTTCATTGATGCCCAGAATAGCAAAAGAATAGCAACCGCAGTTATGTCTAGTAAGTGAACTTTACAATAAGTGAGAATTAGCTTTGATAATTGGAGGCGACGGGCGGATTTGGACCGCCGAATGGGAGTTTTGCAGACTCCTGCCTTGCCACTTGGCTACGTCGCCTTGTTACTTTATTGTAAAGGATGGGATTTTCCATTGCAAGCTCAACGTTCGGTTTGGTTACCAAAAACGGTTGTATCGCATTTATTATTGCGCTTTCAGTTTACTCGCCCATTTCTGACGGAATTTGGCAACCTTTGGTGCCACCACCGCCTGACAATAAGGCTGTTGGGGATTATGCTCAAAATAATCGCGGTGGTAGTCTTCTGCGCTATAAAACCTGGTATACGGCTTCACTTCGGTAACGACGGGCCTGTCCCAGATATGAGTTTCGCTGATTTCTTTAATCACTTGCTCGGCGATCATTTTCTGCGCTTCATTATGGTAAAAGATGGCAGACCGGTATTGAGTTCCTGCATCATTCCCCTGCCGATTTAGCGTGGTCGGGTCGTGGATAGTGAAGAATATTTCGAGTATGTCGTGATAAGAAATCACGTCAGGGAAAAAGGTGATATCGATGGCTTCCGCGTGTCCGGTATTATCACTGCAAACCTCCTGATAGGTCGGGGTAACTTTCTTGCCACCGGTGTACCCGGATAATACTCTCTGTACGCCCTCAACTTCTTTGTAAATGGCTTCCAGACACCAGAAACATCCGCCGGCCAACGTCGCCACTTCTTCTCTGCTCATGTTCATCCTCCTATTCTTTGGCAAATTTAATCGCCGCCGCGTTGATGCAATAGCGCTTGTTTGTTGGCGCAGGTCCATCATCGAAAACGTGTCCTAAATGAGCATCACACCGCGCGCAAAGCACTTCTGTCCGCCGCATTCCGAAACTGTTATCGATTTCCTCGCGGATATTTAAGGGAGAGACCGGCTCATAATAACTGGGCCAGCCCGTGCCGGAGTGAAATTTAACACTATTGGCGAATAAATCCGTGCCGCAGCGGACGCAACTGAAAACACCTGGCTCTTTAATCTCATCGAACGTGCAGGTGAACGGCTGTTCCGTGCCCTTTTCCGTAGTGACTTCATATTGTTTGGGAGTTAGTAATTTCTTCCATTCCGCTTTAGTCGTGCCAATTTTTTCCACGGAAATGGTTTGATTGCGGCGATAATCGAATATCTGTATCTTTTCCATTCAATTCTCCTTTTTACAGTCCATTTTTCTATTTAGAGGAGTCTTAAATCTAAATGGCAGAAAGGAAGAAAGGAAGAAGAACTAATTGGCCTTTCCGAATAAGCCGGTTTTTTGTTGATCTTCAGTCTGTAGTTTTTCCAGGTATTCTTTAACTTGTTTACACTCTGTCCCCGGACAATCGAGGACGCGTTTCAGTGTTAAACTACGGTTAACCAGATCCAATCTGGCCTTACGCGAAGAGGTTAAATTTTCAAAGCCAGTGCATTTCACCGACCCGCCACTCTTGACGATGATGGTAACTTCTGCAGCGACAGCATCACATTTAATTGTAACGGCGGTTACTTGCCAATCGACCATACTCGATCCTTCGGCTTCATTTTGCGTTATTATATTAGCATCGGCATTTGTCTATATTCAACCAGGTATTTTCTGTACCTTTATTTCTCGATGCCTATCAATTGAAAACACAATTTACCGGAAGGTACGGTAACTTCAATCGTATCGCCAACGCATTTACCGATGACTGATTTCCCTACCGGTGAGACTGCTGAAATCTTGCCTTTGGCAGGATTAACCTCTCGAGGGCCGACCAATGTATAACGGACTTCCTTGTTTGTGGCTGTCTCCTGCAAAACAACCGTATTCCCGATAACCACTGTATGAGTAACAACTCGGTTCTCTTCGATAATGGCCGCGGTAGAAAGCATCTGTTCGAGTTCCATGATTTTGCCTTCTATCATGCTCTTCTGCTCGCGTGCTGCATGATATGGCGCATTTTCCTTGAAGTCCTTGTCTGCCGCCGCCCGCTTGATATCCTCGAGGACAACTAATCTTTTTTCTTTCAGCGCTTTCAGTTCGGTTTCTATCCCGTCGAAAGCTTGTTGGGTCATATAAGAGGGCTCTTTTTTACTATTATTGTCTTTCTTTTTGGTAGTAGCAGTTTTAGATTTGATTTTCTTCACAATCCTGACGCTGACCGACAAATTTTCCCGGCACCAATGCTGTTTAAAAGCGAAGTTCAGGAAACCTCTAACCAACTCCAATTTTTGCACACAGGCGGCGTCAGTCTTTGCCAATCGTTCGGCATAACTACCGACGGCTGACCCTTCCAGAGCCGCAAAGGGTTTTTCCCGACCGCCATACCACCGGATAAAATTATTAATTTCCTGTTGGGCCGCATTCTTTTTTTCATTAGGCAAAATAGACAGATATCGTCCGGCTGCTTCACCTAAACTCAGATTTTCATCATTATTACCAGTAATCATGACACCCCTTTTATCACCATTCATCAATTATTTTTTATCGCCATACCGGGCTTTTCCTTGCGATTAAATGGCCTTTCGATGGTATTGAGAGCTCTTTCAAAAAGTTTCTGTCCCATTAACCTCGCAATAACATCCGCGTGCCAGTCAAAAGACAATTCCTGGGCCTGACACATTTCCTCCACAATCCCGGTCGATTCCAATAATCCGAAAACCCGGTCAACCTGGTGGTCGTTAAGCATTTCGTACGCTTTTCTTGCCCAGTAGCCGGTGGTTAGCTCGCGAGCCAGCTTTCTCCGCCAGGCGCGTTGATAACCAGCTAAATCATCGGCAGAGAGTTTATCTGCCTCCAATGCACGATTCAGAGTATTTGCGGCGATATCAGCACATATCAAACCGAAATAAATGCCGCCGCCGGTAATGGGTTTGACCTGCCCTGCCGCAGTGCCGACGACCAATAGATTATCGCTATAAGTATGCGGTAATGGTTTCAATGTTATGCCGCCATATGAAAGTTTGACATCGGCCGAAATAATTTTATCATCTTGGGCCAGAGCCGCCAGCATTTTTTTAAGATAGAATGCGGCATTTTTCCGGGATAACAGACCGACTAATGCCCTGCCCGGTGAAGTAGGCGCTATCCAGGCAAAGAATTCCGGAGCAATTTTACTGCCGAAAAACACCGCCGTTTCTTCTATGTCTTTGGTCTCTACTTCAGCTTGAGCACCCATCGCAAAATCGCCGGCACCGCCGAGTCCGAATTTATCCAGTAATTGTGTCCCAAAACCGGTAGCAATCACTACCGCCCTGCTTTGCAAAGTCAGGCTTTCTCCGCGACGGGAAATTTCTAGGCTTACTTTGCCTTTATCGCGCTTAATATCCTCAGCATTATAACCAAATATATATTCCGCTCCAGCCTGCTGCGCTTTTTCTGCCCAGTATTGATTGAAAGACATGCGATTAAGGACGGCTACCTGCGGTTCATCGCGTTGAACATGAATCGGCTTGCCGGAAGGTGAATAGAGAGAAGCGCTATTTGCCCAACGGTAAATTACGTTCTCAGGAATAGAATACTTTTCAACACATTCATGGCTGACCAACCCGGTACAACAAACGACCCCGTCAAGGTTTTCTTTTTTCTCGATTACCCCGACATCATATCCCATCCCCGCCAATTTACAGGCAACCTGGCTGCCGGACGGTCCCGCGCCAATAACAAGTACGTCGTAAGACTTACGTTTCTCTGCCATCATAACTTGAGATGCAACCCCAATTATTAGCTTAACACGAATTACCTGCTTTAAGCTAATGTTAATCTCCCGTGGTTCAACTTGGCCGAATAGAAAACAGACAAAAAAGAATCCCTCTTTTGACAAGAGGGATTCTTTCAAAGCTATTCGAATATCCGGCTAAAAAGCTATTTTTTAGTAGTGAAGGTCAATCCTTCATCCCCGGCGTCAACCACAATCATATCGCCTTCTTTAAATTCACCACCCAGGACTTTTATCGATAACGGATTCTCAACATATTTCTCTAATGCTCTCCTTAATGGTCTGGCTCCGTATACCGGGTCGTAACCTTCTTTTGCCAGCCAGGATTTGGCTTTTTCCGTAATTTCCACGCCGAGTTTACGCTCTAATAGACGTTTCTGCAAGTCCTTTGCCAGCAGGTCTACTACCTGCCGAAGCTGTTCTTCGGTCAGTTCGTGGAAAACAATTATTTCATCCAATCTGTTGAGGAATTCCGGCCGGAAGGTTTTCTTTACCTCGGCCATCACCTTCTCTCTCATATCCTCATAATTGGATTTATGTGCTTTGGTCTGGTCTTTTCGACTGGTAAAGCCGATTGCCGACTCCCGTTTTATAAGTTCCACACCGACATTACTGGTCATAATCACCACTGTATTTTTAAAATCAACTGTACGTCCGTGTCCATCGGTCATCCGGCCATCATCGAGCACTTGCAATAAGCTATTAAACACTTCCGGATTCGCTTTTTCGATTTCATCCAGAAGAATCACGCGGTAAGGACGTCGCCTGACTGCCTCGGTAAGCTGTCCGCCCTCATCATAACCAACGTACCCCGGAGGTGAGCCTATGAGCCTGGAAACGGTATGTTTTTCCTGATACTCGGACATATCCAATCGCACCATCGCATTTTCATCATCGAAGAGGAACCAGGCCAGTGTACGTGCCAGTTCCGTCTTGCCGACGCCGGTAGGACCCAGGAACAAGAAACTGCCGATGGGTCGCCTGGGATCTTTAAGTCCGGAACGGCTACGGCGAATAGCCTCGGAGATTGCACGCACGGCTTCTTCCTGGTTGACCAGTCTCTCATGAATCCGCTCTTCCATATGCAATAGTTTCTGAGATTCGCCCTCCAACATTTGAGAGACAGGAATTCCTGTCCAGTTGGAAATCAATTGGGCGATTTGCTCCTCGGTTACCTCACCGCTGATTTTTTCTTTCTGCAGCCACTTATTTTTAGCTTTATTATATTCATCTTCCATGCGCAGGTGTTCCGCCCTGAGTTTGGCCGCTTCTTCATATTGTTGCCGTTGCGAAGCCGCCTCTTCCTCATTCTTCAGGTGATTCACCTTCTTTTCCAGTTCCTTGACTTCAGGCGGAGCGCTTTCAGTATCGATGCGCAATTTACTCGCGGCTTCATCTATCAGGTCGATTGCCTTATCCGGCAGGAATCTATCGGCAATATACCGCTTGCTCAATTTCGCCGCCGCTTCCAGAGCGGCATCGGTAATTTTAACCTTGTGATGAGCCTCATATCGCGGTCGTAGTCCGCGTAACATTTCTATCGTAATTTCGACCGAAGGCTCGGATAAAAATACCGGCTGCAGCCGTCTTTCCAGAGCCTTGTCTTTTTCAATGAATTTGCGATACTCATCAAGTGTTGTGGCGCCGATACATTGCAACTCACCGTGCGCCAGCGCCGGTTTCAGCATGTTACTGGCATCGATAGCGCCTTCCGCCGCGCCGGCTCCTACAACAGTATGAATTTCATCGATAAAAAGAATGATTTCGCCTTTAGATTGCCGTACCTCATCCATCACCGCTTTAAGACGTTCCTCGAACTCGCCACGGAATTTGGTGCCAGCCACCATAGCGCCCATATCCAGCGCAATTACTTTGCGTCCTTTTAACGAATTGGGGACATCATCAGTCGCAATTTTCTGCGCCAGGCCTTCGGCAATGGCGGTTTTACCCACACCGGCTTCACCGACAATTACCGGATTATTTTTAGTACGACGGGTTAAAATTTGCGCGACCCGTTTAATTTCATTTTCCCGACCGATAACAGGGTCAAGCTTCCCTTCACGCGCCATTTCGGTCAGATCACGGCCGTATTTTTGCAACGAACGGTATTTACTCTCCGCCCGGGCATCGGTGACACGATGTCCGCCCCGGAGCTTCTGAAGAGCCGAATACACTTTTTCTTTATCTACGCCGAATCGCCGTAGAATATTATAAGCTTCGCCACTACCCTCCCCGGCGATAGCGACAAAAATATGCTCGGTACTGATAAATTCATCCTGTAGCCGTTTTGCTTCAGCGTCCGACGCATTATATAATGCGATAATCCGCGGCGTGGCGAAGATTTGCCCCGATGAGTAGGATACCTTAGGCATCCGTTCCAACGCCGCACTAACTTGTAATTTGACATCGTCTACATTGACTTTTAAATCCTTGAGAATCTCGCCGACAATGCCTTTTTCCTGCATCAGCAATGCTAAAAGAATATGCTCCACATCCCATTGATTGTGGTTATACTGTTGTACCAGTTGTTGTGAAAGTTGAATGGCTTCCTGTGCCATTTCTGTAAATCTTTCCTGCCTCATTACACACCTCCCCGATTAATGCTTCTCTCCAAAGGCAGCGGTCAGAAACTGAGTAATTTTCCCTTTTACTTCAGGGTACTCCCACTGATATTCATGTCCAGGCGTATTGATACAATGAGTAAATTTTACTGGTTTACCCTGCGCTTTATAATTGAACCACCGGATAAATGCCTTGAAATACGCCTTAGTGCCTTTCCACAGATCCCGGTGACACATCGGATCACGCATGATACCATTACTGTCGATTGCCAGGTTTTTTTCTGTTAATTGACGACGCCTCATATGCCCGAAAAACGTCCCTAATTCAATGCTATAGAGACGCTCAGTATTTTCCGATTTCATCATGACCATATTATCAAAAGACGCGCCCTGACTGGCGCCGACTAAAACTACACTCAACTTTGGTAAACTCTTTCTGATTAGCGATAATTCTGCCGCCAGCACCTCTGCTCGAGAATTTTTCCCAAAGAGGAAAAACTGCCCTTCTTTACACCAGCTTGTCCCCCCCCACAGGGCGTCGCCGCTGCGGAAGTACTGTTTCATAGTGCAACTATACCCCAATTTCTCGAGTGTGGCTGTGACCCCGGTCACAATGCTTTTTTCCCACTCTAATAAGCCATCCCAGCGGGTATTTCCCCAGCCTCCCGGACTATGAATAATGAGCACACTTTTGCCATCGGCGGCCGAGTACATTTCCTGGAGGTCGTGGGAAAATATTCGCTGTTTTTTCCGGCTGTGCGGGAACAGCTTCGCCGCTAATTCACCCGCTGCTTCAGTAATCGGCTGGTTTTTCTCCAGGTTTGATTCGTAAATGTTATTAAACGTTTTGGCCTGCTGTTTTAACACGGTGTTGCTCCCCATGTGCTCTATCCTTACGCTGTTTGAAAATAGTCTTGCCCCCCCTTTGCCATACCCAGATGTGATGATCGCGTATAATCCAGGCAGCAATAGACTGTCTCGAAGGATAAGCAATGAACATAGATCCCGCAACACGTTTCATTTCCGCCAGAGCTTTTTCTGCTATTTCCGTGGTAGGCATATGTTCCAGAACATGGCTGCTGAATACTGCTCCAAATGTATTATCGCCGAATGGAATATCAGTACAGCTGGCCACTATACCACAGGGGTGGCTCCCTAATGCTCTGCGGTCGATGTCCAGACAGACATCGCCGTTGCCATGTGCCGGCTTATTAAACATTTTGCGGAATGCCTTGACACCCCAGGGCCCCCCGATTACCAGCAATGGCTTGCCGTTTTTCTTCGCGCATTCCACCGCAGCTTTATATTTACGGTTTTTGTCGCGCATTTCCAGCATCCAGATAATGAGTTGCCAAATACCAATCGCCAGAATGATTCCCACAATTACCATGACAATAACAAACACCGGTGAATGCATAAAGCCCTCCGTTTGATATTTTGCAATCCATTGCAGCAAAACGTCTGAAAAATAATACCCTGAGAAAGCCAGAATCGCGCTCCTGAGGAGCAAACCGGAGAAAGAATAAAAGATGAATTTATAGGGCGGATATTTTAAAAGCGCAATCAGAATCGTCATCGGCAAGTGAATCGGATTCGGAATGAAAGACATCACGAATACGGCCTTTGAACCGATTCTTTTAATCCAATTTGATGCCCTCTCATAAACCTCCGGACTGAAACGTTGACTTATTTTCTTCGATAAAGTACTGCTGCCTCCGTAACCAATTAAAAAGGTCATGAATTGACCCAGACTGGCAGCAGCTGCAGTGACTAATGCGACCCAAACTGCTGCCCAGATGCCGTATTGCGGCGCCAGAATGTGCGGCAACCAGAGCGTGACAAGCCAATACGGCATGGCAATAGGGGTAATACTTAAAGTGCTGCTTGCGACAAAAGCTATTAGAAACATCCCGGCAAGACCATACGCGCTAATGTTGGCAATATTTGTCAGTTGCTTGTTGAAATATATCGCCAGAACTCCCAGGGCAATTGTAATTAAGATACCCAGAATGCCGAAGAGGAGTTCTTTTTTTGACCACAACCCCGACTTTATATTCTCGCGACGCATTATACTATCCTGCCAACTCACCCAAACGTAAAGCAGTCACTATTATAGCAACAATCCGCATTTCACCTCAAACTACCAGTGAACCCAGAATCTCTAAAAACTGTTTTAAGATTCTAGCGGTAGCTCCCCAGATCACTCTATCGCCATATTTAAAAGAATAACTGACAACCTCTTTACCGTCGGCTATCTCTATCTCTTCGCTCAGACAACCTCTTTGCTGCAGTGCCGCTATCGGAGCTTCAATTAGCTCTTCGGTCTCCCATTTATCCAGTTCGAATTTATAGGGAAATGGAATTAAGCCGACAAAGGGCGAAATAACATAATTAGTGTAAACGGTCAGCATATCATCCAATTCACCCAACACTTCGACGTCTCTCGGAGCTAAACCGATTTCCTCCTGAGCCTCACGTAGCGCGGTATTAAGCAAAGACTTATCTGTTTTTTCGTAAGCTCCTCCCGGAAACGATATCTGCCCCTTATGCTCTCTAACCCGCTCTGTTCTTTGTATAAAGAGCAGGTGATATTGTCCGTTTTTCAGGAAAAGCGGTACCAACACTGCCGATACTCTCGGTTTCGAATCGCTGATGCGATATACCGGACGTTTAGCAAGCACGCTTCTCAACTTTTCAATCACATTTCTATACTAGCACCGCTTACCAATAGAGACAAATAAGTTTTAAGCACAAATTTCAATTACCGTTGTGTTATAATTTTCTAAATGATGGAAAATAGATTAAATCGGCACGTCAAGATTGTCTGTACCCTGGGACCCGCCAGCAACTCACCTGAAATCCTCGAGAAATTGTTGCAGAGCGGCATGGATGTCGTTCGTTTAAACCTTTCTTACGGTACTCTGGAGGAACATCACCAGACAGTGACCAGAGTACGTTCTATCAGTCAAAAAATGAATCTGCCCACCGCAATTCTTTTAGACCTTCCCGGCCGGAAACGCCGCACCGGCGAAGTTAAAGCCGTCTTCGGTGACCAGCTTCAGTTCGCTTCTGATAATCAGGTCGATTTTATCGCCCTCTCTTTCATTACTTCCGTCCAGCAGGTTGCAGAAGTAAAATCACTGCTTATTAACATGAAAATCAGCATCCCTATCATTGTTAAAATAGAGAAAGGCGAGGCTCTTGCGGTCAGTAGTTCCATCATTGATATCGGAGACGGTGTCATGGTTGCCCGCGGTGACCTGGGACTGCAAATCAGCATCGAGAAAGTGCCTCTTGCCCAGAAAAAGATCATACGCGAAGCTAATGAACGAGGTAAACCGGTCATTACCGCCACGGAAATGCTGGAATCGATGGTAAAATCACCCTCCCCCACGAGAGCGGAGGCAACCGACGTCGCCAATGCTGTCCTCGATGGGACAGATGCCGTGATGCTCTCTGAAGAAACATCTATCGGCAAGTACCCCGTTGAAGCAGTCGACATGATGTCGAAAATAATAGATGAAGCCGAGACTGTTTTTCCTCATAATAAAGTATTAAACGAACCCCCGGGGGAATTTTTAAATGAGATAGATGACGCTACTGCCCGTGCCGCCTGTCAGATTGCTTCCCAGATTGAAGCGAAGGCTATCGTTGCATTAACCGCCGGCGGTGCTACTGCCTTGCGCGTGGCCAAACACCGTCCCGGTCAACCTATTCTGGCAGTAACTCTCTCGGAAACTGTTATGCGACAGCTTAATCTTGTCTGGGGCGTTTACCCTATCATAAAATCCTCCCCGACAAATCTGGAAGAATGGCTGGAAGTCGCCCGAATAACAGCACTGGAAACCGGGGTGGCACAATCAGGCGATGCTATTGTCGTCACGGCTGGTTTACCGTTGGGAATCACAGGTAGCACCAACCTGGTAAAAGTACACAAAGTCTAGTTATTCATACCTGACAAGACGAGTTTTATTCACCCAGATATGTTTTCGCCAGTTTTATTAAAAAGTCTGTTTTTAATTTCAGGCTGGCAATATCTATTTTCTCGTTTTTGCCATGTACTGAGTCGGTTAATGCCTTGTCTATATTCAGAGTCAGCACTTCTATTCCATAGCTAGGAATACCCATCTCCCGTAAATATCGGGAATCGGTAGCACCGGTGCAAACAGTTTGTAATATGGGCGTGTCGCCAACGTATTCTTTCATTGTTTCTTCAATAAGGCGGTAATAGTTATTATCGGAACTGGAGAATGACGGCAAATGATATTGCAACGTCTCTACTTCCACATCACCCAGGACTTCTTTCAATTCATTAATGACATAGTCCCAACTTTGTCCGGGAAGAATCCTGATATCGATTTGGGCCTCACAACGGTCTGGTACGATATTCGTTTTCACACCTCCCTGGATTACATCCGGGGAAACGGTCATTCTAGTAACAGCGGCTAGATAAGGCACAATTGTTTTATCGTGTAATTTTCGGAGACTATCATCGACATTGCCCTCGTTTATTTCATCGTTAATACCGTCCAAACGGGCAATTGTTTGCAGTAGATTCGTTGTTTCCTGAGTCAGGACAACACGCGGTTTGTAATTAGCCAGACCTTCGATAACTTTGGCCATCTTTACCACAGCATTATGCTCGGATACGGGCACTGAGCCATGGGAACTGATACCTTTTGCAGTCAGTTTCATCCAGGCCGGGCCTTTTTCTCCCACCGATAAGGAATGGTAGTCTTTACCATTCATGCGTAGCGACTCTGCGCCTTCATTTATAGCAAAATCAGCCCTGATTTTCTCCGGATATTTTTCCGCCAGTACCCCTGCGCCAAGTTCTCCCCCCACTTCTTCATCAGCCGTCGCGGCAAAGATTAGCTTACCCTTCAGTTTAGTGGTTTGTGCCAGATGAAGGAATGCGCAAGCCTCCGCGGCGGCCAGACCCTTACAATCAATCGCTCCCCGTCCGTATACAAAACCGTTCTTTATTTCTCCGGAAAAAGGCGGAAAATCCCAGCCCTCCGATGTCGGCACTACATCGGTATGAGAAAAATAAAGGAGTTTTTTGTCGCCATCGCCAAGGTGGGCAATAAAGCTCGCCCTTCCCGGTTTGGGTTCAATGATTTCACCGGGGATATTGTACAGGTTGAAAAGGCGTTTCAGGTATTCCGCCACCGCAATTTCCCCGCCGGGCGGATTCACCGACTGGATTTTTATCAGGCTGGAGAGAATTTCCTCAACCGCCGGACCTATAAATTTTCCTGCTGCTTTCTCATTCATTTTAAAATAACTTCCGCCAATCTTTGTCCCGCTTCAAATGCTTTTTGTAAAGTATCCGGTTGTTTCAAAACAGCGCCCTTTTCATCCATTTTTTGGAGGAGCAGTTCGCCGGCGTACTCAACCTCAAGAACATGAAACCAGGTTTTTACAATTTCTAATGTCGGTTCGAACATATCTTTCATGTGCGTTCCACCGACTGAAATTAAAAAACCTTTCCGTTTACGTTCTCTACTCAGTGGTGGCATTTTAAGTACATATTTACGCGACCAGAGACACTGGCAACGATCAATCATCGCTTTTAGATAAGCTGGAGGTCCAGAAAATTGCACCGGTGAAGCCAGAACAATCACATCCGCCTGTTCCAGTTCATCGTAGATCTGCTGCATATCGTCCTGAATCCGGCATTTACCTGTTTTAAGACAAGCATCACAGTGCTCGCAGGGAGTAATTTTAAGTTTATTGATATAAATGGTCTGTACGTCAGCGCCTTTGCTCACCGCGCCTTTCAGGAGTTCTGCGAGTAAAAGATCGGTGTTCCCGTTACGGCGCGGACTGCCCGCAATCCCTAATATTTTCACAGCAGTTACTCCTCGATGATTTTTAAAATGGCTGATTCCCGGCTACGCATTGCTTGCTCGCGCTCCGGGATGTCGTGGTCATAGCCCAGTAAATGGAGGGTACCGTGAATTAGTAAGATTGTTATTTCCCGTTCGGCAGAATGTCCGCGTTCCTCAGCTTGTCTGGCCGCTGTAGGGTAAGAAATTATTATATCGCCCAAATGCGTTTTACCATCGGGGACATTGATAAAAGCAGGCTCGTTTTCAAGCTGTTCATTAATCGGAAATGATAATACGTCGGTCGGCCTATCTTCTTCCAGATATTTTAGGTTCAATTCCTGAATTTTCTTATCGCCTGTTATAACCAACCCAACCTCCGACTCTACACCCGCATTTTCGGCTTGTAAAATATGCCGGGTAACACTCTTCAACCGGGTGGATTTAACCAGTTTCTTAAATTCTTTATCAATTGTAATATTAATTTCCATCTGAGCAAATGATAACATAGTGGAAGAGAGTGCTCAAACTGTATTCCGCGGGTTATTACCGGTAAAATTATTAGACTGGATATTAAAGATTAATAGAATCTTTGTTTATAAACTGGTACAATAAATACTTGTGGCTTTGGTATCACGATGGAGGGATCGCATAGTGGTCTAGTGCGGCCGCCTGCTAAGCGGTTGCCCTACGAAAGTGGGGTCGTGGGTTCAAATCCCACTCCCTCCGCCATTTCAACCACTGTCATTCCTGTGAAGAAATCCTCGTTCACTCCCACCCTTGTCATTCCTACGAAGGCAGGAATCCACGTTTCTCATTACTGTACTTTCCGCTATTTCTCTGTTCTCTGCGGATACATCACCCTCACACCTTGTCATCCCTGCGAAGACAGGAATCCATGCTTCTCAAATTCAAAATGCTATAATATCATTCATTAACTATGAAGATCCAAAAATTTTATTACGTCTATATCTTAGCCAGTAAACCGAACGGCACTCTTTACATTGGAATGACTGACGACCTGATAAGACGTGTTCAAGAACACAAACAAGGGCTTATCAAAGGTTTTACCAAAACATATGGGGTCAAAACGTTAGTTTACTTCGAACAAACCGAATTGGTACTCTCCGCAATAGAGAGAGAAAAATAACTGAAAAGATGGAAAAGAGCCTGGAAAATTAGATTAATCAAAAGTATGAACCCTGAATGGAAAGACCTGTATAAAGAATCGGTTTAGGAATGGATTCCTGCCTGCGCAGGAATGACAATACGGGGAATAATGATTTTTTATGATCGGTTTAAAAAAGGTACAGTCAAGCTTTCGCCTTATTCTGCTGAATGGGTTATTTACTTCGAAAAGGAAAAAATCCTTTTACAAAAAGCTCTCGGCACTTTGGCTCTTGAGATCCAACACATCGGCAGCACCGCTATTCCTGACATGCCTTCCAAACCAATTATTGATATCGTGGTTGGAATCAAAACTGTTAATGATTTTGGGGAATGTATCAAACTATTACAGAATGTTGGCTATCTCCTGAGGGAGAATGCCAGCGATTGTAGAGAATTATGCTTCGCTAAGGGGTCGGAACAGAAAAGAACCTATTATTTACACTTGGTGAAATATCACAGCGAAATCCGGAAGAATTACTTGGCGTTTCGTGATTACTTGAGAACAAACAGGAAATCTGCGCAGCAATATGCTTTTCTAAAACAAAGATTATCTGCCAATTTTGCAGATAATCGGGTGAAGTATACCGCAGGTAAGGCTAATTTTATCCGTAAGACGATCAAGACCGCCAGAAACATATCTCTTTCCATGTCATAACTGTTAGAATAAAAAGTACCTCTCTCTTTTCCTTATAAATGTCTTTGGAGCAAAGCAGTGCCTAATTATCATATCTGGACGATCGGGTGTCAGATGAACAAGGCGGAATCGGAACGGCTGGCCAGCCTTTTCGAGGAGACCGGTTATCAGGCTGTCAATGACGTTGCTGAAGCCGACCTTATTGTGGTTAATACCTGTGTTGTCCGTCAGAATGCAGAGGAACGCGCCATCAATAAGCTCGCTAATTTCAAACCATTGAAAAAAGCCCGCCCCGATTTGATACTGGCGGTAACCGGTTGCTGGGTCGATTCCAATGTCGAACGCCTCAAATCCGAGTTCCCCTATGTTGATTATTTTTTCAAGGCCGGCGATTGTCCGCCTTGGGTAGATAAAATACAATGGTCTGCCGCTTTGCCGAAACAACCTCAACCGACCACATATGTACCCATTATTCAAGGATGTAATAATTTCTGCGCTTATTGTGTAGTACCTTACCGCCGTGGTAGAGAAAAAAGCCGTGCTTTTTCGGAAATTACATGTGAGGTAAAAGAGCTGGTAAAACGAGGCACAAAAGAAGTCACCTTACTGGGACAGAATGTCGATTCTTATGGACATGATTTACCGGGAAAACCGGAATTGGCCGACCTTCTCACCGAATTGAACAACATCGAGGGTCTTTACCGTATCCGTTTTCTAACAAACCATCCCAAGGATATGAGCCGCCGCCTTATAAAAACAGTGGCGCGGTTAGAAATAGTTTGTAAAAATATCACTCTGCCCGCTCAAGCCGGAAGTGATGAAATCCTGAAAGCGATGCGCCGGGGCTACACTATAGAAGACTATCGCCGTCTGGTAAATGAGATACGCAGTGAAATTCCGGATGTCGGCCTGGTCAGTGATATTATTGTCGGCTTCCCCACGGAAACAGAAGCCCAATTCCAGCAAACTGTGAACCTGCTGAGTGAAGTCAGGTTCGATACTGTTCATCTTGCCGCTTATTCCCCCCGCCCTGGCACCATTGCCGCTCGAGAGCTTACGGATGATATTTCCGCCGATGAAAAAAAGAGGCGGCTGGTGATTGTCGAAAAACTTCAGGAAGATATTGGCACGGAGATAAATGCAAAGTTAAAGGGTAAAATCGTCGAAATACTGGTAGAAGGCAAGCAAAAAGGCAAGTGGTACGGTCGTACAGACACGGATAAGCTGATCTTTTTCAGCAATGATGCAAATTACATGGGAAAACTGGTAAACTTAAAGATAGTGCTTGCCAGTCCCTGGTCGTTACAGGGCACAACTAATTACTAAATAAGGAGACGTAATTTGCGAAAGACTAAAATTCTAAGTTTAGGGATAATATTGGTGTTACTGGTACTAGTCGCATCTTTAGGCGGCTGTGTAGCTCCGGCAACAACTACCGGCGCAAGCGGAACTACATCCACCACTTCGAGCTCATCCAGTATTTGGTTCATGCTGGGTTTCATCGTGATTCTCTTCGGTTTGATGTATTTCTTCACGATTCGTCCTCAGCGTAAAAAACAGCAAGAAGCACAGAAAATGCTGCAGGCATTACAGAGAGGCGATAGAGTTATCACTAATGCGGGCATCTACGGCCAGATTGAGAGCGTTTACGAGGATAGTTTCCTTATCAAGACTGATTCCGGATCGACCATGAGAGTTGCTAAATGGGCAGTCGTCGGAAAACAACCGGATGAAACCCCCAGAGCTAATTAATTCGTCGATTCAGTTCACTTGCCACAAATTAATTTAAGTAGAAAATTAAGACTTATCTGGTGAGGAGTGTTACCGGTGTGAGTTATTATGACTACATTTTAGTAGGTAGTGGCATTGCCGGACTTTACACTGCCCTGCTGGCAAAAGAGCAGGGCAGTGTGCTTATTATCACCAAAAGCGGCATCGAAGAATGTAATACCAGACATGCCCAGGGTGGTATTGCCGCTCCCATTGGTACTAATGATTCTCCTGAGTTGCATATCAAGGACACACTGGCCGCTGGAAAAGGTCTATGTGATGAAGAAGCGGTCCGTATTTTAGCGACCGAAGCCCCCGACCGCATTGCCGACCTGGTGAAATTCGGCGTTCCCTTCGATACATTAGAGGGTAAAATCGCTCTAACCATGGAAGCAGCGCACAGCGTCCCGAGGATTCTGCACGCCGGCGGAGATGCCACCGGGGAACACATCGAAGTAACTCTCAGTAAACGCGTCCGGGCATCCCACATCAGGGTGATGGAAAATTATCTGGCAATCGAAATTTTACAGGAAAAGGGACGGGCCAAGGGAGTCAAGGCACAAAATTGCCGTACCGGCGCTTTCGAGGAATTTAAGTGTAAATGGCTGATTCTGGCTACCGGCGGCGCCGGACAGTTATACAAATTCAACACTAATTCGGAAATCGCCACCGGCGACGGTATTGCGCTGGCTTTTAAAGCCGGGGCTGAGGTTGCCGATATGGAATTTTTCCAGTTTCATCCCACAGCACTGCACCTGTCGGGAGTACCGACTTTCCTGATATCGGAAGCGGTGCGTGGCGAAGGCGGGATACTACGCAACATTCACGGTTATCGGTTTATGCCTGATTACGCTCCGGAAAAAGAATTGGCGCCGCGAGACATCGTAGCACGCAGTATTGTCTACGAAATGAAAAAAACCGGCGCTGAAAATGTTTTTATCGATGTTACTCATCTACCCCGTAACCTGGTCACGACTCGTTTTCCGAATATTTACCAGTTCTGCCTTGATTACGGATTGGATATTACCAAAGAAATGGTACCCGTTGCTCCCGCGGCTCATTACATGATGGGCGGCGTCAAGGTCAACTCCTGGGGTGAAACCAATATTCCCGGACTGTTCGCAGCCGGTGAGACAGCCTGTACCGGCGTTCACGGTGCTAATCGGCTTGCCTCGAATTCAATGCTGGAAGTTTTGGTATTTAGTAAACGGATTATGGATAGAACCCGAAATGGGACGAATCCGGTAACTCTGGAAAAGAAGAACACAACCGACGAACATCGTTTGTTAAGCGTGCGAAAATCACGGAAAAAGATGCCTGAAATCAATATGTCTAATCTGAAAAATCTGATGTGGGAGAAAGTTGGTATTATCCGCAGTAAAGAAAGCCTGACCGAAGCGGTCAATATTCTCAGCGCCTGGCAAAAAGGGTTGCCGCTGACCGAACGGGTCTCCTATGAATTGAGCAATATGATACTGACCGGACACCTGATTACGGAAGCGGCGCTGGTTAGAGAAGAAAGCAGAGGCGCACACTTCCGCACGGATTTTCCTGACACTTTACCTGCTTGGCAGCATCATCTTATTTTTACGAAATAGTCAGTTATCTCTGTTGACATTCCCAAACAAACTGTTTGTTACAGATATACGGATTTGCTATACTATATGGTTGTGCCCCCATCGTCTAGAGGCCTAGGACAACAGCCTTTCACGCTGTCAACACGGGTTCGAATCCCATTGGGGGTACCAATTTCTACCAGCAATCAAACAATACCCGCTTAACAATGCACCAACTTTGTAATAATTATTACATCCTATACGAACGAAGTTAATTTCTAAATTTTTTTATTTTTTATTAAGGCGGTTATTTGCGGATTGCATATTTTAATTCGCGGCCAGTGAAGATATAATAAATCCCCTTTTAGTCATGTAGAGGCTGTCTCATTTTAAAATTGACGCACTGGTTTTATTAATATAGAATATGTGGTTGACGCACTTATTTATATTAATATAGAATGTGGAAGGAGGCTAGGAGAATGACGGAAAAAATTCTTTGCGGTAAATGTAACATGTTGCTCTATTTCGGGGAGGAGATAAACAGGCGTCTCTACATGCGGGCAATCCCATCGGAAGAGACCGTTCTGGGTTACTACAAAAACACCTGCCCCAAATGCGGCAACAAGCTCTCATTAAGCACGGTGAAAATTGAAACCAAAGGGAGGAAAACATGGCATACACCCCAAAAGTAGCGCAAGAACTTGCAGAAAAGACTAATGTAGTTCGGAACAACATCTTCAGAATATTCAAATCAAACAACATGGGACATGCCGGCGGGACGATGTCTCTGCTTGAAATTGTGACTGCTCTTTACTTCCATCATCTCAAACTTGATCCTAAAAATTGTGATTGGCCGGAAAGAGACCGCGTTGTACTCTCCAAGGCACATGCTGCCGAGGCAATTTATGCGGTGTTAACGGAAATTGGTTTCGTCGATGAAAGCATGCTCGATAAGTACTACCATTTCGGCTCTCAATTCCAGGGCCATGCCGACCGGTGGTGTACTCCCGGTATCGATTACTCAGGCGGTTCCCTCGGACAAGGCCTTTCATTCTCTGCAGGAATGGCAATCGCTGAAAAAATCAAAACAGCCGTCAAACCGCCTGCACTTTGTTTAGGACCTGCCAATTTCCCCAGATTACAAATGAAATATAACCCCACATATCGCGTTTTTTGTATTGTTGGGGATGGTGAGCTTGCTGAAGGCAACAACTGGGAAGCCGCGATGTTTGCCGGCAAGTATAAATTAGATAATTTAATCTGTATTGTTGATTATAATAAATTCTGCATCGACGGACCTACCGAAAATATCATGCCCTTGTTCCCTCTCGATAAAAAATTCGAATCATTCGGGTGGTGGGTCAAAGAGATTGACGGCCACAATATGCGAGAAATTGTTGAAACACTGGAACTGGCCAATAGTCTTTACGGCGATGGTAGACCAAAGTGTATTATTGCCAATACGGTCAAGGGCCATGGAGTCCCGTCATGGGAAGATGCGCATGTGCATTATGGCAGAGGCGATGGCATGACTGTCGGACTTAAAGAAGGGGGAAAGCTATATGGCAAAATTTAATAAATACATACAAATCGGCAAGCCCAGTGCCAACATGCCTGCTGATGAAGCAGCCATGGTCAAAGTCCTCGAGAAATACCCCGATGTCGTGGGTGTTCTCGAAGATGTAGGCTTACCGGGGTTGGATTGGTTAATGAAAAATGCTCCGGAGCGCATCGTAGAATGCGGCATCGCAGAAGCCAATGCTGCAGTTATCGCCGGTGCCCTGGCTGCTGAAGGGTTCCGCCCCTTTGTAATGGGTTTTATCTTTTCAGGAGTTGGCCGGGCTTACAACCAGATCAGACAAAGCATCCTGGTAGACCATTTCAACGTCAAGTTATTATGCCGCGATTTCTGGGGTGAAATGGGTGTTTCCCATTTAGCAGTTGAAGGAATCGCCTCCCTGCGCGCGTTACCCAATCTTGTGGTCATCAATGCAGCAGATTTCGTCGAGACCGAGAAAGCATTCTTGGCGATGGCAGACTATATCGGACCGGTATTTTTCAAAATGGAAGGCCAGCCTTCGTTGAGAATATACACTGAAGACTATCCTTTTGAACTCGGTAAAGCTTATACGATCAAGGACGGCAAAGATGCCACCATTATCGCCACCGGGTATATGGTAACCCAAGCGATTAGGGCTATTGATATCCTGGAAAAAGAAGGACTTGATGTCGGCATTATCGATATGAGCACATTGAAGCCTTTGGACGAAGAGGCAATTATCAAAGCTGCTGAACAGACTCGGGCGATTGTTACCGCTGAAGTCAGTTCGGTTATCGGCGGCCTTGGGGAAGGTGTTGCTGCTGTCTTAGCGGAAAATGCACCGGCAGCTCTGGTGAGAGTCGGTATCGAAGACGAGTTCGGGCAGTCAGCTTTAACCGGATCAGAGCCCGATGGTCTTCAGATCCTTTTCGGAATGCGTCCGGAGGACATCGTCGTAGCTGTCAAAGAAAGTATTGCCAAGAGAGACAAATTCAAGCTTAAAAAGTAATAATTAATGCTAGTATCCTAAAAATATAATAAAGGAAGGAGAATAAATGCCCAAGAAAGTAGCTGTTGCGCCAAAGAAAAAGAGCGGCAAGAAAGACACAATAGTATTGGGTGCCGATCCCATGGGAGCAGTTCTGAAGAATTCAGTTAAAAAGCATTTGCTGGACGAAGGGTATAAAGTCATCGATTACGGTACGGATAAACCCGAAAACTTTGTGACCTACTTCGGCATTTCATCGAAAACTGCAAAAGCTGTACAAAAAGGATTGGCGGGTAAAGGGATTGTATTCTGCGGCACCGGTATGGGTGTTTCAATTACAGCGAATAAATTTAAGGGTATTTATTGCGGGTTAATTGAATCGGAATTCACCGCCAATGAGTGTAAAGTTATCAACAATTGCAACATGTTGGCCATGGGTTCGAGAGTTATTTCTGAAGCTAGAGCTAATATGGCAGTTGATAATTGGCTCAATCGAAAATTCAACGAGGGCACTCCTAAACCTTACATCAAACTGGTTGCCGACGCCATTAAAGAAATCGCAAAGATCGAAGACGCCAACTTTAAATAACAGTTGAATCAGCATAATATTTTAATACTTAAACTCAAACTATCGGCTTAAGGCCGATAGTTTGAGTTGGTAAATATAATCATCAGGGAAATGGAGTTTTAACATGCCAAGAAAAACCAAGATAGGTATTCTTACCGGCGGCGGAGACTGCGCAGGTTTGAATGCTGCTGTAAAATGGGTTACTAAAACTGCTCTGGACAGACAATTAGAGCAAGAACGTGAATGTCAATTTGAAGTACTGGGGATTAGAGACGGCTGGAAAGGTTTATCCTTCACCACCAAAGAAGAACTCGAAGGCGGTGTGATGACTCTGACCGAAAATACGGTCAGAACCTGGGATCGGTTCGGCGGAACTTATCTGGGGACTTCACGCTTCAATCCCTATAATTCCAAAAATAATACTTCTAAAACAACTCTGGCTAACATTGAAAAGCTGGGTATCGATGTATTAGTCGCCATCGGGGGAGACGACACCCTCAGTGTAGCCGCCAAATTGCACAAAGACGGCGTTCCGGTAGTGGGTATTCCTAAAACTATCGATCGAGACCTGCCGGGAACCGATTATACATTAGGATTTGAGACATCTCTGGAAGTAATCACCGATATTGTAGACAAGTTAAGAACAACCGCCAGTTCCCATAGCAGAGTATTTGTAATCGAGACTATGGGCAGAAATGCCGGTTGGTTAGCGCTGAAATCTGGTGAATCCGCTGGCGCTTATATAATTTTGATTCCTGAATATGATTTCGATATGAATCGAGTCAACGAATTAATCATGGAAGGCAGAAGAAACGGCGCCAGATACGATATTGTGATGGTATCCGAAGGAGCTAAAGTCAAAGGCGGCACCCTGGTAGCCAGAGACAAGAAATACGATGCCTTCGGACATGAGACACTCGGTGGTATCGGCGAGTATGTAGCCGCTGAAATTACCAGGGGTACTAACATCGAGACCCGTTGCGTGGTCCTCAGTCATATTCAACGTGGCGGCGCGCCTTGCGCTTATGATCGGCGTATGGGCAGATATTTCGGTATCGCCGCGGTAAATCTGATTAATAAGAAAGATTTCGGAAAACTGGTTTGCTACAAGCATGGCGAGATCAGTTCAGTTCCCATCGTCGATGTTTTAGGTCATCTTAACCTCGTAGATGTAAAAACGATGTACGACATCGTCAGGTATAACGGCAGCCGGAACATACTGAGTGATTAGGAGAAAAATATGAGTTCAACAATTTCCCTTAAAGACCTTAATGCATTAGTAAGAGACATGGAATTTGGCCCCGATGGTAAAGCCAAACAGGCCCAGATTCGAGAAATGGCTTACGCCAACGGACTGTTCTTCGCCAGTATCCAGAATCTATATGATGAAATGGGTAAAAAATACGGTGGTTTCACCGTCCCGGCTGTAAATGTCCGTGGCATTTCATTTGATTTTGCCCGGGCAGTTTTTAGAGCCGCAATCAAGAACAAGGTCGGCCCGTTTGTTTTCGAAATCGCTCGCTCGGAGATGGAATATACCAAGCAGACCCCCGGACAATTCGCCACCGCAATAATCGCGGCGGGCTTAGCTGAAGGTTATAAAGGCCCCGTCTTCGTACAGATGGATCACGGCCAGGTGAAAATTAAGAATTATCAAGCGAATCCGGAACAAGAGATGACAGCGATTAAAAACCTGATAAAAGAGTCAGTCGAGGCCGGTTTCTACAACATCGATATCGATGCTTCCACCATGGTAGACATGAGTAAGACGGATTTAGTAGAACAGCAGGAAGCCAACGGCCGTCTGACGGCCGAACTGACCAAATACATCCGCAGTGTTGAACCCAAGGGTCTTACTATCTCCGTCGGCGGAGAAATCGGTGAAATCGGACATACCAATAGTACCGTCGAAGATTTACGCGCATATATGCTGCAATACCGTAAGAATTTACCCAAAGGAATGAAAGGTATCTCTAAAATCAGCGTCCAAACCGGTACAACTCATGGTGGCGTCGTTCTCAAGGACGGCTCCATCGCTAAAGTTAAACTGGACTTCGATACCCTGGAGAAACTATCCAAATTGGCCCGGGAAGAATACGGCATGGGCGGTGCCGTCCAACATGGTGCTTCAACCCTGCCCGATGATATGTTCGACCTTTTCCCCAAAAAAGGAACAATGGAAGTACACCTCGCTACTGGATTCCAGAATATCATTTTCGATAGCGCTTCTTTCCCAAAGCCATTACTGGATAAAATAAATGCCGGATTAGCCGCTAAATATCCCAATGAACGGAAACCTGACCAAACCGATATCCAGTTCTATTATCTCACCCGCAAGCGAGCCTTCGGTGATTTCAAGAAAGAAATCTGGGACATACCGCAGGAAAATCTTGATAAAATTTGCGGAGAAATCGAGGAACGGTTCTCATTCTTCTTCCACAAGTTAAACGTAGTCGGCACCGACAAACTCGTTAGCCGATTAATCAAAAAGAATTGACTAACCCAATAAACGCACAAAGGGAGCGTTGCCGAATTCGGCAACGCTCCCTTTATTTTTTTAAAAATTGGATGGTTATTGTTTATGCAGGTTCCATATCCAACTGTGGCTGCTTGATTGATAATGGGCTTGAAAATTTCCATCGGAAAGCGTGCCCGTCATCGGTGTTACCTGTCCATCTTGAGTTTGAGCCTGGCCGGTGAAAACTCCGTTCACAATTTTCCCAAATAAAACCGGGCCCAGCACGTCGCCGCTGCTATCTATTTCGATACTCGCCGGACCGGTACTGGTTTCCGGAGTCCCACCGAGTGCGGAATAAATAGTGAATGTTTGAGTACCAACATAATTAGCAACACTGGGGGGACTACTGAAAATGGTTGAATTGTTACTATTGTGGGAAATATTATTATACATATATAATAATCCGGCAACCACGGCTGCGATAATAATAATCGCTATAAACCCCCTCATTACATTTCCCCCGGTTTTACGTCCCTTAGGCGCAGATTTGCTAGAAATACCAGGACGCGCTGTAGCCGGTTGGGGAGGTTTCACTGTAGTTTTTGCTGGTTCATTTGTTTGTTGGTCGGAGCTCTTTTCCCTGGATTTTGGAGAATCCTCAACAACAACCGTCACCATGTCCTCACTGGTTTTAAATGTGCCATGAGTATCACCACGTACCGTAAAAGGATAACTGCCGGGAGGTGTATTGGCGGATACTACGATATGAAGCACAGCCATCGTACCCGGAATGGCTGCTGGAGGGATGATCTGGGCAATCAAACCTGCAGATACCCATGTAGGGCTGATACTTAAAGTCACCGGCTGTGGTTCGCCCCTGACGAGTTCAACTACCACCGGCACTTCTAGCGCTTGTCCTGGAGTAGCGGACATTATGTGTGTAGATAAATGTATACTAAAATCAAATTGCCATTCCGGTTTCCATGATGACGTTTCCATATTAGAACCTCTGATTAATGCTGATTATTACATGAATCAGTCAACGGGTCAATAAGTACAGTGTAATATATATACGCTCCAGTGTCCTCTCTAGCCAGTACCAAAGCATAATCCCACCAGGCATACTAAAATAACGATAGTAATACCTGGGAACACTTGTTATTATAGACACAATCGGCAACAAAATAATAAGGCAATTAAATCGGGGTAAGGGAATATGCTCTTCAGTTTTACCGCTACATCGGCATTAGAATTGATTGTCGGCATCACGGCTCTTTTTATTGCCACAATAATCTGGACGAGACGTCCGATTCCGGGCGCCCTGCCTTTTACGATTCTTATGCTTTGTGTCACCGTATGGGTTGGTATCCGTGCTTTTGATATTGCAGCGATTGATTTATCTGTAAAAATATTTCTAGGTAAGTTGCTATATTTTGCAGGGTTCGCAATTAGTGTTATGTGGTTGTTTTTTGCTTTGGACTACGCTGGTAACACATGGTGGCGACGACCCAGAGATTTTCTCCCTTTTTTAATTATTCCGTTTATTACACTAGTTGTAATACTGACCGGTCATTGGCATGGTTGGAATTGGCTTAGAATACGACCCGTTGAAACTGCATCCAACGCGCTTTTATTGTGGACTCACGGTCCGATGTTTTGGATACAGACAATTTATATATTTTCACTCTTTTTAACAGGCATCGTTTTATTATGGCGATTTGTGCTCACAAGCAAGACATTGAATCGATGGAAGATAGCCGCAATATTGATTGCGACCATACTTCCCATCGCCGGGCACATAATCAGTGTTTTAGGTTATTCTATCGGCGGAATCCAGGATTTTACTCCCTATGCTTTGGTTACCGCCGGCATTATTTATACCATAACTATTTTTCGCTTTAAATTTGTAGACATAGTCCCGGTAGCAAGAACAGCGCTAATAGAGAATATGCAGGATGGCATTATTGTATTGGACGCAAAAGGATATATATTCGAAATCAATCCGGTTGCCGCGACGATAGGGAAGTGTAGCAAAATATCAGCTACAGGAAAACGCCTTGTACAAGTTTGGCCGGAACTGGATCGCCTTGTTTCACAGACGGACTGGAAACAAAACATAGAAACTTCTTTTGAGACCCCAGAGAAAAGACTTTACTTTGAAATCAATTTAACATCGATATATAACAAACAAAGGGAATTTATAGGTCGTTTAATTGTGCTCAAGGATATTACTGAACGCAATTTAAATCAACGGAAACTAGAGACACTCTATCAGGAAGAACATCGATTGCGTAGTAATTTAGAGGAAGAAATAACCAAGCGTAATGTTTTAACGAGTGCACTGGTACATGAATTAAATACGCCATTGACGGCAATTCTAGCCGCCTGCGAGTTATTATATTCAGCGTCCAAAGAAAACATGTTGCCGTCTCTATTCGATATCATAAGTCGATCTTCTCTTTTCTTGAAAGAACGGATTAATGATTTGCTTGAATTAGCGCACGGTGAGGCAGGTGTGCTCCAACTCCTGTCTGAGCCTTTAGATATATCTATAATAATTCGTGAAGTAATAAATGACATGAGTGTGGTAGCTAAAAACAAGGGGATTGCGTTGGTTTCAGACACTCCGGAACTTCCTCCAGTCTTTGGAGATAGCCGGCGTATACGGCAAGTGTTGATCAGTCTGATTAGCAATGTCCTTAAATATACCAATAAAGGGCAGGTCGTTGTACAAGCAAGTAAATATAATGATGAAACCCTGTTAATTCAGGTAACTGACACCGGATGCGGAATAGATAAAGAACGTCTAGAATATCTTTTTAATCCATACAGGCGCGTGTTGACCGATGGAGAGAAACTCGGGGGAATCGGTATTGGGTTGGCATTGAGTAAAATCATCGTGGAACTTCATGGTGGTAAGATTTAGGTAGAGAGCACTCCCGGCATCGGTTCTTCGTTTTATTTCACCATACCGCTATATAAGAACAATCAAGGGAAGCAAGGGTAATCTTGGGGAGATTAATTAGCTCCCCGAACTGGTGGCCCAAAGCGTTTTGCGTGACATCTACCCTTACCATTTACCCAGCTTGGCACGAAGGCGGCAGCAGGAATCCCACAAACGTTTTGCTCTGGGGAAAGAGGCGTTAGCGTCCGAATGCCAATGTTTACTCACCAATGGCACAGTGAAGAATCGCACAGAGCTTGCGTGCCGAGTGGGCGTTCCCAAGGCATGCGTTACCCAATTGCTGGGCGCTGAACACAAAAAAGGTATTGACAAGATGGTGTCACCTGCGATACCATAAATATAACGGAACCGACCAGCGGTAGAGAAGAAAGAAAAACCGAAAGGAGGGCGGAATATGTTAGGAGGTTGTTTCTGCAATGGCGAAAGACAAAAAATCTTTGGAGACAATCCGGCGGAATCCAAGAAATCTAACCTTACATGATTTCGAAGCGCTAATAAGAAGGCATGGTACCATTGAAGAAGGGGCAAAACATCCCAAGGCCATAATAGGAACTCATACAATGCCTTATAAAAGGGAAAACCCCATTAAAGTCTGCTACGTAAAGGAGTTGTTGGATATTATAGAAGAACAAGATTCGTAGATGTCTGAGTAAGAGTAAGATCGGAATGGAATAGATTAGGAGATTGAAGATGGTAGTCAAAAGTAATATAGGTAAGGAGTTAGAATATTATACAAAATTGCCTTACACCGTTATTGTTGAGCAATGGGATGACGGGCAAGGCCCTTATTGGGTTGCTAGAATCGCAGAACTTCCTCATTGTTTAATCCATGGAGATACAGCTGAAGAAGCTGTGAAAGAGATCCAGGACGTTAAAATAGATTGGATAAAGTCTAATCTGGAAAGAGGACTTCCCATCCCCGAACCGATGACCCACAAATATAGCGGGCAAATCAGGCTCAGAATTTCGCCTTCTCTTCATAAATTATTATCGTATAGGGCTGAGACAGAAGGATTGAGTCTAAATCAATTTATGGCTACATCGCTAGCAACTTGTGTAGGTGTAATTAAAGAACCTATTCCTATGCGAAGGAGTAAAAAACAAACTTTAGCAAAGGTTTAGAGGCTTTCAGGCTTTTCGGGAGTTCCATTAAAATTATTGTGCAGGAGGTAAAAATGCGAAAAGTTAGTAAGCGTAATAGCTTGGTTAGTCGGAGAGCGCGAGATTTAAAACGTGAAGGAAAAGCGACCGTAAAATCAGGGCTTGGATTAGTGCCTAAACTGGGCACTGTGTTAGGAATACATGACACAGTTCGTGGTGTTTCCAGAACAACCCGAGCTGCCATAAAATACGGTGACGCAGTTAAGCAGCAGACAGTCACAAGAGTTCAAAGAAAAGTAAACAATACCACCAGCCCCATTCGGAACGGGCTTAACTCAATAAACAAGTTCCTTAGATAACCATCTAGTCTTTGACAGAGATTAGGTTAATACCCTGATTTAACAATTTGATAAAGCCATAGTAACAGTAGACCTAAGAGGTGGACTTAACAGGGCCGATGCTTGATAGTTCGCCTCTTTTTTTATTCCCTCGATATAAGCCGAGTTTGGTAACCCGGCTTTTTTATGTCTAAAAATTATTGATGGAGAAATAAAAAATGAAGACAACACAGCAAATTCAAATCGAGCAATTACCCATTGGTGACTTACGACCTGACCCGGCCAACCCACGTCATATCAGTGAGCAGGAACTTGAGATTCTAACCCGCAGTATCAACGAGTTCGGTTTAATCGACCCTATTATCGCCAGACGAGAAGATAAAATGGTGATTGGTGGACACCAGAGATTACTGGCAGCGCGCAAACTGGGATATAAGACCGTACCGGTTGTGTTAACAGACCTGACGGTCGAGCAAGCCCATCTCTTGAACATCGCCCTGAATAAAATCTCCGGTTCCTTTGACCAGGAACTGCTGGCCCGGCTGTTAAAGGAGCTGCAGGATGTCCCGAACATCGACCTTTCTCTTTCCGGTTTCGAGGACGATGAGCTTAAAAAGCTGTTAAAAAGTTTAGATGCCAGGGAGAAGCGTGATCGTCCTGAAATCTTTGACCTGGATGCCGCGGTCAAGGAAGCCCAGAGCGCACCTGTTGCAAAACCAGGCGATGTATGGCTGCTGGGTGAGCATCGACTCGTTTGTGGTGATTCGATCGACCGGGAAGACGTACAGCGGCTGATGGGACAATCCAAGGCAGCCATGACATTCACTGACCCGCCTTACAATGTTAACTACGGCGACCACCGTCATACCGGCGCATCACAGCGGGTTATTGCAAATGATAACCTCGGCGAAGTCTTCGAGCCTTTCCTGGAGAAAGCCTGCCGGAACTTACTAGAGTTTACCGATGGGGCGGTCTACATCTGTATGTCCTCTTCCGAACTTCACACTCTGCAGAAGGCATTTATATCAGCCGGCGGACACTGGTCGACCTTTATCATCTGGGCAAAGAACACCTTTACCATTGGTCGCTCCGATTACCAGCGCCAGTACGAGCCTATTCTCTATGGCTGGAGAGAAGGAGTCAATCATTACTGGTGCAAAGACCGCGACCAGGGAGATGTGTGGCAAGTCGATAAACCATCTTCCAGTCCGTTACATCCGACTATGAAGCCACTGGCCTTGATTGAAAGAGCGATTCAGAACAGCAGCCAGTCCGGTGACAAGGTACTGGATACCTTCCTGGGGTCGGGCAGCACGCTAATAGCCTGTGAGAGAACCGGCAGGATTTGCTACGGCATGGAACTGGAACCTCTTTACGTTGATGTGGCGGTGATGAGGTGGGAGTCTTTTACCGGAGAAAAGGCTAAACGAACTGAGGAGGGAAAGTAGTTATGGAGCAGACACTATTGCCAGCTCGTGTCTCATCAGGAGAAATGAGAAAAAGAAAAGACCCGGTGGTTAGTCCGGGTCTCGGTACTGGGTTTAGTAGCGGATTAATATTCCGCGTATTCGTAACCCTGCCGCACCAGGCGTTCGGCAGCCGCTGGAGTCATCACCCAGAACAACTCATCATCACCCAAGATTATCATCTTGGCAGCCCGGTAGGTGAAGTTTATCGCCGTGGACAGGTTGTTAAATTTAAAAATGGTTTCTTTCAGGATTTCATCATACATTTTTGTTTTGCTCCTTCGCTCTCTACGTACAATATATATCACTCTAAACGCACGGAAAGTCAAGTCTGCCGAGTTAAAAATAATATTACTTTTTACTTGACTTCAATCAGAATCAGAGTGATGAATACGATAGTAAATAAAAAGGAGGCTGATTATGCCAATCGAAAACAGAAACTTAACCAGGGGAACAAAGCTTACGGGCCGCTACCACAAACAGAGTTACGCCTACGAAGTGGTGGAGAATGCGGAAGGGAAACTGCGTTACAAACTGGGAGACGGCCGGGAATTCAAGAGTCCCTCGGCTGCCGGCATGGTCATCACCGGACATGCCTGCGACGGCTGGGTCTTCTGGAGTGTCCAAACGGAAGAGAGTGCTGCCAAACCGGAGGCAGAGAAAACGGAAACTCCTGCGGCAATGACCGGACACAAAGAGGAACCAGTTGCGGATGCGCCGAAGGGCGACCCCAAGAAAACGGGAGTCTTCCTGATCCCCAACCAGAAGGGAGTACCGGAAGGTCAGATTCGCTGGTTCTGTCGGGACTGCGGCAAAAGCTTCATTGCAACGGCAGTCGAAGTGCCGGGAGTTTGCCCCAACCATCAAGCCAAATAGGTAAATCTGAAAATCGAATAACCGCTGGACAGGCCTCCGATAATGGGGGCCTGTTTTGCTTGGTAATCCTCCTCCCCTCCCCCTTACCAAAGGTAATGAATAGTAATCATCCCGACTCCGAGTTGGTTTATTTTGGTAATCAATTTGGTAAACGTAATAAACATGGGGGGTAATGCATGGTAATGCAGCGTAAATGTGTGGTGCGCCTCCCGTCAGGTGAGTTTTGCCGGATGCCTCCTCTCCGCAATAGTGAATTCTGTTGGGCGCATTCTCCCGAGCATACTCAAGAGGCACAGGAAGCGCGGCGACTGGGCGGCCAACGCCGTAAGAAAGAAGTGATGCTGTCCGGGGCCTACGACCTCGAGGGAATCGATAATATCTTAGGTATCCGTCGGGTGCTGGAAATAGCCACGATGGATACTTTGTCATCCGAGAACAACCTGTCCCGTAATCGCACTCTGGGCTACCTTATGCAGGTCGCGTTGAAAGCGATGGAAGCCGGTGAAACAGAGGAACGTTTGGCCGCGCTGGAGCAGGCAGTGCATGGCAAGCAAATTGAATGCGAACTCCCGGTTTTTGATGTCGAACTCCATCCTCACCGGGACGAAGACAAGGAGACCCAATGAAACAGGACATACGACTCGATAAAATAGAAAAATCCCTGACTCCCAAGCAAGCAGTGATTTTGTGGCTGCAGGAAATCCGGCAATATCGCAATGGGTGGGAATACGTTAACTTCCTTGCAACTCAACCCGAAAGTGCTGCGCCCATCTACAAAATTACAAAACAGATTAGTCAAACTATCCGGGGATCAATGAAAGGTCAACCGCAGGATATCGTGGAAAATGCAGTTCGGCGGGCAGTAAGAGATGTCTATTTCCTGATCAATCTTCACCACCAGGTTAACGGTTATGCGGCTACGGAAGGAAGAGTGTGGAACCTGATGTTCGTCGCATTGGAAGGTAATCTTCGAGCTATTATGCGGGAAAATCATTATCAACATCGCCTCAGCAATCTATCCAGTATATATAGCCATGAGATGCCCTATCCCCTGGACACAGAAACAGCTGACACCATCAATGCGGCTATCCGAAACCATGTGACGACTTGGGATCAGATGGAAGAGGACAATACTCTTGTCGAGTGGTTTTGTCAGTATCTTCTTGATCGCGGGGAGAAAGAGATACCCGACGGTGCTTTCACATTTGAGGATGGTAAATTCAAATCCAACGTTACTGCCGAAAACGAGAAGGATGTGAGAGCGATCTTCAAAGATGATGGCGAGTTCGAACGTTTCAAAGCCGGCGAGGACTATACCAACTTGTGGGCGACCGTAAAAGACGCCGATTATAACAAACACTATGACCAAATGGTGTCGGCGCTGCACAAACTGGTGGACGCCGGGACAGTTCAAAAAGGCACTTCAATATATTTAGAGACCGTGCCTATTCCGTTCCTGCAGTTTGCAACTCTGGTTGAAGGAGAGTGGCTGGATCGCTATGTAGTGGTGTTGGTCGAGGCCGGGGCCATGCTCGCACACAAAGGTTATCAAGCACAGGAAACAAATGATAATCATCCTCTGGCATGGCCGAGTTTTATTGATGAAAGCGGTAAAGAAATTGACAGAAAAGAAATAACTGGTTTTTGCCTGCGGGCCAAGAGGCATTTAAAAAAGTTCCCCGGGAGAGCTAAGGAAATTGATGGGCGACCGTATATTAATTTTGCAGATTACTGCGCCTGGCGCGGACGTAAGGGCAATGCTGATATAGAATCCTGTGTTTCAGATGGATTTATCACTAATTCGTGGAATGAATGGGTACATGCCAAGAAGGGAAAGCGAGACCTGGCAGGCTTACCCGTTGCGCGATTGGAGTGTTATGTGCAAGAGCACGATTACCTCGTATGTGCAGAGGGCATCGAGGCACAACTTAAGCGGCGGGAATTGCTTTTGAATATAGCCGGTAAAAAGGAAACACCAAAGGTAGAAGAAGGGATAGCTTTCTGGAAAGACATGGCCGGAACATTGACGTTGAATTTGCATGGTTTCCAGCAGGCCGTAACCACAATCAAGCAACGCTATTTTGATGGCGAAGAGATAATGTTTTTAGATTCTGTGAAGAGTCTCACTGATTTAACGAAGTATGCCGAAGAACTGATAGCTGAATTTAATGGTCGCATTGCTAAGGAGGCTGAAGACAAGATGAATATTGAGCTAATAAAGCAGGCTGCTGATAAAGTTGATGCTGAACGGGTTTCGTATCTTGTGGATTTGTCAAAAGCCGAGGCGTTGGACGCCATGGGTGACAACCGTGCGGCAGTTGACCTAGTAGAGCGACATTTATTGTGAAGTTGGGTTTGGGTGGATTTGTGGATTGAATTTACAGATAAGAATATTCATAATATAACCAATATCGCATTGGATTAAACAGATTATTAACATTTGGGGGTTAGTAATAAGGGGTTCTAGTCCACTCCCGAAACTGGTTGAGTCTCCTACATGTATACGGAAATTGGATGTTGTAGGTATTGAAGATGAATTCATCTCGTCGCTGGTTGATAATATTTGCTGTTGTCATTGGTGCACTGGTCATCGCCGCGGTATCTCTAGTTTTATCGACTAGAGGAAATAAGGTTGTTCTACTACCAGAGGATACACCTCAGGGCATCGTCCAACGCTATTTAGTGGCCGTACAGGATAAAGACTACCAGCAAGCATACAACTATTTATCATTTGCCACATCAGGGAAAATAACGACCTATGATGACTGGCTTAGCTCAGTGGCCTTACCTCAAACATCTAGCCAAACAGTGTGGGAAGCCACACTCGGTAAAACAATGCAAAATGGTGATTATGCTACCACGGAAATTACTATTGATATCTTTCGCCCAGGCGGAATTTTTGGCCGCTCACAATCCTCTCAGCAGATAACTTTCCAATTAACAAAAACAAGTAATTCATGGCTTATCACCTCCCCTACCTACATATATTGGATTTATTAGAGAGGTCAAAGTAATATGAATACCACAAGACGAGTTTGGTCTTATGCACTAACACTTATTACATTGGGCATATTTGCAGCCGGTGTCGGGCAATTATTATCACTCCTTTTCGATATAACTATCAAGGGTTCTTATTTGACACAGGTGGGAAGGGTTGCTTTTAATCGACAACAATTGAGCCTCGGACTGGCGATGATAGTGATTGGTGGCGTATTGTGGTTTTTATTCTGGCGATCAGTCCAAAGTCATGTCAATGATAACCAAGAAGAAATCGGTGCAACAATACGGAAGTCATTTCTCAATTTAATTCTGTTAATAACGGCTCTAATGGGGGTTACTACCGCCGCTAATTTCTTGAAGTGGTTACTGGCAGGGGTGCCATTAGCAGAGTTTTCACCAAGCGGCTTAGCCATTATGATTGTGGCAGTTACTGTCTGGTTCTATCACTGGCGAGTGTCGGAGAGTGAGGGACATCCGTCCCCGGCTGCAAAGACATTAAGACGATGGTATGTATATGTGTTGGCTGGATTCGGGTTAGTGTGGCTGGCTGCGGGTTTGGTGCAATTAGTTAATGTTGCAGTCATTAACCTGCCATTTTGGGGTAACACGCTCGCTCGAGGTCAATTCTGGAATAATGTGGCTCAGATTAATGTTGCCTATATATTGCTCGGCAGCGCAATATGGTATTTCCACTGGTTTCACATGGCTCGGAACGATTTTAATTCTACACTACGGCAGGTATACTTTTATTTGTTGACGATAGCGGGTGGTGCCATTGCCGCGCTGGTGGCGTCAACGATCTTACTTTTCCGGTTTTTTGTCTGGGTATTAAGCGGCACTTCTATCTCCTCTGGTTCATACTTCCAATTTCTCGGGTGGGCAGTGCCGACTATTCTAGTCGGGTTAGCTATATGGGGTTATCACCGTCGATTGGCTCAGGAAGAGGCTGGTCGAGTACAGGGAAATAGCCGATCAGCGCAACGAGTCTATTCCTATCTGATGTCATTCTTAGGGCTTGGAACATTAGTCGCTGGTTTGATTACGCTCTTTGGCATATTTCTTAACCTGATTATCAATGCGGCGAGTACTTCACTGACAGTAACATCCGGTTGGTGGCTAAATCAACTCGCATTATGTTTGGCATTGCTGCTAGTAGGTGTGCCTTTGTGGCTATATTACTGGAACGGTATTCTCAAAGGAGTACAAGCGGGAGGAATTTCGGAATGGCGGGCACTGTCACGCCGTATTTTACTGTACGTGGTTATCGGCGTATCCATCGTTACTCTAGCAGCTGATTTGGTGAACATTGTCTACCAATTACTGAACGGAATATTGAAGGGAGATTTTGGGATTAATATCCTGCGCAATTCAAAGTGGAGTCTGCAAACTCTGATTATTGCAGCGCCACTGCTATGGTACCATTGGGAAATTCTGAGAACCGATCAGCATCGTGCGACGGAGTCACTAATAACACGCCAGAGTGTGACTCTTCTTGTTGATGACCAGATCGAGGGGCTCGCTTCCAGGCTCGAAAGCAGGTTGGGTTTCAAGATTCGCTTGTTGCATCGGGTAGGACAAACGGGTGACAGATTTCCTGCAATACCCTATGAAGAAATTGATAGATTGGTAAGTGAAATACAGTCTTCTCCCAGCGACAAAGTCATGTTGGTGGTTCTTGGAGGTAGGGCAACCGTGCTGCCATACAAAGACTGAAAATGCCCAGCCGATTTTTGAATCCGAGAACCATTGCTAAGTTAGAATTAGAATAAATATGGAGTTCGTGTCCCAGTGGTAGCGAATCCTCTGCTCGTGACCATTGGGATGTTTGCATTTCCGTGCATACATTCAAGGACGCTAGACTATGGTGAATACAAGAGTTCCAATCCCCTTAGCTCCATTCTTTCGCGATTTATTCAGAATGCCTTGTAAACCATTTCAGAATATCTCAGGAAACATCTGTTTCCCAACTAAAAAATCCCTTCTTTATTGCTTAACAATTTCGTTTGAGTTGCCTTTCCAACGCAAACAACAACAGCCTATTTTTAGATAAATTAAATATAAAAAATGGCTGGATTCATCGACTTGCGCTGGCTTGTTTTAATATTCTCCTTTAATTACAAAAAACGAACCTCGAATTGTTCCAGCGAGTTTAGACTTCTGCCTAGCAAATTTAAACTTGCCTAACTCCTTTGGTACCTCCATCCCCTCAGAAAGCTTAAAACCAACGGCCCGCTTCTTAGGGTCATCAACCGTATACATGACGTTGACCTCAAGTCCATCCTGATAAAAGACATGGGCAAATTTGATATTTTCCACTTGAAAACGCGACGTTTCTAAAGGTTTGGCGGCAAACTCAATACCACGTTCTTCTTTCAAAATTTGGTTCACATAATCAAGGGTCCCCTGGCTTTCGTTAGCTGGTACAACCGTAAACTCATGTTTGTATTTATTCATGAAGTAGCGGGCTTCATTAGCACGTAAACCAGCAAGCGCTTCTTTTACAGGTGAAGACTCTAAGCCAACCGTTGATACATTATTAAAATCAACAATGTAGGACATTTCAATCCCTCCTTTTATCTTGTTCCCTTTATAATTATATAGTGTGAGGTGGACCCCATTGTTAGGACAGCAATGGGGCTAAATTAAGATAGTGTCCTGCTGTATCAATGGTACCTTGTGTTAACGATTCTATCACACCTTTCTCAGGCTCTTCAAAGGGGGTGGGGGCAAATAACTCGCCCGGTGTCCGATACCAGAGTGCCTGGTGGGGACGTGCATTGTTGTAGAAACGGAAATAGTCCCCAATCCCGATTCGGGCATCTTTCCCATTCTGATATGCTTTTAAGTACACCTCCTCATATTTCACTGTTCTCCATAACCTCTCGATAAACAGGTTGTCTCTGTAACTTCCTTTCCCATCCATGCTAATCTTGATTCCATGTTGCTCTAAAAGCCCGGTGAAAGCCTTGCCTGTGAATTGTGATCCCTGGTCAGTATTAAAAACATCCGGGGTGCCTTTCTTGAGCGCCTCTTCGAGTGCCCACACACAGAAGTCAGCGTCCAAGGTGTTTGATAACCTCCACGCCAATACATACCGGCTGTACCAGTCCATGATGACTACCAGATACATGAAACCGTGTGCCATAGGTATGTAAGTGATGTCAGCACACCACACTTGATTTGGCCGTGTTATTTCCATACCAGTTAAAAGATACGGGTAGATTTTATTACCCGGTCCCGGCGGGCTAGTCCGAGGACGGCGGTAGATGGCCTTCAAACCCATTAATTGCATCAGCCGCCGTACGTGTTTCCGGTTAACATTGTGGTGTTTACTCTTTAGCCAAGCTGCCATCTTGCGGGTTCCATAGAACGGTGTGACCATGTATTGGCAGTCAATCAGCTTCATTAGATTAAGGTCATTGTCAGAGACTCCTATCGGCTGATAATACAACCCAGAGCGACTGATATCCAACAATTTACACTGACTGGTCACGGAGAGTGATGGACGGCGGCGATCAACAGCAGCACGCCTTTGGCTTACTTCCACCGCTCCAACCCTTTCTCTAAAAAATCCTTCTCTACTTTCAGCTGTCCAATCTGCTGGTAAAGCTGATTTATCAGTCCTTTCTCATCCTTGATCTTCTTGTTGGGATCAGCGCCAAAGATATTGGCAGCTCCTGCTACCAGTTCTCTCTTCCATTTATTGATTTGGGTCGGGTGGACCTCAAAACGGATGGCTAATTCCGCGATGGTCTCTTCGCCCTTTAGTGCTTCCATGGCAACCCGGGCTTTAAAGTCCGGATTATACTGTTTGCGGCTCTTTTTCAATTTCCTGCTCCTTCGTATTCTCTTATTTTAGGAGCAGAACTCTATCTTAACAACCTGTCCAGTTTTTGGGGACCACCTCAGTGGGTTCGATGATTCCGTCTAAAAATGAGGTTGAAAGTTAAATAGAAGCCATTACAAGTTCTATCTATTGATATCCAGCTCCAGTTTGGAGGATCCGAACAGAACGAGCAAACATCGGAATCATTGTCCAATAGTAATTACAAATATTCAATACCCTTTGCCTTTTCTCTGAAATATCAGGATACGAACCTTTGCACAATGGCACTTTAATAAATAATATCAGCAAACACGATGAACGGATTGTTTCGGTGCCTTATTTTTAATTTTTTCCAGTAGAGTGAATTACATTTAGCACAAGCTTTCGGCCTATTTAATTATTTCGGCATCCACTCATATCCACAACGAAAGTATTCTAGTGTTGGTAAGTGTTACGTTAGGACTTCAAAAAACTTACCTTAAACCCTTTTCTTTGATATAATTAACAATAAAATAAGAAAGTCTCGGTTATCGTTGATAGGAGACAATGTGAAAAACCAAACCTCTTCAGTCTCAAACTTTGATTTATGGTCGGCCATTGACAACTTAGATCGCCAGATTTCGTTGATTAGGCAGCGAGAGTTGAATAAATATAAAATTGCTACTCAGCAGCTTTTAATTTTACGCGCGATAAAATCCCTCGGTTCAGAGGTAACATTATCTAAAATATCTAAATTAGCTAATAGAGAATTCAGTATAATTACCAAGCAAACCGCGGTGTTAGAAAAAGATGGGTTAATAAAAAGAACCAGAGACAACCCTAAATCTAGACTATTAAAGATAGAATTGACTGACAAGGGCCTTAAAATGACCGAAATCCCCAGAGAGAGTAAAGCGGTCGATTCGATATTTGCAGTTATGAATAAAGAGCAGCGCCAGCAATTATATGAAATTATGAATAAAATGTTTGTAAAAGCACAAAAAGTAAAACCCAGTTAAATCCAAAATTGAAAACCTTATAGAAAATCAAAATCAACGCTTGCAGGATTGTTTTTAGTTGCTTTTCGAACCTATTTTAGAAATCCAAATCAAAGTTACTTATCTCAATGGATATTGGTCATTGCCAAATTGTCACGAATAAGATCTTATTTATAATGTAAATATTAGAAACATGGCTTAAGATTCAACGATACGGATTTCCTTTTCCTTCGGAATATTATAGAAAAAAGCATCATTTACGTACGTCCTTTCGGGCAGAATTATCAAGACATGCACCACGTCAGAATTCTCCGCAAATGGTGTGCCATGCCATACCCCTGGCCGCAAGGTGATAAGTGTTCCCTTAGGAACGTGAAACACCTCGATCTTATCCAATGGAATAATATCCTTAGGAGTAGCTGGGGCGACGAATACCAATACATCTCCGTTCAAAGGCAAAGTGCCTTCACCAGTATGCATATGGCATTCCACATAGTTTATAATATTTTCTCTTTTTTGAGCTCTAACAATAGAAAACGCAGCAGTGCTTGTTGACCCAAGATTCAAAAAGCCCATGTCAGGGAAAAACTGAATCGGCCCCATTTCAAGCTTTGGTCCTTTCGGGTTTAGCATTTTGGCAAAGGAACCATAAATTTGAAAAGATTCCAACGTTAATTCCTTGATACCTACGTTGTTATCCATATTCTGAACCCTCCATCAAATAATAATATTCAACCCCCTCTATTTATCTTGGTTAATTTTTAGAGTGGATATAACTACTTATCCTCCCAGATAAGCTCTTTTTACTGCCTCACTATTCTTGAGTTCTTGTACTTCTCCTTCTAATACGACTTTACCAACCTGTAAAACATAACCCCTGCTGGCGACCCCAAAAGCCAAGGATATATTTTGTTCCACTAATAGAACCGTCACTCCCATTTGGTTAATGTTTTTGATTATCTTACCTATCTCCTCAACCATTATGGGAGACAATCCTATGGATGGTTCATCAAACAAAATCAACTTTGGTTTAGCCATTAGACCACGCGCAACAGCTAACATTTGTTGTTCTCCTCCACTCAAGGTCCCAGCTAACTGATCTCGCCTCGTTTCTAATATGGGAAAGTGTTTGAAAATATCTTTTACGTCATGCTCTATACCCAATTTATCGTTCCGTAAACTGGCACCCAGCTTTATGTTGGTAAAAACAGTAAGGTAGGGAAACAGTTTTCTTCCTTCGGGGATATGCACGAGTCCGAGTTTTACTATTTTAGTGGTTTCCATACCATCTATTCGTTTACCCGAGAACCATATCTCACCGGATGTTAATGGAGTTAATCCGGAAATTGCCCTTAAAATGGTACTTTTACCGGATCCATTGGCACCGATGAGGCTGACGATTGAACCCTCAGCAACTTCTAGGGAAACACCGTCTAAAGCCATCGCTTTCCCGTAATGTACCCTGATATTTTTTACACTAAGCACTGCCGTGGCCTCCAAAATAAGCTCGAATTACTTCTTCGTTATCCCTTATTTCTTGGGATAATCCCTCAGCAATTTTCTCTCCGAAGCTAATCACCACCACCCTGTCACACAATTCCAATACGCGCATGTTGTGTTCAACCAATATGATTGTTACTCCCTGGTCGCGTGTTTTACGGATGGCCGTCATCGCAAATTCGATTTCTTCAGGGTTCATTCCTGATAAAGGTTCGTCAAGTAGAAGTAATTTTGGCTTCACCGCAAGTGCTCTGGCCATGCCAAGCATTTTTTGATAACCGTGAGGTTGGTTTTTAGCCAGTTCATCTTTTACTTTATATAGTCCCACCAGCTGTAAGATTTCAATGGACTGTTTCAAGATACTTGCTTCATTATTGCGATACGTAGTTGTATTAAAAAAAATATCAAACAAACTCGATTTAGGCCGACATTGAAACGACGCAACCACATTTTCCAGAACAGTAAAATCTGAAAAAAGTGGATTCATCTGGAAAGTCCTTCCGATGCCAAGCTCGGCTATTATATGTGGCCCCTTGCCGGTTATATCTTTTCCATTGTATTTTACAGTCCCTTCAGTAGGTTGCAGAACACCGGTTATTAAATTAAAAACAGTGCTTTTGCCAGCACCGTTGGGACCGATTAACCCCATTATCTCCCCTTCATTGACGAACATACTCAATTGGTCTACGGCCACCAAACCACTAAAATGTTTACTAAGTTTATTGATTTCAAACAACATTAGAGTTCCCTTTACGTTTTCTAATCGCTTCCAGTCGTAATTTGAGCAATCCTGGCAAGCTGACAATACCATCTGGTATTAGGAACACGACTGCCAACATTAAAGCTGCAGAAATGAACGGCACAACTGTTCGTAAACTTGAATAAAATTCAGGGACCAAGAACAAGACTATCGTACCAACAATAGGCCCCGCAAAACTGCCGATTCCCCCAATCAAAACATACATGACGATCCAGAGTGTTTCTGACATTTGGAATGAAGCGGGTGAAAGCACATAATTATAATGCGCATAAATAGCGCCGGCTAAACCGGCGAAGAAACAACCTATAGCTAAAGCTAGAATTCTATATCCTGCTTCATTAATACCGATACTACTGGCAACTAGGTGCGATTGATCGATAGCTTTTAAATTAGTGCCAATTCGGCTATGCTCAAATCTATAAAGGATTAAAAGGCAAATAATAGTTACACCCAAAATGAAATAGTAATAAGGAACTTTATTGGTACTAATCAGCCCCGGGATACCCGGTATCCCAACTAGACCCCCAATACCACCTGTATAACGGCCAAAAGCTGTAACAACTTCTATCATGCCAACCCCAAAAAATAAACTTACTAAAGCGTAATACAAAGCTCTTAGTCGAGCGAACGGGAATCCTATCAGAATCCCAATAGCCATTGCCAGCAGAGCCCCTAGGGGCATCGTCAGCCAGGGTGACCATTTAAGCTGAATGGCCAATACTCCTGAAGCATATCCGCCAATCCCCATAAAAACTATATGTGCTAACGGAAATTGACCCGAAATTGCTATGAAACGAAAACTAACGCTAACAATTATATATATAAAAGTCAAAATTAAGATATGGAGATAATAAGACGACTGTGTAAATAATGGGATTATGGCGATAACAATTATTAAAGCAAGGTAGGGGGATAATTTTGCTAATTTATCTTTATTACTTTTTCCACTTGATAAAGCTGATTTCTCAATCATATTAATGTTTTCTCATAAATTTTCTTATAATTCTTTACGACCGAAGAAGCCTTGTGGACGCCATACTAGAATAGCAATGGCAATACCAAGAACTATTGTTTGCCCAATACTGGCTGAGAGATAAATCGGTAAAACCGCATCTAGAGTACCAATTAGCAATCCGGCAAAAAAAACACCACCAATACTTCCTACACCACCCAAAACAACCAACATACATGATTTCAACATTATGTTATCACCCATGTAAGCGTTGACATTCAAATAAGCGCCCATAAAACATCCTGCTATGGCTGCTAAGCTGCAAGCTATTATACAGGCAATACCTGCAATTTGGTGGATATGAATCCCTTGCAGTGCCGCTCCCTCAATATCTTGAGATACCGCCTGCATTTGTAAGCCGATTTTCGTTTTTCTCATAAACCAAAGTGCCCAAATTAGAAGAACACCACCAACAAGAAAAGTAACCAGCCTCTCGAGACTTAATGAGACGATCCCAAATTTGAGAATTCCGGGAGCGAAAGACGGAACCGCTTCCACTGTAAGACCTTCTGTCAAGTTCGCCGTATTCTCAAATACTGTAATCACAGCTATGCATACGATTAGTGTTTTGTTCAGATTACCGTAAAATTTGCGGAAACCATACCTTTCTAGAAATAACCCGAATAAACCCATTATTATTACTGATATCACCATGCCAAGCCATGGATTAAGGCCAAGCCCCATGGTTAATTTATAGCAAATAAAACCACCGGCCATGTATATAGCACCATGAGCAAAATTAAGTATGCCTAATATATTTAGGAGAAAAGCAAAACCGAGCGCCACCAATATATAAATTGATGACAATACCAGCGCATTTACCAATGTCGCTAATCCGATCGATAATGCTGTATATTGCATTCATGTCCTCTATAAAACCAATTTACTTCCTAGTTACATAACACACCGGTCGGGGAGGGGATAACGTATCCCCTCCCACCGGTATACGAATAGTGTGCTGTAGTGAAACGCGATTATTAGGGAATAGTGACTGGTTGCCATCCGCCAAACGTTACGTTTCCATTACTGTCGGACGACGAAATTGGCATGGGATGAGCGCAGACATGATTAATTCCGTAAGTTTGTAATCCTCCCATATTACCTGTCCCAAATAATGTTTGCACGGTAGTCATGTTCTCCCAGGTTGTTTTGACCACGGTTGGATCCAAACTTTGTGCCGCATTGAGAACTTGAGATAATTCGTATAACCCGTTAGATTCCATAAAGATGAATTCTCTGCTTTGTCCATATTTAGCTGTGAGGTTCTGTTCAATTTGCTGCGTCACAGCAGGTGTGCCTTGATCTCCTGCTGCATTGCTTTCGGTAAAGAAATTTATTCCAGCGTCCTTGCCTGCAACGGTTATGGTATCTGCAACACCATTATTGTTAGCGGCTGCTATAAGGTTGGTATTGCCCAATGCCCGCAAATTTTTCATAATGTTGCCAAAGCCATCAAGGTTTCCGTTAATATAGAACACGGCGTCCGCATTGTAAGATGCCAGTTTCGTTGCATAAGGGCTAAAATCCGTTGCCGAATTATCCAAAGAAACGAGACCGACTACTTTAACACCCATACTTGCCAGAAGCGTTGTGGCCGCGGGTTGAACCCAGGGAATTGATCCATCATCGGGCATACAAATGACGACGTTTTTTACATTTGGGTAATTTTTTACCATATAACTAGCGGCCGCGTCAGTAGCCTCTAATGTTCCATCATAGCCCTGGAATGTATAGGGTGTATCCGTTCCTAATTGTCCAGGTGTTAAAGTATTATAAGCAATAACATCGATTACTTTAGCATCTGCAAATATTTTGCCTACATCTGCTGGGAAATAGGCGTTAGGTCCAATGACAAATTTCAGACCTTCAGATATCAACTGATTTGCAACAGAAGTAGCACCAGCATCAGTGCTCTGATAATCTTCATCAACGAGGTCAATATTATATTTCTGACCTTTGATTGTTACCCCACCATTGTTATTTATATATTGGGCGACCATTTGAAGTTCCTGCCACTCGAGAAGATCGTGCTGCGCAAACCAGCCGGTTAGAGACGACATAACGCCAATTTTGAGATCAAGTGGCGCTGCTGCCGATGTAGTTGTAGAGGTATTGCCTGTAGCAGTCGTTGAGCTCGAACTGCAAGACGTCAGGAAAGGTAAAGCTGATAACATTAAAACAAAAATTATACTTACCCAAAGAGTTAATATTTTATTATTTTTCATCCTTTTCTTCTCCTTACAGTTAAACATATATTACCTATAAAATATAGACTTATAACATATGGCTATCCCCCTTGCGGCATGACCGCAGCTAATGATTTATAGTCGCAAAGCACATAAAATTAATTATCGTTTGCTTGGTTAGTGAGCATTAGTATATTGCATATATTTGTAATAATTATAATCGTATTATTATGTTTTTTATTAATATATATATTGTGCTATAGTATAATACTATAATTATATGATGTCAATTGTTACCCGAATATATTTATCGCTTATAAAATTTAATAAATAAGCAACGTAATTCTCACGGCTATCAATTTACCTAGAATAACCACTAATTTAATTTCAGGTGGTTACGGATTGATATTGTAATTTCATATAAAGTCCAATCCGGCTACTATGATTTCCACACTGACGTGCAAATTGATGGGACGGATTACGGCCATGTATTTTGCGCAATAGAAGTATTGCAAACTAATTTGCATCACAGATGGTGATAATGTACGCAATCTTATCGGGAAACTGAAGATATAATTAAATTAACTAGGTTGCACATATCGGATAATTAAATGAGCAGACAACACTATCGTTTCATCGTGTCGGATCTTGTAGAGTACTTTCCCCGAGATTAGTCATAAATATAGTATAATTAACCCAACGTGTGAGAAATAACTAAATCGACAAAACTTGCGGCCAAAACAAGTTCCCATCTATATCCAATTTGACTGTGTTTTAATATCTCCACGCAGAGATGTTACGTTACGATCTTCGGAAAAATGATAATAATCGTGTATTGTGAATATATAGGGGTGTATGACTATGTCAATTGAAATGCGGCGATCTCAGGAAAATCCTATTTTGATACCTTCAAGTGAAAACACTTGGGAGGCAGAAGGAGCTTTTAATGGCTGTGCTTCACATGATGGTGGTAGGATTCACTTTGTTTATCGGGCTGTATCAGCGCCTCAACTAATTGACGGTAACGAATTACCTCTATCTACCATCGGTTACGCTTTGAGCACTGATGGCCTACATTTTAAGAATTGTCATCAATTTATCAAACCGGAATATGACTGGGAAAAATTTGGCTGTGAAGACCCGCGTGTCACCAAAATTAACGGTAAGTTCTATATTTTCTATACGGCGTTGTCAACTTTCCCTTTTTGTGCTCCATGTATTAAAGTCGGGGTAGCTATTACTCGTGATTTCAAGAAGATTGATGAAAAACATCTGGTGACAACCTTCAATTCAAAAGCCATGTCTCTTTTTCCTGAAAAAGTAGGTGGCAAATACACTGCGATATTAAGTGTAAATACCGATATTCCCCCAACAAAGATTGCGGTTGTATATTTTGACAGGGAAGAGCAAATGTGGGAGACTACTTACTGGGAAGGATGGTATTCACTTCTGAATGATCATATTATTCCTTTACAGAGGTCGCCAAAAGACCAGATAGAAGCAGGTGCCCCACCCATTAAAACAAAATATGGTTGGTTATTTATCTATTCACACATTCAGAATTACTTTTCGCCTCCAGCAGTTTTCGGCATTGAAGCGGCTCTACTTGATTTGCATAACCCGCAGAGAATTATTGCGCGTACAGATAAACCATTATTGGTACCGCAAGAAGAATACGAGAAATATGGCAAAGTGCCTAACATTGTATTTCCGACCGGAGCGATAGTAAAAGATGGCACACTTTACATATATTACGGAGCCGCGGATACCACCTGTGCTGTTGCTACCTGTAAATTAGATACCCTGCTAGAAGATATGTTGGAAACAAAAATTAAACAGGTTAAATTGAACCGTTTCCACAGTAATCCTGTCATTAAGCCCGACCCCAAATTAGCCTGGCAAAGCCGGGCTGTTTTTAATCCAGCTGCTTTGTATGAATATGGTAGAGTTCAACTCGCTTACCGTGCGATGTCACAAGATAATACATCGGTTATCGGGTTTGCCTCAAGCGGTGATGGTTATAATTTTGAAGACCAACCTAATGAACCAATCTATACTCCACGTGAAAACTTCGAGGCGAAACTAGTACCTGGAGGTAATTCCGGCTGCGAAGATCCCAGATTGACAAGAATAGATGATACCATTTATATGCTTTATACGGCATTCAACGGTAAAAGTGAACCGAGAGTAGCATTAACCTATATATCGCTGAATGATTTCATTGCCAGATGTTGGAACTGGTCGAAGCCGATCTTGATTTCTCCACCCAATATACCGGACAAAGATGCAGCAATTTTCCCTAAAAAGATCAGGGGCAAATATGCTGTCCTGCACAGACTGGAGGAGAGCATCTGGCTTGATTATGTGGATGACCTGCAATTTGGCGATAATAAGTGGCTTAAGGGAAATATTATTATGAGTCCTAAGGACGAATTACCGGATACGGAAAAAGTCGGCATCAGCGGACCTCCAATTGAAACCAAAGAAGGCTGGTTATTACTCTATCATTGCGTTTCTAGAAGAACACAACCAATGACCTATTATGTTGCAGCTGCACTATTGGATTTGAAAGACCCATCCAAAATTCTCGCCCGCAGGAAAGTTCCTCTTCTGGAGCCGGAAACTTCTTATGAACTGTACGGAGAGGTAAATAATGTTGTCTTTCCGTGTGGCGCTGTGGTCATTGATGAAGATCTATTCGTGTATTACGGCGGAGCCGATACCGTCATTTGTGTGGCAACTATCAAGCTGGCGGAATTGTTAAATAGCCTCATTACATGGGGACAATTGGGTGGTGAACTGGAGAAGTTTGCTCATCGACATTAATCTAGCATACATTGCAGTTTTAAAGCAGACATCATGTTAGAGAAAATGAAACCATGGATATCCCATATGCTGCCTTATGTTTTGTCATGGTCAACCCATTCCTCGACTTTCTTTCTAATCTCATCACGGATTTCACGGAACTTTTTCAATTCCTCTTCTTCTGTTCCAACAAATTGGGCTGGATCTTCAAGTTCCCACCGCACCCTTTGTCCCATGCCGGGGAATGTGGTTGGGCATTTCGCATCGGCCTCACTGCATACCGTTATTAAGTACCCGAAATGTATTTTACCCATGTAATCCTTTAAAGCTTTTGAATATTGGCCGCTGATGTCAATGCCAATCTCATCCATTACTTTTCTGGTTAACGGATGGATTTCCTTGGGTTCAACCCCAGCGCTATAAGCTTCATATTTGTCCCCAGCATAGGATCTAAGAAAAGCTTCCGCCATCTGGCTTCTCGCTGAGTTTGTCGTACAGAGGAAAAGAACCCGAATCTTATTCATAGACATTCTCCTAACATCCTTTTAGTTTAGAGATCTGGTTTCTATTAAATTTAAGAATTTAAAGTAAAGATTAGGGTTTCCCATTTTGTAGAAAAGAGACATCGTTATGATGTTTCAAAATGAAAGTCTTACCGGTATAAATAAAAGTTGTCACGCCGCAGGTATCCTGCTCGATATTCCAGAAATGGGAGTCGTCTAACCTCAACAAAGCACATTCTAAGACTATGGTTATCATTCGGTGAGTTATGATGGCTATTGTGCCTTCTTTATTATCGGCTATAATTTTATTGAGAGCATTTAAGCTCCTTTTTCTGGCTTCCTGCAGTGATTCTCCTCCGGGTATCTGGGCCAGATCAGGCCTTACCTGCCACAATTGATAAATCTCCCCATATTGCATTTTAACTTCCTGGAAAGTAACACCTTCCCATTTACCAAAATCAAAATCGGTTAAGTCCTCCACAGGCTGGGCCACCAACTGTTGACTACGAGCCAACGTTTCGGCAGTTTGAAGGGCTCGTTGAATAGGACTGCAATAGATCGCCTTAATCTTTTTATGGCGGAAATAATCGGCCAATTTTTCAGCCTGTTTCAAACCCTCTTCACTTAACCCTATCGGTACTCGACCGCGAAAGATGTCTGCCGTATTCCAGGCCGTTTCACCATGACGAATGATGATTATTTCCAGCATCTAAGTATAATCCACCTTCTATTCGACATTACATGGGGTTAAAAAGTTCCAAGAGCACTTGCAAGACTATAATACCACGAACTATAGGCATCCATTATAGGGTAAACTACAGACACGATGTTTGGTTTGTGCCTGATGATCTCATTCAGGCCCATTGACAGGCGCGATTGTCTCAATTATCATTAGGCCAAGCAAATTATAGATTGTAATATAAAGGCGGTATCAAATGTCAACGGCGGCCGCAACTTTAGGAACATCCACCTGTCCAACAGACAAGAAGCCCGCAGGTGTTCCCGAGGTGTTTCTCATAGCGTTTGAATCGCAAGATAGAAAGAGATTTCCCAAAACAAAGGCTGGAGATGGAGATGAGCAGGAAGGGTAAACAAGACGAAAATGGAAAGTTACCAGTGGCTACGGTAGCTTACTACGGGCCGGATGACAAGACGCCAACTAAGGTGGCGGTAGGCATTGTTAGACAATGGGAAAAGGAGCCAGAGGAATTAAAGAGGTGGTGGGGACAGGACGTTACCCGTGACTTGCGCATTCAGAGGGATATTGCTGATTTTATCCAGGCTCACGGGGCTAAGAGCGTGGTTATTACCGACGGCGTCATCGGCTGTCCTCATGAGGAAGGTATTGATTTTCCAGAGGGAGAGGAGTGCCCTTACTGCCCTTTCTGGCGGGGAAAGCAGTTCTGAACAGGCTTTACAACTGGATGCACTTGCTATATCATTGGTGTCAAAGCAACGAGTTACGGGGGAGCGCCTCACTACGAATTGTTGTGGGGACTAAATAAGGAGGAATAAAAATGTCAGCTGGGGCAATTATCGGCATCGTTATTGTTCTAATTGTTATTATCGTTCTTCTGGCATTATCCATTCGTACAGTAAGGCCAACTAGCCGTGGTTTAATCGAACGCTTCGGCAAATATAACAGGTTTGCTAATCCGGGGATTGTGTTTCTCATTCCATTTATTGAGCGATTGGTTGTTGTTAATATCACTGAAAATATGATAGACGCTGGATTACAGGAAATTATTACCAGCGATAGTCTGAATGCTCAGGTTGATGCCCAGGTTTATTTTAAAGTTCGGTTTGATGAAGAGAGTGTCAAAGCGTCCCAATATAATGTGTTCAACTATATGAGACAGATAGTGGCTCTGGCGAGAACTACTCTGAGGAACATAATAGGTACAATGACATTGAAAGACGCCAACAGTGAAAGAGGCAAAATCAATACGGCATTATACACCAACCTTGCTACAGAGACCAAGAGCTGGGGACTTGAGATTGTACGTACCGAACTTAAAGAAATCAATCCTCCCGCCGATGTCCAGGAGACGATGAATAAAGTAGTCAAGGCAAGTAATGAAAAAATTGCTGCAATCGATTTTGCGACGGCTCGGGAGACACAGGCAGATGGTGAAAGACGTGCTGCGATCAAGGTGGCCGAGGGGCAAAGACAGGCAGCTATATTGCAAGCTGAGGGTCAGAAACAGGCGAAGGTACTGGTAGCCGATGGTGAAGCTCAGGCAATTAAACTGGTGAATGAAGCGGCAGATCTTTACTTCAAAGGAAATGCACAAATGCTGCGTAAATTACAAGCGGTGGAAACATCTCTCACCAGCAATTCAAAAATAGTGGTGCCTACAGATTCTTCACTGGTCAATGTGATTGGAGGTCTGGCGGGTATTGATGGCCATCCGCCGGCTAAGTAACCTGATTCCTATCGGGGTCATCTCCGGTAAATCAATGTCGTACTCCGTGACAGAAGGTGATGCCCCCGGATTTATATGTTTTTAAGATGATTGCCCAATCAAAGTTCTCTTGTGTGGTGACTCCGTCGCACTAGAACTGGCACCTACTTATAGCCAACCGAGATAAGTGCCGAGTTACTCTAATCTACCAGACACGATGGTGGGATGGTGCTCGTCATGATAAACATATGAATTCTTCGAAAGCCTTCCGTAATATCAACATTCTATGTCGTTAAAAATACAAAGCCTTAATTGATCGACGATTTGGGTAAACGAAGCATCAATTCGCAGTTACTTTTGGTAGGCAAGTTATTAGTTTTTCAAAGCTCTTATATCGATTAAAAGTGTCTCGGCTTTATTCTTCATTTGCAACTACAAGTGACGAGCTAATTTGCAATCTACTCGTAATAGTTTCGGGGGGCAAAGCAGCAAGAATGATATGCCCACTGTCAGTAACAATGACTGTTTTAGTGCGTCTGCCATTAGTCATATCAATTAGAAGCCCCTTATTCCTTCCGTCCTGAATTATTCGTTTGGTTGGTGCCGATGTTGGGGAAGAGATCGAAATGACTCTGTTCATCGCCAACATATTATTAAACCCAATGTGGACCAATTCAATTCCCATTGTTACATTCCAATCAACTTTTTATTAAGATTCCCTATTAAGAGTAAGACAGTTTTTTGCATATCATTAATAGTATACTTTAAGTGTATGTTAAAACAACAACCGCTTAAGATATCATTTTTAAATTGCGTTTTAGTCTTTCAAATCGATGCAACAGATCCTAGCCATATTTTCTGAACCGTCCTCAGAACGCCAGTATGGCTGATTTATGCCAATGAGCACATTGATGCTTGCACCTATGCAGGTATGGTGTTAAAATTGGCATATTTAAACAGATTACTCGTGAAGCATTTTTGCCAATTAACTTGGAATGGGGTGATATATGACCGTGGATTCAGTGCACATATATATCCAATCTCTAGAAAAAGAACTTGCCGCAGGTGAAACTACGGAACATACTCATCGCCCGGCCCTCAAAACATTATTAGAATCTCTTAATACAGCGATTACCGCTACCAACGAACCTCAGCACATCACAAGCGTGGGTGCGCCGGATTTCCGGATCATCAAAAATAAACTTGCAATCGGCTATGTTGAATGTAAAGACATCGATAAGAACCTTGATGACGTCCTTGAGACAGACCAACTTACACGGTATTTACATTCTTTCCATAATTTATTATTGACTGATTATCTTGAATTCCGATGGTATGTTGGTGGTAAACTACGTCTAAATAAAACGCTTGGGACGCTTGTAAAAGGTAAGATTAAACAAGATAAAGACAGCTTGCAAGAGGTGACTGATGGACTGACCTCGTTTCTAAATAACGAACCGGAACCCATCGGCAGCCCCAAGGAACTTGCTGGACACATGGCGCGGCTGGCGCACATGATTCGTGAAATTATCATCAACGCTTTGAAAAAAGAGTTGGTTACCGGTAGTCTTCATGCCCAATGGCAGGCTTTCCGTGAGAACCTCATTCCCGAACTTTCTGTAGAGCAGTTTGCCGATATGTATTCCCAGACCATTGCTTACGGACTTTTTGCCGCCCGCTGTGAAACAGATAACGGCAAAGATTTCACTCGCCAGCAAGCCGCTTACCTTATCCCCAAAACCAACCCGTTCCTGCGGAAACTTTTTAATTATATTGCTGGTCCTGAACTGGATGAAAGTATCACATGGGCGGTGGAAGATTTGGCGCAAATACTGGCATGGGCAGATATGGAAGCGGTGCTGAAAGATTTCGGCAAAAGCACCGGGAAAGCAGACCCGGTAGTGCATTTCTATGAGACTTTCCTGAAAGAATACGACCCTAAAACTCGAGAAATGCGTGGCGTTTATTATACACCTCTGCCGATAGTCTCTTATATTGTACGTTCGATAGACCATATTCTCAAAACAAGCTTCGATAAGCCACAGGGGTTGGTCGACCCCAGCGTGCTGGTGCTTGACCCGGCTGTCGGCACCGCGACATTTCTTTATATGGTCATGCAGGAGATTCACGATGCAGTTATCCAGCAGGGGCAAGGCGGAACATGGAATGACTATGTGATGGAGAAGCTATTACCTCGGATATTTGGTTTTGAAATTTTAATGGCGCCTTATGCCATTGCCCATCTCAAGTTAGGACGTTTGTTAAAAGAAACTAATTATCAGTTCCTGACTGACCAACGATTGGGTGTTTACCTAACAAACACATTAGAAGAGGCTGTGAAGCATTCTGAAACCATGTTTGCTCAGTGGATAACCGAAGAAGCTAACGCGGCTGCAGATATTAAGAAAACCAAACCGATTATGATAGTGTTAGGTAATCCACCATACTCGGAAAATTCCGCGAACAAAGGGCGATGGATCAATGATCTTATTGAAACTTATAGGACAATCGACGGAAAACCGTTGGATGAGAGGAATCCTAAGGCATTACAAGATGACTATGTAAAATTCATTCGTTTTGGCCAATGGCGAGTGGACAAGACTGGACAAGGTATTCTTGGTTTCATTTCTAACCATACTTACCTGGATAATCCGGCTTTTCGTGGTATGCGGAAGTCCTTAATGAATTCATTTGACCAGATCTTCATACTCGATCTACATGGGAATGTGAGGAAGAAAGAATTTTGTCCTGATGGCACAAAAGACGAAAATGTTTTTGACATTCAGCAAGGTGTAACAATCGGGATTTTTGTTAAAAAAAGTGGCGTGAGGGAAAAAGTACAGGTTTATCATGCTGATATTTGGGGTAAACGTGAGGCCAAGTATCAAACGCTTAGCCAGATAGATATCGATTCCACAGAATGGCTACCGCTTGAACCTTGTAGTCCTTTTTACCTTTTTACAAGTCGAGCGGAAGAATTTCTTTCTGAATATGAAAAAGGGTGGAAAATAACCGAAATCCTTTCGGTTAACTCCGATGGAGTTAAGACGCATCGCGATCATTTTGTCGTGGCTTTTAACTCTTTCGAATTAAAAGCAAGAATTGGTGATTTTATTGGAACAAATCTAAGCGATAACGATTTTCGGGATAAGTTTGGCCTTGCAGAAACTTCAGATTGGAATGTCTCGGATGCTCGCAAAGCTCTTCGTTCTGTTCAGAATTGGGAAAAAAGAATACAAGTATATTCTTATCGCCCCTTTGACGTTCGATATGTATTTTATGATGATCTAGTGATTGGGCGTGCTCGGACTAACATTATGCGGCACATGTTAAAAGGTAATAATTTAGCGCTCAGCGTCGGTAGAGCAGGGCAGGTAGTTGGACAAGGAACTTGGGATCTTCTATTTTGCTCAAAATACACAGAAGACTGTAATCTTTTCTATCGTGGAGGTACTGTTAACTTGCCTCTTTACCTCTACCCACATCCAGGCGAAATGCAATTTGAGAAAGGTCGCCGCCCAAATATAAATCCTGAATTCATAAAAGGGTTCGCTGCAAAACTGGATCTCGTCTTCGTTAATGAAGGTAAAGGTGACTTGATAAAGACTTTCGGACCGGAAGATATTTTTAATTATGCTTATGCCATTTTTCAATCACCTAATTATCGGGAACGTTACGCCGAATTTTTGAAAATCGATTTCCCTCGTCTGCCGCTTGCATCAGATAAAACTCTTTTTAAGTCGCTGGTAGGGAAAGGCACGGCGTTGGTATCTTTGCATTTAATGGAATCGCCGTTATTGAATACTCCTATCACTAAATATCCTGTGGATGGTGCGCACGAAGTTGAAAAAGCTGTTTATGAAGAAAAACTTATGCGCGTAAACATCAACAAAACGGAATATTTTGAAGGTGTTCCACCTGAAGTTTGGAATTTCCATATCGGCGGCTATCAGGTATGTGATAAATGGCTGAAAGACCGGAAGGGCAGAAAACTGTCCATTGATGATATAAGCCACTACCAGAAAATTGTGGTGGCTTTAAAAGAGACTATCCGCTTGATGAAAGAAATTGATGAATTAATAGAGCAATATGGGGGATGGCCGGGCGCGTTTAAGTAGACAAAACACAATCAGGTCTTCGTGTGCGTCTTTCTAATTTATCTTTGCAGTATGCCACCCAGAAGCTCACGGATGTTTGCACAGGCAAAATGTCTGTAATACAGCCACCAATTATCACAAGACAGCCTCAGTAACCCCACCACCAGCAACTTCGCCGTCGAATAGCTAACACAGTTAGTTAAGCGAATCCCGCCACAAGACCGCTTGATACAATGCCGTTTACTAGTCATCTTTTATAATTATTTACACTCAGGTAGTCAAGTTTTAGAAACCGCTTATACCGCTTCGCTATTTAGCTATAATCTCACCACCACCGCTGACAACCTTACCTATCCACGCAAGACTACCTTTGTTTTTTCCTATTTGTGAATTTATAGAAGTTACCAATGAAAAACCCAAGACCTATTGCAAATAGACACCACCCATAAATTTGACCTTTTGTAGAGGAAGTACTAAGTGTAAGTACAAGCCCTACAATTGCTGTCGAACAGAAGAGTGCACCTAATTCAAGATAATGAGACCTTTTAACTTCATCCATGATATCTTGGTTTGTTGGTTCTTTCTTTGTTGTTTCTTCTTTTACATTATTCTTCATTCTATTGCTCCTATTTCTTAATCTTACCTCAGGAGGTGGGGCTTCGCCCTCCTCCTGCCCTTCCTTAATAGAAACCTTACCACAATCCATAAATTAATCAAGTCCCGCCACAAGACCGGTTGATACTCATCCTCATTACTCTTGTCACAAACAATACATCTCTGACGCGCAGTTGTCAATAATCCTTTGACAAATAGCCAACCATGTGGTACTCTCTGTCTAAATCATCTGAGAAAGGATTCACCGACACAGCTACCGGCTGGCAGCGAGCTTTCTATGCATCCCTCGCTGAAAAAGAAAACAAGTGGTGATTTAAAGAATCTTGATTGGGTAGCAGAGCCGATGTGTCATTATCCACTAAAGATAAATTTCAATTATCACTTTTGCTCAATGTAATGGACGTTCCACCTATGACAAAGAGTACTCACGTAGGTTCTTATCTCCGGGTTTGGTGAATTATAAAGCTCGGCAAGAAAACCATGAAGTAACTCTCCACCACTCATTCCAGGTTCGGGTTCACTCGGTCCAGGTAGGTTAATGTAGACCATTTCAGTCATTTGTTTTTGATATTCTATTGATTGTGGCATTATACCTCCAACGCAGTTCTTTCTTAAGAATTGTCATTTCTCTGCCATGCCCGACAGCTTAGAAATGTGCCGGACAGCGGATCTTGCCCTCTTTTTCAACGAACAGCCTCGGGTTCTTCCTGATTATCTGATCTACTTGGCGGGTGGTAACTTGTGTCTGAAATCGTTTCGATGTCGCTTCAACTATTTCAAGCAAAGACAGCCCATCGGCTCTTTCATAGACCACTTCTACAAACATGTCTTTAATATCCATAAAAACTTACCTCTTTTAATTCAACCAGGATAACCAATGAACGTAACACAGTTATCCCCTTAGCCTTCTCTCAGTCTCAAAGTATGACTACTTATTCCAAGAAGTGTAAGAAGGCGTTCTCTGCGCTTGTTTCTGAGGCTGAGGAGTTGGAGCGAGAGTTGGCACATGGTGCTGTAAATGTTGGGCACGCCGCAGGAATGCAGGTGTATCCATCTGCTCTTCATTGTCAGACTTTAATTCTTTCATATAACTACTAATTTCAGCTTCGTTAATGACATTTCCGTTCAAAGATGAGGCTTGGAAACCAGTAGCAATAAGGGTGATCTTGATGTCCTTGTCCATGGCACTATCTCGGACCACACCAAAGATAATATTTGCATCGGGGTCGACAGCCTGTTTGATGATTTCAGCGGCCTGATTAACCTCAAATAGTGAAAGATTATCGCCACCTGTGACATTGAACAAAACACCCTTGGCGCCAGATACTGACACATCGAGTAAGGGACTCGCCAAAGCGTTCTTGGCAGCGTCCGCCGCTCGGTTCTCACCGCTACCTTTACCGATAGACATCCAGGCAGGTCCAGCATCTTTCATAATTGCCCGGACATCGGCGAAGTCCAGATTAATCATTCCAGGTACGGTAATGACCTGAGCGATTGCCTTTACGCCGTTGGAAAGGACTTCATCCGCTAATCTGAATGCGGCATCAACGCCGGTCTTCTGATCACATAGAGTGAACAGCCGATCGTTCGGGATAATAATAAGGGTATCAACTAACGGCATCAATGTTTTGATACCATCTTCGGCCACGGCCATGCGATGTGAACCTTCAAAACCGAAGGGTTTGGTAACGACAGCGATGGTAAGAGCGCCGCTCTTTTTAGCAACTTCTGCTACAACTGAGGCAGAGCCTGTGCCCGTACCGCCACCCATACCAGCGGTAATGAATACCATTTCGGCTCCATCGACAACTTCTTTGATTTCGTCACGGCATTCTTCAGCCGCTTTTTGCCCGACATGGTGGTCTCCACCGGCGCCAAGACCTCTAACCAGCTTTTCTCCAAGCTGAATACGGGTCGGGGCTTCGGTGATTGCCAGGGATTTTGCATCAGTGTTCATGGCTATGAAATCTACGCCATCGACACCATCTCTGACCATTCTGGTCACTGCATTGGATCCACCACCGCCAAGACCGACAACTTTTATTCTAACTGAACTCGCAGAAAAACTTGATCTTGCCATTTATATTAATCCTCCAACCTCGATTGTCTTATCATTATTTTTTATTCGTGTATTAAAGCAAAGAGAAGTCTAGAGATTCACAACCATCGAGATTCTGCTGTGCCAGATAGCGCTCTTGAGTTTCATTAGGCAGAGTTGGTTGGGCCGGACCGCGCTGCTTTCTGGGATTATTTCTTGAACTCGAACTAAATAAGATGTGAGGCTTTATATCGTTAACGGTGCTGAAGGTGCTTACAACTTATCTATACTTCTAACTTAATAGTACTTCTCCTTTAACCCATGTCAATAGCATTGGGTAAATGTATTTAATCAGATTTTGATTTTTATCACGTCATCGGAAATCAACGTAAATTAATTAAACTCTTTTACTTGACTTCTCAGCGAAACAGAGTGATGTATGGTAGTAACACAATAAAAAGGAGTTGTTAGCATGATTACATCAATTGCAAACTTCACCGATACCGCTACCGGCTGGCAGCGGGCTTTCTATGCATTTCTAGCTGAGAAACAACAGCGCTCCGGTTCCCGTCGTACCGTTGAAGGTTACTCCCGGATGCTGCAAGACTTCTTCGGGCGTTCGGGCAAACAGCCCGACAATGTAACTTCTCAGGATATCTTCGTTTATGCCCATGGTCCGGGATTATCCGGTAAACAGCCATCAGCCATTACAATCGGTGCTCGCATCGCTTGTGTAAGTTCCTTCTTTCGTTTTCTCATTCGAATGGATATCGTCCAGTCTAACCCTTGTGATAAACTACAACGACCACAAACTTCACCTTCAACTCCCAGAGGTTTGTCCGGTAACCAGGTGCATCAACTCCTGGCAGTGGTGCCGGATTCACCCTTGGGTTTACGCGACCGAGCTATCATCCTGACATTAGTGTTGACGGGACGTAGGAGAGCAGAGGTAATCGGGATGAAAGCTGGTAATTTAATTCTCGATGGAGAACGGGCTTATTACACTTATCGTGGCAAAGGCGGGAAACAAGGGCATAGAGAACTACCTCAACCGGCGCTGAATGCCATCAGAGCCTCACTGGCAGCCTTTGGTAAAGACTTGACTACAATGCCACCCGAGGAGTCATTATGGCCATCACTATCGCACCATAGTAAAGGAATAACCAGCGGAACATTCTATGGAAATCTGCAGAGGTATTTTCGAAAAGCTGGCATTTCGCCTTCCGGAGTCCACATCTTTCGTCACACCGCTGCTAAGCTTCGTCGAGATGCCGGTGAAACAGTTGAAGATGTCAGCCGATTCCTCGACCATAGCAGTCTGGCGGTGACCACGGTTTATCTTCGCCGGCTGGAAGGTGAGCAGGACAAGAGTTGGGCGAAAGTAGCAGAGGCAATTGGCGTGTAAGCCGGATTCCCATCGATATAATCTGCCGTTTGGCATTGGTACACACCCCCAACTTTGGTTACAATATGTAGTGTGGATTGTGGCTTAATACATAAATGCAGGATGGCAGAATTTGGAAGCGGAAAGACCGGACGTCCCTGGCGGGTTATTAAATGATGTTTGCGTTCATCACTGGTTTATCACTGAAAAGTTTCCTCCTAGGAGATATTTGAAAGTAGTTGAAAAGTATGCTGTCTGTACCACCGAAAATGGGACGCAATTTATGGGTGAAAGAGTTACTTATTTTAATCGCGATATTAAGATTGACGAAGGTAGTGCTAGAACTGGATATTACCGGATGGAGGGAACCTGTATTAAATGTGGTATTCAATTAGATATGCTTTTCGCCGACTTTGTTGACGGCGTTTACAGTGGAACCCAGAAGACCGATCAAAATCAAAAGTGGGCTGATGAAAATCGACCTTATTGCCATCCTAAGCCAACAAAATCTCACGGATATGATGAGAACAACTTATCCGGCGAGAATGATATTATACACGCTTATCTTGAACTTGTTTCTGAAAAGGATTCGGGAGTGGCTGATGAAATTGGAGAATTACAAGTTTGCACAGAACGCGGAATAGACCCTTTAGAAGATAGTGAAAGTGAATATTTGGGTTTGATCGATGACAATCTGTATTTGAACGCCATACGGAGTGAAATCAAAAATACATTGGGATCGAAATATTTATCGGCCTGGGATTCTTTGATTCGCTTGCACGAAAAGGGCGTTCCTTTGAAATTCAACCGAATTTTTATTGAAAAGAAGGATAGTCTGGATAATGATATTTTTCCGGTTGTCCGCAACGTACTGAGAAACTTCGCTCCGGGTAAATTGAATAGCGAACCCATTTTAGACAGACACCGAAATGGCGGCTTGGGTATTGTCGATTTAACACCTTATAATGCCGTTCGTCATATCAGAGGTGAAATCGATAAAATTTTACCTGATTTCGATCCTGGAAATGAATGGCTTAATGAGTACATGGCAAATGAGGCAATAGATAATAAAGGGCGCTTTTTGCTGCAGTGGTCTGCCGAACAACATGGCTATGGCCTATGAGCCCTTTGCGAGCCACCGAGCTACGGCACTGTCAGATGGGTTTTCGTGACGATACAGGAACTTTTTAATTGCGGCTTTACTTTTCAAGCTTTTTGCTGCAGCAATAATTTCTTTCCGTCTATCCTTCAGTCTTTGCTCTTTCATCAAAGTCGCAACGGCTTCAGGAGTCAGTTCAAGGTATCCCGAACTATTATTATACGCTAAGTTTTTATCCCTTTTTATTCGACGGTAGATGGCATCTTGCGACATGCCTAAAGTCATAGCCATGGCGGGCACACTATTCTGATACGGCCTTTTACTTTGCACAAATTTATCTTGCGGAGCAGTTAAGTCAATATTCTGAAAATCTTTAGATTTTTTCTTATAGACTTTCTTCAGGGTTTTCGCATATGCGGGAAATGATTGCGGGCTGTAAGGGTAGAGCCGATGCCTCGAAAGGTGCATAATCAAATCGTCAAACACTTGCGCCCTTAATTGTTGTGTCTCAGAAGCTTCAGGTCCATCTACGTAAGGATGAATGACTTTAAGCTCCTCTAATAGTTCGCTGCTTTGAACGCTCAGGTAACCCTGATTGACTGCGCAGACGAGAAGTTGCGTCCAAATCATTCTGGGGTCAGTTTTCTCGTCGACCTGAATCCGGAAAGGTATTATCCTGGCTCCTAGGTTTTCCAGATTGCCTGCTCTCCTCCTTATCTTTTTGTAACTTTCATAACCTTCTGAATTCTTATAATTCGATCGCATTCGGTCGTGATAGAACTGAACTTGAAATACGTGCCGCTTGTTAATTGACCGTATCCGTGCGAACAGATAAGCCCCTTGGCCACTCATACCCAGATAAAAAACCAGCTTTAATTCCTCAACGGCACATCCATTTGGAGTCAATGCTGCGGGCTTAATTGGCAATTCCAATTGAGCCCGCTCTATTTGTGAATCATAGAAATCGGGAAGAAAACCTTTCAAATCGCTGAATGTGCCTGTCACTCCTTGGAGGTGTCCGGGACGGTTAGCATAGAATTCCGCGATTGCAGGTATTTGGAAAGCATTGGGATCAGCTTTCTCCGGAGGTAAGAAAATTGTCAGATTACCGTTGTCAATGTAAGCATATTCTTGAGGGTTTTAGCCCCTCCATTAACAATATCGGCCACCAAATATTCATTTTTCACAAATTTATGAAGAAGACACCGGCGAGCTTCAAATTCGGTGAGTAAATATCTAAGACTTTCTATTGAATTATTATCATACTCCCATAAATATCCTTGATTCTGGGCACAAAGTAAAAGTTGCGTCCAGATAATATCTGCGCGGGTATTTTTGTCAATCTGAATCAACTCGGATTTTATATCTTTAAATCTAACATCTTTTAAATCAGCCGCCTTTCTTAGCGTTCTTTTATAACTGAGATAATCATCCGATTCCCTGTAATCCGGGGCAAGCCAATCATGGCGCACGGCGACATGAAATCTCCGATTACCTGACACCATCTGCGCATCCAAACATGCTCCTCTTTCGATCGCACCTGGACTAAAAATCAATTTCAATTCTTCAACAGTGTAACCCGCCGGGGGTGGCAGGTTGGGTTTGATTGGTATTTGAATCTCGGGAGTTTTTGCACCGGCGTAAAAAAGGGGTAACAGACGGGCTACCTCCTCAAGAGTCAAATTCGCAAGTCGTCTATAACTCCTTACGCAGCGCGCAGCATCCTTAAATTCAATACCATGAAGCTCGGCGAAATGCTTTGCATCCTCAGTTGCGACTTTTGGTTCCAGAAAGACCAATTTTCCATTGATGATGAATGGTGTTGGAACGGTCCCAGTAACCATGTCCTTGACTAAATCAGGGTTTTCTATAAAGCGATGTAACCACGTTCGCCAATATTCAATTTCGGCGGCCAGATATTTAAGTCCTTCCATATGAATTGTGCTCAATAAAGATTTATATTGGCAGCTGATTTAGAATCAACTGCTGCAAGACTCTAATCCGAATAAAATCGAACAAAAAATATTTTTATAACTATGCTAATTTTACTCATAAATGTCCCCTTTTGCAAGTATATACATTATAGAGGGGGACAAAAAAATTCCTCAAAATATTGCTTGGCGGAATCAAGTAGGGCAATTATGAGAGTTAGTTTGTTAAGAGATAAAAAATGCGGCAAAACAAAAATTCATCCTGGTTGAGAGTGAACAAAAATAATCCTTGCCCGATTTGTCATAAAGCGGATTGGTGCTTAATAGCAGCTGATAGGGCTGCCGCAATATGCGCCCGGGTTGAAAGCGCTGTTGAAGCCGGCAACAGTGGAGCTGGCTGGGTTCACTGTTTGGGCGATAGCGTCAAACCCGTAGTGGTGCGTGACGTCGAAGTTAATTTTCCGTTAGCGGCAATAGAGCGGCGAGATTTGGCGTACAGTTGTCTTCTTTCCGAGCTGACTTTATCCGATTTTCATAGGAAAAACTTGTATCAGCGCGGACTGTCAGATGGAGACATCGCCGATTTAGGGTATAAAACAATTTCTTATGATTGCACGGTCGAAATCGTTCAGCGGATAAAGGGTCTCACGCGGTTGGCAGGCATTCCCGGCTTTTATCTGGAAAATGGGGCCGTCAAACTAAGTAGCCCTTCAGGGATGTTAATCCCGGTCCGAGATACTGAGTACAGAATTCAAGCTCTGCAGGTGCGGTGCGACGATGCTGACAAGGGTAAATATAAATGGATATCTTCAAACGGAAAACATCTGGGTTGCAGCAGCGGAACACCCATTCACGTATCGCACCCGGAGTATCTGCAAAACAGCGAAATCTGGATTACCGAAGGTGCTTTGAAAGCCGATATCGCGGCGATAAAAATACAGCGATGTACTCTTGCGGTGGCGGGTGTGGCGAATTGGCGCGGTATTATCCCGGTGATTTTGGAATTAAAACCGTCCCGAATCGTGGTGGCTTTCGACATGGATAAAAGGACTAATGAAATGGTGCAGTGCCATTGCCAAGATATGGAACAGGAGTTGCTGCAAATTACAAATGATGTTTTTGAGGCCGATTGGAATCCCGACTATAAGGGACTGGACGATTTTTCGACAAGTTCGACTTTTTCGACAACTTCGACAAGTTCGGCCAGTTTCGACATTTTTCGTCAAATTTCGACAAAGGGGTAAATCAATGAGCGGCATAGACGTGAAACAGACAGAAAATCAGAGTAAAAAATACAAGGAGACAGCTTTAAAAGTTGACCAGTGGTTGATGCTGCATAAGGATGAGAATTTTAGCTTGGACATGATGTGCAAGCAATTGAACATAACCAATCCTGAATCCAGACATGATGTCACCAAGAAGCTGGCCTATGAGGTGGGTAAGGGAAATGTCGAAAAGTCCAACCCCCCACACCCCCCATCTATTTATAATTTTTTTCAGATCGGGGATGTCATCGACAAGATTCAAAGCAAACTGCGAAGAGGGATTGCGGTAATTCTGATTCAAAAAGACCCAACTAAAGAAATCGGCCTTGGCGGGATGTTCGGCGAACATCTGTCATCGTTGTATTTGGCAATGGATTTCAATAGGTTAACCGTTAAGAAAGCCAAAGCCTGGAACAACAACTATGACCCAAACGGTAAAATATATGCCTTTAAGCTTACTAATAAGGGAACGGCATTTTCAGATATCCGCGAAGTAATAAAATGCACGAAATGTCATGCCAGTGGAAAAATTGGCAAAGATAACAGCACCTGCACATATTGTTGTGGCACGGGATACAGCGATGTCGAATCTCAATAGTTTAAATCTGAAATCAAGGTCGATTAGTTAAAAAACATGAAAAAGTCATGGCGAAACCCAAGAGAGATTGTAGTCCGCAAAGCCTCGGCGGAACCCGAGGACAACAAACGTCTTGAGCGTTTAATAGCTCTGCTGGCAACCGGCATGGAAAGGTTGCTATCCACTAATACTCATAAGGGCTCGACTTCACTTGACTTCACGCCGGGTATATCGCCTAATACCAGTAACGTAAACGATCCCGTAAAAATGGAGAATGAGTGACCACTCTGAAAGAGATTGAACCAAAGGCCAAAGAAGTGGTGGCGAAACGGGCAGCCTTGGTAACTCGTGTCAGTACCGATCAACAGGCTAGGAATGTTGAAGGCTCGCTGGTAAATCAAATACAGCGCCTGCGCCAGCACATCGACTATAAAACAAATGCTTGCGGTGAAAACTGGACTGAAGCTGCTGTTTATGAACTAAAAGGCATATCCGGTAAAAACTCAATGCGCAGTAAAGAGTTTGAAAGACTCTTTGCCGATATTGCCGCAGGCCGGGTGAATACGGTTTTGTGTACTGCCCTGGACCGCATCTGCCGCTCGGTTAAGGACTTCCTCTGGTTCTTCGAATTTCTGCATGACCATAATGCGGAATTTGTTTGTCTAAAACAGAATTACGATACGACCTCATCTCAAGGCAGACTTTTCGTGACCATGATGATGGCGCTGGCCGAATTCGAACGGGAGCAAACGTCAGAACGGACAAGGGATGCGGTGGCCGCCAGGTCGGAGCGGGGACTATGGAACGGCGGTAGACTTTTAGGTTACGACACTGACCCGAATAAAAAGAGTACTTTAATCCCTAATCCGGCAGAAGCAGCCATCGTTAATTTCGCCTTTGATAAGTATCTGGAGTGCGGGTCCATCACGGAAACCTCAGATGCCATGAATGGTAGTGGCTACCGCACTAAGAGTTATAGTTCCCGCCGGGATGTATATCATCCTGGGGAAAGATTTTATGTCTCGACCATACAATACTTATTGAAGAATCCGGCCTATGCCGGGAAGAAAGAGATTAACAAGCAGAGTTTACACAAGAAAATAACTGGCGTTAAAGAATACCGGTTGGTGGATGCAGTGTGGCCAGCGATAGTTAGTATTGAAAAATTCGAGAATGTACAACACCTTATGGCGGAAAACGGGCAGACGAATCGCAATGCCGCCGAGCCGGTACGTCATGTTTATGTTTTAAGCCAGGGCATTCTGCGCTGTGGCCGGTGTGGCACCGTGATGGACGGGCGAAGTGGAACGGGAAGATTGGGCATCAAATATTTTTACTATGGTTGTCCGAATAAAGAATGCGGCATACGGATATCCGCCGATGAAATCGAGGCCGCCGTACTAAACCGTATCAAATACTTGGCAAGTGACGGCGCTATTCTCGAAAAATTAACTCAAGAAACTAATATGCGACTTCTCAAACAAAAGCCGGAGTTGGAAAAACAGAAACAGGGCTTGCAGAAAACGCTGGAAGAGGTGATAGGTCAGGCAAATAATTTGCTGGAGCACTGGTCCGCCATGGATGCACAAGCAGGAGGTGGATTTGTCAAAGAAAAATTAAATAATCTGGCCAAACGCAGGACGGAACTTGAAACGGGGATAACCGAGGTTGATGAGGCATTACGGCAGATTACAGAACAATCGGTGGATGCTGAGACGGTAAAAAGCGCCCTAACCAATATCAGTGAGATTTATGAGCAGTTAAAACCGTTTGAAAGGAGGGAATTAATTGGATTGATTTTGAAGAGCGCGGAAGTAAACGAGAAAGAAATTATTTTAGAGATTTATGCTCTGGGGGAGCAAATTCTCAGTCCAGAAAGTGTTAAGCAGAGTGAAAAGGTTCGTCTGCCACCAATCTGGCTCCCCTTACTGGACTTGTTCAGCAACTACAAAGTAGAATTAGGGCTTAATTTAACTCAACTCAAGCGAGCATTTCAGTCTTTCAATATGCCACAAATCACTAACGCAACAGCATTAGGGGGTGATTTGTGATTGTTAACTTCTGTAAAACTCTGGCAGAACGGTCCAATCATTTACACAACTTGTCGCATTTTTTCCCATTTAAAATCACCGAAATGGGGAGGCATGGAATAAAATGACGGACTTCAATTTAGTAGAAAACTCTAAAAAACAACTGGAACTTCTAATCGAGTCTGCAACTAATTTTAGAGATGAGGCATTTGTCGCCCTGCTCGCCAGAGATGGATTACGAATTTCCGAAGCCATTCATGTGAAAGAAAGTGATATTGACTTTACTAAGGGAACTTTATCCATAGTGCATCTGAAAGAACGGCTGAAATCTAAATGCCCCAGCTGTGGTGTGATTTTAGGGAAACGGCACATTTTTTGCCCCGGCTGCGGAAACAAGGTAGATAAAGCTATTCGAGAAAAGGTTGAGCAGCGGCATCAGCGAACGATTCCGATCGACGAAGACACATTGGCCTTGATTAATAAATACCTGAAGTGGCGCCGCCGGTTTTCATATCGTGGGCCACTTCTATTTCCATTTAGCCGTCAGCGCGGCTGGCAAGTAATTGAGAGGATTGGCCGGCGTGCCGGAATACCCGGATTGCATCCTCATTCCCTGCGTCATTTGCTGGCCACCACTTGGGTAGCAAAAGGTCTGGATGTGAAGAAACTACAGGTGTTCCTTGGTCATGCAAATATATCCACCACGTTTGCCTATGTGGATACCAATTTTGAGCAATTAAAGTCTGAATATCAAAAACTTTGGGAAGACAAAGATGATGACGAACAGGAATCGAAGGACAAACAAACCGAAGATTAATCATGAAACCAATGACCAATCCGACACCGGAAAATTAACAAATTCGGCTCAGGTAACGGTACCTTGGGGCAGGAGTGCCAGCGAATTCAGACCCGGTATTTTCGCCAAGCAATATCTTGTTGAGCATGGTGAAGCCTCCGCGTCCCAGGTATTCTCTGCACTGAAGGAATCTCTCAGCCAAATGAACCAGGAGAGGGTCGAAATTGGCGACAAACCTATCAGGGGATGCACGTATAACTCCTTTGCCAAATATTGGCACTGGTTTAAAATATTAGGTTTAATTGAGAGTACATCTCATACTGCTCCGGCTATATACGATTTCCTGGTCAAGAAACACTTTTACCGGATGACCGAGAGGGGCAGAAACGAGGCGCGAGCATGGGAGGATCCTATTTCAGCTACACATCCGGAATTCCGGTAGGGACGGTTGTCAATACATAAAGCAAATCCTTGATAATAATCGAAAATTCTATAGATAGTTAGATTAAATATAGATGGGAGGAGATTTTAGCTATGGACAGTATAATGAAACAAATAAAGGACCGACTGCAAAATGGAGAAACGCCACAGGATCTCATCAAGGCAGGCTTCAAACGGACAACTGTCTATTCTATAAACAAGAAGATGGAAGTAAAGACTGAAGCAAATAATGACGTCAAGTCTAAAGAGCAGTCTATGGAGCAGTTAACATTTCTTGCTTTTATCGTAAAAGAGATGATGGGGGAGATTTTGTCGGACATGGACAAGAACCATGACTACCTCGACGAACTCCCTATGTGGAAATCGATCGTAAAGCTTGCAGGTGAAGTTTTTGAAGAGTCCACAGGTAAAAAACCGCCAACAGATTTTCTAAATCCCACATTAAAACAACCCGAATGAACTTATTCAATCCATGGAATTATTCCGGCAATATGTACTTTGTCTATAGACTGTTTATAGAATAAGTTCTCGCCAATATGGAATTAAAATACAGACTATCTATAGACCGTTTGGGACTCCCATATGGATTTTGTAATTCTAAAATCTATATAACAAAGATTTTGCAGTCGTTTAACCTGTTATATGACCACTAACACAAGACAAATCTAACGTAAACAACTAGTGTTATGAGGTTTAAACGCGCACCAGCGTTAACTGTAATGAGCTTAGCCCCCAGCAACGTTATTAGCGCATCTTCCTCACGATAACCCCCTCAATGTTATGCACGGTCTTCCTTATGCCACAAGACATCGACTTGGTTCACTTTGTTCCGCTAAGTTTCGGATTTTGTCTGTTAATTTTGGAGTCGTGCAACCAATTAATTTGCAGTTGGGGGGCGTAATCCTATTTCAGCCTACTTACAAAAAAGTAATTACTTCTAATCCTTTCCCAAAGGCTCTTTTGTAAAGTATTCTTACCTATAGCAGATATAAATATAGATACATTATTTTAGGAGTGTGAAAGCTAATTCAGTCTGGCAAACTAATAGTACCTTACCAAACAGCGTATACCGCAATTCTAGGCGGGGGAAAGCTAAAAAGTGAATAGATGCTCATATCGAAAGCTAGCTAGCCTTAACGCTCATAAAATCAAGTTAAGCTGTAACCTGTGGCTGTATGTTCAATAAATTAAAAGTGAGGAATTGAACATAAAATGAATAATACACCGAGTTATATTAAATCGCTTCTCGTACCCAATACCAAAAAGCCACAAGGTCGCAAGGTCTGGAGTATAGACCTTGAAACCGTCTGGATACCGTTCTTTACCGCCACCAATACAGTTGGTGATACTGCTGTCCCGTCTGATGCTTTAGGCTGTCCGATGCGCTTGGCTTACGATAAGACTGGTGCGGTGCGCTTCTCACAGTCTGGCAGACCAGTCGTAAGAGTAGCTAAAGAACTTAGCGATAATGTGCGACTGGTCAGGGACAACTTCACCGCAAACCTTGTCAACTTTGCGGGTGAAGTGATGCGGGACAATCCCGATGAGTACAAGACACAGTTAGAGCAAGCTAACAGGGCGGGATTACCCATCGCACAGCACGACAGCAAGGCATTAAGCAAAGCACTCGAAATTAGAGCGGAGATAGAGGCAGAAGCCAAAGCCAAAGCAGACGATGCAGAGTCACAGCCAGAGGTCGCAAGGGAATTAGTACCAGCCTAGATAGTCAGGGCATACAGCCACAAGCTACAGCTTAACTAAAAAGTGAGGATAATTATGACATTACCAAAATGGGCAAACCACACTAGACAAGCTCACTTAGTATCTCTATTTGTGCGTAGTAAGGGATTTTGTATCTATGGTGAGCAGAATTGTACTATTCCAGAGCATCACTATGAGGTGTTTATCGAGAGTTTAATCAATGACTGGAAAGCAGAAGATAGAGAGACTAACAGACTTGAATGGAAAAATGAAAGAAAACTGATGCACGCACTACATGAAAAAACCTTGCCGATGCGTGGCAGATTCAACGGGGTGTCAAGCGACATTTGGCATGATTCACAGCCTATCTATTACCTAGAAAGCATGGGTATGGATTGTTTGAAGTTAAAACCATTTGCTAAGGTCAAGCTATCAAGTAGCTATCAGCATTTGTATGTTGATTTGGGTGATAGTTTGCGAAATGTCTCCAAAAACCGAAAGCGCAAGGCTATTCGATATAATAAACCCTTGCCACAATCAGCTAATGACATAGTTTCAAAGCTAATCATTGAAGCTGTAAAAGATTATTTGAATTACTAAATAGCGCAATCAAAAAGACGCTTCTAGTTTACTAGGGGCGTTTTTGCTTTTTTAACGGTGCTCTTATTGGGCGGTACTTAAGTGTACCGCCTTATTTTTTTATGCCTAGCGTGTGAATTAAAGGAGGTGAAACCATGCTGGAATCAGATAAGTACGCCTATGTCAGCATCGGCGGCGGAGTGGAGTCTGTTTATATTCGGATTAAAAGGGACACCCTCATACCCGAAACCGACAGAGCCAAACTCATAGCTTGGGCGCAAGAGAAGGGCTTTCCTGTCTCTGCTAAGAAACGCATACTTCATGCCGAGTGAAGGAAGTAAAACAGCGATAGTGCTACGATTGCGGCAAGCCGCTGACAGCAGGGATGGCTTTCTACTTCAGGCAAGTCCAGCCGGAGATTTTACAACGGCGTGTTAAGTGCGCTCCAGAAAAATAACTAAGGAGTAATTATGGCTAAAGTTTCAGGCGAAGTAATAATAATTATCCCGGAATATGACCCGTACAATGCTAAGCCTTATCCCGGAGACATCAAACCTGGCAGCTACAGCAAGTCCGAGATAAAGAAGCTTCTCAAGAAGCACAAGGGGAACCCTGAGTCACTCCAGTTCATCCGGGACATGATGGAAGTTTAGGATGAAGCTATATGAATTTAGTGCCTAAATTCAGAACCGTGACGTGTGCCTCCTGTGAAGTCCTGGTTATCAATAACATTATCTGCCACGAAACAGGCTGCCCCGATGCTTGGAAAGATGAGACGAGGGAGTGCAAGTGGTGCGGGTGCTGTTTCAAGCCGGAGGAGAGGAGCCAAAATTTCTGCGATTCCGATTGTGCGGAAGCCTATCACAACTAATAAAAAGGAGATTTAACATGGCAAGAAAATTTATTGTAGATGGCACGGAATATCCGGATCCCGGCCCGGATGTGACCCCGGAACAGTTCAAACAGATGATGGTCGGTTTCTTGCCGGAACTGGCGAATGCCGACATGACGACCGAGAAGCAGGGTGAGGACACCATCTACCGCTTCAAGAAGCGCGTAGGCGTTAAGGGGTAGAACGTGACCGAGGCAGAAAATATTGACAGGGTCGTCACAGCTCTCCTCAAGGTACCGGAAAAGAAACTGCTCATCATCGAGATTGCCAATACTATCCCAATCGTGAATGGGGAGTTGGACTATAACGAGCTGGCAAATATGCAACTCGATATAAATCTTGCCATTGCCGAAGCGAAAGTTTACGGATCACATACGCTCTTGGCGGTGGATTCGTTGGTCCGGTTAAGGGCAAGGGAGAAAACTTAATTGTGGGATTTAGACCAAATAGTCCGGCAAAACAATCAAGCCGCCCTTGAATCCATCATGAGAGGCCGGAAAGCAGACGAGGCCCAGTCTCCCCAACCTGAGGGATGGGCGTTATCGCTGCTGGCCGATATGCTCAAGGTGGGGCCGCCGCTGCTGACAGAAATCATCGGCTGCCTTGAGCAAATTGAAACCGTAAAGGAATTCCGGGCACTGGTTAGAATGCTGCTGCCGGAATACGAGTCGGAAATCATGTCAGCGCCCAGAAACAGGCGGGTGTACAAGTTCTGCTATTACTTCGGTATTGAGTATTACCCACTGCCGGCGAATACTGACTGTCATCCGGCGGATTGGGTGAACGGCATGCCGGTGGAACTTATGGCAATGTCCTATTCGGCGTATCACGAATTACAGATGCGCCCCGGGTACATCCTGCTTCTGTCGCTCGTTATCTATCCGTATGAAGGCGATGAACGTGACATGGAAGAAGAGGTTCCATCCAACGGCGCCAGGGTACCTTTGCTCGACCTCGCACAGCGCATCGTCGGGGAAGAGATAGTTAACCGGATAACGAGGGACGGCTGGACGCCCGAGGAATTGCACAGGATGACCGATGGAACCAGGTTTGACGGCGTCGGCGCTTTTGCCGATTGGGCATGCTCCAGCACCGGGTGCGTTGTCTTGGATTCCGGTTATGAGAATTGTGACTACGAGGAAGGCAGCGGCGAACCCACCTTCCTCTGGACAAAGCATAACGTCGATATCCTGACCAGCCAGTGGCCGAAGGTGCAGGAGATTCGCGGGAAAATAGACCAAATCGTGGAATGGCTGGAAGCCGACCCTATCGGGCGCTTCAGGGAACTTCTTGATTTTCTGTTGAAAACCGAACCGGTTAAAACTAGAAAGAAAAGAAAGAGACGATATTATGAACCCTTTGAACATCATTGTGAATTAGACCAGGATAACGGCGAGGAGGGCGATGACCGAGACGACGAATAAAGCACCCGCTTTCAGCTGGGCAGTGCCGAAAGAGTTAGGCATCCCGGCGGACCCGCTGCGGTTACGATTGGATTTTCATCACCAGTCAACGGTAATGACCTATTTCCAGTCCGATACCCTCACTGTTACCAAACAGGTTGATGCTATGGATGTTGCCCATGCCCTCGCCAGCGATCTGTCTTTCGGCTCCGGATTGCTGCCGCCGGATACTCTCTGGTGGCAGAATACCAGGAGCGGTCCGGTATTCGCACTCTACGTTGAGCCGAAAATCTGGAAGCTCGCTCTGCAGGAGGATATTAAGAAGCCCCCCCAGCGGTTTACTATTCCGCTGCCCAGACTAATCTTTCTCTGCACGCCGGGACAAGCCCCTTGGGTTTACGCCGTAAAAAAGAGACCCAACAAAGAGACGGATATTGTCTACCGGGCGCCGCTGGCCAACATCTTCAATAACGGCCGTTCCTGTCCAGGCAGCCACCAATACCCTACTCGGATTGCGGATGTGGTCCAGTCTTTCTTTGTATCATTCTTCAGCGCGACAGCGGATCTATCGCACCGGTCGAAGAAATACCCGAAGAATGTGCTCCAACTGTGGAAGTACCTGGATGGCAAAAAGAAATTCCCCAATGATGACCTGATAGAACACGGTACTATTTCCGATTTAATGACGATGGAAATGTAATCACTGGAAATGTGAGATAAAGCAATGGCATACACAGTTTCTTTGAAAGGATCGGATAACCCCAAGCTCGTTATTGTCGGCTGCGGCGGCACCGGCAGTCTGGTAGCGGAAGGGCTTTGCAGGCTGCTGATAAATAGTGACCTAACGCTAATGCTGGTGGATTTTGACCGTGTCGAACCGCACAATCTGCTGAGGCAGAATTTCTTTGCCGGGGATGTGGGCAAGTTTAAATCACAGGCTTTGGCCGAGCGATTATCCAGACAGTATGGGAGGAAGATAGGATACAGCGTGTTCCCTTATAAGCGGGATATGTTCGATACACCCATCGGCAGGGGAATGATTAACAAAGCAATGTCGCTGATTATCATCGGCTGTGTAGACACGACAGAAGCCAGGCGAAGCATCGCCGACAGCATGAGTTCGAATTGGAATAACTGGTGGCTGGACGTGGGGAATGGACATCATTCCGGCCAGGTGCTGCTCGGCAATACCGGCAAGCCGGATGAAATGAAAGAATCTTTTGACTCGGCGAGCCATACCGTTACCAGGTTACCGCTGCCATCGGTGCAACTGCCGGCGCTTTTGATCCCGCCGGTTGAGAAGTACAAGGCCACGGGATTGTGCCGAAGCAATAGAGGACGACGAACAAAGCCCGACGATAAATCAGGCAATGGCAATGCTTGTCGTAGATTTTATGTATCGCCTTCTGAACGGTACGTTAACTAATACGGGGGCGTACATCGACCTCGACGCGGGAACGCTGCAGACCGTACCAGCGACACCGGCGACAGTCGCCAGAATGTGCGGGCTAAGAGTTAGCGAACTGATGGCTAATAAGTGCGGACTGGGAGCGAGGTACCACGTATGACCAAGCCAGTAGGTTATTTAACCAATTCGTTGACTGGGATTGAGGGAGAACCGGGAGTCTTTTATGACTATATCCTGGCTGCCGGTGGAGTATACCTCAGGGCGAAGAACTCTCAACTCGCGGTTACTGTTTGTATCGCTGCCCAGGAGATTAGGGGACTGTCGCCGCTAAACGAGGATATCCAACTCTTGCGTGGCAAAATTCCGCTGTATCTACTCAATCTGGCGCTATCGGTACTCATCGTCAAGCCAGATATCGAACAGTATCTGGCAATTACTTGGGAAAGCGGTTACACCATGAAAATTACTTCACAGCAAGCTACGGCTGCATCGGTCACCTATGAGACCCTGCCTGATACGGTTCTGGATATTCACAGCCATACCGACGGGGTGCCGGCTCAGTTTAGCCCCACCGACAACCGCGATGAGCAGGGATTCCGTTTATATGCCGTCGTGGGAGATCTCCGCAGCCTCTGCCCGACAGTAGAACTCAGACTCGGTGTATACGGCTATTTCCTGCCACTTAGCAGGGACGAAGTCTTTCAATAAATCAGATCTAGAAAAGGAGGCAATAATGACAAGAGAAGAGTTAAAGGTAAACATCATTATCAAGGGCGATCGCATTTTCCTGGGAGTACAGGCGACTGATTGCGACCCGAAGATGACAACACTGCAGGGTAATCTTCAGACGGCTCTAGAACACATCCCCTCATTTGTCGAAGAAGCCAACCGGCAGTGGGACACATCGCCGCGCAATCCCAGGTCCACAATTCCCGAACCAGTAACCGCAGCGCCCGTAAGAACGGCGACAACAACGGCCGGAATGGCAACCAAATCGACTTCCGCAAAACCCACAACCAACCTAATTTCTTCTAACTTTTATGATGCAAACTAAGTTTGCTACACGCCTCTGGACTGGTCCCCAGAGGCGTAAAAATATGTGACCGAAAGGAGGTGAAAAAGTTGGAAATTAAAGTTACTAAACTGAAAGAGGTCATGGAACTGGTTAAACCGGTAGTACCGAAGAAACCCTCGTTAAAGTGCGTTGCTTACCTCTGCCTGGCCGGCGGGAAAGCGGTAGCGACCGACCTGGAAACAATGGTCATCGCTAACCTGCCCGAAGCCACGGATCCGATGCTGCTCCCTTATTCTTCAATTGCCGAGATGTTAAAGTACGTCCCCGGCAACGATATCCTCAAGGTGGAACTGAAGGGCAAAATGGTTTTCCTTTCCTGGAACGGCGGCAACGCGAGCTATCCCACCGAGGACTTCGCGGACTTCCCCATCCTGCCGGAACTGACTGCCAGAGCCGAAGGGTTAATCGACGGTGATATCCTCATTGCGGCCATGCTGGCCGCTCTCCCGTATACCGCCGAAGATGACACACGACCCACGCTGAACGGCATAACAGTGGTATTGGGCAATCCAATCGAGGTAGCTGCTGGCGACGGCTTCAGGATGTGCCACAAAGCGCTGGGGCTATCCTTCCCGCTTGAAGAGAAAGTCATTATCCCGCGCCGGGGTGTGGCAATTCTGGACCATGTCTTTGCGAAGACGCCACGAACTCCGCCATCCACCGCGCAGTCACTGATTAAGGTGGTCACCGCCAAGCGGCAACTCCGTATGTCTATCATCGGTGACAACAAGCTCCGGCTGGACTTTGGGACGTCCGCGTCCGTGGTCATTAACCTGACATTGGGCAAGCCGCCGGAATGGCTAGCCTTAATCCCGAAGGGCGAACCCATGCTGCAGAGCCAGATTTTTGCTCCGCAGTTGGAAGCGGCGGTCAAACGGGTACGCATCATCGCCAAGGAGGGCTCCGATGCTGTCCGTCTGGAGTTTGCTGACGGCAAGCTGAAGGTATCCGCCAAGGGAGGCGACCAGGAAATCAGTTCTACCATCGACACGGTTCACACCCAGGGGGAAGCAACGAGAATAGCGATAAATCAGAAATACGTTCTCGGCTACCTCAATGGTAACCAGGGCATCATCACTTTCTCCAAATATACCGAGAACGGCCCGGCTGTCTTCGAGGATCAGCAATCTCCCCGGATGATCGTCATGCCTATGCAGGTAGCATGGGGCGACGAACCAGCCGCGGTAAAAGCAGAACCGCAAGCAGAAGCGGTTGGTGAAGCGTCAGACGCTGAGCCGGACGAAGTATCCAACACGGACGAATCCGAATCCCCTGATAGAAGAGGAAAAAGCAGGACAAGATACAGGTGAAGAAGAGCCTGTAACCGAGTAAGACCGGTTCACGGGAATTGGTCTAGGGGTGCTGGGGCGAGACCGCTCCGGCACCCCTATTTGTTAGGAATATAACTGAAAAGGAGAATTTATGACAACCGAGAAAAAAGCTGTGGGATGGATCGACGACCTGGTGGGCGCATTGTGCGACCCGATCATCGTTTATCCCTCTCCCTGGAAAGACGACCTGCCTGACTGGGTCAAGCCGCAAATTACCCTTGAGCGGCTCGTTATGAACATGAAAGTCATGCACGAAGGCGGTGTGCCGGTAGGCGATACGGAAGCCCTGGCCTACATTTTCCCACGGACGATGGAAGAGCCCTTGTCCGAACAGTGGATGCGGATTTACACGTATGTTTTCACCTCATGCAATGAAATTCAAGAAAGTTGAAGTGCCGGAAGACCTCAGGCGCGAGAGTCTCAGTGACTACGACATGAGGGAGCTAAACGACCTGAAAACGTGGATCTACCAGAAGCGGGTGCAACACCGGAAAGAGAAGGCGAAAGCAGAGCGGCAGGCGGGCAGCCAGGTCGAAGAAGAAAAGGACAAAGAACTAAAAACTGAGACCGTCCAGCCGTCATTCTTTTAGGGGGCAACATGGTCAGAACAGAAAGACAGTTACAGGCCGCTTATGAAAAAGGGGAGATATCCCTGAGCGAATTTCATGAGGCATTAAGCAAGATAGGTACTGCCCGCCATGCCAGGGATATTGCCAAGAAAAAGAATCGAGCCAGCATGTCATCAACTAAATGGTTTTAAAAAAAGGAGAAAAATGGAAACTAAATATCTAAGCTGTGCGGAAACAGCCAAACTAGTCCGAACCGCCCTGAAAAAGAACTTTCCCGGAGTGAAGTTTTCGGTGCGGTCCAGCGTTTACAGCGGGGGAGCTTCAATCGACGTGTCGTGGGTGCTTGGCCCTACTACCAAAGAAGTCGACGCTGTCGCCGGTCAATATGAATCAGCTGACTTCGATGGGAGTATCGACATGGAGACTCGTTACGACCACTGGTTATTGCCCGGATGGTTCCGCGATCATCAAGCATGGTCCCGGTACTGAGGGATCGATGGGTTATATTCCGGCGGTGGAAAATCCAATGCCCGCCGGCGCCATACCCGTATCATTTGGCGCTCATTACATACAATGCCAGCGGCGTTACGCCGACCGATGGGAAGGCGAAACAACCTTAATAAACCAGGTTGCCGCGGATATGTGCAAACTTCAAGGCATCAAGTGGAATGGTCCCAAACATGACAACGGGGCTATTTGGTTCCGGCGACACGGAACAGATCAGCCAACATGCATGGAGGCTGCTAAACGCAACTTCTTTCGCCCCCGGTGAAGTATACAGCGGCGTGCGCTTTG
>CAVWFD010000011.1:0-507639 GCA_963754195.1 uncultured Chloroflexia bacterium
TTTTCTGTCAATTTCATTATTATTGCTATCTAGAAAGTTAGGCCAGGCAAGAGGATGATTGTCGTTTGTTTCTTTCGGCAGATAACCTTTGTCTGCAAGCATGGCACCGGCTTCGGCCAGCACCATCACATATCTATCCAGCCACTCCCCTTCAACCAGGGTCGCAAACTGCAGGAAGGGGATGGGACAGTCTCCAGATATACAATGTGCCCTTTTGTACCTTCCCTGAATCCACCAGTTTGTGAATCGCCGACACCATTTGGTCATAGTGTGCGGTATAATCGGCGTCTTTTACCGTCGCCCATAAATTGGTGTAATCCTCACCGGCTTTGAAACGTTCGAACTCGGCATCGTCCTTGAAGAGGGCTCTACCTCTTTCTCGTTTTCGGCATTAACACGGGGTTTGAATTTCCCGTCGTCCCGAGTATTGCTCCCTCCGGAATCTCTTTCTCACCCTGGTCGAGGAGGTACTGGCAAAACCAGTCTTCGAGCGTGTTATCCTCTTTAAGCTGATCCCATGTTGTTACATGATTTCGAATAGCTGCGCTAACGGTATCGGCAGTTTCACTGTCTACAGGGTACGGAATCTCATGGCTGTACATGCTGGATAGATTGCTGAGGCGAAACTGGTAGTGATTCTCCCGCATAATGGCTCTAAGATTCCCTTCCAGGGCAACGAACATAAGGTTCCAGATTCTCTCTTCCGTCATCTGATAACCATTGATTTGTTGTTGGAGTTTGACTAGGAAACACACGTCTCTCACAGCCCGGTTTACTGTGTTTTCCACAGCATTGTTCGGGTGACCTTTCATTGATTCACGGACTGTCTCACTAATCTGTTTAGTTATCCTGTAAAGGGGAGCCGCGGTCTCAGGCTGGCCTCTGAGGAACCGGCATATCCAAAGCGTTTGGATATTGTTGAACTTCCTGCAGCCACAGGATTACAGCCTGCTTGGGTGTAAACGCTCGCTCTATTTTATCGAGCCGTCTATTTAGAGTCATGTTCCCCTTCCTTATCATCAGGTTTTAATAATTCCTGTTCGACGTCAAAGATTGGCAGGGTCAATTGGGCTTTAGTGGGAATAACTGATCGTTCCAATCCCAGGATGCGTTGCTCAAAATCACGCACTTCAAGGACACGCAAAGCTGCCAGAGCAATATAAACAAGCTGGCGGGAGCGAGAGGGGCTACTCTCCATTGCAAGAGCATCAGTAGCGGCTATCTGCAGCAGACGACGGATGCCCTCCACTGTTTCCAAGCCTTGAAAGTCAAATGCTGCCGAAAGAGTAGCCTCTCGTTTACGATGTAATCCACCGATGCGGCGGGCATCCTGGACTTCTTTGGCATGTTCCGGCGAATGCATCAGGCAGTAATTGCCATCACGGAGCGGTGGTGAATGGCATGGCTCGTCATTCGGGAAACGGAAAGCGCAGAGACGAGTCACTTCAGGTCACCTCTGCTGAGAAAAAGTGGGTGGTGACCTCGGCGGAACGAGGCAAGCTCCCAATAAAGGGAGCCTGCTTACACGTTATTCGCTTCTCAGGTAGTTTTAGCTGACCTGATGCTGGTTGGGACAAACCCCGGGGACTTCGACTGCCGAGGCGATGAAGCTCTTGCCGCAATCCCGGCAGAACCACCGGATTTGGCCTTCCGGTACTCCTTTCTGGTTGGGTACGAGAAATACGCCCGTTTTCTTGGGGTCGTTCTTGGAAGGAGCCACAGCCTCTACAATTTGTTCGGTCTCTGCCGCAGGAGCAGTTTCTTGATTCTTTGTTTCTGGTGCAGGAGCATTCTCTTCTGTCTGCAGACTCCAGAATTTCCAGCCGTCGCAAGCATGCCCGGTGATAGCCATCCCCGCAGCTGACGGGCTCTTGAATTCCCGTCCATCCTGTAAGCGATACATCAGCTTCCCTTCCGCATTCTCCGCCACTTCGCAAGAGTAACTCTGTTTGTGGTACCGTCCGGTGAGTTTGGTCCCTTTGGTTAGATTTCTGTTTTCGATTGGCATTTTCCGCCTCCTTTTTATTTACCATCGTATTCATCACTCTAAAATCATCAGAAGTCAACGGGTTAATGAGTTTATTTCTCAAGAAATAATCTCTGTTTGAAACACCATCTGGCAATAGTGTCTGCTCCATGGCTACTTCGCCTCCTCTAATCTTTTGGCCTTTTCTCCGGTAAAGGACTCCCATCGCATGCGGGCAATATCCACATAAAGAGGTTCCAGTTCCATGCCATAGCAAATCCGGCCGGTTCTCTCACATGCTATCAGCGTGCTGCCCGACCCCAGGAATGTATCCAATACCTTATCCCCGGACTGGGAACTATTCTGAATCGCTCTTTCAATCAAGGCCAATGGCTTCATAGTGGGATGCAGGGGACTGGAAGAGGGCTTATCTACCTGCCAAACATCGCCCTGGTCGCGGTCCCGGCACCAGTAATGACTTACTCCTTCCTTCCAGCCATAAAGAATAGGTTCGTATTGGCGCTGGTAGTCAGAACGTCCTATGGTAAAGGTATTCTTGGCCCAGATAATAAAAGTCGACCAGTGGCCACCGGCTGATATAAATGCCTTCTGCAGAGTATGCAATTCGGAAGATGACATACAGATATAAACAGCCCCGTCGGTAAATTCGAGGATGTTCTGGCAAGCCTTTTCGAGGAAGGGTTCGAAGACCTCGCCAAGGTTATCATTGGCAATCGCTCTCTGTGATGCACCGGTATGCCGGTGGTCGCCATAGTTAACGTTGTAGGGAGGGTCGGTGAAGGTCATGGATGCTTTCGTTTGTCCCATCAGGCGCTGTACGGTTTCCCGGTCGGTTGAATCACCGCAAACGAGTCGATGCTCACCCAGCAGCCAGATATCCCCTAGTTTGGCAACAGGTGCGTTCTGGGCGTCCTTAACTGCCGCGTCCAGATCAAAGTTTTCAAGACGATCACGCTTTTCTCTGGCATCGAGGCTCTTTAGAAGTTTCTTTAGCTCATCATCCTCGAAACCGGAAAGCGAAAGGTCGATGTCCGGGACTTCCTGCAGCTCTTTTAACAGCCGGGCCAGCAGCTCTTGATCGAAGGAGCCCGAGATTTTATTCAGGGCGATATTCAACAGGTGGGCCTGTTCTACTGTAAGGTCTACAAACACTACCGGTACTGTTTTATAACCAAGTTTTCTTGCCGCCAGCAATCTCTGGTGTCCACCGATAACCATCTTATCTTCACGCCTTGCGATAATGGGGTCAATCAACCCAAACTCGCTGATACTTCGAGTAAGGGTCTCCAGCTCCTGGTCGCTGATGCGCCTTGGGTTGGACGCGTCCGGTTGTAAGTCTCCAATAGGTACTTGTTCGATCTGAATTTGTTGTTCTGTTTTCATACTTATTGTTTGCTCCACTAAAATTTATTTAAATCTTGTTATTACCCTGCTTCTGCCACACTTCCTATTGCTAACTCACCCGATTTTGAGGCTAAGGGTGAGTTAGATGAGTTGTTTCCCACCCCCTTTATATATGAGTGGATTTCATGTCTTATCGCATGGGGTATTTTTTAACTCACCTAACTCACTTTTGAGGCTAGAAGGGGGTGAGTTAGCTTTTTTGTAACTCACCTCCCACAAAATGGCGTGTTTCCGTTCGCCATGCCGGTTCAACGTTAATCCGCATGGTAACTGGACGCCATCTTTGTCCCGTAAGGCGTTACCAAATCTGCGTGAATAATCTCTTCCATCTCTTGTCGCTAGTTTTTCAGGTAAAGAATCTGCAAACTCCTCATTACTATTTAGTTTTTTAACCACCTCGGAAGTTGTAAAAGGCGCCTCGCCCAAAAGTTCATACCAAGCCGTTAAAAAAGCTTCCCATTGTGGGGTGTCAACATCCATCGAATCGTACATCTGAGTAAGGTTGCTTAAAAAACCCGGCATTTTCATGAAAGATAAAACCCCACCAATAACACGGGAATAGTTTTCGAACCCTCCCATTTTCGGCAAATCATCCGGCACCGGTGTTCCGGCAACATACCAGGCTCTTGCTATAGTAAGAATTGCAGACAGTATTTGCCCTCTGTTATTTAGCGCCCATTCCCGCAATTCAGTGTGTTTATAGATGACATCTCGTTGCCATGGTCTGGCTACTCCAGCGTCTAAACGGATGTGGTAGCATCTCCGAGGGATATCTCCACCCAATTTGATGTTGATACCAGTGCCGAAAAAGCACATTTTATTGGGAACAATAATGTCGGCTGTCCGTCCCAACGGCCTGATACTTATTTCAGAACTTGTAAGGTACCGAGAAAGTGTATCGGATTGTAGTTTTCCTTCAATGTTATCTATGACGCAGATTGACCGTCCTGCGATAAGCTGAGAACTTAATTTCTTTTCCCATTCTTCTTCCGATGGGCATACGCCCATGGTCGCAGCCAAATGTCCCGTAGCGACAATACTAATTACATCGGTGAGCAGCGAAGCGCCGGTACCTGGCATTGGTTTATCTACTAATGGCAGAGGAATTGGTCCCTTGATTGCCGGCCTAAGTATCGGGGACATAAAAGCACCGTAGGCATTGGCTTTGCTGGCATCTGAATCGAAGGGAATATCACAGAATACCTCGGTGATGAGAGAGATGGCCTGGTTAACATCGGCTTCTGATGGTCTATCGGGGATAACCGGAACCTCTAATCCCTCGGATGGGATGTAGTAAAGCCCGGTTGCCACGTCATAACCCGGCTCACAGATGATGCTGCCATCGGGCCGTAATGCCGGAGATTGAATAATTCCTGCCACTGGTGGAATATTCCAGTTTGCCAAGTTCATGATGTCCCTTACTACATCCAGCGGTGGGGCTGTTGCCACTTGTCCTTTGCCATTCATGCGAGTGAAATTGCAAATTCGGGCTAAATGCCCCCTCACCGCGCTCTCACTCATAGATTCGATGTACGGCCGCTCATTTTCATCTATGCCTAATCGGGACAACACATTTGAGCGAAGGAATATCGTAGGGGGATTATTGGCTTTATAAAGAGCATCGAGCGCATCTGCAGTTATTTCTCTTAACTGCCTGGCTGTAACATTGATTTCCGGCAATCCCACATCATTCTGACTTTTACTGTCTTGATGTCCGGGCTTGTAGGTTTCATGATTACCTTCGATAGCTTTTTCAATTGTCCATTGCCTATAGTCCTGACGTTCCCATTTCTCACGGTATAGTTTTGATTGTCGAAATAGACGGTCAATGCGGATTTCATCATTTGCGGTCCAGAATGCCAGCATCGAACAGAAAGCCAGGTCGGCCCTCGAATCATCTCCGTCATAGGCGCTCGTATCGCCATTCCATAATTTTGAAAATGCAGCACCATTTGCGGCGGACCTTGCTTTCTGGATTAACTCGGCATCGCCAAGTCCCGCATAAGAACCATAGGCATTGCCACCATCCTCTTTTGGGGTGGGTTTGAAAACATTTTTATGGAAATCATTTAATTCTTGTTGTCTTTCCTCTATTGTTGTTGGCGTGCCCTCTAAATGTTTGCCGGTGACGGTGAAGTATCTGCCCTGATCGTAAATCTCAATATTACCCTTGCGATTGCCACCAAGTGGAATCTTGCCCTTCAACCAAACCCTGATACCCTCATTTGATGGGGTGATTTCGGTGTATGAAGCCAGGTTATGCACGATGTCTTTCGCCCATTGTTCAATTTCACCAGTTTCAGAATTTCGGCAATGGTCGAGGTCGACCCCGCAAAAGTTATCGGCTGCTGTTACCACAAACCCAATGCCGGCATATCTTCCGGTGGAATAAGCATCTAAAACAACCTTCAAGCTGCTCCACGTCTTGTTATCCGTGGTTGATGCCATCTTACCGTCGGGTTGGTTAGGTACTTTTGTCTTTTTACCTTCGCGTACCTCATAACGCCATAAAACCCACTGATTTAATTGCTTTAGTTCTCCAGGAACACTCAAGGATGCTGTAATCATGTTGACACTCCCGACTTTTTGTTAACTCGAATTTTTGACAATAAAAAAGACGCCTTTGCAGCGTCTTATTTATTCCTTTGTGTTGTTGCCAACTTTGGATTTTTAATTTTGTCTAAATTTGTTTACATGATAATTTCACCTCTAACTTATATTTCTTACGCCCAAGGGTCTATAAAGTCCTTTCGACCCGAGAAACCCATGAACTTATGCCATTCACGGAAATACCTGAGGGAAGAAAAAGTTGTGTATCGGGGCTTGGAGCAGGCCTTAACGCCGCTAACTCCAACCAACTCCTGAATCTAAAAATGGTTTAAATTACAGAAAGTTAACTATTTAACTAAATTTTGTCCCTTCCAAAGGGCGGTTTTAACCGCCCTTTTTTATTGCCCAAAACACTTCCGGCTTTTCCTGTTGCCAAATTTTAAAGATGGAGGTTAGAGATGAAATAGATATGGCAGAACAATATGTAACCAAAACCCAAGCGGAATAAATAAAGAAAGGCGGAAATATGAATAAAATCACTTTTTCAAATGTACTTTTAACCTGTTGTGATTGCAATGAAACATTCCTCTTTAGCGCGGGGGAACAAACTTTCTTCGTATCGAAAGCTTTAAGCCCTCCAAAACGATGTCCCACCTGCAGGAAACGACGAAAACTAAGCATAGTCCCGGACATCAATTCAATAGCCCCACGGGACCAAGGGGCAAAATGAATATGACTACAACAGCTAAAGCTGAGGCAGCTCGTGAATACATTGCGATGGGTTTCCCGGTTATACCTGTGTGCTGGCCTAATCAAGACATGTCCTGTGGGTGTGGCCGCGGGCATCAAGGTAAATCGATTGGCAAAGTTCCACTTACCGAACATGGCCTAAAAGATGCCACGCAAACGCAGGCAGGTGTCAACGAACATTGGGGAAAGTGGCCTGATGCCAACGTCGCCATCGTCATACCCGACGGTCACTTCGTGCTAGACGTGGATGCTGAACATGGAGGCCATGACAGTTTAGACATTATCCAGGAACAGCATGGCAAATTGCCCGCCACCATGTCAGTGATTACGGGCGGCGGCGGTATCCATCTATGGTTCAAGGCAGACGGAATCCGTAACACGACGGCATTCGCGGGGTTCTCAGGGCTCGATATCAGAGGGATTGGGGGTTATGTGGTGGCCCCACCATCAATCCATCGCAGCGGAGATGAATATGCATGGATTGATAGAACACCAATAGCGGATGCACCGGAGTGGCTAACAACAATGTGCACTAAAAAGCAACAGCCGAATGCAAAGTACAGTAAAACAGGCCAAGCAGAGCTTATTCCCGAAGGACAAAGAAATCAGACTCTAGCCAGTAAAGCGGGGGCCATGAGACGTGTTGGTTTTTCACCAACATCAATATTTGAAGCGCTGGCAACCTTAAACCGTGAAAGTTGTCAGCCGCCGCTCCCCGATGAGGAAGTGAAAAGCATAGCCAATAGTGTAGGGCGATATCCACCAGCCAATGGCTCTCTTAATGGTAATAATACGTATATATATAAATATATAGAACGGGACAAAACCGATGCAGATTTGAAACGGGACAAAACCGAGACAGAAAACGCGACAGAAACCGTCAAAACGGGACAAGAGCCTTTGTCCCAGAGAATTGAAGATTGGGTTAAAAACTCAGGTTCCCGCTGGTGTGAAACGCCAGAACTTGATAGGGATTTGGGAATAACTTCTCCTGCTGATAAAAGCAACCGGCGTAAAATATTGCTTCGTTTGGAAGAGAAAGGAACAATAGAAAAACACCCTAAGATCCAAAAGCAGTTCCGTTTCGTCAATAAGCAACTCATTCCGATTAACTTCCAAACTGCAACCAGCGCCGGTGCGTTGCCGTTCAAATGGCCATTGAAAATAGAAGAATACGTTAACCTGTTCCCCGGTAATTTGGCAGTCATCGCCGGGGCGACTAATGCCGGCAAGACAGCCTTGTTATTAAATACTGTATACCTCAATCAGTTCACGTTCCCCATGCCGATTTATTACTTCTGTTCGGAAATGGGTGATGTGGAATTAAAGGAACGCCTGGAGCAGTTTCCGGGCATGTCTATCGAGGAATGGAATTTTCGGCCATTCGACAGGGCGACTGACTTCGCGGACGTAATCGCGCCTGACTGCGTCAATATCGTGGACTACTTGGAAATTACCGAAGACTTGTATGCAATTAACACCCACTTAACTGCGATTACCCGAAAATTGGGAAATGGATTAGCCATCGTGGCCATCCAGAAAAAGGTGGGACAGAAATGGGGACGCGGCCAAGAGTTCAGCGCCGAGAAAAGCAAACTCTACCTCTCGATGGATGAACGTAAACTAACCATCGTCAAGGGTAAAAGCTGGGCTAATAAAAAAACAGATCCCAATGGTTTACGGGTGGAATTTAACATTATACGCGGCTGCGAATTTGAAATGACTAAGGAATGGTATAAGCCGAACGATTGAAAAGTTCCAAGATTATGAGACGAAATAAAAATTGGAGAAATACATTGAAGAAAAATTTGGAGTCTGAAAACGAAGCAGCACGTCCAAACCATCATCCGCCTGCTCCGGGCTGGCATCATACCGATAAGTTTGGTGATATCTTTGTCTCACCTGATGGCATTGCATGGGCAGTTCGGCAAAATGGTGATCGCCTGGTTAATGTTGCGGTTAAGTTGAATCCGTCTGACATTACAAAAACCACTTTATTAGAAAGGAGAAAACAGTCAATTGCCAAACGGAGTTATAGAAAGAGGCATGGGAGGAGGACATTGGAGGTTATTTTGCCACTAAGCGAGGTTGAGACAATGCCTAAACTATAAGCCCAGCCTCATAAAAGACAATCGCAATCTTTAAAGATTCGAAAATAAATTAATTGGAGCAAAAAAGAATATGAAAACAGAACAGAAAATTCAAATCGAACAATTACCCATTGATGATTTACGGCCAGACCCGGCTAACCCACGCCGCATCAGCGACCAGGAGTTAGAGACGCTAACGCGCAGCATCCGGGAATTTGGCTTGATAGACCCGATTATCGCTAGAAGAGAAGACAAGATGGTGATCGGCGGACACCAGCGATTACTGGCAGCAAGAAAGCTAGGTTATAAGACAGTACCAGTTGTTTTGGCAGATTTGACAATCGAACAGGCCCACTTGTTAAACATCGCCTTGAACAAGATATCCGGCAGTTTTGACCAGGAACTGCTGGCGCGATTGCTGGCGGAATTGAAAGTAGTTCCCGATATTGACCTCTCACTTTCTGGTTTTGGGGATGACGAGTTAAAGAAACTGTTAAAGAGTCTGGATGCCCGCGAGAAGCGGGAACGCCTTGAGAACTTTAGCTACGAAGAGACCCTGAAGGCTGCCCAAAACACCCCTGTTGCGAAAACAGGCGATATCTGGCTATTAGGTGACCACCGGCTAATGTGCGGCAACAGTACCAACCCTGACGACGTAGCGAAGCTCATGAATAATGAGAAGGCATCGCTATTATCCACCGACCCGCCCTACCTGGTGGATTATGACGGAGCTTCACATTTCCATGGTCCGCAAGATGACGGCCAGAGAACAAACTATAATCTCGGCGGCAAACACTGGGATGATTACCATGACCCCGAAACGTCAATAAAATTCTTCTCTGATTTTCTCGCGGTCGGACTGCAACATCTGAAACCCAACTCAGCAATCTACCAGTGGCATGCGCACCGGCGGCAGGCATTGGTCGAACAAGCATGGAAGGCCAACGGGCTGCTTATTCACCAGCAGATCATCTGGTATAAGGGTTTTGGCATCTTGACCCACAGTCACTACATGTGGGCGCATGAGCCTTGTTTCTATGGCTGGGTGGAGGGACAGGCGCCAAGCAAGAAACCCCCGGCAAATACGATATCGGTCTGGACGGTTAGCCCCAAGCCGGAGAATCTTAATATCCACCCGACGCAGAAACCTGTTGAACTATTTACCAGGCCGATAGAATACCATACCGAAATGGGGGATATCTGTTATGAGCCGTTTCTGGGCAGCGGCACCCAGATCATTGCGGCGGAGAAGTTAAGCAGAAGGTGTTTTGCCATGGAGCAAGAGCCGAGATTCGTGGATGTGGCAGTGATGCGTTGGGAGGCTTTCAGCGGAGAAAAGGCCAAACGGGCTGAGGAGTCAAAGTAACCATGGAAAAGCCACTATCAACAGATGGTGTGTCACCTGTAGAAATAAATATCAAAATAGATTCAAAAAGCATGATTAATTGCTTGACTTCAGGAGTAAACAGAGCGATGTATGTATCAGTAAGTATTAATGAGGAGGCTGATAATGCCAATCGAAAACAGAAACTTAACCAAAGGAACCAAACTGACGGGCCGGTACCACAAACAGAATTACTCCTGCGAAGTGGTGGAGAATGCCGAAGGGAAGCTGCACTACCGGTTGGAGGACGGTCGGGAATTCAAGAGTCCCTCGGCTGCCGGAATGGCCATCACCGGGCATGCCTGCGACGGCTGGGTCTTCTGGAGTGTGCAAACGGAAGAGACCGCTGCCAAACCGGATGCAGAGAAACAGGGAACTCCTCCTGCGGCAGAAACCGAACACAAAGAGGAACCTGCGACCGACACTGCCCCTGTTACCACCAAGACAGACAGCAAGAAGACCGGGGTCTTTCTGGTACCCAATCAGAAGGGAGTGCCGGAAGGTCAAATCCGCTGGTTTTGTCGGGACTGCGGCAAGAGTTTCATCGCTTCAGCAGTCGAAGTCCCCGGGGTTTGCCCCAATCATCAAGCGAACTAAAACTGACTGAGAAGAGAATAACATCTATGCAAGCTCCCCATCGTGGGAGCTTGCCTTGTTTGGTGGTGAAAAAGACCACCATACCCCCCCTTACTACCAAAGGTGGTCATTGGTAGTCTTTTCGAGCGTGGGTAGATTTTAATTGGTGGTCTTATTGGTGGTCATGCAGACTACCAAAACATAACCAGTGGAGGTAATTCACGATAATGAGTCGTCAATGTAATTTTCGTCTTCCATCAGGTAAATCATGCAGAGCCGCACCACTCAGGAATAGCGAGTTTTGCCGCATGCATTCCCCGGAATATCTCAAAGAAGTCCAAGAAGCCCGCCGTCTGGGAGGACTCCGGCGCAAACGGGAATCTACTATCTCCAGTGCTTATCAATTTGAATCGTTGGACTCGGTGAATGAGATAAGACGCATAGTATTAATTGCAGTACTTGATGCGCTTTCTTTGGAGAACAGTATGTCCAGGGCTCGTACTTTGGCTTATCTGGCCCAGGTAGCACTACGCATGCTTGAGGTGGGTGAAATTGAGGAACGGGTCTCGGCATTGGAAGAACTGGCCAAGATTAAGAAATAAGAAAAGGGGGCAGCTAATAATGAGTTTAGATGTCAGGTTGAAACAGCTTGAATCGGTATTAAGTTCTAGAAAAACAATGCTTGACCATTCGGTCAGCACTGATGATGTCATCAAACACCTGGGGTTCGATCCGGCGACTGTCCGGGAGTCTGCTCACTCTACAGGTAAAAGCGTAGTCGAAGTAATCTGCGAGATGATTGGCATTGAACCAAGGGAATTCCAACGCATATTAAGAGAAAAAATAAACCTTGGGAGGTAAATGTGGGCATAAATATAGAAAGACGTCTGCAGCGAATAAAGGAAAGTCTTAGCAAAGGACATGCGGATTTGCGGGACATGACCGATGATGAACTGGCGCAGGTAATTACAGGTGACCCCAGAACGAAGGCTTCTGATTTAACAACAGAGTATCTTGAATCTGTAATAAGGGGGGCAAAACCATGAAGATTGAACATCGATTGCAATGCCTTGAGTTGAAATGGGTAACCCAAAAGCCGGGGTGTTACGTTACATTGTATATCGTGGTTCCGAAAGAATGTCAACAAGGACTATTCGATTCTGATTCCTACAGGCCTTCCAATGAAGAAATAGAAAAATACATTAAGAACCTGAAAAGTGAAGGTAGCTGTCGGGGTTGTCAGGGATCTTGCGCTATTGATTGGTCACCGGATGGTTTTGTGAATCACACAATTGGAGGAGTAGTTAATTCATTTTCTCCAGAGCCCAAGGTGCATTTTATGTTCTGCGCAGATGCTGAAATACCGGTTTTAAGTAGACGACTCATGAATGGTGGGAGAGAACCAGGTAAACGATAGTCGCCGATTCTGAAATATCCAAATCCTATTCAGACGTCCTTTGAAACCAAATAAACCCTGCGGACATCAAAAAGCTAGAAAATCTCCAGATGTTTGCGAGTCGCTATCATTCCTCGGTGATTTAGCTTTGTTGTCTAACCGATAATGTTAGTTATTCGGCGAGTTTTGTCATCGACTTCAATTGGGTCCTTTCTCTTAACTTGCCCAAGAGCGTTTGTAGTAACCATATTTGATATGTCTTTTCGTTAGCCGCATGCCAGACATTCTTCATACCAGCCATCTGCTTCACGTAGAATGAATAGGTCGCCAACACATCGTGGACAATCCTTCAATTTCCAATGCAACATAATTCCCAAACATCCATGTTTTCGAGGGCATCCCTGCAATAAGACTCCGGCTATAGATTTGTTTCGGGTATCAGTCTACTATAGCCGGAGGTTTCACTTACCTGCACAAAGTTCTTATTATTAGAGTAAGTCAATTCTCCAGAATTAAGGAGATGTTGTTGTAGTTGTAGCTATCGTCGTTGTAGTCGTGGAAGTAGTTGAAGTGGCGGTCTCTATCGTTAGGTTTACAGGCATACTTGTTATACCAGATATGGCAGCTATAATATTTGTGGTTCCATCTGCTATTCCGGTGACTAACCCAGTGGAAGAAATGGCCGCAATATTAGTGTTAGAACTTGTCCATGTGACCTGTGAACTAATGTCCATAGTAGAGCCATTTGAATAGGTCGCAGTGGCGGTAAACTGCCGTGTAGAACCAATAGGTAAATTCGCTGGGTTAGTTGGTGTTACAATAAAATAATCAAACGTCGGTGCAGCCGTAGAACTGGTTGCAGATGTCGATTTATCACAAGGTGTAGAAAGGGTGCGAATTTAATTCGCACCCTTTTGTTTCGAGACCTTTATTCTTTATTTATAGAATTGTTGGGTTAAGCAATTTCGCAAGAATGTTAGCTATGTCCTAATTCTAGGCCCAAATAAACAAACACTATGAACGGATTGTGTATTATATTGCATAAAAGGGTGATTGATTAACTCTCTAGCCATACCGTACCTATTTTAAATTTTATCGTCGTCACAAAAAACAAAATGCTATAGTTTCGTAACATTACGCGATTATATTTTATGACTTCTTGATAATGCTTCGTCTAAAATTACGTTTGAAGGTTTTAAAGGAGTATATTGAAATGTCCATATCAATAGTTGCAAAATCAACCGTCGCAAACCAAATTCAGTCACGGACATTAGAAGCCGAATCTGAAAAAGAACCTGATGAGATAATGATATTTTGCCCGGCATGCAAAACTTTCGAAACGGTCTGGTTCAATAAAGGAAAATTAAATCAGAATCGCAAATTCACACAGTATGGGAGTCATATTTATCATGATTGTGGTTCAAATAATCCCTGCCGGTTGTACACAACCACATAAAAGCCGGGGTTGGAAAACTCAAACAACCTCGTATTAAGACAATAATCCAATAGCATCTTAAAAGTTGGGAGAGAAAAATGTTTGAAAGAATACTGATACCGTTGGATGGAACCGAAATAGCTGAAGTTGCCATTCCCTATGTGGAGGAGGTAGCAAGTAAGTTTGGGTCTGAGGTAATACTTTATCATACCTATGGTCGCGAGTACAGAGAACAGAAACATATATATGAAAATTATCTTGATCGGTTGGCTGACACTGTAAAGAAAAATATTCGGAAAGAAGGCGCTGCTGGATTTAAGGTAACTACAAAAGTCGGAGCTGGGGAGCCCGCAGATAATATTTGCCATCTTGTAGAAAAAGACAGAATCGATCTGATAATTATGACTTCGGTGAGTGCATCCGGCATTAAAATTAGCAAAATGTTAGGCAGTGTGACTGACCATGTTTGTAGAACAGCGCCAATACCAGTCCTGCTGGTCAGACCCCAGGATGTGCTGAGAATTGAAAGCAAGAAGCAGTTAATTAACCGGATACTAATACCCCTCGATGGCTCCGATTTCAGTAAACAAGCCTTGCCGGTAGCCGAAGCAGTGGCCACTAAGCTAAAGGTGCCCATCATTGTCTTCCAAATGGTACAGTCGTCTTATCCTTATGTTTCCAGTGACTTTGTAAGTAAGATTGACTACAGCAAATTGGGTCAGGGGGAGGAGCAAATGGTCCGAGAGGAAATGGCTGCTCTCGCCCAGAAATTGACTGCAAATGGCCTCGTGGCAGTCGCTGAAGTGTCCTCAGGAACAGACGCTGCGAATGAAATCATTCAAACCACCAAAGATTCAGACATCGATCTGATAGTGATGTCTTCGCATGGTCGATCCGGTTTAGGTCGTTGGTTATTAGGTAGTGTTGCCGAAAAAGTTTTGCGGTATGGTGAGACGCCATTGTTATTGGTAAATGTGAGAGGCAGTTGATAACCAATGCTCAAGGATTTCAGGTGAAGAAATAAGCACTTGTTAAAAGGAGGTAAGCGTGTCAGATTTTCAAAACTTTAATTCCATAGATTCGTACAAACTAATTCGCAGTTTAGGAGGTTTCCTTAAAACTGAAGTAAAAGTGTCAGAGGAAAATATTGAGACTAAGAATGAAAAGGGATCTGGCATAGGAGCGATTTTAGCCCCTGGATGTTCTATTGAAGTCGATATCTCAAATACGGCTCCCATTGAACCTAATTATCCGAGGGTAGTATTTATTGGCGTCGGCCTCGGAGTGCAATTTCCTAAGACAATGCATGCGTCTATAAAAAGAATGAATGATGAATTTGCCTTTGAGACGGATTTAATCGATGCCCCACAGGATGACCCGTTCCGAAACAAAATAAATAGAGTGGATAACCTTGAATTTGAAGAGATAACAATTAAGGAACAAGACCTTGGATATGTGCTTTTCCCAGGAAAAACCATAAAATATAAGTTTAAGATTACGTACAAAGCATGTCCCGATATCAAACAAATCAAACTCTATGCTGAAGGGATGGTCTCAACACGACATCTGTTCCATCATATGAAGGAAATTCCCATTTCGAATGAAAAGGTCGTCTCCTAACTTTATTGCTAATTTGCAGTTTTTCTTTTGGCTTCTTTGCCCCATAATATTTGGGGCTGACGCTAGTGATTAGTTTTGAGTAATAAGGTCGGGTTGATCATATGCCATACGGAAATATTGATGAACTACCTCCTGCCGTTCGCAATAATCTGCCTCCGCATGCTCTTGAGATATTTCTTGCAGCCTATAACAATGCGTGGGTTGAATATTTGGACCCGCTTAGAAGGCGGGGGAATGTCACCATTGAGACGGTTGCCCGCAAAGTTGCTTGGGCCGCGGTCAAAAAGGAATTCGCCAAAGACCCCGAGACCGGCAGGTGGGAACCACTGTTTTATCATAAATAACGTCCTTGAAGGAGATTAATAAAGTGCTTCTTAAGGAAACAGAGCAACTTTTATTCGATATGCCAACGCCATTTGATTTTAAATTGACAGTAGCTAAACCGGCAGGCTGGCATTGGTCAACTCCTAAAGAAGTGTTCGAAAACGACACTTTATGGAGTGGAACCCATGTAAACGTTAAACCAGTGGGAATCAAACTCTCTGCCAATAGAAATTCGATAATATTAAATGTTTACTCACAATCTCCATTAACCACATCTGAATTGGAAAAGATGCAATCGGACATCATGTTGGGTTTGGGTGTCGATGAGGATTTAAACGCGTTTTACGATTTTGTTCATTCGGATAAAATATTGTCGCCGGTTGTTAAAGATCTTTTTGGTATGAGAGCCGGCAGGTTAGATGACGTCTTTGGGCGAGTCATTCTCGCTATCACGTTGCAAATGGCACCTTTGGCTCGCAGCATGCAGATGATGGAAAATATGCTGGAATTATATGGAACAAAGATATCTTTTGATGGTAAAAATGTTGTACTGTGGCCTAGACCTAGTGATCTCATCCATGTTGCACCTGATGAATTGAGTGCTGCTGCGAAATTGGGATACCGCGCGGCAAGATTAAGTAAAGCGGCCGCATTTCTGGAATCCCACCCTTTGTCCCGCAAAGAATTGGATTCTGTGTCCGAAGAAGATGCAATTAAAAAATTGCTACAAATTCCAGGAATTGGAAAGTATTCTGCCGGGGTTATTCTGGGACGCAGTTCCGCTCCTCTGGACGTTTGGAGTGTAGTGATCATGAGTGAACTGCTTTTAAAAAAGGACTCCGGAAAACCCTCGTGACGAGATTGATGAGGTAACGAACGTCACGAAAAAACGTTGGGGCAAATGGGCTTGGATGGCATTTGTTTACATTGTCAATGATCTTGATAAACTTTCAAAAATATACCATATTTCAAGATTGAGTTAGATGTTTTACAAAGTAGTTAATTATCTTCTTTCCTTTCTTCTCACCAAGGAAAGAATCCTGTTTTCTGCCAAAATGTGAAAAAAGACTTTTGAAGCATGGACTCATGGCAACTGGTACCATCGTTTCATAGTGTCTACGTTTTTACCGACGGTGCGGTTAAACAATAGTAAGTTGAAATTGAATTTAAGCATTTGTGCGTAATGGACCTAACAATAAGCAGTTCTAGAAAAATATGTGCCAAATAACGTTGTCTCTCTTATGTTTGATGCTGAATCCGCGTTTGGTTGTGATTTGTATTAAAATATAATTGCACAATAGAGAAGATAAAATCTAGTAAAGGGAGGCAAGCAAATGAGAGGAGGAAGGATGGGAGGAATGGGACGAGGTGGTTTTGGCGGAGGGATAGGCAGCGGCGGCGGGATGGGTATCAATCCGCTGATCGGCCTCGCTGGATTAGGAATGTTCGGGATGATGATGCGTTCTCCGTACAGGAATATGGGTAACACGGGTAATCAGAATAGAAAGCCAAATGGCATAAAGATTATCACGCCTAACGGCGGAGAGAAGTGGACTGTGGGAAGTTCGCAAAACATAACATGGACAGCGAATGGTTTGAGCGGCAACGCTACTATTGAGCTGGCCCGCGACGGAGGGTCCATCTGGGATACAATTGTGGATTCGACTCCGATCACTGGAAATAAGACATGGATAGTGACGGACCCCGCCACCACGCATGGCAGAATACGGGTATCGAGCATTTCCAATAATAGTGTCGTCGGTGTCAGTGCCAAGGATTTCACGATATCAGATACTTAGCAAGTGTTTGATATGAATTGAGACGATTAGTAAAAGTATAGAAATATTTTCGATGAGGAGAACGTGAAGTGGAAACACCTAAATTTGACACATTCAAAAATATTGAAGACCTGGAAGAACATTTCAAAGGAACGCCTGGTGAAAAAGATGCGCTTATTCTTGGAGTAGCTGGTTTGGAAACGGCCTTTATTACTGCTAGTATGCAAGCACCTGCTTACGCCAGGCAGTATAAAGACCTGTTATTGGCATCACTAAAACAAGTGGGATTGAGCAATAAGTGGTACGATGCTATTCAAGAAGACTTACTCGCCATGTGCGACCATCTTGACCACAAAATGGAAGAATCACAACAAAATAAGTAAGTTCCACACTCATCCAATCTGTAGCATATTATCTATTTCGAGACTAAGGAGTGATGAGCTCATTTTACTACTAATTGATATCGGAAAAACGGATTCGCCAACCCTAAACTGATATTTAATAGCGCCTGGTGTTAAAAAATGAATGAAGAAATTAAGTGCTATCTTTACAATTTTAATGTGCATTTCGTTGATGGGCTGTGCCACAATTACCACACAACAAGGTTCGAATTTGGTGTCGATAACGCCACCTCAGGGCACGACACAAGCTATACCCCAGAGACTATACGACAATCTGATCACTGAACCTGGCGATGGGATGACTAAAGTTCTCAGCATGATACAGGGAGCCACAAAAAGTATCGACTTGGTGATGTATGAGCTGGAGGATACTCAGATCGAGAGTGCTCTGGTATTAGCCGAGAAACGTGGCATTGCGGTCCGTGTGCTGCTTAACGAGGGTTACTACGGTGCTCAGCCATCCAATGAGAGCGAAGAGGCTTATCAATATTTACAGTCCGGGGGTATAACCGTTCACTGGGCTCCGTCCTATTTCGCACTAACTCATCAAAAGACTTTGATTGTGGATGGGAGCCAGGCTCTCATCATGACTTTTAACTTGACGTCTCAATACTACAGCACCAGTCGGGACTTTGGGGTTGTGGATAGAGATCAGGCGGATGTCTCTGCTATCGAAGCTACCTTTAATGACGACTGGCAGGGCATCAAGGATACAGCTTCCCAAGGAGACGATCTAGTCTGGAGCCCCGGGGCGGATACGGTAGTTCTCTCCACGATCAATAATAGCCGGAAGAGCCTGTATATTGAGAATGAGGAAATGTCGGATGCACCTGTGGTGGATGCCCTTATTAGTGCTGCCCAGAGAGGCGTCACTGTTGAAGTGGTAATGACCAATTCCAGTGACTGGACAGCTAATTTCACAAAGTTGAAAGCTGCGGATGTGGGGATTAGAACGTATGCAGCTAATGCATCGCTCTATATCCATGCCAAGATAATTCTGGCGGACGGAACCAGCGCCCTTGTCGGCTCTCAGAACTTCTCAGCTTCATCGTTAAAAGATAACCGAGAATTAGCCATAATGTTATCTGACACTAATATCCTCAATTCCTTGTCGTCGACCTTTCAGAGCGATTGGAATGGAGCTACGCCTTTCTAAAAAAGTGTCCTAGCCCATCTCCATCAGGTTTTACAAATGACCAGACACGAAGTTTGGTTAATGTGTGCTCAACGCCTTACGGCATCAGAGGTATCTTCAGATCCGCAATTAGTACAGACAGTAGATTCGCACTGAGTAGTGCTCAACGCCTTACGGCATCAGAGGTATCTTCAGAAGGGACACCAAGTAGGAATATGGACTGAAAGTATGTGCTCAACGCCTTACGGCATCAGAGGTATCTTCAGTAACCATACCATTAGCTAGAGCTTATTGCTAGTATAATGTGCTCAACGCCTTACGGCATCAGAGGTATCTTCAGGTGCTCTTCACGTTCTATGACTTCGTGACCAGAAACGTGTGCTCAACGCCTTACGGCATCAGAGGTATCTTCAGATTCTAAGTCACTGATGCTCTATGGAGCAATAGATTCTGTGCTCAACGCCTTACGGCATCAGAGGTATCTTCAGCGAAGATAAAGACGGAACAAGATTCCACAGAGTAACAAGTGCTCAACGCCTTACGGCATCAGAGGTATCTTCAGACCAACAGGTGCCGCATTAGCCACGGGAAACATCTCATCGGGTGCTCAACGCCTTACGGCATCAGAGGTATCTTCAGACATCAACTGTAGGACTGCGCTTACAACCGTCCTTAGGTGCTCAACGCCTTACGGCATCAGAGGTATCTTCAGAAACATTACCAGTGTACACAAACAATTTACAGTCTACAGTGCTCAACGCCTTACGGCATCAGAGGTATCTTCAGTTATTGCCGTCAAACTAGCCAATGCAGAGTCCAACGGTGCTCAACGCCTTACGGCATCAGAGGTATCTTCAGTGCGCATGAATACGCGGTTACAACGGCATAGATTCCTGATTGTGCTCAACGCCTTACGGCATCAGAGGTATCTTCAGATTACTACTGAAGGCGGCCATTACTTACCGTAGGGGACGTGCTCAACGCCTTACGGCATCAGAGGTATCTTCAGAATATGGACGGCGACCCAACTGAAATCACAAAAGTCTCGTGCTCAACGCCTTACGGCATCAGAGGTATCTTCAGAAATTGTCAGCAGTCACTAGTGTAAAAAGCGATCATAGGTGCTCAACGCCTTACGGCATCAGAGGTATCTTCAGATTCATTGCCGTCAATTGAATTAACGTAAGTCCGTCCGTCGTGCTCAACGCCTTACGGCATCAGAGGTATCTTCAGCTGCTGATGACCCTGCTTGACTAACAGTTACAACCGCTTGTGCTCAACGCCTTACGGCATCAGAGGTATCTTCAGTGAGTAGTTACTATAAATCGAATGAGATACATACATACATAGTGCTCAACGCCTTACGGCATCAGAGGTATCTTCAGATGGTACTCGGTCTATCGATGCACTGGTGAGTTTGGAAAGTGCTCAACGCCTTACGGCATCAGAGGTATCTTCAGCCGTATTAAAGCGGTTTTCATACCATGCAACTAGGGTGCTCAACGCCTTACGGCATCAGAGGTATCTTCAGCTGCAAGGGTGTGTTTTTATATCGGCGGTTTCGTTACTGTGCTCAACGCCTTACGGCATCAGAGGTATCTTCAGTTCCCAGTAGTTATTTCATTTTGTCCATCATTTATTCTGTGCTCAACGCCTTACGGCATCAGAGGTATCTTCAGACGGATACAAGGTAACTCGAAAGCTAATATGCGTGGTGCTCAACGCCTTACGGCATCAGAGGTATCTTCAGTCTCACCGGCGTTAACAGCAATCTCAACGACTGTGAGTGCTCAACGCCTTACGGCATCAGAGGTATCTTCAGAAATTTAATACTGGTTTTAAAGGGAGTGCATCACGAGGTGCTCAACGCCTTACGGCATCAGAGGTATCTTCAGATACGATTGAATTACCGAGACAATTCGCGAACGTAACCGTGCTCAACGCCTTACGGCATCAGAGGTATCTTCAGAACAATAAAATGCCCTACAACCAGTATTGTAGGTGTGCTCAACGCCTTACGGCATCAGAGGTATCTTCAGTTGCTTGATTGTGCCGTACATACTCCGATCCCCACACAACGTGCTCAACGCCTTACGGCATCAGAGGTATCTTCAGTAGTCTGTTCGGGTAAATTTTTTAGTCTTAGATCTGTGCTCAACGCCTTACGGCATCAGAGGTATCTTCAGGTTCAAGTAACAGAATCAGTTTCCATCCTGATTCACGTGCTCAACGCCTTACGGCATCAGAGGTATCTTCAGCTCCAAATCCCATTAACGACCGTGTTGATTTCATCTTGTGCTCAACGCCTTACGGCATCAGAGGTATCTTCAGGTATTATGAAACTTACAGAACTTGACGTGTCTGTTTTGTGCTCAACGCCTTACGGCATCAGAGGTATCTTCAGTACGGACACCTTGAAATACCCATCGATGCATATCATGCGTGCTCAACGCCTTACGGCATCAGAGGTATCTTCAGATTGCGCAGTTGATCCATATAGCGCATTGTCATGACGTGCTCAACGCCTTACGGCATCAGAGGTATCTTCAGCGACAATGACTTGATACTAGAGACTCGCCGTAATGTGTGCTCAACGCCTTACGGCATCAGAGGTATCTTCAGATCCGTAGAGCAGTTATTACATGAAGCATGTCTAGTGTGCTCAACGCCTTACGGCATCAGAGGTATCTTCAGCACGATGACATGTAGTGCATTACACAACCTGTATAACGTGCTCAACGCCTTACGGCATCAGAGGTATCTTCAGTTGCGATATGTTGCATTAAGTTACCCGAACTGCCTAATCTGTGCTCAACGCCTTACGGCATCAGAGGTATCTTCAGCCCATTTCTATTTTAGCTTCAAATCCTGAAGCTGGGTTCAAGGATCTGGTGGTTTTCATCAACTCGTGGTTTCTTCTTTCTGTCAAGTTCAGATTGATTACTGCATTATTTCGCATCATTCAATCACCATGGCAACTACATTCACTCTCAACTTACGCTCCCAATTTGGATGCATCCACTGCACATCCTCCGATGCTTGAAAAATAATCATACAATTACGAACGTATTTACAGGTTCCTTCCACCTTTCTTCACCTTTCTTTTCAGTGACGCGTAACGCACACCTAGGGCATAACCCCACAATAAGCAGGTCATCTTCCTTTTCCATCTTTTGAGTCAGTTCCCAGCGCATCCGTTCCAACTCTCGGACTGTTAATCGGCAGCGAAAGACGCTGAATTGTATTCGTTCACCATAACCCTCAAGGTGTTTTGCGACCTTCCGTAGGCGTTTGGGTTCTCGGATATCGTAGGTTACCAAATACCACAGCTTTTGTGCCAAGATTCACCTCAGTCTCATTTTAGCAAAAAGTCCCGGTTGCCCGGCCCATTCCTTCTCAAGAAGCCTGACCTCAAGCTCTATCAAGCGGGCATAGGAGAGAGAGTAATCGACTACAGGATGCTTCCAAGTCTCCTCCATCCTTTTCTCGAACAGTTGAATGGCTTTCCGCCGACCACTGTCCGAAAGCCAAATACCACCCTTTGTTTCAGCGAAATCGGCGACCGGGTCCCATTGTAGTCGGTTTACCGACCCGACCAGCACCATATCCCACAGGGGAAGTCGGAAAAGCTCCATAACGTCCAATACGAGTGGATGCGCGGCGGAACGTGGGGTATGAAAAAAACCGAGAGCCGGTTCCAATCCGACCACTCTTACCGATTGGAGTACAGCCTGCTGGACGAGGGCGTACCCGAAACCGAGCAGAGCATTGAAACGGTCTTTGGGAGGCCTGCGGTTGCGGCTATTAAACTTCATGCTCTCCGGAACGTTTTCAACCAAAAGCATCGCCAGGGCAGAGAAATAAGCGCGACCAGCTACTCCTTCAAAGCCTCGGAGGGAATCGAGGTCAACGGCGTGAGCCGATTGTTTCAGGCAACCGCGTAGCGTTTCAATAGCTTGGCTCACGCCATGTGCATCACGTCTGTTTTCTCTCGTAGCTCTTAAAATGTAACGTAGCGAGTTCTCTATCTTAGCCATAACCAGTTTACGAGCGATGGTTAGACAAATTACTGGATCAGAAAGGGCTGTGTATTGCCGTAGACAACGCTGCACCGCATTGCCCCCGGTCGCTAGACTGGTGACGTAGCGCCCACCCGCTGAAATCCAATGGACTGCCACTTCGTTAGTGGCGCAAAGGTAGAGGGCTTGGGTTGTAATTTGCGGATAGCCATGCAAAACCAGTGCGCCTACATCATGAATGGGAAATTCGGAACTGCCGCCTTCCTCGGATTCGATTTTGAGAGTGTTGATGGACCGGATAACTCGAGCATCATGGTGCACCACATGCACTATCTTAAGTTCTCGGTCAGCCGGAAACAGACGCACTGGTTCCCAGTCGTCATCAGCCAAGAGACGTTCCTCTTCTGGTAGGCACACTGACGCCAGGGAGCAGTGAATACATAGCCGTTCATTAGGAGTGACTGGCGGACGTTTTAGCGAAGAACGTAGCTTTCGGGCAGATGTTATAGCATTAAATACAGTCTGATGCGCGGTGTCGTCGAGCGGCACATGGACTGTTACATTGGCAGCATGATAGCGGACTCGACCTTCAGAAATGGTCTCCCCCGTCTCCTCCTCAAGGAGCATGGCATAGGCACTGACCTGTAAGGCATCGGCGGGCCAGGCACAAACTGATTTGCCTTGTTTATTGGGACGGCCTCGCTTATGTTCATATGGGATAAGGTGTCCATCACGCCGACGCAGGCAGTCCACTTTGCCGGTGAGACCAAGGCGCTCGCTAGCTAACTCCCGGCTTGTCCATTCGCCGTTTTCTTCTTCGTCTTGTTTCAGTTCTTCGTGAAGGGTGCGGCCGGCAAACACGGCATTATCAGCGATACGTATTTCTTCAACCTCTTCCAGGTAGAAGAGCCGTTCGCAGTAAGCCAAGGCATGTAGTGCCATGACCCGGATGAGCGGTTCGTGGTCGGTTATAGTCAATATCCCACCTCGACCCATGCATTTTTGGGGATAGTGCTGGAAGGCAAACTTATCGGCGCAAAGAGGTCTGATTTTGTCTTGGACATATCTTCGCGGTCAATGGTAATTGTTAGCCGCATTATATGGCTTGACATACCGTTCTCCGTCTCCGAAAGAATTCTTTCAAACCAGTACACCGGCTCAATCAAAGAAACTTGTTTCAACTTACTTATTAAGAAATTGCTATCACCTAGGAAGAGCAGTCCATATGTTCGTGTTGATTTACCCCCCAAGCTGTTTGCTATACGATTTTCAAATTCTGCCCCGGCGTCAATGCTAACATACGCTTTGAGGTCCGAAAGGAAGGCGCGGCGGGTTGGCGTTATATTATATTTGTTACCTTTGGCACGTTCGGCATTTTCTTTGCCGGTGTTGCCGACGGGATAATTGTGCAATTGCTGGAATACAGTTTGGGCATGCGGGAATGTCAGGGCTCCCAAAGCAACACGAAACCTTGGTAATCCCTGTTTAATCGTGGTCATAGGTAGCTGGTCATCATACTGCCGCATTTCAATTCCGGCAACGTTCAGCAAAAGGCCATAGGCAGCAGATGGAGTCATGAATTCCGCGGTAGAGCGGAAACTGCCAGCCGTAAAATTACGAAAAGCGGCAAATGGGGCTTCCAAGTAAAGATGCAACATTTGCTTCCACCTTATCCCTTTTCTTGGAAAGCAGTGGCGCTGATTTGGTCCAACAGATGCTGTGGGTTTCTATTTATATGAACTTTCTTATCTGCCAGTGCCTTTAGCTCTTTTTCGTCCATGTCCTTGACGATTTTGCCTCCCAGATAGAATTCGTTTCCAGGATAATCATCGTGAACAATACCTTCGGTAACCTCTTTCAAAATATGGCGACCGTTTTCCCCTATACTGAAACCGTAGATGTCGAACCCAGCCACAAGCTGGTCAGTTAGCCGGATGACGATACTGGCAGGAGCCATTTCGAAATAGGAACGGGCATGATTCCCCGCAACGTTGTTCAACTCGCCGATAGCTTTAATGAGACCTTTAGTCCATTGCGGCTTACTTTCACAATCCTTCAAACTCAAGGCGAATGGGTATTGGAAAGCCGTAACAGTTGTTTCACGATGGAGCAACTGAGAGTTCTCTGTATTGGTATGGGCTTTCACACTCTTTACTGTTTTATCCTGTGGAGATTGAGTGAAGACGCTGTCATGCCGGTACGGTTCCAGAGCGACAGCCATATTCATGCGCAAGATAGAGTCACGTTTAAAAGCAAATTTCTTAGAGTCACGACCCTTTTGCTTTAACTCCTCCAATATCTTTTCCCGGTCTTTACCTGAAGCAGCAATCAACCATCCCATAAAAAAGTCATCAGCGTACATGTCAGAATCCGGATAATCTTTAAACTTGACAGCTAGTTGCTCTTCGTCGTCGAGACGGGTTCTGTTACAAGGCAAGCCTAGGCTTTGTAAAGTTTCACGAAGGGCATTACGCATCGCTTCCGGCGAAATAATAGCGTACTCGAAACGTCCCCGCGTGATTTTCTGAATGACAGCCCGGTTTTCTGCGCTTTCACCTCTGTAATTAGCGCTGGGAGCGGTGTAAGTTAATACGGTACTAAAAAGATTCACTGTTTTCCTCCTTCTTCATTTGTGCGTCCGGTGTATGAAACTGCCGAAAGTGCTAGCATCGAGAGCGTCTTAACGATGTCGGGATGGGCCATCAGTTCTCGACTTACGATAATGTAATCTTCTTCAGGCAAATATTGGGCTACTGAACATATGGTTCCAGTAAAGTACTCGACGAAATCCTGCTCGCGCCGCCCCCGCATGGCAAGAAAGGCATCCGAGCATATTTTCTCTTTTGCTTCTCGATACGTGTTGGGGTAAATTATGTGTCCATTCGCATCTTTGTTATTTTTGAAATCATCATACTTCCCCCCTGATTTCTCTTCAGTTCTACGATTTACGTATTCCCTTATTAGCCGGTTGACGCAAATGGCAAGCCTGTTATCCCGTTGTTCCTGACTCATAGGTTCACCTCCTTTTATTAATTTCAAAACATTCATATCAACTTCGATACTGCTCATGGTACGTGCCACATCAATACCGAAGAACGGAATCTCACCCGGGGTTTCTTCACTGTAAATGAAGAATTCAGAGGGATATTGGTTGATGATGGAGTCCATCCCAATGTACCAGTTTTTTAAGCCTAGTAAGTTGCGCATTCGCTGGGACCTATAAAGAGGGTTATGACACTGATTGCTCAAAGCTCGGTAGCCTGCTAATTCTCTCTCGTTTGGGGAAACGCGTCCTACGGCTAGCGAATCGATTTTATTGCCGCGCTTTTCAAGATGGTAGACATCTATGCCTGACAAACTATATGAAACATCCTTTTTACTCACGGAAGAAACGGCCAAATGAGAAAAATATTCTAATGCGCTCTCTTCTGGTAAGGTGATAAGTGCCGACTTGGGTCGAAAGCCAGATTTCTCAACATCGAGGCTTCCAAATAAACGAAGCGCATCGTCAATGAAGGCTTGGAGATTTGATGGTTCTGGCACAGTTATAACATAGCCCACTTCTTGCATTTGGTAGCCTCTCGCCTTATCAACTTTTTTTATTACCCTGGGCACAAAAATAAGACTCGCGATAGGCCAAAAGTGCAGAAGGAGATTCTGTTGAATCGTTCCTTGAAATGGTACATTTTCGGCATTGACGTCTTGGGCGCCAATAAAGGTTGAACTCACAATGCTTTCCGTGGTAACCTTGCCATCTTTTGCAGGTTGGGTTGTCGCTAGTTTATCCCAGAGATTTTTCACAAGAGATGTTGACTTCTTGTTGGCACGATCAAGATACACTCCACGTGTTTTCGGAATACCTCGTAGAGTTTCCCAAAGCATGTCGCGCCATAGGTTAAGCCAAACATCGGAGTTGGTAGGCAATATACTCTTCAGAAAGGCACCTTTAGGAACGCACTTATCATAAACGTAGTACTTAAGGTTTTTCTTTCCTTCTGAACCTTCAAGTTGACGGGTGATTTCTCGTTTTGGAGCCTCCCCACTTCGCTTTGTGCGGAGTTCGATTTCCTCCCAGGAAGCATCGTATAAATCATCAAATACTATTTGCAGATTTTCCTTTGTAAATGAAATTGTGGCACTAGTTGCATCATATTTTACTTCCGGTAAGGGCATCATTTTCCTTTTTTTCAAGGACTCTATCATTATTAATAACCCTGCCAACCCGGCTTTGTGCTGAGCGGTAGGCAAGTCATAAAGGTCGTATTCAAGTGTAGTGATCTCCGCCTCTCTTACTAACTTGCTCATCTTACGCCTCCAATCTCGCCTAAAAAACCATAATCGGGGGAATATTTAGACGCTGATGCAATGTATAAATTGAGTATGCGGCTATCGCGGCTAGCGAAACGGCGGGGGATTGGTATAATCAGTCCATCTACAGACTTGTGATCTTGTTTGAGTTGCAGATACTGTTCAATGTCACAGTCGAGTATTGATTCTACTGTGAATTCATTTTCGTCCCTGAGTTTTTCTTCTCCAGACATAGCCCAGGGGCCACTGTCTAAGAAAGAGGCGTATCGTTCTACCTCAACTTCAGAAGGTCCGAATTCCTCTAAAAGTTCCTCTAGACGGGATTGGCTGAGCGTGTTCCCATCGATACTTTTGAGAAAACTTGGGATTCCCGAAAGCTCTTCAGCACTATAGGGTTTTTCATCGTGGGGAGCATAAAAGAATACTTTTCCGATTTTGTTTTGCTCGAGTTGGGCAAAGCGATTACAGCGTCCCATTCTTTGGATAAGGCTGGTGATAGGGGCTGTCTCCGTAATAAGGACATCCGCGTCAAGGTCAAGGCTCATCTCACATACCTGGGTGGTAATAGCTAGGATAGCGTCCTTGCCGGGCCGAAAAGCACTGATTACATTATTGTGGCGACCCTTTCGGTCCTCCAATCGAAAACGGCTGTGGTAGCATAGCGCCTTGAGATCCTTAGCCAGACTCTGGCAACGGGCTACGGTGTTTACCACCCAGAGGACGCGCTTACCTTCTCGAAAACCACTGAGAGCAACTTCACGGGCTCTATCCTCATCCCCTATCCTCTGCACTTGATACCGTGGCATTTCGGCTTTCCTTTGTAGGTCTGCGAACTGATTCTCCTCGTCAGGAAAAATAGTAAGTCCGCAATCTCTTAAATCTTGTTGTCTGATTTGCGGGAGACTGGCGGTCATGCACAATACAGGCACATCAAATGTCTGCAGGAAACGCTTTAAGGATGAAAAAAGACTGCTATCGAAACTGTGCACTTCATCAAAGACGATAACGCTATCAGCCAGCAATGGCATCAGACAAACAGAGCGGTAAACATGCTGCATAAATCCTAAGAACTGGTCCACCGTAGCGCTGAAGACACGACGCTGCCAATAGGCGAGGGCAAACAGCCGGTCTTCCGCGATGAAATCTTTCCCATAACGAACATCTTGTAGATCATTGAACATGCCGTCTAGTTCGAAGGTGGATGTCCCATGCAGTAAAGCGGCGTCGGCCTCAGGTGCCCAGGAAACGTAGTCGCGAAAACCTTCGGTAGCCGTACCTCGGGTAGGGTAAAGAAAAATGACTCGGGCAACCGGACTAACTGTGGCCTGTGCTTTTATCCATCGCCATGCCGCCAGGGTTTTTCCGCTACCGCAAGAGGCGAGCAAGAGAGTCCGTTCTGGAAGTTGGTCCGCTGCCATCTGGAAGTCTTGCCATTCAAAACCCCCACGCTCCTTTTTTATCTGGGTTATTCTCGGTAGTATAACTTTTTCTTCAACGGAATTGCCGTCGAGTAGTTCTTTGTCATCGAAGGCTGCCCCAAGCCATTCTTGAATATTCTTTCTTTCGCGCACTAAACCCGAAGACGCACTATCAGCCAAAATTAGAGCTGAACGCATGGCCATCAACAAATGATGCTCTGAAGTATCTTGGTCAAGTCTTCGTCGAAATCGGGATAACTCCCGTTTTACCTCGCCAACTAATGCTTCCGGGGTAAAGCTACCGGGATCTTCGTTAAATGACCAGATTTCTGGTATGCTGTCCACAGGGGAGGTTTGCACATCGTATATGCACCCAACTGAGGCTAATAAATCACCTATTTTTTTAGAATATACGCAAAACACTTTCCTATCGAGGGTCATAGGTTCACCAAAGTTTTCATGACATGACTTTAGGTGATGTCCGATGATGGCAGCAACTACAATGTTGGTATCTAGTTTCCACTGTTGCAGAAGTTGTCTTAGTTCTGGTCGAAATAGGAGAAGCCCGGTCAAATGCTCGTGTCGTATGACTTGAGATCCCGCTTGGCCTCTCACTGCGTCTTGGAAACCACTGTTTGCTTTACCTATATCATGTAAATAGCAAACCGCAGGCATAGTTCGTAAAAAGATATCTTCTTTGTCTTTAATCTTAAAAAATCGTAACCAGCTTTGGCACAAACGAGTAGACTTGGTATTCGTCCCGAACATGGAACCAAATACCTCCTTCGTTTTGATCAGATGGCCTGCCAAAGTCTCTTCACTCTTCACGATTTTGTCATCAAGCGGGGTCTTCGCCAACAAGACCTTTGGTTCAATTGATATATTCACCGTGCTATCTCCTCTCCGGGATGAATATACCGCAGCCGAAACGGCGCCGTCCGCCGATGCCATTTTCCTGAAGTAATACTGACTCTTCGGCAGTCAGTTCCTCAACTCTCAGTGCAAAACCAACTATTTCCTTATCGTGGATTTTGATGGTCCGTCGCAAATATGGCGAATGAGTACCGTGCTCCATATCGATATTACTCTCAACAATATTGGGTTGTATTATCAGGTTTGGCTTACCCTTAATCTCAAGAACGCGTAACTGTCGACTCGCCGCTTCAAGAAACGGTTCGGGTTCCATAAATCCCTTGATTACGACAAGATGGCTGTAGAGACGGGCGCTGGGTACGAGAACTCTCGTCTGCGGTACTCCAATATTAAGACTATTTTCGCCAATGCGAATTGTCTTACCGACTAGCGGTAAAAATGCTGCTATTTCCTCAGATGGTAGACGCAGAGTTAAGAAACTGTGCTCAGTCAGTGCGAGCAATCTGTTCCCAGCCAACTGACCGAAAATGGGATGGATACCAACTCGGCCATGATTGTGCAAATCAGAAACAAGCTCTGATACGGCTGAAAAAAGCCGATAACCGTGGTCGACCGGAATAAACTTGCCAGTAAGTCTGAAATTAATATCTATTACCGGCATTTATTTACCTCCTGGACCTAAACTCACATCTCTTTTGACTGATGGTTTATGGTAGGTATTATATAGCTGTGTTGCCCAGTCAGCAAACGCTTTTCTTAATTCAATTGGTCTAATCACCTCTACATCCGGTCCCCAACTCCGTATCCAGGGGGTTATTTCCAATGTACTGTTTACCTGTAAAGAGAGCAGGCATCCGCCATCGGGAGTATCCTCAATTAATTGTGAAATATGCCACACCGATTCCTTTACGCGGCGTGTCACGTGTGGTGAGAATTTCAGAACAATGCTAATTGCATCTCCGGTGAAAATACCCCAGCTTGATGCTAACAACTTCCTGATATTTATATCAGATGGAACCTCGAACCGCTTGTTCAAGATCTCCAAATCTTTAATTCGCTCAAGTTTGAAGGTGATAATACCTTCTTTCCCTTCCCTTACAGCATGCCCAATAACATAGACAGAGAAGCCAATACCTGTCATATCAACGAAATAAGGTTCCAGAAGCCATTCCTTGATACCATCACTTTCAAGAGACTGGTACTTCATTCTCACTTGGCGTTGTGTTGTCCATGCGATTGCAATCTTCTCGAAGTTACGTATGAACTCTGGGTCTTCTTTTTTATCGCCTATAGAACTGGCGCACTCTTTCAACTGTGTGGCAAGAGGTGAAGGCAATACGGAGGAAATCTTGGTAAGCGCCTTTGCAATATGCGGGTTGTTCTCATCCGTCTGACAAAGTGCCAGCCTGCATGCTAAAAATATTACCATTGCTTCATAAAGTGAGAAGGAAACCGGTGGGAGAATATAACCTTCGGTAATTCCGTACCGGTCTCCGTTCTGCGTTAGAGGAATTTTAAGGTCAGTTTCCAGCGATTGAATATCTCTTTGAATCGTTCGCATACAGACACCGCAAAGGTCGGCTAATTCTTTGCTCGTGAGACCAGACGGATTACTATGGAGAAAATGTTGAATTTGGCTGAGACGAACCGCCTTGGCGAGACTATCTTTATCTTTCAAGCGCTTCCCTCCGAAGTTTTTTAGGAACGGTTGTTTACCTTACTGCCATAGTATAACATAGGGAAGCGTCAAGTACGGTCGTTTTTAAACGGAACAGGTTTATTTGGACAAAATGAATATCATTTCTGGAACTCAAGCGGCCTTATTCTGTCCAAATAATGGGGATCACCTTACAGCAAATGCGTCTGTGTCCACCCATGTGCCCTAAGAGTAACACTATCAGGTCTTCGTGCCTGCATTTGAACTTTCGCGTTTGGATTCAATGTCACTTAAACTGTGATTAATTTTAGTCAAGGGATATGGTTATGTTCATAAGGATGCCTCAAATTTAATTCCAAACGGCTCTGAATAATACTCCCTGTTATTTGCTAAAGCGTATATTTTTACATCTTCTGAATTGATTGCTGATTCTCCGGGTACATCGAAAAATACGATATATGATTTTGGGTTAGTTATAGTAATCGGGGTGACTTTAATTTGCTCTTGCGTTTCCTCGAATTTTTCCGATCCCTTAGCTTCATATTTTTCACCCCAAAGACAGAGAGATAATATGTCGACTGTTGTTTGACCTGTCGGTTTCAATTTTACGTTAGCTGTTAAAATTTTTGTGCCATTACTATACGTTATGATTTTCAGAATGTTGGCGACAATAACTAAATCAGGCTCAACGTGACTTGACTCCATTTGTTTATCTTTTTTACCTGCGAGTAATTGGATGGCAAACCACCACTTTGGAAGATTCATCAAATATCCCTGAATCCCTTTATTTACCAGTAAATTTTCCCCTGTACCAATAAGGTTGCCACTGTAATGGATATCAAATTCCAGAGCGAATGCATGGCCAAGCTGGCATACAAAGAATTGGTTTTCCATCGGACAATACCAAATGCCACACCAAGACCAAATATTACCACTAGTTCCCAACTATTATACTGGGTAGCATGCAATAATGACCAAAGTGCAGCAGTGAGCAACACGGCTCCGATAACACCAATTTTTGATGTTCGAAAACCTGCAAACAAAAAACCACGGAAAAATATCTCTTCAAAGACAGGTGCAAAAATAACTGCGGCAAGGAGCACGAGGACTGAACTATTTTTGTAGGCCTGAGTCAGATCTTCCGTGAATTTAGTTTGCCCCAACCCCGAGAGAAACAATCCCGAAAGAAACAACAACACTATAGCGATTCCGAGCACAGAAATAAATGTTGTAAACTTTATGGACCGTAGTGCCAGATATTCCTTTATGGGAATACCTTTATGCATTCTGATGAATAAAATTGTCAAACCCATACCGATTACGGTGGAGACAAATATCGTTGTGGCGAGAGCGTTGCCGCTTGAAAGAATGTTCGTCAACTGTGAGATCGATTCTCCGGGATGTGAGATCGAATTATTTACAGCAAAAATATTCTCTACCAAAACTTGACCGACAAAGTAGGCCAGGATAACTAATAATCCGAAACCAACGGTCGACCAGAAACCCCAAGGACCAGAAGATTTTTTATTTAATTCTGTTGTGACAATCGGGGGTTGGTTGTTCTGCATTCTTAAAGTAAAATACATCCAAGCAATGTTGTCAATGGCAGGTCGCCTGACTGCGGACTGTTTCAAATCAGCAATTAATCCTATATAATAATCGGAGATTCAGTTAAGGAGCAGGACATGGGTATCGGAGTTATTCCTTTAATTTCAGCCATCGTCTCATTTATCTTTGCGTTGACCGTTCTCGATCAATATTTTGCTCGTCGACAATCTTTTCAACTTCTGTGGACGATTGGACTTTTCATGTATGGGATCAGTGCTTTCACCGAATTTTACACTAAAACCTATGGACTTCATCTCGTTATGTTCCGACTTTGGTATCTCTTCGGCGCAATTTGTGTGGCAGCTTTTCTCGGTCAAGGGACAGTTTACCTTCTGCTAAAACGCCGCACCGCTAATATTTTGATGGCGATCCTCGTGGTTCTCTCTATTTACAGTGCCATCAGATTGTTCAGCGCCAGTATCGATTTAGGTACCGCTACAAGTTTGACAGACAAATTGATTAAAGTCCCTACCGACGTCGGGGTTCTGACCGGTCTACTGAATATCTATGGCACGGTTACGCTCATCGGCGGGGCGCTTTACAGTGCCTGGATTTTCTGGAGGAAGCGAATCCTGCCACATCGAGTGGTGTCGAATGTGCTTATCGCCTTAGGTGCGCTATTGCCGGCTATCGGCGGTTCGTTGTTGAGATTAGGAACCTCTCCTGGAGTATCGTTCTACATCCTTGAGTTGGCTGGTGTGATTATCATCTTTATTGGCTTCCTGCGTACCAGAGAAGTGTTTGGGTTCTTCCGTTTTCCTCTCATCCACGGTTTTGCCCGTGTTAAAGATATCCACAATAAAGAAGAATAGTTCCTGTATCTGCTTGACTTCTCAGAGCTTTCGAGTGATGTATGGTAGTAACACTATAAAAAGGAGATGCTACCATGATTAAAAACGAAAAAGAATTAATTATCCCTGACTATGACCCAATCAATCCCAAACCTTACCCGGGAAACATCAAACCGGGCTATTACAGTCAAGCAAAGGTCAAGAAGCTTCTTAAAAAGTATAAGAGCAATCCTGCAGCCCTCCAGTTCCTCCGGGACATGATGGAGTAATCAGATGACAACAACAATCGTTAACTTTGCTGACACCGCCACAGGCTGGCAAAAGGTATTCTATGCATTCCTGGCTGAGAAAGAACAACTCTCCGGTTCTCGTCGTACCGTAGAAGGTTACTCGCGTATGCTGCAGGACTTCTTCGGACGCTCGGGCAAGCAACCGGATAACGTGACTCCCCAGGATATCTTTGTTTATGCCCATGGACCGGGTCTTTCGGGCAAGCAGCCATCGGCCATTACTATCGGTGCTCGTATTGCGTGCGTCAGTTCCTTCTTCCGCTTCTTGATACGTATGGATATCGTCCAGTCAAACCCCTGCGATAAGCTGCAACGGCCGCAGACCTCACCTTCAACACCCCGAGGCCTGTCCGGTGACCAAGTACATAAGCTTTTGGAAGTGGTTCCTGACTCTCCAATAGGTTTGCGTGACCGCGCAATCATCCTGACATTAGTGTTAACAGGACGGCGGCGGGCCGAAGTGCTGAATATGAAAGCGGGTAATCTCATTATTGATGGTGACAGCGCCTATTACACCTATCGCGGTAAAGGTGGGAAACAAGGGTACAGGGAACTCCCCCAACCGGCACTAAACGCAATAAGAGCCTCATTGGGGGCATTTGGTAAAGAACTAGCCACAATGTTACTAGACGAGTCACTATGGCCATCACATTCGCATCAGGGCAAAGGAATCACCAGCGGAACATTTTACGGTAACCTGCAGAGGTACTTTAGACTTGCTGGAATCGCTCCTTCCGGAGTCCATATCTTCCGGCACACAGCCGCCAAACTTCGGCGGGATGCTGGGGAAACAGTTGAAGATGTCAGTCGATTCCTAGACCACAGCAGCCTTGCAGTTACCACCGTCTACCTTCGAAGACTGGAGGGAGAGCAGGACAAAAGTTGGGCAAAGGTAGCCGAGGCGATTGGGATTTAGCTTCGGAATATTCAATAAATCAACTGGCTATTATATCATCGTTGACATCTTCGCTGAATTCCCCAACATAATGGATGAATTGTAGTACTTCCAGAGAAAAATCGATTGAAATATCTTCCACCATGTCTAAACCATTTTCGGTCGGCTCCCAAGTATTGTAATTGTCGTTAATTCCCAAACGATATGCCAACTGATTCAAGTTATCAGGTCTATAAAGCATCAGAAATGGATTCTCGAAATATTCTTGGCCCTCGGCAACAGATGCAGAATAATTTTTGGGAATTTTATCATGCCAGAATTCTGACCAGATAGGCATAAACTTATGCTGGTGTGCGAAAAACCAGAGCCGCAATTCCTGAAACTGTAGCTCACGTTCGTATGTCGGTATAGAGGGCGGAACATCCTTTTCTTCGTCATCTGATATTTCAAATATTAATTCAACGAGCTTGAAGAATTTATCAACCCATTGAAAGGCTAAGTCAGTTTCAAGTCGATTGTACGTCCTCATAATGTTATTTTACCAGTTAGGCCAAAGTGGTGCAGGTGTTGGAGTTTGATTCAACCTAGGCTGCCGTTATCGTCATTTTTATCGATTGTGGATTCCCGAGTTCTTTAACCTGCTCTTCGGTTAAATAAATCGTTATCGGGTGGTCTTCTTTATTCTCTTTATATCTCCAAGTGCCCGGAGTCTCTTTTTCTGTAACCAGAATCATTTCCATGTCAGTTTTCTCCTCTCTCTTATTATTACATACTACATCTTTACTATTGACTAGTACATATGTACTATTATATTAAGTAAATAATTACTGGAGGGAAGGATGGATAAAAATGTATTAATGCTATCTGCTATTTCTGGTAACGACGAAGCGTTTCACAAGGCCTATGACACCTTAAAACGCTACGGGAATTCGATTGCCAGCGAGAGTTTCTCTGACCCCGTTTTGAGAGAACAAGTTGTGTCCCAAGCCATGGATAAATTTAGTGACAAGCTTCATTCTATTACTTCCAATAAACCCTGGAATTATGCCAAAGCGATAATATCGAATTCTATTATAGACATCGCCCGGCAAAGGGGGCGGTCTTTTCACCTAGAGGGCTCTTTTATTGATTTGAAAGAGATGGCTCAGATTGATGAAAGATTCGCAAAAATACCGGAAGAGGAAAAAGATAATTGTGACGATTTCACTAATTCTGGCTGGCATGTATTCAAGGTTGAAGAACCAACTGATGGCAAACACAGAAAGAACCTCGTAGAAACGACACAAGAACTAATGCCTCCATCGCTAAATTATCTTGAGACCATACTCGCATCCCCTTGGTGGTGCGGCTTGGAGGAATGGTCCAAAAGTGGAACAGACGGCAAACCGTGTACCGTTGAGAATTGCATGTCATTCAGATACTTCAATGAACTGATTAAACAAGCCAATTCAAAAAGATGGAACAGGTATAATCTGATATCAGCGTTAATCGATAATATTACGTCTTCAAGCGAAAAGCGTGTCATCCTTCATTTTCTTTGGAATTTCAAACAGGTTGAAATAGCTAATATGCTGAGAGTATCCAAACCATATGTTTCAACGGTGATAAAGGAAATAGGGCATAAGTGGGGTTGGACTGATGAAGACGTCGCTCAAGCTCAGATATTGTTGCTGACAAAACAGCTGGCAGATTGGTACGGGAAAACGAAGGTTATCAATCATCCCCCCTCCCAGCGTTTAAGAGATTTATATGCACAATTAAATAAGGCGAGGGATGAGTGGGATTATTGGCTAGAGAAAGACGACATGATCTTCAATAAATGGCTCGCTGAAATCAGAAAAAATGGATTGAATAATACATTGACAACGAGTGGAAGAGCGAAAGAGTCGGTTGAACAAAATGAAGACGGTGAAATTATATCAAAAGCTCTCGCTGCGGAGCGGGCCTACTATGGAATAGAGGAACTTGTTGACGAAGAGAAACAAAAACAAGAAAAAGAATTGCACAGTAAATATGGAAACGACATACTACCCAGAAACCAATTCTTCACGAAAGTCATTTCTTTACCACAGACTAAAGCACATTTTCCAGGCATCAGTCTCACTGAAGAAAAACAGCTCAACAAGCTTTATCTCCTCGCCGCTTCTTGCAATAGCAGTTGGTATCCTAACATTCGGCTCAGAGAACTCCCACCAGGCAGGTTAACTTTTTACCAACCGGTTTCGTCTATATAATTAGGGAGGAACATACACGGCATCATGACAGTCAACTCGGGATACGGAGCCATAGGTTAACTTTTTAAACTAGTATTCGTCTATATAATTAGGGGGGAATATGGTGCAGGAACATGTAACCCCTAATATTTTACCAAAACTAATAAAATAATATTTCAAGAAAAAGCTCCTCAATAAAGAGGAGCTTTTTTTATGTCCGAAAATAGGAGGTCCAAAATGCAGTACTAAATGATCGTTGAGTATTGAAGGTTTTTTCTCCCAAGGCGCTTATATGGCGCCTTTTTTTATGCCAAGAAATAATGCTTTGCGGAGTTAATGAGAATGCCCAAAATAAACAAAGAAGCTTTATCAATGGAAAACAACACCACAAACAATTCTCAACTAAATGAACTTGCTATTCAAGGCTCGAATGAGCATGAATGTAATGACGCTCAGACATGCCTTGATCCGGATTCAATCAGGCGCTTCTGTCAGGTCTGGGGTGAGGTAGGTAGAGCGGTATTAGGAAGGAGGGATAAAAGTGACAATGCTCAAGGTAAAACAAGGTTCGGCTATCCGGGTGGTTGCCTATATCAGGGTGTCTGACGAATCCCAGGTGGACGGTTACTCTCTGGACGCCCAAAAGAAAGAGATTGAACGTTGGTGTGAACGCCATGACTATGAATTGATGGCCGTTTATGCCGACGAAGGCGTCTCGGCCCATTCAGACAACATAAAAGAACGACCTCAATTAATGAAACTGCTCGAAGATGCCAAAAGGGGTTGCTTCGACTGTGTTGTTGTTCACACGCTCGACCGTTGGGCACGCAACGTTGGTGTGCAGCGGCAAGCCTTGAAACTACTGGGAGAATGTAATGTTGGGTTTGCGAGCGTCACTGAAGATTTTGACTTTTCCACTCCCGCGGGCAAATTGCTATTAACCACCATGGGTGGGGTATCCGAATTCTTTTCAGACCAATTGGGTGTGCATGTTAAAAAAGCTCAAAAACAGATGACAGAGTCTGGGCTACCGGTAGCAGCTATCCCATTCGGTTATAAACGGCAGCCGGATAAAGTATTGCCGCCCATTAAAGTTGAGCAAGAGGCAAAAGTTGTTATCGAGATATTTCAGCGCCGGGCCGATGGCCAGTCTAACGGCGAAATTGCAACATGGGTTAACAGCCAAAACTTTCAAACACGGGACGGGAATTTCTTCACGCCACACGCAATAAAAGATATTCTCAACAACCAGTTCTATTGCGGTTTCGTGAAATACAATAAAAAACTGTATCCGGGGAAGCATGAGGCCATTATTTCCCAAGAAATATTCCAGCGGGTGCAGGCTAGAAAGCAGACTAAAAAAACCATAAGGGAGGTACACGGGCTAAAAGGATTACTTCAAGGAATAATAGTATGTTCCAACTGCGGGAATAGGCTACATTCCGACCGCAAGAGCCAAACAATACCAATGTATAGGGAACGGCATGCCCACGAGTGCCCTACCAACGAAACGTCAATTGTGGCAGCAGTCTTTGACAAACAGGTTGCGGCGCTTGTACATTCTCTGGACATAAAACCTGACTGGAAACAGCAAATGGCTAGGGTCGCAGTGACAACTTACGATGGTCCTAAACCAGAGGAGCTAAAAGAAAAACGGCGTCGGCTGGGCAAAGCCTATGCGAATGAGGCTTTTGGGGATACTGAATATGAAACGCGCTTGGCCGAAATAGACCGTCAATTGGAGCAGGCTTCAGTAACCACTCCACCGGCCATCGAAGAAGCGGTAGAACTCTTTTCCAACATACCAGTGCTTTGGAATGAGGCGACCCAAGAAGAAAGACAAACTTTGCTCCGGTCACTAGTTGAGTTGGTTTACGTGGACATTAAAACAAAAGAGGTGACGGCGATTAAACCGACACCTGCTTTTCTGGCACTATATGGCATAGGGATTAATACTGGTACTGACACACCAATTAAATTAGACTTTCATGAGCATGATGCCTTGGCTATCCGGTTTTCAAAATAATTAAGAGTATTGAACTATTTCATGCCCAATATTCTACCGATTTTGCGTTGTCTGCCCGAGGTTGTTAAAGGAATTCCAGTCTTGCGTGAAATACGGCTTTTTAATCCAGAAATGCCCAAAGCTCGTTTATAAGACCATGAAAAACCGAATTTGCTCCCCATTTATTTTTGCCTCTCTTTTCAAAACGGAATTATTGACATTATAACCCTTCCGCCGGCTGAGTAGAAGTTTTAAATGTCAATAGAAGGAGAATATACCCAAATTGATGTTTCATGATAAAACACCCATAAAGTTGGACTTGGTGGAGACGGGGGAGAGTTGAACTCCCCGTCCAGAAGAGACCGTTCAGAGTATCCTACAAGCTTAGTCAGCTCTTTGTCTCACCCGTCAAACCTCTGCCGACCGAGTTTTGCCGGGTCAGCCGATTTTTCTTTCACTGCTCTTATCGGCGTCTGCGCAATGGCACCTCAACTTTATTTCACCCGCTCCCAACCCGTCGAGGTGGGGTCAGGGCAGATGTGTCGCCTTATTTAGGCGGCAACCAAAACTTGTTCTTTGGCAGTTGTTTTTTACCACCAGTTTTACGAGGGTGATGGCACCTCAGCTTGCAACTCTGTAACTAACCTCCCCTGTCGAACCACGCGTCCCCTTAAAATATGCGGCGCAGGAGAAATGTTCTCCTACCTCCTGTCAACGCGGTTGTTTTTCATCAGTCTATCTAAATTGCGCTGATTTTCGCGTTTGTTGATTGCTTCGCGTTTATCGTATAATTTTTTACCTTTGGCCAGAGCAATTTCTAGCTTCGCCCGACTGTCTTTAATATACAATCGTAGCGGCACCATAGTAAAGCCTTTTTCTTTGGTCTGACTGATCAACTCACGAATCTGTTTCTTATGTAACAGCAGTTTCCTGACCCTATCCGGTTCATGTCCCAAATAGCTGGCGGCATCGTAACGGGCTACATGAGCATTGAATAGCCAGAGCGCACCCTTTTCGGCGCGGACATAAGCATCGCCCATACTGATATTCCCCGCCCGGATCGATTTAATTTCCGAACCGGTAAGCACGATCCCGGCTTCTAAGGTCTCCATGATGGTGTATTCGTGATGGGCTTTTCGATTGGTGGCAATTGTCTTAATATCCATCGTTTCGCTTTTATCATAACAGAAGAAGCTACAAATCCGAAACACCCGGGTGCCGATTGGTTACCTGAAAGGTAGATATTGGGCCATTTTAAAGGTACTTTTGGGTATTGACAAACAGTTATCAATCACTATATAGTTAATGTAGTTAACTATTAATTGTGTTAACTATTAACCTTTTCAAATCGGATTATCAGAAAAATGAATGACACACAGATTGATCGCATCCTGGAAAACATGTTCATGGTCATGCTGACTATCCACAAAAAGATTCTCAAAAGGGATTTAAGCGGCTTTCCGGACAATTTAACCCGCCTCCATGGGGCAGTCATGGGAGAACTTAGCCAAACCAGTTTGACGATGACCGAATTGGCGAATACTTTGATGATGACAAAACCCCAATTGACACACGTTGTGAACCCCTTGGTCGCGTCAGGTATTGTGGAAAGGCGGCCGGATGAAAAGGATAGGCGGGTTATTAACCTGTCGCTTACCGAAAACGGCCGCATATTGCTCGAAGAAGCGAAACGCAAAGTAAAGGAAAACACTAAAAATAGATTAGCAACTCTGACATCTGAAGAACTCGATCAGATGTCTACTGCTTTAGAAACACTAAGAAATATCGTCGGAAAACTGTAAATTAAACTGAGTGGTCGCCAATCAGCTCACCATTTCCAGCTATGTTTGCATCATTGTAATGGAGGTACTTTTTTTAAATGCGGAAACTAATTAAACATCTCAAGCCTTTTACTTGGGCAATTGTTGCGATATTTGTCCTGTTGTTTGCTCAGGCAATGGCAGACCTTTCTTTACCCGGCTATATGGCCAATATTGTAAATATCGGCATACAGCAAAACGGCATTCAGAACGCCGTCCCTCAGGCTATCAGTCAAACTGAATTCAATAAAATTGCTATTTTTATGACGGAGAGTCAGATAAACGAGTTCAAAGGGGACTATATTCTGCTTGATAAGCAATCTCTTTCCGCCACCGATTACGCTAATGACCTGAAAACTTATCCGCAATTGGCAAACATAGATATTTACAAACTGAACACAACCAACAAAAAGGAAATTGCGCAACTCAATACTATTCTCTCAAAAGCCATCCCGCCGGTTTTGGCCATCGAGCAGAACGGATTGGCCGCCTATGCAGGTAGCAGTGTACAAATACCTGCTGGTGTCGACCCGTTTGCTGTGATTGCACAACTTCCACCCGCCCAGCTTGCAGCGCTTAAAAGTGCTGCTGAGACGCAAATCAACGCTATCGAACCAGACTTGTTAACGGAATATTCGGTGGCCTACCTTTCAGTGCAATATAAAGCGCTCGGCATGAACGCCAGCAGCATACAACATAAGTATCTTTTCGATATCGGGGCACTGATGGTGTTGATCACGCTGGCGAGCGCCGCTTGTTCTGTGACTGTGGGCTATATTTCGGCGCGTATTGCTGCCGGAGTGGGACGAAACATGCGCAAGCAGTTGTTCGAACGGGTAGAAAGTTTTTCCAATACGGAATTTGATAAGTTTTCTACAGCTTCTCTGATTACAAGGTCAACGAATGACATCACACAGATACAAATGCTGCTGGTCATGCTGTTCAGAATTGTTTTCTATGCACCGATTCTCGGCGTTGGCGGTATTCTTAAAGTGCTTGGTTCGGCCGACTCCATGCTCTGGATTATCGGCGCAGCAGTCGGGATACTGATAACCATCATGGTTACCATGTTCGTGGTTGTACTTCCTAAATTCCAATCAATGCAGAAATTGATCGATAAACTGAGTCTGGTGATGCGTGAACACCTGACCGGTTTGATGGTCATTCGTGCATTTAATGCGCAGGAGCATGAAGAGAAAAGATTTGACAAAGCAAATCAGGACCTGACGAAAACAAGCCTGTTTGTCAACCGTGCCGTACTGGTGGTTTTAATGCCGGCGATAATGCTTTTGATGAACCTGGTTATGGTTCTAATTATCTGGGTTGGAGCACATCAGATTAATGCCGGCACTATGCAGGTCGGTAGTATGATGGCTTTCATGCAATACGCCGTGCTGATTATTATGGCCTTCTTAATGATATCGATAGTATTTATCATGATTCCGCGTGCCAGCGTTTCCTCCATGAGAATCAGCGAAGTGCTGGAAACCGAGCCGGTCATTGTCGACCCTGAGAAACCGGAAAAATTCGCTAGCAAATTAAAAGGGGTTATAGAATTTCGAGACGTGGCATTCCGCTATCCGGGTGCCGAAGACGATGTGCTAAAACACATTACATTTACCGCCAAGCCTGGCCAGACCACAGCGTTGATTGGCAGTACCGGAAGTGGCAAAAGTACCCTGGTAAATCTGATACCACGTTTCTATGATGCCACCGCCGGTCAAGTACTGGTCGATGGGGTTGATGTAAGAAACGTCACGCAACATGATTTACGGGATAAAATCGGGTATGTAGCGCAAAAGGCAGTATTGTTCTCAGGTACCATCGAAAGCAACATCAAATATGCCAATGAAAATGCCACCGCTGCAGAAGTAACCAAGTACGCAGAAACTGCTCAAGCTTTGGATATAATCAACGAAAGCGCTCAGGGCTATGACACCCCTGTATCCCAGGGCGGTACGAACCTTTCTGGGGGACAGAAGCAAAGACTGGCGATTGCCCGGGCGTTGGCCAAGAAACCGGAGATTTACATTTTCGACGACAGTCTATCTGCTCTCGATTTTAAAACCGATATGGCACTCAGAAAAGCATTGAAAAAAGAGACGAGTGATGCCACGGTGCTCATTGTCACCCAAAGAGTCAGCACAATTATGGGTGCGGAACAGATTGTAGTGCTGGACAACGGTGAGATTGCTGGCGTTGGTACCCACAAAGACCTGATGAATAACTGCAAGGTTTATCAGGAAATTGCGCTGTCTCAACTGTCAAAGGAGGAACTCGCCTGATGACTCAACCAAATGACACACCAAGAAGAGACAATAAAGTACCGGCTTTGGGTCCGGGTAGAGGCGGCCCTATGGGTGGCGGACCGATGAGAGGTGGCATGGGCAGCGGTGAAAAACCAAAAAGTTTTAGAAAGGCAATGCAAACCTTTTTGAAATATCTTAGTCCATACCGTGTTTCGCTTATTTTGGTACTTATTTTTGCAATCGCCAGCACGGTTTTTATGATACTGGGACCAAAGCTGCTTGGTAATGCCACTACCAAACTATTCAATGGTATCGTAGCCAAGATAATGCATGTACCCGGTGCGACAGTCGATTTCTCCTATATCGGCCGAATCGTTTTAATTTTACTGGGTCTGTATATAGTAAGTGCCATTTTCAGTTTTCTTCAGGGCTATATTATGTCCGGCATTGCGATGAAGGTCACCTACATGTTCCGCAAGAATATCGCGGAAAAAATTAAAAGGATGCCGCTCAAATACTTCGATACGAAGACACACGGTGAAGCCCTGAGTCTTGTTACTAACGATATTGATACTATCAGCAATACGCTGGCCCAGAACTTGTCCCAAGTCGTGACATCGGTGACGACCATCGTCGGTATTCTGGTGATGATGTTGACCATCAGCTGGCTAATGACCCTGGTAGCGATAATAATACTTCCGCTGTCTTTCGCACTGATCGCCGCTGTAATCCGTGCTTCTCAGAAATATTTTAAACAGCAGCAGGTTTATCTGGGGCATGTCGACGGACACGTTGAGGAAATGTATGGCGGTCATTCTGTGATAAAGGCTTTCAATGGTGAAGAGAAATCTATTCAGAAGTTTAACGGTCTCAACAATGAACTTTACGACGCCGGATGGAAATCTCAGTTCCTCTCCGGCCTACTGATGCCTATAATGACCTTCGTCAGTAATCTCTCTTATGTAGCTGTGAGTATTCTCGGCGGTTTCCTCGCAGTCCAGGGGACAATCAGTGTTGGCGACATTCTGGCATTCATCCAGTACGTGAGGTCATTTACCCAACCTATTATGCAGGTCGCAAACATTTCGAACGTACTACAATCCACGGCGGCTGCCGCCGAGCGTGTTTTCGACTTCCTCGATGCAGAAGAGGAAACACCGAACCCGGCAGATGCCGTTAAGTTATCGGAAAGCAAATCGGAAGTCAAGGGGAATGTATCCTTTAAAAACGTAAGCTTTGGCTACAGCTCTGATAGAATAATCATTCACAATTTCTCCGTAGACATCAAACCCGGTCAAAAAATAGCCTTGGTTGGTCCCACCGGTGCGGGTAAAACAACTATCGTTAAATTGTTGATGCGCTTTTACGATATTAATAGCGGGTCGATTTCAATTGACGGCGTGGATATCCGTAAATTCAGGCGTGAAGACCTCCGCAGCATGTTTGGTATGGTCTTGCAGGATACATGGTTATTTAATGGAACCATCAAGGAAAATATCCGGTATGGAGACTTCAATGCGAGTGACGAAGCAGTCGTAGCGGCAGCCAAAATGGCTAATGTCGACCATTTTGTGCGGACTTTACCACATGGTTATGATTTGGAATTAAATGAAGAGTCCAGTAACATCTCGCAGGGACAAAAACAACTTTTAACCATCGCCCGTGCCTTCCTCGCCAATCCTAAGATATTGATCCTTGATGAGGCCACCAGTTCAGTAGATACGAGAACGGAAATCCTCATCCAAAATGCAATGTTTGATTTGATGAAGGGCAGAACAAGTTTCGTAATTGCCCACCGTCTTTCTACAATACGCGATGCGGATATCATTCTGGTACTCAAAGACGGAGACATCGTGGAGCAGGGCAAACATGAGGAATTGCTGGCCGCTAACGGTTTCTACGCGTCCCTCTATAAGAGCCAGTTTGAGATCGCGCCGGCCGACTCGCTTTAATTCAACGTACTTATTTGTAAAAGTAAAACGAGCCGCTTTGAACAGAGCGGCTCGTTTTTTTGTTTGTCATTATCGGGCTTAACCCGATAATCCAAAATCATAATTTTCCTGTTCTAATTATCTAAATAATATTCCTTGTAGTAAAAACTGGATTGGCGTAAAATATACCACTAAAAGAAGCCAACCATACTGGAAAGTGAATACACTGAAATCAATTGAGGAACTTGCGTTAGGAGACAACGAAAAATGGTTAAACATAACAAATTCGAAGATACCGCACAGCAACTGTTATCCTTGGCTGGAGTAAAAATCAGCGGCAACAATCCCTGGGATATTAGCGTCCATAATGAGACATTTTATCAGCGAGTCCTGTCTCAGGTTAACTTGGGTTTAGGGGAATCCTATATGGATGGTTGGTGGGATTGCGAAAAACTCGATGAATTCTTTTCACGAGTTATCCGTTCTCAAATTCAGAATAGTGTCAAAAAGAACTGGTCGTTAATATACGGAATCCTGCTGGCTCGTATCATAAATATGCAATCAAGAAACAGAGCTTTTCAGATCGGCGAAAGACATTATGACCTGGGCAACGAATTGTTTATCAACATGCTGGATAAACGTTTGGTTTACAGTTGCGCTTATTGGAAAGATGCCCCAAATCTGGATATTGCCCAGGAAAACAAGCTGGAATTGATCTGTCGCAAATTGGGGCTGCAACCCGGTATGAAAGTGCTCGATATCGGTTGCGGCTGGGGTAGTTTTGCCAAATATGCAGCCGAAAAATACCAGGTGAAAGTAGTCGGCATTACAGTGTCTAAAGAACAGGTAGAGTTAGCCCGGAATTTATGTATTGGACTCCCGATTGATATCAGATTGCAGGATTACAGAGAAATCAACGAAAAATTCAACCGTATTGTATCGGTGGGCATGATTGAACACGTCGGATATAAAAACTACAGGACATATATGGAGGTAGTTCATCGCTGTCTGGATGATGAAGGACTGTTTTTACTGCATACTATCGGGGGCAACAAATCGGTAAAATCAGTCGACCCGTGGATTAACCGGTATATCTTCCCCAATGGCATGCTGCCTTCGATCCAACAATTGAGCCGGTCAATCGAGGGTTTGTTTATCATGGAAGACTGGCATAACTTCAGCGCCGATTATGATAAAACGTTAATGGCGTGGTACGGCAATCTGGAGGATAATTGGGACAATCTAAAATCGAAATATAATGAAAGGTTCCATCGTATGTGGAAATATTATCTGTTGTCATGCGCCGGGTCATTCCGCGCCAGGAGTAATCAACTATGGCAGATTGTGCTTTCTAAAAACGGCGTCATCGGCGGCTATAAATCTATCCGCTGAAAAGGACGGTATGTGATCCTTTTGTTATTTTTATATTAAGCGCTAAAATGATGGTAACTGACGTTTTCACTTCGCCTTTTCAAAGGAATAAATATTAAATGTTTCCTGATTTTACATTCATACCATCATAAGAACACCGAGAAACTGGCTAATGTGTTTGCAAGCGTTCTGGATGCACAAATAAAAACTCCGCAGCAAGTAGATCTTGAACAACTTCAGGGGTATGATCTCATAGGTTTTGGCTCCGGGATATATGATGGAAAACATCATCAATCCCTGTTTGACCTTGTCGAAAGGCTGCCGCAAGTCACTGACAGGAAGGCATTTATTTTCTCAACCTGCGGCGTACCGGGGATAGGTATGACTGAAGAGTATATCGCCAACAATCATGCTGCGCTCAGGGAAAAGCTGCAAGCTAAAGGCTATGTGATTGTCGGTGAATTTGGTTGTTTGGGGCATAACACCAATTCGTTCCTGAGAGTATTCGGCGGCATAAACAAAGGCAGACCAAATGCTGAGGACCTTAAACATGCAGAGAAATTTGCGCAGGATCTGAAAGAAAAAGTCCTGAGTTAAGCGATAATAACTGTATACACCGGCATTTATTTGCTAAACCCGCCCTTCAATTGCCCTGCCCTCTGATGCCGTACATGAAAAGCGAAAACAGGTCCTGAGAATATTTTCCGTCCCGTTTCATTTTTTCGCGGATAACCGGATTATTGGCGATTCCCTGCTGGTAAAACTTGATGTAAGCCGCGACAGCCTCTTCGGAAAGGTTCGCGCATAGATTGCCCTGTTTTTTCCCTTCTTTGATAAATTCCCGTAACGATTTTTCCAGTTCCTGGCCAATTGCATCAGGAGATTGCTTTGAGGCTGCACTCTCCATTTCCAGTTTATAACGATCCGCGACATCTATCCAGGACTGTAAAAGCCCTTCGAATTTCTCAATGAATGACTTTTTCCAGACTAATATCTCACGGAAACGACCGGCAATCCCTTTTACAATTGACTCGCGATAATCATGCACTAGTTCATCCTTACTACCAAAGTTGTTGTAAATGGTCGCCTGGGACACGCCGGCTTTATGAGCGATGTCATTGATACTAACTTTATCTGCACCAAAACGGGAAAAAAGTTCTTCGGCTGCACGACGGATGTCTTCCTTACTTTGCTCTTTACGGCGTTCAAATCCATCCATATTCTGCTCTCCTCGAAAGTGTATATTTATAATTATTGTAGTATATCGTCTTGACTATTACAATTATTAGCAGTACTATTATTATAATAATTATAGCATATCGTTCTAATATATATAGAGTTACAGGACGAGGGAAGGATTAATAAAAATGACCGCATCATTAGCAATCGATGCAACAGCGTTAACGAAAAGCTTCGGCGAAGTCGTTGCTGTCAACGATATCTCTTTGAATATTCGTCGCGGTGAAATCTACGGATTTTTAGGACTGAACGGGGCTGGAAAGACCACGACCATCCGCATGTTATTGGGCATGATTAAACCGAGTGCCGGTTCGGTTTCACTATTTGGTATTAAAGTTCAGCCCGGGCAAAGGTCGATATGGCAGCAGGTCGGCTATATGGTGGAAACTCCACATGCCTATCCCGACCTGACCGTCCGGGAGAACTTGGAAATCTTCAGGCGTCTACGGCAATTGAAGGACGCCGATGCCGTGGAAAAGATAATCGCACAAATGGGGTTGACCCAATACGCCAACTGCCGCGCCCGAGTTCTTTCGCTCGGTAATGCACAAAGGCTAGGATTGGCAAAAGCGCTTATTCATCATCCTGATTTACTTCTCCTCGATGAGCCCGCTAATGGGCTTGACCCGGCCGGTATTGTCGAAATACGAAATCTTCTACGCGGTCTGGCAGAAAATAACGGCGTGACGATTTTCATCTCCAGCCATATTTTAAGCGAGGTGGCGCGCTTAGCCACGAGAATCGGGGTTGTGCATGAGGGAAAACTGGTAAAAGAACTTGATACAAAAGAGATTTCCGCACAGGAAGAACAGCGTCTGGTGGTTGATGTCCGAGATATCGGACCAGCACAATCTGCTCTTGAGAAAGCAGGTGTTGCGGTGAGATTGAATGGTAATAATTCTCTAACTATTATAGATAAGCCTTTGATACAGAACCCTGAAAAAATCGCCACATTGCTGGTTGAAGCCGGTTATCCCCCTACCAGACTTATCGTCGAGCAAGGAGACCTCGAATCCTACTTCCTTGAATTGGTGGGCACGCATTCGCGGGAGGAAACCAAATAATGAATAGGTTGTTTAATGAATTAGTCCCGGCATTACAGGTGGAATTCCAAAAAGTCCGGCGCACCAAGACGCTCTGGTTGACCGCGCTGGTTTTCTTACTGTCGACGGTAATCGGCGGTCTGTTCATGTTTATCATGAAAGACCCGGAACGGGCACATCAGCTTGGAATCATCGGGGCTAAAGCCCAGATATTTGGCGGCACGGCTGATTGGACAAACTTTTTCAACTTCATGTTGATGCTGGTAAGTATCGGCGGTTTGATAATCTTCGGTTTTATCTTTGTCTGGATTTTCGGACGGGAATATAGTGATAAAACCTACTACGATATGTTATCGCTACCGACTTCGCGTGTAACGACTGTAATTGCCAAGATTATTACCGCAGCTTATTGGTCAATGGTGTTAATTCTGCTGGTATTTGTTTTTATGCTGGTTATCGGGGCAGCGCTGCAACTGCCGGGGTGGTCATCAGCCACTACGATGCATGGGTTGGCACTATTGTTGGGGACAGGGGCTTTAACAGTGTTAGTATGTATTCCTTTTGCCCTGATAGCGAGTTTTACCTGCGGTTATTTGGCGGCTGTAGGCGGTATTTTCCTGGTCCTGATTTTAGGACAGATCATCAGCCAGCTCGGCTACGGTCAATATTTCCCTTGGAATATCCCGATGATGTACAGCGGCGCCGCTCAGGCTTTATCAGGAAAAACCGCAGCTCAATTGGGATTTGTCAGCTATTTGCTGGTGGTGCTAGTGGGCGTTATCAGTATTATTGCAACCGGAGCTTGGTGGCGATACGCCGATCAGACTTAAAAAGTAAGGTGCTATTCGCTGAATCCGCCCTTCAATTGCTGGTAAGTATCAGCTACTGCTTCGGGGATAACTCGCAATCCGCCGATGACCGGCATGAAATTGGTATCGCCTAACCAGCGCGGGACGATATGTGTATGGACATGGTCGGCTTGGCCGGCGCCGGCTACACTGCCCATATTTACACCAATATTGAAACCGGTGGGGTTAAAGGTATTTTTTAGAACTTTGATAGATTGTGTAATTAAGTCCATATGCTCATGGAGTTCGCGTTTTGGTAATTTCTCCAGGTCGGCGATATGACGGTACGGTGCCACCAGTAAATGCCCTGGATTATAAGGATAATTATTCATCATCACAAAATTCCATTCTCCGCGATAGAGGATGTAGTTACATTCGTCATTATGCTCATTAGGTTCATCACAGAGGAAACAACCCTTCGGTTTCTCCATCCGTATATATTCCATTCGCCAGGGCGCCCAGATTTGTTCCATTTTTCTCTCCGGATAATTGATTACCGTTTAATATTTTAATCGGCTTCCGCTGACAAGTCAAAAAGTCCGAACATTAATGCTAAAAGTAGAGTAAGTAATCCAAGCCCCATCTTTATTCTTTTCTGCCTTACCCCCTCTCTCTAGCTCGCTCCTTGAAGCCCACTGGCCGAAATACTTTTGCATTTAAGGTAAAACGTACATGGCGAGAGGACTAACCGGTAATCTTAGCTCCCTCTCCCTTGATGGGCTTTGCTCCATAAGTGCCACTTGCTCCAAAAGTCTAAGTGGTTACTCTCTTTCTGCCTAACCGATATATGATAACGAATGTCACAATAAATACTGCTATACTCACTAAAGTTGGAGTCAATCCGAGTAATCCTGCATGAACAATTAAAAGGAGGCCAATAAACTCAAAGACAATCCCTATAATAATAGCAACCCATCTTACAATAATATTGGCGTCAAGCACCGACCATGCAGCACACATTAAGCCAGCTCCTATTCCCATATAACCCAAAACAATACCCGCATCCACTCCCTTAATAGTATTAGTCCATAAACTCAAAATCGCTACCAAAAAATAAAATATTGCAGCACAATAGAAAATCCTTTTGACGGCAATGCGTGATTTTGTTGTTGACTTATCAAATATTGCTGTTACGAGATATGTTATGGCTATCCCTAAAAAAGCTAGAAACGTTGCGATGTTATTACCCGATAAAATATTCATTAACGCATCCATTTATAGCCCTTTTCCTCCCTCCTACAAATTACTTGAATAAAGTAGCGATTTTATATAGTCTATACCGGCATAATAGTTTGTGAACTTTTTCCTAGTGTTCTAACCGTTGATGGAGTATCAAACCACTTCCCATCCAGTAAATCTTTAACTGTACGGATTTGTAGTCTATGGTATTCTCGCCCTTGATAAGTGTAGATACCACCAGTAGATTCTTCTTCTAACATACCTTTAGTAGGATTCTCCAAACATATTAATCCACCCATCATCGTACCTTCTTCACGTTGGACTACACCACCCAATTCGCGCATCCATACTAGTGTAGGCTTACCGCCACCTTTAACAGAGAGGACCATGTTTTTCAACCCTTCATTTGTCTCGAAATGTATACGTCCATCAATTCCTCTATCGCCTGAAAATTTTGCGCTGGCAAATCCCCCTGAAATTTCCACAGCCCAATGCTGGAATTGTCGTGGGTCATGATTAAACAACTCATGTGCAGCTTCAACACTTCTTGGAATGCCAGCCATAACATAGTTTTTAGCTTCCTCAAGTCCGTAACGTTTTAATAGGACATCCCTAACCATTCGGATTGAAAGAATAGCGATATCACAACCAATCCATTTTCTATTCAATAAATGTGCGGCGTATACTGCCGTACCACAACCGCAAAAAGGATCAAAAACGACATCACCCTCTTTACTTGAAGCCTCAATTATCCGTTTTAACAGGGCAATTGGTTTTTGAGTCGGGTATCCAAGCCTTTCATCTGCTTGAGCTTGGACTGGCGATATATCATCCCATAAATTACCGATACGCGGCAATTCGACTTCATCAAGATATATTTTGCGTTGAGGTCTCTTATTCTTAGACCAATACAATTTACCTTCGGCATCCAACGCTTCTAGTTTTGGGCGTTCCATCATCCATCCATATTCTGGTGTGTAATCTTTATATTTGTAAATTAAATTCGGTCTAATTCCCAATGCAGCATTCCGTTCTACTTGGTGAAGTCTATATCGTCTGCCATCCTTTTCTATATGCCTGTAAAAGTCGGCTATATATTCATCCCCACGTTCTGTACGAGCAGGCTTGAAGTAGTAATTATCACTTTTTGTGTAGAATAGCAGAGTGTCCGTAATGTCCCCATAACGACGACTGGTGGTATTATGAGCTGTTGTGCGTTTCCAAATAATTTCATTGCGAAAATTTTGATGTCCAAATATGCCATCCATAAACACCTTTATATAATGGCTGGCATGAGAGTCGCAATGTAGATAAATAGACCCACGAGTATTTAAGATTCGGTACATTTCAATCAGGCGATAAGTCATATAAACAAGATATGCCAAAAGACGAGGTTGTGTGTTTCTTAATGCACGGATCCAAGCTGTTCAGAAGTTTATAACATCCTGGTCAACGCCATATTCCTTAAAGACTATAGGCATTCGGCGTAGCATTTCTTCTTTTTCGGGGTCCATTTCCCACGCATCACAAAAGGCTTCTTCTTGTTCTGGAACTGGTAGTCCAGTAAGTTGTTTATAGATTAGGTTGTAATTCCGTTGGCTGTTAAAAGGTGGGTCAAGGTATATAAGGTCAACCGACCCTTTTGGTATATTCTTCATAATGGTAAGATTGTCACCATAGTAAAGACGGTTTGATTTTATTAGAGGGGGTATTTCGAGAGTCATACGGTTGCTTGCAAACGTCATGCTGACACTCCCTTTTGACGGCTTCCTTTTTCATAACGTCGTTCTTTAGGTATACGTTTTATCTTTTCTATCCGGTCTAACATTTCTAAAACAGCCTTTTCGTTTGCTGGTTTTCTTTGTCCAGCTTTCCATTTTTCAAGCGTATTCACCTTCAAACCTAGTTCGTCTGCAAGTGCTGCCAATGTCCATTTTTTACCGTTTTTAGGTTGTTGAAGGATAGCCAATTTAATTTGTATGGGATTCTGATTCTGATTATTCATTTGATTGAGATTATATTCTTAACATTCCCTATCGATAATAATACCATAAATATTCTGGAATTGTCAATACAAAATCGTAAAATATTTGTAACCAAAATATTTTTCTAAAACCTCTTGACAAATATATAATCTGTATGGTATTATAGTATCAGATTGAAATAGCGGAGAGAATTAAGATGGAAGACATAGACGTAAGAGAAGAAAGAGGTAAACAGATTGCGGCGACTTGTAAAATTGAAAAGAATAAATTGGGCTGGAAAGTACCCTCCCAGTCCGGTAATGGTAGTTATATCGTAAATCTTGACCACGGAACACCGTTTTGCACATGTCCTGATTATGAAAAGAGACAACAGCCATGCAAGCATATCCATGCTGTGACATTCATGATTCAGCGAGAGACTAAACAAGATGGTACTGAAACCGTAACACGGTCTTTGAATCTGACATGTACACAAGAGTGGTCTATCTATAACGAAGCACAAATTCACGAACAGGAACGTTTTATGACCTTGCTCCGTGACCTCTGTAACGGTATCCCCCAGCCTCAGCAAACATTTGGTAGACCTAGACTGCCATTGTCCGATGTCGTTTTCAGCACAGTTTATAAAGTCTACAGCACAATGTCTCAAAGGCGATTTATGACTGACCTTAGAGAAGCAAAGGATAAAGGATTGGTTACTAAATCTCCGTCCTGTGCCAGCGAATTCCGCTCTTTTGAAAATCCCGAACTGACTCCACTTCTCAAAACTCTCATTGAGGAAAGTGCTACCCCATTGAAATCCGTTGAGACTGATTTCGCCGTTGATTCTTCCGGTTTTGCCTCCACCACTTATAACAGATGGTTCGACCATAAATGGGGAAAAGAAAGAAGCGAAGCAAGGTGGGTTAAGGCTCATTTGATTTGCGGAGTTAAGACCCACGTTGTCGCTAGTGCTGAAGTTACCGCAACCGAAACCGCTGATTCTCCCCAACTTCCCCAATTGGTTAATGCTACTGCTAAGATTTTCGATATCAACGAAGTGTCTGCTGACAAGGCTTATTCCAGCAAAAGTAATCTCAATGCTGTAGTGGCTGTAAATGGGACGCCTTACATCCCCTTTAAAAGCTATTCTCAGGGTAGCCAGGGACACAAGCCTTACAGCGAACTTTGGCAACGAATGTGGCATTATTACAACTTTAATAGGAATGCGTTCCTTGTTCATTATCATAAAAGGTCTAATGTCGAGACCGCTTTCAGTATGATTAAAATGAAATTCGGAACCATGGTAAGAGCCAAGACTCCGGTTGCTCAAGTTAATGAAGTCCTTTGTAAAATCCTTTGCCATAATATCTGCGTCCTGATAGAATCTATTTATGAGTTAGGTCTGGAACCTGTATTCTGGACTAACGAAGTTAAAGAACAGATTACCCCAAAAGCTCTCATACCGACTTTTGGAGCAGAAATGGCAGATGCTCCAAAAGTGGCGTGGAATTAAGACTTATGGAGCAAAGTCCCCTTGATGGGAGAGGGATAGGGTGATGGTGTACTTCTAGTGTTTGTCTTTCGGTATAAAATAGTTAAAAAATCAAGTTACGAGTTTGTAAAAAAGGGTGCCATACCTTATAGTAGAATCAGCGTGAATATAGAAAACCAGTCAAACGAAACCATTACTTTTTTGGGTACCGGCGGCGCCCGCTTTATGATTATCAGTCAACTGCTGGCCTCCGGTGGTTTATGGTTTAATCTCGACGGCACTCAAATATTAATGGACCCCGGCCCTGGTTGTATTGTGCAGGTCACCAGGCGTAAATTAAATCCCGAAGAATTGAGCGCGATTATCGTTTCCCACCGCCACCTCGACCATTCGGCCGATGTCAATGTGATGACGGAAGCCATGACCGAAGGCGGATTCAAGAAACGTGGTATCCTTTTCGCCCCCAGGGACGCTATCGAAACAGAACCGGTCATCCACAATTACCTGAAAAAAAGTCTTGAAGGCATTGAAATCCTTGAAGCCGGTAAGACTTATTCCATCGGAAATATCTCTTTTACAACACCGGTGCGCCACGTCCACCTTGTAGAGAACTACGGCATGGTTTTTAAAACCCGAAAGCATACCATTGCCTACATTACGGACACGCGTTACTTCGACAAACTGGGCAGTTACTACAAGGGCGATTTACTGATGCTGAACCTGACATTTCTGAAACCGCGTACCACCCCTGACCGGCCCGGCGCACCGCTCGACCACCTTTCAATGCCGGACGCCGAACGCCTGATTAAAGAAATCAAGCCTAACACCGCCCTCCTGACGCATTTCGGCATGGGAGTGTGGCGCGCCAAACCGGCGCTGGTGGCTGAGGAATTGAGTCAAAAAACAGGAATCAAGGTCATTGCCGCCACCGACGGTCTGATATATGATTTGGCAGAGTTGGACACCTAGTTATAATCCTGAGTTCTTCTACTGAAGGCCGAAGGATCTCCATCTCTACTCGATAGACTGATAATAATAAAGTGTTAAATTAATGAATGATTTAGACAGTATCTTCCATAAAGTCCAAAAACCTGCCCGCTATACGGGGGGAGAATGGAATAGCATCATCAAGGACTGGCAAAATACCCCGATAAAAATCGCCCTTTCCTATCCCGATGTCTATGAAATCGGTATGTCTAATATGGCTTTGCCGATTTTATACGAGTTATTAAATGCTCAGCACGATGTTCTCGCCGAGCGGGTGTTTACACCATGGGTGGACATGATACGGGAATTGAAAGCTCAAAGCATTCCATTATTCAGTCTGGAGACTAGACATCCGCTAAAGGAATTCGATATTATCGGGTTTTCTCTGGGTCATGAAATGACCTACACCAACGTATTAGAAATATTGGCACTCTCACAAATACCGGTTTTATCAGTAGAAAGGAATGAATCTCATCCGCTGTTGATTGCCGGCGGTACTTGCACCCTAAATCCCGAACCGATGGCCGACTTTATCGACTTTTTTATTATCGGTGATGGCGAGGAATTAATCCTGGAATTATTACAGGTACTACGTAAATGGAAGGCTCATAAAACACCTAAAAAACAGCTGCTGCAACAAGTTGCAACTATCAACGGCATCTATGTGCCAAGCCTGTATAAAGTGGAATATAATCCCGATGGACAACTAAAGAGTTTTACGCCTTTAGTTCCCGAAGCAAAAACCACTATTCAAAGAAGGATTGTAAATAAACTGCCTCCATCTGTGATTAAACCGATAGTACCCTACATTGAAGTAATCCACGACCGTGGTGCCGTCGAAATTCAGCGTGGTTGCACACGTGGCTGTCGATTTTGCCAGGCTGGTATTATATATCGCCCGGTGCGGGAACGTCCCCAGGACGAAATAGAAAAAGCAATCGATGAAATTATCAATAATTGCGGCTATGACGAGGTTTCCCTGGTATCCTTAAGCTCGGGAGATTACCCCGATATTGAAGGTTTGGTCAGTAAATTAACCGCTCGGTTTGAAAATCTGGGTCTGTCACTGCCCAGTCTGCACATCAATAGTTTCTCGTTGAAACTGATGGAGGTCTTATCACCGCGCAAGAAAATGGGATTAACCTTCGCTCCGGAAGCCGGCAGTGATAGAATGCGTCGCGTCATTAATAAAAACCTCACCGAACAGGAAATTCTGGATACCTTCGCGGAAGTCTTTCAGAAAGGCTGGTTGAGTATTAAATTATACTTCATGATCGGACTCCCCACCGAAACAAAAGAGGATATTGAAGCGATTATTCAACTGGTGGATATAATACGCGTCATGGCTAAAAAAGGCTCCGGAAAAACGCCGCAAATCAGAATCAACTTATCTACCTTTGTGCCCAAAGCGCATACGCCGTTTCAATGGTTTGCGCAAAACTCCGAAGAAGAATTGGCCGTCAAACACAACATGCTCATTTCGGGTTTACAGCATCGAGGCACTAGAATCTCCTGGGGCAATCCCCGGGTCAGCTTACTGGAGGCAGCTTTATCTCGCGGCGACCGTCGCTTAGGTAAAGTTATTTACCGGGCCTGGGAGACGGGCGCAGTCTTCGATGCCTGGGAAGACCATTTCAACTATGAACTATGGCAAAAAGCCTTTAACGAAACTGGGCTTGACATCAAATTCTATGCCCAGAGTGAACGCTCTCAGGATGAATTATTACCTTGGGCGCATATCGATGTCGGCGTCAGCCAGGATTATTTTAAATCCGAATATGCCAAAGCTTTGAAAGCCGACGTTACCCCCGACTGCCGTAATGGCTCCTGTAATGCCTGCGGACTGGAAAAATGGGAGGCAGGGTGTAATAAGCAAGATTTGTAACCAGACAGAATAAACAATACCCCTTCTTTTGTCATTCCTGCGAATGGTTGAGAACGTAGTAGAAATACTTGACGAAGGAAATGTACAGGAATCCAGCTCCTAAATTCTCCTTTTCGTCCCTCCTTAGGAAGGAGGGAGAGATTAAGAGAGAGTGCATCAATTGAAAACAAGAGACAAGGCCATATTACCTACGAAGTAAATATATCAAGAGGGCTTTTCTTCATCTGCGCATATCGCAGGAACGACATTTGGCTTTTCGCCTCAGTTCTACTTTCCGAATTCCTTTAAAACCTTCGGTTTGAAGTTCAGCGTAGCAAAGAGGTCATCGATTGTCTCTGCCCGCCTGATAAGTTCTACCGTTCCATCGGTACGCAGCAGTAATTGCTGAGGTCTGAGCCAACCGTTATAATTTCCACCCATTGCCGGAGCGTGGGCGCCGGTATCATGCTGCACCATAATATCGCCGACCTCCGTTTTCGGGAGAAGCCGCTGTTTGGCGAACTTGTCGCTGTTTTCACATAAAGGCCCAACCACATCGACTACTTCTTCTCCACCTTGTTTCGGTTTTCCCGTCGGGTCGAGAATGGTGATATGGTGATAAGCTTTTTCATAAATGGCCGGCCTGGGATTGGCGGACATAGTGGCCACATCAACCCCGACATACTCCCGGTATTTACTCATCCTGTTCGTTACGGTAGCCACCAATACCCCATGAGGACCTGTCACGAAACGCCCACATTCCATAAATAATCTGGGTGTATACCCGTTTTTATTCGTAAACTGTTGCAAGATGCTCACTGTCTCCCGCGCGAAAGATGCCATGTCGAAAGGAGTATCATCCGGACGGTAAGGTATGCCGATACCGCCGGAGATATTAAAGAACTCAAACTTTATGTTAAGTTCTTGAGATACTTCTTCGATGAGTTCGAGCAGCATGCGCACGGTTTCCACCATATACTGATAATTGCGTTCATTTGAGATTATCATCGAATGCAGGCCGAACCGTTTGGCGCCCCGCTTGATTGCCTGCCTGTAAGCAGGAATAACCTGGTCGTGGCGTAGTCCGTATTTAGCTTCTACCGGAATACCGATTAATGCATTACCGGTGCGTCTTTCCCCCGGGTTATAACGGAAACAGATTAATTCCGGGAAATTTTTCACCTTATCTATCATCGTGATATCATCGATGTTTAGAATACAACCGCCATCCGACGTCGCTAAATTAAAAATATCTTCCGTGGTATTGTTGGAGGAAAACATGATATCTTCTCCGCGGAAGCCGTTTTTCCTGGCCAATACTAATTCAGAAGGCGAAGCGCAATCCAATCCGAATCCCAATTTTTTCATTATCTTCAGAATCGCAGAGGTCGGTAATGCCTTCGTAGCGAAAAATTCTTGAAAGCCCCGTAGGTCTTTAAGAGATTGCTTCAGATTTTCTCCATTGTCGATAATGCCCTGCTCATCGAAAATATGGAACGGCGTGCCGAAATATTCAATGATTTGGGGTAGCTTCGGGAAGAGTCGTTCTTCGAAGGCTATTGACATCGGCATGACAGTTTCCTCCTTGATGAAAAAGAGGGGCACCGCCCCTCTTTTCTGTTAAATAATTATTGGGTTGTGCCGTTTCTATTGCATTACTGTTTGATGTATCCCTTAGCTTTCAGGAGCTCGGCGGTTAATATCGAGCCTCCGGCCGCGCCGCGGACAGTATTATGATGTAAACCGATAAAACGGTAGTCGAAGACATTACATGGCCTTAGTCTGCCCACCGTAACGGCATAACCATTCCCCGCATCTCTGTCCTTCTGGGGTTGAGGGCGATTGATTTCATCGCGGTATATCATCGCCGGAATCGGCGCTGAAGGTAATTTCAGTTCCTGTGGTAAAGCGCTGAAATTCCGCCAGATATTGATGATTTCGTTTATTTCCGGTTTCTTACCGGCAAATTGCATACTGCAACAGGCAGTATGACCGTCCGTCACCGCGACGCGATTGCAGTGTGCGGAGATCTTCATGCTTTCATCCGGTACTATTTTACCGTTTTGAATCTTACCGAAAATCTTACGCGGTTCTACCTCTGATTTTTCTTCCTCACCGTTAATAAAGGGGACGATATTATCCACCAGATCGATTGCCGCGGGTCCGGGATAGCCGGCTCCGGATAATGCCTGGAGCGTGGTAACAATCATCTTATCGATGGAGTAACCCGCTTTCATTAGCGCATAGAGCGGTATCATATAGCTCTGGATGCTGCAATTCGGCTTCACCACGATGAATCCCTTACTCCAACCGTGGTTCTTCTGTTGCAATGGAATAATATCCAGATGTTCGGGATTGATCTCCGGGATCATCACCGGCACGTCCGGGGTATTACGGTGTGCGCTGTTATTGGAGACAACAGCAAAACCCTGTTTCGCATATTCGGATTCAACGGCCAGGATCGATTGTTTATCCATTTCCACCGCGGAGAATATCACACTGCATTTGCCGACAGCTTTCTCAACCAGACCGGCGTCTTCAACTACTATATCCTTGAACTTTTCCGGGATATCGCTTTTCATGTGCCAGCGTCCCGCAATCGCGTCGCTGTACTTTTTACCTGCGGAGTTTGGGGATGCGGCGAGATAAACCACATCAAACCACGGGTGATTGGCGAGTAATCTCAAATAGTTTTGCCCGACCATGCCGGTGGCGCCGATAACGCCCACTTTCAGTTTCTTGTCCATTTTTGTCCTCTTGATATGTTGGATTTATTGATATTTAGAATTATAACATTTTTTTACTTCAATTGACCGTTATGCCTTTTCAACGATAATATTAGTCATATGCTTGGTGTAATCATCGCGCTGGTCGCTTCGTTAGCCTGGGCAGGTAGCAGCATCCTTGTTAAGTACCTGTCCTCCAAAATCGATGCTATTTCCATCAATACCCTCCGTTTATGGGTCGGCTCGATTGTTTTAATCGCTCTGGTTTTTATTACCGGCCGGAGCGGTCTTCTCTTTCAAACGCCTTTCATTCCCATCCTCATGGTCATCGCTTCTGGAATACTCTCCAACGCTATCGGGGATACGGTTTATATTCAGAGCCTTTCCTACTTGGACGTTTCCATCTCTTATCCGATTTCACAATCTGCCTTTCCTCTGATGACACTAATTGTGGCAATTCTCTTTCTCAACGAATCTTTCACCTGGTTTAACATTGTCGGGGCGATTTGTGTCATCGCCGGTATTGTGATGATTGTGGTGAATAATAAAAAACCGGGCATTGCTAAAAAAGTCACACGCAAGGGTGTGTTGTTATCTCTGATCGCGGCGGTACTCTGGACGACGGGTTCAGTCACTTTAAAAATAGGCCTGGCTAAAGTCGATACCTTTTTAGCGGCGGCGATTCGTGTCACAGCCTCTGCTTTGATTCTGACGACTTTGGCGTTCGGCAGAAAAAGTCAGGACCGGATGAAATTGAATACCTATGGCACGCGAAATTTGTTATTCGTTGCGGCTGCAGGTATTTTGACCTATACTATCGGCGCCATCGGCTATGTTACCGCAATACATCTCATCGGTGCCGGCAAGTCGGTATTACTCTCTGCCTCAGCGCCCATTTTCCTGTTGCCTTTCTCGGTACTTATTCTGAAAGAGCATCCAACGCGCCTGGCATTGGTCGGCGTTTTCATCTCGATCGTCGGAATATGCCTGGTCGCTTTATAAGCCACGCTATTTTACATTTCGATGATAACTTTTACCGATGTCGGCTTGGGGTTGGCCGCGTATTCAAAAGCCTTGATGCTGTCTTCAAACATGTATCTGTCGGTTATCAATGGCTTGACATCGATTTTCCCCGATTCCATCAATTTGATAGCACGCGGGTAGACATGCGCATATCTGAATATTGTTTCAATGCGGGCTTCTTTTGCCTGCGCCGCCACGATATCCACCGGCACCGGCTTTACCGGCAGGCCGATAAAGACCACACAACCACCGGGTCGCAGTGTCTCGAAGGTGGTTAATATAGCGGCTTCGCTGCCGCTGGCTTCAAAAACTATATCCGCTCCCCATCCCTCAGTCAGATTATCCACTGTGGTTTTCACATCTTGTTTCGTGATGTTAATTGCTATCATACCGAAGCGCGCTGCCAAATCCAGCTTCGGTTGAATCCTGTCTGTGATAATGACTTTACTGCAACCGCCGGCCAGTGCAGCCATCGCTGTAACCATCCCGATAGTCCCGCAACCCATCACCACTGCTACATCTCCCGGTTTTATCGCTGCTTTCTTGGCCGCTTGCATCCCTACGGCTAACGGTTCGACCATTGCCCCTTCGGCATAACTGACATTATCGGGCAGCTTAAATGTAAACATCGCCGGGTGGACAACTGTCTCCCGTAGACAGCCATGAATCGGCGGCGTTGCCCAGAAACGTACAGCGGGGTCGAGATTGTACATTCCCAGCATCGTCGCCTTACTATTCAGGTCAGGGATACCCGGTTCCATACAAACACGGTCTCCCTCTTTCAAGTTTTTTACATTCCGGCCGACTTCGATAATTGTGCCTGATGCTTCGTGTCCCAGCACCATCGGTTCTTTTACAATGAAAGGACCGATTCTGCCGTGTTGATAATAATGGACATCACTGCCGCAAATACCCACCGTATGCATTTTAATCCGGACGTCGTCGGGTCCGACCGACTCGTTGATATCGATATCGGTAATGGCAAGATGATTGGTTGTTTTTAGTACCAGAGCTTTCACGATTCTCTCCTTACGTTTTTTAGATTACTTTTCAGGGGTATAAGACTGTGCCAAGGCAATCGCCCCCAGCACTCCGGCCATGTCGCCGAGTCCGGGAGCGACGATATAGCTATCGATTCTCTCACTGATTTCCGGAGAAACGATGTAATTATTAAGTATCCGCACTACTTTTTTCCGAATGTTCCCAATAAGCTCCGGCCCTTTCATTACCCCGCCGCCCAGGATAATGCGTTTCGGAGAAAGCGTGCAAACCAAATTTGCAACTCCCAGCGCCAGATAAGTCGCTTCCAACTCCCAGGCCGGATGGTCCGGAGGCAATTCTAATGGTAATTTACCCCATCTCTTCTCCATCGCTTTACCGGAGGCCATTCCTTCCAGACAATCGCCATGGAACGGGCAGCCACCAACATAAGGGTCGGCCTTAAAATCGTGTGGTATACGTATATGGCCCATTTCCGGGTGGACCATGCCATGCATCAGCTTGCCATTAATCAGGCCTCCCCCACCGATTCCAGTGCCGACGGTAAGATAAATAAAATCATTGAGTCCTTGTGCCGCGCCCCATTTGTATTCTCCCAAAGCAGCTGTATTAACATCCGTATCCAGTATGACGGGAATATCCAGAGCATCCCGGACTGCGCCTGCAAAATTAGTATGCGCCCAACCAGGTTTTGGAGTAGAAGTAATATAACCGTAAAACGGCGATACCGGGTCGGGGTCGACGGGACCAAAGGAAGCAATTCCTATCGCTTTGACAGGTGTGCTTGTTCCCGCTTTCTTGAAAAATTCGATCGATTTGCCAATCGTCTCTTCCGGAGTTGTCGTCGGGAACCGTATACTGTCTACAACGTCTTTCGGCCCGGAGCCTACGGCACATACGAACTTGGTACCGCCGGCCTCAATCCCTCCGAAAAGACTTTTTTTATTTGTGTTCTTCATATTGCTGGGATTGTACACTCCGTTTTAGATTTATATTTGAAGTACTTATGACTATAAAAGCTTAAACTCAATATAACGGAGATACAAAACAAAGTCAATTTACACAACCTAAAGTTAAATAATGATTTAGTTGAAATGTAGAATAATTGTCATTCGATATCCGGAATGGGAATAGAACGGAGTTGGATGAGAACAGTTTTCCTCGGATGAATTTAATTATTAGGGGAGTGGGGATAAGGGGAAAACATCGGCAAGCGTCCTTCGTTTGAAGGACGCTTGCCGATAAAAAGAATTTCCCTTCCCCGCGGGAAAGGGATTAAAGGGATAGGGCGATGTGTCCTGATTAACATCGGAAAACAGAAACATGATATGGATGATCACCAATTCGGAAACTGTTTAGTAATGTAAGTATTACTCATCTACCGGAACTGAAATTTAAGCTGTGTTCCCATTTTTACAAAGTAGAAAAACTGCTAAAAGGGCATTAAAATAAATCTTACATCTGTTTGACAATAATCATCTGCCGCTTCTATGCTTACCTTGTGGACTAAAAGGAGGAACCTCGAAATGACCAACATTAAACGTATATTCACGGTAAATGAAAAACCGTTTTTTCCGCTAGGTGCTCAGGCAGATAATCTGAGCGGTCAAAGCGCCACTGAATCGGAGAAATCCTTCAAGGTTGTTCAAAAGCTCCACGGTAATACACTGGAAATACCCGTGTACTGGGAACAGGTAGAACCCGAAGAAGGCAAGTTCGACTTTACCAGCGTGGATGCGTTACTCGCCAATGCGCGTAAATATGGGCTTAAATTAATACTTTTGTGGTTCGCCACCTGGAAGAATGCCAACATGGACTATGCTCCAGCATGGGTCAAGACTAATCCGCAACGTTTCAAGAGGGTAATATCAGCTACCGGTATTGAATTATGGATTCTTTCCTCACATTGCAAGGTAAATCTGGAAGCCGATAAAAAGGCTTTTGCCGCATTGTGTAAATATTTAAAAGCAAAAGATAGTACGGAGCAAACAGTCATTGGTATCCAGGTAGAAAATGAACCGGGCATCATCGGCTCCGACCGCGACTATGGTCCCGAAGCCCAATCTGAGTTCGATAGTCCCGTCCCGGCTAAACTGCTAACGGCGATGAAAGCTGCCGGAGATGGGTATGTCTACAATATCTGGCAACAGGCAGGTGGCATAAAATCCGGCTCCTGGTCCGAATTGTTCGGTTGGGAAGCCGGTGAGTTTTTAAGTGCCTGGAGTATCGCCCGCTACATCGATAGCGTCGCTGCAGCTGGCAAAGCGGTCTATAATATCCCGATGTTCATCAACGTTTGGCTGCGAGAATCCCGTTTGTGGGCTCTACCGGGAGATAACTACCCATCGGGCGGCTCAGTCCATACCGTATTGGATATCTACAAGTGGCTCACGCCGCATATAGACTTGATCGGACCCGATATTTATCTGCGCGACGCCAAAGCTTTTTGGCCGATGTGCGCCGACTATTCCCGCGAGGATAATCCGTTTTTCCTGCCTGAATCCGGCCCTGAATTAACCGATAACGGGGAGAGTTGCCAGCCCTGGGGTATTTTCCGTGCTATTGCCGAATACAACCTCATTGGATATTTCTTTTTCGGTGCTGAGTTCATCGCTTATGACAATTGTACGTTTCGACCCCAGTTCGGGACGTTAATCGATAGTATCCGTTGCATAGAGTCAGTTATCCCGCTCCTGTTGAAATACCAGGGCACAGGTAAAATTCATGCGGTGATGCAAGAGGAAACCTATATGAAATCCCAGGAACTGGACATGGATGGTTATCTCGGATTAATTCATTTCGGGGACGGCAGACTTCCTTTCATCACTGATGATTTACGGCTTCCCAAAGAGAAAATACCTGCCGAAGAACAACCTGCCGCTTCTAACCGTGGCCGCGGCCTGATAATCCAAGCCAGTAGAAATGAATTCTATCTGGTCGGCGCCAGATATAGATTCATGCTTCGTCCGAAGCAGACCTCCCGTGATAAGCAGGCGCCGTTACCGATTGCTGAGTCAGTAATTAATAATCAGATTCCCTATCTCAGCGTGGACGAAGGCCATTTCGACAAGAACGGCAAATACGTAATTGATCGACGTCGTAGCGGCGGACCTTCAGGCCACCGTGTTGCTGTTGAACCAAACCATGGCGTTATACGGGTAATCATGAGTGACTGATTTGGTTGGATCCAGGTGGAGGTGTAATAAGGCACTCCTCCATATATTCTGGCCAAGGCTCGTAGACCGGAGACTGCGGACGGACGTACTTTGCGCGAGCAAACGCATAAGTTGCTAAGCAATTGTGCGGAATCCGCGTCATTCCGTCTGGCTACTATCTCCGTCATCGTTCTTCGTTGGGTGTGTTCGGACTTAAAGTTTAGTGTTTTATTTACAACTCACAACTCAATACTCATAACTGACAACTTCTCCAACCTGTATTTTAATATTATATCGATTGACAACCATCGCCTCTCACTTATATGCTTACTTTATACAATACAAGGAGGGATTTTTAATGACCGAAGTTAAACGCGTATTCACGGTAAAAGGAAAACCGTTTTATCCCCTAGGCGCTCAAGCTGATAATCAGAGCGGCCGTAGCTCCAGTGAGTCCGAGACCGCTTTTAAAGCGGTTAAGATGCTCCACGGTAATACCCTGTTGATTGCGGTACATTGGGAGCAAATCGAACCCGAAGAAGGGAAATTCGACTTTTCCTGCGTGGATGCGCTGCTTGCCAACGCGCGGCGATACGATTTGAAATTGATCTTGCTCTGGTTTGCTACCTGGTTTGCCGGTACTATGGACTTTTCCCCGGCGTGGGTGAAGACTAATCCAAACCGTTTCAAACAGGTGACATCACCCAGCGGTAAAATAATTTGGTCTCTTTCCCCCCATTGTAAAGCAACTCTCGAAGCTGATAAAAAGGCTTTCGCCGCATTTTGTAAATACCTGAAAGCTAAGGACAGTGTCGAACAAACCGTTATTGGAATCCAGGTAGAAAATGAGCCGGGTATCGTTGGCAGCGACCGCGATTACGGTCTTGAAGCTCAAGCTGAGTTCGATAGCTCCGTGCCGGCTAAGATGGTAACAGCAATGAAAACCGCCGGTAAGGGTAGTATTTATGATATCTGGCAACAGGCAGGCGGTAAAAAATCCGGTACCTGGTCCGAGTTATTCGGATGGGAGGCCGGCGAGCTCATGACTGCCCGGAGTATTGCGACCTATATCGATGCCGTAGCTGAGGCTGGAAAAGCAGTCTATGCTATTCCTATGTATATTAACGTTTGGATGATGGCTTATCCATTCTGGTCTCTTCCCGGAGTACATCATGCTTCGGGTGGAGCAGTCAGCAGGGTGTTGGATATCTACAAATGGTCTACACCGCATGTAGATATCATCGCACCGGACGTTTATCTCCGTGACACTAAGAGCTTTGAATATGCCTGCGCCGCCTATTCCCGTAAAGATAACCCATTCTTCCTGCCGGAATCGGTACAGGAAGTGACCAACGGCGGTAGAAGTGCTCAACCGTGGAATATGTTCCGTGCCATGGCTGAATATAACCTTATCGGTTATTTCTTTTTCGGCGTTGAATTCATCGTTACCGGGGACGGCTCACCTCGTCCCGAATTCCGGACGTTAGTTGACACCATGCATTGTATGTCCGCAGTAATTCCGCTTTTGTTGAAATATCAGGGAACCGGCAAGGTCCACGCCGTAGCTCAGGATGAGTTCGCGAGCGCTCAGGAATTTGATTTTGATGGTTATATGGGGCTAACCCAATTCGGCGGCGTGCAGGGAAATACCGACTGGAAAGACTGGCGGCATCCCCCGGATGAAGCACTATATAAAGAAACCGCCAACCTTAATCGAGGCCGTGGTTTGATATTCCAGGCAAGCCGTAACGAGTTCTACGTCGTTGGCGCCAACTACCGGCTTATTCTGCGTCCCAAACCGACTGCCGACACATTGCAGGAAATATTGCCTATCCCCGACCTCATTCATACCATGCTCAGTCCCTACCTTAGTGTGGATGAAGGCCACTTCGATAAAAACGGTAAATTCGTAGCTGAGCGGCGTCGCAACGGCGGACAGGTGTTCAACGGTATCTGGGTAGAACCCGATTGCGGTGTGGTGCGCGTGGTAATGCGCGAACCGTAATCCACGGCTTTCTTTTAATGAAAAGGGGGATTAATGACGCTACGCGGATTCAGGCGACCGGACGGACGGGTAGGTTTCAGGAATCATGTCCTGATACTGCCGACGGTCGCCTGCAGCAACATTGTTGCTCAAAAAATCAGCAATGCTGTGCCGGGCACGATCAGCATTGCCAATAACACCGGCTGCGGGCTGCTGGCCGGAGACCTTGCATTATTTACACGTACTCTTGTCAATACTGCCGGCAATCCGAATGTAGCGGCGACCCTCGTCGTTGGACTGGGTTGTGAATCCATTTCCGCGGAACAGGCGGCCGCCGGGATCAAGAAATTCGGTAAACCGGTGGAATACCTCAGCATCCAGCAGACAGGCGGCACTCTCAAGACCCTGAAAAAAGGCATTGCTCTGGCGCGTAAGCTGGTGGAGAAAGTAAATGATATCCCCCGCGAGCCGGCGGCGATATCCGACCTTGTTTTGGCAGTGGAATGCGGCGGCTCCGACCCCGCTTCTGGATTGTCCGCCAACGTGGCTCTCGGCAGCGCAGTAGATAAGATAGTCGACGCCGGAGGCTCGGCAATTATCAGTGAGACCGATGAATTCGTCGGTGCGGAGATGATTGCCGCCGCCAATACCCGAGATAAGGCGACCGGAAAACGACTATTGCAGATGGTACACCGTTTTGAAAAACATATCAAAATGTACGGCGCCGACTTGAGCAACGGGCAACCGTCACGCGGTAATATTTTAGCCGGGCTCACAACAATTGAGGAGAAATCCCTAGGCTGTGCCCGGAAAATCGGTACACGTCCGCTGGTACAGGTCATGGAATTCGGCGAGATACCCACGGAAAAAGGACCGGTATTTATGGACAGTCCCGGGTTTGATTTAACCTCAGTTTCCGGGCTGGTTGCCAGCGGATGTCAGGTGATGGTTTTTACGACGGGCATGGGGACGCCGCTCGGTAACGGTATTATTCCTGTTATCAAGATTATCTCGAACACACCGGGGTACCGTAAAATGAAAGATGACCTGGACATGAACGCCGGCACGATTCTGGAAGGCACCGAGACTATCGAGCAGGTCGGCGAACGTATATACGCCAAGATTCTGCAAGTCTGCGCCGGACAAAAAACAAAGACTGAAATACTGGGCGAAAATCAATTCTGTGTCTGGCAAACGCAGACGCAACTATAGACGGAGTGAATATGCAATCTGAGAAAACGTCAGCTATTGTCATTAACGGAGCCGATAACGTCGCGACTGCGGTGAAACAATTAACCTCAGGTAGCCCAGTCAGAGTCATTATCGGAAGCCGCGCAGGAAAAGTGACGCTGCGTGACGATGTGCCATTTCTGCATAAATTTGCCTTAAGGGATATCGCTAAAGGCGCAGCTGTGACTAAATACGGACAACCTATCGGTGAAGCCACTCTGCCTATCAAGAAAGGCGAACATGTTCACAGCCACAATATGCGCAGTCGACGCGGCCTGACCTCAAATAAAAATCGCTAGACACACGAGCTATTGTGCTGCGCTATGTCTGGCGATTCTATTATCATAGTCAATAAGTCCGGATATTTTGTATTATTTCAGCGGCGGTAGCGGATGTAATTTTTCCGGGTACTTTGCCCGCGCCCGAACCAGATAAGCCTCAATCCATCCGCGTGCTTTATCGGGATGGTTTACCGCGTAGGCTATCGATGCATGGTCAAGTTCATTGATACGGTCGATTGAAGCCTTTACGGCATCTATATTGATTTTAATTGCTGTTTCTACCGGCATTCTTTCCGGATTGATATCGATGCCGAACCAGTTCTGATAGCCATGCATTTTCAGGACATACATGAAAGCATCGAAAGCCTCGATGGATATTGCCCCTACGTTCATATCCTGGTCGTAGTTTCCCAGGGGCTGGCTGTTCAGATGGATATGTGCCAGACGGCCCTCAGAAAGCGGCCAACTGTAAGCAGAAGGCAGGTCTTCGTAGGCCATCAGCACATGGCCTATCTCCGGATTCAGCCCAACCAGAGTTTCACCGCTATCTATAATTTTACGGTTCTCCGGGTTCTTTAATAGTGCTTCCAACTGGTGACACATCAAAATACCTTCCGCGGTTGTGCCGAAAACTATGTGTCCGCGCGGTTCATACGGCTTGGGTTCGAAGGCTAACCGCACGCCCGGCACGGCATCCATAGCTTCTGCCATGCCCTCGACGAATCTCGCTCTCATTGCCGGAAAATCAATCCCGAAGCCGTTTTCATAGCCATCGATACCCGGCCAACAAATGGCAAACTCTGTTTTCATTACCTTATTCAGTTGTAAAGCCCGTTTGGTCAACTCGATGGCTTCTTTCCGTTTTTCTTTAATCGGGCTGGATAACGACCCGAATTCAAATGTCGGGTCTCGGAATAGTAACGGACAAATTGCGATGAGCTTGATTCCGGATTCTTTTTCAAATTTCTGCCAGATATGCGCGTTATCCTCATTTATTTCATTGGGGTAATGCGCCTCCATCCCTTTGAGCCCGTAATCAGCGAGTGTCGCCGCAATTTCCAGCCTTTCGGATATGGTTAAATCCTTACCGTAAGCTGCGCGGAACCGGGAACTGGATGGTGAAAAAAACCAGACTCCCGCCGAGAATTTGGGCGTCAGTTTAAACGAGTATAAATGTTTAACGAGTTCTTCTTCGGAACGACGTATTGCCTGGTAACGAAGGCTTGTAATTGTCATCTCTAATGCTCCTCTAACGTAATGCTATTGTTATCTTATAATATGCGTAACTCAAATCTCAAATCATTTCTTTATTGAAAATATCTATTTACCAGATTTTATCGGCAAGCGACTGTTTCCCCGAAGATAAACGGGTATCCGTTCCAGCGGCGCGTCTGCCTTAATCTGTTGTCCGCCTTTGATCTTCTCCTCTGTCCAGGCGTCAGTCCAGCTTGTCCCTGCCGGAAGATATACGGTGCGTGTTCTGGCTTTGTAATCCAGCACCGGAGCCACCAGGATATCGGGACCGAACATAAACTCATCATCTACGGATGAGCAGGTTTCGTCTTCAGGGAAATCAAAGAACAACGGACGCATCGGCGGCGTGCCCTTCTCATGCGCCAATTGCATTTGTTTATTAACATATGGGAGCAGCCTCTGACGCATGAAGAGAATTTCCTTAATAATGGCGTAGTCTCTGTCTCCAAAAGACCACACTTCGTTGGCAGCGCCGGTGCTTTCATTGGTTAGCATATCTCCGGCCGGAGTGCGTGGTTCACGGAAACCATGCAGACGGAAAAGCGGACAGAAAACACCGAACTGGAACCATCGCACAATCAGTTCCTTAAAATACGGGGTATTGATATTGCCGCCGTAGAAACCGCCGATATCCGTCGTCCACCATGGAATACCGCTCAAACCGATATTCAGGCCAGCTCTTACCTGATTCCGCAGCGCCTCGAAAGTGGACAGAATATCTCCCGACCAGACGGCCGCGCCGAATCTCTGACTGCCAGCCCAAGCGGAACGGCAAAGCATCATATATTCGGTTTCTTTTTCTTCTTTCATACCTTCAAAGAATGCCTGCTGATTCACAAAGGGATATATACATCCTACTTCCTGACCGGTACCGAGATGATAACGCAGGTTACTCGGTTCGTTTTCTTCGGTTAGTTCCGGCTCACACGCATCCAACCACCAGACCTTAATACCTTTGCGGTAATAATTGTCACGTACCTTCTCCCACACGAACCGGCGGGCTGCCGGATTAGTCGGGTCGTAGAAGTACGTAAAAATCGGGCCGCTGGGTTTGTTATCAAAAAAGGGACGCGTGGCAGAACCGCCGCCTTTGGTCGTTACCAGCCAACCGTTGTCCTTCATCTCTTTAAAATTGATGCTATTTTCATTCACTGTCGGCCAAATTGAGACCATTAATTTGACATTCATTTTATCCAGTTCACGAACCATGGCATCGGGGTCCGGCCAACAATCCGGGTCGAATTTCCACTCTCCCTGTAAAGTCCAATGGAAGAAATCGGCCACGATGACAGACAAAGGCAGTTTGCGTTTCTTGTACTCGCGGGCTATGCTCAATAATTCGTCCTGGGTTTTATAGCGAAGTTTGCACTGCCAGAAACCCTCCGCCCAGGCCGGCATCATCGGGACATGACCGGTGGCATCCGCATACCGGCTCATGATTTCCGCCGGAGAATCTCCGCAAATGACGAGATAATCAAATTGACGGGCAGCTTCCGCCGTCCACCGCGTCTGATTCATGCCCAATTCCACCTGGCCGACTGCCGGATTATTCCAGAGGAAACCATAGCCACGACTCGACAATAAAAATGGAATACTGACTTCAGTATTCCGCTGAAAAAGCTCGACTATACATCCCTTTTGGTCGAGGAAACCGTGCTGGTGTTGCCCTAATCCGTAAAAACGTTCACCCGCGTAGGCCTTGAAACTCGCTTCCAGACACGACAGATCGCTGCTTTGAGGCTTGAAACAACGCGCGGGATAGGGATCCGCGCCGTGGCGGGGATATATCTCTTCAAATAATACTGAGTCATCCGCGCTCCTGTAAAAACCGATTGCGCCGTTCGGGGAAATTTTCGCGGTTATCTTCCCATTCTGTATCAGCGCGCCGCTATCCTTTATTTCTATACACGGTTTTACAACTGCCGGTTGGAGTAAAGCCCAAGGTGTATCTAAAATTTCCGGGGATAATGTCGACCGTACTCTAAAACTGTCTTTCCCCCATGGTTGAATTAGTAGAATCTCATGGTTTTTTCGCCAGCTCAATGTGCCATTTTCTTTTTGAAACCTGTTCATCCAGTTCTCCTGTTTTTTTGATTAATCATCTGTTTCCAACATATCAAATTCTATTTGAAATCTATTTAAAACCATTCATATATTTTGCATCGACCTGAAAAAGTTCATCGACCATCTGCCGAATTTCATCGATGGTTAGCCGGACACTGGTTAACGGGTCGAGTAGAATCGAATGAAAGATTTTGATTTTATCTTTTTCAACAATACCCTGCACTGCCAGTTCTTGAACATTGATATTCGTCCGGTTAAGGGCGGCGCATTGGGATGGTAAATCGCCGATATAGCAAGGACTGATACCGTGTTTGTCCACCAAACACGGAACCTCAACACAGCTTCCCTCCAATAAATTAGTTATCAGTCCACTGTTCTTAACGTTTCCATTGATTCTTGCAGGAATGCCTGTTTCCATAGCATTGATGATGATTGAACCGTACTCACCGCTATGGTTGATGGGTAGCTCCTCGTCAGAGCTAAGCAGACGTTTAAATTCTGTATCTTCATCCCTTATCTTTTGCATCCATTCCTGAGTGAAAAGATACTTTAGCTTGTATTTTTCATATAACTCCGGGCTCTTCCTGAAATAAGGCACATATTCCGACATGTGTACGCTCGATTCGGTGACGAAATAACCGAATGCCTTGAAGATTTCAGCCCGAACAACATCCGGCCCGGCCCAGTGTGCATCAGGTCCGGAATAAATCGCAGGATTTTTTAACTTTTCCTTCAGCAGCGGGTAAGCATCCTTACCACGCCATTTCAGTTCCAGAAACCATGCCATATGATTGATTCCTGCCACCCAATAAGAAATCTCGTTATAGGGGACACCCATATATTTAGCTAAATTAGACGATGTACTCTGTACGCTATGACATAGACCTACATTCTTGATACGGGTGTAATCGCTTACCGCCCACGAGATAATAGCCATTGGGTTCGTATAGTTTAACAGCCATGCGTCCGGACAGAGTTCTTCCATATCATGGCAGATGTCTAAGATTACCGGGACGTGTCGCGCTCCGTAAAATACTCCTCCCGGGCCGAGAGTATCGCCCACACTCTGGTCGACGCCGTGCTTTAATATTATTTCTCTGTCAGTCTTTAGTGTCTTTGATCCTCCAACCTGGATTGTAATGATTACGTAGTCTGCGCCATCCAGCGCTTCACGGCGGTTTGTAGTTGCCTCAATTTTAGTATTAAAGTCGTGTTGTTTTACGATTTTTCGCGCAAAAGTAGCGACGAGGTCTAGTGGCTCCTGGGCAATGTCCATCAGCATTATCGTACTATCTCTGAGTCCGGGATAAGATATGATATCCGTAATTAGATGCCTCGAGAAAACATGACTGCCCGCACCAATAAGTACAATCTTTGCCATGACCAGATCTCCTGATATTTATTCATCTATCATTATAGGGGTTTCACTTTTCAATTCATATAGTTTTTTCAATTATAACTCAAAGAGGCATCGTATCAATATTCTGCCGGTTGAGTGCATTTTTTGACAGTCATTTATACTCTACCTATAATAAGTGTGAAAATATCCTGAATTTACAGTTCAATTTTATTTTTGAATTTTCATCTGCCTATCCCCTTAAGACTGTTATCTAAAGGAGCGTAAAATTTGAAAAATATAAAATTAGGTTTTGTGCCCGCTCATCGTGTACCTTTTAATGAAGACTGGGCGGCTCAAATGCGTAAAAGATGTCTGAAAGTCTTCTCCGGAATCCCCGACTTGGAAATCATCGTTCCGGATGAATCTCTTACTGACCGGGGATTTGTGCGGAATGACGAGGAAGCAGAGAAAGTCATTCGCTTCTTTCGGGAAAAAGGCATCGATGGTCTCATCATCGGCGCGATGACTTTCGGTAATGAAATCGCCGCGTTGGCAGTAGCCACAGCTTTTCGGGAACTCCCCGTATTACTCTTCGGCACTAGGGAAGGCCCGATTTCAGCCGACGGACTGCGTGGTTCAGATTCATTCTGCGGAACTCTATCAATTTCTTCAGGACTCCATCGCAGGGGGATTCCCTTTGTTTTTGCAGGTATTGTATTTCCCGAAGAAAAAAAGTTTCAGAAGTCTATTTCGGATTATATGGGTACGTGCTCTGTGGTTAATGGATTTCTCTGAGCCAACATCGGCGTAGTAGGCCCTCGCCCTGAACTGTTTGAAACCTGCATGTATAACGAAGATGCCATGATAAAACAGTTTCGCCAAAGGGTCGTCCCGACCGGATTGGCAGATATCCTGCTATGTGCCGATAATCTGAAAAAAGGCTCCCCTGAGTTGACGAAAATTACTCAAGGAAATGAAGGGGGAGATAAACCTGTCAGCATTGAAACCGGAGACTATCGAGAAATTCGGACGTCTGGAATACGCGCTGAAGCAATTCGTTAGTGAGAAGAGGTTATCCGCCATCGGCATCCAGTGCTGGACGGCAATCCAGACAGCCTACAACATATCGCCATGCTATGTCATGGGAAGACTGACTGATACCGGTATCATGGCGTCATGCGAGGTGGATATCTACGGTGCCTTGACGATGCTTGTCCAGTACCGGGCGTCATTGTCTAGAGTAGCACCTCATTTTATCGATTGGACGATACAACATCAAGAATTAAAGAATACTCTCCTGGCATGGCATTGCGGGAACGCTCCGCTATCCCTGGCATGTAAAGTGAGTAAGCCGGACATCAGCTACCCTAGTATTCTCGGTCCGTCTTTAGGTATCGCCAACTCCATGGGCACTGGCGAGTTTCAACTTAAACCGGGAGAAGTAACTTTATGTCGTCTTCAAGAATACGGCGGTAAATTTAAAATGCTCATTACCAGGGGGAAGATAATTGAATCCACGCAGATAAACAGAGGGGCATGGAGCTGGGTCAAAGTGCCCGATCTGGATAAGCTATACAACACATTGATAGATGAAGGATTCGTGCATCATGCCAGCCTTATTCACGGCGATTACTCGCAGATTATTACCAATGCCTGCAAAACTATGGGAATTGAAATCATCATAGTATAACTAACAGCTTGAAAAGGGGATAATATGTTTAAATATGGCGTCTCTTCTCAAATCTGGTCGGAGGATTTTAGTAAAAACGGGCTCCCTATCATCGAGAAAGCGAAATCTCTCGGATTCTAAGTGATTGATATCAGTTTAACTAATGCCGAGAAATTTCCGGTTAAGGCAGTAAGAAAAACCGCTATAGATGTAGGCATTGAAATCGTAACGACAATCGGCATGCCCAAAACCTGCAACCTTATCGACGCCGACCCGGCAGTAAGAAGAAAAGGTATCAACAAGTTAAAGGCTCTGATCGATATCAACCTTGAAATAGATTCGAAGTTATTGGGCGGTGTCATCTATGCAGGCTGGGGTTATATCAGCGGCAAACCGAGGACGGCAGATGAATGGAAATACTCTATCGAGGGAATGAGAGAAGTAGGAGCCTATGCAAAACAAGCCAGTGATATCACACTGGCGGTAGAACCGGTGAATCGCTTTGAATCTCATTTTTTAAATATTGCCGAGGATGCGGTCAGGTACTGCAAGGAAGTAGGTACCGGTAATATCAAGGTACATCTTGATTCTTTTCATATGATTCGGGAAGAGTTGAATTTTACAAGCGCCGTCGAGACCTGCGGCAAAGAATATCTGGCCTATGTTCACGTTTGCGAGAACAACCGCGGCATCCCCGGTACCGGGATGGTACCTTGGAAGGAATTCTTCATCGCGCTGAAAAAAATAGGTTATGAAGGAATTGTCACCATCGAGTCTTTCGACCCTGGTTTTGAAGAAATCAACCGGCTGGCTGCCATCTGGAGAAAGTTCGCAGAAACGGGCGAAGAACTGGCCGTCAGCGGCTTGGCCAACTTAAAAAGGATTGAAGCTAATATAAAATAAGTGATACCCTGTTCACTTACATAGAGAAAAGGCATTGCGGAAAATCTGGTTCGCAATGCCTTTCTTTGTTATTACTAAAAACTGAGTTTCCTTAATTCCTTAATGGCAAACTCCCTCTTAATCTCACCCTGTGAAAAAGAGATGATTGGTTGTTTTTAATACCGGAGCTTTCGCGATTCTCTCCTTATCTGATAATCCCTCAATAATTCAGTCATCGTTTAAAAAGCAGTGTATCCGCCATCTACGAGGATATCGCTACCGGTTGTGTAAGACGAGGCATCGGAGGCCAGGTAAATCGCTGCACCGGCGAGTTCCTGCGGGTCAGCCATACGTCTCATTGGTACCAGGGATTCCCATTTGGCTATCATTGCCGGGTCAGCCATCGCCGTCATCTCTGTGCGGGTATAGCCGGGACTGATTGAGTTAATTCTAATGCCATACTCCGCCCATTCTATCGCCAGACATTTAGTTAACAGTATTACTCCCGCTTTGGAAGCGTTATAATGTGCCTGCTTTTGTGGGAAATTGGCCACAGTACCAGACATTGAGGCAATGTTAATGATATTCCCTTTTTTCTTCGGGATCATTATTTTAGAGGCAGCCTGGCAACAGTAAAATACCCCTTTTAAGTTCGTATCTACCACGAAGTTTAAATGCTCTTCGGGTGTATCTTCCGCCGCCTCGTGGATACACACACCGGCGTTATTAACAACAATGTCCAATCCACCCAATTGTTCCGCGGCAAGGCTGAACGCCTTTTCAGCTTCTGCTTTTTTAGTCACGTCGAGTTTAATCGCAACTGCTTTCCTGCCTGTCTTTTTTATTTCCTCGACAACACTATGGGCTTTTTCCAGATTTAATTCCAGGATTGCTATATCACAACCGGCCTGCGCCAACGAAATTGCGAGTACCCGCCCGATCCCTTGTCCAGCACCGGTCACAATAGCCTTCCGGCCTTTTAGATTGAAAAGTTCAATTGCGTTCATGTAAACCTCCCTTAATGATTTATTCAATATAACCAAGACACAAAACGTTGTCAAATAATTCGAATTAATCCAATAAAAAGCAAGCTCATCCGATTTAATAAAATTAATTAATTATGAAATTGTATAAACTAATGCAGTCACTGAATGGGGTTCGAATTCATATGTCATAGACTTGCCATCAACATCGAACTTTCGTTCGCTGGACTTGACCAGGTCTTTCTTTTCAAATGTATTTTCGGCTTTAACATTAGGACCGTTTATCGTAATAGCCCGACTTTTTCCGGTAAAGCGACCTGCAGTTAAATCAATCCTGGTTTCAATAGTTTTCTCCGGACTCCGGTTGACGACATATAAAACCATCTGCTTCCCTGTTTTTTTCAATGTAGCGGAAATATCCAGAATCGGGACGGCGGAATATTTTCCACCGTTAAAGGTCTCTCCCTGCCAATTTACATCCAGGGCAGTCTGTCCGCAAGTAGAGCTATAAAGTTCAAAAGGATAGAAAATCGTCTGTAATACCAGGTCATCTTTTTTAGTGAAAACAGGAGCAATCACATTCACAATCTGAGCTATATTCGCCATTTTTACTGACTTTGCGTGACGAATGAATGCATTAAAATTCATCGCCGTCACCAAAGCATCTTCCAGATTATAAGTTTCTTCCAATTTGTTCCGCGTGGGGCCGCCATCTTCTTTGGCACGAGTGCGATACCAGACATTCCATTCATCCACCGCAATCGGGATTGAATGATTAATCTTTTTTTCCAGGCAAAGGGCACGAATCAACCCTTCATAGGCCTGTAATCGCTCTTCCAGCAACTCGGAAATTGTCATGTATTCCGCGAAATTATTGTTCCAATTTCCAACGTACCAGTGTAGTGACAGGTAATCGATAAGATTACCGGCCTGTTCCAATAGAAGTTGCGTCCGTTCTACTATTTGACCTTCCCAGTGAGATACGGCTGATGCTACTAATTTTATTTCGGGGTCGGTCCATTTCATTACCTTAGCAAACTCAGTAAAAACCCTGGCATATTCCGTGGCGGTTTTTGCGCCTATTTGCCAGTGTCCGTCCACCTCATTACCTACACCCCAATATTTTACCCGATGAGGTTCCGGGAAACCGTGTTGTTTACGTAGATTCACTAAAGCAGTGTCTTGCGTGCCATTACAATATTCCACCCAATCCCGTGCTTCTCTCATATTACCGTCGCCGCAATTGACTGCGAAATATGGCTCGGTATTTAATTTACGGCAAAAAGCAATGAATTCATTCGTTCCAAATTGATTATTATCTATCGCATTCCAGGCTAAATCGAGCCGGGCGGGACGTTCTTTTCTGGGACCCACTCCGTCTCTCCAGCGATAACCTGATACAAAATTACCTCCCGGGTACCGTATCAACGGCATACCTAGTCTACGTAAGGATGCAAGTACATCAGTCCTTATTCCATTCTCATCTGCTAATGGTGAATCCGGTTCGTAAATGCCACGATATATACAACGTCCCAAATGCTCTGCGAACCCGCCGAATATATTACGGTCTATTTCCCCCAACGTACGTTCGGGGTCAATCTTTATTTGATTCATCGTGGCGCTCCTTACATGACAACGGAAGGTAGCTAATATGCATGATATTTTTATTTATTATAGATGAGACTTAAAGAGGGGCTTTCGCCCCTCTTTAAGTCTCTTTTAACTAATTTCTATTTATTTGTTTTAACTTTCGATAATGGTTATTGACTAATACCCTAATTTTGCTTTCAGGTTCTGGTCAATCCATATCTCTTTCGCAAACGCCGTGATATCACCATAGTTACCAGCGGTAACCTCACCGTAGTAGTTCTTTACCCACGGCCAATAGCAGTTCAATTCATTGGGATTTGCGAAACCGATTTCGTAGACATTGTCGATGATGTACAGGCCCATGGCCTTTTGCGCAGCGACCAGCTGTGTAACATCTGATATTTGCTGTCCATCATCAAACATCTTGTTGTAAACCGGGTCGTTAACTGAAACACCTTCGTTCCCGGTTCGGCAAGAATACAGCACCGCCCATGCATCGTCGGTCGAGTATATACCCATCTCAGAATCAGCATACGTGACTTTGTCATTTGCGGCTGTAAAGGCAGTATCATCCAGTTGGTTGATAGTCAGCGTAACTCCGGCCTTCGCCCACTCATTTACCAGTAACTCTGCCGTGTCTTTCCAAGTGGTGTTTGCCGTATTAATCGTGACTTCAACGGTAAAGCCATTGGGATATCCCGCATCGGAAAGCATTTGCTTAGCTTTAACTGGATCGTAGGTATAGAGTAACTGGTCCGCCGCCGGAAGTTGGTTGATGGGAGTAAATGCCGGAGTTCCAGAAGCGAACGGGAAGCCGAATGCTTCACCACCAGAATAAACGGTCTTAGCAATAGTGTTCAGGTCGGTAGCAACCATTATCGCACGCCGAACTGCTACGTTTTTGAAAACCGAGGTTGAGCTGTCCATCAAATTGAACCTTAACATATCGACCCTGCAGGTTGCCCAAGTATTCATTACCATATCAGGAGATGTTTTCGCCAGAGATGCCTGATAAGCTAGAGGAACTTGGGGCGACATATCAATCTTGCCGGTCCTTAGAGCCGCTATCTCAGTAGATTCATCTTCGATAATAGGATAGTCGAGATTTTGAATAAATGGCTCTTGATAGGTCTTGCCGTTGATGGTGCAGGTTCCCCAATAATTATTGTTTCTGGTATAGCTTGCATAAGAATCTTGAACGAAATCTGTCAGTATCCAGGGGCCTGTGCCGCACTGATTTTTCCAGTTCGTAGCGCCACCGTTCGGTGCGTTCACTACTTCTTTAGGTATAATCATAGCCTGCACGCCGCCGTCCAGACCGATCGGGCTTTCCCACTGGGAGAAGAAGCCGGACCATACTTCAGTCACGGTGTATGCATCTGTAGCAGTTACAGATTTAACGTAAGAACTGTATAATCCTGCCAGGACTGAACTGGTCATATTCCGCTGAATATGATAGACGACATCAGAGGCAGTTAGTTCTCTGGGCGCCATACCTATATTGGTATTACCAGTGAACATAATGCCCTTTTTCAGATGATAGACCACACCTAATGGGTTGGACGTGAGTTCCCAGGATGATGCCAGTTCACCGCCGTAGTACGACTGGAATTGGCTTGCCAGACTATGTTGGAAATTGAATGTATTGTCACCTCTGGGTCCATATTTATCGATGTCTCCCTTCAATAGAGACTCAGCGTAGGGGTTGTTCCACATTGTGTCGGCAATACCGCCGGTGGTAACATCATCCCAACTCGGTACGGGGCCGTTGGAAAACTCACCATAGTAGGTGAAGGTGCCACCATATTGCGGCACGTTTGAGGCTGTTGCTGTTATCGTTGTCGCGGTTGTCGTCGCTGTCGTTGTCGCGGTTGTCGTCGCGGTCGTTGTCGCGGTCGTTGTCGCGGTCGAGGTCACAGTTGTCGGCGCCGTTGTTGTTGAACAAGAAGAAAGGATCGTAGCCGCCACCAACAGGACACACAAACCCAACCACATAATTTTCTTTTGCATTTGTATTAAGTTATTCCTCCTTTTGTTTTTTCCATTTTAGTTTTTCACTCTTAATTTCGTTAAGTCAATACCCCTACCTCCTTTGAGTGAGGGTCCTAACCACAGGTATCTTTAAAATGAATGGTTATTGAAATTCCGGTTTTTATCTCCTCGGCACAATACACCGCGATTATAATAATAGCTAGATTATAATCTCAACTTTAATATTTTGTCAAGTTACAATTTTACTCGACACCACAAACTAAATAAATACCATTTTAATTCATGGTGTGTTCATTATCGAGAAAGGCTAAGTGTAGCCTATATTTCCGACAAAATCAAGCAGCCTGACATGTTTTTTAATGAGAAACGTACACTGCAGACCGGTATTAAATACTATTTGTATTCGAATCGGATAAGTAAGGCTGTCATAGTAAAAAAGTATATAATGAAAATAGAGATTCGTATCGCCTGCCTGCCTGATAACTACAGGAAAAGGGAGTTCTTTATCATGAAATGTCCGGTATGTGGAAAAAGCGCCTGGCGTACAGTCGTTAGAAAAGAGAATCCTGGTCCGGCTTCAAAAACCTTTGTGACCGCGCTTTACCGTGTTTGCACTAAATGCGGGTACGAAGAGAAACTGTAATTAGAGTGGATTTGCGTTCCCTCTCAGTCCTTGAATAATTTTGTGCTTAAATATTTCTCTCCCCGGTCCGGCAATATTACTACGATCGTTCCGGATTTTATCTGCTTGGCGATTTCCACGGCTGCATACATCGCTGCACCGCTGCTCATACCCACGAAAATCCCTTCCTGGCAAATAATTTGTCTGGTCATTTCGTATGCCACCTCGGTCTCGACCATGATGGTGATATCGATCTGCGAGGGATCGTATATTGCCGGAACGATAGCCTCTTCCATGTTTTTTAGGCCTTGAATATAATGTCCTTTGACCGGATGTGCGCAGACTATCTTGATTTTAGGATTGTGTTCTTTTAATACTTTACTTACTCCCATGATCGTGCCGGATGTGCCCAGCGATGAAACAAAATAGTCGATTTTCCCCTTGGTCTGCTTCCAGATCTCTTCGCCGGTTGTCCTATAATGCGCAATTTTATTATATTCATTGGAAAATTGGTCCGGCATAAAATACTTCTCAGGGTTTGCTTTTACCAGTTCACGTGCTTTCCTGATGGCGCCGTCGGTGCCTGATTTACCCTCTGTCAGCGTAACTTTAGCGCCGAATGCTTTTATCATTTGCCTTCTTTCCACCGATACGGCATCACTCATCACAATTTCAACGTCGTATCCCTTTAATGTGCCGATCATGGCGAGAGCTACCCCGGTATTTCCGGATGTAGGCTCCAAAATTGTTTTCCCTTTCGTTAATTTGCCTTCAATTTCCGCTTGTTGAATCATGCTTAGCGCAATCCTGTCTTTGATACTCCCGCTGGGATTAAAGCCTTCGAGCTTGGCATAGATGGTGACATTTTTGTTAGGATTAAGTTTATTTATCCTGACAAGTGGAGTATTACCGATAGTCTCGAGTATGTTTTCACTCATGGATGTTTTACTCCTTAAGCCGACAGTTAAAAACGGTATAGCTCTTATTATAGTTTATCGCCTACCCTTTAATCACGCCGATAGGTGTGGCTCTCACGATTTTCTGCGAAATGCCTGCCCGTTGTGTTACATCGACAACTTCATTCACGTCTTTGTAGGCTGAAGAAGCCTCTTCCGGCAGCTCGCTAATGCTGGCGGTTTTCACAGTGATGCCTTTTACTGCTAATGCCTGTACCACATCAATGCCTCTGACGCCTTTCCTGGCGGCGCTACGACTTTGCAACCGGCCTGCGCCATGACAGGTTGAGCCGAAGGTTTCTTTCATGGCGGTTTCAGTCCCAACCGCGATATAAGAATATCGTCCCATATCGCCGGGAATAAGCACAGGTTGGCCTGTTTTTTGATAAATATCCGGTAAATCCGGATGACCCGCCGGGAAAGCTCGCGTCGCGCCTTTGCGATGAACACAAAGTTTTATCTTTTTACCGTCGACCGTATGCTCCTCGATCTTAGCAATATTATGCGCCACGTCCCAGATTTGCTCTAAACCGACATCCCGCGGGCTTTTGTCTAATGCTTTCATGAACGATTCCCTGACCCAATGCGCCATACACTGACGATTTGTCCAGGCGTAGTTGGCCGCGCAAGCCATTGCGCTGAGATACGCCTGGCCTTCCGGTGATTTCACCGGTGCGCAGGCCAGTTGGCGGTCGGGTAAATTAAAGCCGTACTTTCTCACTGCCTGCCCCAGAGTCGCAATGTAATCGGTGCATATCTGGTGACCGAAGCCGCGACTGCCGCTATGCACCATGACCAGCACCTGACCGATATCCTGAATTCCCATCACGGTGGCAACATCGGCATCATAGATTTCATCAACCCGTTGTATTTCCAGGAAATGGTTGCCGCTGCCTAACGTGCCTAACTGAGGAATGCCCCGTTCCCTGGCGTGACTGCTGACTTTCTCGGGGTCGGCTCCTTTAATACAACCTGATTCCTCGGTGGTTTTCACGTCATCGGGCTCACCATAACCTCGTTCCACCGCCCACTTACTGCCTTTGATCATCACCTCGGTCAACTCTCTATCGCTGACTTTTAATTTACCTTTTGTGCCAAGACCGGAGGGGACATTGTGAAAGATTTCGTTGGTGATGCGGTCGATTTTCGGCCTTACTTCATCTTCAGTCAGGTTAGTCCGCATCACTCGCACACCGCAGTTAATGTCAAAACCCACGCCGCCGGGCGAAACCACGCCGTCATCCAGTCTCATGGCCACAACGCCACCGATGGGAAAGCCGTAGCCCCAATGGATATCCGGCATCGCCAGCGAATGTCCGACAATGCCCGGCAGAAAAGCGACATTTGCTACCTGTTCGAAAGCGTTTTCTTCCCAAATGTGACTTAATAGCGATTCGCTGGAATAGATAAGACCGGGAACTCTCATCCCCGACTTATAACTGGTTGGAATCTCCCAGCGGTAATCGTCTATTCTATTAAGTACCCCTGCCCATGGCGCTGACATCATCATACCCCTAATAATTGCTCTTCTCCCCAACCCCCTACCATTGTCGCGAAGTTTGGAGGCCGCAGCTATAAATACTATATGCATTTTATGAAGTAAATGTACGGGAATCCCGTAACTTAAATAGACTTCGTGTTAAGCACTGAATGACAAAAAGAACCTATACGTCAAAAATAACCTGTGTTTCCCATCCATCTTTATTTTGCTCAATTTTAAGCATGTGGTAGTTAGCTGCCTTAACCTGGGTTTTCAATTCGTGTTTTGCAAGGTCGATTTTTTCACCATAGCCGGTAGCTTTGAGTTCGGTATTGGTAAGGGTGTTTATGGTAAACCGGTGAAAAAGTATTTCCTTTGCCTCGTACCGGTTTATTAATTCGTTGAGCCAATTGACCAGTAAGGCTTCGCGGTCGGGGGCATTCACCCGGATATGATAAATGTTCTTTTCTGAAACCGTGTCAAGCTCGGCGATGAGATTGAAAAGTCCGCGTGCCGTATTGGTAAATACTTTTTTTAGATCGGCTCCGTAAGCGGCAATACCGATATCAGCCGTGTGCTCGATGACTTCAAAGTCCTTCTTCACACAGATAGATTATAGCATTTGGCATATTAAGGCAAGGCAGCATTTATAAAAACAAATGGCGGTGATTGAATCTCACCGCCATTAATTTATATGTGGACATGCGCATATCCGCTTATTTCAGAGCTTTCGCTACAATCTCCGCGACATCCAGCACCTGAACTTTGCCATCAGCAGCTTTATCTTTAAGCCCGTCTTCAAACATAGTCATACAGTAAGGACAGGCAACGCAGATAGTCTTCGGGTCGCTTTTCAGCGCTTCTTCTGTACGTTCGATGTTAATACGCTTGCCAAGGCTTTCTTCCAGCCACATCCGTCCGCCGCCGGCGCCACAGCAGAAGCCGCGCTTGTGATTCCGGTCCATTTCCAAGGGGGATTTGCCGGTAGCCGCCACCACGTCCGCGCGGGGAGCTTCGTAGATATTGTTGTGACGTCCCAGGTAACAGGAGTCATGAATGACCATTTTACCTAAATCAACCTTACCGTCCAGCTTCAATTTGCCGTCTTTCAGTAACTGCTGGATTAATTCGGTATGGTGAATGACCTCAAATTTAGCACCGTACTGCGGATAATCGTTCTTTAATACGGTGAAGCAATGCGGACACTCGGTGATAATCTTAGTGACTCCTTTATCCTGATATTGTTTGATATTTTCCCGCGCCATGCGGTCGAATACGTATTCATTACCCAGCCGCCGCAGGCTGTCGCCGCAACATTTTTCATCTTTACCGAGAATGCCCCAGGACACACCGGCCGCATCCAGTATCTTTGTTATGGCGACCGTTACCTGCTTGGCACGAGCATCAAACGAACCAAAACAACCAACATAGAACAGGTATTCAGTTTTCCCGGCTTCAAACGGCTTGACATTCAGATCAGCCATCCACTTAGTCCGGTCGGACGGGGCGATGCCCCAGGGATTACTACGCTGTTCCATATTCTCAAACAGGTTCAGCAGCTCCGGCGGGAATTTAGATTCCATCTGTACTAAATGCCGTCGCATCTCGATAATTTTCGGCACGTGCTCGATATAAACGGGACAGACTTCCATACAGGCGTAGCAGGTCGTGCAAGCCCATAATGCATCCTCCGCGATACTGCCTTCCTTGCCGCCGCCGATTAAAGACAATGCGGGTTCTTTTTTAGCCAATAATGCGGGGCCGTTGGTTGTGAGATTAGATTTGACGTCCCGCACAATCAATCTTGGGTTCAGCGGCTTCTTAGTGAAATTAGCAGGGCAGGCATCCTGACAGTATCCACAAACAACGCAGGCATAGGTATCAAACAACTGCCGCTGTGTGAAATTATCTACCCTGTTGACGCCAAAGGTTTTCGGGTCTTTCAAATCAATCAGATCGAGCTTACCTTTGCGTTCCGGCCGCATCATGTCATTGACCACCGCCGCAAACATGTGGAAATAGCGTGTGTAGGCGATGATGGCCAACACGACCAGCACGAAAGCCCAATGGCTCCAGAACCAGAATGTATGCCAGTGTTCAATGCTTGTCAGACTGGAATGGGCAAAGAGGCCGGCGACCCAATTACTGAGCGGCGGATTCGCGATTCCATGTCCGACCGGCGCAACGCCCGCTGCGATTTGTGTGGCAATTTTACCGACGTGGGTAATCGGGTGGAGCAGTACGGTAATCAGGATAATTAACGATTCCCATGTCCGCTGCCCGTCCAATCGGGTGGGATGGAAGAAAAAGCGGCGGATAATGCCCCATAGCGCACCAATAACGACAAACGGCGCCACGATATCCATAATCCAGCAATAAACGGCATAGACGGAGTTGTTTTCCATCGCCGGCAAGCCGAAGCCGGAGGCAATGATAATGAAAAAGAAGTAGTAAGTGACAAAGAACAGGAACCCCCACATCATGAACAGGTGACCGATACCGGCTCTGTCCTGCTTGCGGATATTCTTGAACTGACACGTCTGGGTGATAAAATGAACAACCGCATCGAATGATTTCTTTATCATCCGGACAGGTTTTTCCGCACCGAGTCCGAGGGAAACCAGTCTGATAATCTGGCGCAACTTCCAAAAGAAAATACCCGCTGCCAAGGCAGTCAAGCCCCAGAAGAGGATGTAACCGAGAACACCGCTCACTGGGTCCATCTACTTCGCCTCCGGTTCGCATCTGGTATTATCAGAGCTGGGAGTATTGCGCTTGGCGGCACGGAGTTCACGGACACGATTCGTAATCCCCGGTACGACCTTGAAAAGGTCGCCGACAATGCCGTAAGTCGCCACTTCGAAAATCGGGGCGGAGGCATCGCGGTTGATGGCAATAATTACATCCGAGTCCTGCATCCCGACGAGGTGCTGAATAGCTCCGCTGATGCCGCAGGCAAAATATATCTTGGGGCGGACTGTTTTCCCGGTCTGTCCCACCTGACACTCCACCGGCAACCAACCGGCTTCAATGGTCGCTCTGGAACCGCCGACCACTCCACCCAGTTCATCTGCCAGTTCTTTTAAAATCTTAAAGTTATCTTTAGATTGCATACCACGTCCGCCGGAAACAATCACATCTGCACCTGCAATATCGATATCCCCGCCTTTACGGTCGTCAATCACTTCCAGCACTTTCGCAAGAATGTCTTTTTCAGTAAGCGGCAGTGATTCTTCGATAATTTGACCGTTGCAGGCATTGTCTTTCTTAGGCAGCGGCATCACATGCGGACGGACCGTAGACATTTGCGGCCGTGTGCGTTCCGTTTTGATCGTGGCCATGATATTACCGCCGAAAGCCGGACGGGTCTGCATCAAGAGGCCGTTCTCATCAATCGTCAAGCCGGTGCAATCTGCAGTTAAACCCGTGGCTAGCTCAGTGGCCACGGCTCCGGCTAAATCCCTGCCCAGACCAGTCGCCCCTACGAGGACAATTTCCGGCTTGTATTTATTAATCAGGTAACAAATAGCTTTTTGGTAAGGTTCCGTGCGGTAATTCGCAAATGTTGCGGAATCAATTAAATACGCTTTAGTCGCGCCGTAAGCAAAAGATTCCTGACATAGATTTTTAACATTATTTCCGACAACGATTGCACAGAGTTCGACATTACGGGTTTTAGCCAATCCGGCGCCCACACCGAGCAATTCCCAAGAGACTTCGGCGGGAATACCGTCGCTCTGCTCGACAAAGACCCAAACCCCTTTATATTCTTTCAACTTGGCGGCCAGTTTGGCCTGTGCTTCATCAACCGGCTCAGCAACGGGCGCGGTCTGTTTCTCGGTTTCCTTCTGTTTCGCCAGCTCATTCAGAATTTGTTGTTCTTCCGGCGTGAAGTAAATTTCGACAGCTTCGGCGGGACAAATACGGAGACAGCGGCGGCAACCGGTGCACTTTTTTAAATCGATGACCGGTTCGCCCTTATCGTTCATTTCGACAGCATCAACCTTGCATTCGCTTTGACAGCGCGCGCCGCAGGCAATGCACTTGCCGGGAATTAAACGCGCGTGCCCCAGGGGACGCCTGACTTTTTTCTTTTCTTCTTCCGCCATTTCCAGTCCCTGTTTTTAATCACAACGAGACGATGTCTTTCCCCACCAGTTTATCTACCAGCATATTCGCTGTTTCTGCGGGTTTATTGACACCATCCCCGATAATTTCGCCCTTAGCTCTTTCCGGGGAAAAAATGCGCCGCACCTGTGTCGGCGAACCTTTTAAGCCGATGGTATTTTCATCCAGCTTCAATACTTTGTTATCCCAGACCACTACTTCTGCGGTTTCCGCGGCCAAACGTTTAGGAACGGTGGGATAACGCGGATGATTGATTTCCCGCACCACCGTTATCATCGCCGGCATGACGGCTTCCACCACTTCATGACGGCCTTCCAATTTACGCCGGACAATGACCTTTTTAGTTTTCAGGTCAACGTTTTGTATATAATCGACTAGTGTTAATTGTATGTATTTCAGTCGGCTGGCGATGCCCGGCCCAACCTGAGCGGTATCGCCATCGATAGTCTGCTTGCCGCAGATCACCAGCGCTACTTCTTCCTTTTCATTCAAACGCCTGATTGCTTCTGCCAGAACCTTGCTGGTGGCCAGGGTATCCGCGCCGCCGAAAGCGCGATCGCTAAGTAAAATGGCTTCGTCGGCGCCGACTGCCAATGCTTTTTTCAGAGTCACTACAGCATTCGGCGGTCCCATAGAAATGACAGCCACACGGAAGCCGTATTTATCCTTAAGACGAAGAGCTTCTTCCAGAGCGTGGACATCGAAGGGATTCATAATAAAAGGTACGCCTTCCCTAATAAGCGTGCCTGTATTCGGGTCTATTTTTACTTGAGTTGTATCCGGTACCTGTTTGACGCAGGCGATGACTTGCACTATTGAATCCTTTATCTCGTAAATACTACGAAACAACTTTATTATATAGAATATTTCGGTAAAATAAAAGGATTTATTTAATTCAATTGCCTGTGTACTACGGGAAAAACACCGCGATATAGGCATGGTTTGGAGCACAAAACCGAAATCAATCAGTTATTTAAAATAGCAAGAACCTTATAGTTTAACCAGTTGTTTCCCGTTTCTAAAAAGTATATTATTAGCAATATAAAAATCCGGTCGTTAATATCTGCAGCCGATTCTGATAAAAACAATTTTGAGGAGTAATCATGGGAATTGAATTAGTCCATATCGGATTTAATAATATGCTGGCCATGAACCGCGTCATCGCGATTGCCTCCCCCAATTCAGCACCGACCAAGCGTACAATTCAAGACGGCAGAACCAAAGGACTGTTGATCGATATGACCAACGGCAGACGCACTAAAGCCGTTATTATTGCCGATAGCGGCCATGTCATTTTAGCCGCACTGGCACCGGACACCATTGCCGGTAGACTGCAAACAGGCTTACCTAAAGTAACCCCGGAGGAAGAATAGGGTCTGATGGGAGAAAAATCACCCAAGTGCGACACAAATCCTGACCCGGTAAAAAAGCCCTTATTGATTGTGCTCTCCGGCCCGTCAGGCGTGGGGAAAGACGCTGTCCTCAACTACCTTAAAAAATCCTGCGTCAATGTTAAATTCGTTACCACGGTCACTACCAGACCGCGCCGTCACAATGAAAAAGATAACGTTGATTATCACTTCGTCAGTGAAGCGGTATTTCAAAACTTGCTGAAAAATAACGAGTTGCTGGAATCGGCTAATGTCTATGGCAACTGGTACGGCCCGCCGAAAGAACCGATCCGCCAGGCATTGAAACAGGGCTATGATGTCGTGGTGAAAGTCGATGTGCAAGGCGCCGCAACTATTAAGGCGATAGCGCCTCAGGCACTATTTATTTTTCTGATGCCGCCTTCAGTCGAAGAACTGGCCACCCGACTAAAGCAACGTTACACCGAATCCAAAGAAACGATGGCAATACGCCTGCAAGCAGCAAACGATGAAATGAAACAGATTTCTAATTTTGATTATATCGTGGTTAATCATCGCGACCAGATTGAATCTGCTGTGAACGAAATAAGCGCCATTATTACCGCTGAAAAGTGCCGCGTTAAACAAAGAGAAATTACGCTGTAGTATCGATCATTTTAGTGGTGGGTTTCACACACTCTGTAAATGAAGCAAACACACCTACCTTTCCACACCAGCGAAGGTCGTATACTATAGTACCTACACAGTAATTTATGCTTTACGTAGTTTTACGAAGTAAATATACTGGTATCCAGTCTGTTTTATGGATTCTGGCCTGCGCCAGAATGGGGGAATGGAATAAATTCCCACTGCAGTATCATCCCATGAACAACGAGACGGGAACGATGTGGTATAGAAACCGGTATTTGCCCCCGTTAAGGGAAAAAGCTAAACTAATTAGTGATGAAGATAATACGTTTCTCTTTTGGTAATAAAACGAGCTACGGTGTACTCGACAAAGAAACCATCAAAGCTATTACAGGGAATCCATTTAAAGTTATCAAGTATTCAGGAACAAAATATAAACTGAGCGATGTCAGGCTCCTGGCGCCTTGTGTCCCGTCCAAAGTGGTCTGCCTGGGATTGAATTACCGGAGTCATGCCGATGAGTTTAAATTGGAATACCCCAAAATACCGATACTCTTTTTAAAACCACCGACAGCAGTTATCGGGACTGAGGATGATATCATCTATCCGGGGATGTCACACCGTGTCGATTACGAGGCGGAACTGGGGATTGTAATAAAGAAAAGAGCCAGCCATGTCTCTCCACAGGATGCTCCGGATTATATTTTGGGCTATACCTGTTTCAACGATGTTTCGGCGCGCGATCTGCAAAAACCCGACGGACAGTGGACGCTTAGTAAGGGTTTTGATACCTTTGCTCCAATCGGCCCCTGTATTGAAACGGAAGCCAACCCCTCAAACATGCCACTGGCAGCTTATCTCAATGGCGAATTAAAACAAAAGGGTAATACTGCCAACCTGATTTTTCCCGTGGCTGAAATCGTTAGTTGCGTGTCATACGCGATGACGCTCTTGCCCGGCGATGTCATTGCTACCGGCACACCGAGCGGCATCGGGCCGATGAAGCCCGGCGATATTATAGAGATTAAAATCGACCCGATCGGGGTTTTGAGAAATTATGTAGCTAAGCCTTAGACTGAGAAATGAAATAACAAATCAGTTTTTTCTATTTCTATCTTCCCTAAGTATAGTACTTACAAAGTAACGTATCCCGTGTACCCCCATATGAGGGACAGAAGGGAGAATTTACGGATATGCATTCCAGCCTTCGCTGGAATGACTTGCAATGGCATGCCCCTCACTCTACCTCTCTTTACATTTGCTTCGAAGAATTCGGTTACGAAGCAAAGTACCTCCGTCTGCGGATTACGGCCACGTTGGGGCGAAAGGACTAACCTTTCACACTTACCTATCAGATATTCCCGACGAGCGGTCGGGTAATAATGAATCTTCCGGGGTAACCGTTACGGTTTAACCAATCCAGAGCCTTCTTGGTATCGCTGGCAACGCGTGATTTATCGTTATGCCGGATACGATACTGGAAAAGCCAATAGGTAAATTCCTTTAATTCGCTGAGACTAATCGACCTTGAGCGCCGGTAGCGTTTCTCTTTACGGAACTGCTCCAGTAAGACAGGTTGAGTATCACCGTAAATCCGTAGAAAAGCCTCAGCCGTAGTATCCTCTTCCTTTACCAGCGCTGCTATCAGGCACTCTTTGCGTACCTCTTCTTTCACCGATAGCAGGATGGCCTCTTCTACCGTGATACCATAAAAGTAATTAAGATACTGGCGATACCTGACCGAACCGATTAATTCCTGGAATTGCTCTTTAGTGATATCTAATGGCGGCTTGCCTCTGAGTAAGAAGTCGGATTTTTCTTTCTCCGGCAGCAAACCATCGACTGCTTCGCAAAGCCGTTCTGCCAGCAACCGCCAATCGAAAGCAGCACCATCGATAAGATAGCGGTAATGACGCCCCTGATAAATTTCCTCAGGCGAATCCCACCGCCCGACCGTTTCTAACAAACCCAGGTACCAATGCTTTCCCGAAGCAATTGCCTCACGGAAATGTCGAATTGCCTCGTCATCGAGCGAGGTTAACTGATGCGAAATACTTTCACTTTTGGGCTTGCTCACTGACAGTCTCCCCGACTTCCGTTTTCAGTTTCTCATAAAACTGGAGTTTGCCGGTACTGAGCATTTCGGTGATTTTTTTAGCGATTGCCTCACCCACGCCGGGTATTTCTCTCAATTTCCCCTCATCAGCCAGGCGCGATAAGTCAACCGTTAATTTGTCGATTTCCTCTGCCACTTTCCGGTACGCACGAATTTTAAACCAGTTCTCTTTTTTCTTTTCCAACAGGCTGGCGATATCCCGGAATACATTGGCAATTTCCAAATTCGTCACGATGATTTTCCGCAGCAGTGTTTGTATTTCTTGCCGCTGCCGCAGGGACAGGGGTCGTTTCTACCGATTTTCTTCCCTTCAACCTTCTCAGCGGGCTTGCCGCTATCCCCACCACGACTGGCATTTACAACCTTGGCCATCGGTGATGCCGTCTGTTTGGGAGGCGGGCCCTTCGTGATATTAAGGTTGAAGATATTATGCACCAGGTCGTGACGGATACCTTCCATCATTCCCTCGAAAAGTTCATGTCCTTTACGCTTATAAAGAGGCAAGGGGTCCTGACCGATTGCCTGTAAACCAATTCCCTGACGCATGTTATCCATACTGGTCAAATGATCAACCCAATAGTTATCGATAATACGTAACATTAAAAGGCGTTCCAGCATGCGGATGCTTTCATTGCCTAATTCTGTTTCTCTCTGCTTGTAGAGAGATTCGGCTTGCTCTACTAACCGGTCTTCGATATCATTTGCCTTCATTTCTGCAAGAGTTTCCGCATTGAAGTCCTTCGGTAAAGGCATAATCGTGCCAACATCAGTTACGAGTTGGGTTAAGTTGCCGTCGCTGTTCTCCCCGACATGAGCAGCAATAATATCTGCCATTTCCTCTTTGACCATAGAGAGGACATTTGACCTGAGGTCAGCGCCGCTCAAGATTTTGCGTCTTTCATCGTAAATAATTTTTCGTTGGTTATTTACCACATCATCGTATTCCACCAAATGTTTGCGGATGTCAAAATAATAACCCTCGACTCTGATTTGAGCACCCTCGATGGCTTTGTTGATAAGCGAGTTTTCAATCGGAACGTCCTCTCCAATACCGGCCCACTCCATAATTTTGCCGACACGGTCGCCGCCGAAGCGCCGCATAATATCGTCTTCCAGCGAAACAAAAAAACGCGTACTGCCCGGATCGCCCTGACGCCCCGCCCTGCCGCGTAACTGGTTATCGATACGCCGCGCTTCATGACGTTCCGTACCAATGATATGTAAGCCACCCTTTTGAATAACCTCGTCATGTTCCTTCTGCCATTCTGCGGAGGTTCTACCATCCGGTCTGCCGCCTAAAACAATATCGACGCCACGTCCGGCCATGTTGGTGGCCACAGTGACGGCTTCCAATCTGCCGGCCTGAGCTACGACACCGGCTTCTTTTTCATGCAGCTTGGCATTTAATACTTCATGACGAATACCCTTCCGCTTCATTTTTTCGCTTAAATACTCAGACTTTTCTACCGAGACAGTGCCGATTAGAATCGGCCGGCCCTCTTTATGAAGTTCTTCCACTTCCTTGACCACCGCGTCGAATTTGGCCTCTTCATTCTTGAATATCTTATCGGCGTTGTCCTTGCGCGCCATCGGTTTATTCGGGGGAATGACAACAACTTCGAGTTTATAAATCTTATGGAACTCTTCGGCTTCTGTAACAGCCGTGCCCGTCATACCGGCTAACTTCCAATACATATGTTTATCCGGGTCGGGACGAAAATAATTCTGGAAAGTAATCGTTGCGTAGGTCCGGCTCTCCTCCTCAACACTAACACGCTCGCCGTTAGCGACTTCTTTAGCTTCAATTGCCTGATGCAAACCGTCGGAATACCTGCGGCCGTGCATCATACGGCCGGTAAATTCATCGACAATGATAACCTTCCCATTGTTAATGACATATTCTTTATTCTTTTTAAAGAGCTGATGGGCCACAATCGCCTGGCGGATATAGTGTTCCCACTTCGATTGAAATTCACCTAGACTGGGCGCATCGAGTTTATTTTGCGCCTTGTCCACTCCTTCACCGGTTAATGAGACGGAATGGTCTTTATCGTTAATCAGGTAATCCATGCCTTCTTCCAGATCGATACCCTTCAGTTTGGCATCGGATTCCTCTGCATCGGTAACGATTCTTCCAATCAATTGCCGGGCAACTTTATCTGCCGTACTGTATTTCTTCAACGCGCCCTCTTCTGCCGGTCCGCTGATAATCAACGGCGTGCGCGCCTCATCAATCAGGATATTATCCACCTCATCCACGATGGCGTAATTCAAATCACGCTGCACACACTGCTTCAGGTCAATCACCATATTATCCCGCAGATAATCGAAGCCGAATTCATTGTTCGTGCCATAGGTGATATCGGCCTCATAGGCTTCTTTACGTGTAACCGGTCGGAAATGACGCCAGGGATCGTCTTCCTTGCCGGTATCAAAGGAGGGGTCATAAATAAACGAAACTCCGCCCTGCGCACCGGCAGTCTGTTGACCTTGAATGCTGGACACAGTCACTCCCAGCGCATGATAAATCGGTCCCATCCAGTAGGGGTCGCGTTTGGAGAGGTAATCATTGACAGTTACCAGATGGACGCCTTTCCCTGTTAAAGAATTCAAGTACAGCGGTAAAGTCGCCACCAGCGTTTTACCTTCACCGGTTTTCATTTCCGCGATTCTACCCTGATGCAGCACCATCCCGCCCATCAACTGGACGTCAAAATGGCGTTGTTTGATAGTACGCCTGGCAGATTCACGCACAGCGGCAAAAGCCTCCGGCATGAGCTGATCCAAAGCATCGTTTTGTGTCTTCCAGAGTTCTTTTTCCAGCTGTTCGAGTTTTTCCTGTAATTGTCTGGTAACCAAGTCAACGTTTTCCTGAGTGAATTTATCTTCTACTTCCGATGATTGCTTTTTTGCTTCCTGCAACTCCTGTTTTGCCGTATCGACACTCTGCTGAATATCAAACGTCGCCTTGGCTAACCTGTCTTTAAACTCTTGCGTCTTAGCTTTCAGTTCATCGTCGGTGAGTTTCTGGTATTCAGGTTCAAGGTCGTTGATCTTATAGACAACCGGCTGCAATCTCTTGAGCACCTTTTCATTTGAATCGACTAAATTCCCGAGCCATTTAAACATGTTTTCCCTCTTTAATTGTAAGTAGGTTGAACATACCAACTGCCCTACTTGACCTTGTCATTCCTGTCCCGTATTACGGAATGCGGGATAATACTCCTGCAGGAATCTATATCAACCATTTGATGGGTTACGCTTTGCTTCACCCATCCTACACTATTAGCAGTTGATTATTCCCGTTTGCTATTCCGGTTCAAACATCGCGCCAATCGATAGACCGGTGTGAATACGGTGAATAGCTTCTCCTAATAGCGGCGCCATTGGTAAAACCACAATTTTATCCAGCTTTTTTTCAGGCGGCACAGGAATAGTGTCAACCACCACCACCTGTTTTACCGGACTCTTAGCGATGCGCTCGATAGCATTATCCGAGAAAACCGGATGCGTAGCGCAGGAATAGACTTCCTTTGCGCCGCGGTCTATTAAAGCATTAACTGTATTGATGAGCGAACCGGCGGTATCGATTTCATCGTCAAAAGTCACGGCAATTTTACCCTTCACGTCACCAATGACATTCAGAGTTTCCGTCTTGCCGTTATTACCCAAACGTCTTTTTTCCACAATCGCCAACGGCGCATTCATTCTAGCCGCCATATCCCGTGCCCTTTTGGAAATTCCGATATCCGTAGCCACTACGACCAAATCTCCCATCTGCTTCTGTTTAAAGTAGTCGCTGATTAGCGTCAACGCCGTCAACTCATCAACCGGAATATTAAAAAAGCCCTGAATTTGCGCCGCATGCAAGTCAACTGTCAGCAAGCGATTAGCACCCGCTACGGTTAGAAGGTCGGCGATTAATCTGGCTGTAATCGGCACACGAGGTTGGTCTTTCTTATCGGTCCGGCCGTAGCCGTAATAAGGAATTACCGCTGTGATTCTTTTAGCCGATGCCCGTTTCAAAGCATCCAGCATAATAAGCAGTTCCATCAGGCTCTTGCTGACCGGATGGGACATCGATTGAACTACAAAAACATCTCTTTCACGAACATTCTCCAGAATGCGTACAAAGATATTTTCATTACTGAACTCAAATACCTCCGAACGCCCCAGGGGGATATCGAGGTAATCAGTGATTTCTTTTGCCAGAGCCGGGTGAGCATTACCGGTGAATACCTTAAGGTCGTCCATTAACACTCCTTCAAAAAGCACTAACCGTGGCAAATACATTATACCACTAGAATAAACAGTCGATTCTTTTTATGGAAAACAAATGGCTGATTCTGTATAAAAGAACCAGCCATTCCAGTCTGCCAAACACCAATCATAGTAAAATCGTCAGTCATCGATACCGGGTATGGGGAAGCGATGACACCATTGTTGAACTTCTTCTTTCGCCTGATTTTCAACTGCAACATCGCCAATGTGCGTGAGCACTTTGAAAATCAAATTAGCACAAAGTTTCATCTCCGCAGGAGTAAAGCCGCGGGTAGTCATGGCCGGCGTGCCCAGCCTGACACCACTGGTGACCCAATTCGAGTTCGTATCAAAGGGTATGGAATTACGGTTAACCACAATGCCGACGCGCTCCAAGGCAAGCTGAGCATCTTTACCGGTGACTTTTATTGGCGTCAGATCAACCAGCACGATGTGATTGTCCGTGCCGCCGGAAACAAGGCGCAAGCCTAGCTTTTTCAGCTCAGCCGCTAACGCTTGGGCATTGTCCAGGATATTACGCTGGTAATCGAGGAAAGACGGCTGCAATGCCTCCTGAAATGCTACGGCTCGGGCAGCGATGGCATGCATCAGGGGACCGCCCTGCATCTGGGGGAAAACAGCGGTATCGATTTGTTTCTGGTATTCTTTGCGGCATAAAATAAAAGCCCCGCGCGGCCCTCTCAAAGTCTTATGAGTGGTGGAGGTGACGATGTCGGCGTAAGGCACCGGCGTGGGATGCAAACCCACCGCAATCAAACCGGCGATATGCGCCATATCCACCATGAGTTTCGCCCCGACCATGTCGGCAATCTGACGAAAACGTTCGAAATCAATGATTCTGGGATAAGAACTGGCGCCAACGACAATCAGTTTGGGTTTGTGTTCCAGAGCCAGTTGCTCGACTTCCTGAAAATCAATCCGCTCGGTTTCCCGGCTAACCCCATACTGCACGACCTTATAGTATTTGCCGGAGAAGCTGATTTTATCGCCGTGAGTCATGTGTCCGCCATGTATCAGCCTCATGCCCATGATAGTGTCCCCGTATTCCAGCATGCCCAAATAGACAGCCATATTGGCCTGGGCTCCAGCATGAGGCTGGACATTAGCATGCTCGGCGTGAAAAAGCTTTTTCACACGCTCGATGGCTAGGGTTTCTATCTCATCGACGTTCTCGCAACCGCCATAATGACGACGGTGCGGGTAACCTTCCGCATATTTATCGGTCAGGAAAGAACCAAGCGCTTCCAGCACTGCCCGACTGGTATAATTTTCTGAAGCAATCAGATTAATAGTCGATTGCTGTCGTTTTCTCTCAAGTTCGATAAAATGGTAGACTTCGGGGTCTATCTGGCGTAAAGAACTCATTTCTTTCCCTCCATTATTGAAGTCTACAACCTGAGCGTTATAGTGTCAATTTCCATTAGCATCTTCTTTCTGAGCCATATTAACCACCCTTGTCATTCCAGTCCCATGCCTTCGCATAGGATAAGCTCCGGCTGGAATCCATTATAAATCCGTTGTATTTCTCCCTCTTTGCGGGACTAAAACCTTTTACAAAAGGGAGAGTATTGTTCTTTATACTCACAACTCAGAACTTATGACTACATCTATTGACAAATATTGCTATAACTATTATAGTTTTTGTATAACAGTATAGAGTTTTTTATATGTTTCTTTCGATAAATCAGCATGACAATCGCCCAATATACCTCCAAATCATAAATCAGATTAAAGAACAGGTGGGCAACAGCACACTCAAACCGGGAGACGAACTGCCTTCTGTGCGAGAGGTCGCTGACAGCCTGGGTATCAACCTGCACACGGTACGCAACGCTTATTTGAAATTACGCGACCAGGGTATCATCAATCTGCATCTGGGACGCAGAGCCAAGATTGCCAAACGTTTACCGCAAAGACATCAAAACCTTGAAACCGCTATCCAGGCACGTTTAAAAGAACTGATCACCGATGCTCTGGTGCAAGGGATGCAGCCCGATGATTTACGTAAACTGATAGACCGCCAACTGGACCAGCTCAAGAAGGAGTAAACCATGAAAATCAAACTCGTCCATCCATTATGGACTCACCTGGCATCTATCTCCGCGCTTATCGCGCTTATTGCGGGCATCATCGTTTCCAGCCCGTTACCGGGTAGAGCGCCAACTCATTTTGGCTTCGATGGCAAACCGAATGCTTACGGTTCGCCCTGGTTGGCTTTCGGGCTGACAATCGGGATATCGGTATTATTTATAATTCTCTCCATCTTCCTCGATGAAGCCTGGGCCAGACAGGAAAAACAAAAATATTCAACTGGTTTTCGCTGATGGACGATATTGTGGTCGGGGTAATGGTAGGAATCAGCCTAGGGTACCTGGCTTTTCTGCGTCATGGCAATACTTCGTTCAGCTTCCCCTGGCAGTATTTAGGGATGGCAGGCGGTGCTGCAACGATGCTGGCGATACTTTTTGAATTAGCACGCCCTTACCATCAATACCAGAGAAAAATAGTCGAACGTGAAAAAGAACCTTTACAGTCGGAGATAATTCAGCGCATAAAAGAAGACTCGACGTTTTTTTACTGGGATTACCAGAATCCCTTTTATTTTACGATGTTCACGATTATAGTGCCGCTCGTGATGCTAGTGGGGGCGATTTTATCCTGGTTCAGCCAGCCATGGGTGTCCGTTTTGCTGATAATCGTAGGCATATTGATGGCGACTCTCTACGGAGGCCAGCGGATATTGGTCTCGCGGCAAAACATCACAGTGCGTTGGGGAATAATGGGCATCAGAATTTTAAAATTGAATATGGCTGAAATAACCGGGGCTGAGGCACATGACTTTTCTCCGCTTAAAGATTTCGGCGGATATGGAATACGGGCTAACCACGAGATGAGCGGCTACTTTTTAGGCGGCACACGCGGCGTCAAACTCACAACTGCCAACGACAAGAAATACCTCATTGGTTCGGATAACCCCGACCGTCTGGCTGCGGTCATCAGCGCCATTTCCTCCAATCCGAAGGGATGAAGTTAGAATACCACTATCCTTTCACCAATAGTAAGTTTAAATCGGGTAGTCCAGCGGCGTCATCGTCAATAACTCTTTGGCAATCTCCGGATACCGGGCAATGAACAGCAGTTCGTCCTTTACCAGGGGTTTTTGCGCCGCCACATTGGCATATCTGACCAATTCGAGGATTCTAGCCGCTTCCTTGGGGTCTTTAAACGTGATGGCTTTATCGCTGGTTATTTTATTCATGATGTGACTGAACCCGGAGATACCGCTGTACTGCCCGCTGATGATTTCCCGACCGGTTTCTACCGTTTCCGGTTCGCCCCGACCAAGCTCTTCGAAGCTATACAACTCATAATTCGCCGGGTCTTTGATAACGCCGTCGGCGTGAATACCGGAAGCGTGGGCAAAGGCATTTGAACCTACGCCCGGCTGGTTAATCGCAATCGGTACGCTGAAGGCATAACTGGCGAATTTGGCAATCATCCAGGCCTTGGACAGATTGATTTTATGTCCCAAACAATAATGATTGGCAAAATCTTTCGATTTCAACAGCGCCAGCAGAATCGCCACCAGGTCCGCATTACCTGCCCTTTCCCCGATACCATTGACCGTGGTATCCAGATAGGCATCCTGCCCGCCATCAATAGCACCTTTCGCACCTGCCAGAGAATTTGCCACAGCCATTCCCAAGTCACCGTGGCAGTGCATCTCAATGGGCAAACAGACCTTTTCCGCCAGAGTTTTGGCAGCTTCATAAATCGTAAACGGATTTTCATAACCCAAAGTATCACAATAGCGCAGGCGGTTAGCGCCGTGTTCTTTGGCCGCCAGACCGAATTCTACCAAGAAGTCAAGCTCCGTACGGGAGGCGTCTTCCGCGTTCACGCTGACCGCTTTAGCACCCATCGCTAAAGCCAGGTCGAGTGCTTCTGTCATCATCTTTAAAACATCCCGGTTCGTCTTCTTTCCCAGATATTTTCCGTTAATCATCTGGTTCGAAGTAGAGGTAGAGAGATTCAGATATTCAATCTCCGGGATGAGCTTGAAAGTTATTTCCACATCCTCTTTAAGAGCCCGAATCCAGCCCGACAGGCGAATCGGCTTTAAGACACCCATTTCCGCCAATTTCAGATTGGCTTTGAGGTAATGGGTTTCATGGTGTGTGGTCGGGAAACCGAACTCGGATTGAAACACGCCGATTTCGTTCAGATAGATGTTTATCATCGTTTTTTCCAACTTCGATAAACCAAGTTTGGCGGTCTGCACCCCATCCCGATTAGTTACATCTACCAGATATATTTTACCCATAAGACCCTCCCGACAAATCTTAACCTCACTACTCTTATCTTATCAATCTATTGTTACGGAATTATTTCATTATAAACAATAATAGTATTGTGAAGATGAAAACGATGGAAATCAGGATTAGTCCCGACCGAGTCTGAGTATCACCGCATCGGCCACCTGTGAAGTGCCAACTGCTTTCTCCGGGGCGCCCGGTTTGAAGTCGTAGGTAACATCTTTGCCCCCGGCAATGACTGCTGCAATGGCTTTTTCCAGGCGGTCGGCGCTCTTTTTCTCGCCAAGGTAGCGAAGCATTAAAACTCCGGACAGCATCATCGCCATCGGGTTAACTTTATTCATCCCGATATATTTGGGGGCGCTACCGTGCGTCGGCTCAAAGACGGCCATCTCATCGTTTAGATTAGCGCCGGGAGCCACCCCTAATCCTCCTACCAGACCTGCACAAAGGTCGGAAAGAATATCGCCGTAAAGATTCGGGGCGACAATGACATCGAATTGCTTTGGTTTCTGCACCAATTGCATGCTCATGTTATCCACGATTCTATCTTCAAATTCAATGTCGGTATATCCTTTGGCAACTTCACGGGCACAGGTTAAAAACAAGCCGTCGGAGAATTTCATGATATTAGCTTTATGCACCGCCGTGACTTTCTTCCGGCGATAGGTACGGGCGTATTCAAATGCAAACTTAACGATGCGTTTGCTACGGAACTCGGATATCGGTTTGATGCTGATGCCGGAATCAGGACGGATGACACTCTTTTTGGTATCGGCAATATATTTAATCAACCCGGCCCCTTCTGTCGTACCCAATTCGTATTCAATACCGGCATAAAGGTCTTCCAGATTCTCCCGGACGATAACGAGGTCGACATTCTGATAGCGCGATGGCACACCCGGGTAAGTCTTGCAAGGACGCAAGCAGCAATATAGTTCCAGTTCCTTGCGCAGGGCGACATTGACGCTGCGGAACCCTGAGCCGACCGGAGTCGTAACCGGACCTTTCAGAGCGATCTTATTCTTTTTCACCGATTCGATGACCGAAGCCGGCAGAGGTGTCCCGTACTTTTCCATGGCATAACTGCCCACCTCACCGATATCCCACTTGAATTTGACACCGGTGGCTTCCAGTACCCGTTTTGTGGCTTCGGTGACTTCCGGTCCGACTCCGTCCCCGGGAATCAGTGTAATATTATAGGTCACAAACTCTCTCCACTATCACTTGTGAACTTTATAACTTAATATCGCCGTGCTTTTGTACGTAAGGCAGCAATCCGCCTTCATCGAGAATCTTAAGCATGACATCGGGGATTTTCCCAAAGGTAAGTTGTTTGCCGTTACTCTTATTTTTAATAATACCGGCTTGCAGGTCAATTTCCAGATGGTCGCCATCGGCAATTTCATCGGTGTTACAAATTAAAACCGGCAACCCGAGATTAATCGCGTTGCGGAAAAAGATACGCGCCACGGACTTCGCCAGTATCGCTTTGACGCCGGCCAGTTTGATAACTAAAGGCGCATGTTCCCGGCTGGACCCCAGCCCGAAATTATTACCGCCCACAATAAAGTCGCCCTCTTTCACTTTTGCCGCAAACTGCGGGTCGGCATCTTCCATGACATGCTTGGCCAGCTCCGGAAGATTGCTTCTTAAATAAGCATACTTACCTGGAATAATCTGGTCGGTGGAAATCCCGTTGCCGAACTTAAAAGCTCTGCCGGTTAGCATTATAAATACTCCCTAGGGTCTGTAATTTCACCTTTAATGGCGCTGGCCGCGGCGGTCGCCGGACTGCCCAGGTAGATAAATGCTTCGGGACTGCCCATCCGGCCTTTAAAATTCCGGTTAGCCGTCGAAAGACAGCTCTCACTATCGCCCAGAACACCCTGGTGCAAACCAAGACAGGAACCGCAGCCCGGAGGCATAATGAGTGCCCCGGCTTTCAGCAGGGTTTCAATATAACCGGCCACAGTCGCTTCTAAAAGAATATCCCTTGACGCTGGAGTGATTATCAGTCTGGTTTTCGGATGTTTGTGTTTTCCCTGGAGGATTTTTGCGGCAATCTCGATGTCTTCCAAACGGCCGTTGGTACAAGTGCCGATAGATATCTGCTGGATTTTGGTTCCGGCCGCTGCTTTCACCGGTACGACATTGTCGACTGTGTGCGGTTTGGCAATCATTGGCTCGAGCTCATTCAATTTAATATTGACAGTCTTTTCATAAACCGCGTCTTTATCTGCGGTTATAGGTTGATAATCGTTGGTACGGCCGTTTTCCTTAAGAAAGCCTCGGGTAACTTCATCGGCGGGGAAAATACCCACCTTTGCGCCCGCTTCCACGGCCATATTGGAAACTGTGAGACGCTGAGGTACACCGATATTTGAAACGCCAGCGCCGCCAAACTCCAACGCTTTATAGGTTGCGCCGTCAGCTCCAATTTTACCGATGAGATAAAGAATCAGATCTTTGGCATTAACGCCTTTCGTAAACTTACCGGTTAATTCGATTAAAAAGGTTTCCGGCACACGGAACCAGGTTTTGCCTAAACCCAATACAATTGCTACATCGGAAGAGCCCATACCACAGGCAAAAGCGCCTAATCCGCCGGCGGTGACCGTATGGGAATCCGTGCCGACAATCAAGTCTCCGGGTTTGGCCAGGAATTCCGCCACCAGTTGATGACAGACTCCTTCACCCACCTCGCTAAGAAGCGCGCCGGTTTGCGCGGCGAATTCCCGCAGGAGAAGATGGTCGTTGGACATCTCGCGGCTCTGACTGGGGGCGGCATGGTCGAGGAAAACTGCGGCTTGCAGTGAACTGGCTAATGTTTTAAATCCCGCAGCACGAAATTGTCTTACGGTTAACGGTCCGGTCGTGTCCTGGATAAAAGCCAGATCTACCTGTGCAACAACAATATCGCCAGCGCGGACATCGCTGTCCGATTTGGCACTCAGTATTTTTTCAGCAATTGTCTTACCCATGGTTAAGGCGCTCCCACAAAATATCCAAAGATAATTACAGTATCATTTTATCTGCAAACAAGATAATACACAAGTAAGTGAATGTAAAATACTAAATCCATGGAGCAATTGCCGTTCTGAGCAAAGCGAAGAATCTCCCTGTGAAGCGCAAGGATATCCTCAGAACGATAACGCCCTTTCACTCTCTCTCCATCTCTCCCTAATAGGGAGAGATGACAGCATTTGGATTTTTAATGGATTCCAGCCGGAGTTTATCCTATGCGAAGGCATGGACAGGAATGACAAAGGTAGCTTTGTCTGCTAAGAATCCTCTCTTCCATTAGAAGGAGAGACAAGAATGAGGGGATTTACTATTACTAGAACCCAATGCCTACAAAGAATAGTGAAGCCCCCTTCCCGATGGGGAAGGGGGCTTTCATTAATTCGTTTGGAGAATCAGGATTTATAGTCTTTCTTTGACCAGTGTATCCACCACGGACGGATCAGCCAGAGTGCTGGTATCTCCCAGATTACCGACATCACCGGCAGAAATCTTGGTGAGGATACGGCGCATGATCTTACCGCTTCTGGTCTTGGGTAAAGCATCGGCGAACTGAATCTTGTCAGGTGAAGCAATGGGACCGATCTGTTTACGGACCCATGCCACCAGTTCTTTCTTCAGTTCTTCACTCTTCGGGACGCCGACCTTTAAGGTAACAAAGGCATAAATACCTTCGCCTTTAATCGGGTGAGGCATTCCGACGACTGCAGCTTCGGCGACTTTAGGATGTGCCACAAAAGCACTCTCGACTTCTGCGGTGCCGATGCGATGGCCGGATACCTTGATAACATCATCGATACGGCCCATCAGCCAATAATATCCGTCTTCATCCTTTCTGGCGCCGTCACCGGTGGTGTAGACACCGGGGAAGCGTGAGAAGTATGTATTCTTGAATCTGGCAGGATCGCCATAGACGCCGCGCATTAATCCCGGCCAAGGTTTCTTGATAACCAGATAGCCGCCTTCATTCACGCCAACCGGGGTACCGTCTTCCCTAACAATCGCCGGTTCGATACCAGGGAAGGGTAAAGTTGCAGAGCCGGGTTTAAGCGGAACAGCTCCGGGTAGCGGTGTGATGAGGATGCCACCCGTCTCGGTCTGCCACCATGTATCGACGATAGGGCATTTGCCTGCGCCGATGACATCGTGATACCACATCCAGGCTTCGGGATTGATTGGTTCGCCGACGGACCCTAAGATGCGGAGACTGCTCAAATCATGTTTGGCAACCCAGGCATCGCCTTCTCTCATTATCGACCGGATAGCGGTCGGAGCGGTATAGAAAATATTGACACGGTATTTTTCAATAATATCCCAGAATCGATCGGGATTCGGGTAATTCGGTACACCTTCGAAGATGACGCTGGTCGCACCGTTGGCGAGAGGCCCGTAGACAATGTAGCTGTGCCCGGTGATCCAACCGATATCCGCCGTGCACCAGAAAGTGTCTTCATCTTTGCAATCGAAAATCCACTTGAAGGTCTGATAAGTATAGAGTAAATAACCTGCCTGGGTGTGCAGAACGCCTTTGGGTTTGCCCGTGCTGCCTGAGGTGTAAAGGATGAAAAGAGGGTCTTCGGCATCCATTACTTCCGGTTCGCATTTGATGCTGATATCCGGAGCAGCCATCAGCTCGTGATACCATTTGTCTCGGCCGGGTTCCATTTTCACATCGGCATTGCCAGCGCGTTTCACAACCACGACGTTCTTGACATTGGGGCATGATTTCAAAGCTTCGTCGGCATTGTCTTTGCTCTTAATGACCTTACCGCTACGGAAATAGCCGTCGCTGCAGACCAGTAAACTGGATTCGCTGCCCTGAATCCTATCCTTTAGAGCATCGGCGCTGAATCCGCCAAACACTACCGCGTGAATGGCGCCGATTCTGGCACAGGCTAAACAGGTGATGGCGAGTTCAGGTATCATAGGCAGGTAAACGGAAACCCGGTCGCCCTTTTTGACACCCAGTTTCTTCAGGACGTTGGCAAATTTGTTCACTTCGTTGGACAGCTGTTGGTAGGTCAGCGTCCGGCTATCGCCGATGTCGCCTTCCCAGATGATTGCCGCTTTGTTCTTACGGGCGGTCTTGAGGTGGCGGTCAATGCAGTTGTAGGAAACATTCAACTTGCCGCCGACAAACCATTCGTGTTTGGCTTCGGCGAAATCCTGTACAAGAACTTTATCCCATTTCTTGAACCAGTCAAGTTGTAATGCCAGCTCTCCCCAGAAAGCTTCCGGGTCATCGATGGACTTCTGATAAATCTTCTTGTACTCGGCCATGCTCTTGATATAAGCCTGTTTACTAAGCTCTTTAGAAGGTTTGAAAACCCTCTTTTCCTCCATCATGGAGGTAATACCCTGTTCTACGTTTTCAGCCATGTTTTACTCAAACACTCCTTATTTACTTTAGCAGTCAAATCCTGCCTATTAATGCCATAGTGATAGGACTAGTAATAAATCGGGATTCTTTTTATACAAAAAATACCCGGCAATTCAGCTTTTCGCATCACCGGATTCGCGGTAGGTTTAAAAATCTCTGACATTCTTGCCTGATGATATATTCGCACATCTAATTGATGTGGACATTTCAACACCAAAATATTCTACGCCTTATAATGTATATAAGTCAATCCGCCATAGGTAACAGGCCAAATTAGTTGTTGGTTTTAATCATCAAGTTAGGTATAATAGGAAAGCATTTTTACCAAAGCAAATTAAGGAAGATAAATGAAAGTCATTGGGGTAATCGGGCAAAACGGTTCGGGAAAAGATGAGGTGTTGAAATATCTCCGCGCCAAACATAATATACCGTTTCTATCTACCGGAGATATGGTCAGAGAAATTGCAGCGAAAGAAGACATAGACCCGACCAGAGAGAACTTGCAGGAAATTTCCGAGAGGTATTTCAGGGAGTTTGGTAAAGGATTTTTTGTAAAACAGGCGGCTGAAAAAATACGCCTGGTTGGTTGGCAGATTGGAGGCATTACCGGTATACGTTCACTGGATGATGTTCAAACCTTACGAAACAGTTTCGGCAAGGATTTTGTGTTAATAAATGTTTGTATCAGTATCCCGGAAGTGCGTTATAACCGTATGCGACAACGGAATGAAAGCCGGGATCCGCATAGCTATGAGCAGTTCATTAATCAGGATGAAGCGGAAGAAGATTTATTCCATATTCAATCGGCCGCGCAATACGCAGATTATTCTCTCAATAATGACGGCTCTCTTGACGACCTGCACAGGGAAATTGACGAATTAGTGATGAAGAAAGGTTTGCTGGATACCTGAAAATCACAAGGACGTTATAACCATTTTATATCATTTTCGTGACACGATGACATAACATATTTACTTGGATTATGCCACGGGATATAATCTTCGTTACGGATAAAACTTCAAATATTTCAAACAGGAGGCAAAGATGAAAGGAGATCCGAAAGTTATTGAGGTATTAAATTCTGTGTTGGCAGATGAACTCACCGCGGTCAGTCAGTATATGGTGCACTCCAGTGTTTGCGAAAATTGGGGATACGGTAAGCTGCACAAAACGATTGAAAAGCGTGCCATCGATGAAATGAAACACGCTGAAAAACTCATCGGTCGTATTATCTTCCTCGAGGGGACTCCTATTGTCAACAATCTCCGGAAAATGTTTATCGGCAATGAAGTGCCTAAAATGTTCGCCGCCGACCATACATTTGAAGCGGACGCCATTAAAGCCTATAATGCTGCGATTAAGGTATGCGGCGAGGCTAAAGATTTCGTTACCCGTGAGTTGCTCGAAAGCATTTTGAAGGACGAAGATGCGCATATCGACGGCATCGAAGAAGTTCAAGACCAGATAAAACAAATGGGTCTCCAGGTATTCCTGTCCACCCAACTCGGTTAAGATGTTTTTATCGGTAATTTGCAGATCGTGCTATGTTGTCCTTTGAGTACGGATTGAATGGTTTGGTTTATTGAGAAGAGAAAGAAGTCCGCCTGATCAGGCGGACTTCTTTTATTTCAGTAAGGTAAGGTGATGATATTGATTGCGATCCTTTATCTGAAGAACAACGCAAATCCACTAATATCGTCATTCCCGCGAAGGCAGGAATCTACGATAAAGATGGATTCCGTGTCGTAGCACGGAATGGAAAGATAGGTAGGGTGTCTTTCTGAGCCTTGTTACCGTGAAAACGGGAACCTGAAGTATCCGAAGAATCTCCTTGTGGTTCGTAAATAGACCCTTGGATTAAGCTCAGGGCGACGGTATGGCACTGGATTCTGGCCTTCGCCAGGATGGACAACAAATTGACAGCTGATTGCTGACAACTGATTGCTTAATGCTATATACTATTTTCGTAGGAACGACGCAAGCAGGGAAAATGAACTCATCCCAATCTGAAATTGAAAAGCAAATCAGGAAAGCAATCTCTGTCCTCAAGAAAGGCGGACTGGTTGCTTACCCCACCGACACGGTCTATGGTCTGGGAGCCTGCATGACAGATATTGCCGCGGTGGATAGAATCTTTCAGGTCAAAGGCCGTCCCAAGGGAATGGCTTTGCCGGTTTTACTGGCAAACCGCACACAGATTGAGGAGATAGTAACATCAGTGCCACGTGCCGCACAACTTCTCGCCGATGTGTTTTTCCCCGGCGCCCTGACGATTATCCTGCCTAAGTCTGATGCCGTACCGGATATCATCACCGGCGGAGGCAAAACAATTGCCTTCCGTATTCCCAATCATCCGGTGCCCATCGCTCTGATTAAGCAACTGGGCAAACCGATTGTCGGCACCAGCGCTAATCTGAGCGGATTGAACAGCGCACTGACCGCCGCAGAAGTGATGAAACAAATTGGTGATAAAATAGATATGGTAATCGATGGGGGCAGGTGCTCCGGAGGCACTGAGTCGACCGTAATTGATCTTTCCGGAGACAAGCCAGTTATCAGGAGACAAGGCGCCATTTCAATCGAGAAACTGAGAAATATATTGCCCGATATTGTAATAGCTTAGGAGGAATCGAATGCATATTGCCATTGGGAGCGACCATAGAGGCTTAGATTTAAAACAACGTGTTATGAAACTGGTTACCGAAGCAGGACAGGAATATAAAGACTTCGGGGCATATTCCGAAGCCCGCGTTGATTATCCGAATATCGCCGAAGCCGTGGGGAAAGCCGTTGTTTCAGGAAAATACGAACTCGGTATTTTAATCTGCGGCACCGGTATTGGCATGAGTATCGCAGCGAATAAAGTAAAAGGTATCCGGGCGGCGCTGGCGCTTAACGAATTCATGGCAAGCCGCGCCCGACAGCACAACAATGCCAATATTCTTTGTCTGGGGGCGGAAAATGATAATTCCGAGTTACCGCAAATGATCAAAACCTTTCTCACAACCAAATTTGAAGGCGGTAGGCATGAAGACAGAGTCGAGCAAATGAAAAAGATGGAGAACGCCTGCTAGGAAATAAATGGAACAATTGGAATTATTGTCTCTAATTTTGGACAGTTGGAATAAAGGGGTTGTTTTTGTAGATACCAATCATGTAATCCGATATCTTAACGCCCCGGCCAGAGTTCATTATGCCAAATGGGGCGATGTGTTGGGAAAAAGGATCTTCGAATGTCATAATGCTGATTCCTGTAAAATCATTCGCGATTGCTTTACACGCTTACAAAACGGAGAAGAAGAAATCCTTTTTACCGATAATCCGAAACACCGCGTTTATATGCGTGGCGTGCGGGATGCAAAAGGCAATTTGATCGGATATTACGAAAGGTATGAACCGCCTGTTGTAAAAGGCAGTACTGCCAAGCCTGATTCTTATAACTAAAAAATGTATCTTTTCTCGATACTCATTGCTCACAACTCAATACTTTTGCATAATAAGTAATCATACTTCGTACAATATCGAACGGTCGGCTTTATTCGTCCTCATCACCCTCGTCTTCTTCAGGTTTTTCAGGTTCTATCTCGACACGGGGGAGAATAGCCAGACTTTTATCGCGTTTACGTCTCGATGGAAACGACAGTTTATCGATTGTCTTGCGCAGTTTCTGGACTACAGATTCTACCTGTTCTGCATCTACCGTAATGATAATTCCGCTAACGCCCGCTTCCCAGATTTGCTGCAATTCACTATCACTAGCATCCGGAAGAACTTCTATCAGTAGCGGCTTGTTCAGTATACTGGAGAACCGCTGAATCAGCATCAACCGCTTCCAGGTGAGCGCAAAACCGTTTTCTTTATCTTCGGTTAACAGTATGGCATCCACAGGCAGTTCATTGACGGTACGTAACAGGACATCGGTTATCGCAGCCTCTATCTGGAGGATTTTCCCGATCTTTTTATCGGGAGGCATTACTTCTCCATTTGCAGGTAGAATCACAAAATCGCTTCCGGATTCTACTGATTTTTCGACTTCCTCACCATCACCCTTGAAAAGCCAACTCCCTGAAATTGTCTTACCGATACCAACCACCGGGTTTGGCGATACCAACGCATCTGCTGTATCCAGTTCCTTTAACGAAGATTTTGATTTACTCCCGGTAATGTTCACTACCAGTTGTATTCTCGGTCTCGCCTTTTCCGCTTGGGCAGTTTTAAAACCCATCGATTGCGGCGGGGGTTGCAAGACCTGTTGTAACCTTTCGATAAATTTACTCATTTCACTCACCTACCAATTAATGACCGGTGTAAATAGCCGATACAAGCATTGTAGGTTAAAGGCTCTCCGGATTTCAAGATTAGCCTGTTTTCTTGAGTCGGTCCGGTAAAAGACTAAAAACGGCCTGCTTCCTCGTATATTTTTAATAATTATTTTATGGACTATTAACCTTCCGCACCGTAGAATTAGATAGTGACACTAGGAAAATATAACTAGGGAATATTGACGTATGGTTAATTATGGCCAGAATCCTGATATAGGCAAAATACTGAGACAGCAGAGAAAATCCATAACCCTGACAATGCGGGAAGTATCCGAAAAGTCAGGCGTGTCCCCCTCACATCTCAGTCGCATTGAGCAGGGGGGCAGGTTTCCTTCTGCCTCGGTTTTACGGCGTCTTGCCGGGCCTCTGGGTTTTGAAGAGACTGAATTAATGATGCTGGCCGGATACCTGTCACCTCTAAAACAGGGTATTACTGAAGAGAAAAAGGGCTACCGCAGCAGTAAAATGGACCCTTATGTTGCTCAGGTTCTCAGTAATGAATCTCTAGAGGTACAACGCGCCGTCATCGCGATTCTTTCGCTTGTCAAACACCTGGCCGCTGCTCAGAAAAAAAACGATAACAAATAAAACCGCTGGGTTTTAAATCTTGTCCTCAGCTTGTTTTATTTGTTATCTGTTCGTTATTTTCTAAAATACCGATCAGTGGTCTCACAACGTGTTGTTCGGGAATATTGTTTTTCCGCATTTACCTATTCATATTATTTCAGGTTTTTTTACTGAGAAATGACGTTCGCTTAATTAGAAATTCCTGCAAGAATACAACAATCCCCTTAGCGCCGTTACGCTCCCCATAGAAGGTCATGGATTCCTAAGTAGAGGACAGGCAGGGACGCCTGTCCCACCAGGAATAACAATGTGGGGTTGATATTGCGATGTCAGATACATTCGTCAGTTAAGACAGACTCAGTTTGATATTACGATGTCAGATTGCCACGCCCGTATACATTCACTTCGTAAAGTACCTCCGGCTGAGATCTACGGTAAGTATGGGACTATAGGTTACGGCTCCTCGCAAAGTCAACACGCCGATAACTGATATCCCGAATGTATCCGTACTTTGCCTAACAAACATACGATGTATGATCGCCGACGCTATCTGTTTTCACCGAAAAAGGAACACGACCAATTTCCTTTCATTTTTGACGACTAAAAATGTTATAGTTGTAGATTAAGAAGTAAAATCAAGGATTCTGCATGAGGAAATCACTGATCGTTATCCTGATAATAGTCATTCTGGGAGTCATAGGCTCCATAAGCTACTTTGTAATGAATGCCGGGGTGAATGAAAAGTACGCTGAATTTTACATTCTGGGCATAAATGATAAAACCGGGAGCTATCCGACAGATATTCAGGTGGGGAAGAGCACTCAGGTAACAGTCGGCATTGTTAATCATGAGCAAAAAGTAACGAATTACAGGATTGAAGTCCAAGTTAACGGCATAATAAACAATGAGATAACAGGTATTGTTCTAAATCCTGAGGAAAAGTGGGAAAATCCGGTGACATTTACCGCGAACCAGACAGGAACAAATCAAAAGGTTGAGTTTTTCCTTTACCATGCATCAGATGAACAACCGTATCTGAAGCCATTACTTCTCTGGATTAACGTGCAGGGATAGATACCGCCAGGGCATGTTCTTTCTTCCGGAAGATATTTCCGGAAAAGGCTTTTCCGTTTCTCAGGCAATTAGTGATGACATGTCCCAGCATAAGATGAATGTCTTCTGCCTGCTCCATGGAGAATACCGGCGCTACGATTGCAATATCTACCATACCCCTCAGATTACCGCCATCGAAAGCTGTCAGACCGATGGTGATGGCCCCCTTGGTGCGCGCGGTAGCGATGCCATTGAGCACATTTAAAGAATTGCCGCTGCCGCTGATTGCAATAACAACGTCACCGAACTCCACATAGTTTTCAACCTGTTCTGAAAAAACAAACTCATAGTCAGAATCATTCGCCCAGGCTAAAACCTGAGGAACGGTATCGTTTAATGAAAATGCCTTGATTCTCGGCTTATCGGAACGTATCGCGCCTTTGGACAAATCACAGGCAAAATGCGAGGCGGTGGCGGCGGAACCGCCATTACCGAAGATATAAATTCTCTTGCCGTTTTCCCGTGCTTCATTAATAATATCAACTACACGTAAGATACGATCGGTCGGCATTTTGTTGATGACCGCGCGGACCTCATCCAGGTAGTTGCCGATTATTTCGCCATTAATTTGTTCCATAACGACCTTCCAACTAAACCAGAATTTTTAAGCCCCGGCTTTTCATGAAGTCCAAATTGACGGCCCCGTTAGCCACATCTTCGTTTACTTTGCGATATCTTGTCGGGGTGCCGATGTCCAATAAATAGGCACTTTTGTCCAGTACATAACCGAAAATGGGATTGTTCAGACTGAGTAATTTCGGAAATAAATCATGTCCGAAATCATAGAAATCCTGCTCTGGAATATAATCCAGGATTTCCTTTTTTAGAATATAAGTACCGCCGTTTAAAAGACCGCCGAAAGTAGAACCAGCCGGAGGTTTTTCCAGAAAACCCCTGACTTTTCCCGAACTGTTGAGCTGAACCATTCCTGATTCCCACGGTTTATCGGTTCGGACTAACGCCAGAGTTGCGATACCGTTATGGGCCAAATGAAAATCCATCATCTTAGTCAGGTCAAAATCAGTTAAAACATCTCCATAATGGACGACAAAAGAATTGCTATTATCGAAAAAGCGCTCAGCCTTTTTGATGCTACCGGCAGTGCCGATTAATTCCTTTTCCGGCGAGTAATGTATTAAAGCGCCGAAATCAGCACCGTCACCCAGAAACGTTTCTATCTGCTCCCCGAGATGATGTGTATTGACCACCACTTCGTCAATGTTATGACTGCACAACCATCTGACCAGATACGCAATCAAAGGAACACCCGCAACCGGAACCAGGGCTTTAGGTAAGCTGTCGGTAATCGGGTGAAGTCTTGAGCCTTTACCCGCTGCCAGAATCATCGCCTTTTTAATAATATTATCTGCTCCCACGACTATCTCCTGGCGATCATCTCTCTAATCACACTGGTTTCTATCATATTGCGGTATTCGCTATGATGTTCACTGGTTGAGAATTCCGCCTGCTCTTTTACCCAATCGACATATTCCGCTACGATCGCATCGAGCTTAGTATTCGGCTGCCATCCCAATTTCATTAATTTTGAACTATCCGAAATACAGTTCCGATTATCGCCGAAGCGGAATTCACCGCGTATTGTAGGAGAAATATTTTTACCGATGACATTCTGGGTGATTTTCAAGTAATCGAGGACGGTCAGAACCTGATTTCCCCCGACGTTATAGATTTGATAGTCCGCGGCTTTGTTCTCCATCACCAGTAAATTAGCGTTTGCAACATCGCCCACATAAACATAGTCGCGTAATTGTTGGCCGTCTTCATATATGATGGGGGACGAATTGTTTAGCAGGGATAGCGTAAAGTTCCGTAAAATGTCGGAGTAATCATTATGGTAACTCTGACGTTTGCCCTGCGTAATGCTATATCTGAGCACTACGGTCGGGATATCATATCTTTTCCCCAGAGTCAGCGCATATAATTCCTGACAATACTTTGAAACCGCATATTGGTTGTGAGGTCCGGTAACCGCTTCATCGGTTAATAGCGGCTCCATCTTGTCATGACACTTTTCACACCGGATATCCCATTTCCCCAAAGCCATTTGACTTAAAGAACGGAGCGGCGGATACTGTATTCCGTGCTGCGGACAGTAGTATCTACCTTCTCCGTAAACGGACTGTGAACTGGCCAGAATTACTTTCCGCACCGGCATTCGGTATTTGACAATCAGCTCATAAAGCAAGGCCGTACTCGTATCGTTAACAATGGCAAAAGTGCTGAAATCAGGGAGATAATCCTGGCGGGCTGCCAGGTGATAGACAATATCGATATCTTTAAGCGCATGAATCATGTGTTCCGGGTTACAGACATCGCCGACAATAAACTCGGCTTCGTCCGGCAGGTAAGCCGGTTTTTTCCCCGTGGGATGTATCCGCGGGTAGAGGTTATCGATAATCCGGACATTGTGACCGTTCTTGAGCAACAGATCAACAGTATGCGAGCCGATAAAACCGGCGCCACCCGTAACTAGTATGTTCATCTTTTCACTCAATTCCTGTAATTAAAAATTACTTTGCTGCCATCGCAATAACTGCGGAAAGGGAATTCTTTCAATCCGTGCAAGCTGGCTCTAATATCATCCCGTTTAGCAGGCGGACAACAAAGCAGCATAAATCCACCGCCGCCTGCTCCGGCAATTTTGCCTCCGATTGCACCGGCATTTCTGGCCGTCTCGTAAATATCATCGATATCACTATTCGTGACTCTACTGGCAAACTGTTTTTTAATATTCCACCCTTCATGCAACAACTCACCGAATTCACAAAATGACTGCTCCGAGAGAACATCTTTGCCGCGGTAAGCCAACTTAGTCATTTCTTCCAGAAGCGGACGCGTCTCACTAATATTGCTCTTTTGCTCAGCCAGTATCGGGTCAGCCTGACGCGTGTGTCCGGTATAGAAAAGCAGGAGGTGTTCATCGAATCTCCGTTTTCCATCCTCGCAAATATCAAACTTTTCAATTGTGATACCGCTGGTTTTAAAGGTCATGAAGCGCATATTACCGTAAGCTGAAATATACTGGTCCTGCTTTCCAATCGGTTTATGAAGAGTTTCTATTTCTATCTGGCAAGCTTCTTTAGCAAGTGTTTCCGCGGTCGCCGAATCGCCCTGATAGGTGTGTAATGCCAATAATAGTCCCACTAAAATGCTGCTTGACGAGCCCAAACCGGTTCCTTCCGAAGGAATATCGGCGAGAGTAGTGATTTCCACTCCCTTCTTTACACCGGTCAATTTCATTGCTTCTCTTATCAATTCATGCTGCAGGTCTTCTACCCGTTCTACGATTTCTTTACGCGAATAACTCACGTAAATCATATCGTCGAACCTCTCTTTGATAATGACAAATGTGTGTTTATTAATAGCAGTGGTTAACACAGCGCCACCGCCGTTTAAACGATAGTAGTCTTCAAAATCAGTGCCTCCACCCAGGAAGCTTATTCTAAGGGGGGTTTGAACAACTATCATTTTCACCTCTTGGGTATTTGAGGATCCATTCCAAACCGGAATTTTTAAAACAAACTGAAGATATTATCTAATACGCAGATTGTCCATAAAAGTACCCTGAGTATCTCTAGTACCAGTACAAGAGTATCTGTAGTGATAGACCCAAAGGTCTGTTTTGACCCTAACGGACAATTTCTATGAACCTAATCTTCAACCTCTCTTATCAGGGGGTTGAATTTCCTGTAGCACCAAGGACAAGCCTGAAAATTACGTAGTGGTATAATGCAAATATGGTTCCTAAAAAACAAATAAGTCGTTTGCAGCTTGTATCAAATGCAGAAGAACTTGACCTTCACCGTCTGACCGTAGAAGAGGCAATTCCCATACTGGATGATTTTCTCTATAAATCATTTCAAAAAGGACATTTTCGTGTCTGGATTGTCCACGGTAAGGGCTCCGGTAAACTAAGACAGGAGGTGCGGCGCTATATGTCCAAGCATTCTCTGGTCAGATCCCAAAGACCGGCCGACCCTCAACATGGCGGTGACGGTGCGACTCAGGTTGAACTGAGCGATTAAAATAAGGTATAAGGTGATTTTAGGGAGATGAAATTGATTAAGAAACTGCATATTGCTTTAATGATTCCAATATTACTGTCCACGGTGTTAATCACAGCTGGATGTTCAGCGGCGAAGACAGCTAAAAACGGTGACACTGTCAAAGTGGACTACACGGGAAAACTATCCGACGGCACAGTTTTTGACACGTCGGTAGGCAAAACACCTCTCCAATTTACTCTCGGCGCGAATCAAGTGATTCCGGGTTTTGAAAAAGCAGTTACCTGCATGAAAGTGGGAGAATCCAAAACAGTCACAATTCCGGCTGCTGACGCCTATGGGCCATACCGCGATGACCTCCTGATTGTTGTCGACCGGACTCGATTACCACAGGATATGGTACCGCAGGTCGGGCAAAAATTACAGGCAACTCAAGCAGATGGCACAGTCGTTGTATACCCTATCGTCAAAGTAGACGATACGACCGTAACATTGGATACAAATAATCCCTTAGCCGGGAAAGATTTGACCTTTGAAATCAAGCTCCTTGAAATTACCGTTAATACAACAACGAAATGAAAAAGATAATATTGGCATCGGCATCACCGCGGCGAAAGGAATTACTCGAAAAACTGGGGCTTAAGTTCGAGGTAGCTCCCGGTAATCGTGAAGAAGATATCAATTCAGGACTTGAGCCTCACGAACTCGTGTGTCAATTATCGATAATTAAAGCGAAATCAGTGGCTGCCGATCATAAAAATGCCGTCATTATCGCTGCCGATACTATCGGATTGATCGGCAATAAAATATTAGGCAAGCCTCATACCGAAAATGAAGCCCGTAAGATGCTGAGTACCCTAAACGGCAAAACTCATACCGTCATTACCGGCTTTACAGTCCTGGACTCGGTTACGAATAAAATAATCACCAAAACCGTAGATACGAAGGTCTATATCAAAAAACTGACACACTCCGAAATCGAAGCCTATGTTAAAACCGGTGAGCCATTGGACAAAGCCGGAGCCTATGCCATCCAGGGACTGGGGTCGATAATCGTTGAAAGAATTGAAGGCGATTATTATAACGTAATGGGTCTCCCCCTAAACTCCCTGGTCGAGACGTTAAAAGAGTTCGGTATTAATATCCTGTAGATTTTTTAACTTATTTAATTGTCAGGGCTTGGATTTCCCCATCATTTTCATAGTGCTCTGGGCATCAGTCATAAATTGCTTTACAGTCTCTCTGGTAAACTTATGGTCTGCCATTTTGCCCAGGAACTGCGGTGGGATGGTGACAATATGCGCACCGGCTAATGCAGCGCTAATGACATCGCCTACAGACCTGATGCTGCCGATAACCAACCGGCTCTTGTAATCCCAATGTTCCAACCATTCTACAGCTTCTGAAATAACTTGAGTCGCATTACCGCCTTCATCGGCAATTCTTCCGGCAAAAATACTGACAAAAGTGGCATCGGCTTTTGCTGCGAGCATCATCTGCCCGATGGATAAGATGGCGGTGGCGTTAACTTTAATACCGGATCTCTCAAGTTGATTTATAGCGTTGTAAGTAGGAATACCAAATTCGTTTTGTACCGGGATTTTTACAACCACATTGGGCGCTAACGAAGCCAGCCATTTCCCCTGTTCGATCATTTCTTTTATATCGTTAGTCGTGACTTCCGCGCTGACAGGTAAGGGGTCGAGTAATTTTGCCAGAGTTTTCACCCCTTCTTCCATATTATACAAGCCATCTTTCAACATGATTGAAGGATTAGTGGTGACACCATCCACAATGCCGGTGTTCAACCATTTTTCTATTTCCTTCACATTGGCGGAATCAATAAAAATTCTCATGTCAGTCTCCTTTTAATATATATTCTGAGGCTTCCGTGATATTTAATTTGATAACATCCGGCTTTACGCCCTGGTTATCCATCAAATCGCAGAGTTCACATCTCATTTTCCCGATTAACATGGTATGACATCCAGCATTCTTACCGGCTTTAATGTCGGTCAAATTATCACCTATGAACCATGACTGTGAAACGTCAATGTTCATATCCTTCGCCGCTTGGAGAATCAACCCGGGTTTCGGTTTGCGGCATTTACAGTCGACTTTATATTGCTTGACTCGTGCGTCGGGGTGATGAAAGCAATAATATTCGCCATCAAGAACCGCACCGCCCTTTTTCAATTGTTTTTTCATCGTTTCTTTAATTTTTACGAAGTTTTCTTCAGTTATATGTCCTTTGGCAATTCCGGGTTGGTTCGATGCAATGATAACCTTGTAGCCGGCATTTTGGAATTTATTGACGGCCGGAATAATTCCCCGGCATAGCTGGAATTGACTGGCGATAAAAGGAGAGTCAATAACGCCTTGCTCCGGGAAATACACCAGTTCATTGACTACACCATCCCTATCCAAAAATACTGCCTTAGCTTTTTGCACCACGCAAGCATTACTCCTTATCAATCTCCATTTTTAAGAGTAAGTAAATCTAATGTTTTCAGTTTGCGAGAAGAAACAAAAACGGGAAAACCCATTCCTGGCGCTTGTTTATTTAATAGACTCCCACTTCATCTCTGCCATACGCATCCGTGGATGAGAGACTATCAAGTGCCAGACAACGCCCTGAAAGGCTTCGGTATGGGGGGTTATATTTTGAGGATTTACCGTAGGTATGATAACACAAGCATCGGCCACTTGTCCTGTATAGCCGCCATCCCTGCCAACCACTCCCAATATTTTAGCCCCGACTTTTTTAGCGTATTCCAGCGCCCTGACCAGATTAACACTAACGTTTTTTTCCTGATTACCTCCACCTACGGAAAAAACAAAAATACCATCTTTGGCATTAAGATTACTGCCTTTTAACCAGGCAGCAAAAATATTTTCCCATCCGTCATCATTAACTCTGGCAGTTAACTCTGAGACATTGTCGGTCGGAGAATAAGACTCAATCCCGGCGATTTTCCTGAAATCATTTACCGCATGAGTCGCATTACCGGCTCCTCCCCCGACCCCAAGGAAAAAAAGACGTCCCTTTTTCTCCCGGATACTGACCAGGATATCTACCATCTTTTCGATGGTTTTCCGGTCGGTTTTCTCCGCGACGGATCTTACTTCTTCCATGTAATCATCGATATAAGACATTGTGTTTCCTTTTTCTGTGTATAAGTATACTTTTAGTCTTTGATATTACGCATTGACCAGAATTTTAGCGCCGTCCAGATCAAAGTGAAATCGCTCCCACCTCAAACCCATTTGTTGAATTGTTTCTACAACCTTGTGTTTATTACCGTTCTTACAGTAGAACATCAGGAAACCGCCGCCGCCGGCCCCGATTAATTTGCCGCCGAGAGCGCCGTTTTTCCTGGCCGCTTCATAACATTCATCGATAAACGGGTTGGTCATATTCGGAGACCTCTTTTTCTTTGTTTCCCAATGAATATGAAAAAGTTCTCCGATCATATCTACCTGGCCATTTTCGAGGTATTTTTTTGTCTGTAAACCGATTTCTTTTATCTGGTCTAGGTTCTGCAACATATTCGGATCGTCTTTTTTACTTTTTGTATCCTGATCGCGTAATATCTCCGAAGCGCTCCTCTCCTTTCCGGTGAAGAAAAGGATAAGATTACCTTCCAACTGGTCGATGATTCCGTCAGCCACGTTCAACGGTTCTACCAGTACATCGCCGTTCTTCTCAAATGTCAGGCAGGTCAGTCCGCCGAATGCAGCCATATACTGGTCCTGCTTCCCGATAGGTTCGCCCAGCATATTGATTTCAATATCGCAGGCTTCTTCCGCTAATTGTTTCTGGGTCACGAACCTCCGTTTATAGGCGTGCAATCCGTTAAGTAAAGCAACCGTAAAACTGGACGACGTACCCAAACCGCAACCGGCAGGGACATCGGAGGTAGAATGGAGTTCAATACTCTCATTGATGCCGGTGATTTGTAATGCTGCCCGGAAAATGCGGTGTTCGATTTCGCTTACTTTTTCTTTCAACTCCGTTTTTGAGTAACTGAGGCGGATATCGCTGTAGAATCGATGATTTGCCAGAATCGTGCAGTATTTGTTTATTCCCCCGGCAATCAAAAAACCGCCACGTTTGGAATAGTAGGATTGAAGGTCTGTGCCTCCTCCTCCAAGCGTAATTCTGGTTGGGGCTCTGGAAATAATCATATTTTACTTTCCCCACATTTCTTGAGGTGTAGAAAAACACCTTTTATCAGCCAACGTGCCGGCATATTGCTCGAATTCTCTCAAGCCACGTAAAGAACCTATTTCGTAAAAACGCTCTTTTACCTCATAGGCCAGAAACTGCTCCATACTTATTAAACTGGTAAAAAGGGCTTCCAGAGGATAGGAACGATTGCCCGGGATTAACTGAAGCGCTTCTTTTTTCAAGACTGTGGCACCATAATCGATGTACACCATGTCTTTTGATTTTTCAACTTTACTATACTTTACTACCATATTGCCACTCACTACCATATTACTTTGGTCATAAGAGTCGTGGTTCAGATAGACCGTATTTAGGCCAAGTTTATTCCGCGCCAGAAAATAAGGCAATATTTTCTGTAAATCCATGAATAAATATGAGTCTCCATACATTACCACAAAGACATCGTGTAACAGAGATTCGGCGTTCTTTAAAGCGCCGGCGGTACCCAACGGTCGGTCCTCGATGCTGTAATGGATATGTAATCCGTATTTACCGCCATCGCCGAATGCTTCTTTAATTTGTCCTCCCAGGTGACCGATACAGAGCACAACGTCAGTAACGCCTTGTTGCTTTAGTAATTCAAGCTGATATGTCAGAAAAGGCTTGTGGAGTATTTCAACCAGGGACTTGGGGCGATTCCTGGTTAATTCACCCAGTCTGGTGGCCAGACCTCCGGCCAGAATTGCTACCTGAATATCCATTGTTAGAACTCACCATATTAGCAGTATCTCGGATTTATAAATAGCCTACCTATGGGGCAGAGACAAAGTATATAATAAGCCATTTAAAATTGTCAACTTAATTTAATCTTACACTAGCTTCACTTTGAAGCTGAGGCATGGTATAATATGGTATAATTAAGAATGCAAAGGGAGAGCTCATTGCTTGAATCTGAAAGCCCGGATAAGCTGTCCTTACACATATTATTCAATAATTCCATATTATCGATTCGGAGTAATTACCAATTATGACACAAAATAACATACCCTCATCTGCGTCTAAAAAAGATAAACATGATAATGGTGTCGAAGAATATAATGCCGCGGCAATTCACGTCCTGGGAGGACGCGAAGCGGTACGTCGCCGTCCCGGTATGTACATCGGGAGCACCAACCAGCGCGGTCTGCATCATCTCGTTTATGAAATCATCTATAACAGCGTTGACGAAGCGATGGCCGGCTTCTGTACCCATATTAAAGTTACCATTGAAAAAGATAACTCCATCACCGTAGAAGATGACGGCCGAGGCATCCCGGTAGAAATCCACCCCGCCACCGGTAAATCAGCGTTGGAAACGGTCATGACCGTTCTCCACGCCGGCGCCAAGTTCGGCGGGAAGACGTACCAGGTCTCCGGCGGTCTCCACGGTGTCGGCGCCTCGGTAGTCAATGCCCTCTCTACCTGGGTTAAAGTGTGGGTTAAACGTAATAATAAACTTTATTTCCAGGAATACCACCAGGGCATCCCTGTGGTGGATGTCGCCATTGCCGGTAAATCGGAAGGCACGGGTACCACTACCAGCTTTCTAGCCGATCCGGAAATCTTCGGCACGATAAAATATGATTTCAATACCTTGTCCGAACGTGTCCGGGAAGTGGCTTACCTCAATAAGGGGCTTGAAATATCCATCACAGATGTCAACGAAGACAAGGAGCAGACTTTTTACTTCGAAGGCGGCATCACCAGTTTTGTGCGCCATCTGAACCATAACCGTCCGGTAATTCACAAACAACCGATTGCGGTGGCTAAGTCCAGCAACGGTATCGGGGTAGAAGTAGCACTGCAGTATAACGACGGTTTCAGCGAATCTATTTTCAGTTTTGCCAACTGCGTCAATACTATTGACGGCGGCACACACCTTACCGGTTTCCGCTCCGCCTTAACCCGTGTTTACAACGATTATGCCCATAAAAATAAGTTCCTTAAAGAAGAAGACCCGAATCTATCCGGCGACGATGTGCGGGAAGGTCTGACCGCAGTTGTCAGTGTCAAGATTGGCGAACCTCAATTCGAAGGACAGACCAAAGGGAAACTTGGTAATGCCGAAGCCAAACCCGCGGTAGAAAGCGTGGTGGCTGAAGGACTGGCTTTATACCTGGAAGAGCACCCCGACGATGCCAAGGCAATTATCGATAAATGTCTACTCTCCGCCCGCGCCCGGGAAGCCGCTCGCAAAGCCCGTGATTTGATCGTCAGGAAAAACAGCCTCGATACGGGAACGTTACCCGGCAAACTGGCGGACTGTTCCGAGAAAGACCCGACACTTTGCGAATTATATCTGGTAGAAGGCGATTCGGCCGGCGGTTCCGCCAAGCAAGGTAGAGAGCGCCGTTTCCAGGCAATTCTTCCGTTAAGGGGCAAGATTTTGAATGTGGAAAAGGCCTCTCCGGAGAAGATGCTGGGAGTGGCAGAAATCCGCTTCATGATTACTGCATTAGGCGCCGGATTGGATGAGAGTTTCGATTCGCTCAAGTTACGCTACCACAAAGTGATTCTAATGACCGATGCCGATGTCGATGGCGCGCATATCCGCACGCTCTTACTGACATTCTTTTTCCGGCACATGCCGAAACTGATTACGGAGCAGCATCTCTTTATTGCCCAACCGCCGCTATTCCGTCTGAAAACCAATAAAGAAGAGCGGTGGATTTACTCCGATGCGGAAAGAGATGCCGCTTTGAAAGAATTAAAGGACAAGCGGGTAGATGTCCAGCGATACAAGGGTCTGGGCGAAATGAATAGCGAACAGTTATGGGAAACTACCATGAACCCAGCCACGAGAACGTTATTGCAGGTTAATGTGGAAGACGCCGCTAAATCCGACCAGATTTTCCAGATTTTAATGGGGGATGAAGTCGCCCCGCGTAAGGCCTTTATCACCGCCAATGCCCAATATGTTAAGAATCTGGATGTCTAGAAAAATAATGTATAGGTGAATTGTTGGAGATGGAGGGCTATAGCCCTCCATCTTGTATTTAAGTCAGGCTCTCCATCTGGGTAAAAAGGAATTTTAAATTTGTCACTCTCCCTCAATTTCTCCCTGAGAGCGAGATATCGAGCATAAAAGGTGATTATCTCTCCCTGTTAGGGAGAGATACGGAGAGAGTGGTGGAACTTGTTTAGTCTTCCTCTCTTATTTTGCACAATGGTAATCTAAAATATGTTGCGCGTCGTTGATATTGTAAAATCATATGCCGACCGGGTTCTCTTCGCCAACCTGAGCTTCGATATTGGCGATAGAGACCGCATCGCGTTAATCGGTCCGAATGGTTCCGGAAAAACCACGCTGTTCGATATCATTAGCGACACCAATCTTCCGGACTCCGGTCAGATTATCAAGCGTAAAGACGGCACCATCGGTTATTTACATCAGGATATTAACCCCAGTTCCAATAATCCCCTACTGGAAGAGGTGGAGAGCGCTTCCAAAGAAATCAGCGAAATCGCCGAAAAGATAAATGCCGTCCATAAGGCGCTGGAAAGCACCGATACCGCCAACCACGATAAGCTTCTGAGCCAGCTTGGTGAATTACAGCATAGCTATGAACTAGCCGGCGGGTATAATGTCCATCACGAAGCGCAGACCATTCTTTCGGGTCTGGGGTTTAAACAAACTGATTACCCGCGTCCTCTAAATGAATTCAGCGGCGGCTGGCTGATGCGCGCCGAACTGGCGAAACTTTTACTCATCAAACCCGACCTATTATTGCTGGACGAGCCAACCAACCATCTCGACCTAGAAGCGCAAATCTGGTTTGAGAAGTATCTGTCATCATACCGCGGTGCGGTGATGGTCACTTCCCACGACCGTGCTTTTCTTAATCGTGTGGTCACCAAGGTACTGGCCATCGAGCCGGGTGAAGTGGTTTTACATCACGGCAATTACGACAGCTACGTTCTGGCGCGGCAGAAAAGAATGGAACAACTGGAAGCCTCGGCCAAGCGTCAGGAAAAACTTGTTGAGAAAGAGACTAAATTTATCGAGCGTTTCCGTTCGAAAGCGACAAAAGCCAGCCAGGTGCAGAGTCGCATCAAGCGCCTTGAAAAATTACAGAGCATCACCATCCCGCGCACAACAAAAAAGATACATTTCTCGTTTCCCGAACCGCCGCACAGCGGCCGGGAAGTAATCAGCCTGCGACATGTTAAAAAGGCTTATAGCGACAAAATTATTTATACCGACCTGAATCTCACAATCGAACGCGGGGATAGAATCACGTTAGTCGGTCCGAATGGCGCCGGTAAAACCACGCTGCTGAAAATTCTGGCCGGGGTGCTACCGTTTGAGGATGGCGAGCGTGTATTGGGAGCTAACGTTATTACCGCCTATTATGCGCAGTATGTCTTAGACCTGCTCCAACCGGAGAATACCGTTCTGGAGGAATTAGCCAGGTCGGCGCCCGATCAGATAGAGCAGAACCTGCGACGGATACTCGGTGCATTTTTATTCAGCGGTGATGATGTCAGAAAAACGGTGGCCGTTCTTTCCGGCGGTGAAAAAGCCCGTGTCGCCCTTGCTAAAATATTGATGCAACCGAGTAATCTCCTGCTCATGGACGAACCGACCAACCACCTCGATATCGCCTCGCGGGAAATTCTGGCCGATGCCCTGGAAGCTTACCATGGCACAATCTGTCTGATCACTCACGACCGCACCCTGATTCAGCAGACAGCCAATAAAATCATCGAGATCCAGGCAGGCGTCCCGGAAATTTTCCCCGGCGACTATGCCAGTTACCTTTACCGCAAGGAACATGGCGCTCCACCGCCTGTGGTAGAGAAAGAGCCGGAAATCGAAGCATCAGCACCCGTAGAAGAAGATGAATTCGACGACGGTCGGGACTGGATTGCGGTCAGACAACCGACTAAACGAAAGCCGAAACCGCCCGCCGACCCGAAAATAGCCCTCCAAAAACGGCTCCAACAGGAAAGTAAGGACATATCTAAAAAACTCGCGGATAATGAGGCTCAGCTGGCAGAATGCGAAGCTCAATTGGCGGAAATTGAGGCTGCTTTTGCTAAAAAGGAGTTTTATAAAAACAGCGAAGAAGTCCAGACGACAATGGAGAAACACCATCAACTCAAACTGGATATCCAGCGCCTTACCGAAGAATGGGAGAATCTTTCGCTGGAAGCGGAAAGAATACACGGGGAACTGGCGGAAGTAGAGGGGAAGAAGTAAAAGTGTTCAGCGTACGACAAACTTAAGTAAAACCGCTCCATTCTATGCCACGACACGTAATCTCCAGAAATAGTAATTTCTTACGACCAGACACAATCATTGCATCATGTACCTGCGATAGACAGCTAACGAATGAGAGTATAAAATAAGAGGAAATATTGATCTGTCGGTTGTAACCGCTTTCTCTCTCGTCCAATTCTCAACGCTACTACTTCATAATCAGGTGATTATTAAAATTGAAACAAAAGAAAAAACAAAATAAAACACCAACGAAAATGGCGGACTTTAGTCTGCAAGATATTTTAAACGCCCCTAAACCTGAGACAGGCGTTAAACGTACTGATGGTTTAGGATGTAACATTTGCGGAAGCCTGAAATTCATATCCAAAGGCGAAGTAAAAGTATTTCGCGGGCAAAGAATGAAGGTTTACCATTGCTACGGTTGCGGGCAAGATTTCTACAAACCCGAATAATATCCTGGTTGCCGGTCAACTATTCTATACACCATTTTTCCGTTTCTGATAAGGCCGGAACTTAAACAGGTTGGCCGCGCGGAAGGCTAAATAGGATTTAGTGAAGTTAATGGCGGTCCTGGGATCAAAATACGGGTTTTTAGCGCCGCTGATATCCGCCAGTAACAGCACCTGTTCGGCGACACTCACCGGACATCCCGGCAACCGCAGATAGGTTTTTTTCTTCGACTTAAAGATACTAAAGGTCACACTCACCATTTTCTGATAAATATCCGAAGTCATCGCGTAATGCGGGTCTTTTTTAGCGCGGGTTTGAGGCAACGGTTTTATCACGACCGACTTTCCGGCAATAGTTCCCTGCCATTCCGCACAATTACCCATGAAAATAACCTTTTCGCCGGGTTTGGCATCTATTGGGCCGTTATAAGCTCCGAAAACTAAATGAATTGGAGGCATTTTATTGTCAGTCTTGTCATCGAACTGGCGGAGGATTTCGATTGCTTCCTCAAGCGCGCCCGGACACCCGCCCCAGCAATAATCGCAAGATTCATTTTTAGACGGTACTCCGGCATACGTTTTAATTTTCGTGTCCCGGAAATAATCTTCCACGCGGATCAAACCTTTCCGGAAACCGCGCGCCCGATCACGGGCTTGCTCAATTGTAACATCACCGGTGATATCGATTTGTGAAAGATCGACCGGACCAAAACCGCGTTCGTAGGCTAACCGGATATGCTCTACCGTCAGCGGGTCGATACCAATGATCTGGCAGCAGACGGCATCAAAAGCCACCTGGTTGTTACCCATAATAACGAGTTTCATGTCGAAAGGCAGCGGCGTCAGCATTCGGCCCTCTCCGGCAATGATTGCATCAGCTGCGATAAACTTCGGCTGGATGATATATTGGAGATCGGCGACTTTTTGGTTAAGATGGTGGTCGTGGTCGATAAGACGGTGTCTGTCATCCTGCAAACCGATATAATTCTTCATCGAGAAGGTAACAGTCGTCCATGGATGAGCTTTATACTTGGGGCAATTTACAAAAAAATCAGTTTTTGTAATCACTTCCGGAATGAAGATGTAGTCCCGCAGTCGCCCTTCGTGTTTCAAGTGGAATTCAACCTGCTGTTCTTCGTCAAAACAATACCTCTTGACCTTCATCCGCTTGAGCATTTTGTCATAGCCAGCGCCGGTAAATGCATAGCGCGTGGGTATTGTGATACCGCTACGTTCACCGACCGCCAGTTCGGTCATCCCGCCGTCGTTTTCGTCACGAAGCGCCAGTAATACCCCTTCAGTGAACTCGGAACGTGTATAAGCATGGTCGAATAACGTGCCGCTGGAGACGAGATTAGGTTTTAATAATACGCGTCCGGAAGGGTGTATTTTCAATTGCCGGAGGCCATCCCGAATTATCGTCCTGATGGTAGGGGTATGGTAAGTATCGCAAAACCGGAGGATAACCTGTGGACGTTCACTGTTTATCATTATCGGAATCTCCTGCTTGTTTTAAATACGTTCTTTTAAGGTCTGAAAATCGAAACGCGAATGGCTTTAATTGTACTTCGTAAATCAATTCCTTGCAACCGGACTCTTCCCGGCATATTCCAGTATTAAAAATATGTCAGTGGTGATACTACCGTCCCTTTCTTTGTAAAGCTGCTCATCCTTAGATAAAACTTTAAATCCCAATTTTTCGAGCTTATTCTTAATTACTTTTTTATCGTAATAATTATAAAATATCGGGTATTCGGAGAAGGTGGTTTTCTCGTATCCCGGTGTTTTCCCACACATAAAACTCAAATACAGCTTCGGTTTATCACCCGTTAACAAATTAGGTAGCTTTTCTAAGAATTGATTGGTTTCCTCATCGGACAGATGCACGATGATAAATGACGCGTATATGGCGTCATATTTAGCTTTAAGGTTTATATCGTTCAGGTCTGCAACCAGAAATGTCCCACCGGGACAATCCTCTTTAGCGATCTTTATCATTTCCGTTGAATAATCTATTCCGGTTACTTTATGGTTATGCTTTAAAAAGCATTTCGCGTTTATACCCGGTCCGCATCCGACATCAAGGATATGACACTCCCGTGGTAAAAACGAAATAAACTTTTCAACGCTTTTTCTATAAGGCTGATAGTTCTCGAATCTCTTTTTAAATTTTTCCGCTGTGAGATTATAGGATTCTTTAGTCTGATTGGCACCGGGTGGGATTATTCGTTTTTTCATTTTATGCTTTTCGCCATTTCACAAATTTCAGTATTCTTCATTTGCCAAAGGTGGATATCACGTGCCACTGATAATTATCCTTTTCCTGTAGATTTTTACCCAATATACAGTAAACACCTTACAGATGCAATGTATGTAAATAACACTCATCTCCTGGTTCTCATGCAACGGAGTGTCCCCTAGTAAAAAGTGATAGAATATCACCAATCGGAGGCGTGAAGTGATTGAAATGCGCCTCGGAACAAGGGGGATAAAACGATTTATGGTGGCGATAATTATGGGTTTATGTACTATTTGCGCTGGTGGTAGTTTTTATTTTTTCAGTACGTTACTTTACTCTAACAATATTCACCCGTTACTTTCTTTGATACTCGCTTTAACTCTTATTTTATTCGCTATTGTATTTGGTTTTGTGGCTTGTGTTTTAGCATCCAAAGAAGATAAGCAAAAATACGAAGAACACATAAAAAGAATGGAATTTTACGATAATCAATTGTTAATGACTCCTATTATTGATAAAGTTTCCTATCCTCAAAGGCAAATGCCGAAGAAAAAATATAACATCGCCCAAAGGTTTGTTTTACACCTGAACAAAATAACCAAGGTTGATTCAACATGACACAGCCAAAACGTGATTCAATAGAAGAACTTGTAGAGAAGTTAATGGCTAAGCCAACGGCTCGCTTGGAAGAACATCATTTCACCGAGCCAGAGCCTATCAAGTGTAAATGGTGTGGCTCGGTTGAGATTAAGAAGTACGGAGTATCGGGCGGTGAGCAAGATTATTTCTGCCTGAGTTGTGGACGTAAGTTTACGAATACCGATAACCCCTTCGGTAAACGTTCAACAGTAGAGGACATCGGGACAAGTATCAGTTCATATTATGACGGATTGTCTTTTGCCGATATTGCCCGCCGTCTTTCTGAAAGTGGCAATCCTGTCAATGAGTCCACAGTTTACCGATGGGTATTGGATTACTCTCAAAAAGCTATCAAGATACTGGATAAATATCAACCTAAAGTCGGGGGAATCTGGATAGGTGATGAGACTGTAATTCATTTCAACGATAAGAACTATTGGCTGTGGGACATCATCGACAAAAAGACTCGTTTCCTGATTGCAAGTTACCTTTCAGAGAACAGAGGTACGAGACAAGCCGAGAGTTTAATGGAACTAGCTTTGAAGCGTACTAAAATTGCACCAAACGCAATAATCACCGATAAACTGAAAGCATATCTGGATGGGATCGAAATAGTTTTCGGGGGATATACCGAGCATATCCAAAGTTCACCCTTTGCCAGAGAGGACGATACCAACGAGATTGAGAGATTTCAGGGAACCATCAAAGACCGTACAAAGGTTCTACGTGGCTTCAAGTCCATAGATACAGCTATTATCATCATTAATGGGTTTTTGGCGCATTACAATTTCTTTAAGCCCCACATGAGTCTCAGGGACTTTCCACCGAAAGGTGTAGATAAGACACCCGCTGATATTGCGGGAATAAAATTACCGTTCAAGACATGGACGGAATTTGTGAGGCAAGACAAATGATTACGCTTGAGGAATTGCGCGAAATTAAAGAAAAGGCGAAAATAAATACTCCTGAAATTGAGGCAGAATTAAAAGAATCAGAGCGTAAACTACAAGAGCTGTTTAACTCTTGGCGTTCGCAGAAAGCGAGTTAGTGATGTATTCAAAAAGTCTATCGTTATTATCTCTAATAATTTCAGCCAAAACAGGACTTAAAATAGCCATAATGAGAATCATGGTTTCTTTTACTGTTCCTTCATGCTCATTTACCTGCTCTTGGCTTTTTCTCATAATTTCAAATGCCTTTGTATTTATAGACGATTGTATTTTATTGGCGTTAAATAATTCACTAGCATCCTTAAATTGTTTTAACTTATCTTCAGTCATATTTCACCCCTCAAAGTCGATTGAGGGGATTATAACATAGGAGACACCTAAATGCATGAGAACCCATCTCCTTCTCTGCTTGACACTATTCGCCATCAAAAGTTACAATTAACCTTGTTGCCGAGGTAGCTCAGTCGGTAGAGCAGTAGACTGAAAATCTACGTGTCCCCAGTTCGATTCTGGGCCTCGGCACCACTTACAGCAGGCGGAAGTAGTTCAGTGGTAGAATGCCTCCTTGCCAAGGAGGAGGTCGCGAGTTCGAATCTCGTCTTCCGCTCCACTCACTCTCCGTATCTGTAATTCCCGTATCCTGCTCACTGAAAAGCACCTCCGTGACCATCTTGCTATTTCAAACGACACGGTTTTTGCTATAATGTAAGTGAAGCCCAATTGGGCATCAGAGGTAAAAATGAAACAACCAAAAGTTCGTAGCGTCAGTTTTGTTTATATAATAATATTTGTTTGCCTGATCGCTTTTATGATTTGGATATTCCGTGCTACACCTACGGTTAAACCGACACAAATTAACCTGAGCCAGGTTGTTACAATGTCGGAAGCCAACCCCAACCAGATTAAAACCCTTAATGTGCAAGGTCAGTGGATGAATCTTACCGGTATCGACGGTAAAGAATACAAGAGCTATATAGGCACTTTAGGCCTTTTTGACATCAAAGATTTAAATCTTACGGGAGTGGAATACTTCATTCAACCCGCCGGCATAGATTGGTTGACAATTATTTTCTCGTACGGAGCGATAATCCTCCTGGCCGGATTTTTCATCTTTATATTCTTACGATCTCGCGGCGTCAACAACCAGGCCATGAGCTTCGGAAAGAGTAACGCCCGTTTATTCCCCGGCGACAAACCACAGGTTACTTTTAATGATGTGGCAGGGGTCGATGAAGCCAAGCAGGAACTCCACGAGGTGGTTGACTTCCTCAAAACGCGTGAGCGTTTCACCGCTCTCGGGGCACGGATTCCCCGCGGTATTTTACTCGTCGGACCTCCCGGCACCGGTAAAACGCTATTGGCTAAAGCTATTGCCGGCGAAGCCGGCGTGCCATTCTTCTCCATCAGCGGCAGTGAATTCGTAGAAATGTTCGTCGGCGTCGGCGCTTCCCGTGTACGCGACCTCTTCGAACAGGCCAAGCATCACGCTCCCTGTATCATTTTCATCGATGAGATCGATGCGGTCGGACGTCACCGCGGTGCCGGATTGGGCGGCAGCCACGATGAGCGCGAGCAAACCCTGAATCAAATCCTGACTGAAATGGATGGTTTTGATACTAATACCAACATCATTATCCTAGCAGCAACTAACCGTCCGGATATTCTCGACCCGGCACTACTTCGCCCCGGACGTTTTGACCGGCGTGTGGTGCTGGATTTACCGGACGTAATCGGACGAGCCGCTATCCTCAAGGTACATACTAAGAATAAACCGCTCGGGACAACTGTCAACCTGGACACGATGGCGAAAGAAACAGCCGGTTTCAGCGGCGCCGACCTGGCTAATCTGATGAACGAAGCGGCTATTCTCGCTGCCCGAAAAGGCCAGAAAACCATTGAAATGGCAGATCTGGAAGAGTCTATCGATAAGGTAGCGATGGGGCCGGAGAGACGTAGTAAACGGATGAGCCCCAAGGACAAAGAGCTCACCGCTTATCATGAAGCGGGACACGCGCTGGTGGCAAAAATGCTGCCCAATGCCGACCCGCCCCATAAGGTTTCTATCATTGCCCGCGGCGTGGCGGGAGGCTATACCCGAATGCTCCCTGAAGATAGGGCATATTGGTCTAAGTCCCGATTAACAGATGGTATTGCTGTATCTCTGGCCGGCCTGTGTACAGAGAAACTGATTTACGGTGAAGCTTCTTCTGGTTCCTCAAGTGATCTACGGTCAGCCACGGGACTAGCTCGTAGAATGGTCACTGATCTTGGCATGAGCGATAAACTCGGGCCTCGGACTTATGGAGATAAGCAGGAACTGGTGTTCCTCGGCCGTGAGATATCGGAGACTAAGGATTATAGCGAAAGAACATCGCTTGAGATTGACAAAGAAATAGACCGGATTATCAATGAAGCCTCAGAAACCGCGACTCGCATTTTAACCGAGAAGAAAGCTCTGCTGATAAAATTGAGCGAGGCTTTAGTATCCAGAGAAACACTGGATACCGATGAATTGGAAGCATTATTCAGGGGAGAAACACTCCCGCCGAAAGTGGTTGAGGTCAAACCAACCGAAGTAAAACAACCGGAAGCCAAGGCTCCCCAGCCTGCGCCCGGTGTGAATTTAAACCCTCGACCGGCCGCAGACGGTGGTAATGTTAGCTCTTAAATATAGCCGGCGTTAGCATGATTGAGATTGTCAGCAAACCGATCTCGCCCGAGCAGGTAATTAACCGCGTCAAAACCAAGAGCAGTGGCTGCGTGGCGACTTACGTCGGGTTAATCCGCGATAATTCTCACGGTAAAAAAGTTGTTTCGGTAGAGTATCAGGACAAAGACGGTAAAGCAGTTGAGGGATTACGGAAAATAGTCAACGAAGCTAAGCAGAAGTGGCCGGTAGAAAATATTGCTTTCACGCATCGTATCGGTGTGCTCAAAGTCGGGGATATCAATATCACGGTTGCTGTCGCAGCAGGACATCGGGGAGAAGCTTTCTCGGCCTGTCAGTATATTATTAATCGCTTTAAAGAATCTCTGCCGACACACAAGATTGAGACTTATGAAGACGGCAGTAAATTAGCCAGCGATTAATATAGATTCCTATACATTTTCTTCGTAAAGTATACATTGCTTCGCAAGTACTTTAGCCTATGGTCAAGTACGGAATGACAAACGGATATTGCCTCGCAATAACGACAAGGAATAATAAAATGGGGGGCTTCCTCTATCCCATACCAGCGAAGGCTGGTATCCAAGAGGGTTGGGTGGATTCTGGACTAAATCCAGAATGGAGATAGGTGAGATAAATTATCTTCTTCTGGTCACAATAAAATCGGCCAGATTCGTTAACATCCCGCGAGCTTCTTTTTCCGGCAGGTTTTTAAGATTGTGGCAGGCTTTGACGCAATAATCGGAAGCGACATCGAAGCACTCCGGAATGATGGTTGAGTTACGCACCATTTCAATTGTCTGTCGTAGATTCTCTTTTTTGTCGCCGCCTTCAAATATCCTTTTCACCGGGTTATCCAACGGATATTTTTCCATCAGCATCAAAGTCGGTAGCGTCACCGTGCCCTGAGCCAGATCGGAGCCAACCGGTTTGCCCATTTCCTCTTCCGTGCCGATGAAATCAAGAATGTCATCAATTATCTGGAAAGCGTGCCCCAGATAAAACCCGTAATCATGCAGAATCTTGATAGATTTTTCCGGCGCTTTGCTCAGGACTGCTCCAGATTCGGTCGCCATGACGAAAAGTGCCGCTGTTTTAGAGGAAATTCTGAAAATATATTGTTCCCGCGATTGCTTCAGCTGAAAAGCGCTTGCCGCTTGCGCCAGTTCGCCGTTGGTGATGATCATCAGGGTTTGAGGGAGAAGCTTGATAACTCTGAGATTCTCAGTGCTGGCCGTTAAATCGCCGGCTTTAGCAAAGAGATAATCACCCAACAGGACAGCTTTTTCCATACCCCACACTTTATTGACGGTAGGCCTGCCCCAACGGACAAAGGAATTATCAATCGTATCGTCATGCACTAAAGTCGCCAGATGCATCAATTCCACTGCCATGGTCATCGGCATCAGGCGTTCCAGATCGTAATCGTAAAAACTAGCCGATAAGATTGCCAAAGCAGGGCGGAGTCGTTTGCCGCCGCCTTTCAGCGCATAAGACAGCAAATCACCCAGCCATGGAGCATCCATGACACCAATCGCTTTCAACCTGTCTTCAACAACTATCAGGTCTTTTTTTATCGGCGCATAGATTTCGTTTAACTCCAAGGATAACTCCTGTTGATTTAGTGTCCGAGTTTCTGTGTCTCTTTTTCTATCATCTCTTCATCGAGCTTGGTGAAGAGCACTTTGGGTTCCTGTAATTTATGTCCCGGTTGGGGAATGCATATTTCCCAGCAGGAATCCTCGATTTTGCCTTCAAATCCCAGGTATTCATGCAGTTTTTGAGAACTAAAAGGCAGGAACGGATAGAATAACGTTTTCAAGGCAGAAATTGCGCCAATGGCATTATATAACGTAGTAGCTGCGGCCTGACGGTCTACCTTTATAGATTTCCAGGGCGCTTTACCGTCAAGGTATTTATTTGCTTCGTGAGCCAGAAACATAGCGCGGCCGAGCGCCTGTCTGAATTCACATTGCCCCAAGAATTTATCCACATCCTGGAAAACTTCAGCGCATAAGGCATTCAACGCGCGGTCGGCATCATCTAAATTACCGGGCACCGGCACTTTACCGTCAAAATTGCGGTAAGTAAGCGTCAGCACGCGCTGCGCCAGATTGCCGTAGGTTGCCACCAGTTCATCGTTGTTACGCCGAACATATTCGCGCCAGGAAAAGTCGGAATCGTTGGTTTCCGGCATATTGGCAGATAATAAATAACGTAACGGGTCGGGAGCGTAATTATCCAGATAATCCGGCATCCAGACCGCCCAGTTACGGCTGGTGGATACCTTTTTACCTTCGATGGTCAGAAACTCATTAGCCGGGACATCGAAAGGCAGATTGAGACCGCCGTAACCCATCAGCATCGCCGGCCAGATGATGGTATGAAATGCAATATTGTCTTTACCGATGAAGTAATAGCTACGGCACTCTTTCTGCCAGAAATCCCGCCATTTTTCTTCGTCGCCGATGGATTTCGTCCATTCCTTGGTAGCCGATAAATAACCGATGACGGCTTCAAACCAGACGTAGAGCCGTTTATGCTCATAGCCTTTAACCGGCACTGGCACACCCCACTCGATGTCACGGGTAATCGCTCTGTCTTTCAAGCCTTCTTCCAGATAGCGGGAAGTGAAATTCATAACATTCAAACGCCAGTGGGATTGCTGTCTTATCCATTTCAGTAACGGTTCGTTAAAGGCTGTCAGTTTCAGGAAAAAATGCTCCGAATCGCGGTAGACTGGCGCGGTACCGCACAAGCGGCAACGTCCGCCGATTAACTCCTGCGGATTGAGCGGTTTGCCGCAAGCTTCACATTGGTCGCCACGGGCATTGGGAGATTTACAGAAAGGACAGGTGCCTTCTACATAGCGGTCCGGTAAAAAGCGTTGGCATTTTTCGCAGAATGCCTGGGATACGGTATCTTTATAGATATAACCTTTTTCCAGCAGTTTCAGAAAAACATCCTGCGCGACCTTAGCGTGATTCGCAGTGCCGGTATTGGTAAACAGGTCAAAAGATATGCCGAAACGCCGCCAGGTATCCAGAAATTCTTTGTGGTAGAAATCCACTATCTGATTGGGCGTTTTGCCTTCTACCTCTGCCTTGATTGTGACCGGTGTGCCGTGCTGGTCAGAGCCGGACACCATCAATACCTCATTGCCCTTGATTCGATGGTAACGGGCAAAAATATCCGCCGGCAGGAAGCACCCTGCCATCTGCCCTACATGTACCGAACCGTTAGCATAAGGCCAGGCAACACAAACTAAGATTCTCTCACTCATGATTCTTTACCCTACCGAATAGTTCTATTCTTTGGGAAGTTTTTTTTCTTCGAAGAAGAAGGTTAATACTTTTTCCCCTTTTTCTTCCCGGTATGCGGCGTATTTCTTTTCCACGCAACACTTCACACAATAGTTCTTTGTTTCCCCGGCTTCACTGGTCTCCTCGCCGTCTTTTTCTTCAACCGTCATATATCGTCCCGCGTAAGGGACAACCTGACCGCAATTATCACACTGAATATTACCCTGAGAAATGCATCCTCGTCTCACCTTGATACCTCCCCTAAAAATGATTTTTTAATTCTACAGGTTGCTAATAAAATCCCTGATATCAATTGTCGCCCTGAGCAGAGTGAAGGGTCTCCCCGTGTATCACAAGGAGTTTCTTCGTCCTTCAAGAGAAGGACGAAGAACGATAGTTCGGGGAGCAAACCCCTAGCTACATTATTTTCCCTTACCCCATATAATAATATACACTATTAATCTCGATTTTTCTCTAACCAGACTCGATAAAGCTCCCGTTTCGATAAACCGGTTTCGGCGGCCATGGCGGCAATCGCATCCTTAGCAGGAACTCCGGCGAGGTGTAAAGAATGCAGTTTTTCCCCGATAGCCCCGGTCATTTGGGGCGGTTCTTCATTCCTGTTGCCTTCTATAACCAGCGTGAATTCACCTTTCGGTATAATAAAATGCGTAATCGCCTGACTTACTGTGCCCCGGTAGATTTCTTCGTGCAGCTTGGTTAATTCACGGCAAACTGCGATTTTCCTGTCTCCCAGCACAGTTAGAATATCATTTAACGATTCTTGCAGACGATGCGGCGCTTCCAGAAAAAGCAGTGTACCCTTTTCCGTTTTAACACTTTCCAGTAAATGCCGCCGGCCGACGGATTTGGCCGGTAAAAAGCCTAAAAATGTAAAGGTATCTGTTGCCATCCCTGAGACAGCCAACGCTGTTGTTACTGCCGATGCTCCAGGAATCGGTACCACAGGTATACCATGCGCGATTGCCGCCACGACCAGTTCATAGCCGGGGTCGGAAATACCCGGCATGCCAGCTTCGGAAACCAGAGCCACATCCCCCTGCTCCAGATAAGTCAGCATGCGGCTTAATTTGACCAGTTTATTATGCTCGTAATAGCTGGTCATCGGCGTTGTAATCTGATAATGGTTCAGCAACCGGCTGGTCTTCCGCGTATCTTCGGCAGCAATCACCCTGACCTCTTTCAGTATACGCAAAGCGCGTAAGGAAATGTCCTCCAGATTGCCTATGGGGGTCGCTATAATATAAAGAGTATGCATTAACGTTCCTACTGTTGACCGGTTATCATTACTGAACTGCACTGATAAATCCCACGTGTACAAAAGATGCTACAGGCTGACACTTGTCTTGCACCTACTTCTTGTAGTATGCTATATTATTGTGCCTTAATAATCAAATCTATATTTTAGTGGTGGATTAGTAAATGGTAAGTGAAAAAGTTGATACTCAAGAAAAATTAAATGGATACGAATTAACGGTTATTCTCAGGCCTGAATTATCAGAGGAAAAACTCACCGCCTCTATTGAGAATATCAAAAAATTCATCACCGACAAAGGTGGCGTGATCTCGGATACTAAGTCCTGGGGTAAAAGACGATTGGCTTATCCGATTAAGCACGCCATCGAAGGGAATTACATCCTGCTTACTTTCACGATGAAACCGAATCAAAACCGGGAACTGGAAACCAGCCTCAGAATATCTGAGGATGTGCTGCGTCATCTTCTGGTCAAGCTTGGGTAGTATGCGGAGTATGACCTTTTCCCCGAACACTCGGTAGGGTCTTAAGGAGTTTTGGGAGTATGGTGAGTATCAACAGGATGACAATCATCGGGAATCTGGGGAGTGAACCGGAGATGCGCTTTACCCCAAGCGGGCGGCCGGTAACATCGTTCCGTATCGCCACTAATTGGCGGTACACTACCGCAGAGGGCGAGAGGAAAGAGGAAACCGAGTGGTTTTCCGTGGTTGCCTGGGGCAAACTGGCCGAACAGTGCAACCAGTTCCTGACCAAGGGCCGGCTCGTCTATGTCGAAGGTAGATTACGCTTGCGCATGTGGGACGGGCAGGATGGCCAGAAACGGGCCCGCAATGAGATTATTGCAGACAGGGTAAAATTCCTGGATAGACAGGGAACCCCCACCGCCGGTGGCGAAGGCAAACCGGACGAAGTGGAAATACCTGGCGAAGTTGAGCCAGAAGATATACCTTTTTAATGTTAAATGGAGTTCATGAACAGTGACGACAAGAGAAAGAGCAACAACAGCTAGACCAAGAACGGGAATGAGAACCAACCGGACACGATATGTGCCCAAGCGCAAGGTGTGTTTTTTCTGCGCGAATAAAAATGAAGTCATTGACTACAAGAATCCGGAAAAATTGCGGAGTTATGTTTCAGACAGGGCCAAGATTGATCCGCGCCGCCGCACCGGGACTTGCGCGAAACACCAGCGCGCCATGGCAACAGCTATTAAACGGGCGCGGCATCTGGCATTACTACCATTTGTCGCGGACCATTCTTTTACTCCGGCTGTTACCAGTCAGGCCAGCCAATCCGGTCAGGCAACTCAGCAACCGACTCCGTAACTAGAATTTGAGGTAAAATTAACGTGGCAACAAAAAGAACTTATCAACCGAAGAAAATACCGCGGAAGCGTGAGCATGGCTTTCTCAAGAGGATGAGCACCCGGGGTGGTCGTGACGTATTAAAAGCAAGACGTCAGAAAGGCCGCAAGCTCCTGACCGTGGTTTAAGCATAATACTCGCTGGAGGAATACCACGGGAGGAATAGAACACCTTACCAAACCGGAACAATATTCCCTGGTTTATGCAAAAGGTGGCTCGTGGGCTTGTAACCTGCTGATATTAAGAGCTTCAAGTAACGGCCTTCCTGTCTCCAGATGCGGCCTCTCGGTGAGTAAAAAAGTCGGTAACGCGGTCGTAAGAAACAGAGTGAAGCGATTGCTACGTGAAATTACTCGTTTAGCCGCCATCGAACCTGGATGGGATATTGTTTTTATCGCTCGTCCTTCTTCTGCCACAACAGATTTTACCAATCTGCAGAAAAATGTTTGGAACCTGTTACAACGGGCAAAGATACTGAGTACTAAACCGATATCACCCTGTTAAGTGGTGAAATAAAATGAAGAAACTGGCTTTAGGTTTGATTAAAATGTATCAATCCACCATATCACGGGTACTGCCGTCAAGTTGCCGTTATACCCCGACGTGTTCTGAATACACCGCCGAAGCAATTACCCACTACGGCATTTTCAAGGGTATCTGGATGGGTACAAGACGTATTTTACGGTGCAATCCATGGCATGAGGGTGGTTACGACCCGGTTCCTTAACGTAGTTATTTTGGAGCAATTATTAAGTGAATAATAAACGAAAATTAGGGCTCGTGATACTGGCAATCATTGTGCTCGGCGCGTTACTTGTAACCGGCTGCACCAAGGGCATTGCGCGTGGCTGGGCCGGCGGCGCAGTAACACCGGATGGGAAAATGTTCGTCGCCTCGATGACCGGTAGAGTTATTGCCCTCGATGCCAGCACCAATGCTGTACTCGGAACCCCGGCGCAACTGGTTTCCACTTCCTCCGGCGGATTAAGCTGTTTACCGTCATCCTGCAGCGGGCAATCTTCTTCGGCGGTAGTGATATATGCTTCACCAGCTGTACTGGGTCAAATAGTTTATGTCGGCGGTACTGACGGTAAGGTCTATGGCTATCAGTTCGTCGACAATTCTTTGCTTAAAGACCCGGAATGGGTATACCCGCGCCAGGGCACCATGAGCGGTGTAATTATCGGCGGAATTGTTGTTGCCAATAACAGTATCTATTTCGCCACTTCCGACGGTATAGTTTATGCGTTGAATGCCAACGGATTGTACCTGGAATGGTCGAAAAAAATCGATAATAAAATCTGGTCGGCGCCGACTGTTGACGGCGACACTCTGTATATCGGCAGTTTCGGTAAAACAGTATATGCTTTAAATACAATCGACGGCTCTGAAAAGTGGACATATAAAACCGAAGGCTCTATCAGTTCTACACCCGTTGTCGACGGCAATAATGTCTATATCGGTGATTATGACCGTCATTTTTATGCTCTGGATAAAGCCACCGGCAATCTGGTCTGGAAATTCCCCCCCGCTAATGAAATAAGCGATACTCCCCGGAACTGGTTCTGGGCACAACCTGTGGTTCTGAATGGCGTAATTTACGCGCCCTGCCTCGATGGCAATGTTTATGCCTTGGATGCTGCCAATGGCAATCTGGTAAATAAATATGTGCTCGGTGATTCGATCAGCTCTTCGCCGGTAGTTATTGGCAATTCTATCGTTGTCGCCACCTCGGTAGCCTCCACCGACCCTAAAAAGCAGAAAGGCAAAGTTTATATCATCGACCCTTCTGATAAAAGTCGTAAAGAACTGGATATGCCTTCCAATGAAGATATCAATGCGCCGCTCTTTAACTACGGCAGTATCGTTTATATTCATACCAGCAAAGATAATCTGTACTGGATAGACACCGCAGCACAAGATGTTAAACTTTCGCCAAATCCAATAAATCTTACGACCATAAAGTGAGGTAGCGTCTCTTGGATATCTGGGAAATAATTATTTTGAGACCGATGGTCAATGTGCTCATCGTGATCTCAAAGTACCTTTTTAATAGTCCCGGTTTAGCGATTATCGTCTTTACCGTTCTTATCAGATTGGCGATGTTCCCGCTCACGAAAAAACAACTCCTTTCCAGCAAAAAAATGCAGGAAATGCAGCCCAAGATTCAGGAACTGCAGAAGAAATATGCTAAAGACAAACAAAAGCTGGCTAAGGAACAGGCAGCCCTGTTAAAAGAGACCGGCGTGACCAATATCGGTTGTATCCTGCCGATGATAATTCAAATGCCCATCTGGGTGGCTCTCTACCAATCAATCTCTCGTGTAGTGGCAAACGGGCCGGAGGAATTATTGAATCTGTCCCGTTATCTGTATCCTAACTGGCATTTAATCTACCCGATAGTACCTTTAAACAGTCAATTCCTCTGGCTTAATCTCGGAGCGCCCGATCGCCTGTATATTTTACCGATTCTGGTATTTGCCTCGATGTGGGCGATGCAAAAAATGGTAATGCCGCCAAGCACCGACCCCCAGCAGCAAGCACAAGGTCAGATGATGCTCATCATGATGCCGTTATTGTTCGGTTTTATGACCATGACCTTCCCCAGCGGTCTGGCATTATACTGGGTAGCTTCAAACTTGATCGGCATCGTTATCCAATATTTCATCACCGGATGGGGTGGTCTGGCCAACATGTTTGGTAAAAAGCCTGCTAATCCCACTCCACCTTCCAAACCATCCTCTGAACCTAAGAAAATATATACGCCGAGAGAAATCGATAGCAATGCAGCGCGTAACTTCGTAGCAGATCAACAAAATAGGGAGAAGGGAAACCGAAATGGAAATTCTGGAAGTAAGCGGCAAGACAGTTGATGAAGCCATTGCCAAAGCTCTGAAACAGTTGGGTGTTGAAAGAGAAGATATTAACGTTACAATTATCAATGAAGGTAAGAGCGGCGGTCTATTCGGACTGGGCTCTGAAGATGCCCTGATTAGTGTCGAGGTTCTGGATTCCGCTTCTGCGGGGAACAAGATACCCGAAGGTAATAAAGCGCCCGAACCGACTCCTGAAGCCGTTGTTACCAGCGCCAGAGAGACACTCGAGGAACTGCTGAAATTGATGGGCGTCGAAGGCAAGGTCGTTCCCGGCACTTATCCGGATGAAAGCGGCGAGCCGAATTCCGCTCCAATCGCCTTTAATATCGAAGGCGACGACCTCGGCATTCTCATCGGCAGAAGAGGACAAACCCTATCGTCTTTACAATATATTCTGAGACTGATCGTGGGACGCAAGACCAATACTTGGATACCCATTGTCATTGATGCTGAAAGTTATAAGCAGAGGCGTTATGAAGCTTTGCAGGCTCTGGCACACCGTATGGCGGAAAACGTGAAAACCAAAGGGACTCCTTTTACCTTAGAGCCGATGCCAGCCTATGAAAGACGCATTGTTCATATGGCGCTGGCGAATCATTCCGCGGTCTTCACCGAGAGCATCGGTGAGGGCGAGTCACGCAAAGTAGTCATCAAACCGAAAAGACCGTCAACCGCCAGAAATAACTTCTCGGGGCCTAGAAACGGTAACGGCTTTCACCCCAGGAACAATTCCACTTTAAAAAACGGCGATACCTACAATCGCTGGTAGATTTATTACACACTTTACAATCAATAGCCTCACCGTTTAAAGTGAGGCTATTTTGTTAGGTATGCATCTCGTGCTGAGTCTGCCTGAACCAAACGAAGGATCTCCCTACCTGTTGAGTAATGAGGGAGATTCTTCGGATACTTTGTATCCTCAGAACGATAAAGAAAGCAAGTCATTGCGAGTGCAACGAAGCAACCTCAGCATGGGATTAGACTCCTCACTATAATATCCATACTGGCGAAGGCCGTAGGCCATAGCCAAAGGTACTTTACGTAGTTTTACGAAGTAAATGTACCGGTATCCAGTCGGATGATAAATGATTCCTAGAAATTATAATAACGAATATCTAAATTAGAAATTAGTATTTCGGATTTAGAGCTTTTCTAACTATTTTTATTATGCAGATTGGTGTAGGTCGTCTGGAGAAGTCGCACATCGTCTTCAAGATTCGGGCTCTCGCAAATCAAGATTCCCCCGACTTTGTAATCATTTAGCGCCCGGAGCAGTTCCTCATATTTAAAATCCGAATCCTGTAGATTAAGATGATTTAATTCTCCTTTATTACCAAAAGCAATGCCCGCCACATGAATATGCATGTTTCCCAAAGCGCTTTTACCCAACCGCTTCTCAATTTTAGCTAAAACGCCGCAAAACTCCTCGTAGGAGTTGTTTTTACCGGTCCTGGCGCGCCAGTGCGCAAAATCGATACAGGGCGCCACGCCATTTGTTTCCGATGCCAGATTTAATAATTCATCGAGCGTACCGAACTGGCTCAGTTTCCCCATCACTTCCGGTCTTAAATTGACACCGATATTTTCTTTGGCCAGTTGATCGATAACTTCTAAATAGTATTTTTTTACGATATCATAGGCTATTTCCGGTAAACTACCCATGTAGTAGGCAGCGTGGAATACAACATCTCTGGCGCCACAGAGAGAAGCCACGCGCGCCGATTGTATCAATCTAACCTGACTGGCTTGAATCTTTTCCAATTCGCGGGCGTTGAGATTGATGAAGTATGGAGCGTGTACGGAGAGCCTGATATTTCTATTTGCAGCTACCACGGAAATCTGCTGGGCCGTCTCCTTGCTCATCCTGACACCCTGGACAAATTCGATCTCAAGACAATCCAGACCGAGCTCAGAGATACGTTTGATACCATCAACAGTGGACAGATTTTCAGGATTACGGGGCGCGCCGGCAGTGCCGAAACATAATTTTTTCATCTTTAATAATTATCGCATATTAGCCGGATGGAAGTTGGATGTCAAGGAAAAACCTATCTGTTATTGGTACTTTGACCGCAGGCTATAGTACTTACGAAGTAAATGTATAGGAATCTATATTAATCACTGGATTCCCGCCTGCTCGGGAATGACAATTAAATTTAGATTGTTTCGCTCACAATGAATAAAAACCGGGTTTATCCGCCCTTTAATTTCTCAGTGAGCAACGGCACTACCTTGAAAAGATCGCCGACAATGCCAATCTTAGCAATTTGAAAGATCGGCGCTTCCGGGTCGTCGTTAATGGCGATGATACAATCGGATGTCTGCATTCCTGCCATATGCTGCACTGCTCCCGAGATACCGACGGCAATGTAGAGTTTGGGACATACGGTCTTGCCGGTTTGCCCAACCTGGTGGGAATAAGGGATCCAGCCTTCATCGACCGGCGGGCGCGAAGAACCGACTGCCGCTCCCAGCGCTGTTGCCAAATCTCGAATCAATTTGAAATTCTCCGGCTTACCCAGGCCGCGTCCGCCGGAAACAATGATATCCGCATCCTCCAGCGCTACTTTCTCCGTCAGGTCGGCAACAAAGTTCAGGATTTTCGTTTTTGAGCTGATTGCTTCCTTATTGAAATCTACTTTAATAATTTTACAGGGATGAGGAGCCTGTAATAATTTCTTTTTAAAGACACGTGGACGGACCGTGGACATCTGCGGTCGCCTTGACGGACAGATAATGGTCGCCATCACATTCCCGCCGAAAGTCGGGCGTGTTTGCCTCAATAACTTCTTTTCCGTATCGATATCCAGTCCGGTGCAGTCGGCAGTCAGACCGGTTTTCAGAATGGCGGCGACTCGCGGGAAAAAAGACCGCCCGAATGGGGTTGCACCGGCCAGTACAATCTCCGGTTTGTGTAACTTAATCAGTCTGACCAATTCTGTCACATAAGCGTCTTCTGATAGAGTGGCAAAAGCCGGGTCGTCGATCAAATATATTTTGTCTGCGCCGCAAGCAGTCAATTGTTCAATGCCTTTCACATTATGTCCAAAATAGATGGCGCATAATTCCGTATTCAGTGTATCAGCCAGCTCTCTGCCTTTAGAAAGCAGTTCATAGCCAACCCCTTTTATTTCATTATTGCGCTGTTCGCTAAACACCCAAACGCCATGATAATCATTGTCTGATAATGCCTCTGCAATCTCTTTTTCAATCCGGATTGCTTCAAAGGCACAGGCATCCTGGCAGGCGCCGCAGAGATTACAGCCTTCCACTTTTATGCTGGCTTTATCATCGACAATACTTATTAAACCGAACGGGCAAGCCGGTTCACAATTCCCGCAACCCGTACATTTCTCTTTATCAAAACTTATTCCCATAGTTCCCCTGTTTATAATCTACCCCCTCACTCTAACTCTTTCCCACGAGGGGAGAGAGAACTATCCGGTGAGGTTAGTTCCCTCTCCCTTGATGGGTGAGGGTGACCACTACATTTAAATCAATTTCCCTTCTCTTAATTTTTCCACCAGCGCATTCACCTGAGCTTCCGCATCGCCTTTCAACATCTCCGCGTGTTGTATTCTTTGCGGATAAAACACTTTTACCACCCACGTCGCCGAGCCGGCTTGTCCTATGCTCTCTTTGTCAGCACCAATATCCTGCGCCGTCCAGGTGGGAATTTGCACCGATTTAGCTTTAGAAAGCCCGCGCAATGAAGGTAACCTCGGGATATTGATTTCTTTCACTACTGTAATCACAGCCGGCAATGACGCTTCGATTGTTTCGTAGCCGTCTTCCACCATACGCTGGACGCGTATCTTACCGTTGGCAATTTCTTCAACCTTGCTGACATAGGCGATAAAAGGAATATGCAACACTTCGGCTAGTTCCGGGCCCACTTGACCGGTATCTCCATCCAGAGTCTGCCGACCGCAAATAATCAGGTCGTAATTGTGAATTTTCTCGATGGCTTTTCCCAGAGTGGATGAAGTGGCCAGCGTATCCGAACCGGCAAAGGCTGCATCGCTTAATAAAATGGCTTCATCGGCACCGGCACTGATTGCATCTCTAAGCATTTCTGTAGCTTGCGGCGGTCCCATACTGATGGCGGTGACTTTGCCGCTATAACGCTCTCGGAGACGGACGCCTTCTTCCAGCGCATAGCTATCGAAGGGATTGACAATCGCTTTAATCCCCTGACGAATCAGAGTATTTTTTACAGGGTCAATTTTTACTTCAGTAGTGCCGGGTACCTGCTTCAGGCAGACGACGATGTTCATTCCCGCTTGCCCTTACGCTTGCGCAACTCGATGGCGATAGCATTATGCAGGACTTCGTTACTGCCTTCATAAATCTGAGTAATTTTTGCGTCACGCATCATTTTCTCAAGCGGATAATCGCGCATATAGCCGGCGCCGCCGCAGATTTGTACGGCATCGGTGGTGACTTTCATGGCCACATCGGAAGCGAAGACTTTAGCCATCGCGGATTCCTCGGTGAAGCTTTTGACGTGGCTGTCGATAGTTCTGGCCACAGCGTATACGAGCGCTCTAGCAGCCTCAACCTGTATTGCCATATCCGCCAGTTTATACTGAACAACAGGTAGCGAGATTAAAGGTTGTCCGAATTGAATACGTTGACGGGTATAATCCACTGCCGTCTCCATCGCACCCTGCGCAATACCTAATGCCTGAGCGCTAATGCCGGGGCGGGAATTATCCAGCACTTTCATGGTGACGATAAAACCCATCCCCTCTTTATTAATGATGTTCTCCGCAGGAATAAGACAATTGCGGAAAACCAATTCACGGGTGGCCGAAGCGCGGATACCGATTTTCTTTTCTTTCTTACCGAAAGTGAATCCGGGAGTATCTTTTTCGACAATAAAAGCGCTGGCGCCGCGCGGTCCTTTACTCTTATCGGTGAGAGCAATGACAGTGTAAATCTCAGCTTCGCCGCCGTTGGTGATGAACTGTTTGGTGCCATTCAGCACATAGCCATCGGCGGTTTTTTCAGCGGTGGTTTTAATACCGCTGGCATCGCTGCCAGCATTCGACTCTGTTAATCCAAAAGCAGCAATTTTCCCCGACGCAATAGCGGGCAGATATTTTTGTTTCTGCTCTTCACTCCCGTAGAGGATGATAGCATAGGCTCCCAATGCGGTCGCGGCGTAAGAAACGGCCACAGCGCTGCACACCCGGCTTAACTCCTCCACTACCAGGCATAAATCGAGGCAACCGCCGCCTAATCCATCGTATTTCTCCGGGATAAAGATCCGGAAAAGGTCGCTATCGGCCAGGTCTTTCATAATGGCCGCGGGAAATTGCTCTTTTTCGTCCAGTTCCGCCCGGACAGGTAAAACCCGCTCCTCGGCAATACGGTGGGCAAGACTTTTCAATTCCTTTTGTTGTTCGGTTAAAAAATATTCCAAAATGTCCTCCGTTAGTTTCTGCGAGGTTATTAAAATGCTATGGAATATAGTAATTATAAGGTGAGCAGCGTGCTCACTATCTCTACCAGGTCTCCCGGTTGACCGGGATGGAATCCTCGTCGTCGGGTTTTTCTGAAAGCTTGCCGTGGTTTGATTTCCCTTAGTTTACCTGTCTCACCATTTAGCCGTAAGCGGCTATTTTTAGGGAGTCTGCCCTTCTCTTTCAGGTCACGGATAATCCTACCTACGGTAGACTCCGAACAGGCTTGATCCCAGCCTTTTTACAGGCTAATGATCAGGGATGGTGTAATAGTAACTTTATCAGCCCGTGGATGAGTTGTACGGTACTCCACGATATAGTTGACGATGAAAAGGGGGATTACCCTGTGTCTTTTGTTTTTAGGTGATCTGTCACCGGCAGCCAGTGCTGACAGTTTACCGCCCGCTTTTTTTAGTTTCTGCTTCCAGAGAAAGATAGTTGAACGTTTCTTTTTGTAGGCAATTTCTGTGGCTTCTTTCCCGTACTTTTCAAAGAATCGTATAATTTCCAGTCTCTTCTCAATGCTTACTTGCTGCGGACTGCAAGGTAAATGCATAAATCAAGCTACTTCCTGACAACTTAGCTCTAATTACCCACTACTTGCAACTGAAAGCGACTCATTAAGCCCGCCCACCGTATTCGATAGTGAAATCATTTTACTAATAGGATATAATGGAAAAAGCGCAAGGCCTATTATCCGGTTTCTTGTATAAAAATAAAGTCGGGAGGTAGTTACAATGGCAAACACAGCAGCCAGGGCTTATATCCTCATCGAGTGCACAGTTGGCCGAACCAAAGAAGTAGTTACCGGCCTCAGCCGCCTCAAGGGCGTGAAATCCGTTGAAACTGTTACCGGTCCTTACGACGTGATATCTATTGTCGAGTTGGACACTCTGAATGAAATCGGTGATTTAGTAACTCAACATATCCACCCTATCACCGGTATCACCAGAACAGTTACTTGCCTCGTTGTTTAATCTCGGGTTACTTTTAACCTCATAAAATGTTTTTAGGAGTATAAAAGCATGGATTTCGAGTTTACTAAGGAACAGGAAGCCTTCAGACAGGAAGTGCGCGGTTTTCTGGAAGATGAGATAAAGAAAGGCACTTTCAAGCCGATGTGTGATGGCTGGATTCAGGGATTCTCATGGGAATTCACTAAGAAAGTGGCGGCAAAAGGATGGCTCGGCATCACCTGGCCTAAAGAATACGGCGGATTGGGCAGAAGCCATATCGACCGGTTGATCTTAACCACAGAGATGTTGCGCTATGGCGCGCCAACTGCCTGTCACTGGTTTGCCGAACGCCAGATCGGCCGAGCTGTTTATGTTTACGGCACAGAAGAGCAAAAACAAGAGATGCTGCCGAAGATTCTTAAAGGCGAGGCTTGTGTTGGTTTGGGTATGAGCGAACCCGAAGCCGGTTCAGACCTGGCTTCGATCAAGACCAGAGCGACTGAAGACGGCGATTTTTACATCCTCAACGGACAGAAAATGTGGACCAGTTGCGCGAGATACATGACGCATATGTATCTGGTAGCGCGCACCGAACCCAACGCTCCCAAGCAGAAAGGTATCAGTGAATTCGTCATCGATATTAAAACTCCCGGTATTACCATTCGGCCTACGATCGATATCACCGGCAGTGAAGCTTGGGGCGAAGTCTTCTTCGATAATGTCCGCGTCCCCAAGAAATATCTTATCGGAGAAAAAAACCGCGGTTTCTACCAGATTTTGAATCAGCTTGATTTTGAGCGGTCTGGAGTCGAGCGTCTGATGGGTAATTATCCGCTTTTTGATGCGATTATTAAATTCAGTAAAGAAACCAAACGCAATGGTAAACCGGTTTGTGAAGAGCCGATGATCCGTAGCCGGTTAGCACAATTGGAGGTTGAATTTGAAGTCGGCCAGATGCTGCTTTACCGTGTAGTGCAGGTAATGGAAAAAGGTAAAGCGCCGAACATCGAAGCGGCTATCGCCAAACCCTTCTGCACCACTTTCGAACAGCATCTCGCCAGCATCTCCACTGATATTCTTGGGCTTTACGGACAATTGTGGAAGGAATCAAAATATGCGCCGATTAGAGGCATGGCGCCGCATTCTTTCCTCGGATCGAAGGGGTATAGTTTACAGGCAGGCACCAGCGAAGTATTAAAGGGTGTCATCGCCAGTCGTGGGTTAGGTCTGCCTTCAGTTACTTAGAGAATTTTATGAGTTTTATTAATCTGCCACAACTTAGCTGGTATGGGACTAAAGAATTACGACTTTCTCTGCCGGACAGATGGGAGGTCGAGACCGGTAACATTGCGGGTTATAAACAAGCGGCCATGAAAGCTAAAGAAATCCGCACCGCTCTCGATAATCCCATTGGAACAAAGCCATTAAGCGAACTGGCCCGGGGGAAAATAGAGGTCGTCATCTTATTCGATGACACCTCTCGTATTACCCGCGCGGCAGAAATAGTCCCGCATATTCTGGATGCACTGGCAACATCCGGCATTCAGGATAAGAACATTCGCTTTGTTTGTGCGCTTGGTTCTCACGGCGCTTTGAACAGAATCGACTTTGTGAAAAAGTTAGGGGAAGAAGTTCTCAAACGCTTTCCGGTTTATAACCATAATCCTTTTGGTAATTGTGTGAATATCGGTAAAACCAAAACCTGGGGCACTGAAGTCTCAATTAATGCCGAAGTAATGAAATGCGACCTCAAGATTGCAATCGGTATGGTAGTGCCGCATCCATCGAGTGGTTTCGGCGGCGGCGGTAAAATCATACTCCCTGGTGTGAGTTCCATTGCTGCCATTCAGCACAATCATCATTGTTTTTATCGGGACATCAGACAAATGCGAGATACAATGGGAGTAGGTCTTTTTGATGATAACCCGATGCGGCTGGATATCGAAGAAGCTGCCGAACTGGCTGGCCTTGATTTTATCGTTAATTGCCTGGTTAATGAGTGGGGCGAAACGGTCAAAATCTTCGCCGGGGCTTTAAAACCTGCTTATGCTCAAGCTGTGGCGGAAGCGAAAATACACTACCTGACTCCTACGCTGAAGGAAAAAGATATTGCTATCTGCAACGTTTTCATTAAAGCGAATGAATCCTACATGGGTTCAGTGATTGCCTATCCTGCCTTAAATCAGAAAGGCGGCGATATCGTTGTCCTGGCTAATGCTCCTGAGGGCATGGTAGTACACTATTTATTAGGACCATGGGGGAATGACTGTTTAGGGCCGGAAGGTCAGCAGACTCACCTTCCTAAAAAGGTAAAACATTTTATAATTTATTCCGAATATCCAGATTTAGCTGGCAGAGGATGGTTTCCCGATTCAGACAAAGTGATGTACGCTCAACAATGGTCAGAAGTATTACAGGTACTGGAAGCGGATTATCCTTCTTCCGCAAAGGTCGCAGTTTTCCCTAACGCTGAAATTCAATATGCCAAATACAATTAGTAACAAACAATTTGATGCATTCCTGAAAAGTCAGGATACAGTGCGTATTTTGAAAGGTAACAAGGTTATCTTTTCCTCGCGTAAAGAACGCCTGTCGCCCCTGATGGAATATGCCGCGCATTGCGCTCCCTACGAAAAAAGTGTGACCGTATTTGATCGTGTAATAGGGAACGCCGCAGCTCTGCTCTTGCAGAAAATACTCTGTGCCGAGGTGTTCAGTCAGCTTGGCAGTGAAAATGCCATAATCACGTTGGACTCATTTGGTATTAAATATCACTTCAACGAAACTGTACCCTGTATTGAAGACGACAGCCGACAGAATATGTGCCCGATGGAGAAGATGTCTTTAGGAAAGAGCCCTGAAGAATTTTATCAAATGCTAAATACTTCACAAAATAATAAAAAATAGTTGCTGAATAAAAGATAAATAATTGGGGGTAATGTAAATGGATTTTTCACTTTCTGAAGAACAGGAAATGCTCAGGAAATCGGCGCGTGATTTTCTTGCCGATAAGTGTCCTAAAACCTATGTGAAACAGATGGAAACGGATGAGAAAGGCTATTCCCCCGCACTCTGGAAAGAAATGGCGGAGTTAGGCTGGCAAGGTTTGGCGCTTCCCGAAAAATACGGCGGTTCCGGAATGGAATTTCTCGACCTGGCGATATTGCAGGAAGAAATGGGTCGTGCCTGCTTACCCGGCCCATTTTTCTCCACGGTCATTCTCGGTGCAATGACGATTCTGGATGCTGGTAACGATGCACAGAAATCTGCCTATTTGCCGGGTATCGCAGCCGGTAAGACTATTGTGACATTGGCGCTTAATGAAACCGACGGCTTGTATGAAGCCGATTCAATTAATGTTAAAGCGGTCGCCGACAAAGATAGTTTTATCATCAACGGCGAAAAATATTTTGTCCCCGATGCTAATGTCGCCGATTATATCCTGTGCGTCGCCAGAACCAGCGATGAAAAAGATAAGAAGAACGGCATCACCATCTTTATTGTCCCGGCAAAAGACAGCGGTGTTAAACACACCCTGTTAAAAACGATTACCGGCGAAAAGATGTGTGAAGTCACTTTCACCAATGTCAAAGTCTCCAGGGATAATGTACTGGGCGGCGTGGGCAAAGGCTGGCCGATTGTGGAAAAGGTAATTGAACGGGCAGCTATTTCCAAATGCTGCGATACGGTTGGCGTCCTTCAGAAAGTCCTGGAAATGACCCTCGATTATGCTAAAGAACGGAAACAGTTCGATCGGCCTATCGGCGCTTTCCAGGTGATTCAGCATTATATGGCCGATATGATGACCTATGTCGACGGCACCCGCTTCGTCTCATATCAGGCTGCCTGGCGCATGAACAAAGGATTGCCGGCTATACGTGAAACCGCCATTGCCAAAGCCTGGTCGGCGGAGTCTTACGAGTGGTGTATCACCAAATCTCACCAGATTTTCGGCGCCATCGGTGTTACTATCGACCACGATTTGCACTTCTATACCACACGTGGTAAAACATCACAGCTGAGTTATGGAAATGCTGACTTCTGGCGCGAGCCGGTAGCCAAATCAATGGGGATGTAAATATTAGATATTAAGGGTCAGGTATAGAATCTGCCTCTTTATGAGATTCCGGTTTTCCCCGGAATCTCATTTTTTGTCATTCCGTCATTGACCGTAGGCTATAGTACTTACGAAGCAATGTATACTTTACAAAGCAAATGTATAGGAATCCATATTAATCACTGGATTCCAGCCTTCGCTGGAATAACAATCTATTTTGTCAACTTCTCTAATTTCGCCTGCACTTCATCAATCGTATCTTCTGCCGTGGAAGCGCCGCCGGTAATACCGATGTGACGGTGGCCTTTCAACCATTTCGGCTGAATCTCATCGGCGGTTTCAATCAGATAGGTCCTGGTCAGACGGCCACAAAGTTCCGCCAGCCTATTTGTATTAGCACTCGTATGGTCGCCCACGACAAACATTAAATCTACTTTATCTGCCAATTTCTGGGCTGATTCCTGTCGACGCCGTATGTCATGACAGATAGTATCTACAATATATACTTCCGAGTCTTTTTTCAGAGCGATATCGATAATGTTCTTGACGAACTCATTGAAATTAGCCGGAATCTGAGTAGTCTGGGCCAATACCCCGATTTGTCGAGGTAAAGGTCTTAATTCCGCAATCTTCCCTGCGCTTAACGTCGCAATTCCTTTACCGTCTGCCCAGGCAAGAATGCCTTTTACTTCGGGGTGATTACCATCGCCGTATATCACAATGAAAAAGCCTGCTTTCGAGAGTCTCTGCGCTACCGATTGCGCCCGGTGGACGAATCGGCAAGTGGTATCGATAATCTTGATATCCCGTCTTTTAATTTCTTTTGCGATTTCCGGCCCGACGCCATGAGCTCCGATTGCCAATGTATCGCCTTGAACATCTTTTATCGATTTAGCAACGCTCACACCCAGCCCTACCAACCGCTGTAGGACTTGCTGATTGTGGACAACAGCACCCAGCGTCTCAATACTGCCCTGCTCTCGTGCGACCTCTTCCAGTGCCGTTATAGCGCGTCGGACGCCAAAACAGAACCCAATGCCTGCTGCTTTCTCGATTTTTATGTACTTATTTTCCATTTTCAGAGTATTCCATTTCGCCTTTCTCGTATAAGATAGCACTAATCGCGGCCAGGCCGGCGGTTTCAGCACGCAGAATGCGGCGTCCCAGGCTGACAATCGTAATGCCATTGTTTTTAGCTTGCTCCGTTTCTACAGCGGGAAAACCCCCTTCAGGCCCGATAAAAAGATTTAGCGCCTTAGCGTTTTTAAATGGCGGATTTTGCAGGATCTGCTTTAAACTCACACTTTTTTCTTCTTCCCAGAGCAATAATGAAGGTGGTTTCACCGAATGGCACGCATCATCAAAGGAAACTACCGGATACAGAACAGGTAAAATTGACCGCTCCGACTGCTCGGCCGCTTCTTGAACGATTTTCTGCCAGCGTTCCAGTTTTCCGTCCGAAGGTTTTTCAGTAACGCAACGCTCACTGAGAAAAGGCACAAACCCTGATACTCCCAGTTCAACACCTTTCTGGAGTACCAATTCGAATTTATCCGATTTCAATAGCGCCTGATAGAGCGTGATTTTTACAGCGGGTTCTCCCTGGCCGATTTGCTTCCTCACTATTTTGCCAGCAGCCTCTTCTTTTGTAATCCGCTCGATTTCAACTTCAAATTCAAAACCGCTATTATCCAGAACAATGATCCGGTCGCCGGGTTTCAATCTGAGAACGTAACCAATCTGGTGCAGAGACTCGCCGCAGATTATTACCTTGTCCTGGATAAACGATTCTTCCGGTATAAAGAAACGGTGCATGTCACTCCTCTTTTATAATGACTTGATGTCATTATGAAGAAAAAGAAAGCACAAAGTCAATAAATCTCAGAAGCAATAATAAAAATGGGCGGGTGAAATATCCCGCCCATTTTTATTATTTTAGTTTTTTATATCCGGCCTATTTATAGCCTTTTACCGATTCCGCTTCGACCTTAAACAATTTATCAAGCATCTCGTGTGTTTCTTCGATGGTTAGTCTGGCGCCGGTTAACGGGTCTAGTAACAGCGCATAAAAGAGTTTTGTTTTGTCTTTCTCCATGATCCCTTCCACCGCCAACTGTTGAGCGCTGATATTAGCCTGATTCAGGGCAGCCAGTTGCGGCGGCAAATTTCCTATATAACAAGGGGTGATACCATGCTTATCTACGAGACAAGGTACCTCAACGCAGCATCCTTCCGTTAAGTTGGTTATCAGGCCGGTATTCTTCACGTTACCGTTAATGCGTGAAGGTGTACCAGTTTCCAGAGAGTGAATTATTGTCGCGCCATATTCGACACTACGGATAATCGGGAATTTTACGCCACTTTTAATCTGTTGTGTTAACTCTTTATCCTCTTTCTCCCTGTTCCCCGCAGACTCATTGACATTGCTAAGCAGGAAAGCTTTATGTATCATCAATTTTTCCAGAACATCGGGACGATCTTTCTTATAGAAAAAGGGGACAAGATTGGCTACAATCCAGCTTGCCTCGGTTACGTAATATCCGAGAGTTTTAAAGAGTTCAACACGAACGACATCCGGCCCGGCCCAGTGTGCATCGGGACGGGTATAAATCGAGGGGTCTTTGTCGAACCTTTCTCTCAGCAACGGATACGCATCTTTCCCCTGCCACTTGAACTCCAGAAACCAGGCCATATGGTTTAATCCCGCCACCCAATGGGATATCTCTTTGAATTCCGGCTGCGGACGACCGCCGAAATGCCCAAAAATTGCACCTTCGGGTACCGGTAATTCTTTATACGGTATGCCGAGGTATCTGGAAAGTTCGTTGGCGGTATTTTCGACACTGTGGCATAAGCCTACGTTTTTGATATGGGTATAGTCATTTAAGGCCCAGGTGATCATGGGCATCGGGTTCGAATAGTTCAACAGCCAGGCATCAGGACAGAGCTCTTCCATATCATGGCAGATGTCTAAGAAAACCGGTATCTGTCGCAAAGAACTGAATAGCATTGCCGGCCCGGTCCAACCATCTCCGGCTTCGTATTTCGTGGTAATCTCCAGGTCGGATAGCATATGGCGCCATCCCCCTGCTTCGATCGCAACGATAACGTAATTAGCGCCTTCAAGCGCTTCACGACGGTTCGTAGTCGCCTCGACCTTGGTATTAAAGCCGTGTTGCTCCACCATTTTTCGTGCAAAAGCGGCCATTAAGTCTAAATTAGTTTTGTTGACATCCATCAGTGCGATGGTACTATCTCTCAATTCGGGGTACCACAAAATGTCCGGTATAAGATGTCTTGAGAAAGCATGGCTGCCGGCGCCAATCAGTACAATTTTTGACATAATTAAAACTCCTGCTTTTTAGTAAATTATCTTTAATGCTTATTCATTATAAGTAAACTGGATTTTCCTTTTCAAGTTATAGTCAAGCGATTATTTATTGTTGTTATCATTAATGCCTTAGAAAACATAAAAAGAGAGGGGGTACAAGCCCCCCTCTCTTTCTTCTGATACTTAACCCTAATCAGGAATTATCAGTATTTATAGTTTAGGAATTAATAACCCATGGATGACTTAACAGATTGGTCGATCCACAGTTCGGCTTGCCAGTACGCCGGTTGATAGACACCCGTATCATATTCGCCGTAGTAGTTCTTGACCCATGGCCACCAATAGGTATTGAAATCCGTGGCACCGATGGGTATATAGGCAACACTATCAATCAGTTGAACACACAACTGATTCAGGATCGCATTACGTGCGTCGGTATCTACCGTGGCTGCTGCTTTATTAAACTCCGCGGTAAAAGCTGAGTCGTTGAAATTAGCGCAGTTTTGCAAGCTCGTCGGATTAGTTAGCATGGTCAGGACTTTTAAGGCATCGGTATGCAGAATTGTCTGAGTTGCAATATCATAACCCGTACGAGAATCGGTTACGTTGGTAAACTGGTCGTCAGTCATATCATCGATTGTAAGATTGACGTTTAAATTTTGTTTCCATTGGCTGGCCATTAATTGTGCAGCATCACCAAACGATGAAGTGGAAGGTGTGTTTCGGACAGCGATTTGAAGGTTAAAACCGTCGGGATAACCGGCGTCGCTCATCATTTTCTTTGCAGTAGTCGGGTCATAAGTAAATAATGCCGCATCTGCTGCCGGAAGTTGGTTTATTGGGGTGAAAATACCGGGGGAAGACTGTCCGTCTACCGGGAAGGTTGTGTAATCTCCTCTGATGTTAATGGTGGAGTTGATATTCTTCAGATCCAATGCCATCATCAATGCCTGGCGAACCTTTACATTATCGAGCGGTTTGTTGTTCATGTTCAAAGCCATAACCAGGTTAATGCTATGTAACCAGGTATGCTTGACTAATTGGGGGGTTGTTTGGGCTAGAGATGCCTCATACTGGAGGGAAATACCCTGGCAGCAATCAACCTTACCGGTTCTCAATGAGGCAATTAAAGTGTTCATATCGGCAACAATGGGCATTGTGAGTCTGGAGATGAACGGGATGGTATATTGCTGACCGTTGATGGTCGCCTTGCCATAGTAAACAGGATTCGGTACGTAACTGATGTAAGAACCAACCACATAGTTATCGTACTCGAACGGTCCGGTACCATTGATGTTAGACCATTTAGAAGCTCCGGCTTTTACTGTTTCAGGAGCATATTGCCCGGCGCCATTCGTCGTGGCAAGGTCAGCGATCCAATCAGCATGGAATGTACTGGTTTGGACAACACAAGTAGCATCGTCGGTAGCGGTTACGGAGTCTATCCAACCACCATTTTTGGTCAATAACGCGCCGTTGCCGCCCGCTGTACTGTTAATAAAGCGGTTCAGATTAAATGCCGTATCTTCGGCGGTATATGGCCTCTGTGCCATAACACCCGCTTTAGCCGGCCATAATACTCCTGGTCTGATGTGGAAGGTGATACTACCGGCTGTAACGTCCCAGCTGGTAATAACAGTACCGATAGCAAAAGCTTCGGGGACTATCTGTTCAGTCGTAAAATCGGATTGATCGGTGCCTCTCGGCCCGTATTTCTCAAAATCCCCTCTTATCAAGTACTCGATGGTGGGGGCAGTATACATTGGTGTAGGCCAATAACCATCAGTCATGTCCGCATCCGGTACATCACCACCCCATAGATAATAAGTAAAATCACCACCTGTCATAGGTATGTTGGCTGCCGTTGTCGATGTTGTTACAGGTGCGGTAGTCGTTGTTGTCTGCGTTGTCGTTGCTGTTGTTGTTGCCGTTGAGGTTGCAGTTGATGTTACTGTCGTCTGCGTTGCTGAAGAACAGGAAGAAAGGATTAAAGCCGCAAGCAGTAAACAACTCAATCCCAACCATAAAACTTTCTTTTTCACCTTTTTTTTCCTCCTTTATTTTTCCCATTTAGTTTATGCCATTAATTTCCTTAGGTCACTACTCCTACCTCCTTTTAGTGAGGTGTTAACCCGGTTATTGTAAAGGTTCTACTTAGCTTATAAATAAACAGGGAAAGACATTAAAAGCACTTTATTCCCCCTTCATAGTAACCCCTACCTACAATAATAGCCCGATTATAATAGCGCGGTTGTTATTTTGTCAATACCCTGCTATTGCCCGGCAGCACTGCTCGGCGCTTTTACAGCCTCTTTTTTCACCTTTACCCCATAACGGCCGATGCCACCCCTCAACCTTGGGTCCAGCAGGTCTCTCAGGGCATCGCCGAAAATATTGACACCATATACCGTAATCGTCAGGGCGAGGCCGGGCCATAAAACCATCCATGGCGACAGGTACATGTATTCAAGCCCGGTAGCGCTGAGCATGCCCCCCCAACTGGGAGCCGGCGGCGGGATACCATAACCGAGAAAGCTTAAACTAGCCTCAGTTAGGATCACTCCCGGTAGATAAGTTGTAAAAGCGACAATTAGGGGAGCAACGATATTGGGCAAAATATGCTTGGTTAGGATTTTCGTGTTGGAACAACCGATAGCCTCCGCAGCTTGCAGATAGACATTTTCTTTAATACCGATAACTGCGCTTCTTATTACCCTTGATGTATTGATACCCCCGTATATCCCTAAAACAATGATTAACTGCCACATACCCGGACTAAGAATTGACATTACCAGCATAACAAGCATTAGCATCGGGATACATATCACCGCATCGACAAACCGCTGCAATATCAGATCAGTTACGCCGCCGAAATATCCGCTTACAACACCGATAATCGTGGATAATACAGTGCCCAGCGAAGTGGCTGCTAAGCCGACAATCACCGAGATACGGGCGCCAAAGATAACACGGCTCAGCAGGTCCCGTCCCAGGTTATCTGTGCCCAGCCAGAAATGAATTGACGGGGGGGATAGTATATTTCCCATGTTAGTTGCGTTCATGCCATAAGGAGCAATAAAATTCGCAAAGATGGCGACGATGAGCAGGATTAAGGTAATTACCGCACCGACAGTACCTAGCGGTTTTTCCTTCACCAACCTTATCAGTAAATCAACGAATAAGGAATGTCTCTTTTTCTCGGATGTTCTCTTTAATGAGTCTTCTGCCACGCCATTATCCCTTTTAATTTATCCTTATTTGTAAGTCACCCTTGGGTCGAAATAGCCATAACTCACATCTACCAATAGATTGATTAACACCATCCCTAATGCAAAGACCATAATTACGCCGCTGACGACAGTGTAATTTCTCGATGAGATAGAGTCCAACATAAGGCGGCCCAACCCGGGTAAATTGAATATCTGTTCGATGATAACATCGCCCCCAAGCAGTACTGCAATCTGCCCTCCGATTATAGTAATTACCGGGATTAATGCATTCTTCAAGGCATGCCTCATTACGACCACTCTTTCCCGCAGACCCTTCGCCCAAGCCGTCCTGACAAAGTCCTGCCTCAATACCTCCAGCATCATGGTACGGGTCATTCTCATGGTTATACCTGCCAAACCCATCCCCAGAACGACGGCCGGTATTATGTACTCTTTTAGATTAGCCAGAGGGTTATGAAGGAAGGAAACAAGCGCTATCGGCGGCGAATAGCCCCACCATATCGCCGGGAAAACTACCACCAGCGTTCCAATCCAGAAATTGGGGACGGCAATACATAATATGGCAAAACTACGGCCTGCATAGTCGCCCCAGGTATCCTGCCGTAATGCTGAATATATACCTATCGGTAAGGCTATTAATTGGGATACGATCAAAGCCAAAAGCGCAAGCTCGAGAGTGATCGGCCATCGGTCGTTTATTTCAGCAAGTACAGGTTCCTTTGTCCAAATGTCTGTCCCTAAATCACCGTGTACTACTAACCGTTCTAACCAGTGTCCATACTGAACAAGGACAGGTTTATCCAGCCCCAGTTCGTGCTCAATAGCAGCCCTGTTTAGCGTTCCTGAGGAGCCGTGCGATTGTTGTGATGATATCATTGCATCTACAATATCGCCCGGAATGAAACGAATCGAAAGAAAAACAATAATACTAACCAGAATCAAAATCGGTATTGTGAGCAACAACCTTCTGATGATGTAATTCTGCATCCGGTTACCTTATATTAAAAATCACTGGCGGAACTTTAACATAACCACCTGATTTTGTCAACCTTTGTTTATGAATTTTCAATATAGAATACGCTGTTGCAACCAGACTCAGTTTACGATGTAAGATAAAACCCCTCGATAACTTTAGTTCCTGAACCATAACCTAAGCCCTGGTAGCGTAGCATTAAAAAGATATAAATATCATAGACTCGACCAGTGTGATGAAGCTAATAATGGCGTGGTTCATGTTACGTTCATCTTTAACGCTAGTTTTCCAGTACTTCCTGTTGTAGATTTTAATATTGTTTATTATTTCGTATTTCAGATTTAGTGTTTATAAGAACGAGGTTGACAAATATCGCCCACCGCTTATATGCTTACTTTTAGCAGTCAAAGGAGGAGTTTTTAATGAAAGATGTCAAGCGAGTTTTCACCGTAAACGGGAAACCGTTCTATCCGCTAGGCGCTCAGGCAGATAATGCCAGCGGCTACAATAATATTGAGTCTGAAGCCGCTTTCAAAGCCGTTAAATTAATCAACGGCAATACCCTGGAAATTCCCGTGTATTGGGAGCAAGTAGAACCCGAAGAAGGGAAGTTCGACTTTACCAACGTGGATGCATTACTCGTTAATGCGCGCCGCCATGGGATTAAATTAATCCTCCTGTGGTTCGCGACCTGGTTTTGCGGCACAATGAATTTTGTTCCGAAGTGGGTTAAAACGAATCCGGACCGTTTTAAACGAATCATCTCTCCCGCAGGTAATGATTTATGGCAACTCTCTCCGCATTGCAAAGCAAACGTCGAAGCCGATAAAAAGGCTTTCATGGCTCTTTGTAAATATCTGAAAAACAAAGATAGCGCCGATCAAACGGTTATCGCGCTACAGATCCAAAATGAACAGGGTATGATTGGTAGCGACCGTGATTATGGACCCGATGGCCAGGCTGCGTTCGATAGCCCGGTACCCGCGAAATTATTATCCTCGATGAAAACCGCCGGTAAGGGCAAAGTCTACGATTTTTGGCAGCAGGCCGGCGGTAAAAAGTCCGGTACATGGGGCGAGGTATTCGGTTGGCAGGCCGCTGAATTTTTAAGCGCATGGGGCATCGCCAGTTATATTGACGCCATCGCTGAGAGCGGCAAAGGTGTCTATGCTATTCCCATGTTTGTTAATGTCTGGCTTACCCCCTATCCCGAATGGTCGTTGCCGGGAGAAGCATATCCTTCGGGCAGCGCGGCCGTTAAAGTTCTCGATATTTACAAATGGTTCACACCCCATGTTGATATTGTCGCACCCGATATCTATGTGCCCGATTCCAATGGTTTCGACACCCTTTGTGCAGAATATACCCGCGACGATAACCCGTTATTCCTGCCTGAAGGCGTGAAAGAAGTAACCGATGGCAGCAGAAGCAATCAGGTCTGTAATATCTTTCGTGCCATCGCCGACTACAATCTGATCGGCTACTTCTTCTTTGGTATCGAATATATTATGGCCGCTGACGGTTCAATTCGCCCGGAACAACAGCCCATCGTGGACAACATCCAATGCATCTCAGCAGTCATTCCTCTCCTGCTTAAATACCAAGGCACCGGAAAAATACATGCCGTAATGCAGGAAGAATACATGGAGGCTAAAGGAATAGATCTGGATGGCTATATGGGTTTAATCCAATTCAGCGGCGGACCGGCACCTCGCCCATATAAAAATTGGCGGCATCCCCCTGAATCCGACCTATTTAAAGAACAATTGTTCAGTCCTAATCGCGGCCGCGGTCTGATAATCCAGGTAAGTAAGAACGAATTGTATCTGGTTGGTGTTAACTACTGGCTTCGCCTGCGTAAAAAACCGCCTCTCACACAGCAAGTATCTCCGGCGTTTGTCTCAGATCGGTTAGCCACAATCCTGACGCCTTATATCAGCGTGGATGAAGGACATTTCGACCAGAACGGTAAATACGTTGTAGACCGGCGACGTAATGGAGGACCTGTAGGTTTCGGTATTTGGGTAGAACGCGATAACGGCGTAATACGCGTAATCACTAGCGATTAAATAAAGAACTGTTAATCAGTAAGGCTCAGTTTCCTGATGTTGAAAGACTGAAACACCACCAATCGGTGTTTCAGTCTTTTTTTATCAAAATACGTTCTAATACGTTTTTATTGATTGCCAACTTATGGCGCTCGATTTTCAGTGCGCCCTCTTGCTTTAACGAAATAAGCGAGCTGTTGACCATATCCCAGCTTGTCCCCAGAGTGGTGGCGATATCACTCTGTGAGAGATGGCGCAACGGTGCTTTAATGTCGTTAATATGAAGCAATAAATCTGCCACTTTCCGGCGTGTATCTCTTAGTTCTGCCGAGAGCACAAACTGGCAGTTAGAGTATTCCGATATATCGTGCCGCATATTTTCCATCTCATCTCTTTAAATAAAAACATCTATCATATCTTATTGTTTAAAGCATTAAATAGTTATATAATCCCACGTATAATTGTTACAAAACTATGGCATTTTAAACTACGCTTCAATATCGCTAATTTGGAACTATCACTGAATTTCCCCATTAATTACAGACATATTGACTTCTGGCAGTTTAGTTAGAGCTGAGATGTTTACCTGACGTAAAACAAGGAGTATTATTAATAGAATCATGAGTATTAAGATAAAGATATGAAAAGATTCTCTATATTACTGGTAGACGATGAGGAACGCATCCTCAATTTCCTCAAGACCAAACTTAAATCATCCGGCTATGATGTGATACTTGCTGGCGACGGGAATGAGGCCATCAAACAAGTCCGCAGTCAGGATCCTGATCTGATCGTTCTAGATGTTATGATGCCTAAAAAGGATGGGTTTGAGGCTCTCCGGGAATTACGTTCATTTTCTTCCGTTCCGGTTATCATGCTTAGCGCCGCCGGGGAAGATGCGGATAGAATTAAAGGATTGGGGCTGGGGGCCGATGATTACCTTGCCAAACCGTTTAACCCGGATGAGCTGATCGCCAGAATCGAAGCAGTGAGAAGGCGACTCAGTAAGGTCGAACACATGACTAGTCCGGATAAACTGGTTTTTGACGGTTTAATGATTAATTATGAAAACCGGATTGTCACCCTGCGTGGGAAAGAACGTAAATTAACCAGAATCGAATGGCTTCTCCTGATTGAACTGGCCGGTAACGCCGGACACCTTATGTTTTACTCCGACCTGTTAACAAAGGTATGGGGTCCCGAATATCGTGACAACGTTCAAATATTAAGAACATGGATTAGCCGTTTGAGAAATAAACTGGAAGAGGACACTGATAGTCCGCAAATTATCACCACGATACCCAAGACCGGCTATATTTTCAATGCTAAACAGTCCGGCGGTGTATAAATGCCTGCAATTTTGATTGATAAATTTAATTACAACCTTGTATGATCCGAACTTGATATCCGGCAAATTGCCCTTAAGAGTCTTTTTACAATAATTTCGTTTTTAAATAGTAAATAACCGATAATATTTTGTGATATTATATGTGAATTAATAACGCAAAATTAGCAATTCTATATGGGAAATAACAAAGAAAAGAAGAAGCGATTCTGGAACAGTGGTGTATTTTTCGCGCTGCTAGCGGTGACTATCGGTGTGTGCTTTGTGCTCGTTCGCTATTGGAAATATCTCGCCCAATTTCAGATCCTGATTTTTATCGGACTGTTTTTTACAGCAGTTCTTGCCGGTTCACCATTGCCTATCCCCACGCCGTGTATGGCACTGACATTTACACTCGGCAGTAAATTTGAACCATCGTTAATCGGAGTCATCGCGGGTACGGGCACTGCCGTCGGCTCGATGCTGGTATATTATACAGCGCGGACGGGACGGCATTTTATTCCGAGCCTTAATATCTCCGACCCGACTAACAAAATCTACTCCAGTCGAGCAGGCAAGTTTCTACGAAAAATTAAATTACCACGTGTCATGGAATTTGCAAATAAAAGAGGCCCGGTCGGAGTATTTTTATTCTCCATTTTCCCCAATCCTTTACTCATGCCGCTGCTGGTTGCATTAGGGATTAACCGATTCCAGGCATGGAAAGTCGCCATTGCCAGTTGGGCAGGAAATTCCGTTATGTTCTTAGCCTTTGCTTATCTGGGACATTTCGGACTTGGGTCGATATTGAAAGCTATCGGAATTCTTCATTAGGCTATCCGACATTTACTAAATTGAAAGATTTACCCTATTTTATCTTTCCGGTAACCTTTTCGATCAATAATGACTTGATCTTTACCCGTCTGCTTAATTACTTCACCGACAATCCTGGCAGATGGTATCGCCTTGGTAAACCGGCTGGCGTTCTCAGGCGCGCAAATAACCGCCATACCGATACCCATATTGAAGGTTTGGTACATCTCTTGCATCGTAATATTACCCTGCTCTTTGATCAGGTTGAAAATCGGTGGTACTTCCCATTTACGGCTGTTAAACCTGGCAGCTAGTCCTTTCGGCAAACTGCGCGGTACATTACCTACCAGTCCGCCGCCGGTAATGTGAGCCATGCCCTTGATTTGCGACAGCAGCGGCTTCAAAGTAGGATAATAACAAATGTGGGGTTCCATCAGCGCTGCGCCCACCGTCATCCCCAATTCTTCAGAATAAACACTCAATTTCACACGCGTTTCACCTAGTACTTTACGCGCCAGTGAATAGCCGTTCGTATGCAATCCATTGGAAGGTAATCCGATGATAGCATCGCCTTCGGTAATATTCTTGCCTACGATGATTTTGTTTTTCTCGATAACACCAATGACACACCCGACCAGGTCATAATCATCGCCGGTATATATCCCCGGTAATTCTGCCGTCTCTCCGCCGATAAGTGCGCAACCGGCTGTTTTACAGGCTTTTACCAGTCCGCTGACAATCTCCTCAATTCTATCCGGGACCAGATTAGCGGTGGCAATGTAGTCTAAAAAGAATAGCGGTTCCGCACCGCTGGTGAAGATGTCATTAATACAATGATTGACAATATCCACGCCCACCGTATCGTGTTTGTCCAATACGACGGCAAGTTTAATTTTCGTGCCGACGCTATCGACACTGGAGACAAGTACGGGTTTTTTATACCCTTTTACTTCAAAAAACCCCCCAAAGAGACCGATATCGCTCAGTACTTCGGGGCGGAAAGTTGTCTTAGCAAGTTGCGCAATTCGTTTTTTTGCCTGAGCTGAATTGGTAGTATTAACACCAGCTGACGCATATGTTAGACGTTCGATATGTTTCCTCCTCGACACCGGTTACTTGTGTTTTTTAGGTTCATCAACTAGAAGCATTTCACCTTTGCACTGGAAGTAATACTTACAAGGGAAAACACCCCTCGGCTCCTGGCCGCGATCCCTCTGGGCATTTTGCCAAGCTTCCATGCCGTCAAGCGCCAGATAAATGTCCTGTTTTTCCGTGAGCTCAAAACCGCATTTATCACAAACCAGTTTTTCCACTTAAAACCCCAAATTTACCAGATAGTTCTCTCGTTCATCGAGAGCGAGCGGACTAAAATTTACTTAAACTTTCTTGTATTTACTCACAAAGCGCCCCATTCTTTTTAGCGCTTCTTCGATATCAGCCAGCGAAGTGGCATAACAACAACGGATATAGCCCTCGCCGCATTTCCCGAACGTAGAGCCGGCGATTACCGCCACTTTCTCTTCGGAAAGCAATTTTTCCGCAAATTCTTCTGACGTCATACCGGTGCATTTTATTGATGGGAAGGCATAAAAAGCACCCTTAGGCTCATAGCATTCCAGTCCGATATCTCTAAACCCTTTGACAATAACCTGACGCCGCCGATTGTAATCTTCCACCATTTCGGTAACGCTTTCCTGCTCGCCTTTCAATGCTTCAATAGCTGCCATCTGCGACATCGTGGAGACGCACATCATTGTATATTGATGAATCTTGGTCATTGCCGCAATTATTTCTTTAGGCGCGGCGGCATAGCCGACCCGCCACCCGGTCATGGCAAATGCCTTGGAAAAACCCCCCAGAAAAACGGTATGTTCTTTCATTTCCGGTAATGAAGCAAAACAGGTGAATTCTACGCCGTAAACCAGCTTACTGTAAATCTCATCGGAGATTACGGTGAGGTTATACTTTTGCGCTAGAACGGCGATATCAGCCAGTTTCTTGCGGCTCATGACCGCACCGGTGGGATTAGAAGGATACCCGATGAGAATAGCTCTGGTCTTATCTGTCAGACGGTCTTCGATATCTTTCGCCGTGATTTCAAAATTATTCTTTTCATAGGTAGGAATATGCACCGGTTTCCCGCCCGCGAGGGTGACGCAACTGCCATATGCTACAAAACAGGGGTCTGGAATAATAACCTCATCGCCGGGATCGACAATAGCACGCATCGTCAGGTCGAGCGCTTCGCTGCAACCCACCGTGATTAATATTTCGCTGGTAGGGTCATAATCGACGTTATACTCACCCCTCAGATACCGGGCAAGCTCTTTGCGTAATTCGGGCATACCGGAATTGGAGGTATACATCGTCTGCCCTTTTTCTATCGATTCGATGGCAGATTCGCGGATATGCCAAGGCGTGGTATAATCGGGCTCGCCCACACCCAGTGAAATTACGCCGTCGATAGACGATAACAGATCGAAGAACTTACGGATGCCGGATGGTTGAATGCTATTCGCCCGCTGGGAAATATGCTGTTTGCGGTGTTTTTGCGTTTTAGATTGTGTTGTCATAATTATCTCCTGGCAGGTTTCGAGTTAAAGCACCACGGCTTGCCGTTCCACTATCTCGGCGCTCTCCATCACTTCACCGTCTTCCTTGTATCGTTTCAGGATGAATTGAGTGATTGTTTCCTTGACGCCGTCGACGTGAGACAACTTTTGCGATACGAAATTGGCGATATCATGATTATTTTTTCCAGCTACCAGGACGAATAAATCTACCGTTCCGGAGACAAGATATACGCTCCGTGCCTGCGGAAAGCGATAAATACGCTCGGCAATAGAATCAAACCCGACGTCCTTCTGCGGCTCCAGCTTGACCCCGATCCAGGCGAAGACATGCTCGTTGCCTGCCTTATCCCAGTTGACGATGGCTTTATATTTCAGGATGGTGCGGTCTTCCTGAGCCTGTTTCACCAGTTTAACCACTTCCGTCTGCGGCATGCCGGTCATCGCGGCGATTTGTTTCGGAGTGGCACGGGCATCATTTTCCAGTATTTTCAGAATGTCTTTCAGCATCTTACAGCTCCTGACAGGTTCGGTAAACGCCAATTGCGTGATAATACATTATAACAGTAATAATTTTCTAAATTCTAATCTGGTGATCAGAAATTATTCAATTCCCGAATCAAGCTCAGCCTAATCTCAAAACTTGCCTAAAGATATTCCACCATCGACGGTTATTACCTGGCCGGTGATATATCTCGCCTCTTCGGAAGCGAGAAAAGCTACAGCTTCCGCCACGTCACGGGGAGTACCCAGGTAACCGAGCGGAATGCCATTCATCATCATTTGACGCCGCTCTTCCGGTAGCGCTTGTGTCATCGGCGTATCGATAAAACCGGGGGCCACGGCATTGACGGTAATCCCGCGGGAACCCATCTCTTTGGCAATTGTCTTGGTAAAGCCAATAATACCTGCTTTAGCCGCCGCGTAGTTTGCCTGACTGGCATTGCCGATAATGCCGACAATACTGGAAATACTAATGATTTTACCGGAGCGCTGTTTCAACATCGGGCGTAAAACAGCCCTGGTACATAAAAAGACGCTTTTAAGATCGATGGCCAAGACTTTATCCCAGTCGTCATCGGTCATTCTCATGGCTAACTGATCGCGGGTAATACCGGCGTTATTCACGAGGATATCCACCTTGCCATAGGCCGAAATCGTGGCATCCACTAGTTTTACTACATCGGCAGAAGAACTGACATCCGCCATCACCGCCATTGCCTGCCGCCCTAGACTTTTAATTTCAACTACGGTTTGTTCGGCGGGTGCGGCATCACCGACGTCATTGATCACGATAGTCGCTCCAACCTCCGCCAGTTTCATGGCAATAGCTTTACCGATACCTCGGCCGCTGCCTGTAATAATAGCAACTTTGCCCGTTAAATCCATATTAGTTCCTCGTTTCAGTGTTTTTTCATCTCAGAGATGTTTTTAGTATAGCATACAGAAATAGTGCACGTGTAAAATCACGGATGGTAATTGTTAATTACTAATCTCTAAATCCGAAATTCTAAACAATTTTCAAAGTTTAAAATACCCAATATTAAAAACCATTGCGAGTCCTTCAGAAGAAGGACGTGGCAATCCCTGGGAGGAGGAGGGCATAGCGTCCCCTTTTTCATTCCGTACTTTGACCGCAGGCTATAGTACTTGCGAAGCAATGTATACTTTACGAAGTAAATGTGTAGGAATCCATATTATTTCCCCATTCTGGCTAAAGCCAGAGTGCATGAAAAATCCCTCTTAAATCTCCCTTTTGCGAAAGGGAGAGCATTATTCTTTATTTACTCACAATCCAATATTCATGACTGATCACTGAAGGCTGATTGCTCGATCCTGATTCCTGATGCATTTCACCAACGTGGTATAATAAAGTCGAAATAAGAATTCATCGCAAATGGGAGAAATATTTGGAAGGAATCGAGATTGCGCGCAAAGCCGTAGAAGCCGCGACTGAGAAACAAGCCATCGATATCACCTTGCTGGATGTCAGTAAAATATGCAGCTTCGCCGACTATTTTGTAATCTGCAGCGGTGAAAGCGGACGCCAACTCCAGGCAATCTGCGATGAGATTGAACATACCTTGAAAACACAGGGTGAGAGACCTATTCATCACGAAGGTACTGCCAGTTCCGGCTGGATGTTATACGATTACGGCGATGTTCTCATTCACGTATTTGGTCCCGCCGAGCGTGCATTTTACCAACTCGACGAATTGTGGAATCAGGGTGTCCCCGTCATCAGAATTCAGTAGTTGAAAGTTTCCTTATCTTTGAAGAAGAGTTTGATTTCTTTTGCCGCATTTTCCGGCGAATCCGAGCCGTGAACCGCATTATTCTGAATATCTAGTCCAAAGTCCGCCCTGATTGTTCCTTTTTCCGCTTTTTTGGGGTCGGTTGCGCCCATCGTTCTACGTATCAGTTCAATTGCGTTATCCCCTTCAAAAACGATAGCGACAATCGGGGTGGAAGTGATGTATTTAACCAAATCGGCAAAAAACGGTTTGCCCTCATGGACAGCGTAATGACGTTTGGCCAGTGCCTCATCCATATGCAGCATTTTCAGTCCCACTGTTTTCAAACCGTGTTGCTCAAAACGGGCTAAAATCGCTCCTGACAGATTCCTTTTCATGGCGTCGGGCTTAATTAATACCAAAGATCTTTCCATTTTTATCTCCCTTATATCATTTCTGGGTATGGTTAAAAAGTTGCTCAATCGTTTTTACGTTTATTTGCTCGAAGCTATTCACCACGATATCCGCCTCCCCCAAGTCTTCTCTGGGACGGGTGTTGGTCACGGCAATACAGTACATACCGGCGCTTTTAGCAGCTCTGACGCCCGCCACGGCATCCTCCATGACAACACAGTCTTCCGAATTTAATCTCAACTTTTGCGCTGCCAGTAAAAACCCCTGCGGACTGGGTTTGCCCTCGGTAACATCTTTTCCGGTGATAAAGAATTTGAAGTATTTTTTAATTCCCAGCGCTTCTGTAATCAAGCGTACGTTCTCAATGGGCGTAGAGGATACGATGGCAATCTGAAATCCTGCCTCTGCTAATAATTTTATCAATTCCACCGTACCGGGAAATGATTTAATGTTCTCTTTGATAAACCGCCGGAATGTCTCTTCTTTTTTTGCCGCAATGGCATTTATTTCCGGTTGCGAGAGGTTCTGATCGAAATATTTGCAGATTATTTCGTCGTTTCTCCTGCCGAAACCAAACTGAAAAATATCTTCATTGAAATTCACACCCTGTTGCGCGAAGATTTCCCGCCAGGCGAGTCTATGGTATGGTTCCGAATTAACAATTGTGCCGTCCAGGTCCCATAGTGTCGCTCGCCGGCTGTTGATATTGTCAGTTTTCAGTTTATCTCTCCTCTCCGCTCTGGTTTTCTTTAGGCCCCACTACAAAGTGAGTCCCCAGACCTTCCGCTGCAATTGTGCCATCCTGCAGATAAACGGTGCCCTTGGTCTTTATGACCTTACGTGTTTTATTCGTTACAATAGATGTAATAACAATCGGCTGATTAATCGGAATGAGATGCGTCAATTTGGTGTCCAATCGTGCGGTAACACAATTAAATCCTTCCATGTGGACAGCCTGGCTCAATACTTCGTCGAGGATGCAAGCCGTAATGCCACCGTGCAGGTAGCCAGACCAGCCCTGAAACTGCTCACCCGGTATGAACTCCGCACGTACAGTTTTACCGTCAGACTGAAACTTCAGCTTTAAGCCGATGGGATTCTCTTGTCCGCAACCGAAGCAGTGATTATAGTCTTTATTGGTATTTAGTGAAATTTGAGGCCAGTTTGACATCTCTTTAATATCTTAACACTTTTAGGTATCATTCTTCATGGATATAGTTGGATTCTTGCTCTAAATGGTCCGCCTTTCTAAAACACCCCCCTCTGTCGTTCCCGCGAACGCGGGAATCCATTCAACCAATCCCCGGTGACAATTGGGCGTCTGTCAAGGTTTGTAGCTATTGAAAGCGGGGATAATCCAAAACCATTGTGATTTAGAAAATAGAATCTCTAAGCAGAATGGCCTTGGTTCTTATCTGCTCACCTACTTTTTCTTCAATACCTTCCATACGATTCCCCTTAAAATATACACTATTGACATATATTTTTAATATAGTATTGTATTTAATATAGTAGTGTAGTTACCTTCGCCAAACAGGAAATATCTTTTTATAGGGTTAAGCACCATGAAATCGACAACCAAAATTGAGCCAAATCAACCAGAAATCAGGCCATCCCGCTGGTGGCTTGACCCCTTCCTGTGGGGATTCATTATCATTTTCGGGGCAGCTTTTGCTGCTTTGCCCAATATTTCAACAGAATGGCTATCGACCATCCTTATTCCAACGGGAACCATTTTAGCTATCGCTGTAGTAGTATTCCTATCCAGGAAACAATCACCTGCTGCTTTAAAAATACCCCGACCAGTTATGCAATGGTGTCTAGTAATTGGATGGTATGTCGTTTTTATGGCGCTGAGCTTTATCACGAAAGGCGGCGGGATACTTGCGAATGACATCGCGAAATGGCTATGGTTCGTCATTTTACCGCTTGGTTTATTATGGTTTGTATGCGGACGTAACCCCAATTTAGCCTCATTTTTACGTTCGGTCGGACTGCATAGGCAAGGTTTAGGGAAAGCACTTCTTTTAGGTTTCGTAGCCTTTATTATTTTGTTGCCTTTTATTCTAATGTCGATGCCGGCATCTCAATTGACGAAAATCCACAACATTTTCCGGCAACCTCTACAGGCAGCGGTCATTATTCCCGATAGTTTCCTGCTCCTGCTATTTACGGCCGGTTTTACCGAAGAGATATTCTTTCGGGGGATTTTACAATCGCGTTTAGCTAAAGTGATGAAGTCCGAAATACGCAGTTGCCTGATAATAGCCGTTTTGTTTGGTTTGTATCATTTGCCGTACGCCTATTTTTCAGTGGATTGGCAAAGCCACGGTAATATTGTCTGGGCAATAGCCAGTGTGTTAACCGAACAGACGATCGCCGGGTTGGTATTGGGTGTACTCTGGATGCGGACGCGCAATCTCGGTGCTTCAGTTCTTTTACATGTATTAATCGATTTGTTACCGGCAATAACCATGCTGCATTTTACTATCAGGTAAAAGAAAATAAATAACACTAATATCGGCCCCAATTCCGGCACAGGCCAGAATCTATTAAAAATCCCTCTGAATCTCTCCCTCTTCACGGCACTAAAGCCTTTTGCGAAAGGGAGAGTGCCTCCTCGCACTTGTCATTCCCAATCCATACCGACTCTTTCTCCCATTCCGGCACAGGTTGGAATTAAATCGGGTATTTTAGGGAGTCCAAGAGGGTTGTTGCGACACCTGACCATAGTTAAAATATCAAATGCTACTTATGACTCACAAACCAATCATTTCAGCTTGCACTCACCCCCTTAATACTCCCAACTGACCTCTGACCGCTGATAGGCGATAGCTATTTTCGCGCCCGCTATTGATATTTTTTAACATTTATCATATTGTTAGAAGCAAGGTTACGTAAAATGATGCCAGAAACAAAACTCGATGTTACCTCTGAAGTCATGCCGGAAGCTCCACCGCTAACACCGCCGGATGTAATACCAGCTGTTTCTGAACCTGTACTTCCAAAAACTCGCTGGCAGCGATTTTTACATTGGGAGTTTTTAGGACTTTTTATTATTGTCCTGGCTACTCTGATTTTCCATATTATTGCGATAGACCGCCCACCGACGATAGTCTGGGATGAAACATGGTATGTTGGGGATGCCCGGTCTATTTTCAGCGGCACCGGCGAATTACGTCCCGAACACCCGCCTCTCGCCAAACTTTTCATCGTGGCAGGTGATTATATATTCAATGGATTCAACACTCCCGAAAAAGATTCCGGCGCAAAAACTCAAGGGTACATCGGGAATGACGCCACTAATGACAACGTAATAAATGTCACTGATGCTTCCATGTTCAATGTCGGCGAGACAATCAGGATCGAAACTGAACAGTTGGATATCACCGGCGTCAATACTACACTCAACCAGATTACTGTCAAACGCGCGGTAGGCGGGACTATCTCGTGGGATCACACCGGGCAACAAACGATTTATATTTTCACTGATAATGCTTTCGGCTGGCGTTTCTTTTCGATAATTTTCGGCACAATCGGTATTATCCTTTTCTACTTTATTTGCCGCAAACTTAAATTCTCCTGGAAAACCACAATGTTAGCGACCTTCCTCTTCGCCTTTGAAGATATGACTTTCCTACACTCCGGCCTGGCTTTACTTGATGTTTATATGGTCACTTTTATGCTGGCGGCTTTATTAGCCTATCTCGATGAGAAATATATCTGGTCGGGGATATTGGTTGCTCTCAGTGCCGAATGCAAACTGGTCGGCGTCCTCATTATCGTTGCCATTTTGTTCCATTGGATTATTTACCGCAGAGATAAGTGGAAAACATTTGTAGTTTCGCTCATTGTCGCCGCAGTATCCTTTGTGGTTTTGATAGTATTTTTCGATTTCTTCATTAAAGGTAATATTGAGAACCCCATTACTCGCATCAATGCCCTGCTTTCCAGCACCGCAGCTAATCAATTTACCGTCCCTAAGCTGTCCATCTCCAGTCGCCCTTGGGTTTGGATTTATCCACAATGGGTAAACCCGGTTCAAAATTCGCCGTTTATCGCCTATTCGTACGACCCGCAATATATCTCGTTCATCAGCTCGACGATACAATTGCTGATTATCCCGACCATTGGTTACATGATTTACAAAGTGACAAAAGGGAGTAAGACGGCCGGTCTGATAATCCTCTGGTTTCTGGCAACTTACGTCATCTGGATTCCCTTGGACATTGTCTCGAACAGGGTGACATTCGTGTTTTATTTCCTTACGACCACACCTGCGATTTGTATCGGCATTGCCATGGGGTTAAGTGAAGCCCTGGACTTTTTAAAAAAGCGGCGCGAGAAACTCAATAAACTATCAACCGGCGTGGCCATATCATATGGAGCCATCGTTCTGTATCTGTTAATTCACCTGGCCATTTTCATCGTGTTCAATCCGGCGATTCCCACCATCATCAAGACGTGGTTGCCGCCGTTCAATGTGGGTTGAGGCAACTCTAAATTTACGGCTTGCCCACCCTCACCCTGCATCTCTCTCCTTCCCACAATGTTTCTTCTACCGTGTAAGCTACGTTTTCCTTTAAGGCTTTAACCAGCCCTTCCATGGGGTTCAGGCAATATATCCGGCAGGGACTGGGAGCACCCAGTTTTTTTGCGATAGCGCACAACCTGCAACTGTTCGCTTGTGCGACAAAACCTTCTGCGGAACTGTTTTTAATTTCCCATTGTGCGCAACCGAAAAGCTCCGATAATTTAAGAAATACTTCTTCGGGTTTATCCATGCCGAATTGAGTAGCCATTATCTTTCCGGTCGCTAATTGTACCAGACGTTTCCGGTCGCTCACATGTTGTAAGACGCCCTCTTTGTCAAACTGTAAAACTGCATCGGCGAGAGCTCCGGCATAAGCCATCTGCAAAATTTGAACCTGTTTGTCACTATCCATCTCTTCTCCTTATTTATAGGCTCTAATTATATTAGTGCGGAGAGAAATGGTTTTGTGACAACTTCGTTCGGTTTTTTTTAATCTGGCAATAGGTCATGCCTTGCAAATTTATCGGAATCCTCCCTTCTTTGTAAGGGGAGGTAGAAGGAATTTTTCAGAGGGGGTGTGTACAGACCACGTGCATCGGTTACAAAATGGACTTCATATATAGGTAACAATTAATGCATCAGCAAGAGAAAAGCGGTGCCGTGGCAGAATCAGTTTACTTTTGGATGAGGGGAAAAGGGGTAAACCACGGGCAAGCGAGGGCGTCTGCCCCAGCGCCGCCTAAAAAATAGTCTCCCTTCCCCGAGGGAAAGGGATTAAAGGGATGGGGCGCTCTATCAACATAAACTCCGGGAAAAAGTGATACCCATAATTACAATAAATGACTCGTAACTGAAAACTCATAACTCACAACTGGCAACTAAACTACAATCTCTTTAACCAATAATTTTTCCCCGGCAGCACTTTTTCGGAAATAAGATATATATTTACTGAACGCGTGATCGACTTCAATTTCTCATATTCCTGAGGTAAATCGATATCTTTCACATATTTCTTCATCAGGCAGTGGCAAGAACCCTCAGGATTAAAAAGGACGCACTCGTCTTTCAGAAAATTCTTTAATTTTCTCTGCGTCCTGGACGCGATCTGCCGGACTGTTTGCTCATTCATCCCTTGTATTTCGGCAATTTCTCCATAAGAAAGCTGAACTACGTCTTTAAAAATATATATCAAGCGCGACTCATTATCCAGGCAGTGCAGCATTCCAGTCAGGCATTTATCGCACATTTCCCGCACCCAGATATCTTTATTAAAATCCCTCTGTTGCGGTAAATCCAAATCGCCGCCACTGAAATACCCGCGCAGAAATTTAGTAGAATATTGTCTTTCGTTCCGGGCAAAATCCAGAACCACCCGACGGGTAATACTATAAATCCAGGTTGATATTTTTGCATCACCCCTGAAACCGGGCAACGCCTTAATAATCTCCAGCCAGACTTGTTGGGATGCATCCTGGGCTAAATGGGGATCTTGCACCATCCGGCGGCACACGGCAGACACCCGCTTCCCGTAACCTTCAACCAGTGATTCCGTGGAGATCTTCTTAGCCTTTTCTTTGGAGATAGAAGGAATGCCTATTTCCATAGACCGCTTGTCATCGTGCCAATGTTCACCGGTACGTAGGAATCGAATACCACATCGCGGACAGTATGCATCTTTCTCCAGATAGCCTCATATCCCTTGGTATGTCGGGCAATTGATATATGCTTCAGCCAGGTAGCAATCTCATCGGGGGTAGCCTCGCGCAGTTCTTTTACCGTGCCCATCAACCTCACCGCTGGAGGAGAACCGAATTTCCCTCCCAACAGCGATTTCATCCAGAAAAACTTACTTGCATTAACTGCTAAAAAGCATACCCTAGGATTCTTACTGAGGTTCTCGCGCGTCTGTTTGCTGTATTCATCGAAAAAGTATCCGGTCTGGTCGTCCCGCAGTATCAATGCCCCAATTGGTGTCACGTGAGGAGAACCATCAGCATTTGTCGTCGCCATGGAAAAATGCAAACAACTTTTGAAAGCTTCTTCGAAAATTGGCCGTATTGTATCCCAGTTATTATCGATTTTCATATTTATCATTCTTTCTTCGGTGCCCCGATAGGCGGTCGCCGTAGATAAATCGGTTGCAGCGTGACGGCATTATCGACGTCTCCAGCATCCAGTCGCTGTTTGCCTAATTCCAGCAGGAAACTGGCGCGCTTGAAATCGGGTATTTGTGGTGGAATGACTGCTTTCGATTTTAACAGCGTTATGATTTGCTCCGTAACGGCCGGTAAAAATTCACCGCAAAACATTGTCTTTTTCGTGATATGCTTGCAGAGATATTCCACCGTCACGATATCCGCCTTAACCAGTTGCTGCCACTTGCCGTATTTTTTCCGGTAGGTCGCCGTGGCCACTTCACTCCTGCCGGCATTGAAAATAGCGCACACGGACAGGCCGGTTTCCGCGTACTGATAGGCCGCCACTTCCAAGCTGTTAATACCAACAATCGGTGTCCCCAGACTGAAGGCGAGTCCTTTGGCGGCACTGATGCCAACTCTCAATCCGTTAAAACTGCCGGGTCCCTGTGCCACAATAATAGCCGTCAGGTCCTTTGCCGTAATGCCGGTTAAGGAAAACAACTGATTCAGGTTGGGTAGTAATTGTGTGGTATGATTTTGCTTTGAACGCCAGGTCAGCTCCGCCAGCACAGTATTATCCTGCGCCAGTGCGAGACCTGCGGTATCGGTTGAAGTATCGATTGCCAGCAGCACCTGTTTACCTCCCTACGGACATGGAATAGAGTCTTTTAATTTTTTTAACATACTGACGTAACGCTTTCCTTTCGGTTCAATGACAAAACTGCGCTCATTGCCGGAAAGGTAATCGATTTTAATGATGAGATGGTCTTCCGGTAATACAGTCATACCTTTGTTGGCCCACTCAATCACACACACACCTTTACCGTACAGGTAATCATCCAGACCAAGGTCGCTGATTTCTTTAATATTGTCCAAACGGTAAAAGTCCATATGATACAATGCCAGTCGACCGTGCAGTTCACGCATAATGACGAAGGAGGGACTGAGTGTGTATTCCTGAATATCAAGCCCGTAGGCAATGCCCTGCGTCAGACAGGTTTTACCCGCGCCCAGTTCCCCGATGAGTAAATAAATATCCCCGGGTTCGGCCAGCTTGCCGATACTTGTACCCAGCGTCTGCGTCTGTTCCGCGCTATGTGTCACTAACTTCAAATTATTCATAATCTCGCCCTGAACGAAGTGAAGGGTCTCCCTGTCTAATTTAATCCGGGAAAATGGTCCCACCCTGTTTTCTTAATGCTAAATGGCTTTCCCTGACTATCAATCAAATTTACTTTACCCGCTTTTCCAGCGGTGATCTCCCCGACGACCGTGACCGGACACTGTATCGTTTTTTTCACCTTATTCATAACGAGCGGACTGGCGGTGAAAAGCAGCTCATAGTCTTCGCCGCCGGTCAAGGCCAATTCCAGCGCCCGTTCGCCGAAACATGCCCTTACCGCAGGTGATACCGGAACCAGGTCGACATTAATCCGCGCGTCAACTTTGCTTTCCTGACAGATATGCGTCAGATCGCCGACCAGACCGTCGCTGATATCCATGCCGCATTTGACGCCTTTCTCGATCAGAAGCTGACCTTCGGCTACCCGGGGGTTCGGCATAAGGTGTGCTTGTTTGAGTTCCTTAGCCATTTTGGGCTTAAATTTCAGGTTTTTACTCAACATTTCCAATCCCGCGGCAGAAGCTCCCAGATAATTAGTCACTGCTATTTTATCACCCGCTTTCGCCGCAGAACGACGAAGAACTCTAGTATTCCCCCCGACAGAACAACCGATAACAGTAACACTGACAAAAACAACGGGAGAGTTGACCGTATCCCCACCGACAATTGCTGTACCGAATTTACCTGCAACATCGAACATCCCCTTATAGAGTGCAACTACATCTTCAACCGCGGTATCGCAGGGCAAGCCTAAGGAAACCAGCGCATAACGCGGAGAACCGCCCATCGCCGCAATATCACTCAGGTTCACTGCCAGCGATTTCCAGCCCAGTTCCCGCCAGGACATGTACGACAATGAAAAATGAACATCCTGAACCAGTGAATCCACTGTAGCTAGTTGGAGCGTATTACCACCGGAGTAAGCCGCGGCATCATCACCGATACCGACAATCAGTTGTTTCCACGCGGCTTGATGCTTGTTTTCGGCCTTTTGGGCCATTTTGGAGAGCCGCACTATCAGCCCGAACTCCCCGATTTCCTTGACCTTCATAGCGGAATTATATCATCAAGGCCTGGGCTTGTCTAAAAAACAGTAGCTAAATGAAAATAAACAATCCATTCCGGTGAAGACCGGAATGACAATTTGGATGAGTATTTCGATATTCTAATTTAGTATTTAGACCGCTGGTCTTCGTTTATGCCAGTCGGTTGCCTGTTGATATGCATAGCTGATTTTCAGCAGGGTTTCTTCAGAAAACGGCTTGCCGAGAATCTGCATCCCGACGGGTAACCCCTGCGCGAAACCGGCAGGAATCGAGATCCCAGGAATACCCGCAATATTAACCGGCAGAGTGCAGACATCGCTGAGATACATCTGAACCGGATTATCCGCTTTCTCCCCTATTTTGAACGGCACTGTGGGTGACGTCGGCGTTACCAGCGCCTCATATTTCTCAAATGCCTGGTCGAACTCCCGCCGTATCAACGTGCGGACTTTCTGCGCTTTGAGATAATAGGCATCGTAATAACCGGAAGATAAAGCATAAGTGCCGAGCATAATCCGGCGTTTCACTTCAGGTCCGAAGCCGAATTGTTTAGTCTTTTCCATTCCTTCCCACATATTGTCGGTTTTCAAGTAAGAGAAACCGTATTTCGAACCGTCATAACGCGCCAGATTCGCTGAAGCTTCCGATGGGGCGATGATGTAATATACGGCCAGCGCGTGCGGTGTCTGCGGCAGAGAAACACCCCAATCAACCTTGGCGCCCAATTTTTCCAGCTCGCGGATGGCTTCTTTCATCACAGTTTCAACTTCCGGCTGCATCCCCGCAACGAAATACTCTTTGGGGATACCGATTTTCATTCCTTTCAGGTCTTTTGTCAGCCCTTTGGTATAATCCGGCGCTGCTTCTGTCGCGGACGTGGAATCAGCTTTGTCGTGGCCGCTGATAACATTCATCACCAGTGCACAATCCAGTGCATCCTTGGTCAGCGGCCCAATCTGGTCGAGCGAACTGGCGAAAGCCACCAACCCATATCGGCTGACCCTGCCGTAGGTTGGTTTGAGTCCAGTGACATTGCAGAATCCAGCCGGCTGGCGGATGCTGCCGCCGGTATCCGAACCCAGGGAGAAAACGGCTTCATCAGCCGCAACTCCCGCCGCCGAACCGCCGCTGCTGCCACCCGGAACACGAGATAAATCCCAAGGATTATGTGTCGTGAAAAAAGCCGAATTCTCCGTCGAAGAACCCATTGCAAACTCGTCCATATTCGCCTTGCCCACCATCACAGCGCCCACGTTATTAAGTTTTTCCACGACGGTCGCGTTATACTGGGGTATAAAGTTTTCCAGCATCTTCGAAGAGCAGGTTGTTTTGATACCTTTTGTGGATAAAAGGTCTTTAAGTAACATCGGGATACCCGTTAATGGACTTGCTTTGCCTGCGGCAATGAGTTCATCGGCTTTCTGAGCCTGCTGTAACGCAAATTCTTCGGTGACGGTAACAATCGCCCGCACTTTCGGCTCGACCGACTTTATACGCTCAAGATAAGCCTTTGTTAACTCTACCGACGATATTTTCTTCGCCTTCAGTAATTCGTGAGCGGCGTGGATTGTTAAATCGTTATGCTTATCGGTCAATTTCAGGTCTCCTTATTCCAGTACCGGACGCAGTTTGAACAACTCCCCTTCGCGGTCGGGGGCATTTGCCAGAACCTGCTCCGCTGTCAGAGAATCGCGGGAAACATCTTCCCGCATCACATTTTGCAGATTAATAGATTGAGCCGTGGGCGGTATATTTGTGGTATCGATTTCTTTCAATACCTCGAAGTTTTCGATGATGTTGGAGAGCTGTTCTCTGGCTTTTTCAATTTCCGCTTCGCTCATCCCCATACGGGCAAGGGCGGCGATATGTATTACTTCTTCACGGGATAATTTCATATTTTACCTCGCAATTCAAACTGACAAGATTATAACATTCGTGCGTAAGAGACGCAATGCTTAGAGCTTTCAGCTAAATAATCAAGCCTCAAATAACAATTATCAAACTCACAACTCAAAGCTAACCTCTGAATACTGACAGCTATCCATTATTCGCTTTGACCCAAATCAGGACCTGCCGCTACTACCCAAATATGATCTGGTTCAGATAGATGGCATACACATATACTAGAGGATATGAAGATAAAAAGTGCCATTGCCACCGGCAGTATTGTTATTGGGAAACGGATTGGTGATATTTCCGCTGATGCGAACAAAAGACTGAAATGGTTTGATTACTACAATTCTCATGGTAAGAATGCCCGCCTTACCTGTCAACATTATGGTATAACACCGGACACCTTCTACAAGTGGAAGAGGAGATACCGACCGTACGAACTAAAAACGTTGGAGGAGCGTTCTCGCCGGCCGAAACGAGTTCGACAGCCGACCTGGAGCACCGTGCAAGTAGAGGCGGTACTCAAAATCAGAGAGGAATACCCTCGCTGGGGGAAAGAGAAACTGGCGAATCTATTGACGGGAAGTGGTGTTAAGATTTCCACCTCGATGGTGGGGAGGATACTCCGATATTTAAAAGACAGGGGCGCACTCAAAGAGCCGCTTCGCCAATCTATCTCGGCACGAAAGAAGATGCGGTATCGGCCGTATGCTACTCGAAAACCGAAAGAATATACAGCCCGGCTACCTGGTGACATCGTACAGGTAGATACGATGGACGTGAGACCTTTACCCGGAGTCATCATCAAGCATTTCTCTGCCAGAGATATCATCTCCAGGTGGGATGTGGTGGGGGCTTCCAGCAACGCCACTGCCACAACAGCAGCAGCCTTTATCAACGCAATCATCGCAAGGATGCCCTTTGAAGTGAGAGCGATACAGGTAGATGGTGGGTCTGAGTTTCAGAGTATCTTTGAGGAGACCTGCCAACAGTTGGGGATTAAGCTCTTTGTCCTGCCACCTCGTTCTCCCAAGCTGAACGGTCATGTGGAAAGGGCGAATCGAACTCACGCAGAAGAATTCTACGAAGTCACAGATGCTGAGTTCGATGTGCCGAGCATCAATGTCGCCTTAAGACAGTGGGAGATGATCTATAATACCATCCGTCCCCATCAGGCTCTGCACTATTTGACGCCACACAACTTTCTATTGCAGAATTACTCAATAAACGCTAAGGAGAAAGTGTACGGGATCTACTGAACCTATTCAAAATATTGCCGTGTAATAATAGTTATGCTATACTTTGTTGTAGCCTAAAAAGGAGAGGATAACTTGCCAGACAGCACAACAATTAAAGAATTACTGGAAGCCGGAGCACATTTCGGACACCAGACCAGCTACTGGCATCCCCGCATGAAGACTTACATCTTCACCAAGCGGGACGGCATCCACATTATTAATCTGGAACAAACTGCCGGTATGCTGGATAAAGCCTGTGAAAAAGTAAAGGATATCGTAGCTTCCGGCGGTACCATACTTTTCGTCGGAACTAAAAAACAAGCTCATGATGCCATTGAAGAAGAAGCTAAACGATGCGGCATGTTCTGGGTCAACCAGCGCTGGGTCGGCGGCACGCTAACCAACTTCACCACCATTCAGGCGCGTATCGATCATCTAGTTCGCCTCGAAGATGCGCAAGCCAAAGGTGAGTTCAGCCGCTTGCCTAAAAAAGAGGCCATGGGTATTGAAGAAGAAATCGCTAAATTAAACAAACAGATGGGCGGCATCAAGGCCATGACCAGTCTGCCGTCAGCTCTTTTCATTGTCGATACGGTCAAAGAAAACATCGCCATCGCTGAAGCCAAACGTATAGGCATTCCGATAGTTGCTATTGTCGATACCAATTCCAACCCTGATGATATTGACGACCCGATTCCGGCGAATGACGATGCCATTAGAGCCGTCAAGTTAATCTGCCATCGCATTGCCGATGCCGTTATGGCTGGAAAAGCAATGATGGCCCCCATAAAATCAGAGGAAGGAGAAGGGGTTAATCCAACCGAGGCGCCAACTGCAGAAGTCAAAGCCTCTGAACCTGAGATTTTCACCCCTGACGACAAATAATAATGGAAATTTCTACTGCCCAGGTCAAGGAATTAAGAGATAAATCCGGCGCCGGCATCATGGAATGCCGTACTGCGTTGATGAAGCATGAAGGCGATTTTGAAAAAGCGCTGGAAACCCTGAAAAAACAATCTATCAACAAAATTGAAAAACGAAGCCAGCGTACCGTTGGCCAGGGAAGCGTCACCACTTATATCCACACCGGTAGCAAAATCGGAGCAATGGTAGAATTAAACTGCGAAACCGATTTTGTCGCCCGTACCGATATCTTCAAAGAACTGGCCCACAATATTGCTATGCAAATTGCCGCTCAGGAACCAGTCTGTATCTCTCAGGATAAAATGCCCAAGGATATCGAAATGACTCCTGAAGTAGCTTGCTTGCTTCTCCAGCCTTTCATCAAATCTCCCGAATTGACTATTCAGGATCTTATCAATGATGCTATGGCGAAAACCGGCGAAAACATTAAAGTAACCCGGTTTGTGCGATTCGAAATCGGACAGGCGGAGTGCAGAACCGCGGGAATATAAGTACCTGTATTCCCGGAATAAGCCTGATAATGAAGGTGGATACCCATGACGACTCCTAAGTACAAGCGTATCCTGCTCAAACTTAGCGGTGAAGCCTTCAAAGGCAAGTCAGACTACAACATTGACCCTTCTGTGCTTACTAGAATTGCTAAAGAAATCAAGAACGTTACTCAACTTGGCGTTCAGGTCGGTATTGTCGTCGGTGGCGGTAATATCTGGCGCGGGGCAGCCGCCGAAAAGCGCGGCATGGACAGGGTTACCGCCGATTATGCCGGAATGATTGCTACTGTTATCAATGCCCTGGCGCTTCAAGACGCGCTGGAACAAATAGGTGTCAACACCCGTACCCAGACTGCAATCGATATTCAAAAAGTCGCCGAGCCCTATATCCGACGTCGCGCTGTCCGTCATCTGGAAAAAGGCAGAGTGGTCATCTTTGCCGGCGGCACCGGTAACCCGTATATGACCACAGATACTGCCGCTGCTTTGCGCGCCGTGGAAATCGAAGCCGAAGCTCTGCTAATGAGCAAAAATAATGTCGACGGTATTTATTCCGCCGACCCGCAAAAAAACCCCTCTGCTAAAAAATTTGATAAACTGACCTATCTGGAAGCTCTGAATCTTCGCCTTAAGGTAATGGACGCCACTGCGCTATCACTCTGTCTGGAAAACAAACTGCCGATTATTGTCTTCGATTTTCAATCGGATCGCAGTATCGAACGGGCCGTCATGGGTGAACTTATCGGGACTATAGTATCAGGGGGATAAAGATGATAAACAATCAGTCGATCGCTATCGCTGAACAAAAGATGAAAAAATCAATTGAAGCAATTCAAAAAGAGCTCATCACTATACGCACCGGACATGCCTCTCCCAGTTTGATAGAACACCTCAAAATTGAATATGCCGGCGCAGTTTTACCCCTCAATCAACTCGCCAGTATCTCCGCCCCGCAGGCAAATCTGCTGGTTGTTCAAGCCTGGGACAAGGGCAGTTTTTCCAGCATCGAAAAAGCCATATTGAAATCTGAGCTTGGATTGAACCCGATTAATGACGGGCGGGTGATTAGAATCAACATTCCTCCTCTTAGCGAAGAACGCCGTCAGGAATTGCTTAAAATCGTGCACCGCAGAATTGAAGAGGGCAAAATTGCCCTCCGCAACATCCGGCGTGATGCCCAGGAAGAACTGAAAACCCAAGAAAAAGACAAGGATATCTCTCAGGACGAGCACAAACTGTTGCAGAATCAGCTGCAAAAAATAACCGACACTTACACTGTGAATATGGAACAACTTGGCAAAGATAAGGAAAAAGAGGTTATGGCAGTTTAGCCGTAACCTACCCTCCGATTCACCAAGAGAGCCTTAATGAGACTAACTGCAGAAAACATCTCGCCATTACCCAACCACGTAGCTATAGTACCTGACGGTAACGGCAGGTGGGCAGCAAAACGCGGTTTGCCTCGCCTTGCCGGGCACAAAGAAGGTGTACTGAACATGTTGCGCATGATTCAGTATATCAATGAGTACCCTATCAAATACGTCACTTTCTATGGTTTTTCCACTGAAAATAAGAATCGCCCTGAACAGGAAGTCAATGGCTTATTTAAACTTGTGGAACATTTTGTCGATGAACAACTTAATATAATCCATGAGAAAAATATTAAAATCCGCCACATCGGCAGATTAAACGGATTACCTGACAACTTGCAAAATGCCATTCGGAAAGCCGTATCTCTCACGGCCGACAATACCGGCCTGACACTTGGTATTGCCTGGAACTACGGCGGAAGGGCGGAAATCGTGGATGCGATTACTGACATGATGGCAGACCCGGACAAGCCGCAGCCGCTTGACGAGAAGTCTTTTGCGCGCTACCTGTATACCGGGGATATGCCGGAGGTAGACCTGCTCATCCGTACCGCCGAAAAACGTTTGAGCAACTTTTTACTATGGCAATCAGCTTACAGCGAAATTTATTTCACAGATGTCCTCTGGCCCGACTTCGGTAAAAAGGATATCGACAGCGCTCTAATCGATTATAGCAAAAGGAACCGCCGTTTCGGCGGATTATGAGCGGCGCCGATGCTTAAAAACCGCATCATTACATCAGCCTGGGCGATTCCGCTTCTCGGCGTCATTATCTGGTTTGGTGAACCCTATTTTACAATCTTTATTGCCATTGCGGGTTTGCTGGCAATGATTGAGTTCTCCCGCTTGACGAATGTTATCAAAGACAAACCACTCACCGTTTTCGGGGTGATCTGGACTCTGTTATTTATCGTTATCCGTAATCCGCACATCGAGTCCCGGATACAACCATACATCAGCCTCGATTTACTCTATCCTTTCCTTTTCACCGCAGGCATCGCTGTTTCTTTAATGGTTCTACTGACGCGTAAACAAAAACAGGGCGCTTTTACCGATTGGGCCTGGATATTCGCCGGTATCCTGTATGTGGGCTGGTTGTTAAGTTACCTGGTGGCTCTACGAGGTTTAGACGGTGGTAGAAGCTGGGTTTTCCTGGCTATTTTTGCTACATTCGGTTCGGATTCTGCCGCTTATTTTGTCGGCAAGACTATAGGGAAAAACAAACTCGCTCCGGTTGTCAGCCCCAACAAAACATGGGAAGGCTCTGTCGGTGGTTTGATTGGGGGTATAATTGTCAGTTTGTTCTTTCTTTTACCTACCCCGGTGCGGCTCACCGCCTTTGTCAATTGGTGGCAGATTATCATCCTCGGCTTGATGATTAGTGTTTTCGGACAATTGGGAGACCTTGTAGAATCGCTGTTAAAACGAAATACTGGCGTCAAAGACTCGGGCAATCTTTTTCCCGGGCACGGCGGTATTCTCGACCGTATGGATAGTATCGTATTCGCAGTTGTTGTAGTATATTATTGGGTGGTATGGTCAATTCACTGAAGCAACAACTGGCGATTCTCGGTTCTACCGGTTCCATCGGTAGACAGACGCTTCAAGTTGTCCGTAATTTAACCGATCGTTTTAATGTCGTTGCATTGACCGCCGGGCAAAATCTGGAATTGCTTTCCCAACAAATCACTGAATTCCAGCCTAAATTTATCTTTTACCAGTCAAATAAAGACTCATCCCTCGTTACTCATAACTGTAAACTTCTTAGTCTCGAAGAAATCGCCAACCATCCGGACGTGGATATCGTTGTTATCGCCACCTCCGGCAAAGCCGGATTGTTAGCCACGCTCGCCGCGGTGAAAGCCGGTAAGAAAGTGGCTATTGCCAACAAAGAACCGCTGGTGATGGCCGGTGAAATCATTACCCGGGAAGCGAAATTGAGCGGGGCTAAAATTATTCCAATCGATAGTGAACATAGCGCCATCTGGCAATGTCTTAACGGTGAGCCACAACCACCGCAACGCATTATCCTCACTGCTTCCGGTGGCCCTTTCCGCAACTATTCGCAAGAACAATTACTTGCAGTCACACCGCAACAGGCTTTAAAACATCCGTCGTGGCAAATGGGCAAAAAGGTTACGATTGACTCCGCGACACTTATGAACAAGGGTCTGGAAATCATGGAAGCCTGCTGGTTATTCGGTATTCCTTTCAAGAATATCGACGTTATTATCCATCCGCAGAGCATTATTCATTCGATGGTAGAGTTTGCGGATGGCTCATATAAAGCTCAGTTGTCCTACCCGGATATGCGTCTACCGATTCAATATGCTCTGACTTATCCGGAACGGGTGTCGAATTCAGAACTGCCTAAACTTGATTGGAATAAAATAAAAGAATTAACCTTTGCGCCGCCTGATTTTAAAAAATTCCCCTGTCTGGAAATAGCTATAAAAACCGCTAAAGTCGGAGGCACCGGTCCTACCGTGCTTTGCGCCGCCGATGAGGTCGCCGTCGAATTATTCATACAGGAATCCATTAAATTCACCGATATCGCCCGATTGGTGGAGCGGGTACTTCAAGAACATCGAATTGTCCCCCACCCGACTCTTGACGATATTTTGTCCGCTGATAATTGGGCCAGAGAAAAAGCCGCAGAAATATCTATAAAGGCTAAAACATGGTAATCACGCTGGTTTCTTTTTTCCTGATATTAATCGTTGTAATTCTGGCCCACGAACTGGGACATTTTTTCACTGCCAAACTTTTTAAGGTAAAGGTTGAAGAATTCGGGATTTTTCTGCCGCCCAGGATCGCCTCGTTTAAAAAAGGGGAGACGGTTTATTCCATTAACGCTATCCCCCTCGGCGGATTTAATAAACTGGCCGGAGAAGAAGACCCCAAAGTTGCCGGCAGTCTGGCCGGTAAAAGCATCTGGGTTAGATTACTCGTGCTCAGCGCCGGCTCTATCATGAATATTCTATTGCCCCTGTTATTATTGTTCATCGCCTACATGATTCCTCACCTGGAATCAGCGAACAACATCTTTACCGATAAGGGAGAACTCTATGTAGCGCAGGTCGTGGCTGATTCACCGGCTTCCCGTGCAGGAATCCAAGCCAACGACATTATTCTCAGCGCTAACGGACAACCGTTATACAACGTCGGCGATTATCAGAAAATCGTTGATGCCAATCTAGGCGTAGAGATTACTCTTACTCTCAAACACCCCGATGCTACCACCACGGAAGTAAAGGTAACACCGGAGGCGAATGCCCCGGCAAGTCAGGGCGCAACCGGCCTTGCCTTGTCTACTGTAGTGAAAAAAAGTTATTCTTTCTGGCAGGCAATTCCTCAAGCCGGGGTAGGGTACTGGAACCTGCTCCTGCTATTTAAAGACGGAATCGTCGGTATGATAAAAGGTGCCGTACCGGTGAATCTGACCGGTCCCGTGGGCATCGCGCAGATGACCGGTGAAATTATCAAGACAGGTATCGCCAATCTGCTAAGGTTTGCCGCTGTTATCAGTCTGAATCTTGGTATTCTCAATATCTTCCCTATTCCCGCGATGGATGGTGGCAGAATTGTCTTTGTCCTGGTGGAATGGGTGCGCCGTGGTAAACGTGTCTCCCCGAAAACAGAAGGCATGGTACATACAATCGGTTTTATTCTATTAATGATTGCTTTTCTTATCATTTCTTACCACGACATTGTGCGTATCATCAGTGGCAAGAGCCTGGGATAAAACATCCCAGATAGACTTAGTTACTCATGGCTGAAATCTACCAAAGCAAACCCACCAGGTTCACTTCATTGACAAGCCATAAATTGATGTTAAAATTGGTATAGTGAAATAAGGAGGAGACTCAAGATGCCTTTATATGTCATGTTTTCCAAACTCTCGACTGAGGGAAGAAAGACCATGATGAACAATCCCAGCAGAGTTTTTGAAGTAAACAAAGAAGTGGAAGAAATGGGCGCTAAGGTAGTAGCCCAATATGCCCTGCTAGGTAATTATGACTTCATCAATATTCTTGAAGCCCAGAGTAATGAAGTGATTGCGCGCGTTTCTGCAGAATTAGGCTCCAGGGGTACCTTGGAACCCATCACGATGGCCGCAATCAGTATGAAGGATTATGTCAGAGAACTAGAAACAGCAAAGATAATCAGAAAATAGCAATTACTGTTCTTTGAATTCTCCGCCCTAAAATAACTTTAAAGCCCTTGCTCTGCAATACAGAATCAAGGGCTTTTTGTCTTGTAAAACGAAAGTGAAGAAAAAAGCAGGAAATTGGAAATCTCTGTTGAATGCGGACCCGACCGATTGGCTTCTGGAAGATGACAATCCATCGGTGCGGTATTTCACCTTTCGGGATATTCTTGATAAACCGGAAAATGACACCGATTTAAAAAAAGCCCGCCAAGCAATCATGACATCCGGTATCGTACCCTACATTCTGGAAAAACAAAATGACGATGGCAGTTGGGGTGTACCGGAGGACTTTTATGTCCGTTCAAAATATACAGGCACGGTCTGGACCATAATTGTCCTGGCAGAACTGGGCGCAGATAGCTATGACAAACGTATTAAAAAAACCGGTGAATTTATCCTCAAGTATTCGCAGGACCGGAGCAGCGGCGGTTTTTCTATCCAAGGAACATCTAAGAATGGGGGTAACCACAGTTCGGTTATTCCCTGTCTCACCGGAAACATGGTCTGGAGTCTCATCAGATTAGGCTATTTGAAAGATCCCCGCGTACAGAGAGGCATTGACTGGATTACTACCTGCCAGAGGTTCGATGACCGGGCGGACAAGCCGCCAGCAGGCTGGCCGTATGATAGCGCTTATGGCTGCTGGGGAAGGCATACTTGCTCGATGGGTGCGATTAAGGCATTAAAAGCTCTATCAGAGATTCCGGAAGAGTTCAGGTCGCCGGAGGTAAAAGAAACACTCTTGAAGGGTTCCGATTATTTCCTCCAGCACCGCGTTCACAAGCGAAGCCATTCTCCCGACAAGGTATGCAAACCAAGCTGGCTTAAATTCGGATTTCCCCTAATGTACCAGACCGATGCCCTGGACATACTGGGTATCATGGTAAAACTAGGATACCGTGATAATCGGATGCAGGATGCTATCGACCTGATGTTGTCAAAACAGGATGAACAAGGCCGGTGGAAAATGGAGAAAAGCTATAATAATCGCCTCCTGGTAAGCGTCGAAAAAGACGGCAAACCCAGTAAATGGATCACTTTACAGGCATTGAAGGTATTAAAGAGTATCGGCTAAAATTCACAAATGAGCCTATTGACAAGCCCATAACCGGGCTTTAAGCTTTAATTAGGCGCACCTTAGGATGTGAGTTCTTTTTGTGACCAATCAAAAATTAAAATGGCATTTTCATCTACTTGATGCCTTTCTGTTATTCGTCCCGGTATCAATCGCGTGTTATTTGTTGCATGTCGGCGCGCTTCTTTCCTTCCTGACCATTGCCGCTGCGCTTATCGGACTTGCCCATTTGATGGCAGAGTCCACCAGTATCATTGCCAATAAAGTATCGTCAACTATCTCCGCGCTCATTAATGCCACCTTCGGTAATGCCGTCGAACTCTTCATCGCCATTTTTTCTCTACGGGCTGGACTTTTATCACTGGTTACAGCATCCATTACCGGCTCAATTATCCTAAATGTTTTACTATTAATCGGCCTGGCAATGCTCGCCGGCGGTCTCAAATTCAAAGAACAGAAATTCAATAAAGACTCCGCCGGTCTTTCCTCTACCATGTTATTTGTAGCGGTAGTAGGCTTGGGACTGCCGTCAATGTATAAAATGGTGGTGGGAAATCCCTCTCGTGCAATGAGTCTGGGTGTATCTCTTATCCTGGGTATTGTCTATATACTCAGTCTGGTTTACACGCTCATTACCCACCGGCATCTCTTCGTTGTCGAACGGCAGGCCCCTGAGGAAAACCATGACCGCTGGACTGGACGAGGAGCTGTCATCTTGCTGTTTTTTGTCACGTTGCTGGCTGGTTTTGAATCAGATATCCTGGTCCGTTCCATCACACCAATGGTCGCTAAAACCGGTTTCACCGAAGTTTTTGTCGGTTTGGTATTTGTGGCTATTTTAACCAATATTCCGGAAATCAGCAGCGCGTTGGCATTTTCCCGGAAAAACCATATGACCTTATCTCTGGAAATCGGTATGAGCTCAGCCCTGCAAATCGCCCTGTTTGTCGTACCTATCCTCATTTTGATCAGTCCCTTGGTAGTGCATGGCGGTTATAATCTGGTATTTACGCCATTTGAGCTGGTGGCCGTAGTAGTCACGGCAATGATTGCCAATTACATCAGCTCGGATGGAGTTTGTCATTGGGTCGAAGGGGCACAATTGATCGCGGTATATCTATTAGTTGCTACAGCTTTCTATTTCTTGTGAAATATTTGTATTATGGTCGTATATTTTATAAAATATTACAGCGAAGATAATTCCCGGAGCGATAGGAGGATAAATTAACCATGGATATTTCTGAAGTACGTAAAGGTTCTAAAATTATGATAGACGGCGTTCCTTATAACGTTGAAGAAGCGGAGTTCATGAAACCAGGTAAGGGAAGCGCGATTTATCGTTACAAACTACGCAACCTCATCGATGGCAGTAGCACCAACAAAACCTATCATTCCGGCGAAAAGTTTACCGGCGCTAATGTCAACACGCGCGAAGGGCAATTCCTTTACCGTGAGAGTAATAACTTTATTTTTATGAATACCGATACTTTTGAACAATATTCCATCGATGAAACTTTACTAGGCGATAAAAGCCATTTCCTGAAAGAAGGCACCATCGTCACTACGATGATGCTCGAGGACAAACCTCTGGATATTACCCTACCTATTTTCGTAGAGCTAAAGGTCATGAAGAGCGATATCGCCACCAAAACCGATACGGTTACGGCACAGATGAAATCAGCAACATTGGAAACAGGTTATCAGATCGATGTGCCCACTTTCATTAAAGAAGGCGATGTTATTAAAGTCGATACCCGCACAGGGACTTACGTAGAACGGGTTGTCGTTAAGAAGTAAAAATGACGGATGACGAACGTCAGCGTCTGCAACGATTGACCGGTAATCTTAAGCGTCGTTCATTCATTTATCAGATAATCAGGTCTTTTTTCAATGAGCAGGGTTTTCTGGAAGTAGAGACCCCCGTCCGTTCGCCGGCTATTGCTCCCGAAAAAGAAATCATTCCTGTCGTTACCGAAGGCTGGTTTCTCTGTACCTCGCCTGAGCTTTACATGAAACGTCTGCTGGCTGCAGGATACGACAAGATTTTTCAGTTCAGCCGGTGTTTCCGCAAAGATGAGCGTGGTAATTACCATAACCCCGAATTTACTCTGCTGGAATGGTACCGTCAAAACGCTAACTACGAGCAGATGATGCAAGACACCGAGCAATTGGTAACAAGAATCGCTTCTAAACTGCAAATGGGCAAAGCCATCCATTATCGAAATAATGCTATCGACCTTTCTTTACCCTGGCCGAGACTGACTGTCTCCGACGCTTTTCAGAAATTTGCCGGCTGGGATACTGTCACTGATCCCGATGTGCGGCGCTTCGATGAAGATACCGTTCTCAAGGTGATCCCAAAACTTAATCCGCAACGTCCGACATTTCTGGTTGATTATCCGGCACCGATGGCATCTTTAGCCAGGCTGAAGTCCGGTAATAAAAACGTTGCCGAACGCGCCGAAGTGTTTATCGGCGGCCTGGAACTGGCAAACGCTTATAGCGAACTGACTAATCAGAACGAGCAGGAGATACGCTTCCGCAAGGAAATCGAAGAAATTAAAAAGACGCAAAACAGAATTGCGCCGATGCCTGATAAGTTTATCAAAGCGCTCCCGAACCTGCCGGAGTGTGCCGGTATTGCCCTGGGCATTGATAGGCTGATCATGCTATTTTGCAATGCAGCATCTATCGATGAGGTTATCCCTTTTACCGTAGACGAGGCTTGAGGTCAGGTTATCGTCCTGAGTCCTTCCGCTGAAGGACGAAGAATCTCCATCACTGCTGTGTTCCCTTCCCCTTTGTCATTCCTGGTGGCACGGGCGTCCCTGCCTGTGCCGTTCCTTAATGACTTATGGAGTTAGGAACCCGCCCACCCCTACTCTCGTCTATACCGATGGAGATCGGTGTCCAATTAGATGTATGGATTCTGGACTAAATCCAGAATGGGTACTGCCGTCTTGCAACATAACAAAAAGCGACCCGCTTATTCGGCGGGTCGCTTTTTTATTACTTAATCGAGTTTTTACTTCTTTTTAGGAGGATTCTGTTTATTTTCCTTTGCGGGAGCTGAGGCTGCCGGTTTGCTATGAGCTGCGGTAGCGATAGGCGGTAGAGCTGCACTGGTAAGAGATACTTCCTTTTTACTTTGCATAATAGCCCAAGCTACTATTGCCAATAAAACAACCGCAATAAGGATTACGACCCAGTTCAAGTTAGTGGCTCTCTGTACGATGATAGGTGCCACTATGACGCTGACAAGGTTCACAACCTTAATCATTGGGTTCAAAGCAGGACCGGCTGTATCTTTAAGCGGGTCGCCGACTGTGTCGCCGACAACACCGGCTTTATGGCGTTCGCTGCCTTTACCGGTATTAGCTTTCAGATCGCGGGGTTCGTCTTCGATAGATTTCTTGGCATTGTCCCAAGCGCCGCCGGCATTGGACATAAAGACAGCTAAGAATACACCGCTGACGATGACACCGGCGAGGAAACCACCCAGAGCTTCCACCCCAAATATCATGCCAACAATGATCGGCATCAGGACGGCAATTACTGCCAGAGGTACCAGTTCTTTTTGTGCCGATGAAGTGGAGATACCGACAACTTGCGCATAATCAGGTTTGGTCGTGCCTTCCATCACACCCGGAATGCGGAACTGGCGGCGGACTTCTTCTACAATTTTTGCGGCTGCCCGACTGACTGCCCGGATAGCGAGCGAACTAAACATCCAGGGTACAGCACCGCCGAGGAGCAGACCGATGAATACCTTGGTGCTGGAGACATCGATACTGGTTAATTGCGTTAAGCCAAGTTGTACCTGGACTCTGCCGACATCGGTCATGAATGAAGCGAAGAGAGCGACAGCGGCAATGACTGCCGAGGCAATTGCCACACCCTTGGTAATGGCTTTAGTGGTATTCCCGACGGCATCGAGATCAGCCATAACCTGACGCGCTTTCTTGGTTTCCTCATCATCGAGGTCATGCCATGCCATTTCGGCAATGCCGTTGGCATTATCGGAGATAGGACCAAAGGAGTCCATAGCCACGTTGTTCCCGGTCATGCTGAGCATACCGATACCAATCATGGCGACTCCGTAAAGTACATAAAGGGAGCCCTGACTGTTATAAAGTAACAACCCGCCGGCGAAGGCGATACATATGACAACCACCGCCCAAACAGCGGATTCCATACCTACCGATAGACCGGAAAGGATGGCGGTGGCAGGTCCGGTGCTGGTTGCTTTGACAATACCCTTGACCGCATTCTTCTTGGTAGAGGTGAAGAGAGAAGTAAGCGGATTGAAAACCACGGCCAAAGCTACGCCGATGGTGGTGAGCATAGCCAGTTTCCAGTCGTGTGCGTAGGAATGTGCGACGACGAATGCAAGGATGATGGTAAAGATACTGGATAACTCATAGGAATGGAACATGGCCGCTTCGGCATCATCCGCATGCAGGAACGGGACTTTAATCTTCTGCCACATCGGTACAGCGAAAGTGCCCAGAATTGTGCTCAGGACACCGATACCGCGGACAATCAGCGGATAGACAATCCATTTGAGATCATATATGAATTGTCCTGCGTGTGCCGGATCCGGCGTCTTTGTTAAATCTACTAACGCAATACCCAATAACATCGAGGAGACGATGGTGACCTCATAACTTTCGAAGATATCTGCTGCCATACCGGCGCAGTCACCGACATTGTCACCCACCAGGTCAGCAACGACTGCCGCATTACGCGGGTCGTCTTCCGGGATATCTTTTTCAACTTTACCGACGAGGTCAGCGCCGACATCGGCGGCTTTAGTGTAAATACCGCCGCCGACACGCATGAAGAGCGCCAGCAGGGTGCCGCCCAAACCGAAACCAAGCAGGGCATCCGGTGACGCCTGACCGAAGATAATAAAAATAACCGTACCGCCGAGTAATCCCAGACCATCGGTCAGCATACCGGTAAAGGTCCCGCCATAATAGGCGATAGAGAGGGATTCATTCAAACCTTTCTTTGAAGCGGCGCAGGCACGCACGTTAGCCTGAACTGCCATGCGCATACCGAGTTGACCGACCAGCATCGAGAACGAGGCGCCGACGATGAATGCCACACTTCGTCCGATTGCTATGATGATTTTGGCATTATTACCAAACTCCCGTATTGCCTCATCACTGGGTTTGACAATATAGACGCTGAAGAAAAGTGCGATTGTCAGAACAACAATCGCGGGCAGGATCGATTTCATCTGACGCTTGAGGTAACTGTTCGCGCCGACGCGGATGGATTCCCATACCTCTTGCATCTTGGCAGAACCCTTGTCTTTTTTGAGTACATTGCCGCGTAACAGCCATGCATATATCAAGGCAATTACGGCGACACAAAGTACACAAATGACTGAGATTTGCTCAAAACCCGGTTTGAGCCCATGGTGTCCCAAATTTAGTAGACCGTCCATTTACACTCCTTTTCTTAGACTTTTAAAGCAAACTTGTAGCTAAAAAGCTACGGCTGCATAAACAACACTTCTTACTATTATGCTAGTCTTGAAAGACGTTGTCAATTCAACATAATGTAAGGCTAAATTCTCCTTTTGTTACCCTTACATTTTCGCTACTAATTTTATCGATTTTTAACAACCATGAATGTGGGAGCGGGTTTGAAACCCGCCCGGCATTCCCCAATTATTCTGCCATTCTGAATGAAATGAAGAATCTAGTTGTTGATTATGGTAACTGATGAAAGCTGACGGGCATTGGACACCTGCATCTTTTATATAGTATTCTGGTGATAGAGGCTTAAAATGACAGGCGGACGCAGGAAAGCCAGAAGTATTGCACTTCAAGCACTTTACGAAATCGATTCGGTTCAACATGACCCGGAAGAAATCCTCGTACATCTTCAGGCTGAAGCCGATTTATCGGAAGAGAATTTCCGTTTCGCCCGCGAATTGGTAGAGGGAGTTCTCCGTTATAAAGATAAACTGGATGCTCAAATCCAACGGTATGCGCCGGCTTGGCCTATCGAACAAATCGCTTTTATCGACCGGAATATCTTAAGACTTGCAATCTTCGAGATTTTGATTGATAATAAAATACCAGTGAAGGTTGCAATCAATGAAGCTGTCGAACTGGCTAAAAGCTTCGGGAGTGACAGCTCCTCAAAATTCATCAACGGCGTACTAGGTGCCGTTAGTGCTAATATTAATAAAGAGAATCCTTCACTAGGGGGTAAATAGTGGCAACTGTTTTTGAGCGGGTAAAGAAAATCGTGGTGGAACAATTGGGCGTTGATGAAAAGGATGTCGTGCCTACAGCCCGCTTTGTTGATGATTTGGGTGCTGATTCTCTTGACCTTGTCGAATTAATCATGTCACTGGAAGAGGAATTCAGCAACGCCACCAACAAGATTGAAATACCTGACGAAGATGCGGAGAAAATCGTCACCGTCCAGAATGCTGTCGACTACATCACAGACCTGGGTGTTAAAGATAAGTAGTCGCAGAAAAACAACACTGTGATTAAAGCCATATTTTTTGATTGGTTTAACACACTGGCTCATTATTATCCGCCGCGTGAAGAACTGGAAAGCCAGGCTCTTAAGGAGCTTGGCTTTAATATTTCCCCGAAAGCTCTCAGTTATGGCCTTTATCTCGGCGATAAGCATTTATACGAAGAAAATGCGCGCCTTCCTATACGCCAACGAAGTGCTGCAGAGCAAACCAAACTTCAAACCACTTTCCAGCGGATTATTCTGAAAGAAGCCGGCATTACCCCCACCGATGATATTGCCCTAAAACTAGTGTCGCGCATGATTCAACTCAATGCCAGCCTGAAGTTTGTTCTCTTTGATGATGTCATCGCTACTCTTCAAGAATTGAAACAGCAAAATTTGAAATTGGGTTTACTCACTAACCTGCAAACTGAAGTCAATTCGATGTGTCGCGAGTTGGGTATCACCTCATATCTTGATTTTACCGTGACATCCGCAGAAGTCGGCGCAGATAAACCCAAACCCGCAATCTTCCTGAAAGCCCTGGAACTGGCAGGAGTAAAAGCCGGTGAAGCTATCCATATCGGCGACCAATACCAGAATGATGTGATTGGCGCCAAAGGCGTGGGTATTTCACCTATTCTGTTAGACCGCGCCGACTATTACGCTGAAATCACCGATTGCCCGCGTATCCGCAGCCTCACTGAAATCAGCAAATACCTTGGCTAGGGTTGTGGCTCTTTGCAACTACATTCCGGCGAAAGTCCGAAGGCCACAGCTTAAGCGTAGGTACTTTACGAAGTAAACGTATACTGAACGAAGCGAATGTACGGCATCCAGATGATTCAACTTAACCAAGTCCTTACCTTGACTTGGAACGACGGCGGCCAATAATTTCCATCCTGATTATTTGCAGGGACAGGTTAAAAACCTGTCCGCGTGGACCGATCGGGTTCGTACGTCAGCTTAAAAAGCTGGGTATACATTCACTCTGTGAAGTACCGAAAATGGCTCTACGGTTGCGGCTTGCGGAAACCCGACACTTTTCCTGCTGGTAGGACAGGTTTCCCCGCTAATTGTGCGTCTTGGCGGTTTGTTTGTCTATTTCCGTCTTAATAAAATCCGCCATCATCGTCACCGGACAAAAGGCCGTATCCACACCGCGATGCGCCGTAAACAGCCATTGATTTTCGGGGCGGTTGACGCGTGTGATCACGTACTGGACTTCGAAAACATGATGCGCCAGTTCTGCAATAATCAGGTTATCTTCATCGTCCCCTGTTGCGGCAATGATGACCTGGACGCTCGCAATGCCCGCCCGCTCCAGAACCTTAGGGTCACAACCGTCACCTGTAATTACCCGCTCGCCAAAAGTTTCTTTAGCCTTCTCGGCTAATTGATGGTCTTTTTCTACAAAAGTTAAACGATGACCGGCATCTATCAACCGCTGGCCGCTTTCTCTACCTAATTTTCCGGCGCCAATAATCAGTATTGATAATGGTTGCATATTTACTGCCCTCCTCCAATATCAGCTCGATAGCCCGAGCATCGACTTTAATTTATCGATCGACCTTGTATCTACAGCTACTAAAACTCTATCCCGTCTTTTAAAAATCGAACCGAGCACCGGAATGAAACCGATACCATCCCTCGTGATCGCTACTACCCGTATTTCGTTGGCCACGCTGAGGTCGCGCACGTTGCGGTCTACTAACACATTTTGCACTTCAAACTCATAGAGTTGCACGCCGGCGCTGCCGACGGTATACACGTTGTGCAATTCCGGCGATACCAAGTATTCAAAAATCCTTCCTGACGTCCAGAGTGTCGAGGAAACCGTAGTAATGCCCAGCTTGGGGAATATCTCCGCCCTGACAGGGTCGTTGATCCGCGCCACAACTCTGGGCACATGGAAATCCTGCGCCGCGATAGATGCCACAACCACGTTCGAGTTATCGCCATTTGTTACTGCCGCCAAGGCATCGGCATGATCGATGCCCGCCTCCATCAGCACTTTCCGGTCAAAACCGATTCCTTCAATCTTTTTCCCTTTAAAAGAAGGCTCCAGCCGCTCAAATGCCTCCGGATTTTTATCAATTACCACCACCGAGTTACCGGAGCTGCTTAGTAATGAAGCAATCCGCGCTCCGACACGTCCGCAACCGATAATAATGATATGCATATTTGCCTCCTTATTGTGCGCGGTGATGTCTCCGCGACCGTAAAATAGCCTTACGGGTTTCCTCTGCGCTGAATAACAGAGCGCCAAAACCGATAACTATACCCCAATCCATAGCCGTTAACGGCGCCGTATTGAAAATATCCTGCAGAGGCCGGGCGTAACTGATAAGGCAGATCAGTAATATGGAAATCCCCTGGGCTGCCAGCAACCTCCAGTTAGAGAATAGTCCTTTCTTGAAGACAGATTCAAGTGAAGTACGAACCGCCAGGCTGTTGAAAATCTGCGAGATAACGATTGCAGCCTGTGTAGCCGTAATCGCGTGGCGATAGAGCGGGTCGTGTACTCTTAAAGCTGTTCCCCATGCCCAACCTCCCACCAGCAGTACAGCCAGGAATGCGACAATTGCGCCCACCGACTGAATCCCTCCGAGGAATAGGATACGTGACACTGTTTCCCGGTTTAACAGGCGGGATTTCCTGGGACGCGGCGGCCGTTCCATAACATCCGGTTCCGGGGCTTCCCCACCGAGCGCCAGAGCCGGGAGCACATCTGAGCCAAGGTCTATTGCAAGTACTTGCAACGCGTTCAGCGGTACTAAAGGAATCCCGGCTACCGTCGCGAAAATGTAAGGCATCAGTTCGGCCATATTGTGGGAGAAGAGATAAATAACCACCCGCCGGATATTGTCGTAAATCGCCCGCCCGTATCTGACCGCGCGGATAATCGAGGCGAAGGAATCGTCCAGCAGCACCATTTCGGAGGCGGCCCGTGCCACATCGGTCCCGGCCAGGCCCATGGCAATGCCGATGTCCGCCTGTTTCAATGCGACGGCATCATTCACGCCGTCACCGGTCACTGCCACCACGTTACCAATCGATTCCAGAGCGGTGACTACGCGTAGCTTATGCTCCGGCGTCGCCCGCGCGAAAATAATCTCGCGGTGTTCGGTCAGTTCTTTTTTCAATACCTCGTCGGTCATGTTGTCCAGGTCGAAACCGGTAATAATGCGCGTCAATCTTTCCTGTGAGATGCCGGTAGCATGCGCAATGCCGTCGGCGGTCAGGCCGAAATCTCCGGTTATCATAACAATGCGTAAGCCGGCCGTTCTGGTAGCCTTCACCGCCTCGATAACATCCGCCCGCGGCGGGTCCATTAATCCCACCAGGCCGAGAAAACAAAGACCTTCTTCTATTTCTGTGGTTTGTTTCCTGCCGGCTGATTCCGGTGTCAGCGTTTTTCTGGCCAACGCCAGGACACGTAAACTGCGCTCTGCCATCATATTGTTCTCGTTGATGACAATATGCCGCTCCTGCTCGCTCCAGGGCCGTTCCCGTCCGTTCTCCAGGACATGGGTGCACCTGTCAATGACCGCAGTCGGAGCACCCTTTATATAAGCCGTGTAGCTATTATCGATTTTATGGACGGACGACATTCTCATCCGGCCCGAATCGAAGGGCAGTAACGCCGACCGGGGGTATTTCTTAGCCAGTTCTTCCGCTGTCAAACCCACTTTGGCCGCCGCAGTCAGCAGCGCGCCCTCGGTTGGGTCGCCGATGACATGCCACTCATCACCTAGATTCTCAGGAGGCACCAGATGAGCCGTGGTGCATAGCGCAGCGCATTTTATCGCTTCCAATAACGATTCATCTAAAACGGCTGGTTTGTTCGCCGCAATATCTTCGATATTTCCCGTGGGCGCATAACCCGTACCTGTGACACGGAATCTCTTGCCGCCCACATACATTCCCACCATCGTCATTTGCCCGCGGGTCAATGTGCCTGTCTTGTCCGTGCAAATGACTGTCGTCGCGCCCAGTGTCTCCAGCGTCGATAGCCTTTTAATCAGGACTTTGCCTTTGGCCATGTAGGAAACCCCGAGGGCCAGCGACACCGTCAATGTCGCCGGCATACCTTCCGGCACCAGCGCCACCATGACACCTAAGGCAAATAACAGATTTTCGATTAGTGTCAAACCCAGGAAGTGGCCGATAATAAACATCACAATACCGATAGCAATCGCGGCCGTCGAAACGAGCTTGGCCATCGAGGCCAATTCGATTTGCATCGGGCTGAGTCTTTCTTTCACTTGAGAACTTAGACGGTATACATGCCCGAACTGGGTGTTTAACCCGGTCCCGTAAACGATACCGACGCCGGAACCTCGTGCAATGGTCGTGCTCATAAATATCAGGTTCGGGAGTTCTGTTTCCGATAAGTTTTTTTCCACCACCGGGTCGGCGGTTTTACGCACGGCGTTACTTTCTCCTGTGAGGCTGATTTCGCTGGTCGATAGTTCATAAGCGCGGACTAACCGGGCATCCGCCGGCACATCATCGCCCTCTTCCAGTAAAATAATATCCCCCGGCACCAGCTCCGTCGTCGGGATGATGACTTCTTCCCCGTCGCGCAGGACACGCGCATTATGCGGCACCAGTTTCTGCAGCATTTTGGTGGCGTGTTCCGCCATATAACCCTGTACAAATCCTATCGAGGCATTCAAAAAGACAACGCAAAGAATCGCGATGGCGACTTTTAGCGAATAAGGGTCATAACCGCCCAGAATATAAGCTAAAAATGAAATCGCGGCCGCAATTAAAAGTAATACGGCAAACAAATCGCGGAATTGCATCAGGAATTTTTTCCACACCGGAGGCGTCGGCAGTTGAGGCAGGAAGTTGGAGCCGAACTTCGCCCGGAACTCCGCCGCTTTAGCGGTAGTAAGTCCTCTGGCGCTGCTGTCCAGCTTTTGGTAGACATCGTTACTGGAAAGAGCCGCTATCTCACGCGGGGGTACTAATTTCGAATCAGGTGTATCCATCTCTAAAATTCTATGTTAACACTAACTTAATCATTATTACATCTATTTGTTTCGAATATGTTAACGGATTATTCCACCCCCTTCCCTTAATAACCTGTAGGGTCGAGTTTGGAACTCGACCACCATTCCCCAATCATTCTGTTATTCCTGGTGGAACAGGCGTTCCTGCCTGTTAAATCCATACCGACGAAAGTCGGTATCCAGACAGATGAAAAATCTAATTATTGAATATGCTCATAGCTGAATGCTGACCGCTGACTGCTGTTCGCTATTAATTGAAACAAACTCGATATTTCGGCTATAATGATAACGTCACAAGTCATGGTGGCTGTAGCCCAGCGGTTAAGGCGTCAGGTTGTGGCCCTGAAGATCGAGGGTTCGATCCCCTCCAGCCACCCCAAATTCGCTTTTTCCATTGTCATTCCTGACCTGATCAGGAATCCATCTCCTTAACCCCCATACCGACGAAAGTCGGTATCCAGCCTGCCTTTGTCATTCCTGGCGGGACAGGCGTCCCTGCCTGTGATAATCTCCCTCCTTTGTAAGGAGGGAGACCTCTCTCCCTAATAGGGCTTTGTACTAAAAGTGCCTGCTGTTCCTAAAGTCAGGTAGTTGTTCCAAAAGTATAAACAGTTTTCAGTTGTTCCAAGTTCCATCCCAAATAATTTCTACATTAGTAACAGTTCCCATATTTTGCGTTGAATCTTCCCAACCAGTTTCGGGGAATAATGCTGTCGTGATATATTGTTGTCCTATAATCGGGTCTGCTATTTTTACCGCTCTATTTGGATGTGGTTCGCTTGCCCACCCAGTATCATCAACATAAACTAATCCCCTATCGGTTGTTTGGAACGCATCTATTGCATGACTCCCAGTTGAAAGAGCTAAAGACACGTAAGCACATCTAATACCATCCATTTCAGCGTCATTGTGTAGTCTCTCGGCAAAATCAGCGCAAACATCGGGGTTTGCGGGTTGTGTTTTTCCATCAATTATATTTTGAATATTTTGTAAATCGACATTACTTTCAGCAGGTAATGTATAGAAATGATTTATTGGGTCTTCGGCAATAAGCGAATTATAAGGGTATGTATCGGCTTGGTCTTGTTGTAGAAAATTTATTAATTGGATATAAGAGGGGTTAACGGCGTTTTTATTGTTTATAAGTATAATTAAATACCCCTTATCATCGTAGCATCCATCACCCCCCAATGGTGTAATCAATCCTAAATGATAGTTTTTATATACTCCCGTTTTCGGATTTATATTTGGAATAACAGTTAAGTTTACTGGCATGCTAGTAACACCAGACAAGGATGCCGTGATACTTGTAGTTCCATCCCCTACCGCTGTAGCTACTTCTGTCGAAAAGTCAGACGAAGGCTGGGTAGTAGCGACATCCGTATCAGAACTAGTCCAAATTGCAACAGAAGTAACAAATGCAGTTGAGCCATCAGAATAGGTCGCAACAGCAGCAAATTGCTGAGTAGCACCTACTACTAAATTATCAGGTGATGCTGGTATTACCTTAATGGAAGATAAGGGAGAATGGGGTGTTGTCGAGATTTGATAGGGAAGTGTGGGAGTATTAATACAGCCAACAATACATACTAACATTATAATTGTGAACGTTATTGTTAGAAACAAATATATTTTTGTATGTATGTTAGTTTTTGTCATCATGAATCCTTTTTACCAAAATCAGGTGGTAAATCAAGTGTTTCTTTTGGTTTAACCGTACTTTCAGTTTGAATACCCTGTACGGTAAATAAATTTGCACCTACTTTAATAATCTCATTGCCTTTTCTTGCAGACCTATATAAAGAACTCGCTAACGAAGCCCTATTCTGTTTGGTATCTGGCTTACCAATACCTTCTAGTATTTGAGTAATGCCCATAGGTTTAGCGATTTGTGTAAGAAAACTGTAAGCCTTCTTAGCATCGCTTTCAGCACGAAAAGTTGATTTGGGTTGAGTTTGTATAGGTTCGATGTCGCTGCTTTTAGGTAATAACCTCAATGCTTCTTGCAAACCTAACATAAACGATTGAGAATGTTTTATTTGACCCTCAAAGCCTAATATTTTCTGCTTTTCTTTTTGAATTATATAATAATCCAAGGAAATGGTTTTCATTGGAACGTGTTCAATATTTTACCATAAGGACTTTACACTGACCACAGAAGGCCGATTTTTAAAAAAACAAGAAGTTATTGATATAATTAGGGTACTATTCTCTTGCTTTTATATATCGGAGGTTAAATGAAATCCCAAAGCGTTTTAGACCCAAATCTTGATATATGGTTATTGATGGCTTATTTACATTATAAAATGGTTTTGGTGAGACGAACAGAATTGAGTCCGCAGGGTATCACATCTCGCCAAATGTATATTTTGCAACTCATCAACATTCTCGGCTCCAATGCGACATTGTCTGACATCGCATACCTGATGGAACGAAAACTTGACGCAGTTGCCAGGAAAACAGTCACTATGGAAAAGGCCGGATTAATTAACCGAATCAAAATGCCGAAATCAAGACTTTTAAAACTAGAACTTACCGAGAAAGGCAAAGAAATACTTACCAGCAGCTGGTATAGCAAAGGAATGAATGAGGTCTCATCAATTCTAAACGAGGAAGAGCGCCAACAATTGCATTCAATCTTAAATCGATTATTAACCAAGCTAAATGAATATACTTCTGAAGCAAGTAGTCTACCACCGAATTAACAGACATAAATCCTTGAGTTTGAAATGCCCTTAACAGGAAGACTACAAAATTAATCGAGGGATACGTCAAAGAGCTTTGGAGACATAAGTCTTCATACCATAAATCAGTTGGCTAACTCCTGTAACTTTTTAAGAATATCGATCATTCCACAGGTGTCTTGTCCACAGTAAGTTAAGAGGTCAGTGCGTATTTTCTTTCGTTCCATATCCGAGATATTACCAAAAGCAGCTTCATAAATTTCAAACTGGCTGTTGTACTTAAAGGTTCAACTATGTTTTGCCTAGATAACCACATTCGGATCACATTTTTGCGCTAATGTGATAAGGACAAACCGCAACCCCATCCCTCGATATTGCCGAACCGACAGACCCGCTTTGACCATCAACGTTTGAATCTCTCTACGACTCTTGATTTTCTCTCTCAATAGTTTGGTGAGCAGCATAGTGTGATCAGCCAGACAGAATAATCCACCTGGGCGAAGCACCCGGGCGATCTCGCGAATTCCCTCTTTTTGATTCTCCCAATGATGGAATGATAAGCTACTTACAACGATATCAGCAGTATCATCGGCAATGGGAAGTGACTCGGCAAAACCAACCTTAAAAGTGGCCTTAGGATTCAGTCGAGCGGCTTCTAAAATCATCTGTTCAGCCGGATCAATTCCTATCAATTGCGCCTCGGGCCATTGGACTGAGGCGGTACGCAGAAAACGACCCGTTCCGCAACCCACGTCAATTATATAATTCGGTGGCTCCTTTAGCCCTTCGCGTACCAACAGATTCAGCATTTTCCTATGAACTGGCCCGAAATACAATCGTTGCATGATCGATTGTTCGTAAGTTAGTGCCCACCGATTAAAGTGCTTTACATCTGGGTTAATTATTGAAGGCTCTCGCTTGTTATTCATTTGCACGAATTCATTCTACCGACTTTGTATTTGTTCTGCAATCTTCAAGAATAGTTTAACAATGATTTAATCGATCCCTTATGCCATTAATATACATTGTCCGTAAATGTTTATTGGAAAAGAACTGACAACATCGGTTCATCGTGTATGCGTTTTCTTCCTCTAATTTTCAGCATATTAAGATTAGTAAGTCCCAAGAATATGCATTCTCTACGAATCTCTATTATATGTAAAAGCGCACTATTAACTATTCGTTTTTGGATAGATTTCATTGAGCTCAATAAGTTACGACACAATAACACTGTAATAATGAACTATTATGAATTAGTTGTTTATTCAAATCAGTATACTTAGTGTAGAAAATTGGCTCGTTGGGTCAATATTTCGTACTCAACTTTTCTGTATTTTCTCCCTTGCGTTTTCTCGCGAAGCCCCCCAGAAGAGATGGAATGATAGCAAGGAATACGATTATACCGAGTATCAGACAGGCGTGATTGATAGCCTTCAGGAATATCGGGATTCTGTTGGAACTTATAAGTTGAGAACTACTGACTATCTGAGAAAGCTGATTATATGGCATCACAAGTGTCATCAGCAACAAAGAAAATGGCACGCTCAACACACCGGCCGTTTGCATTAAAGCTATATAGATTCCATTTGCTATGCCACGCTTCTCCGCAGGGACAGAGCCCATTACAGAGCTTGTATTGGGAGAAGCAAATAGCGCCATGCCAAATCCGAATAGCAACATACTAACTAATACTGTACTATAAGAAGACCTTTCCGTCAGAGTGGAAAACCAGATTAACGCGGCACCATTCAAGGCTAAACCTACTGACGTTAAGACCCGGCTCCCGTATCTATCGGCCAGTCTGCCGCTTATCGGACTTACGGCGAAGATCACGATTTCCATCGGGATAAGCAAGATACCCGTTTTTAAAGCGCTGTAACCCAGCACCAATTGAAGATACAACGACCTCAGAAACGGACCGCAACTGAATCCGAGCGAGTTCAGGAAGCCCGTTAAATTGCCTGTCGCAAATGTTCTTATCTTGTAAAGCGTCAGGTCTAGTGTCGGGTGCTTTTGCTTTAACTCAATAAATATTACCGCGACAAATAATGCCAGTCCACCTCCAAGGATTGCAATGTTACGTCCTGAAGTAGGGTCTCCAATCGTCATGGCAATCAGGATAGTTGCCAGGGCGATGCAGTATAAAATTGAACCGGTATAATCGAATTTTTCTCCGATAGATTTAGTGCTAATCTCTCTTAGACGCATGTATCCCCATATTGTCCCGAAAATTCCGATGGGAACATTTAGAAGGAATATTGACCTCCACCCAAAATATGTTATCATCACCCCGCCGAGAGTATAGCCAGCAATATTCCCCAGGTTCAAAGCCATAATATTTGTGCCGATTGCCATACCGAGCTCCCCTTTGGGGAAAGCATCGGTGATGATAGCGATGCTATTTGCCATCAGTAAGGCAGCGCCGGTACCCTGTAAAAACCGGAAAACGATTAGCTCCTCGCCGGTCCGGGATATCGCGCAAAGCAATGAACCGATGGTGAATAATGCAAACCCCATGTTATAAAGTCTGACTCTACCGTACAAATCTGCCAGTCGACCGAGCACGACCAATAATACCGTTATCATCAGAGTGTAACCGGTGATAATCCAAATACCGTGATAAAGACTCGCGTGTAACTTTTGTAGGATCGTAGGGAGTCCTATAATCACGATACTTGAATCCAGACTTGCCATGAATGTGCCCACCGTCGTTACGGATAAAGCCACCCATTTATAATCCATTCTTTTTTTCATAAATAATCAGATCAGAAACAATGATTTTTGTGATTAATTAAGCAGAAAAGGAGGAAATATGGTATCGAATCGTGAAACGAATAGTAAGACAGTTATCGTAGATGAATAAATCTCTTAGACGGAAGGATATGCACGTAACATGTTTAAGAAGACGAGGGAGAGGAAGCATATGTCCATTATAGTTCTTTTAATTTTTTATGTACAAATATGGATAACCGTTTTAGCTCTGACTTATAGTAACCTCAATTTCACCGATTTGGCTCTGTTATCATATAATAAGCAATAACTTTCAGGCGGAATAGACTTCTCAGCACAACAGTCAGACAGCAATAGTTTAGTCTTGGCTTAAACCGAAAATATTGCCGGGTTCGTGTGTAAAAGCCAATTCGTACACCAACACGATTTTTGAGAAAATGAAACCATGGGTATCCCGTATACTGCCTTATATTTTGTCGTGGTCAACCCATTCCTCGACTTTCTTTCCAATCTCATCACGGATTTCACGAAACCTTTTCAATTTCTCTTCTTCTGTTCCAACAAATTGGGCGGGGTCTTCAAGTTCCCACCGCACCCTTTGTCCCATTCCGGGGAACGTGGTTGGGCATTTCGCATCTGCTTCACTGCATACCGTTATTAAGTACCCGAAATGTATTTTACCCATGTAATCCTTTAAAGCTTTTGAGTGCTGGCCGCTGATGTCAATGCTAATCTCATCCATTACTTTTCTGGTTAACGGATGGATTTCCTTGGGTTCAACCCCAGCACTATAAGCTTCATATCTGTCCCCAGCATATGATCTAAGAAAAGCTTCCGCCATCTGGCTTCTCGCTGAGTTTGTCGTACAGAGGAAAAGAACCCGAATCTTATTCATAGATATTCTCCTAAAAACCTCGTGGAGCGGTCGTAAGACTATAATACCACGAACTATAGACAGCTATAATAGTATAAACTACAGACACGAAGTTTGGTTAATGTCTGTAGTTTAATATTCTTTTCAAAGTTAGACTTATTAAAACTCGTTGACAGCAATGATCGCCTTAAGTATCATTAGACCAAGCAGTTAATTTCAATCTCACTAGCAAGTCAGTCTCTTCTCCGGCGAGCAGCGGTAGACTGAGTTTAAATAAATAGGAAAAGTCACATGGAACAAAACGATATCCCCGACGAATTGAAGACCATCTGGGACGAAGCCAAAGCCTGTATTGAACAGGGTAACTTCGATAAGGCTATCGAAATCTATAAGTACATCCTGATACGATATGGGGACAATGCCGTTGCCGCTAAATATGCCAACGCTTATTTGGGAGATATCTACCTCACTTTAAAAGACCATGGGACGGCACAAATCTATATCCAGAAAGCTATTGATACCGACGCTGAGAACCCTTCTTACAGATACCAGATGGGCTTTGTGTATTCGCTACAAAGGAAATGGAATAAGGCAATCAGGGAATTTGAATTAGCCGTTGCCAAAGAACCCAATAATGACGAATATCTTCGAGGATTAGGGTGGGCAATTTACAATGACGGTGATACTGTAAAAGGCTTAGCCTGCTTACTTAGAGCAAGCGAAAAAGACCCCGGTAATATTAACACGTTGAATGATTTAGCAGTTGCGTATCTGGGATTAATAGATTTTAAGAACGCAAAACAATGTGTTAAAAAAGTGCTGTTAATTGATCCTGACAATTATTTAGCCAAAGAAACCCTCAAACAGATTGAATTTTTATTGAAAAGCCATAAACGGGACAATCGTCCCTAAGTTTTAGCCCTCAGAATACTTCTTCTGGAACCTGATGAACTGACAACCGGTGGGATAGGTGTGATCCTTCGAAATTGCTCACTCTGACAACCACATTTATTCCGAAAGGAATGAATGTCCCTACCGACATAAGGTTATCTTGGTGTTCCGAAGACCCTGACAATACCGATCGTAGTAAGCACAAAACCAAGGACGACGCCTATGAGCCCGTAATAAGCAGGTAATCCACCTGAAATAATATTTTGGCTTAATTGAACAAGTCCGGTAACAATATTTAAAATCGAATAAGGAATAAATAATAGAAGTAGAAGGATTCCTATAACCAAAAGCGTTATGCCCAGCTTCACACATGCCCCTTTATTGCCCGCTGAGACCTTAATATTGTAATTATATACCATCATTCGGGAGGTAAATAATGAACAACAACAAATACCTGTCATCGTCCGGTCAGCACTAGAGTCAGGATGATAGCTCGGTCGCGTAAACCCAAGGGTGAATCCGGCACTACTCCCAGAAGTTGATGCACCTGGTCACCGGACAGACCTCTGGGGGGTTGAAGGCGAGGACTGCGGGCGTTGCAGTTTGTCACAGGGGTTGGACTGAACAATATCCATCCGAATCAGAAACCTAAAGAAGGAACTGATGCAAGCAATACGGGCGCCGATGGTGATGGCGGAAGGCTGTTTACCGGATAGTCCCGGACTATGAGCATAAACAAAGATATCTTGAGAGGTTACATTATCCGGTTGTTTACCCGAATGCCCGAAGAAGTCCTGTAGCATTCGGGAATAACCTTCTACAGTACGGCGGGAACCGGAGCGCTGTTCTTTCTCGGCCAGGAAAGCATAGAAAGCCTTCTGCCAGCCGGTAGCAGTGTCACTGAAATTAATAATTGTTGTTGTCATGTTAATTCTCCAGCATGTCCCGGAGGAATTGGAGGGCTGCAGGATTGTCCTTGTGCTTTTTGAGAAGCTTCTTGACATTGGCTTTGCTGTAAGTGCCGGGCTTGATGTCTCCCGGGTAACGTTGGGGATTGTATGGGTCGTAGTCAGGGATAATCAATTCTGTGTCAGTAATCATCGTTGCAGCTCCTTTTTATAGTGTTACATCATACATCACTCTGTTTCGGTATGAAGTCAAGCTTCTGAATCAAAACCCGCCTTTTAGAATATTTTTATAGGCAAAACAAAAAATATTATGCTACCATTTTACTCGGGTGGAAAAAGAGCCTACCAATAACAGTTTCCAATAGGCTAATGTGCTAAAAGTAAGGAGAAAAATGACATTCCATTTTCAATTAAGCACAGCAATCGTGTTCGGAACCGGAAGTATTAATAAACTGGGTGAAGAATCTGTAAAATTAGGGCATGAGGCAATGATCGTGACCGATCCCGATATTGAACGCATTGGTTTGCTTGACAAGGTCGTCGGTGATCTGAAAAAGAAAAATATAGATGTTGTTATATTCGATAAAGTTCAGTGTAATCCGCGAACTTCCGCTGTAGACGAAGGGGCTGAATTAGCTCGTAAAGAAAAACCCGATTTCTTTATCGGGCTTGGTGGTGGCAGCGCGATGGATACAACCAAGGGTATTGCATTGGCCAGCAGCGGCAAATCATCGGTTTGGGATTACGTGGTAAATCAGGCCAAAGTCGAAGGGCCAATTTTGCCCATTATCCAGGTGCCAACTATTGCTGGCACTGGGTCAGAGCTGAATGGCATTGCAGTCTTGACTCATTGGGAATCGCACATTAAGGCCTCTCTAGGGGGCATTCCCGCACTCCAAGCTAAAATTGCAATCGTCGACCCCGCATTGACCTTGACGGTACCCATGAAGCAGATCAAAGCCGGAGGGGTGGATATCCTGTCCCATCTTATCGAGCATTATATTACTGACGATACTCCTAGTCCTCTGACCGATGGCATTAGCGAAACCGGAATGAAAATAGTAGTGGAATACCTCCCGAGAGCGATAGCGCACCCGTATGACATTAAAGCGCGAACCGAACTTTCTTGGGTTAGCACTGTCGCAATGTCGAAAATCGCCAGATTAGGTGGAGGTGGCGGAGCCATGACCTGTCATAGCATAGAACACGCTTTAAGTGGTTTTTATGACATAACCCATGGAGAGGGTCTGTCAGCCTTATTACCCGCTTGGATGAGTTATTATTATGCTTTAAATAAAGACAGATTTAATTCGTTAGGTAAGAATGTTTTTGGTAAAAAAGATGGACTCAAGGCTATCGAGCAATTTCTTGAAAGTATCGGCATGAGATTAAGACTCGGGGATTTGGGTTGCAAAATAGATGATGAGATCATAATAACTGACCTAGTATTGAGATCATCACCTGCCGAAGTAAGATTAGACCTGAAAACCGTTGCCGATATTTATCGAAAATCATTTTAGTGATGCTATTTGGACACGCTTAGTGGCACTTGGTGAGGTTATTATTTCACGCGTAAGGGGATGGTAGTCTTTTGATGGTCTAAATACCAGACGCCATGACCTGATCGTGTACTATTTCTAAAACAACGGCTCTGCATTTTCTAATAATTGTTTATAGTGTCAAATAACTGAATGGTCGGATTTTGCGAAATCCAGAACCTAATCTATTTCTATTTTACCGCCCCGGCCTTTTCTATCAAAGCGCATGTAACGGTTTTTTATGTTATATCCCCATTTGTTCGTTACCTTAAAGCCGATTCTTTCCGCTAATTGCGACAAAAAATCGGATGTTTCAAAGAATAGTCCACTTACTGAACAATCCCCGACGACCATAATATAATGCACATTTATATTGGCGCAAACACCGCTGTGGTGGAGACACAAAAGCCAATTAGTGTAGGTTGTCCCAAATAGTTAATTGCACCAAACTATGTTTGGTTGAATAACAAATTGGTAAAATCTGGGCATAAAGTGATAGTTACCTGTGAATACAGCACTTTTATTAATATCTAACATGGAGAATCGATTTCGTGTATAGTTGTCCAATTTAACCGAAAATTAATACAAATATAAATTATCCTTAACCAAAGCATTTAAGGAAAATGATAAAGTTGTAATTGAAATAAGGTAAATTAAAACCCTCGGTTAAAAATAAAGCTTACAAAGCTACCGTGGGTTACTTGGAGACCCCTCGCAAACATCGGGGGGTTTTCTGATTTATTACCGAGTTATGATTACTTTTTTATGTAATACCCAAATTGTCAATAGTAGTATGATAATAAAGATGGCTGGGTAACAACGATATAATATTATCTACTGTATTTTAGGCCGAGATTTCCATGAACAACTTTTCTCTAGCATTTTATAGTTGAAATCTACCATGAACCCGTTGATGTCCCAGTCAGATAAACAGGCGTAATTAATATTTCATAACCGCTGGAATAGGAATAAGCACTCGAAGTAGTATAAGTAATAGTCTTGGTATTCGCTCCAGCAGATAAAGAAGTCCCCATTGTTATGAAAGAAATCAGACCCAAGTTATAAACACCGGTAGAGGTGGAATGGTAAAGCGTGTAATCTCCTCTAACCACTGAGCCTGCAGTAAGCACGACCGGAGGAGTAGCATAGAAAGTTGCTAGAGCTGTATCCATTGATGTATTTCCTGCTGGTAAAGAAAAGGTGGCAACGGGTCTGAACACTATTTGAAATGCAACGGTTTGAGCGATATCAGAATTAATTGTCAGGGTAATATAGCCGGAACTCCATGTCGGAATTATTTGAAGACCAGGCGCTAAGTTACTAACTTTAGTAGACAATGTATTAAGGGCGCTCTGAGTAGCTGCCGTCTGGCTAAGCGCTGTTAATTGACTACTCAAACCATTAGAGCCATCAACTTCGGTTTTCAGAATGTCTGTATCGGTTTTTACAGATGTTAACTGGCTATTCAGACCGCTAGAACCGTCAACCTCATTTTTTAAAGCAGTTGCATCTGCCTTTATAGCGGTTAAATCGCTTTGTGCCTGGCCGATATTAGTATTAGCATCCTTAATGGAGTTATTCACGTCATCGAATTCACTTTGTGTATCATCGCTAAGATTATCAATTTTGGTATCTTCGTAGCTCGTAAAATTAGTCAGGCTTGCTGACGCATCGTTTAGATGTTCCAAGGCGTTATTAATCTTAGCGGCTTCAGAAGAATAAACAGATTTAGGAGCAGCCATATTAGTCAACATAAACCAGTTTATGAGAGATGCAATTAATATGGCAATAACCGCTACTAACCAAACATTGATTCCTTTTAATTTCCTGATATTATTATTTCCCGGTAATGTCATTGAAACTTACCTCCTGAGAATGGTTAATATTCTTTACCAGTAATATAATCTCTGGTCTCTTGTCTCACAGGGTTATCAAAGATTTTGTGAGTTTCTCCAAACTCTATTAAATTACCCGAATAAAGAAATGCTATATAATCAGAAACTTTAAGAGCTTCTCGCATATTATGTGTAACAATAATCTGGGTATATTCGCCTTTCATCGCCAAAATACTAGTTTCCAGTTTCATTGTAGACACGGGATCCAATGAAGAAGCCGGCTCGTCAAGTAAAATAACCTCCGGAGCAACGGCAAGGCTACGGGCAATGCATAGACGTTGCTGTTGTCCGATGGATAAAGCAAAAGCGCTATCATTTAACCTGCCTGCTAATTCATTCCAAAGAGCTGCCTTTTCAAGGCAGGATTTCACCGTCGCATCATGGTCGCATTTCAACTTTATTGCTTTGATTCCATAAAGAATATTTTCTTTTATTGACTTTGGGAACGGGTTCGGTTTTTGAAATACCATACCGACTCTCCGCCTTAATAACATAGGGTCCATCTCTAATATATTTTCATCATCCAATAGTATTTGACCTTTGACCTTACAACCTAGGGTTAATTCATTTAGACGGTTTAAACAACGCAGAAGGGTTGTCTTGCCACATCCGGAAGGGCCAATTATCGCAGTCACCTTACCTGGGGGAAAAATCAGATTAATACCATTTAAAATTTTGTTTCCACCATAAAATACCTCAAGCTGCTTGACTTCTATACCTCCAGGCATTTTAACGGCGCAAGAATTAGGTATTTTTTCATTTGCTCGAAGTATTGTATTTATCATATTGCTTTATATCTCCTGGTAATTTTATTTTTTAATACCATAGCTAAAACTGTTAGACCAACAGTGATAATTAATAACAAGAAGGCCGCGGCATATTGGTATGAACCCATATACGTTTGTACAGTATCCCCCATTTGTGCGCCAAAACGACAATCAAAAATAAAATAAGCCAGTGATGTTGTCTCGGATAATGGATTCACTCCTAATTGACCAGTACCGGCCATCAAAAAGATAATCGTTAGCGCCCCGGCCGCTTCGGCGCAACCCAGTACCAGGCCTGTGATGATATTGGGCAAACACCACGGCAGCGAAATATGTGTCAGAGTATGTTCTTCCGAGGCTCCTATAGCCAAAGACCCCTCTCGGATATCCTTGGGTAAAGAGTCGAGTCCTTCCTCAGTAGCCCTGGCAATTATTGGAATCACCAATAACGAAATGAAAACAGAAGCAAACAGAAAAGAACTGCGACCGGTTATCAATGCGCCATTAGCATAGGAACCAAAACCTTGAACAACATAATTTAAAAATGTCCCATGCAGAGCGTTACTAACAAGGTGAATCAGACTGAGCGCGGTAATGGCCAGAATTATACCTGAGATAGCGCGTAATGAAGTAGTAGAAAACCGGATTACTCCTCCCAATCTCTTGCCGGCGTATTGGTGTACAAATATTCCCACTCCCATCCCTATAGGTAATGATATTATCGAAGTTAATCCCATTAATAAGAAAGTACCCAGTATGGGATTTAGTAGTCCGATCTGTTTTATGGTTGTTGGCACGAAATTAGGCCACCCGTTTTGCCATACCTCCATTTCCCAAGTCTGATATTTAAACGGAGTACTTAAAAGTGACCAGTTTAGTTGTGGGGCTCCAGTAACGATAATCTTGAAAACGATCATTGCGTAGGCTGATGTTACGAGAATAACAGGGAATACTAACAAAGGATATCGGGAAATATCGTGCGCTCTTGGAGTTGCTCCCAGAAGATAAAAAAGAGAATAGCATAGGGCTGGAACTCCGATGCCTAATAAAAGTAGGGCCGAAATTATAGAACGGTGAACAAGGCCGTTGATATTAAGTCCATGGAGATATTCCGGCAACACCCTGAGAATAATTGCTGATGCCAAGGCCAAGATAGCAAAGATGATTATTGAGGGTTTTGTTTCTTTACGTGAGAGTCGGATAGAAATGAAAAGGGCCGTTAATGTTAAAAATAACACACCTAAAATAGAAACCGGATAAGCTTCGAGCGAATTCACCGCTAAGGATAGACAACCTAAAATTAGTGCCAAGACAGATACTATCAATGCTAAAAATGAAGTTATTTTCATAACGTAAACCGCTTCTTAAATCGACTTTGGAGATAAGTCGATATACCGAGAATGATAAAAGCTACCAGGAGTAATATTAGACCTGCAAAGTTACCTATCGAAGTCAATAACGATCCATTCGATACTGGGCTAAATCCGCCGGCAGAGAAGCCGACAATGGTTGTGGTTAAAGGAGCCGTACTTTTTAGAATATCAAAAAGGGGACTCGGGATTTTACCGACTTGGAAACCGATAGCAAATGCTACAATCATCGACTCTCCCAGGGCAGTCAGGATGCCCAACATTAAGGCACTACTTATCCCGGAAATAGCAGATGGTAAAGTAACATTGATCAAAGTATGCCAACGGTCAGCTCCCAGTGAAAAAGACGCTTCTTTAAATGAATGAGGAACATTTTTAATTGCGTCATCTATCAAAGGCGCCAGGAAGGGTATTATCAATAATGAAAGCAATATGCCGCCTAAAAGTGTGCTACCATTCAGAGGCAGTGTGCTATAACTGGCCATTTTCAAAAGAACCGGCTCAGTAAGTCCTTTACCGGCAAATTTCGGCCAGATAAATAATTCAAAAAAAATCGGAGCCATAGCGGCAAATATTATCGGTGGTATCCCTGATAAAACGCCAAGAGCCCAACGGACGATTGTACTCAGAAAACCGATTGAAAAATCATTCGCTAAAATCGCCAGAAATAGAGAAACCGGTGTAGCAATTATCATGGCTACCAGGACTACCAGGACAGTTCCCCACACAGCGGACAATAACCCATATGTCCTTTTAGTAGGGTCAATGGTCGAAGTGTTAAATTTCGTAGAAAAAAGAGTCCAACCCGCTGTATGAATTGCTATCCTGCTACTTAATATTAAACTCAGGATTATTGCTAATAAAGCGACTATTGGGATAAATGCCAGAATAAACGTAATGATTTTTATCCCTGACATCTTAGTTTTTCTTTTTGTTATAATAATTTCTTTTTGCATCTTTCAGACCTTATTTGGCATTAATAAGCGGTAAGTAACCAGCATTGGTAATCAATTTCTGTCCCGACGAGGATTGCAGGAATTCCGCGAGTCTTACGACTGAATCAGGACTATTGTCACGGATTAATAAATGAATCTGGCGACTAAATTTATAAGTGCCATCATATATCGACTGTGGGTCTGTCATCGGATTAATGCCATCTACAGAGACCACACTAACGGGAACATGCTGTGGTGCCACGGTCATCACCCGTCGCGAAGCAAACCCCAATTTAAAGGCAAAATTCTGCAAACCATTTTGACTCGGCGCATAAATTAAGTCCTTATATTCATAAGAGACTACTTCTTCTTCTGTATGGAATTTAGGGTCCAGGTAATTGTCATTGTGGGTGACGGCAGGTTTTTCATAAAAATGCAGGTCCTGATAAATTACCGATTGTGTATCAAATTCTCCAACCGGGAAATTGAATGGGTGTAAAACTTGTGCTGGTTGTTGTATCCAGGCTAAATTATCCTGAGAATAAATCCAGCTATCGGGGTCCAGCAAAGGGTCTCTAATAAAATAATCACTATACCATGGCCATGCAGTTCCCGTTGGAGTTGTGAATATCTGAGCAAGATCTAGAGTTGTCAGGTTACTCAGGCCACTGCTTTTTACTGTAGGATGTCCGTTACCTAAGAACTGGCCTCCTAAATAGGAATTCGTGTCAATGATGATACATACTGCATCGTAAGCGATGACATAATCCGTGAGCCCCTTTAATTCGTCTGGTGTTGGCTCTCTCCCTAATAAAACAGCATCGGCCTTGCCCTGTTTAAGCTCGTCAATTCTATCCTCTGAAAATTTTACCTGAACCGCTGGGGCACCTATGCCTGTCGTGGAAGCAGCATTTATTATTGACCCTAAATAATATAAATCTCCCGGAACAGAGAGCTTAATACCGTGGTCGTCAGAGTTGGAGGCACAACTATTCAGTAAAATAGAAGTAACCGCTGCAACCAGTAATAATGAAATAAACTTTAATTCCGCTCTCAAATTAAACTCCAAGCGAACACTTTCTAATCAAGTCAAGAAGATCGCGTATTGTGTATTCCCACCCATAGGTCATACCATCCACTAATCAAGCAATTATATCCTATGGATCTCCAAGACTACTTCGTGCCGGATATTGTTATCTGTCCATCGTATACTGTCGGATTTAAAGCTTTTGGGGTTTCAGAATTATCTCCGAGCCCAACGTCAGCGAGTTTAAAAGCGACTATTCCGCTGGCATCTGAATTAGCTGTCATGTGTAGAACAAAAACCACCCCTGTTCCTTCAGCACCGGGTAAAGTATTATCAGACGCCAGAGTGCCTCCGATAAGAAAGGCGGTCTCGGCATATTGAATAGTCCCTTGGACATCGTTCCCTGGTGGGAATTTGCCTATTTTATTGTCCGCATTGAGAGGACTAGGCATCACTTGGACATTCATATTGTTTTGTTGGGCCAAACTTGTAAAGAAACCGCCCTGTTCCACCGAGTTACATTTAACTTGGGTTGGGTCCCAGGTTAAAATACACTGTAACTGACGTGCGGGAGTATCCGTGGTTATCTGGATGCTGACATCAAAATTATCACCCGGATTTACTGTCGATGCCGAAGTAACGACGCTAACAAGGGCATTTGCCGCGGCAGCGGCTGTAGTTAAAGCCGTTGTAGTCGGTACCGATCCAAAATTTGGAGTTGATGCTGTGGCGTTACCACTGCACCCTGCCAATAAGACGCTGAAAGCCACAATACAGAGACAAAATGCGCTTACTGATTTCCAGTTTCTAGTCACTTTTTTCAATTTACAATCCCCTTTTATTTTTCATTTTATTTTTCACTCTTCGATATAGAACCAAGATTTATTATTTTAGTCATTCCTCGCGGATGTAACTCAGGGTCATATTCCAGAGAAATTATCACACGGGAATCCGGATTATTTATTATCTCGAGGTCTGGTGATTTACCATCTCCGATAATGACAATCTTACCGCCGGTGAGTTCCAGTCTGGTTTTAAAAGGTTCTACTTTCTTTTCGCTCCCCGGCAATAGGGCATCCCAATTAATTCGGGTGGACTTTTCGGGTTCGTAATTAGTCTCCCTAACATTCGTTAAATCGGGTTCGGACCAGCCTGCTGCCGTCCTATTAGTGACTGTTTGAGCTACACGAACGGTTTCAGGTGCCGGACTCGGTGTCCGGCGTAGGAAGTAATAGATGACCAGGCCTCCTAACACCAGGAACACAATGATAATAATTCCGGCTAAACTCCAACCTACGCCGATGAATCCAGCGGTGTTTGATTCCATAACTGCATACAGGCTGAAATGACTGATAGTCGCTGTAATTTGATGATTTACGGTATCTAGGGTGTAATCGCACTCAACCCACTTGCCTGTCTGGCTATTAAAACATTCCAAGGCTAGATTACTGGCATTAGTGTTACTGGACACCTGAGTTGGGTCATATCCTAACACCACAGTGATCGGGGAACTGAAGACAGTGCCGGTCGGACCGAACTCAACTGAACTTATAATATTTTGATTGGCCGGAGGAGATGGTACATTACTACCTGGTTGTATGGTGATGGAGTCAACGGGACTACCATCAACAATTGATACAGCCCTTGTCCCACTTTTAATATCCAAGTCTACTATCTGGTTGTTACCACTATAGCGAATGTTTCCTTGCAAGAAATCAGAGTGTAACATCCCACTCGTATCCATTGAACCGGAAATATCCAGAGACGTTACAGTCCCGAGATTCGATGAAGTAATTACCGTTGCAGCTTGTACAGGTGTCGTCTTTATTACCCCTGTAAATATTGTCGTGGTCGTTGAAGGTGATATCGTTGGTGTAGTCGTTGTCGAGGTCGACGTTGAAGACGGTGTTGTTGACGTGGTTGTTGTCGAGGTCGAGGTTGTCGTTGAAGAAGTTGAAGTAGTAGACGTCGGGGTAAAGGTAAAACCATTAGCGGTAACCGTACCTCCGGGTGTCGTGACGCTGACTGCTCCGTTTGCGCCCGTCCCTACTACCGCCGTAATTTGCGTATCTGAAATGGCATGAAAATTTTGTGCCGCGGTGCCGCCAAAACTAACTGCCGTAGCGCCGGTAAAATTAGTGCCTGTGATTGTTACCACCGTCCCAATGTCCGCCGATGTTGGCGTAAAAGAAGTAATAGTAGGTTGTGGGATTGCAAAAGTAAAACCGGAAACAGTAGCCGTGCCGCCCGGTGTTGTAACGCTGACATTTCCGCTGGTAGCGCCAGTACCCACGATTGCAATAATCTGCGTGGAGCTGACAGATGTAGGGCTAGCAATTACACCACCAATTGTGACTGAATATGCGGAGGCGGTGAAATTGGTACCTGTGATTGTTATCGGAGTTCCCTGCCCCCCCGTTTTAGGATTAAAACCGCTGATGGTCGGTAGCAGGGCAAAAGTAAAACCGGAAGCAGTAGCCGTGCCGCCTGGTGTTGTAATACTGACTACTCCACTGGCGCCGGTACCCACAACCGCCGTGATTTGCGTAGACGAACCAGCCTGGAAACTTTGCACGTTAATGCCGCCAAAACTAACTATAGTCGCACCAGTAAGGTTCGTCCCTGTAATAGTTACCGTCTTTCCTTGCCCCGCTATGACAGGAGCAAATGAAGTTATCGTTGGGGTTCCGAAGAAAGTGAAAGTGTTCGTAGAGGTAACAGACCCCCCCGTATTCGCGACAGTAATAGTACCCGTGGCCCCAGTACCTACCAAAGCTGTTATCTGGGTCCCGTCGGAGCTTGCAGTGAAACTTTGAGCGGCAGTGCCACCCAAACTAACAGTAGTCAGGTTCGTGAAATTCGTGCCGGTAATGATCACTTGAGTTCCCGGACCGCCACTGGTAGGGCTGAAGCCGGTGATGGTCGGTGCAGGAGCGATTGTGTCGGAGATGTTAACCTGTCCGTTATTCACACTCGGGTTTAGAGGATTTTGCGGATCATTGTTATCCGTAAGTCCAACATCTGAAAGGTTAAAATCGACGGTTCCATTGGCGCTGTTCAGGGCTGTCATATGTAATATACACACAATCCCAGTTCCCGTCGGAGCAGGCAAGGCTGTACCACTAAAATCCTGTCCCAACAGAGTCAATGAAAAATCACCGCTTGAGGGGAATTTACCAGCTGTAGTATACGAGGATATTGGAAGACTGGGCATAGCAAACTCGCCAATATTAGTGCCATGTTGAGAATTGTACTGCGTTTCGAAACCTGAATAAAAAGCCCCTTCTTCTACCGAATTACATTGTACCTTGGTCGAGTCCCATGTTAGCGCAAAATTTATCGCCCGGGTGGGCACGGAAGTGCTCACATCAATATCAACATCAAAATTTGCTCCCGGAGCTACAGTTTGCACAGATGGGTTTGCACTAACGCTAGCGCCAGCAGCTACCACAGGCGTCCGGGCAATGACCACCATTGAAAATATCACCAGAATGATTATTGCGATTCTAACCAATTTGGCTACCATCTCAATTTCTACCGCCTTTCATTCTATTAGCTTCGGAACTTTCTCTTAAAGCAGGTATCTGGCATTGTCTAAACATTCTTTCTGGTAGTTTCCTTCCTTCTTCATTATTTTGTTAATGTTAAAAAAATCGGCTATCTATTAGCCAGATTCTTTTTACGGTTCCTTTCAACTACAAAAACTACACTTCCGACAATGATTATCAAGGCGATTACGGTGCCGGCTAGAGACCAGCTGATATTATGATTTGCTGGTTTATTATTAGATGGCCCTATAAAAGACACGGCATTGTTACTGCTAGTTTGAATCGGGTTTCCACCCAGACCGACAACAGTGCCGCTTAATTTTGCTACAGAGATATTCCCGGAGATAGTGTGGTCGCTAAGAGAAACTTTGATATTTTCACACAATTGCCATTTATTGTCGCTATAATAATACAGTCGAAGGCTAGTCTGGTCGAAATTACTGATTTCATTATCAGTAAAATGAAGTGTAACATTGGCTGTACCATGGTCATAGCCTTCGGTACGGACATCCACGAACTGGATAGCTGTTAGACCTGTCCCGCCTTTGATGGTCCCATCCGAGAAAGCGACATTTGAAGATGGCGGGGTAGTGTACATACCTACAATAATGGAACCGTTACCGCTAACACCGGTTAGCGTGACTTCTGTATTGGCTTTTTGTGCTGCATCTATGTGGGGCGTTACCACGTTATTGAAACTTAGCCCCACCATAGTAGAAGCATCCATGCCGGGTAAAACATCATTCGAAACATCGGTAGTAATAATGGAAGGGGTTCCGGTTGTTGTCATGGAAGTCATGACTTGTTCGTTCAATATGGGTGTTGTCGCCGTGGTAGGAGAAGTAGTGGTAGAAGTTGTAGATGTAGTCGACGTTGCCGTCGTAGTAGTAGCCCCTGGTAAAGTTGTGAAAGTCAAATCATTCCCGTAGACTGTAGTGAGTCCTCCGGCATTAGCCTGGAAATGATAAGTAGTTCCTGGAGTTAGACCGGTAATGTTAGCTTGAAATGCTCCGTCAGCGGTCAAAGTCTGAATTGGAGTCACGGTACCGTAGCTGATGCTCGTACCGTATTGAAAATTAACATTTACGCTGGTAGCACTGCCCAAATCGCTCAAATTGCCGTTTAAAGTTGCTGTAGTATCTGTGATATTAATGGCGGAATTGGTGGCTACCGCCGGCGGACTATATGAACCTGGAGTTTGGAAGTAGTAAGTGCTCGAACTGGCACTGGTCCCGCTAATATTGGTGGCAGTCACCTGCCAGCAATATATTTGCCCGTTAAAAAGAAAATTGGCGGGCATCGTAAATGAAGTTCCGGTAAGCTGGTCGCTGGCATAAATAATATTATTAGAACTATATGGAGTTCGGCTGACGGTCAGGATATAGTAGTCTGCTCCGGACACAGTATTCCATTGAAAAGTAGGGGTCAACGTAGTGATAACCGTACCGGGTGAAGTATTATTGCCCGGCGAAGTTAATCCCGGTGCTCCCGGGATGACCGGCGGGTTGGCGACAGTAAAAGCAATCGTCTGGGTGTCAAGTAGTGTACCATCGGCCAGTGTAACATCCGATTCCACCGAGTAATTGCCCGCATTTAATCCGATGGTATCCTGGTTGTCGATAATGCGAGGGGTTTGAGGTAGTATAGAAGGAGCTGGAACCGATATTGTATTTGTCCACTTTTGATTGCCTGAACTGTCTTTCACCGTGATGGTGTTCTGGGCTCCGGTCATATGGCAATTCCCGGTATTATTAAAAGTTGTATCGAAATCGATAGCTTTTCCGGTGTAAACGTTAGAAAGGCTGGGCAAAGAACTGCATGAAAAACCGATTATACTCCCAATTTGTGAAACTGTATATCCGGGGGTATTTACTATTACCGGGATAAGAATTCCGGTTACAATGCTTACTCCTCCCTGACCGGGCTGACTATATATGTAAATTGAAGCATATCTTTCTCCTGGAGCAGTGCCCGTGGGTACGTTGACGGAGACAGTAATATTCTGTGAGGTACCCGCAGATAGACTTAGTGATGTTTTATCCAAACTGATAAATGTACGGGCGCTGAATGAACCTGTATCCTGTTGTGCCTGTACCGGGCCGGAAGCTCCTTGTGAAGTCTGAGTTAATCCATCGACCTCGGCCGTCAGATTAACACTGCCGCTACTGCTGACGTTTATTACCTGGTTGGAAGACTGGCCCGGTGATAAGGAAATATCTATAATCGGAACGTTAACACTTATATTGGTACCGCTATCAGCGAAAATCGCAGAAGTGAGGGAAATCGCCAATATGCTTGTAATAATAATCGATATAAAAATCCTGAACAGGTACTTTCTCATTGTTCTCATCCCCACGCAAACTCCCGTTCTTACTGCTGGGAGCGACAGTTAAGTCGCTCCCAGCACATGTTCATAACTCTTTAGTAGGCTGTAGTAGTACAGGTGTAAGTTGCTGTCATGTGATAAATATACGGTGATGCCAGAGCTGCATCGTTGTATGTCACATTCTGAATATAATTAACTGGTATCGTCCGGCTATATCCAGAACTGCCGTTTAGGCCAGTGGTGTTACTCGTGGCCAGAGTCTGGGCGCTATTGTTGAAATAAAGACTATAGGCAACAGAACCCTGATTGGAACTGCTGACAACCAATAGCTGATGACCCAAAGATACTATCGGTGAAGCATAGCCACTGTTCCACTTGGATAGATAGCCGCCATTCTCACCTGACGCTGTGACTACCCATGACTGGTTGGAATTAACTACCATGGTATTCGGTACGGCATTGATGTTGTTTTGTCCGGGGAAGAAAGCCGCAGAAGCTGAACCGGTGTTACCAGTGTAGGTCCATTGATTAACGGCGGCGGGAGCCGTAAAACTGAAAACTGTATTAAGGGTACCTGTGATATCCTGGTTGCCACTGATTACATTCGGCGAAGTATAATAATAATCGGCGCTAGCGGAGTTATTATTCTCGTTCCATTCCTGAACCGCATTGGCAGAGTCGGCCGTCACTACAATACTGTCATGAGTTCCAGTAACAGTCTGAACTGCGCTTGTGAAATTAAGGGACGCGCCGCTAGCAAGAGCCCCACAAGCAATATTGATAGGAGTTCCACCATTGATGACGATAGCGGTATTGCTAACGACCGCTGCTGCCGGACCATTATTTGTAACGGTGTAACTGATGGTGTAAGTAGGAGTAGTTGAAGGAGAGGAGGAAGAGGAAGTGGGACTAGTGCTGATAGCCGAAACGACTAGATCCGGAAGGATAGTATAGCTGATGGTAGCGGTATTGTTGCTCTCGCCATACATATTAGTGGAATCGGCCGTCACGACGATGGCATCAGTACCGGATGCACTGACAGTCATAGGGATATTGAATGACTGTGTTCCGTTGAGAGCCAGAGCGCCAACAGCTACGGTGCTTGCAGCGCCACCGTTGACAGTATAGGTAGCAGAGGAGTTTGCTGACGCGACAACTGTATCCTTGACGGTGAAATTAAGGTTATAGGTGGATGATGATCCATTGGAGGGAGTGGTGGAAATCGCCGAGACAACCAAGTCGGGGAGTTGTCCGATAGTGATGGTGCCGTTATTAATTGTCGGGTTAAGAGCCGTAATGGGGTCGGTTGCGCTTCCCAGACCGGCGTTAGCCAGAGTGATGGAAGTGAGACTGTTAGAACCACCGATGACATTAAAGGTAATAGTGACTAAGGTGCCAGTACCGGACGGGCCACCGGTTCCGCCCAACTCGGCCTGAGCTAAGTTAGAAATAACACCATTAACGTTATCGACGGTAGCACCATTGTTGTAAGGAGTACCATAAGTTGACGTGTAGAAGGTACTACCGTAAGTATAACCGGTCTCCTGTAATTTGGTAGCATCGAAATGGACATCAGCGCCCCAGGCCCGGGTGGCTGCTGATGTATTGGCAACGATACTGACCGAGATATTGGTGGCACCATTGGCAACGGTCTGAGACACTGGTGTGATTGACATTGCTTCTGTGTCTGCAGATACGGGAAGAGTGACGATGAGAGTACCAGCCACAATGGTGGATATCAATATTCCGCTAAGTAAAGCTTTCTTCAGAAATGACAGTTTCAATTCATTCTCCTTTATTTTTTATTACTTATATTTTTTGAGATATCCATAAATAGACGATTACACTAAACTTTTACGGTAAGGTTTGGATTTGAATGCCGTACCAGTTGCCGATATCGCCTAAATCCAGATAGTTAACGACTCCGTCGCGATTGACATCGGAACGGGTAAAATGGGAAGCTCCGGTTTTTCCATAGTCGTTTCCAAGCTGACCAAGGTCAAGGTAATTAACGACGCCATCATGATTGATATCTTCGTCTGGAACTAATCTCAGTTCATGTGATGCGACTGCAGCATCCTGTCCGGCGCTATCCAGAGTCTCGAACCAATTGACGAATACCATGTCATTAGCGTGATTGGCGTCGCCATTCTTGGTCACCAGGTAGAGATAACGAGAGAGATGATAATGGTAAGAATAAATATTGATATTGGTGGCGGCATAGGCGGTACGATCGGTGCCAGATAAGTCATCGATAACCTTAAGGTCGCGGATATGAGGGGCAGTGTCATAGCCTACCCCTGCATAACCGATGGCTGCATTAGTTGCCGTGCTGATGGCATTAGACATATTAGTAGCGGTGAGCTGTCTAGTACTGTCAGTCGTACCTAAAAACTGCTCCTCGACGGAGTAATAACTGGCATAAGGAAAACTGGATGCTATTGGATCAGTACCTTGAGGCCCAGCAAAGGCACAACCACCGTGAGCAACGGTATCGCCCAGAAAAGCGCGGGTCCCAGAGTTCAGGTTTCTGGCCAAAACCACAATCTGAACATGATCGAGGGGATTGCCATTACCGGGAAGAGCAGGGAAAGTAACACCCTGATCGTAATTAAGGCCATCGTCACCGGGAAGACCCGCGGATGAAACTGTAACTGCTCCGGCATCCCAATACTCTGGACCATCTGGGGTAGCGGCGTAGGCGTCCTCATAGATGCCTCTAATCTGCTGTTTGGTCAATTGGGTGATATCGGCTGGAGTATAGGTATCATTGACCATGATAACTACAGCATCGACGCACGCATCCGTAGGGGTATCAACTGCGGCCTCGGCGGATTTGAGCGCACGGGAAGACATAGCAATGTCGGCTAACTGCTGGTTGGCATTGAGGTCAGAAATTCCTGCGCCGGAACTATTCTGAAGGATGCCGGCTGTATCGATGGTGACGCCTAAACCTGCAGCGTTAAAGGCAGGTGCTGCAGCTACAACGACGGGACCCAATGTGGTTGAACCATGCAATTCCAGTACATTAGTCCCGACAGCTGCGAAGACCGAAGTTGTTGTCAAGGCAATAGCCAAGACTGCAACCCCTAAAGATATTATTACTTTCTTTTTAATCGACATATCCTTTGTTTTTCTCCTTTTTAGATTTTGTGTTTATTCGCCCCTCGATTATCCTATTTAATCGAGGCCTATTTGTTTTTTCGTCGTTTTCTTTAGTGCCACCTCCTGTGAAATTGAGCACACCAAGCTTGACGAAGCCATTGATTCAGGAGTATAATTGGGAAATGCTTGGGTTCGACCTGAGCAAGAGGGAAGTCTTGAAGTGACACCAGTCTCTGAAAGGACTTCCCTTTACTTTTGTGCTTTCTTTATTCGCTATTTCTTTATTAACACCAAAAATTCCGGGTTGTTTGGTTATGAAATTAAAAATGGAAGTTTTACCAGTGGAGTTATTTCTGATGATTTCAAGATTCGCATAAGAATTCTTCTGCACACTTTCATGATAAAGCCCCAGTGTTAAGTTTCTTTTGTCTAGATATTAGGAATTAATGAACATTGTGTTAACGATTTGTTAAAATAACTGCCAATAAGTGATGATATTCATATGAAATAAAATAGCCATGAAGTAGTTCCTCATTTTCGGCTGTTTTCAAGCTGCCCGATTTAATCTACGCCTGTTTTATCGGTACTTCCCTATTTATTTTCAAACCATGATTATCTTTTCCAAGAATGGGGAGCTATGCAACTCTACGATGGAATATTTAGAAAATATTTATAAATTATAGTAATAATTAATATCTTATATTGTGCTTCTGCCTTAAACTGAAACTAAATCAATAAACTCAAATCGACGTGATGGGGCTTATCAATGAAAAATACGGTTACATTTCGAATCTACGCGCTGTCACTATTAAGCTTTGCGATGGCTTCATTTTTACTATGCCATTTTGCCTTAATTTGGGCTTATGGCAAGTTTTATATCTATGAATCCAATTTATTGGTGCTATTATTTGAAACCACCATGATCGTGGCTATTCTTAGTTTCAGCATCTTTTGTGTGGTAGAACAGATTCGAGCGAAAAGACTATACAAGTAATTTGGTTTTAAGGTTCAAATTTATAGCCAAAGCCAATCACAGTTATAAGAATTTTAGGATTTTCCGGGTTATCTTCGATTTTTTGTCTCAGCCAGCGGATATGAACATCCACAGTGCGTTTTGAACTATCAAAATTATAACCCCATATTTTTTCCATTATTTGTTCTCTGCTAAAAACCTGTTCCTTATATCTCATTAAAAAAGACAATAATTCAAATTCTTTTGGTGTCAAATTTAAAACAGAGCCTTTTAGAAAAACTTGATGACGGGCTGTATCGACTTCAAGCCCATGTCCCTGAAGAATTCGGGGTAATTTGGTGTCTTCGGATGTATTTGATGAAGCTTGTTGCTCTGTTAGTTGTTTACGGCGTAGCATTGCCCGTATTCGAGCCATAAGTTCTTTGATGCTAAAAGGCTTTGTGATATAATCATCTGCACCTAATTCTAAACCGACTATTTTATCTATTTCATCAGTTTTTGCACTTAATATTAAGATAGGTATTGACATTTCATTACGCAATATGCGGCAAACTTCAAAACCATCCAGTCCGGGAAGCATAATATCAAGAATAATTAAATCGGGTTTTTCTCGTCTTGCTACTTCAAGAGCCTGAGGGCCAGTCTCAGCTAAAACCACTGAGTACAGAGCATTGATAAGATTATATTTGATGGTCTCGCGTAGATTCTCGTCGTCATCGACAATAAGTATTTTCATCAATCTTTTTCAGCCTTTTGCCAGGATATTGTCTATCCTATCAACATGATTGACCATTTATTTACAGAATTCTAAAATGGAAGATTTGATTTTATAAGTTAAAATCTCTTCTCCTTTGTTATTTTTAACATTTGTGGGTGTGGGAGGTTAATCCTCCCACACCCTTTATTTTATGTTATAAGTGCAAATATTATAGAACTACTTGTTGAGTAACGGTACACCCTGATAAGTTATAGACCTGATTTCAGCTTCCGCCTTGGTTACGGCCGCTGCGGGTAGAACCGGGTAAGTCAGTGCATTGTTATACTGTTGCCCGTCGTGAATCGCCCACCAGAGCATATTCACCAGTTCTTGTCCCTTGGTCTTATCGGTTTGATGCTGGTAAGCCAGCATCCAGGTAAATCCGACAATCGGGTAGGCATCGGCATTGCTGGAGTTAGTTATCATTATCCTCATATCGTCCGGTAGAGTCACTCCATCCGCCGCTTTACTGGCTGAATCCAGAGACGGGGTGATGTAATTACCTGATGAGTTCTGCAGTTGGGCATAAGTCATTTTATTCTGGATAGCATATGCAATTTCCACATAGCCGATTGCCCCGGTGAGCTGTTGCACCTGACCGGCTACCCCTGCGCTTCCTTGACCCCCGATATCTCCAGGCCAATTAACTGTCGTGGCATTCCCTATTTGGGTCGACCATTGTTGACTGACCTTGGAAAGATAATTGGTAAAAATATAGGTAGTGCCTGAACCATCGGAACGGTGCACCACCGCAATCGGGATATTGGGAAGAGTCAAACCAGGGTTGAGAGCCGCAATCGCCGGGTCATCCCAATTGGTTATTTGTTTCAGATAAATTTTAGCCAGGACATCCCCTGTAAGTTTGAGCTGGTTCTGCCCCAGTGTCGGTAGATTATAGGTTATAGCCACTGCACCGATGGTCATCGGTATTTCCAGAATAGGTCCGAAAGCGGCCTGGGCTGCAGTGATCTGCGCATCGGTCATCAGCGCATCACTGGCGCCGAAGTCTACGGTACCGGCGGTAATCTGATTGATACCGGCGCCGGAACCAACGGCTTGATAGTTGATCTTAATCCCTGTAAGTTGGTCGTACTGGTCAAACCATTTGGTGTATAAAGGCGCGGGGAAAGTACCGCCTGCACCATTAAGAGGTACGACAGGCACGGTTGCCGTGATAGTTGCTGTTGCCGTTGTAGTTTGGGTTGTCGTTGTCGTGGTGCTGCAAGCGCCAAAACCTAAGGCTACAACCAGCAGCAGGGATGTCATTACAACAAGCCATTTTTTGTTAAATTTATTTGACAATTTACATTCTCCTTTCTCTTATTTCTTTCATTATAAGAGGCTATCTTTAAGGAGAGTTTAAGGCGATGTTAATTATGTGTTAATTTTGATGAAGTGAGAGTGGAATTAGGAGTCAATTAGAAATCTGCGGCTAACTTAATTTGGAGCGGCCTCTGATTTACATTAGCAAGTTTTAATTATTGAACTTGCGCTGGAATTACCTTAACGAATGAAAAGCGGAAAGAGTGCTTGTTTGCCAGTCGGTTTGGGCATATTAATTTAGATTGTGTGCCCCAATTGGTTAATCATGAGAATCATTTCATTAAGACGTCCGGCGCTCTTTTTATTATAATTTAAAATAATTCTTGGTTTATCAGCCAAGTGTGGCTCATCTGATTCTTCAGATAATGTAGTCGTTTTAAAAATTTTACCAACTTTAATCAGGTCTGCGAACTTTTCATTCAATATAGCTATATGATTATCTGTGAGCTCTTTTTCCAATCTGATAACTAGCCTGTTATATACTTGCCGCATGGAATTATAGGTCGAATAATAGGATTCAATCCAATCTGCCGCTTCCTCCGCAGAATGCAGTATTTTATAAAATGCTAAGTCCTCTGGGTCGATAAATTTGCGGGCTAACAATTGCTGTCTAATAAACTTATCCCAAGTTTCCCAATATGCTTCTCCGGGAAGCTCCATGAGAACCACTGGCATCGGCGGAGCCTTACCATTTTGCAATAAAGTTAATACTTCAAATCCTTCATCCTGAGTGCCGAAACCACCGGGGAATAAGGCTATTGCATCAGCTTCCATGACGAAAAATACTTTACGCGTGAAAAAATATTTGAATGTTACCAATTTGGGGTCATCTTGAATCACTTTTGCAGGTGCTTGCTCTGAGGGAAGAAGTATATTCACCCCGAAGCTATTCTCGGGACTCGCGCCTTCAATGCCAGCTCGCATAATGCCCTCAGCCGCTCCGGTAATTGTCATAAACTTTTTCTCTACCATAGCGCGACCGAATTTGTAAGCAAGCTCGTAATAAGGATTCTTTTCGCCTACCCGAGCCGAGCCAAAGATTGATACTTTACGTATTGCTCTATAGGGTTTGAAAACACGGGCCGCATGTTGGAATTCTGCCATCACCCGGTCTATCATCTTCAGATCCAAGATATCCAGATTCTGGCAACTCAGGGCATTCATTACAATGTCTTTGTTAAGAAACGAACGTAAATCTTTTTCATTACAGGTCAAGATATCCAGAGCAGCTTTTACTGCTTTTTTGGCGCTATCTGATGAAGTTTCGTTTATCACTAGGCTGTCATGATTATTCATTATTTAAGGATATTCTAACATTTCCGGCACAGGAAATACTTCAAAGTTAGCAATTCCGGCACCAGGTAACGTCGCCAGTTCTGAAGTTAATTGTTCTACTGATTTGCAATCGGCAATAAATACTATAGATTTGCGAATAAGGCTATTATGATTGATACCCTGGTTTGGATTTCTGTTTGTCACTGTAGAAGCATCTTCCATGCATGTCCATTTTGTGCTTATGTGAGCGAAGAATTCACCGAGAGGGATAGACCCCCCAGATAGGAATTTGGCATAGCATAAACATCTCATCTTCCCACCTCTGCTTCGTTAGTATTCTCTACTATTTGGCTTCATTATAAATTGCCTTTGTTAAGGAATATTTAAGTCGATATTAAGGTTATATTAAATTTGATGTATTATTTCGGTTAAAATAAACTATTAAAAACCCCGCAATGATTTTAGAGCGTACTTGATGTACTGCCTAAAAAATCACACCGTTTTCTCGAAAGGTGTTATTCCAAATATCCGTTGAGTTTGCGGCTATGACTCGGATGACGTAATTTGCGCAAGGCTTTAGCTTCAATTTGGCGAATCCGTTCACGGGTGACTGAGAATTCCGAACCTATCTCTTCCAATGTTCTCGTCCTTCCATCTTCCAACCCGTACCGGAGTTTCAGCACTCTTTGTTCTTTTGGCCGTAAGGTGTCGTTTCTCAGGTTAATTGACCACCCATTCTCAAGTTAATGTTCCACCCGGATTCTCAGGTTAATTGACCACCCCTGGTGCACTGTAAGAAGCAGTATTACATAGTTACCTCCTCCTTATCAAGGTCTTTATTAGGACGAAGCATTGACCGGTAGCTTTTACCGGTAAGAGTAATCATGTGAGCGCCGCTGATGAGACGGTCGAGTGCACTTTCAGCGATGACGGGGTTGGGGAAGAGGGGGTACCAGTCTTTGGGTGCCCGGTTGGCGGTGACTATCAGGGAGCCGGTGTGATGGCGCCGGTCGATAAGCTCATAGAGGTCCTCGGCCTGAGTCTTGGTAAACTCCCTCATTGCGAAGTCATCCACTATCAGTAAGTTGGGTTTCAGGTAGTGTTGTATCCTCTTCTCCCAGGTTTCATCAGCACGACCGCCGCCCAGGTCGGCAAGGAGACGGCTGGTCTTCATAAAGAGGACATTGTATCCAGAGCGGCAAGCCTGGTGTCCCAGCGCCTGAGCAAGATGTGTCTTACCCACTCCCACCGGACCACAGAGGATCACTGATTCTTTACGTTCCATAAACTGGCAGGTGGCCAACTCACGGATATACTGGGCAGGTAGTTTAGGATTGAAGTTAAAATCAAAGCCTTCCAGACTCTTCTCTTCCTCGAAGTGAGCCCGGATAATCCGGGTAGAGAGTCTCTTGTTTGTCCGGTGCTGTACCTCATCTTCCAGTAGTACTTCAAGGAACTGGGTAAAATTTACCCCGTCTTTTTGTGCCTGGTCTAATCTCATATCCAGGGTTTCCATCATCCCACTGAGCTTGAGTGCCCTCATTTTGTTTTCTATCTGGTGCTTATCAGTCATATAATCTCTCCTTTAATTTTTAATTGAGCCGCATAATTCCTCGGCTCCGCGTAAGAAAGCCCCGGCTTCCCTGACCGGCTCGAAGAGAAGCGTTTGTTTGTCCAGTTCCCTTTCCAGGATGGTCTTCACCGTCCGGTAGCAGGGGTCGCCAAAGGCATTGGCCCGGGAGCAGGCTTGTTCCAGTCTCACCTGCCCATACTTTTCTTCCAGCCTTAAAATACCCTGGCACTGGCGCAGGTAATGGAAAGCATGCAGTTTCAGCAAGCTATCAATGGTCTCCCTGGTGGCGAGACCTATCGCGCTGGCTTTCTGCCGGTACCACTCCGGAGTACGCTGGAAAAAGGCCGCCTTCTCCGGAGGATAGTCATTCCAGTCGGTCACCCTCCGCCCTTTATCACCTCTGGGGTGGGTCTTAATCAGATTGGAATCGAGGTATATCTCTACCGTTCTACCGCCCAGTTTAACGTCCACCCTTTTCCCCACATACTGGTAAGGTACTGAATAGAGAGTAGTGCTCACCTGGATATGGCAATCGAGAGCCACTTTAGACTGATGCCAGGTAACAATTTCAAACGGCGCCCCCGGCAGTGGCCGGAGTGTTTTTTCTTCGGCTAAGCGAAAGAGATTTAACGGCGGCTGATGCGTGGTGCCATGCTCATGCATTCCGGCGACTCGAAGGCACCACTCCCTGGCTTGCCGGTTGATTTCATCCAGGCTGGTGAAGTTTCTGCCCGACCAGAAGCTGTCCCGGATATAAGGGACCACCCGCTCTACCCTGGCCTTATCTTTCGGTTTTCCGCTTCTGGCGGGGTCGATGATAATCCCGTAGTGGTGTGCCAGCTCATCGTAACCAAGGTTAAACTTCGGGTCATAGAGATCGGGCTTGATTACCCCGGTCTTTAAATTATCCGGGATAATTCGGAGCGGAGTTCCACCGAAAAACTGGAAGGCGGAAATATGACAGTTTAACCACTCCCGTTGGCCCATCCGGGTAACCACGCAGACAAACATGTGCCGGCTATAAGACAGTATCAGGGCGAAGGCCCACAATCGGCACTTTTTACCCGTCTTTGGGTCTTGCCATGTGCCGAGGTAACCAAAATCTACCTGGGCTTCCTCGCCAGGAGGCGGGTCATCGCGTCTAACCGTAATCAGCGGCTTTTTCCAGGCATCCCCAAGAAAACAGCTCAGGTACCGGTAGAAACTGGGCTGAGAGACGTTTACTTTCTTTTCGTCCCGCAGCCTCTGCCAGATCGTCGAGGCTTTTGTGGTGACCAAAGCAGATATGATTTCATCCTGGTAGGGAAGCAGCGCGGCAAATACCGGTGACCGGGTAGCCGCGTCTGGCGGCCGTGGAATAACATCAGCGATAAAAGCATTCCAGCCCTGCGGTGGCGTTGGATCACCCTGCCGGTACCCCCTGGCTTCGGCGGCATAAACATATTTACGAATAGTAGCCCGAGAGACATCAAGACTGCGGGAAATGGCACCAATGCTCCTTCCCACTTGCCAGTGCTCCAGAATTTCTGCGATATCTCGCACCAGAAACCTCCTTCTTGCCAATGGCTCAACCTCCTTATAACTAGCTGAGCCAATGATGCAATATCTATGGTCTTGGTGCACCAGAGGGTGGTCAATTACCTTGAGAATTTACCTGGTAAATTAGCTTGAGAATTTTCTCCGGAAAGCGGTCAATTCACTTGAGAAACTACAAGAATTCCGAACCTATCTCTTCCAATGTTCTCGTCCTTCCATCTTCCAACCCGTACCGGAGTTTCAGCACTCTTTGTTCTTTTGGCCGTAAGGTCAATAGTAACTCACCAATCTGGTCTTTTAGCAACTGTTTAGAAGCACTATCTAAAGGTTGAATTGCGGTATGATCTTCTACCATATCACCCAAATAACTATCTTCTTCATCACCCATGGGTGATTCGAGCGAAATTGGTAACTGTGCCATTTTCAAAAGTTCCCTGATTCGTTCCGGGGAAAAGCCTAATTGTTCGCTGATTTCTTCAGGAGTCGGATTGCGACCATATTCCTGCGTCAATTTAAATGTCATCCACGATAATTTATTAATAGTTTCTATTATGTGCACAGGGATGCGAATGGACCGTGCCTGGTCAGCAATAGAGCGGCTAATAGCCTGACGAATCCACCAAGTAGCATAGGTAGAAAATCTAAACCCTTTATGCGGATTGAATTTTTCAACTGCCCGTATTAAGCCGATATTGCCTTCCTGAATCATATCAAGCAAGGACATTCGATGACCTAAATATTTTTTTGCAATATTCACAACCAATCTTAGATTCGCTTCAGTAAGATGTTGTTTAGCTATGCTTGCATCTTTCTGGACATGATCGAGATAGTCACGCAGATAAGGCTCGTTCATATCTAATTTATTAATAAACTTCTGTTGAGTCACTAAGTTAAAGAGATCATCCGGTGAGGATTTATAACCAATGATTTTTAAAACCTTTTCTGGTAGAAGCGAGCTATTAATCGAAAGAGTAATCAAACGAGACTCCATGGACTCTGGAGCAACAGTTAATTCCTCGGCTATCGATTTCACTAATATCTGGTCAATTGCGCCATCAATCGCAGATCTAAATTTATCATCGATGACAGTTATATAAAAACCAGTATTTTCAGATAAACCAACTTTGTACTGAAGCGAATGAATAAGCTCAGATGATTGCCCGAGTTCTTTTATTATTTCCTGAAAGATTTGGCTGGCAGTGATATTGCATCCTTTCCTCGCTAAGTTATGTTTTATCTCTAAAATACGATTCCATGACTCTATCTGCCTCGCATCGTTTTTTTCATCTTGCGCACTAATTAGTGGTACCCGCCCGATTTCGCGTAAGTAAATATGGACATGATCACTTCCTAAATCCGGCTCATGACCTTGGAAAACAACGGGGTTTCCTTCTTCATATTTTAAAATATTAATATTTTGTTCTATTTCTAATTCAAGCACTTCTTCCTCGCTTGATTCTGGCTCTTTGACATCCATTTCCAAGCTACTCATGGCTTCGGCTATTGCTTTGATAGTCTTTTTTGTACCTCTTGAAAATTGGCTTTAGTTAATGGCCTAATGTTTTTGTCATCAAAACAATTTAATTTTGTTTCCTGATGACCTTAAGAATTATTCAGTATTTAAGTGACAGGGAATAGTGCCAATGCAAGTTTTCAATATTCTGAATTGGGTTTACTTTTTTGTATCTCTGATTTATAGATTCTGGCGTGTCAGTGACCAGAGATGAGCATATCTGCCCTTCCTAGACATTGCTAGCCACTTTAATCGCGAAAAGATTGCCAATATTACTTCTTTCATAATTACCTCACCTTATACCAGGTAAATCTCCAAAACAGCTTCAAATATGCTATCGCTGAAGGTTTTTCGCATCAGATAGCTTTTAGACTATGAGACACGACATTAATAGATTTCCCAACTTTGGAGATTTCGCGGATCCATGGAAGGTCTGCATTCCGAGTTAGAATTTCCCAACGTGAAGGAAACTCCTCTATGTTTTCTTTAGAATCGTTGTCGAACAAATCCGCTCTTTCAAATTTATCGAGATTACTTTCTCCCATATATCACCTCCATTCAACCGCATTATAGAGCTGCCATGTTTAGCTTTGATTAAGGCATTGTAAATAGTTTGTTAAATCTTAATAATTAAGGGCGCTTTGTCTTTTGACTTTTTTAGGGATAATTGGTTGATAATTAAACATTTGAAATTGGAGATGTTATTATTGCGAGATTGAGTGGATTGTTCACCTTTTTAATGGCAATCTGCCTAAGTTGACATATATATTTGCGGACGTTATTCTAAATTGAGTACGACATGAATATTCTTATTTTAATCAGCAGTTATAGAAAGAGCGGCAATACAGACCAGACAGTGCAAATATTATTAGAGCACTTGCAATCGGTGGCCAAAGACAACAATGAACCTCTGGTTGTAGACACTATATATTTAGCTCACATGAATATTTCGCCGTGCCAGGGATGCCGTGTCTGTTTCGATAAAGGCGAGGACTCTTGTCCGATTAAAGACGATATGGCGGAAATCAAAGCACGTATGAAAACTGCCGATGGGTTAATTTTGGCCGGCCCCGTTTATGTCGATAATATTAATGGGATAATGAAAAACTGGATCGACCGACTCGCTCACGTTTGTCACCGCCCCGAATTTGCGGGCAAATCAACGTACCTTTTAGCTACGATTGGCAGCAGTAGAACAGGAAATGCCTTAAGAACAATGGACACTGCATTGCGTCTTTGGGGTTTTTATATTATCGGAAAAGCCGGTTTTAAAACCCATGCCAAAATGGAAAAGGGAAAAATAAATCAATTATACGGAGAGCGATTAACCCAAATCGCCGAGACCATCTTTCGCAGCATTAAAGGTGAACATTACAAGGAAGTCTCGTTTATTTCTCTGTTGATGTTCAAAATTCAACAGTTGGGTTGGAGTAAAGCCAATCATGATTCAATCGATTATCAATACTGGAAAGACAAAGGTTGGCTGGATAGCAAACAACAGTTTTTTATAACGCCTAAAGCTCATCGGATAAAAATTGCCACAGCCCGTCTTGCAGGTTCGGTCATAGCCAAAATCATGGCTTGAACTGTATTTGGTATCTCGATTATAAGGTATTTAATTGCCTATGATAGATTGCCTTTCTTTGGAAACCAATCCTTCCAGCCGAATCTTGCCATTTTATCATCCAGCGACATAATCACAATAACAATCTCAAATTAATGTCCATTTTGTTGCCCAAGCAAAGGTAACGATTCCTTGAATTGTGCCAGCGGTTCAGATATAAACTTAAATGCATAATCGAGCTAACTTTTTCCCTGAATTATCGTTAAATATTATAGCATAACCAATTTCCAGATGTGTCATTTGAATCTGGGTAAAAAAATAGTTGAAAATAGTGGAACTTTTTGGGGTTTTACAACGTATTATCTAATAGAGGTAGTTCGATGATTGAACAAAAAACCGTAATGACAGAAGATGAAATCATACGACGTTGCCAGGCGGGGGATCGAGAAGCATTCCGATCCCTGGTTGAACAATATCAGAATGTGCTCTACGGTACAGCCTACCTGATGACCGGCAGTAGGATGGCGGCAGAAGACCAGGTACAAGAAGCTTTTCTATCTGCATGGAAAGGCATTGGCAGTTTTCGTATCGGACACCCTTTAAAACCGTGGCTGGTTCGGATTCTGGTGAATAAAGTACTCAGTTACCATAGAACCAATCCGAAAACCATAATATCAATTGATGCGGACCTTGTCGCCGACCCGGTAGGAGATGACCTGGCAGAAGACATTGAGCGAAGAGACCAATTACAGCGAGTCCTGCAAAGTCTTTCCGAGGAGCAGCGTCAGGTTGTGTTACTGCGGTATTTCACCGGACTTTCTCTGGCAGAAACATCTAGCCGCTCTAGGACGCCAGCAGGGTACCGTAAAATCTCAAGCACATAGGGCTTTGGAGCAATTGAAAAATCTGATTGAGGACGATAACAAGTTATATGGGGAGGTCCGTAAATGAAAGACGAAAAGAACAATTTTACTACCATTGAACGAAGGGTGCAGAGGTTCTTTCAAAAACAAGATACATCATTGAAAGCCAGTAAGGACTTATGGCCAAAGATCGAGGCCCGCTTGGATGAGAAGGTAACAGATACCGGTTCTAAAAGTGCGAAGAAAGGACTGAGACAATGGCTGGTCGGACCTCGGCTGATTATAGCCTCAACATCAATATCAGCAGTCTTGATATTGATAGTTGTAGGCTCTATCTGGTTGACAACAAATCATACGGGTGATATCACGCCTTCAAACATTTTAGTGAGGTCAGGGATTGATCATGGAGCAGCCCCCCCAACTACCATCGCAGCTATGACCCCGGTTGCGATATCAACTCCAACAGCTATTATCGCAGAGCCTGTTACTACCACGCCAGCCGTATGGGGGCTAAATCTTTCTGGTGGGGGCACGGTTTTCGGTCCAATTAATTCTAACTCCGCTGATTCAAATTCTGATGTCTTGGACACAATCGGAAAGCAAGTGATCTCTCAGGCATCGGTCTCTCTGGAGGTTAATACAGTATCGACAGCACTTTCTCAGGTGGAAACGATGGCGCAAAATCTGGGAGGTTCAGTCGACAGTATGTCCAGCAACGGCGCACAAAATCAGGAACAAGCGACGGTGACGATTCGGGTACCCCAGGACCAGTTCTTGACGGCTCTTGATAAACTGCAAAGTCTGGGTACAGTTCAGAATCAAAACATTACCAGCCAGGATGTGACACAACAATATATTGATTTACAAGCACAACTCAACAGTGCACAGTTGGAAGAGCAAAGCCTCCAAGCAATATTGGCTAAAGCAACAACGGTGGCCGATGAAATCGCGATCCAGGAACAACTCACTCAGGTGATAGCGCAGGCTGAAAACCTACAAGGCCAGATCGACTATATACAGAATCAGGTAGATATGGCAACAATAACCGTAACATTGAATGAACCAACACAAAATGTAGGACAGCCACCATCTGCATCGTTAAGTGTGGCGGTATCCAATGTGGATGGTAGTTTAGCATCGGTTAAACAACTTGTATCTGGCGTAGGAGGTATTATCGATTCGAGCAGTATCAGTTTGAATAATGGAAAGGAGAGCGCTTACCTTTCCTTACAGGTCTATCGAGCTAACTTCGATCAACTAGTACTGGCTATCGGCAAAGAGGGTAAAATTCAGCAGAAAACAGTTCAGGAGGCCGTCACGGCGCAGAATATTCAAGCGCAACAAAGTAACTCTCCACCTGATGCCAGTATTTCCTTGAGTCTAGTTGAGTCATCCGGATTTTGGACAACGACTAACATCATAGTTATTTCGGTAGCTGGTGGCATAGTAATAATAGCTCTACTCGTCTTCTTGGTCTTGGCGGGTCGGGCAGGACTCTTGAGGAGACGAACATCATAAATGCAAATGGCAGTGGACGATTATGTCTGGGATTGATCAATTTAAGGTTGGTTGGATAAAGAAGAAATCTATGAGACATCGAACAGTGGGAAAAATAATTCGCAAAACCATATCCCAAATTAGATGGATTGCAATGTCCGAGAAAAGTAGGTATGCCTATCTTTGGGCACGGACAGAACAACATTCATGATATTCGGAGTTAGACATCCAAGTAATGGATATTACGATTATTTATTAGGTTCTCTTTCACCATTAATAATCCGTCTACACAATACCGGTATTTCAGCATCAGCGCAGAACATGTAGGATATCTTGGGCTCTGGAGACGAAGAACTGCCTTCTCCACTAAGGGTGTGATTCTGGAATCCACGGGGTGACCAGTCGATGGCGCACGAACCTTCACATCTTCTGCAATGGCCATCATATTTTATTTGCTTTAGGTGCTTTTCTATTTCATCACTGGTCGGTCTATAAGAATCAGAATCGAAATAATCATTCTGGCAATCTTCCGGAACCACTACAAATAAAGTAACATTACAACCGGGTTGTTTTGTTCCGAATTTAAGTTCAAGGTATTGTAATCGGTGTTCCAGTTTCATTTCTTATGCTCTCCGGCTAGTGATTCGAGCTGTGCGGTGGTGATATCCCCAGCCTTGGCATTAGGGTTACCGGTGATAAGCTGGACCAATTTATCATCGCTCATATCCAGTAAACACGGTGGATTTTTGTTCAGTTTCTCTTTTATCCGCTGAAGGCGTCTTTCTATATTCATGATGATTATTACCTCGTAAGCTTTGTTTTCTCTCTTAACATGCGTGCGAATTCTCTCGTTTCAATGCCGATTATTTCGCACATCGTTTCGACCACGCTTTTACCCGTATGGTGAGCTGACTCCCGGAGAGCCGCCGGATCGAACCCCAGGTGTCTGATGACCTCATCGGCGCCGACCGAATGACCAACTATTGTTCTTCTGGACCTCATCTTCGATTCAAGTTGTCGTAATCTACCTTCCAGCCCCATATTGTATGTCCTCCAGTTCTTTACTTCTTAATCTTGGCCAGTTCTTCCAGAGCGGCAATACGGGCTTCAATATCCCCTACTTCTAGTGTGTGCAGAGCCACTTGCACCAGGGCGGCTAGAGTGCGATTACGGGGGATACTGTTCTCCATAGCCAGTGTGTCCATGATAGCAACCTCTACGATTCGTCTTATGCCATTTATATTATTAAGCGATTTAAACTGGTAGGCATTTGAAATGGTCGATTCACGCTTGCGTCGCAGACCACCGAGACGACGTGATTCTTGCACTTCGTGGATTCGTTCCGGTGAGTGCATCAGACAAAACTCTCCATCCTTGAGAGGTGCTGCCCGACATTGCTTTCCAGTCGTAGACCGAAAAACGCATTTTCTTTGCATTACCACCTTTGACCACCTCTGCTGGTTAAAGCTCCAATGGTGGTCTTTGGTGGTGAAAAGCGAAACAGGCCCTCGTGGAAGAGAGCCCGTTTGCTAATTATTAAGTGATTGTCAGGTGGTGTTATTTGGTCTGGTGCTTTGTCGGACAAATCCCGGGTATCTCGACTGCCGAGGTGATAAAGCTCTTGCCGCAGTCCCGGCAGAACCAGCGAATCTGACCTTCCGGTACTCCCTTCTGATTGGGGACTAGAAATACTCCGGTTTTCTTGGGGTCGCTCTTGGCGGCAGTCTGAGCAGGTTCCGGCGTTTGTTCTACTGGCTGTTCTTTGGTTTCGGGTTGTGCCGGAGTAGCAGTTTCTTGCGTCTGCAAACTCCAAAACTTCCACCCATCGCAGGCATGTCTGGTGATAGCCATTCCGGCGGCCGAGGGGCTCTTGAATTCCCATCCATCCTGTAAGCGGTACATCAGTTTTCCCTCTGCATTCTCCACCACTTCGCAGGTGTAACTCTGTTTGTGGTACCGACCCGTCAGTTTGGTTCCCTTGGTTAGATTTCTGTTTTCGATTGGCATTATCTGCCTCCTTTTTTATTACTATCGTATTCATCACTCTAAACACACCTGAAGTCAAGTAAAAAGTAATATTATTTTTAACCCGGCAGACTTGACTTTCCATGCATTTAGAGTGATATATAGTGTACGTAGAGAATGAAGGAGCGAACTTAAAATGTACGATGAAATTCTGAAAGAAACCATTTTTAAATTTAACAACCTGTCGACGGCGATAAACTTCACCTACCGGGCTATCAAGATGAAGATGATTATCCTCAGCGACGACGAATTGTTTTGGGTGGTGACCCCAGCGGCTGCCGAACGTCTGGTGCGGCAGGGTTACGAGTACGCCAAATATTAAACGTCCGCTGAACTCAATACCAAGACCCGGCCCGATATCCGGGTCTTTTCTTTTGCCCATTCCTGCCGATGAGACACCACCTGGCAATAGTGTCTGCTCTATAGCTACTTCACCTCCTCTAATCTTTTAGCCTTTTCTCCTGTGAAAGCCTCCCACCTCATCACGGCCACATCGATGTAAAGCGGTTCGAGTTCCATACCGTAGCAAATCCTGCCGGTTCTCTCACATGTTATCAGTGTGCTGCCCGACCCCAGGAATGTATCCAACACCTTATCCCCGGCTTGGCTACTGTTTTGAATGGCTCTTTCAATCAGTGCCAGGGGTTTCATGGTGGGATGTAACGGACTCGATGATGGCTTGTCCACCTGCCAAACATCGCCCTGGTCGCGGTCCCGGCACCAGTAATGATTGACACCTTCCCTCCAGCCATAGAGAATAGGCTCGTACTGTCGCTGGTAGTCGGAACGTCCGATGGTGAAAGTGTTCTTGGCCCAGATGATAAAGGTCGACCAGTGGCCTCCAGCCGTGATAAAGGCTTTCTGCAGAGTATGGAGTTCGGAAGATGACATGCAGATGTAAACTGCGCCGTCAGTAAACTCCAAGATATTCCGGCAGGCTTTTTCGAGAAATGGCTCGAAGACCTCACCGAGGTTGTCATTAGCAATGACACGTTGGGAAGCTCCATTATGCCGGTGGTCGCCGTAGTTAACATTGTAAGGTGGGTCGGTGAAGGTCATCATGGCCTTAGCCCCAGCCATCAGCCTCTGTACCGCTTCCTTGTCCGTCGAATCACCACAAACGAGTCGATGCTCACCTAACAGCCAGATGTCGCCCAGTTTGGCGACAGGTGCGCTCTGCGCGTCCTTTATCGCCGCATCAAGGTCAAAGTTTTCAGGACGATCACGCTTCTCCCTGGCATCTAAACTTTTTAACAGCTTTTTAAGCTCATCGTCCTCGAAACCGGAAAGAGAGAGGTCGATGTCCGGGACTTCTTCCAGTTCCTTTAACAGCCGGGCCAGCAATTCCTGATCGAAGGAACCGGAGATTTTATTCAGAGCGATATTCAACAGGTGGGCCTGTTCAGTCGTTAAGTCCGCTAATACCACCGGTACCGTCTTATATCCCAGTTTCCGCGCCGCCAGTAACCGCTGGTGGCCGCCAATGACCATCTTATCTTCTCGCCTGGCGATAATAGGGTCGATCAAACCAAACTCGCTGATACTTCGAGTAAGTGTTTCCAATTCATGGTCGCTGATTCTTCTCGGGTTCGCCGGGTCTGGTCTTAAGTCTCCGATAGGGAGTTGTTCTATTTGGATTTGTTTGATTGAATGCATTTCGCACATCTCCTTGTATCGTTACAAACATGTCATTAACTCGACATTAAGCTATAAAATATTACAAATAAAAAAGGCGGACTCAAAGCATTTCTGCCTTAAAGTCCACCTTTAGTTTCGATTAACGATTACCCAGAAAGGAGGCGATAAGGCATTCAGCCTTCTCCATTTCCATCCTTCCTGATTCGTATAACTGTGTTAAGTTATGGCCTATTCAATTATGCAGGTATCTCCTTTTACCAACTATTATTTTAACACATTTGAGCGTGGTTCACAAACTGGCTGTGTGTAATTACCAGTTGAGGCATCCTCTCCCATGCTAACGACAAGAGATTAGTTATTTTTACCCTCTTTTTGGTTTTTTTCGCGCCATTCACGCACCCTTAGTTTATTAGCTACGTCATCACCACATTCAGGGCAAAAGTTACGCCTGCCACTTTGCGGTTTACGTCCTTTTCTCAAATAGGGTATTCTACAGCCACTACATATAGACAAGTTGTTAGCGGTTACTGCCGATAACAGTTGAACCCCAAGAGCGCCAAATACACCCCCACCTATTAAGGTAAGAACAGGCTCGCTGCCACTCCAATTTAATTCTAGTCGTATACCGGCATCATCTAGCCATTCATTCACGCCGTCTTGCAGGAAGATCTGTCTAATTCCTTTCATAGATTTCCCTGTGTCAATCTTCAGTACAGCGGCACCGTTAATATAGGACAAGGCAAGCTTAGAATAGTGTAGCCACTTCTCTATAGGTTCGTTCCCGGAAGGTGGGCACCACCCTCGTTCTCTACCCGCAGGATTCCACTCGCCCGTATCGGTAACCCCTACCAGATTTCCGTTTATAAACTCATCCCGATATCGACTTCCCCTGTGCATAGGCGGAAGTCCGTGCTTACAGAGACCCAGAGGGCCGTAACGGCGTGCAAAACGGAGAATATCATCGGGTGTCTTAATCCTAACAAAATCATTTAATGCCCCTACATCACTCGCCGGATTTTGCTTGTAATCATCGAAAGGATCAAGCCACCAATATAAGTTAGCACCTGCCAAGTCAATATGCCTGGGAACAAAAAGCTGACCGAATGGAAGCGACCCAGTAAGGATGCTCGTGTGGCCGTTTGCATCTGTCATGCCTGCTAAGTTTAGTCGATTGGGCAAGTCAGAGTTATAAAACTGTTCAATATCTGTATCCAATTTATAAAATCTCGAAGATGTAATGATAATGTAATGGTGACACTAAAGACATCATAAACTAATCGATATAAAATGGCAATAGTCAATACAAGAGTTGAAAACAACGGCGAGGAGGCAAAGTAAAAATGCAAAATGAAATTGAGAGTGTTGTGCTGAGCGTTAGCCAGTGCGCCAAAATTCTACAAATCTCTCGAGGCTCCGCATACCAGGGGGTTTTGCAGGGTTCTATTCCCCACATCAAAATTGGGCGCCGAATTTTAATTCCCAAGCGGGCGCTCGAAAAGCTACTCGATAGTAACGGTGAAAGGGCTGACAAATCAGGCTAGGAACTAAATACGGAAAAGGATTAAAAGAAATATGGATACCAAATGTCAAGATAAACTTCTACGTTGCTTTGATTGTGGGGCCACCTTCACTTTCACGGTGGGGGAGCAAACTTACTATCAATCAAAGCAGCTCAGTACCCCAAAACGATGCAAATCTTGTAGAGAACGGCGTCGAGCTACATTGGTGCCCGACATTAGTGTACGTCGATGAACCAACTGCGAAAAATTCAACACGTCACAGAGGAGATTGTTTAATGGCGAGAATCCGCACGATTAAACCACAATTCTGGCTGAATGAAGAGCTTGCGACCGTACCCAGAGATACCCGACTTCTTTTCATCGGACTATGGAACCTTAGTGATGACAGGGGCGTGTTCGAGTGGAAACCGGGACAAATTAAAGTCCAATTATTCCCCTATGATGCAGACCTTACAAAGTCCGATATTGAAAAACACTTGGAAGCATTAGTGACAATCGGGGATATCGTGAAATTCGACGAAGACAATAAATCATATGGATTTGTCATCAACTTCTCGAAGCACCAAGAGATAAAAAACCCCTCAAAGTGGGCATTCACAGAAACTATCCCAACACTACCCAATGACCACCCCAGTCCTACCCCAGTCCTATCCCAGAACGGGGTTAGTCCTACCAGTAGGGAAAAGGAAAAGGAAAGGTATCCCTCGGAAAAGGCTATGGAATTGGCTACTTTGCTGAAAGAATTAATCGTTTCCAATAATCCTAAGGCACTTCTCAAAAAGAATATTCTCACGAATTGGGGTAAAACCTTCAATCTAATGCTTACCAATGACAAACGGGACCCGCAGAATATCGAGGCGGTTATCCGCTGGAGCCAAAATAACGATTTTGAGAAAGCCAACGTCTTGAGTGCCAATAAGGTGCGTTCCCGTTTCGACAACCTCTACTTGAAGATGACCACAGCACATGATAACGGCCACAATAAGCAGCAGACACCGGCCTCAATGTATAAATATGCAGGCTAGGAGGGAGAATATGACAACAACGAATGAAAATACCGCACTTCCGCCACACGATATCGCAGCAGAGGAAGCGTTACTTGCCTCAATTTTAGTGGACGAAACGCAATATGATGCAGTCTCAGTATCTGATAGGGATTTTTATCACGAGCCACATTGTTTTATCTGGGGGGCTTTCAAACAACTGGCCGATTCAGGGACTTCCATCAATCAAATTACCGTCGCGGACACCTTAAACCGGATGGGTAAACTGTATTTTTGCGGTGGTGTCTCTTACCTCAGTCATTTAATCTCAATTTGTGGCAGTCCATTTGATGCGTTCTTTTACGCTGAAATCGTGAAGCGAGGGGCAATAGCGCGTCAAATTATAGAAGCTGGAAGGATAATTCAGAAAATTGGCTTCAGTAATCCGGTAGACATCTCAGCAGCACTCAGCGAATGCGATGACAAGATAACTAACGTGCGCAAATGTGGTATTTATTCACCAATAATCTCTCCCAAGGTCCGCGCCAGTGCTCAGTTCGACCGATACACTGAAATGCAGGAAAATCAAAAAACCATCGGCATCGGAACCGGAATAACCGCCCTTGACCGCATTCTTGGTGGCGGCTTTTATCCCGGTACTTTAAACATAGCGGCAGGCCGCGCAGGGCTCGGAAAGACTACTTTCTTATCACACGTTGCCAATGAAGCTTGTCATAAAGGTATTACGATTCTCTTCTGCTCGGCTGAAATGGATGTAGACTCGATTACTGATCGTGAAGTGGCGCAGCATGCTGGTGTTCCCATCAATCGCATCCGGCGCGGAAACTACAGTCAGAAATTATACGAACAAATTCAGGAAGCGATTGCAGGGATAAACGATAAGCCAATGTGGTTTTACGGTGATACGCCAATGACTACTGACAGAATCCTGCAACACGCCATTGCATTGAAACTACGCAACGGCCTTGGAATGCTTTTAATTGACTACTTGGGTATTCTCGACGACCAGTACGGGAGAAATAGTTACGAGCGCATCACATATATTTCACGGCAGTTAAAACAAATGTCCAGAATCCTCCAAATCCCAGTGGTGGTTGCGGCTCAACTTAACCGTGAATCGGCAAAACGCGACGACAAACGACCTGAATTGTCCGATTTACGCGACAGCGGCGCAATCGAGCAGGATGCAGACACCGTGCTGATGCTTCACCGGGACAACTATTATGATCCGTCCAAGGAAAATGATGACACCGTTGAAATCATTGTGGCGAAGAATAGGCAAGGGCAATCAAACCGAATTGTCAGGGCTCGATTCGATAAGGTGCATCAAACCTACCTCAATTTTACGAAAGAAGAGCCAGAACTAGAGGAAATGCTGTAATGGAAATCATTTCAGGTCAGAGAATTCTCAAATTGTTGACTTCACACCTGGTATATCGCCTAATAGGTACCAGGATAGAGCGGCAGCCCAAACAGAATTGGAAATGTTCAATGACGAAATTGTCTGGTAAAGGAGGCACATCATGAGAGGTCATATAAGAAAGAGAGGCAAGGACAGCTATGCGATCAAAGTCAGCGTCGGGAAGGATGTCGCTGGCAAGTACAAGTTCCAGTGGACAACCGTTAAGGGGACCAAGAAAGATGCTGAAAAACAGCTCTCAGAGATTCTAACCCAACTGGATAAGGGGACTTTTCTTAAGCCTGCTAAGACTACGGTGTCCGAATACCTTGAAAGATGGCTTAAAGATTATGTGTGGCCGAATTTGGCTCCCAGAACATCCGAAGGCTACGATCACATTTGCCATCATTATCTTATCCCGTCTTTAGGAAATATGAATTTGATGCAAATCAAACCTGAACACCTTCAAAAGTACTATTCTGAAAAGATATCCGCCGGACTTAGTTCACAGACTGTTAGGCATCACCACACTGCCTTACACAAGGCACTTCAAACAGCAGTAGAGTGGGGACTGCTATTAAGGAATCCCGCCGATACTGTCCGGTTACCAACAATCCAACAGGCCGAAATGCAAACATGGCGTGAAGAAGATATTTACACGTTTCTCGGTTCTATCAAAACTACATCATACTATCCCTTGTTTCATCTGGCGTTATTCTCCGGAATGAGACGCAGTGAATTATTAGCACTTAGATGGTGTGATGTTGACTTACTACTATGCGAAGTCTACGTCACTCGCGCCTTGCACGTGCTGAAGGGCGGGGTGGTAGTTATAAGGTCTCCAAAAACAGCTAAGGGACGCCGCATGGTCGCTCTTCCACCATCTTCCGTTCTTGTCTTAAAAGAGCATAGAGAAAAGCAGAAGTTGGAACGGATGTCGTTGGGAAAATTAGTAGCAGATGATGACCTGGTTTTTAGTACGCTAGAAGGTAAACCCCTTTTACCAAATACCGTGACTCACGCATGGATAAAGCTTGTGCATCGGGCTGGTGTCAAACGCATAGGACTTCATGATGCAAGACACACTCACGCAACACTTATGTTAAAACAGGGCATACATCCCAAGATAGTCCAAGAAAGATTGGGGCACGCCTCCATTCAGATAACTCTCGACAGATACAGCCATGTTGCTCCCGGACTTCAAGAGGCCGCAGCCAAACGCTTTGACGAGGCTCTCACCATGGGATATAATAACCGTGAAAAAGAAACCATTAGTAGCAAAATGATGAACGACCTCTCTACATCAACAAATCCGTGTCGATTTTAGCCTCATTTTTAAACATGCGCCTGTAGCTCAGTGGATAGAGCATCGGTCTTCGAAACCGTTGGTCGGGAGTTCGAATCCCCCCAGGCGCACCATCTTCATTTTTAGTATTTATTCTTTCTTGCTTGTTTAGGATTTAGAGTTTAGCATTTAGGGCTTCCTCTGCACCTCTTCTTCCTTCGTTCCTCTCAGCAATGACGGAATGATCGCCAGGAAAACAATTATCCCCAGGATGAAGCAGGCGTGGTTGACGGCTTTCAGGAATTGCGGGATTTCATTAGCGCCGGAAAGTTGCGTGTTGCTGACTATCTGAGAAAGTCTGTTGTACGGCATCACCAGCGTCATCAGCATCAATGAAAAAGGCACACATAGGACACCGGCCGTCTGGGCGACCGTCATCCTGATGCCATTCGCGATACCGCGCTTCTCCGCCGGGACCGTACCCATGATCGCGCTGGTATTCGGCGAAGCAAACATCGCCATGCCGAACCCGAACAATATCATACTGACGAGCACCGAGACATAGGAAGAATGTGCGGTGAGTGTGGAAAACCAGATGAATGCTGTCCCGTTCAAAGCCAGACCAACCGTACTTAACCACCGGCTGCCGTATTTATCCGCCAGCCTGCCGCTTATCGGACTGATAGCAAAGATGATGATCTCCATCGGGATGAGCATGATGCCGGTTTTGGCCGCGCTGTACCCCAGTATCAATTGCAGATACAGCGACCTCAAGAACGGGCCGCAACTGAATCCCATGTTGTTTAAAAAAGCAGCCAGATTGCCGGCTGCGAATAACTTGATTTTGAAAAGTTTTAAATCGAGTGTCGGATGCTTCTGCCTTAACTCGACAAATATGACCGCCACAAATATTGCCAGACCCGCGGCCAGAATTACCAGATTACCTGGCGAAGTGGGGTCGCCGATGGTCAGTGCCAGCAGAATGACCGATAGCGCGATGCAATATAAAATCGAACCGGTATAATCGAATTTTTCCCCGACCGGTCTGACGCTGATCTCTTTCAGCCGCAGATAGCCCCATATCGTTCCGAAAATCCCGATAGGCACATTTATCAGGAAGATCGACTGCCACCCGAAATATTGTATCATCACCCCGCCGAGGGTATAGCCCGCAATATTCCCCAGGTTCAAAGCCATGATACTCGTGCCCAACCCCATACCGAGCTCATTCTTGGGGAAAGCATCCGTGATAATCGCCACGGCATTGGCGACAAGTAAAGCGGAACCGGTGCCCTGTAAAAACCGGAAAATAATCAGCTCTTCACCCGTTCGTGATAACGCACAAAGCGCCGAACCGACCGTGAATATCGCAAACCCCAAGTTGTAAAGCTTAACCCGACCGTATAAATCCGCCAACCGCCCCAACACCACCAGCAGCACCAGCGTCATCAGGCTGTAGCCGGTAATAATCCAAATCCCGTGATAAAGACTGGCATGCAATTTCTGTAAAATGGTGGGCAACCCCACCACCACGATACTTTGATCCAGGCTGGCCATAAAGGTGCCCACCGTCGTTACGGACAGGGCTACCCATTTATAATTTGTCGTTTTTTCCATAAAATCTTATATTCCTAAAAAGCTGCGGTGCGATTGGTGGAAGGTCAAATGAGGCCGTTTGAAACGGATAATGAAATTGTTCGACGTTTGAAATAGAGAGAAGCCAACCTCCGCGTACTCATTTTACACACCACAAAAAGAGAAGACATATCTTGAGTATAGGTCTTTCAATTTCCTATTTTCAAATAATGGGTGAAGGGCGGGGCAGAAACAAAAGATGGAGGGCTTTTACCCTCCATCTTTGAATCATTTTTAACTGAACCCCGTCGAACTAGGTGCTTTCCATGTGCGCAACTGCCACCACATGGTCGCCTTCGTCCATGCGCATCAACCGCACACCCTGCGTGCTTCTGTCCAGAATACTGATTTCTTTTACCGGCGTGCGGGTGACGATACCGTTGGCAGAGATAAACATCACTTGCTGTGACGGCGAGACGATTCTGGCATCGGCCAGTTCGCCGGTCTTTTCCACCAGCTTGATGGTTCTGACACCGCTGCCCGCGCGGTGCTGTTTGGGATAACGCTCGATCTGGCTTAATTTTCCGTAACCTTCAGTGGTCACGACCAGCACATAAGAACCCGGGGTGGCAATTCCCATGCCAACCACGGTATCGCCATCGAAAAGCTTGATACCTTTCACACCACCGCTGGTCCTCTGACTGGTGCGGACGCTATCGACGGCAAAGCGTATGGATTGTCCTTTCTGCGTGACCATCACCACATCATCGCTCTCCGTCGCAATACGCGCCGATGTCAGTTCATCGTCTTTTTCCACGTCCATACCGATGAGCCCGCTGCTGCGCACGGCCGTAAAATGGTCGAGCGAAGTCTTCTTGATTTCCCCGTTACGGGTACCCATCAGCAGATACAGATTCGGGTCGAAATTAGTAATCACTACCATGTCCGCCACTTTTTCTTCCGGCGGTATGGAGAATAAATTAACCACGGCCAGACCCTTGGCCACGCGGGAGACATCCGGCGGGACCTCATAGCACTTCAGACTGAAAATTCTGCCTCTTGTCGTACAGAGTAATAGATAATCATGTGTATCGGCGATTGCCAGCAACCTGACGGCATCTTCTTCCCTGGTAACCATACCGATGATGCCCTTACCGCCGCGGTGCTGCGCTTTGTAAACGTGCGCCGGCACGCGTTTGATAAATCCGCGGTTGCTGAGAATGACCGCCATTTCCTGATGAGGAATCAGGTCTTCCTCGCGGAATTCCTTAATGCCCTCTTTGTTAATCTCGGTGCGGCGTTCATCCCCGAATTTTTCTTTAAGTTCGGTGGTTTCCTGTTTAATCAAGGCCAAAACCCGGCCGGCATTACCCAGCAGGTCTTCCAGATATGAGATTGTCTTTAAAACCTCGGCCAGTTCGTCCAGAATTTTCTTTCTTTCCAGCCCTGCCAAACGGCGTAACGGCATTTCCAAAATGGCATCTGCCTGTGCTTTGCTTAAGGTAAAACCGCTCATCAAATTCTGGCGGGCAATTTCCGTGGTTTCGGATTTGCGAATAGTTGCAATAACTTTATCGATGTTGTCCAGAGCTATTCTTAACCCTTCCAGTATATGAGCGCGCGCCCTGGCTCCCTTTAACTCAAATTTGGAGCGGCGGGTAATGACTTCGCGGCGGAAATCGATAAATGCCTGCAGGGCTTCGCGGATATTGATCACGCGGGGTTGCCCGTCAACCAGCACCAGTATGTTAGCGGCAAAAGTGGACTGCATGGCCGTGTATTTATAAAGATTGTTCAGCACCAGTTCCGGCTGGGCTTCTCTCTTTAACTCAATGACAATGCGCATACCCTGCCTGTCGGATTCGTCACGTAAATCCCCGACACCGGTGATTTTCTTGTCGCTCACCAGTTCGGCGATTTTCTCGATCAGCGCGGCCTTGTTCACCTGATAGGGTAATTCATTAACTATGATCTGACGCCGTGTGCCGTCATGCATATCGCTGATATATGCCTTAGCGCGCACGATCATCCGGCCGCGTCCGGTTGCATAGGCGCTCTGAATGCCATCCTCGCCCAGGATCACGCCTCCGGTCGGGAAATCCGGTCCTTTGATGATTTGTGTCAGGTCTTCGATGGTCGACTTGGGATTATCGATAAGATAGTCTATGGCTTCGCAGACCTCAGTGAGGTTATGCGGCGGGATATTGGTGGCCATACCCACGGCAATACCGGAACTACCGTTGACCAGAAGTTGTGGCAAGCGGGAAGGTAAAACTACCGGCTCTTTAAGGCTATCGTCAAAATTCGGCATAAAGTTGACGGTATCTTTATCGATGTCTACCAGCATCTGTTCGGCAATTTCCGTCAAACGGGCTTCCGTATAACGCATAGCAGCCGGAGGGTCGTCATCGACACTGCCGAAGTTACCCTGACCGTCCACCAGTTGATAGTGCATCGAAAAATCCTGCGCCATACGCACCATAGCATCATAGACCGGAGCATCGCCATGGGGATGATATTTACCCAGCACTTCACCGACGATACGGACGCTCTTCTTAAAGGCGGAATTATGGGTGAGCCCCAACTCAGACATCGCATAGAGTATGCGCCGATGCACGGGTTTCAACCCATCCCTGACATCGGGTAGCGCCCGGGCGACGATGACGCTCATCGCGTAGTCGAGGTAGGAACTCTTCATTTCCTCTTCGATATTTACATTTTTAATTTTCTCAGTTACCATTTCTTTTAAGACTCCGATTCTTCGTCAAAATCATCTTCAGTTGGTGTTTCTGCCAGCGCTTCAGGTTCTTCCCCGCCGACGACAGTGTAGCCGGGTTCCCCATTCAAAGCATCTTCTTGTTCCAGTTCGCGCCGAATAACACGATCGGTGATATCGGGACGGGCGGCTTCAATACCCCTGGTGGGGAAGGAAAGCTGCCCTGACTGACTGGGGTCCTGATAGGTTTCGCGGATAATGACCGTAACAGACTTATCCGTCGAGCTGACAATAGCCGCGGAATAGCGATTACCCCCGCGTATTAAACGGACCAGACGCTGACCGTGGCGCGGCTCTACCTGTCCTAAAACCTCTTTCCGACTGCTCTCGATGAGCAGGTTGTTTTCTTTCACTTTGAGGTTGACGATGTCTCCGGCAACCACACGGGCTAACACGGCTGGCTTTGCCAGATTATTTAGCTGTACTACTCCGGCTTTACCGATTTCTTCAATAAATTGCTGCGGTTCCAGTTTATGGGTAGTTTCAGCCGCGGTTTTTGTCTTTTTCAGATAGGAAAGCCGTTGCAGGTTTTTCTGGGCAATGCCATTATATTGGTCAATTTCCAGCGTTTTCTTATAGGCCGCTTCCGCATCTTTATATTCGCCCAGCTCCATATGTGCCCGGCCGAGACGGTTATACGCCTCAAGATCGCTGGGAAACGATTCTATCAGGCTTTTATTGACGGCAATAGCTTCTTTCCACCTTCCCTGTAATGCCAGAGTAATGGCCTCCTTGCTGGCTTGCCGCCTCAATCTGGATTGTTCTTCTTCCTGGTACGTCATTGTCTACGTCCTTTTAAATCGCACAAAAGATACCGTACTTTAGTGAATTAATCCTGAAATGTCAATAGCAAACGATATCTGTTTTATATTACACTTCAACTTCAAATGCTTTGTGTAAAGCGCGTACTGCCTCTTTGACTTTCGACTCTTTAATAATACAGGTTATCCTGATTTCAGATGTAGAAATAAGTTCGATATTGATGTCGTTGCTGCTGAGACTCGCAAACATCTTGGCGGCAAAGCCAGGGGTGTTCTGCATACCAGTGCCAATGATACTGACCTTGCCCAGATTAGCATCGCTGACGATATTGGCGGCGCCGAGCTTCTTCGCAATCGGTTTTGCAACCTTCATGGCATCATTGATCTGGTCTTTGGTGGTCGTAAAGGTTAGGTCGGCCAGTTTGTTTACGCTGGAATTCTGTACTATTGTATCGACACTGATGCCGGCTTCCGCCAGCGGCACAAACAATGAAGCAGCAATACCAGGTTTGTCCGGAATGCCCACTACGGTTATTTTGGCCACGTCCATGTCGTAAGCGACACTTCTTACTTTATTTCTGACCTCCATTGAAACGCCTCCATGAATCAGAGTACCGGGATTATTATTGGAACTTGAAGCCACCCTGATGGGAATATTATATAGTTCGGCCAGCTCGATGGCGCGGGGTTGCATCACTTTATTGCCGTAAGTGGCCAGTTCCAGCATTTCTTCATAACCGATTTCTGTGAGACGGTAAGCTTCCGGCACCACGCGGGGGTCGGCTGAATAAATACCGTCGGTATCCGTCAGACGTTCACAGACTTTCGCCCCCAAGGCTGCCGCCAGTGCCACCGCCGAGGTATCCGAACCGCCTCGGCCTAGGGTAGTAATATCCATATCGTCGGTAATACCCTGAAAGCCGGCGACAATCACAATCTGTCCTTCCGCCAGTTCTTCCAGAATACGCTTGGTTTCAATTTTCACAATTCTCGCTTTGCGATAGGATGAATCTGTTTTAATACCAGCCTGTGCGCCGCTCAGGCTAATCGCCTGATAACCCATTTCTTTAAGCGCCATAGCCAGCAAAGTGGAGGTGACGAGTTCGCCGGTAGAAAGCAGCACATCCATCTCACGCGGGTGGGGATCGGTAGTAACCTGAGCAGCCAGTTTAATCAGATCGTCGGTAGTGTCACCCATGGCTGAAACGACGACTACCACCTGGTCGCCGCCATCATGTACTTTCCCAACCCGTTGGGCTACGGATTTAATTTTTTCGGCGGTTGCAACTGACGAACCGCCGTATTTTTGTACAATTAACGCCATCGGTTATCCTCTAATCAGTGTATTCATAATTTTATATCCCTGACCGACGATTAAGCCCGATTTTACAGCCTCTGCTTCGGTGAATCTTTTAGCTCCGTTGGCTTTCAAGCCGTTACCCCAGAGCAGAAAAGGCACCGGGTCGCTGGTATGAACCCTCGCTTTGACAGGGGTCGGGTGGTCGGAGATTACCAGGACTTTTAATTTGTCCTGTCGCCAGTTTCGCATACGGCTGACAACTTCCGCATCTATTTTTTCAATTGCCTCGATTTTTTTATCAACCAAGCCGGCATGACCCGCTTCATCGGGAGCTTCTATATGTATTATTACTATATCATAATCTTTCAGCGCTTCAAGCCCGCCCTGCGCCTGTGCCGCGTAGTCATTGTCCGGCCCGTCAGTTACACCGGGAATTTGCAAGATGGACATCTTGGCATATTCCCCCAGACCACGTAGCAGGTCGACGCCGGTAGTTACTGCCGCTTTCAGACCGTATACCTCTTTGAACGGAGGTAAAACCGGCACTTTGTCGCTGACCCAGAATAACCATATCCCGGTCGCCGGTAATTTACCGGCAGCGATACGCTTTTTGTTTACCGGATGGTCTTTAAAAATCGCTTCCGAACGCGTCATTAGTTCCCGGATATATTCGCTGCCTTTACCGTGCGGGAGATATTCCGCGATCGGTTTACCGGGAATATCATGCGGTGGGGTTAAGACAGCCTGAGCCGTCTCTTCAGCTCCTTTCAGTTTCAGGATATTACGGTAGCTGACACCGGGATAGAAGTGAACCTTATCGCTCCCCATTTTCTCATTCAGCGTAGCGATCAATTGGTGCCCTTCTTCCGTGCTGATCGAACCGGCGCTGTGGCTGACCATTTTACCGTTCTGGATTGTTACCGGATTACAGCGGAAGAGCACATCTCCCTTCGTAAAATCGATACCCAGACTCTTGGCTTCAATCGGTGAGCGTCCGGTATAATAGACCGCCGGGTCATAACCGAAGATGGACATGCAGGCGACGGCGCTATCCGGGTCCATTCCCGGAGGTACATTATGCGCCTGTCCGACTAAACCACTCGATGCCAGGGCATCGAGGTTAGGCGTACGCGCCAGTTCCAACGAGGTTTTACCGCCCCGTTCCGGTATCGGTAAACCGGCAGAGCCATCCATGATTAAAATGCAGTATTTCATAGCTAATCCTTGCGTAATGGGAGCCGTTCAGCCTATAATAAAACGGTGCGGGGCGTAGCGCAGTTTGGTAGCGCGCAGCGTTCGGGACGCTGAGGCCGGAGGTTCAAGTCCTCTCGCCCCGACCATCCTTCCGGCCTGAAGGCTTCTAACTCTCACTGTCAATTATACCTGTGCCACAGCTGGCTTTCAATGTAAGTCTCAATTATTGCAAAATTATTTCAGCATTCCAGTATCATAATATTCTTTACCATTAAAAAGCCTCCATTTTACTATTCAATTCATTTTCAGTATGATGTGCACATAACTGAATTTACCCGGTGTAAAAAACCATTTAAAATCCCTATTAGGAGAATTCCGCATGAAAATATACCAGGTAGACGCATTCACAAACCAGCTTTTTAAAGGCAATCCTGCGGGGGTTTGCATTCTGCCTCACAACAAAATGAAAGATGACGAGCTCATCCAGAATATCGCCATGGAGATGAACCTGTCGGAGACCGCATTTCTCTGTAAACAAGGTAGCGAATACCAATTACGCTGGTTTACACCGGCAACAGAAGTAGAATTTTGCGGGCACGCCACCTTATCTTCGGCGCATATTCTTTGGGAGACCGGAATAGAGAAAAATACGGATTCGATCGTATTCAATACCTTGACCGGCAAACTCTTTGCCCACTACAAGCAGGACAAAGTCGAATTAGATTTTCCAACATTCGAAGTGGAGAAAATACCCAAGCAAGAGAAGATTAATCAGGCATTAGGGATTGCACCTATTTTTACCGGCACCACCCGTAAAATTTACCTGATTGAAATCGAGAGCTATCAGACTCTTCAATCTCTACAACCGGATTTTGCTAAACTGAAAACATTAGGCCGGGCTTTTTGTGTTACCTGTAAATCGGATAACCCTGAATATGATTTCTATTCAAGATATTTCGCGCCCGCGGTCGGTATCAACGAAGATCCGGTGACAGGCTCGATACATTCTTCACTGACGCCATATTGGAGCAAGAAGTTGGGAAAAAATAGATTGATGGCATATCAAGCTTCTAAACGGGGTGGTATTCTGGAATGTGAGGTGGCAGCTAACGGACGGGTTTTAATCGGGGGTTATGCGCGGACAGTATTTGAAATAGAAATGAAAGACGTATAGCGTTCAGCTATCAGATGTCAGCTTTCAGAAACGGGAAGAGGGAAGGTAATAAGATTGTAATTCTCCCTTTCATAAAAGGCTTTAGTCCCGCAAAGAGGGAGAGATACCGAGGGATTTTTCCGTGTTGGATAAAAGATAGATTCCTGCCGAGTTTATCCTACACGAAGGTATAGGACAAGAATAACAATTGGGGGAAATCCATTCTGGATTGCGCCAGAATGGATTTAAATAATAGGAGCACGAAAGTAATGCCTAATACATCAAACCTATCCTGGTACGAACGAGTCCCAAAGGTAGAATTACATATCCATCTGGAAGGGGCGATTCCGCGGGATGCCCTCTGGCAATTAGTGCAAAAATATGGCTCCGATTCTTCGGTCTCCGATATCGATGCACTGCAGCGTAAATTCCAGTATAAAGATTTCCCCCATTTTATCGAAACCTGGATTTGGAAAAATCAATTCCTGCGGGAATACGACGATTTTACTTTTATCGCCGAAGCGGTGGCGAGAGATCTGGCACGCCAGAACATCAGATACGCGGAAGTATTTTATTCTCCTCTGACGTTTGCTCAAAACGGACTGAAACCACAGAAGTTGACCGAAGCCGTCTGCACCGGTATTTCATGGGTTAAGCAGTCGGAAATCTCGTTGATAATGGATTTTTCGCGGGACAGCGGAGTGGAAGACGCCGAAAAGAATCTGCCTGCGGTCAATGAAATGAAACAAATGGGGGTTATTGGCGTGGGGCTGGGCGGTTCGGAACAAAAATATCCGCCGGAAATGTATACGGAGATTTACGAAAAGGCGCGGCAGATAGGTTTTCACACCGGCGCTCACGCCGGAGAAGCCGCCGGACCGGAGAGTGTCTGGGGCGCGATTCGTAGCTTAAAAGTGGAAAGAATCGGGCACGGCACACGGGCAATCGAAGATAAGAGCTTGATAGAATATCTGGCACGGACGCAACTCCCATTGGAGTGCTGCCCGCTTTCCAATGTGAGAACCGGCGTCGTGAAATCCATCGATGTTCATCCGGTGAAGAAATTCTTCGATGCGGGTCTGCTGGTAACTATCAGCACCGACGACCCGGCGATGTTCGGCAATTCCCTGGCTCAAGAGTATCAGTTACTGGAAGAGCGGTTAGGTTTTTCCCGCGATGATATCCGCATACTGATTCTCAATGGGATTAAGGCTTCCTGGTTACCGGACAACCGTAAAAAGGCGATGGCGGAGAGATTTATTAAAGATAATAATTGGTTCATGTAAATAAATACACTTACAGTCTCTTCCCTTCAAGTATCTGAAAACACATTTCTAAACCGTCATAAATCTGTTATATCTTTCGGATGGGTGGTATAACTATTTCACGATGCAGTCTGTACACTATTATTTACAGGTTAAGTCCGGTAATTTCAGGGAAAGGACAGACTTATGAATATACTAATTAGAGACGTAAAATCGATTTCTTTCCACTTGAAATGGCTTTTCATGTCTGCGCAAGAAAGGTATGGCTATTTATGGGCCAAAACCAGTAAGCTAGAGGACTTTGGCTATACCGTTCGGAACACTGCGATGAGCGTAAAATAAATTGGGCAAGCCTTTTTTCAATCAGGTTTTATCCTGTCTGAGGAAACTAAGGACATCCCGGTTAAACCGGCTTTTAAACATAGCAGTATGTCCCGATTTTTTATAGAGAATCAATTTAGCATGAGGAATGCCTTCGGCCGTTTCACGAATAGGATAGAAAGAATCAGTCTCCCCACCAATTACCAGAGTCGGCACCTTGATGTCTGCCAGTTGCTCCTTAAAATTAAACTTATCCTCTGCCTCGAGCTCCACCAAACCATCGGCAGCATTATTGGTAGCTCCAAAAACGCTTTTTCCCAGTATCCAAAAACCTATTTGGGATGCAGGATTCAGTAATCCCGAGGTCATTCCATCTGCCATCGCAACGGCAGCTGCTCTCCATTTCTTTTGCCGGGTTGTGTCGATTATTTTCCGCTGTAATTTGGCTCCTCTATCGCTCAAACGGTAGCCGGTCATCGCTAGAACCAGTCTGTGAACCAGTTCCGGGTGGTCGGCCGTAAAACATTGAGCGATAGGGCCTCCTGTTGAAATTCCCATTAAATCTATCGGCGTTTTTATCTCATTTTGGACCATGGTTGCGTAGTCATCGGACATGTCCTGTATTGAATATCCCGCCGGCAGACCCGGTTTCCGATTCACATAATATGCCGTAAAGTTTTCGGTAAAACGCTGATAGCTGTTGCTCATAAACCAAAGAGCCAAGCCCGCAGGTGGTCGGTGGTTGAAACTCAATCCCTCAAAAATCACCACAGTTTGCGGTCCACCTTCAATGCGAAAATATGGCAGGCCGTTTTTTGAATATCCTGTGGTTACCTGTCCTTTTTTCATGAGATCTTTCCCTCTGTCAGAGCGGCCTTTCAATTCTCACGCCGCCTTATTTTAGCACAACCGACATACAACGCTTTGGTTAGGTTAAAATCTGATTGAGTTAAAGGAAAATAGTTTCATCTGGGAATGATAGCCGATATTTGTCATTCTCCCTCATCATGTCCTTCCTTGGGAATGGGTAAAAACCGGGCACATGGTAAAACAGGCATAATGTATGGAAACAATAGCCTAGAACAATTGATTACGAGGGGAAAAGGCGTTCGAAATAGGGGTTCGCGAGTGTATTAACCTGGAAAAAGTAAAATCATTAAAGAGCGAATTTTTTGCCAATTTGCGTGAGAGACTGCTTTAATTTAAAGGATCGGGAGTCAACTCAGTTTTTACCTCGATTACTACTCTTTACACATAACTCATGACTCACAACTCACCATTGGCTAATATAGTATTATTGACTTAGATATTCCGATACTCTACAATGCTCGATGATATGTGCCTTTTATTTTATTTGAAATTCTTGCCCCGATAATTTTCAGGAGCGCATTAATGATAACGATTAACATAGATCCCGTAATCTTCTCTATCGGTTCTATCTCCGTCCGCTGGTACGGACTGATGTATGTGGTAGGGATTACAGTTGGTTTGTTGGTCGCCTGGCCTTATGCCAAATGGAAGGGATTTACACAAAGTCAGCTCGAAAAGGTCGTTCTTTGGGCTGTCCCGGCCGGCCTGGTTGGAGCAAGACTATACTTTGTTTTTCAGCAACCATTAGGACCCTATTTAGCCGATCCCTTACGTATCCTGGCATTCTGGGAAGGCGGGATGGCTTTTTACGGGGCCATCTTTGCGGTTGTCATTGTATTGCTAATAGCAGGCTGGCAACTTAAAATCTCTATCTTAAAATTTATGGATGTGGCAGCACTCTTCGCAGTCGTTGGTCAGTTCTTCGGCCGTATCGGCAACATCATCAACGGAGACGTTATCGGTCCGCCCACTAATCTTCCCTGGGGGTTTGTGTACGCCAATCCTAACTCGTTCCCGCCCCGTCACGACATCGCTTATCAGCCTGCAGCGGTGTATGAGGCGCTGATCGACATACTCCTTTTTGGGATTCTTTGGTGGCTGCGGAAAAAAGTAAAGCCGGGTATGTTATTCTTCGTCTACATCATCGGCTACTCTCTGAGCCAGATTATTGTGTTTATCTGGCGTGATAATGCAGCTGTGTTCCTTGGGCTGAAGCAGGCGCAACTCACGGCCATCGGTACGATTATAGTCGCCGTGGCTGTTTTCTTGGCGCTGTTCATACGACAACGCAAGCTAAATACTAGGACTTAAGTCGATTTAGCTCTTATTTTTACGCAGGAGTTCGCGGGTCAGGTTCTCTTTATTCCCGGCTTTGGCTAACGCCGCTTTAGCTACCGGGAGGAAATGTATTATCAGTATTGCCGCTACCACGATGGAGAATCCGACCAGTAACCGGGATTTGTCTATAAACCAGGCGGATATCGGCACCGATATTAGTGCCAGATTTGTCGAGAGCACCAAATTACGGGTAATGACCCTGAGTATCAGCAGCAATCCGATGACTATCAACAGTTCCCAAGGCATAATAATGGCTAATGCCCCGAATGTAGTACTTAACCCATTACCGCCTTTGAATCTCAAGTAAACCGACCACATATGCCCGGCAATGGCTGCCAATGCCGCTAAAAGCATGTAAATGTCCGGTTTGAATAGAGGCAGCTCCAGCAATCTATAGGCAATGAATACCGCAGCGGTGCCTTTGCCCACATCAAATATTGCCACAGGGATGGCGACTTTAATACCGGCTTCACGAAAAACGTTATTCGCGCCGCCATTACCGCTACCCAGCCGCCGGATATCCTTACCGGTTGCCAGTCGGGTAAAAATATAAGCAAATGGAATCGAGCCTAAAAGATACGCGACAATAATCGCTATAACCCGGCTGGTTGTTTCATTGATTATCATCTTGGCACCATCGAAATCAACACCGGTAATAACACTTAGTCTTTATAAAAAGCGAGTCCGAGAGTTCCGGTTCCGGTGGCGTAGCCCATGACCGGACTAAACTCGGTTATGAATAACTCCGAACAGACAAATTCAGATGAAATCCGCTCTTTTAATCTTTGCGCTTCTTCCGGTGCAAAAGCATGCATTACCGCGACATGTACTGGTCCCTTTCCCACTTTTTTCCGGAGTGTCTCTATCAGGCGCGACATGCCCTGTTCACGGTTTTTTACGACACCTTTAAAACGTATCGCTCCGTCAGAAATAGTAAGTACCGGACGCACATTGAGCATGGCGCCAATCTGAGAAGTGATTTTGGGAATACGTCCGGTCCGATAAACATGCCGTAGAGTATCTAAAAAGGCAAAGAAGGTTACTTTTTCTTTAACTTCCTCAGCCGATTTTATAACCTCGGCCAGATTCTTTCCTGCTCCGGCTGCCCGGGCGGCTGCCAGTGCAATAAAGCCTTCCGATGCCGTAACATTTTGAGAATCCATGACTTCGATGCGAATTCCCGGGAGTTCTTTCCCGGCTTCCTCTTTGGCAACTAAAGCCATCTGGTATCCGGTGCTTAATTTAGAGGAAAGAGTGACGCAAAATATATTCTTCGCCCGCTTACTGGCTTCGCGGTAGGCTTCAAGATAATGGCCGGGTGATGACGGCGAGGTATTGAATCTGTCCGGGTCCTGTAAAAACATTTTATAAGCTTCTGTCGGACTGATATCCACCCCATCCCGGTAGAGCTTACCCCCGATTAACAGCACGATAGGGACAATCTCTATCCCGTACCGCGTAACCATTTCCGGCGAGAGATTGGCGACACTATCGGTGATAACGACAACATCACTAGCCACGGTAAAATACCTCGTTTGTCTAGGTATCTTAAAACTTGGTATTCAGCTTGTCAAGTAACCTGTAACTATTTCCGCTCTAATGACAATTAATTACCGATTGAGTCTATGGTTTAGTGGTCGTGAATTTACGACCGTCACGTTTACAGATAATCTGCATTGTGTTGCGGGCAGACATGGCTACTGCGGGAACACCGCCGCCCGGCTCTACCCATTGTCCCGACATATAAAAATTCTTCAAGCCGGGTAATTCCTTACTCATACGCATCATAAAAGTTTTTTTGGTAATCAGCCAGCCTTCATAAGCCCCCTGCCAGTTGCCGGAATAGCGTTCCCAAGTTAGCGGAGTGGCAACGTCCCGCATATCCACCTGTTTGGCTGTACCCGGGAAACGGGCATCCAGCAAAGCCACTATCTGGTCGCCGATTTTCTCTTTTTCCTCAATATATTGTTTCGGATTATCCTGTTTCAGTTTTTTCCAGTAATTATAATCTGAATTCAGCATTGCAACGACGACAGTTTTACCGGGCTTTGCCAGTGTCGGGTCGTAATTATAGAAAGTGAACCCGATACTTTTGTGTAAACGATTACCGATAGAGATGGGTTTATCCAGAATATAGGAGATTTCTTGAGGTACGTTGTGGAAATCGCCTTTTATACCTAAAGCAACATGGACCAACGGTGGGAACAATGGTAAATTCTTGTAATATCCCCGGATTTTATCATCGATAAATTTACCATCCAGCATATTAAAAATGGTTGAATGACCGTCGGCGGCCGAAATAACAATATCACTGTAATGTTTCATCCCGTCCGCCATTTGAATTCCGATTGCTTTCCCGTCCTCCACTAAAATTTTATTAACCGGGTTCCGGTAATGAATCTGGCCGCCAAGTTGAACATAGCGCTTTTCAATAGACCTGGCAAACTCAAGCGAACCACCGATGGGGTTACCGGCCTCTTTCTTATGCTGCCAAGCCAAAGTCATCTGCATCGCGAAGACTGAAAAATCATCCATATCGCCGGCAAATGCCTCGTGAAAAGCACGGTGCAGGAAAGGGTTCTTGAACCGACTTGCCAGCTCCGCTGTCGACACTTTTTTCCATTTCATAAATGTGCCCACGCTGGGGATCATGTTGACCATCATTTTCAGACCATCGAGCGCGTTGTACAGTTCCGGGGCTTTGTCCGCCGGCAGCTTGAATTTCGTCAACTGCCGTGCTCCTCTGATGAAACTTTTAATAACGTTTTTGTCTTCCGGCGCCAGCTCCAGCATATGTTTTTCCAGCTTATCGAGGTCGGCGTAGATAATAAAGGCCTTGCCATCCGTATCTTCAATCCTTCTAAATTCATCGAAGTTCACAAATTGCCGATTTTGCACTGCTCCGAGCTCTTCCCAGATTGGATAAAAGTTGGATTTCGGATTGGAACCTACCAGCCAGTGGAGACAGGCATAGATGGTATAATCCCCGCGTTTCCAGGCAGTGCAAACCCCACCCGGTTGGTTGTGCATTTCATATATCTGCGTATCGTAACCGTTCATCTGCCCGTAACAACCCGCTGCCAGCCCTGCAATCCCAGCCCCGATGATGCTGATTGACTTCGTCATTTTTTTATTCCTTCTTCTATCATCATTTTCAATAAGGAGACATCCAGTCCGAAAATCAGATCGATGATATTAATATCATTTTTTATCCCATGATTGTCGGACTTAGCGGTAAATACTTTTTTCACTTTTTATACATATCAAAGACTCATTTTATTTTTGTCTCTTTTATCGCCGACGGCGGACTAATATACAAGTCGCAACTAACCCGATAAGGCACCACCCGCCGACTACCGCAAATGCCAATCCCATATTTATCTTCAGGTTAGTTAATGTCCCGCGTGAAAGGTTAGCCATATATTCAATCGGTAAAAACCGATGCACATCGGCTAACCAATGCGGGAGCTGCATTGCAGGAAACATTATCGGGGAAAAGATCATGATAACGAATACAAAAATCTGGGTAATCAATTGGGTCAACTTGGGGTTTGGTATACCATGAGCGATAGAATAACCAAGAAAAATACCGGACATGGAAATCAGCAGCATTGCCGGGATAACTAAAAGGCTAACATGTAAACCAAAATGATAATAAGCTGCCCCCAAAATTACCGATAGGATCACTCCCGGCAAAGCCACCATGAGCCAGATGGTAGCATCAGCCGCTACATAAACCATGCGGGGCACGGGCAGCGACCAGATGTAATCAAAAGTACCTTCAGTTTTTGACATTGCAACTATTTGCGGTACAAGCACCAGGCCCACCATCAGCATACTAATGGTGGGTGCGCCGGTAGTTAAAAATTTGGCGATATCCGGTGTGATGTGAGGGTACAAAAAGCCTAGACCGATAACAAAGCCGACAGCAATCATCAATTGAACCACCAGACTTATCGGCAGAATGGTTTTACTGCTGAGCGCCTGCCATTTCAGCATCAAGCCGTATTTACGCAACAATCCGGTCATGGTTCACCTCTTTATCTGGAATTTCCGGAGAATCACCGTGACCTACTACCTTCAGATACACATCCTCCAGTGAAGCCGGCCCGACCGAGTATTCTTCCACCAGGCCTTTCTCTTTCAAACTACGCGCCCATTGAATAGCCGACGCAATGTCGGATTCCTGTAGTCTGCCAATTACTCGTCTTCCGGTAACCGTTGTATTTTGTATAGACTCAGGCATAATCGGAACATCAGCTCTCGGTTCCAGTGTGAGTTCGAAGCGCATATTCAGTCCGCCATTGCCCTTGAGTGAAGCGGGTGTGCCCATGCTCACCACTTTACCCTTATCGATAATTGCCAGCCTGTCGACGGCCCGTTCGGCTTCCAGTACATTATGTGTAACAAGCAGTACCGTCGAACCCATGACAACTAGAGTTCGTACCTCTTGCCAGAGTAGACGCCGCCGCAAAGGGTCGATGTCGTTGGTCGGCTCATCCAGTATTACAATCCGTCCGGGTACGACTGCCGCCATGCAGAAAGCCACTAAACGCCGCATCCCACCCGAAAAAGTCTCCGCCGATTTTTTCGTCCATTCTTCCATTTCCAAATTGTGCAGCAGTTCAAGTGTTCGTGATCTCACTTTTTTTGTATTACCGCCCCGTACTCTCCCAACGAGCTCGATGGCCTGCATTGCTGTCAATCCGTTGATCGGTACCTGTGTTTGCGCCTGAAATGAACAGGCCTGACGGGTATGACCGGGTTTGGCGATAATATCAACGCCTTCTATCGTGATAATGCCGGAGTCAGGTTTGGCTAGCCCGATAATCTGACTGACCAGCGTGGTTTTTCCAGCGCCGTTAGGTCCCAGCAATCCGAATATCTCACCATGCCCTAAGGACAAAGAAATATTATCGTTGACCAATTTACCTTTGATATAGGATTTGCAAAGGTGATCTATTTTTAAAACAGAGTCTTTAATTTCAAGTCCTGCAGCCATCAATTTTGCACCTCAATAATTATCGTTTTTTCAGCGATCTACGCTACCGCTTTCCGGTAAATCCGTGTTGCCCACCAGAAAGTAACAATAGTTAAACCGACGGTGACCAGAAATGCCAGGCCGACGGTAAAATTCGTAATATTTCCGGTCGCGAGTACTCTATTAGCCTCGACCACATAATAAAGAGGGTTGAAATGAGCTATTACGCGCATCCACGAAGGCGCCATGCTCAGAGGCAATAGTACACCCGAAAGCAGCATGACCGGGAGACTGACACCACTCACAATTGCGGCGAAACTGCTGATTTCCCTGTTAATAAGCGCGATCGCCACAGAAAAAGCTCCCATTACCATGACGAGCAAAGCCAGCAGCACTAATGAAACCAATAAACCGGCGATGTGAGCGTGAAAGCCAAAGGGCACCGCCACCGCAATCAATATGATGATAAAGATAAACATCCAGACAATATCCGCCAGAATCGGGCTGACCAGTAACGCGACACGACTCGCCGGCGTAACCCGGAAACGTTCAATTTGCCCGTCTTTCAGATTAAAAATAGTAGCGTAACCTTCACCGGTGCCATTCATAAAGGCCAGGTAGGCGAGCATCCCGGGTAAAAACACATCCAGGACGTTACTGGTAGGAAATCCCGGTCCGCCAGCCAGTTTCTGCAGGAGTGGCGTATATAAAGCCAGGTAGAGTAACGGCGTGGTCAAGCCGACAACTAACCATGTCGGGTTACGCAGTGCGTGAATAAATTCACGCTTAAACAATAACGATATATCGCGTAATGGTTTCATCTGGATTCTCCATTTCCTTTGCCATTCGGACCGGTATCACGTAACGAACGTCCGGTCTTACGTAAAAATACATCATCCAGTGTCGGTTCGGATAAGGCCATCGTTTTCACTGCAATATTTTCTTTATCCAACAAGCGCAGCAATTCCGGAAGAGATACCGCACCGTCTTTGACATACAAACGCACCTGTTCGCCTTCTTTCGTCACTTCACGGACATAGGGTTGCTGTTTGAAAATACGAATCGCTTTCTCGAGGATTTCGCCGTCATTTTTGAAACTAAAAAGGACGCTGTCCCCGGCGATTTGCTGTTTGAGTTCTCGCGATGTGCCTTGCGCAACGATTTTCCCATGATCCATGATTGCCAACTCATCTGACAGCGCATCCGCTTCTTCCAAATAATGCGTGGTCAGAAAGATGGTAGTGCCGGTATCGCGCAATTTCCGGATTTGCACCCACAAATTGGCCCGGTTCTGCGGGTCAAGACCGATGGTCGGCTCATCAAGGAAAAGCACTTCCGGACGGTGCATGATACCGAGAGCCACTTCCAGTCGACGTCTCTGTCCGCCGGAATAGGTGCTGCCTTTTCTGTTAGCGAATTCCCTTAGGTCTAGAACATCGATAAGCTCTTCAGTACGTTTCTTAACATCCGAGGCACTCATACCGTTGAGTCGACCCTGTAAAATCAGGTCTTCGCGACCCGTCGCCAGCGGATCGGCGCCGCCGAATTGCCCGACATAGCCGATATGCCGGCGTACCTTCGCCGGCTGCCGCCGGACATCCTGACCGGCCACGGTGGCTTCACCGCTATCGATGGGGATGAGCGTCGCCAACATACGCAGCGTGGTAGTCTTCCCGGCGCCATTCGGTCCCAGAAAACCGAATATTTGTCCGGCTTCTATCTCTAAATCCAGACTGTCGACAGCCCGGATTTTACCGGCATAAACCTTGGTCAGCATTTTCGCTGAAACAATACTCATGATTCCTTCTCCATAATTCCTTTTTGATTGTTCTTAATTCTTTGAAGTGGCAGCTTCACGGTGCAATATATATCTTCCATTAAGGGGAGAGTCAATGCTCAAATTTATTCTTATGTTTTTAAACCCCGCAATAATCGCTCGGCTTCATCGATACTAATCTTGCCATCGCTCAAAGCCGTTAATACCGCCAAAGGCGTGTCACATACTTCATCCCGACTAAAGACTGGAGGCACGATTGGAGGGTTTTCGTAATACTGGCTGGTTGTCGGTTGTGTCTTGATTTCGATATCCCCACTTAATGTAGATACGCGAATTTGTGGAATTTTACCTTCTATTTTCGCCCCGATACTGCCTACCATCCTGTTGCCATGCCATGATTCAGGTCCCTGGCGTGTGACGCTTACCAGCGGTGTTTTAGATTGAATATCGCCATGCCGGGTCGTCAAATCCAAGCGTGCGGTAGTATCTGCCGGTAAAGCGAGACGAATATCACCTCGATTTGATCTGATTGTCCAGTCTCCCACAGGCAAACATGATTCACACTCAACATCCCCGCTGACAACCTTTATATCAAGGTTCACTACCCTTCCCCGCTTCAACCTCGCATCGCCTTTGGCCATCCTGGCAATACATGTTTTAACGTTAACATCTTCCAGGTTCATATCACCCTTACCGGTTTGTATATTTACCCCGGGATTTTGTCCCGTGGTGTTTCCGAAAAATCCCCGTAAAAACTTTTCCCCGATTTCCCCTCCCCATTGTGCCCATTCCTCTCCCCACTCTCCCCAACTTTCCGGGTCGTCCATTCTGATATGCCGTTCTTCCTTGGGCAGCGGCGGGACCTCAGGAGTGATAACTTCGATAAAGCGTTTTACTTTAACCTCCGCGTTACCTGAGGTTACGGAAAAGGCGCCGCGGCAATTCTCGATTTGGACTTCACCGCTACCAAGCCATAAATGCATACGAGCCTGAACATTCTCGGCTTTAAATTGCGCCCTTCCGGAAAAAAGATCGATTGTCCAGATTTTAGACCTCGGTAGTTGCAGGGTAAATTGCGTCTCGCCATATATCCAGGAGGTGTAAATCTTTAACCAACGCTCCTCTGGCCCTAATTCCAGATTTTTGGAGTACCTCGCAGCAATATCGCCTTCCAATTTAACCTGGTCGCTATCGGTTCCCTGGATAACGAATTTTCCCCGTTGAACTTTAATGCTGATGGCATCAAACGCATCTGCCGACCAGGTTTGCTCTACCTTTGCCATTTTCTTTACCCCTGTGCTTCACGAAGTTTCTGAACGGCTTCCGCCGGTGATAATAGACCATCTGCGACCTGCTGTAAAATATCTTTTCTAGTTTCTTCGGCTGATACCGGTTTTGTTTCCGGTGAATTGTTCAATTTTTTCAAGCGTAGTTCGTCGGCAGCGTCGGAACGATTAAGGGCATTATTTATTTCATCCAATTTATTACGGATGGTGGGATAGGAAATACCGAGCACTCTTTCCACCTCGGTAAGATTACCGCGTGCGGACAGGAAAACTTTTATGAAAGTCAGCGCCTCTTCTGAAAGAGAGGATAACTGCCCTAACTGAAATTCACCGCGTAATTCCAATTGACAAGCGGGACATTTACATTCGGTAATGACCAATTGACCGCCGCAGGAAGGGCATTCATTAAATAATTTCTGCATATTTTCCTCCTGATTTTCTTTATTATATACACAATAATTTAATTTGTCAATAGTTATATTACTATTTTTTATATTTTATAATTATTTAATTAATATTAGCTATTTTTATATACCATTTGTTGTTTTTTGTATATTAAACAGGTAATATCGAGCAGTTTGCTATCCGGACATGAAATTTCGGGGTATAATGCAACTACCTTTTCCGTCAATATAGAAGCCTTCGTAAAAATAATAAGGAAGGAGAACGTTAATGAGTAAATTGAATAAAGCAGAGAAGGGAAACAACCAAAGCCTGCTCCATGAGGTAGCCCCGGGCGTGTACTTCATGGAGGTGGGGAAAGGCATCGATCGATCTAACGTATTTTTCGTACGGTCCGGCTCGTCGTGGGTTTTAATTGATGCCGCATCAGTGAATTGCAGCGGGTTGATCCGAAAAGCGGCGGAGTCGATATTCGGAGCGAACATCCCGCCGGCTTTAATCCTTTTAACTCATTCCCACCCTGATCATGCGGGATCAGTACACGAACTTGTACGTATTTGGAGCTGTCCGGTTTACGTTCATCCCGACGAATTGCCGGTCGCAATCGCTGCAGACATTCCGACTTTCGAGAAGTATGCTAATCCCCTTGACCGCTGGATTGTCCTCCCGTTGCTTCGCATCATACCACGTCGACGGGTCGCTTCGATGCTTTCAGGGACCAGCCTTAAAGATGTTGTAAAGGCGTTCGATCCGGGTGTCCCTGTTCCCGGCCTCCCGGACTGGGAAAGCATTCCCACACCCGGTCACACGCCGGGACAGGTTGCTTTCTTCCGGCCTGGCGACCGGGTCCTGATCACCGGCGACGCCGTTGTGACTGCTGATATCAACTCTTTCTGGGGATTCTTATTATGGAGTTTGCGGATAAATAAACAGAGAATCTCCGGCCCACCGTGGTATTCGACCCTGAACAAGCAATTGGCGAAAAATTCCATTGCAACCATCGCTGCGCTCGAACCGCGTGTACTGGCGTCCGGTCACGGTGTGCCGATGCAGGGAGAAGGAACAGCGCGAGAGTTACATGCCTTCGCCAATCGCTTTCAAGTTTCGGGTGGCAAGTCACAGAAAAACGCGAAATAGTTGAAAAACGGGAACCGCCTTAAATATCACAGCCGGAATCAACCCTATTTCTTTGTCTTCTTCTTGGCTTCGTCCCAGAGGGCATTCTGCTCGTTAAAAGACAGGTCGCCTATTTTAATTCTTCGCTTTTTACAGACTTCTTCCATATAAATGAAACGTTTATAGAATTTTTGATTTGCTTCTCTTAAAGCTACTTCCAGTTCGATACCCTGTCGGCGGGCAATGTTCGCCATCGTAAACATAATATCGCCGAATTCATCGGCTTTCTCTTTCCCGGTGGCGGCTTGCTGAAATTCCCCGACTTCTTCCGCCAGTTTTTCGATCACGCCCCGATCGTTTTCCCAATCGAATCCAACTTGCGCCACGCGACGCTGGATTTCCTGGCTATAACTTAAAGCCGGTAGATTCTTAGGCACGCTGGCAATCAGAGAATCGTTATTACCCTTTTTATCCTTCTCGGCTTGTTTCAGTTCCTGCCAGTTATGCAAGACTTCTTCGGCGTTTTTCACCTGCGCTGTGCCGAAGACATGCGGATGACGCCGTATCAGCTTCTCATTTATTCCCTTTATTACATCATCAATCTTGAATTCGCCCGATTCTTCGGCAATCTGCGCCTGTAAAACGATATGCAGCAGCAAGTCGCCCATTTCTTCACGTAATTTATAGGCATCGCCTTCATCCAAACTTTCTAATACCTCGTAACATTCTTGCAGGAAGGTCTCCCGCAAAGAGGCATGTGTCTGTTTACGATCCCAGGGACAACCGTCCGGCGCCCTTAACTTCGCGATTATTTCCCTCAAAGCCTCGAACTTGCTTAAATCATCCGGTAAAGTCAATTCAATATCTCCTTGATTAGACGGCCACAACTCTCGCCCTGAACAAAGTGAAGGGTCTCCATGTGAATCGCAAGATTCTTTGGGTACTTCCACAAAGCCCTTGAGTTTATCTCAACGATAATCTCAGAAAGACAGGCATACTCTTTTTGAACAATCCTTTTTACCCCAGTATCGCTCCTAATATTTGCTTCTGTCCGCGTAAAAACTCCTCAGCTGTCATCACTTTTTTCCCTTCCAGTTGTAATCTGATTACACCCAGAATTCCGTCTCCGCATCCAATCCCGAACGCCGCCGACTCATGTTTAATAGCAACCACTTTTCCCGGTCTAGTATCTTCTTCTCCTGCCAGCGGCACCGCTTCAATTATTTTCAATTGCTTCCCCTGCCATTGAGTGTAGCACCCCGGCCAGGGCTGATAAGCGCGGATGCGTCGCCAGAGTTCCATTGCCGATAAATGCCAATCTATTTTCCCCGCATCTTTAGTTAGCGTCTTGGTGTAGGTGGCATTAGCATTATTTTGTGGTTGGGGGGTTAGCTCTTTGTTGAACCATCTGGGCAAAGCATCCAGTAGTAATTGAGCGCCGAGCCGGGATAGCTTTTCCATCAATAAACCGGTATCGTCCTGCGTAGCAACAGGAATCTGTGCCCTTTCCAGAATAGGGCCGGTATCTACGCCTTTATCCAAAAGCATAATGCTGACACCCGTGAATTCATCACCGTTCAGGATTGCCGAGGGTATCGGTGACATACCGCGGTATACCGGTAAAAGTGAGGGGTGAATATTGATACACCCGAACGGAGGGATATCCAGCACTGTCTGACGAAGAATTTGTCCGTAAGCTGCTACCACTATCACATCCGGTTTTAACTCGGCCAATCGCGTTATTTCTTCCGTCGATTTCAGATTCTCCGGTTGTATCACATTCAGGTTAAGCTTTAATGCCGCTTTTTTTACCGGTGGCTCATCAACAACACGACCCCGGCCCATCGGCCTGTCGGGTTGAGTATAGACTGCGACGATGTTATACCCATTACCTGCCAGTTCTACTAAAGGGCGAATTCCAAAGTACGGCGTGCCCATATAGACTATCCGCATGGTTTTTCCTCCGACAAACGCATTCTATCATCAATACAGGCCGATGACAAAATTCATTATTGACGTTGTTACACTAATTCGTGTAGAATTCCCATATGAGCAATATCCAAAAGAAGCAAAAGAAATGGGACGGCGACAAGATTCGCGCTTTGCGGACACATCTTAATTTAACTCAAAATGAGATGGCGGAACAACTCGGTACACGCCAGCAAACCATCAGCGAATGGGAAATAGGCATGTACCAGCCCAGAGGGGTTTCTGCCACATTGCTCTCGATTGTCGCTGAGCGCGCCAAATTCAAATACCAGGCTAGTGAAGAACCGCCGGAAAAGTAGTCTTTTAATTAGCCAGTTACTTTCGAACTGTTGGTAACAAGGTTACACGAAACGATGAATATCGGTGTTTGTAAAATCGACCTGCGGATTCCGGAAAATGAAACCCTCAAGGGTAAAAGAATGGTGGTGCAGTCCATTCTCGCCCGTGTCCGCGACAAATTCCATGTTTCCGCGGCGGAAGTGGAAAACGGCGATAAATGGCAAATTGCCACCATCGGCGTCTGCTGCGTCAGTAACGATAACCGCCACGCCAACGAAATGATTTCCCGTATTGTGGAATATATCGAGACCACCCGTTTGGACGTTGAAGTGCTCAATTGCGAAACGGAGTTTATCTCGGTTTTTTAGCTTATTGTCATTCCGTACTTTGACCGCAGTACTTTATGAAATAAATGTATAGGAATCCAGATAAAATTCACCAAATTTTATCCTAAAAGAGGGGCGGCATGGATACCTCGGCTTTCCTCAGTTATTTAGTTTCCCAACCCACCTACTACGGACAGATCGCTCACATCGAGCATATCCGCCCGCGTGACGCCCGTTTCGCCGAACTGGATAAACCACTCTCCCCGAATCTCGAAGAATGTCTTCGGACTCAAAACTTTTCACCTCTTTACACGCACCAGGCGGAAGCGATCAATCAAGCTGTTGAGGGGAAAAACGTGATTGTCGTCACCTCCAGCGCCAGCGGCAAGACTCTTTGTTACAATATTCCGGTGCTCCAGACACTTTTAAATCAACCTGACGGACGGGCGTTGTATCTCTTCCCCACTAAAGCCCTGGCACAAGATCAATTACGGACTTTACAAGAAGATTTCTGTCCTGATCTGTTCAATCCGAATGCTTTTGCGACCTTTGACGGCGATACCCCGCCTTCCGAGAGAGGGGAAATCAGGAAGAATGCCCGCATTATCCTCAGCAATCCGGATATGCTCCATGTCGGTATTCTCCCCAACCACCAGCAATGGTCGCGGTTTCTACGATCGCTGAAATATGTAGTCATCGACGAAGCCCACACTTACCACGGCGTCTTCGGTTCGCATTTGGCAGGGGTAATACGGCGACTGCGCAGATTGTGCCGCCTTTACGGTGCCGCACCGCAATTCATTCTCTGTTCGGCTACTGTGGCAAACCCCGGCGAACTGGCAGAAGAATTAACCGGCCTCTCGTTTGTTATCGTGGATAATGACGGCGCGCCGCACGGCGGCAAGGATTTTGTTTTCTGGAATCCGCCTTTGATCGACGAGGGGAAGACCGCACGCCGCAGCGCCAATTCCGAAGCGACCAACCTGTTTACGGAATTGCTGGAACGTGACGTCCGCACGCTGGTTTTCGCCAACACCCGCCGATTGACAGAATTAATCTACACCTACACGCGGGACAAGCTGGGCTCGATTAAACCTGCCTTGGCCAAGCGTATCAAACCCTACCGCGCCGGTTATCTGGCCGAGGACCGCCGGCGAATCGAGCGCGACCTTTTTTCCGGCAAGCTGTTGGGTGTCGTCGCCACCAATGCCCTGGAACTGGGCATCGATATCGGTGATTTGGATGCCACGATTCTAACCGGTTACCCCGGCAGCATTGCCAGCGCCTGGCAGCAGGCCGGACGCAGCGGACGCGGCAAGCAGCGATCGTTGAGTTTTCTCATCGGGCGGGATAATCCCCTCGATCAGTATTTCATGCGGCATCCCGACTTCTTCTTCCGTAAAAACTTCGAGAACGCGTTGGTGAATCCCTCCAACCCTTACATTTTACGGGCGCATCTCTTATGCGCCGCCTGGGAAATGCCGTTGACGGAGGCGGATGAAAGCTATTTCGGTCCGGCTTTAGTCAAAGAGCGGGACGAATTAGCCGCACGCGGTGTCCTCAAAGAACGCCGCAACAAGTGGTATCTTTCCGCCAGTATCTCTTATCCGGCGCAGGATATCAACATCCGTTCCACTTCCGGCGAGAATTTTTCCTTAATCGATACCTCCACCGGTGCTTTATTGGAAACCGTGGAAACGGGGATTGCATTCTTTCAAATTCATCCCGGTGCGGTTTACCTCCACCAGGGAGAAACTTATCTCGTCACCAAATTAGACCTGGCGACGCATACGGCCTATTGTAACCCTGAACAAACCAACTACTACACCCAGACCAAAGAATTGACCGACCTGCATATTTTAAGCACACTGCGCACGAAGGAAACCAGACACGTCAAAGTTTACCTCGGCGAAGTGGAAGTGACCACCACCGTGTTGGGTTATAAGAGAAAAACGCAATTTACGGATGAGACTCTGGGCGATGAAGCGCTGGATTTACCGCCGCAGACCTTCCAGACAATTGCGCTATGGTTCGACCTGCCGGAGAGAACTGCCTCGCGCATAAACAGCGACCAATTGGATTTCGCCGGCGGTTTGCACGCCACGGAACACGCCGCCATTGGGATTCTGCCGTTGTTCGCCTTGTGCGACCGCAACGATATCGGCGGAGTGTCGACGGTTATTCATTCGGATACCGGCCTACCACAGATATTTATCTACGACGGACATCCGGGCGGCGTCGGTATCGCCGAAAAAGGCTTCGAACTTATCGAGCAACTGTGGCAGGTGACACTGGAGACGGTCAAAGAGTGCCCCTGCGACGAGGGCTGTCCCAGTTGTATTCAGTCCCCCAAATGCGGTAACAACAATCAGCCCCTCGACAAGAAAGTGGCGAAGATTCTACTGGAAGGATTATTGGGGAGATAGGGATCAGCTTTCAGCGTTCAGTTGTTAATGTGCTTCGGATACTCTACCTCGAAAGACTCCTATACTTTGCTGCGAAAAACTATGCGAATTACTTCCGGCTCTGGCCTCCAGAAGTACGTCGTACATTTTACTTTAACGGTAATAGTATTTCGTTGCAACTCACCCTGAGGTCTCCGGTATTCGTTTTGTAAAAACATACAAATATTTAAATTCTATTGTTCATGGTTTGAGGCTAATTATGGGTCTCTATTTTCCATAATGTGAAAAACAAAAGGTATAATTGAAGCTGATTCGTTTTTCAGTATTTTTAATGAATACAACGCGTGCTCCTCTACCTTATTTTGAAACGCTCCGACGATTGTAGCTCAGGATAAAAAGGGTTCCCAGTTTCGAATGATGGGTAAGTGCCATTATAGGGGATGAAAAGAACAGGAGTAAACAGGAAATTGTCATTCTTGAGAGGTAATAACCGCTCAGATTCTACCGGAAGGATTGCTGGGGAAATAAATGAGACATTAACAGTAAATATTAATGCATCGTGTTAATAATCAAGTGAAATCCCACTCTCCAAATGATGAAAGGAGTTTTTCATCATACAAAATAATCTCAACCAATATTTTATAAATAATTCTTGACAACCTACACTGAAACGTGTGAGATGACGCTGGTAGAGTCAATCAGGGAAGGATATCACTGCCGTATAATTCAGGGAAGGAATATGGACAAGAACACGAGAATTACACTGATTGACGCGATTATGAATATCGAGGCTTTTGCTTTCGGTTTGGATTATCTCCCCAATAGTGAGGTGTATATTGTAAATTTTAATCCTAGGAAAGAAGGAGTATACTACGACTTAATATTAAAATGGCCGGAAGAAAAGTCGACTTTGCGGTATAACCGTAAATTTATGGCTAAGGATATGTTAGAGAACATTCTTGATTGGCATCAAAAAAGTGATAAATAAGGCGAACTTGTGATGAATAAGATTAGGGGCGAATGATAATCTAATATATCTCTTTCATTAATAGTTATTTGTTCCTAGGAGAATATATGGTGAAGATTTCATCCAATGTTGTTAGGTTACAAAGCGATATAACATACAACCATGCAACAATAACGATCACTCAGAGCCGAATTGACAAGGGTTTACTGGCTATTCCAGTGGGTTTAACAGAAAGTTTTCCCAAAGAAAACAAGGATATCGAAGTATATTTGAGTGATTCAGCTGTGCCTCGGCCAAAACGTTATTCCTCTTATAATAGCAGCACATGTGAATGCCGAATTGGTGGCCTGAAAGAATGGTTTGTACAAAACAACATTAAAAGAGGTGAGGAAGTGGTAGTTCAGTTCCTCGATAAAGAACACTTTATCTATCGGTTGATTCCAGAAAAGGAGTTTCTCTTGACTACTAAGAACTTACAAGAGGACTTCGATAGTGCCGGAAATGAAATTGAGGCTTCCAATAAGGTTAAAACTCTTGCTAAATGGACTCTTTCAGATGAAAGTGAAGTTGTGATCAATGAATATCAACGTTTAGCTATCAATTCTTTACCAGCAGAGCGCCAGTATATAAAAAAGATTTCTACACGGTCACGAGAAAATCTGCCAGCCAATCTTCGTACTTTGCTCTCTAAAATCTATCAAGGGCATTGCCAAATATGCGATTTTTGGTTTCTCCGAAGAGATAACCAACCATATTTTGAAGTACACCATCTTAATCCCCAAATGGGTCATCACCCGAAGAATATTCTAGTTGTTTGCGGTAATTGTCATAACCAATTTGAATATACTAATGTGCACAATGAGTTTGATAATGAACGCTGGCTTGTGCAGGTCTTTTTTAATGAGAAAATGTATTCAGTGAAGCAAATATTGTTACCTTTGAAGAAAGGTGGGTTTACCAAAGAGACATATATTTAGCTGCCTCACTAAAATCCCCGACCATATAGTCTTTCCCGCGAAAGCCTATCGTGCCTTGTACATATTCCCCAACGGGAGGGAATCCATCAAACATTGTCGTTCAGGTAAATGGTCTGATTACGAGTATTGAAATGCATGAAAAATTGTATTGTGTTTATATCCTCGCCAGTAAACCTTACGGCACGCTTTATACTGGAGTAAGCAGCGACCTTCTGGGCCGTACATGGCAGCATAAAAATGATTTAGTGGAGAGTTTCACAAAAAGATATCAAGTACACATGATTGTGTATTATGAACAGACTGGCAGCATTGAATCAGCTATCACTCGCGAAAAGCAGAAGGGATATTAAATTCCCAACCAGAAAGTATCAGTTTACCCATATTATGGAAACAATCAAATGCAGCTGTCGATCCAATTGATAAATGGGTTAGCTATTGGCTAGATGATAAATAAATTTTTAATTTTCCTATCCCCTTGATTCCAAATGCCCTTCAATTAACAATTAAAAGAAAGGTAGAAGAATCACGAAAAGTTAGAATTCGTTCCAAACGTCTTCTTGAAATTGCCAAACACGGGGTTGAGATGGCAATAGAGATTAATGAAAAGACTGCCCAAGGGTGGATGGAGCAAGAGATTAAGGGTCTGGATTCCAGCCTTCGCTGGAATGGAGATAGACTGGATTCCGTATCAATTACGGAATGACAAGGTTGTGTTGTCATTCAGAACGAAGTGAAGAATCTAGTCCCCCCTCTCTACGTTTTCTTCGAATTAACTCAGAAAAGTACCTCCAGTTGCGACTTCCGGCTTAGCCCTCTTGGCTTTGCCTGTCGAAATTGTCACTCTCCCTCAATCCCTCCCTGAAAGGGAGGGAGAATCACCCTCTCCCATTCTTATGGAGAGGGAACTAACCGGGGTGGTAGGATAGCCCTCTCTCCCCTTTGTAGGAGAGAGTTTGGAGAAAGGGGGCATTGGTTAGTCCTTTCCCCACTTGTGTACGTTTCGCTTTTAAGCGAAAGTATTTTACCTGTGGGCTCAAGGGGAAAGCCAGATAGAGGGGGAAATAGCTGGCAAGACAAAACCACCCGTTTTACGTTAAAGTATAAATAACGAATAATGTTGATTGGGGATAACAGTTGATTAATTTCGGCGTCAATCCTGTCATCGGCTACATCGGTTCGTTTGCTTTCCGCTGGTACGGGATGTTTCTTGCCCTGGCGGTGGTCTGGCTGATATTCTGGATGTGGCTACAGGTAAAAAAGGGTGCTCAGATTTCCACCGATACGATCTTGTCGATGGCGCTGGTGGGTATTCCGTCGGGACTCATCTTCGCGCGCTTGCTCCATATCATCGATGATACTGTAGTTGCCACTTTTCACCCCGACCTTGCCGCCTCGGGAAAGGTCATTAACTACCTGCAACATCCGGGATTAATTGTCGGCGGGGACGGACTGACTATTTACGGCGCCCTACTGGGCGCTTCATTGGGAATCTGGATCTATTTCAAACTCGTTAAAGTGAAAATGGGCTATATCTTCGACCTGATTGCACCGGCGGCAATCATGGCTCAAGCAATCGGTAGATTGGGATGTCTCTGCAACGGCTGCTGCTACGGCATTCCCACAAATTTGCCGTGGGGTCTGGTCTACACCGACCCCCAGAGCGAGGGCTGGAACTTTGGAATTCCCTGCCAACCTACCGTGGCTTACGAAATTATCTTTTGTGTGATTATCTTTGTGGTATTGCTGAGACTGAGAAACAAGTTGAAGCCGAATGGCTCGCTTTTCGTACTTTATCTGGCGCTCTATGCGGCATGGCGGCTGGGTATCGATTTTCTGCGTGACGGCAATCCATTTTTCTTCAGTTTGCACCAGGCTCAATTTATCAGTATCATTGTGCTACTGATTACTGTGCCATGGATGATAAAGAACACCCGATGGGTCAAGAAAGATACGCCAATTCCGCCGGCTTCGGATAACACAAAACCTGTTCAATCAATCTGAAAAAATGATAATATGCAATTGCGCTATTAAATGAGGAGGAAATTGATTTGAAGAGCAATGATGTCGTGGTAGTCAGCGGCGCCCGAACCGCTATCGGTACCTTCGGTGGCACGCTGAAGGACGTTTCCGCAGTGCAACTCGGCTCGCTGGTTATCAAAGAAACCCTGAAAAGAGCCGGACTCCGCCCGAAGACGTCCCAGAAACTGCTGGATGTCGGGCCGGATGCACTAAAGGGAGCGGTTTGCGAAGTAGAACAGAAAGCCTGTAATTGGGATGCGTCCCTGAAAGAAGTGCAGGTTGATGAAGTGGTCATGGGTTGTGTTCTTCAAGGCGGACAGGGACAAAACGTAGCCCGTCAGGCAATGATGTATGCCGGTGTGCCTAAAGAAACCAATGCTTATACGATTAACATCGTTTGCGGCTCCGGATTGAAAGCGATTATGTTGGCAGCTCAGGCAATTCAATGCGGCGACGCCGATGTCGTGGTTGCCGGCGGCATGGAAAGCATGTCTTCCGCTCCTTATTTACTGCCCAAAGCCAGATTCGGCTACCGCATGAGCGTGAGCGCCAAAGATGAGATTGTCGATATGATGGTTTATGACGGCGTATGGGAAATATTCGGCGGATACCATATGGGCAACACAGCCGAAGCGATTGCCGCCAAATACAAGATTACCCGCGAAGAACAGGACCAGATCAGCCTTATCAGCCATCAGCGAGCGCGTGCCGCCATCAAAGCCGGCAAATTCAAGGAAGAAATCGTCCCGGTCATCGTGCCGCAGGGCAGTAAAGAACCGATCGTGTTCGATACCGATGAACGGCCGATGGAAACCTCGATGGAAAAGATGGCGAAATTACGCCCCGTCTTCAAGAAAGACGGCACCGTCACCGCCGGGAATTCTTCCGGCATTAACGATGCGGCGGCGGCAGTGCTGGTCATGTCCCGCGCCAAGGCCAAAGAACTCGGTTTGGAACCTTGGGTCACGATCAAATCCTACGCCGGCGGCGGCGTCGACCCGGCTTATATGGGTTTAGGTCCGATTCCCGCCTCTAGAAAGGCATTGCAGCGCGCGGGCATGACGGTAAAAGACCTTGCCGTGGTTGAATTGAACGAGGCATTTGCCGTCCAGGCAATCGCTTCCATGCGGGAATTAGGACTGACACTGGATAACACCAACCCCAATGGCAGCGGTATTTCCCTGGGGCATCCTATCGGCGCAACCGGTGCTAGAATGCTGGTTACTGCCATGTACGAAATGAAGCACGAGAACTGGAAGAACGCTCTCATCACCATGTGCATCGGCGGCGGCCAGGGTATGGCCATGGTTGTCGAAAAATAATCTTCCTATTTTCCAGGTAGCCTATTTTCGAGGGAAAAGGATGGAAATTGTTAGCCTCTCCCTTTACAAGGTACTTTACGAAGTAAATGTATTAAGGGCTATAGTCCCGGAGGTACGACGGGGGAGATTGAGAGGGATTGGAAGGTAATGTAGGGATGTCGACCCTTCGTCCTTCCGTGAAAGGACTCAGAGCGAAATGCATTGGGAGGTGGGTGTGGAAGTACTGGAAGCTATCAGGACGAGAAGGTCTATCCGCCGCTATACCAGGGAGCCGGTGCCGCCCGAATTGATTGAAAAACTGCTTGAAGCGGCGCGCTGGGCGCCGTCATCCGTTAATTCGCAACCTTGGGAATTCATCGTCATTACCGACCCGGCTATCAAGAAGAGAATCTCCCGGTCATTTAATCTTGGGCCTTTTTTGAATGAAGCACCATTAGCAATCGCGGTGGTTGTTGACCGGTTACGGACTGCTTTGCCTGCGCAAGACGGTGCGATCGCGGCTTATGCCATCTGGTTGGCCGCACATGACCTGGGATTGGGAGCCTGTTGGATAAACCCGAACATACCCGGCGGCATCAAGAAAATTCTCGGTATTCCGTTCACGAAAAAACTGATTACGATTCTGGCCATCAGTTATCCGGCCGAAACGCCGGTGCATACCCGGAAAAAGCTGCAGGATTTAGTCTACTTCGAAAAGCACGGCAACCGGCAAGGCCCGATTACTTTCAAAGAGTAAATTCGGTTCGTTAAATTAGTGTGTATCGGTAAAATATTGCGATAAAAGGAGGACTAATTCACATGGAAACCAGGGTACTTGTGGCTTATGCTTCCAAATACGGCGCGACAACCGGGATTGCTGAGAAAATCGGCGAGACTCTGCGCCAATCGGGTTTGCAGGTTGACATTTCACCGGTAAAAGGCGTCAGGGACTTAAGCCTATACAATGCCTTTGTAGTGGGCAGCGCGGCTTACATGTTTCGTTGGCGGGCAGACGCGGTGTCTTTTCTCAAGAAAAAGCAGAACCTGCTGGCGGAAAAACCTACGTGGCTGTTTTACAGTGGTCCTTTGGGTAAGGGCGATCCGTTACAATTGGTCAAAGGGAAGCGTTTTCCCAAGTCGTTGAAACCTGTGATAGACCGTATTAAACCACGCGACATAGCTGTTTTTCACGGCTCCATTAATATGAAAAAGCTGAATTTCTTTGAGAGGTATTTTTTCAAGAAAAACCCGGATATGCAAGGCGATTTCCGTGATTGGAATGCTATCATCGCCTGGGCAAATTCAATTTCTAATGCTTTGAAGAAAGAAACCGAATAATCAGGCTCGCATTAATTCTGCAGCAATTGCTCCATCGCTTTGCCTAAATTCCTGATGCCAATCTCAGTCGTTTCTTCATCCGTGCAGGAAAAATTGAGCCGCAATGTATTCGTTTCATGCCGGTTCACATAGAAAGGGTCGCCGGGCACAAAAATCACTTTGTCTTTTATCGCCAAGTCAAGCAGGTCTCTCGATGAAGTATTTTCGGGCAACGTCACCCATAGAAACATCCCGCCCTCGGGTGTGGTGTGAGCAACACCGGAGGGGAAATATCGCTTGATGCTTTCCAGCATCGCTTTCGCCTGCTTACCGTAGGCTTCTTTGATTTTCCCGATATGCGCGTCGATATCGTTGTCCTTGATATATTGATAGAGAATGCACTGCGTAAAATGTGTCGTGTGCAGGTCTGCCGCCTGCTTGGCGACAATCAATTTCTCCATGATATCATGCGGCGCCACAACCCACCCCAGACGGAAACCGGGGACAACCGTCTTGGAAAACGAACCAAATAATATAGTATTGGTTGGCAATATCGTCTTAAACGATGATTTGGCACTTCCGGAATACCGCAAGTCGCCGTAAGGGTCGTCTTCAATCAGCAAAGTTTTAGTACCCTTAATAATATCGGCCATTTCAAACCGTATTTTCTCCGAATAAGAAATCCCCGACGGGTTTTGAAAATTCGGCACGGTGTACATCAATTTCGGCTTTCTTGCAGCCATTACCGATTTGAATTGCTTGATATCCAAACCTTCTTCGGTAAGCACCACCGGATTAAACCGCGGTTTAAAGATGGAAAAGGCCTGGATTGCCCCTAAATATGCCGGCTCTTCAATAATGATGTCGTCGCCGTCGTTAATCAGGATTTTGCCCATCAGATCCAATCCCTGTTGAGAACCGTTTGTGATCAAAATGTTTTCGGCGGATATATCCAGGTTTTTCTTTTCACGATACCGCTCAGCAATCATTTCGCGCAGGCCCGAAAAACCCTCAGACGCACTATACTGTAAGACGTCCCTGCCCATGGTATCGAAAACTTTGTTTGTGGCTTTTTTAAGTTCTTCAACAGGAAAATATTTACGGTTTGGCAGTCCGCCGGCAAAAGAAATAATTGTCGGATCGAGCGTGACCTTTAATATTTCGCGAATAAACGACCTGGGCACATCAGAGATACGGTCGGAGAAAATACTATCCATTTTAATTCCTCATAGGTATCGTTACTGAGAAGTGTAACAAAGCAGCTGACAGATGTCTAATAATACATTCGCCGGGCCTTGACAAACATACCTATATTGTTGCAATATTAAGCCATAGGGTGTAAGGGTGGAGTTAGATTTTTCTTCAAATCGTCTAATTGATGCCAGTTTGAGTTTTTCAGAAGCCTGCCGGCTTTTCGGTGTACCAATCGGACGGAAGTATATCCAGCGGTTGGCAATCTTGAGAGCAGTGGAAAAATTCACACAACTTTACGGGTTTCAGGCTTTAAAGCTCCATCCCTTAAAAGGAAACCGTTCAGGACAGTACGCAATAATTCTCACCGCAAATTATCGACTGATTATTGAAAAGATAAAAGAGGATAAAGTACGTATTGTGGATGTGGAGGACTATCATGGTGACTAAGACAAGCGCATATCCTAATATCGCCATTCCGCCGGGTGAATTTCTCCTGGAGGAGATTGAGGCGCGTGGCATCTCTCAAAAAGAACTGGCCAGACACATGGAACGACCATTGAACGCAATCAATGAGATTATTAACGCAAAGAAAGCAATTACAGTAGAGACTGCATTACAACTCGAAGAAGTAATGCCGGAGATACCGGCGCGTTTTTGGCTGAATCTGGAGACAGATTTTCAACTCACGAAAGCTCTGATCAACAGGCAAAGCATTCGTTCTACCTGATTTCCCGTCTCAAGACATCGTAAAATTGTTGTTTCGCCTGCCGTTCCAGCCAGGGGTGATGGCCGCAGTTTTTCAGCAGAATGAAGCGGAAATCTTTAATAACGCAGGCCAGCGGTTCTTTCACACCCTCGGCAGGATGAGGGTCGTAATCGCCGTGGATCGCCACTACCGGACATTCTATTTTTTCGCCTAGGTTTAGTAATTCCCCGTTGCTCCTGAGTTTACCGGCTTCTCCCCAGACCTGCTGATAAATATCCGGACTGCACGGTAAGACCTCGGAAGCATGAGGCAGCGGGTTGTAAGAGTCGGCCTTGTCCATTAATGCTCCGAACCTGGCAAAGCTGTCATCCCTCATGCCGCCGGAATTGAGAGCGGCTAATAAGGATAAGGTTTCTTTCTTTTCATCCGCGTTAAGATGGCTGAGGCGGGTTGCCATGATTTTGGCAGCGTATTTTTCTTCAAAAGGGCCGCTACCAATGAGGATAAGCTTTTTTACCATCAAAGGATATCTGGCGGCAAAGATATAGCTTAACCAGGCGCCCCAGGAAAACCCGACTAAAATGACCGTCGGATTGCCGGATTTTTCCAGCGTGGTTTTTAATTCTGCCAACTGTCCGTCAATAGAATTGGATGTTTGCAGTGGTTCCAGAACACCTATTTTTAAGGAGAGTTCACGAGCCACCGGAGCCATTTCACCGGGCGCACCGGGGCCGCCGTGAATTACGGCGACATTGAACGGCGTAGTACCGTAGGTTCTGAAGTTGTTCATGTGTATATGTTAGCGCATCAGGCAGGAGAAAGGAAACTTAGTGAATAGCTTTACATCAGCTGAAGCAGATGTTAATATGCTACAAACACATTGTAGGAATTATTATTACAATGCTCTCAAACGTATTCTTTGATTTAGATGGCACAATTACCGACTCTAAAGAAGGTATTGAAAAGTGCTATCACTACGCTTTTCAAAGACTCAACCGGGCTTATCCGGCGGAAATTAAAATGAATGATTTAATTGGACCGCCGCTTCGCATCGCATTCAGCAAACTTCTTTGTTCCGATGACGAGATTCTCATTGAAAGAGCTGTGGCTATCTTCCGCGAACGGTTTTCAAAGGTCGGGCTTTTTGAAAATAAGGTTTATCCGGGAATCCCAGAGGTTTTATCATCATTACATAAAGACTCTTATAGATTATATGTCGTCACTTCTAAAATGAAGAGTTTTGCAGAGAGAATTGTCGACCATTTCCAGCTTTCACCATGGTTTAATGGAATCTTCGGGGCAGAACTGGAGGGACGTTTTGACAACAAAGCTAAGCTCATCGAATTCATTTTAAGTGACCGGAATTTAACCGCTGAGGAAACCGTAATGATTGGTGACAGAAAAGAAGATATTGAAGCCGGAAAAACAAACCGGATAAGAACGATCGGCGTCACTTATGGATACGGGACTAGAGAGGAAATCATTGATTCAGCCCCGGATTATATATGTGCCAGCCCGTCTGATATTCAGAAGACGATAACAAGGATCCGGTAATTCTATAGAGCGGGCTCAACCCGCCATCATCCCCATACCGGCGAAAGCCGGTATCCAGACGGAATGATATGGATTCCTGCCGAAGTAAAATCCCGTGCATAACGGGACAGAAATGACAAACCGGTAGTTCTGGACGGTCGTGGACTAACCTGTATGCCTTTAGAGAAGTGCCACATTCATCCGAAGCTTCTATATTCGTCCTGAAATTATTTACATTGACGCATATTATATATATTTGTAATAAATATCCGAATAATTTAACAACTATTGTATATATTTACTATAAAATATAAAGTGAAAAATGGTGCCAGTAAACCTGCAAATCAGCCTCAATCAGGAGGTCCTTATGTACGAATTAATCATTGTGGGTGGTGGTCCCGCAGGGATGACGGCGGCGGTTTATGCCGCTCGTAAATTACTCAAGACTCTGCTTATCAGCAGTGATATCGGCGGACAGGTGAACTGGACGAATGGCGTGGAAAATTACATGGGCTATCAGTTCATCGAGGGAGACGAGCTGATTTCCAAGTTTCAGAAACAGGTAAATCAATTTCCCATCGATCAGAAAATAGGGCTGAAAGTAACGCAAATCAAGCAATTTGAAGGCGGTTTTGAGGTCATCTCCGAATCAGGGGATAAATATCAGGGAAAAGCCATCATTTTAGCCAGCGGTAAACGACCCCGCAGATTGAACGTTGCGGGAGAAATGGAGCTGACCGGGCATGGCGTGACCTATTGTTCCATCTGCGACGGTCCCGAATTTACAGGGCAGAAAGTGGCGGTCATTGGCGGCGGGAATTCAGCCATCGAAGCGGCTCTCGATGTGGTAAAAGTCGCCGAACACGTCGATATGATCTCCGTTACACCACTCACCGGCGACCCGATAATGATTGAAAAACTGTCCGACGCTGACAACCTGACAATTTATACAGAGCAAACAACGGAAAAGATATTCGGGCAAAATATGGTAGAAGGTATTGTGATTAAAGACCTTAAGACCGGAATCACCAAACAACTGGATGTCACGGGTGTATTTGTCGAGATTGGTCTGGTGCCTAATTCCGATATGGTGAAAGATTTGATTAAATTGAACCAGATTGGAGAAGTACCTGTCAATTGTGCCTGCGAAACTGAGATACCCGGATTATTTGCCGCCGGCGATGTTTCGACGGCGCCGGAAAAGCAGATTATTATTGCAGCCGGTGAAGGCGCCAAAGCCGCGCTGCAGGCACACCGCTACTTGCGGCGACAGCCAAAATAGTAATGGGAGGTAGAGTTCGATGATAAACAACATTCAGGCTACCTTGGCCCCGGATTTCACCGCTACCGATAGCGAAGGTAGAACGGTGCACCTTGCAGAATATAAAGGGAAGAAGAACGTAGTGCTGGTTTTTAACCGCGGATTTTTTTGACCCCATTGCCGCAGGCATATGGCGCAGTTGCGCGAAGATTATCAGAAGTTCGTAGAACGTAATACTGAAATCATTACTATCGGGCCGGAAGATGCCGATGCATTTACAAAATGGTGGCACGAACATCAAATGCCGTTTATCGGGATTCCAGACCCCAAACATGACATCGCCAAGCTTTATAATCAGGAATTCAAACTTCTCAGAGGCGGTCGCCTGCCATCCCTGTCAGTGATAGATAAAGAAAGTAAAATCCGCTTGATGCATTATGCCGAATTACCAAGCGATATCCCCTCGGATGATCAGGTTCTGACTCTGTTAGACGATCTAAATAAAGAAACAGCCGTAACCGATAATAAAGCTACTCCGGGGTAAAACTGCCAATCTAATTCGTCATACCAACGAAAGCCCGTAGGTACTGAACGGAGTGAATGTACGGTATCCAGACGGATTGACTTGGATTCCTGCGTTCGCAGTAATGACAAAATGGGGAAGATGGAGAGTACTGTAGGGTGGGTGAAACCCACCATCTATAGTCACCATACTGGCAAAGGCCAGTATCCATAATACATGGATCCCAGCCTACGCTGGGATGGAATTGCGCCTGTTATGTAGGGTAGAGTTCCGAACTCGATCGCAGCTATTTGCCCCGTTTTAACAAAACTGGTTTCTGTTGGAAATTCTCTCTCAATCTCTCCTTTGCGAAGGAGAGAGGATGGCAATTACTTATTTTGGATTCCTATACATTTCCTTGGCGAAGTACCTACGACTGAGGTCTCCGGCCATCAAGGGAGAAGGGGCTAACCTACTTAGCTTTAGCGAAATCTATCACGTTCAGCCTGAGAGTGGATTTGCCGTTCCATTGGTCGAGCTCCAGATTGTAGACAATATCCAGCGGGTCGGACATTTCCGACTGATTCGCGCCGAACCCAAAGGCCACCGCATCCCAGACCATGCCGTTTTGCTCCAGTTTGAGTCTGAGATGGCCGTTGTCGCTCCCCATCGTGCGATGGCTGACCACTTTCACGTTGCGAGAGACGAAAGTAGGCTGGGGATTAGCCTGCCCGAATGGCGCCAACTGCTGAATGGCGCGGTAGGCGCTGCCTGCGAGTTCTTTCAATGTGACCTCGGCGTCGATATCGATTTTCGGTCTGAGGTCGACACCGGCCAGTTCGGTTTCCGCCAGTTTTATCAGCCGTTCCTGAAGGAGAGGCAGATTGTGAGTCAATATCATGAAACCGGCGGCGCCGGCGTGTCCGCCGAATTCGATAAACAACTCACGACATTTTGTCAACGCGTTGATCAAATTGAACTCCGGAATACTGCGGCAGCTACCTGTGCTGATTTTTTTACCGGTTCTGACGACCACTGACGGACGGTAGAATTCATCCGAAAGCTTATTCGCCACCAGTCCGGAAATACCCGACGAAAAATCATCCGCTCTGACCATAATCAGTGATTCCAGTTTTCCGGCGAGCACTTGTTCTCTAGCCACGGAAGTAGCCCTCGTGGTGATTTGCTGGCGTTCCGTATTCTTCTGCTCCAGCCAGGCAGTCAATTCCCCGGCTCTGGCCGCGGAATCGGTCATCAGTAGTTCATAGCTGGGTAGCGCATGGTCCATTCTGCTGGCTGTATTTAATCTGGGTGCGATCGTCCAGGTGATATTTTCTGAAGTTAGTGCGCCTGTCGTTAGCCCGGCTTTTGTCAATAATTCCGTCAGTCCGAGTCGCGGCGTGGCGTTCATTCTCTTCAAACCCTGACAGACCAGATAGCGGTTTTCCCCGAGTAACGGCGTCATGTCCGCTACAGTGCCGAGAGCCACCAGGTCAACTACCTCTTCAAGCTGAGATTCTTTATTGACACTTGCCAGCAAGGCCTGCAGCAGCTTATAAGCCACTCCGACGCCTGCCAATTCAACGAATGGGTAACGGGAGCCGACTATCTTGGGATTGACCACTGCAAAGGCCGGGGGCAATTCTTCGGTCGGCGTGTGGTGGTCGGTGATGATAACATCAATTCCCAAACGGCTGGCTTTTTTAACAGGGTTAACACCGGTAATACCGCAATCGGTAGTGATAATCAGGCTGACGCCTTCTTTTTTGAGATTTTCCACCGCGGTGATTTTTAGGCCGTGCCCCTCGTTAATCCGGTGGGGGATATATGGAATAGCCTCAACATTAAAAGCCCTTAATCCCTGAACAAGTACAGCGGTTGAGGTAATCCCGTCGGCATCGAAATCACCGTAAATCGCAATTTTTTCACCGCCGAGAACGGCCCGGTAAATACGTGTGACGGCCATCTCCATATCGGGCAGCAGAAAAGGGTCGGGAGATAGACTTTTATCCACACGGAGAAACGGCTCGACCTGTGTAGCATCGGCCAGCCCGCGGTTAAAGAGAATCTGGGTAATCAATGGAGACAAACCGCATTTGCCCAGTGGGTGTCCACGTGGCACTGCGGGCAGGATGTGCCAGCGTTTATGATTCAAGCCTAAACCTCGCCGTATTTTCTGATAATCAGCGACGAGTTGTGCCCGCCGAAACCAAAAGTATTGGATAAAGCCGTTTTTACAACAGCCCGCCGCGCGACATTGGGCACGTAATCCAGGTCGCACTCCGGGTCAGGATTAGAGTAGTTAATCGTAGGTGGAATGATACCGTTCTGAATCGTCAGGACGCAAATCGCTGCTTCGATGGCGCCGGCCGCGCCTATCATGTGTCCGGTCATCGATTTCGTAGAGCTAATCGGTACTTTATAAGCATAATCGCCGAAGACAGTCTTAATCGCCCTGGTTTCAATCTTATCGTTCAGCTCGGTCGACGTGCCGTGGGCATTGATGTAATCGATATCGGTCGGTTTCAGTTCTGCTTTTCGCAGCGCCATTTTCATCGCCCTGGCAGCTCCCTCGCCACTTTCAACCGGCGAAGTAATGTGATAAGCATCGCTGCTGGCACCATAACCAATGACTTCCGCCAGTATATGAGCGCCGCGCTGCTTAGCAAAATCTATATTTTCCAGAACCAGGATTGCCGCGCCCTCACCGATAATGAAGCCATCGCGCTGCGCATCGAACGGCCGGGAAGCCTGCCTGGGATTGTCGTTGCGTGTCGACAGGGCGCGCGCGGCATTGAAACCGGCGACGCCGATAGGATTGATGACTGCTTCCGCGCCACCGGTGATAATGGCGACGCCATCGCCTCGCTTGAGGATTTCATAGGCGTTACCAATAGCATCCGAGCCGCTGGAACAGGCAGAAGTGGAGCAAATATTGGCGCCTTTAGCACCGATATTGATGGAAATCTGTGCGCCCGCCATATCGGAAATCATCATCGGTATCAGGAACGGCGTGACTCTATCAGGCCCTTTCTCATTCAGTATTTTCAATTGTTCCGAAAGCGTGGTAAGTCCGCCGATGCCGCTGCCGACCATCACACCGATATTGTCACGGTTACTATCGTCAATTTGAAGTTGAGAATCATGTAGTGCTTCCTGGCTGGCGGCTACTGCAAACTGCGTAAAGCGGTCCATACGACGAACAAGCTTACGGTCGATAAATTTATTCGGATCAAAACCTTTTACTTCAGCGGCAAATCTGGTGGCGTGGGCACTGGCATCAAACAACGTAATATTATCGATGCCTGACCTGCCATTTATCAGACTATCCCAAGTGCTGACGGCATTTAATCCTACCGGGCTGACAATACCGATTCCGGTAATAACAACTCGATTATTTTGATTACCTCTGACCAACGTGAATTTCTCCTTTCGCCAGGATATGAATTTGCATCGTTTATTTGTGTCTATTGAATATGGTTAGTATAATGGATTAGCGGGTTTATAGTCAATTTGTCACACGTCATTACTCCCTGAAATTGTATTCGGAACGGTCGTTTTTGTAAGATGAAACTGGCAATAGAAACCCTCGGTTGTAAATTGAATCAGGCTGAAACGGAATCGCTGGCGCGGCAATTCGTGCAAGCCGGGTACGAACTGGTGCAACCCGATGAGGCGGATGTTTACATTCTAAACACCTGTACGGTAACCCATACCGCCGACGCCAAGGCAAGGCATTTGCTCAGGTTGGCTCACCGGCGTAATCCCGATGCTTTCATCATTGCCACCGGTTGCTATGCGGAGCGAGTTGCTTCAGAACTGGCAGAGATTGAAGGCGTAAACTGCGTAGTGGATAACAGTGAGAAATCAGACCTTCTCCAAATATTACAAGGAATTCCGCGAAAAGATAACTCCGTAAAAACATCACTTCATCCGTCTTCTGCCTTCCGCACGCGCTCTTTTATCAAGATTCAGGATGGCTGCAGTAATTTCTGCGCCTATTGTATCGTACCTTACGTACGGAGTAACGAAGTAAGTGTACCGCCGGATAAGATTATCGACGAAATAAAACAAAGAGCCGCTGAAGGCTATCAGGAAATAGTGTTAACCGGCACTAGAGTCGGGGGTTATGGTTATTCAGGCATGGATTTAAAAGGATTATTGCTACGAATTCTTGAGGAGACCGATATCCCAAGGATACGCCTATCTTCCCTTCAACCTCAGGAAATTACTCCCGGACTGATTAAATTGTGGAAAAATAAGCGACTGGCACCTCACTTCCATCTATCGCTACAAAGTGGGAGCGTCGGCGTTTTAGCCAGAATGAAAAGGCGTTATACTCCCGAAAAGTATGAGGGCGCGGTTAACCTGATTCGCAAATTGGTGCCTGCCGTAGCTATCACCACCGATGTCATTGTCGGTTTTCCGGGTGAGACGGATAAAGAGTTTGAGGAAAGCCTGGAGTTCTGCCGGCAGATGGGTTTTGCCCGCATCCATGTCTTTTCCTACTCGCCGCGTTCCGGTACAGAAGCTGCCAAGATGGCAGGGCAGATTCCTCACAAAACAAAAAAGGAACGCTCGAAAAAAATGCTGGCGTTGGCAGAGGAAAGCGCCCGTACATTTAGAGAGAGCTTCGCCGGCCAATCAATGGATGTACTCTGGGAAAAACAAACCGATGACGGAGATTGGTCGGGCATTACGGGGAACTATATCAGGGTTTTTACGAAAAGCGAGAATGATTTAAGCAATAAGATGACTCCCACCCGTGTAAAGTGAGATTACAGGAAGATTACCGTACCATGACTAGCCATAATTTACCATTGACATTGATTAATTACCTGTTAAACTTTAATTGAGAAGACATACCAACACACTCGAACGCACAATATTTGCGCGTCCTTTTTCAAGACTTATCTGTGAGGATTAAATTGAAAAGAAATAGATTTATTATCACGGCATTCCTGATAATATCGATATTATCGACTTTGCTGGCGGCGGGATGCGCCAGTAGCTCCAGTTCCACATCTACTCCGGCCCGGAAATATTCTATTGTGAAAGCAAATCAGATTTTAGATTCCAAGGGCGTTAAATGGCAGATTTATCAACTGCGGTTGACGCTCGATGGAGGCGCTACATTTACGATTGACTTGAATCTGGCAGACAGTGATAAGGTGGATTGCTGGTACACCACGGAGAAGCCAACTTCAGGGGGGAGTGTCAGTTTTCAGGTGAATGCAGGGACGAATGTAATTTATATTTCAGCCGCTTCCGGCACAACAGCAGTTGGGAACACTTCAGACCGTCTTTCCTTTACCGCCGCGACTGCAAATGGCACAAGTTACAGATTAATCTTTCATAACAACCTGGCGAATATAAATTCGAAGGAAACGATATATACAGAAATTACATATCCGGCTAAAGACCCCAGCGAAGATTCTATCTTTATACCGCTTGAAACAAATTAAGGTTTTGGGGTTTAAATCCGTTTTGTAATAAAGATTTTACTTGATTGTAACTTTATTGTTACCTTATACATCGAATCTTAATGTTTCTGTAACCCTCATGGTCTATTCTATTAATCGTGCTGGCTAAAAAGAGACCAGCTACAGATAAAAAGGTCGTTATCGGGCAATAAAAAAACCCGTGAATATGAGAAGGGCATCCAATAGACGCCCTCGTAAATCTGAAGGGGTGGGAAATATGGCGGTCTGGAAGTTAAAGAGCTGTCCCAGATGCAACGGCGACCTCTTCATTCAGCGCGAAACAGATGGCTGGTATGAAGAGTGTCTGCTATGCGGATATCAGAGAGATGTATCGAATCTGGTTACCGTAGGTACCGGTGGACAGGTTAAAATAAAGAGCCAAATAGAAACCGGACAAAAATTATACGCAAATGTCCGTGTATCACCGGCTAATTAAGGCCCTCGGCCACTCGTGACGCTTACAAAGCTCTCTCACCGTGGGTTAAATGAAAGCCCCTCGCAAACATCGAGGGGCTTTCTTATTTTAATCTGGTATTTCTGATTTCAGGGCACCAAAAGGAGTTCAAGAGGCTATAGCTGGGCACCGTAGTCGTAGGTACTTTGCGAAGTAAATGTATGATGTATGATCGCTGATAGCTTTTTTGTATTTAATATTTGAATATTGTTTAGTGTTTTGTGATTATGACTTGGAATTTGCAGGAGACAGCACGGCGGGTCATGAAACATGATGTTAAAATCCTACTGTTATCCCCCGATCTGTCTCATCGACCGTGCTGACGGCCTGATTCCTTCATTCAGGTGATGCTGTGCTCTTTTAACCGCAGCGGCTGATTGAATAATTTCCGTCAGTTCTTCAACGGTAGCTCCCCGCCTGAGCGGGCCTCGGATATCGATTTCATCATCATCCAGCAGACAGGGGCGTAACTTACCGTCCGCCGTCAGGCGAAAACGATTGCATTGCGCACAGAAACACTCCGTAATCGCGCCGATAAACCCCAATGTCCCATCGGCATTGGGTAACTGAAAATATTTAGCCGGCCCATTCCCGGCTGCCGGGTGGTGCGGTTGGAGTTTGCCGAAGCGTTTCCGGATAATATCCATGATTTCACCGGAGGACACAAATCCGGTAACCTGAGCCTTTGCTCCTTCAAAGGGCATATACTCGATAAATCGTACGTGCCAGCCGTCCGTAATCGTTTTTTGAGCGAAATCAAGGATTTCATCGACATTAATGCCCTTGAGGACCACCATATTCGTCTTGACAGGATTTAAACCGACGCTTTTCGCAACTTCAATTCCGTGTAACACTTGCTCGAGTTTGCCACCGCCGGTGAGATAGGCGAATTTATCTGGTTTAAGTGAATCCAGACTGACATTAACCCGTTTCAATCCGGCAGCCTTTAATTCTGCAGCATATTTCGCTAATAAAGTACCATTGGTCGTCATGGCAACTTCTTCAATTCCCGGTATGCCAGTCAGTAAGCTGACCAATTGACTTAGATTCAGTCTGACCAGAGGTTCCCCTCCGGTGAGACGGATTTTACTCACGCCAAGCGTTGCGGCTGCCTGCACCACGCGATAGATTTCTTCATATTGTAGGATATCGTTGTGGCTCAGGTCATGGAAAGGCCTCGCCGTGCAATAGATACAACGCAAGTCGCACCTATCCGTAACCGAGATGCGCATGTAGTCAATTTGCCGATGGAAAGAATCTACCAGATTGCTCATAAATTCCTGCTGTATTCTAGCTTCAGTATAGTGTGTTCGAGATAAGCCGGTCAAATTCGCTGGTCTCGGCCCGTGTTACCAAAATTTTTAAAGATAGAGTAAACTTAGAAAGGAAATCGAAGAGAGAAATCGAATTGGATTCATTTATTGAGATGCCAGGAGAATTCAATACAGCCTTGATTGAGACTGAAGCTCAATCTTTGCTCTTTCAACTTGCCAAATTTTTATCGAGTCAACGCATTCGTAGCTATCTGGTGGGCGGATTTGTGCGCGATGTCCTCCTGGGAAGAGACACCGCGGATATCGATATTGCCGTCAATACCGATGTTCTCGATATCGCCCCGCGGATTGCGGAATTGCTTCACGGTAAATTCGTGATGCTGGATGAAGTCAATAAAATCGGTCGTGTGCTATTACCGGATTGGGTGATAGATATCGCTTCTTTTACCGGTAAAATACAGGACAACCTGAAAAGGCGTGATTTCACCATCGATGCCATGGCAGTAGATTTAAGACAGCTTGCTAAAAATAGTCAGAACGCTGCTCTAATTGACCCCTTTAACGGTCAGAGTGATCTGGATCTCGGCATCATCAAATTAGTGTCCGAGACAGTTTTCGAGGATGACCCGGCACGTCTCCTGCGGGCAGTGCGGCTGGCCTCTGAGCTCGACTTTATTATTGATAGAAAGGCTGAGGTTGAAATTACAAGGTCGGCGCGATTGATAACCGGCGTTCCCGGCGAAAGAGTCAGAGAAGAGCTTTTACGATTACTGGAATTGTCCCATGGCGGGCAGGTTTTTGACGACATGGATAAATTGGGGTTACTGACAGCCCTGATTCCCGAACTGTCAGCGTTAAAAGGGGTGACTCAGCCTCAGGAGCATCATTGGGATGTTTTCGAACATTCTATCAAAACAGTCAGCGCAGTCGACTTTATTCTCCGCCGGGGAGTCTGGGATTATCAAAAGAAGGATGTATTATCAATAGTCCCCTGGTCGTCTTCGGTAACGGCGTATTTCGACTGGCCGGTCAGCAACGGTAGCACGCGACGGTCGCTACTGAAATTGGCGGCGCTACTGCATGATATCTGCAAGCCGCAAACAAAGGCCATCGAAGCCGACGGCCGGATGCGTTTTCTGGGACATCCTGAGGAGGGCGCAACTCTCGCCGCAGGTATCCTTGAGAGACTCCGGTTTAGCACTAAAGAAATCAAATTAGTCTCATCGGTAGTAAAATATCACATGAGGCCTACCCAGATGAGTCAAGAAACTCTGCCGACCGGCCGCGCTATTTATCGCTATTTCCGGGATGTCGGTGATGCCGGTATCGCCACGTTATACCTGAGTCTGGCCGACCATCTGGCAACCAGAGGGCCGGAGTTGATATTACCCAATTGGAAATATCATGTAAAGATTGTGACGTACGTATTAAAGGAACACTTCCAGCAGAAGAAAGTAGCGCCACCGGCCAAGCTGGTCGACGGAAACGATTTAATAAACGTTTTTGGAATGAAGCCAGGGGCTAAAATCGGCGAGTTGCTGGAAGAAATCCGTGAGGCGCAAGCTACAGGTGAGTTGACTACCAGAGAAGAAGCTCTGGCATATGTACGAAATTATTTATTAACAAAGTAAAAAGTTACAGGCTGATTTTCTGTATACCCGAAATCAAATACCAGACACCGAAGCCCACCAGCAGCAGACTACAAACGGCAAATATCCACTCCTGCAGTCTCGTACCCCACAGCGCTTTTGTACGATAAATCAGGAGTGAAACGATTGATAACCAGATAAGGTCGCATGCCCAATGTGTGATAATTAGTACCGGCAAGCCGATTGTGCCGAATGCCACAAATTTCATCACCAGCATGCTGCCGACAGTCGCCCACCATAGCAGGAATAACGGATTTATTACGCTCATGACAATGCCAGCCGTAATGGCGCCGTATTTCAGGTCCTTGCCGCTCGCCACAACTTCTTTGCGGGCACGAAACATGTTGATTCCCAGCCAGATAATGACCACCCCGCCGATGAGGCTCAGAGCGATTTGTACGCCGTCCCGTTGAAAGAATCGGGCAAATCCAAAGTAGATAAGTAAAATAAGCGGTATTTCAATAATAGCATGCCCGATGGCGATTTTTGTCCCTGCCCAGGGACTGCGGTAGCTCTTGGCAATCGTCACCGCAAACATCGGACCGGGCATCATCACGCCCGACAGAGAAATTACAACGACACTGAGAATGATAGCGAGCAAAGAAACACCTCGAGGTAAGATTGTAGTACAGGTTTTCTATTTTGTGGCTACATGAATCGCGGTCGCGCCGTAAAGTAACCGTTTCACGGTTACTTTACTGAACCCTGACTTGACCAATAAATCGCTCAGTTCTTCGGCGGTATAAAATTTACCGGCGGATTCTGTCAGATAATTGTAGGCAGCCTTGTTCTTGGAGAGGAAAGTGCCCAACCAGCGGACGAAGGTGCGTAGATAGAAATGGTCTAATGTACGGATGAACCGGTTTGGCGGCTGACTGGACTCAACAATCACGAATCGTCCGCCTTTCTTGAGGACGCGCACTATTTCTGACAGATAACGCGGCGTATTGGGGTTTTTGTAAGTCAGATTGCGGAAGGCGAATGAAATCCCGATACAATCGAAGTATTCATTAGGAAAAGGTAAATCGCCCACATCGCCATGTACAAAGCTAAGTCCTGCCTTTAGTTTTACCTTACCGGCTTTCTCGCCGGCTTTCTCCAACATTGGCGGACTGTAATCCAGACCAACTACTTTAGTAGAGGAATTACTTAATTGGGCCAGCCTGATAGTCAGGTCGCCGGTGCCGCAACACAAGTCTAGAATCGTGTCAGGTCGCGTTGCAAGGCATAAGCGGGTGGCATTGAGACGCCATCTCTCATCCTGTCCCCAGGTAAAGATGCTGTTGATCAGATCGTACCGGCCAGGTACGGCTGTGAAAATATCGTGAAGAGGTTTTTTTTCAGTGACCATCACGGCACCTACTTAACTATTCCGCTAAGGATGAATCCGGCACCCATCAGCAGTTGTGTGAATAAAACCGTAAAGACATTGTTTGCCATTGCCGGCACCAGCTTTTTCATGTCATCATATTTGAAAGAGCCGCTAATGGCCATGAATGCCAGCGGGAATGTCAGTAATCCGAGTAAAGTGAAGACCGGCATATCTCCACTAATGACGGTGCCGATAATCCACAGGTAAACAATAACAGTCAATGTCGAATAGAATATCGCCGCGAACTTTTTACCGGCGAAGATGGGTAAAGTGCGACGCTTCACGGTAACATCGTGCTCGGCATCGGGGAATTCATTCAGCAGCAACAGGTTATGTACCAGAATACCCGAAGGGATAGATGCCAGCAAAATGCTGATGGTATAAGTTCCGGTCTGGATAAAATAAGCGCCGATTACCGGTAAAACCCCCAGTCCCAGGCCCGCTGACCATTCCGGGTAACCCATCCGGAGAATGAAAGGCGTATACAGAATAATACAGGCGATGGCAATCACCAGTAACGGTAGCAGCAGCCAACCCTTGACCACGATAAAAAAGACCCCGATAGGTATGATAATAATCAAGGTTGCGATGCCAACCCAAAGGGCTTGCTTTTCCGTCAGTTGCCCGGATTGTATTGCGCCACTACCGCCGCTAAACGGGGTGCGTACCGTTTTCGTATCAAGTTTACTGCGGGAATCGAAGTAATCGTTAAAGGTATTAACGCTCATATGCGCCACGATGAGCCCAAAACCGGCAAGAAAAGCGTAACCCAGATTGAAAGGTCCCCCGAATTCCTGATGTTCATACCAGGCAATTGCCGTACCGAGAAATGCCAGTATGACCGATAGAATGAGAAATTGAGGACGGGCTATCGTCAATATACCTTTGAGTTTCATTTTTACCTCTTGAATAATTTTGAAGTAAGCACCGGTGCCGTTTTCTGGCGGACTGGCGCAACGTATCACTTCAAAACAAAACGGAAAACCGATCTCCGTTTATTTGGAAGTCAGCATGTTCACCATTGATAGCGCGACAAAAACGATCACTAAAATAATAGTCCCCACGAAAAGCCATCGCTCAACACCGCGCTTGGTACGGAAAACAGACTCCGATTGTCCGAAAATACCGCCGAGACCGCCGCCTTTCACCTGAAACAGAATCGTTACTATCAAAGCAACGGATATTACAATCTGGATGATATTCAAAGTAGTATGCATTTCACTTTTCCCCTAACTTATTTTTCAGTAATTGACTTGCCATCTGCGGGTTGGCACGACCTCTGGTTGCTTTCATTAACTGCCCTATCAGAAATTTCACAGCCGTCTCTTTCCCAGCTTTATAATCGGCAACAGCTTGAGGATTTTCAGAGATTACTTTTTCCGCCAATTTTTCCAGTTCACTGCTGTCACTGAGCTGGCTTAATCCTTTTTCCTTCATCACCTCACCGGCAGATTTACCGGTGTTAAACATTTCTTCTATGACCTGTTTGGCAGCCGTACCACCGAGACTCCCTTTGTTTACCAGATCAAGCAGTTGGCAAAACTGTTCCGGGCTGATTTTTACCTGGCTGATTTCAATATTGGTGGCATTTAATAAACGGCTGAATTCTCCTAATAACCAGTTGCTTGCCATCTTTGCTTTTTGCGTTAATGTCAAACTTTCCGGTATTGCTGTTTTTAAACAGGCTTCGAAATAATCAGCCATCGCTTTTGAACCGGTGAGCAGATTTGCATCATATAGAGGCAGCCCGTATTCACTGACAAAGCGGTCACGGCGCACTTCCGGCAATTCCGCTAGTTGCACCTGAACTTCCTCAACCCATTGACGGCTGATATAAAGCGGCGGCAGATCCGGCTCCGGGAAATAACGATAGTCATGCGCATATTCTTTGCTGCGTTGTGAGACAGTTTTCCCTTCTTCTTCCACCCAGCCTCTGGTTTCCTGTACCAATCGCACGCCGTCTTCCATGGCTTTTCTCTGACGCTGGGCCTCATACTCCATCGCTCTGAAAACCGCCCGGAAGCTGTTCATATTTTTCACTTCTACTTTAGCGAGCAGTTTGTCACTCCCCTCCGGACGAATGCTGATATTGGCATCACAACGGAAGCTGCCCTCTTCCATATTGGCCGTAGAGACACCGATATACTGCAGAATCGTATGTAATTTCATCAGGTATTGACGGGCTTCTTCGGCAGAACGTAAATCGGGTTCGCCGACAATCTCCATCAGGGGAACTCCGGAGCGATTTACATCCATTAAACTGTAAGGCTTGCCGTCGAACGAAACGCGGTGAATCAGCTTGGCAACATCTTCCTCAAGGTGGACGCGGGTGATGCCAATCTGTTTCTTCTGTCCGTCAACCTCAATATCGAGGATGCCCTTCTTCCCGATAGGCGCATCGAATTGTGAAATCTGGTAGCCTTTCATCAGGTCGGGATAAGGGTAGTTTTTACGGTCGAATTTAGTATATTCGGAAATGGTGCAGTTCAATGCCAGCGCTGTCATCATGGTAAACTCGACGGCGCGTTTATTGATTACTGGTAGAACGCCGGGCATACCCAGACATACCGGACAAACATGAGTATTCGGCGGTGTATTAGCATAATCCGTGCTGCAAGCACAGAACATTTTGCTTTTTGTATTAAGCTGGGCATGCACTTCCAGCCCGATAACAGTCTCGTATTTTATCGCTGTAGCAGTTTCTACCATCGGGTTTAGTATATCAGTAAACGTGGGTAACTGACAAGAGAATATGATATGCATATGGGGAAGACTGCTCAATCTCCTGATAGAACTTGAAGACAAATAAAACAACCCAAGGCAAGTCTTGACGTAATCGTCCATGATTTTTAGTGTTTCTGTACCACAATACTCTCGATTGCTTTGCCGTCGGGGTCACGGAAAATAAGGTTGGCATCTGAACCGCTAATCGTGACATCGACAAAAGCAAAGTCTTTATTTGAGTACCAGATGCTTTCAGGAGATGTATACGTCCGATTATCGTCAAGAGCGCCGCCGAAAGTGCCGCAGATTACGTCGGTCACGCCTGATTGTTGTAATAATTCCGCCTGGTGGGCATGGCCGGAAAAAACTAAATCGACGTTATATTTTTCAAATAGCGGGGTTAATTTGTTAATTGTTTCCGGATTATCGTACCACTTCCAGCCGGCGACGACAGACCCTGAGGCATAATAAAACCCGTGTCCCATCACAATCGTCCAGTCGTCTTTAGGTATACTGGCCAGTTGCTGTTCAAGCCATTTGCTTTGTTCAGCGTTAAAGCTTTCAGAACTCCACTCAAGATCGATTACCAGGAAATGGACTTTGCCGATATCGATCCTCTGGTAAAGCCTGGTGCCGGATTGCAGCGCCATGCCTGCCGGAGCGCAATATGCCTCCCAACGTTTTAAACCGCCTAAAATGGTATCATGATTGCCCAATACATATTTCACGGGGATTGTTAGTGGTTGAGGACATATCTTGTAAAGCTTCTCCCCATTGAGCATCCGCAAATCCATGGTGTACAAGGTCACCGAGATAGAAAAACAAATTATAGTTGTTAGTCGGGCTAGCGATTTGCTGCAGCATCTTGATGGTAAGATCAGTGTGACTCGTGGTAGTACCGAAATGGGCGTCACTGGCAACGGCAAAATGTAACGGTTTTCCACTCGCCGGAGGTGTGGTGAAATAGGTTTTCTGCCCTCCATTAACCTGGTACCAGTAAACAGTATCAGGCTGTAAATTGTTGAGCGCAAATATGTGTTGCTTTAATGGTTTTTCTTCATTTAACGTAAAGGTGGAGTTTTCCGGTCCCCAGGTAACAGTATTACTGGTTAGATTCACCGTATCGAAAGTAATTGCCAGGTTGGGGACGCCGTTGATGCCGGAACCGTCTTCCATCAATAATTGCGGTGATGCGCCGGCTCTGAGCGGACCGGGAATCATGCCGATGTAGAAAAAGGCAAAAACGAAGATAACAATTCCAGCTAATGTCCCGGCACGCAGCGCTGTTGACAGTAATAAAGTTCTACGGTTTGGTCGCCTGGACTGTAATCGCCTTTCTAGTAAGGCCAGACTGATTAAGCCAACGCCGAATATAGCCAGGATAATAAATAACAGTTTGAATAACCCGTTGACACGATAAAGTCCAATGGTACCATGCTGAGCGAACGCCCAGCCCAGGAATATAAACATCAGCACACCAGCCAATATCGCCAGCCAAAAGAAAATGTTCTTTTTCATAAGCGGTTAATTTCCTGTTTCCTTGCGTTCTTAAGTCATTTTCCAAGAAGGACTAATTGAAGTTTACACTAAAAGAGAGCCTTTGACTACAGAATGCTTTCCCGAAACTCCCTTAACAGGTAAGGGTTCATGTTTAATTTTGGATTTAGTATCTAGATATTAGATATTCTCACGTTAAATCATTAAACTGCGCGGTCGATATTGTATCGCCTCTGCCAGGTGCGGCGCTTTAATAATATCCGCGTCTTCGTGGTCTGCGATGGTCCGCGCCAGTTTTAAAATGCGGTGAAAAGCCCGTGCGGAGAGGTTCAATTGTTTCATCGCGGCTTTGAGCAGACTCTGCGCCGAGTCTTCCACCCGACAATATTCCCTGACGTCTGCCGCCGTCATGTCGGCATTGCTATTCAATTTCGTGCCTTTAAACCGCTCCTGCTGCCTTTTTCTGCTGGCAGTGACCCGCGCTTGTACTTTCTCCGATTTCTCTCCTAGCCTGTCATCGGCCAGTTTCTCATAATCGATACGCGGCACTTCGACAAAGATATCGACACGGTCCAGGAAAGGCCCGCTAATCCGTTTCTGGTATCGGGAGACTGTACCCGGGGCACAGGTGCATTGTTTAAACGGGTCGCCGTAATAACCGCAGGGACATCCGTGCAGAAAAGAACTGCTACATCAACCGCTTTATTACCCTCCCATCTGGGCGTTGGCCAGAAGGAAAGCGAAATGAAACGGTCCTTCCGAAGTATTAATTCCCAACCATTTTCTTTATGGTTTGGCCTCCTATCATCTTATTTACTTCGGATTTTATATTATATCAAATCTTCGATTGTTATATTTGTAGCCCTTTAAGTTCAATTAAGGAAAATAAAACTTAAGGTTGGAAGTATGACCGAAATAAAAACAATGAAGGATTACGCTTTAGAATATGTCGCGGCACTGGGATTCAAAGTATTCCCAATTAAAACGGGTGTGGACGGAAGGTAAGGGAAGACTACCCTTGACAGAACATGGGTTAAAAGATGCCACAGAGACTCAACTCGGTGTAAAAGACTATTGGAGTAGGTGGCCCGATGCTAATATCGCGATTGTTATACCCGATGATCACTTCGTATTAGATGTAGACGCGGAACACGGGGGTTATGACAGCTTAAATGCCATCCAGGAACTATACAACAAATTACCCGATACCATGTCAGCTATCACTGGCGGAGGAGGTCTTCATCTTTGGTTCAAGGCTAAAGACATCCGGAACACCACAGCTCTCGCCGGTTTCTCGGGGTTGGATATCAGAGGCATTGGCGGTTATGTGGTGGCGCCACCATCAATCCATCCAAGCGGCAATGTATATTCGTGGCGCAGCCAGAATTCCGTTGCAGACACTCCCGATTGGTTGCTGGCACTCTGTTCTAAAAAGCGACAGTTGGATTTAAACAATCTTACCTTAGATCAAGGTGTACCGATTCAACAAGGTCAAAGAAATCAAACGTTAATAAGTGAAGCAGGAAGCATGCGCCGGCGCGGGATGGGCGAGGATGCCATCGCGGCTGCTTTACTTACGGATAATCGAGCCCGTTGTAATCCTCCATTGCCGGAGAACGAAGTCCAAACCATTGCCAAAAGCGTTTGTCGTTACTCGGCTTCAGATAATGGTAATAAAGATATATATCACTATTGTCCTCCGACCGATCCTGCGGCATCAAATCGTGACAAAACCGTGATAGGAAGCGTGACAAAGCCTCTTTCCGAGAAAATAGAGGACTGGGTTATTCAGACTACAGGTTGGTTTTCTTATGAAGAATGTGACAAAGAAATCGGTATTCGTGACACCCCAGAAAAGGACAATCGCCGTCATGTTTTTATGCGCCTGAAGGCAGCGGGAAAGGTCGAAGCCCATCCCAAAAACAACAAACTCTACCGGTATATCAATACTTCTGTTAGGCTAATCGATTTTAAAAGCGGCACTAAAGTAACGCCGATTCAGTTAAAGTATCCGTTTGGCATTGAAGTATTACTTTAATACCTATCCTGGGAACATTATTGTCGTAGCGGGATCTCCTGATTCCGGTAAAACTGCATTTCTATTGAACGTAATCAAACTGAACCAATATGACTTCAGCATCTACTATCAAAGCTCGGAGATGGGTAGAGACGAACTCCAAAACCGTTTATTGAACTTCGACGGTATCGGATTGGACGATTGGAATTTTACAGCCGAGGAACGCTCGTCAAACTTTGCCGATGTTATCCGCCCTAACTGCATCAATATTATCGATTATATGGAGTTGTCAGGCGATTTCTATATGGTGGCCGAATACCTGAGACAGATACATGACAAATTAGATGGTGGCATTGCGATCGTAGCACTTCAAAAGGATCCAAAAGCTCCGCAAGGTCGAGGCGGAACGTTTGGATTAGAAAAACCACGGCTTTATCTAAATATGGATTCAGGTAAAACCGTGATAAAGAAAGCAAAAAACTGGACCCACCCCGAGCAAAACCCAAATGGCCTCACACTTAACTACAAAATCGTAGGTGGATGCAAATTTATCATTACAAATGATTGGCATACGGAGGATTAAAAAAAAAAATAAGAATTGAATATGAAAACAGAACAGCAAATACAAATCGAACAAGTCCCTATCGGAGACTTAAGACCGGACCCGGCCAATCCGAGAAGAATCAGCGATCAGGAACTCGAGACGCTAACCCGCAGCATTAGCGAGTTTGGTTTAATCGACCCCATCATCGCCAGACGAGAAGACAAGATGGTTATCGGTGGCCACCAGCGCTTGTTGGCTGCGCGTAAACTCGGTTATAAGACAGTACCGGTGGTGTTAACCGACCTGACAGTGGAGCAGGCCCACCTTTTAAACATTGCCCTGAACAAAATCTCGGGCTCCTTCGACCAGGAGTTACTGGCCCGGCTGTTAAAGGAACTGCAAGAAGTACCGAATATCGACCTCTCTCTTTCCGGTTTCGAGGATGACGAGTTAAAGAAGCTTCTAAAGAGCCTTGATGCTAGAGAGAAACGAGAACGTCTTGAATCCTTTGACCTCGACGCGGCAGTTAAGGACGCCCAGAACGCGCCTGTTGCCAAACTGGGGGATGTATGGCTATTAGGTGAGCATCGGGTCATTTGCGGTGACGCGACCGACTGGGAAGCGGTACAGCGGTTGATGGGTGGGAACAAGGCCGCGATGACCTTTACAGACCCGCCTTACAACGTAAATTACGGCGAAACGATGAAAGATAAACTGCGGCAGAATTCCAATAAAATATTAAACGATAACCTCGGCGAGGTATTCGAGCCTTTCCTGGAGAAAGCCTGCCGGAATATCTTGGAGTTTACCGATGGAGCGGTCTACATCTGCATGTCCTCATCCGAACTCCATACGTTACAGAAAGCTTTTATTGCCGCCGGCGGCCACTGGTCGACCTTTATCATCTGGGCCAAGAATACCTTTACCATAGGACGCTCCGATTATCAGCGCCAGTACGAGCCTATCCTTTATGGCTGGAGAGAAGGAGTCAATCATTACTGGTGCCGGGATAGAGACCAGGGAGATGTCTGGCAAGTTGATAAACCATCTTCAAGTCCGCTACATCCCACCATGAAACCTCTGGCCCTGATTGAAAGAGCAATTCAGAACAGCAGCCAGTCCGGGGACAAAATGCTGGATACCTTTCTGGGGTCAGGAAGTACGTTAATCGCCTGTGAGCGGACCGGGAGGATTTGCTATGGCATGGAACTTGCACCACTTTATGTGGATATCGCCCGCATGAGGTGGGAAGCCTTCACCGGCGAAAAGGCTAGAAAAGCTGAGGAGGTTAACTAACAATGGAACAGACACTATTGCCAGATGGTGTTTCAAATAGGGATTATTTCTTGAGAAATAAACTCATTATACAGTTGACTTCTGATGATTTTAGAGTGATGAATACGATAGTAAATAAAAAGGAGGCTGACAATGCCAATCGAAAACAGAAATCTAACCAAAGGGACCAAATTAACGGGTCGGTACCACAAACAGAGTTATTCTTGCGAGGTTGTGGAGAATGCGGAAGGGAAGCTGATGTACCGCTTACAGGATGGGCGGGAATTCAAGAGTCCGTCTGCGGCGGGGATGGCTATCACCGGACATGCCTGCGACGGCTGGGTCTTCTGGAGTGTACAAACCGGGGAGAATCTACCTGCTCAGGATGCGGAGAAACTGGAAACTCCACCTGCGGCAATGACCGAACACAAAGAAGAACCTGCAGCGAATTCGCCGAAGGGCGACCCCAAGAAAACGGGAGTCTTCCTGGTCCCCAACCAGAAGGGAGTACCGGAAGGTCAGATTCGTTGGTTCTGTCGGGACTGCGGCAAAAGCTTCATTGCAACGGCAGTCGAAGTGCCGGGAGTTTGCCCCAACCATCAAGCCAAATAGGTAAATCTGAAAATCGAATAACCGCTGGACAGGCCTCCGATAATGGGGGCCTGTTTTGCTTGGTAATCCTCCTCCCCTCCCCCTTACCAAAGGTAATGAATAGTAATCATCCCGACTCCGAGTTGGTTTGTTTTGGTAATCAATTTGGTAAACGTAATAAACATGGGGGGTAATGCATGGTAATGCAGCGTAAATGTGTGGTGCGCCTTCCGACAGGTGAGTTTTGCCGGATGCCTCCTCTCCGCAATAGTGAATTCTGTTGGGCGCATTCTCCCGAGCATACTCAAGAGGCACAGGAAGCGCGGCGACTGGGCGGCCAACGCCGTAAGAAAGAAGTGATGCTGTCCGGGGCCTACGACCTCGAGGGAATCGATAATATCTTAGGTATCCGTCGGGTGCTGGAAATAGCCACGATGGATACTTTGTCATCCGAGAACAACCTGTCCCGTAATCGCACTCTGGGCTACCTTATGCAGGTCGCGTTGAAAGCGATGGAAGCCGGTGAAACAGAGGAACGTTTGGCCGCGCTGGAGCAGGCAGTGCATGGCAAGCAAATTGAATGCGAACTCCCGGTTTTTGATGTCGAACTCCATCCTCACCGGGACGAAGACAAGGAGACCCAATGAAACAGGACATACGACTCGATAAAATAGAAAAATCCCTGACTCCCAAGCAAGCAGTGATTTTGTGGCTGCAGGAAATCCGGCAATATCGCAATGGGTGGGAATACGTTAACTTCCTTGCAACTCAACCCGAAAGTGCTGCGCCCATCTACAAAATTACAAAACAGATTAGTCAAACTATCCGGGGATCAATGAAAGGTCAACCGCAGGATATCGTGGAAAATGCAGTTCGGCGGGCCGTAAGAGATGTCTATTTTTTAATCAATCTTCACCACCAGGTTAACGGTTATGCGGCAACGGAAGAAAGAGTGTGGAACCTGATGTTCGTCGCGTTGGAAGGTAACCTCCGGGCTATGATGCGGGAGAATCACTACCATTTTCGTCTCAGCAATCTATCCAGCCTATATAGCCATGAGATACCTTATCCTGTGGACGTTGAAACTGCCAAGACAGTCAGCGCAGCCATCCGAAATCACGTGACCACCTGGGATCAGATGGAAGAAGACAATACCCTGGGTGAATGGTACTATCGATACCTTCTTGAGCAGGGTGAACGAGAGATTCCGGAAGGAGCTTTCACATTTGAGGACGGTAAATTCAAACCCCACGTTACTGCTGAAAACGAAAAGGAAGTGAGAGCGCTCTTCAATGACGATGTTGAGTTCGAACGTTTCAAAGCCGGTGAGGATTATACCAATTTATGGGCGACGGTAAAAGACGCTGATTATAGCGCACACTATGACCAAATGGTGTCAGCTATTCACAAGCTGGTGGACTCCGGGACAGTTCAAATGGGGGCCTCTGTATATTTAGAGACCGTTCCGATTCCTTTCCTTCAGTTCGCGACCCTGGTGGAAGGTGAGTGGCTGGACCGGTATGTAATGGTGCTGGCCGAAGCCGGGGCCAGGCTCGCACACAAAGGTTATCAAATGAAAGAAACCAACGACCATCATCCTCTTGCCTGGCCAAGTTTTATTGATGACGCCGGAAAGGAAATCGCCAGAAAAGAAATACATCTTTTTTACCTGCGGGCTAATCGGCATTTAAAGAAGTTCCCCGGAAGAAGCAAGGAAATTGATGGACAAACCTACTTTAACTTTGAAGATTACTGCACATGGCGCGGACGTAGGGTCAAAGATGACGTGCAATCCTGTACTTCAGATGGATTTATCACTAATTCGTGGAATGAATGGGTAGACGCCAAGAAGGGAAAGTGTGAGCTCGCCGGGGTGCCCGCTACGCGATTGGAGTGCTATGTGCAAGAACGTGATTATCTTTTATGCAATGGCGGGACCGAGGAACAACTCAAACGGCGGGAATTGTTATGGGACATAGCCGGTAAAAAAGAATCATCAAAAGTAGGTGAAGAAATAGTTTTCTGGAAAGAGATGGCCGGAACGTTGCTATTAAATCTACATAGTTTTAAGCAGGCCGTAACCACAATCAGCCAGCGGTATTTCGATGGCGAAGAGATATTATTTCCCGATTCGGTTAAGAGTATTGCGGATTTAACAAAGTATACCGAGGATCTGATAACCTCATTTAATGACCAGGTTATTAAGAAATCTGAAGACAAGATGAATATCGAGCTAATAAAGCAGGCTGCTGATAAAGTAGTCGAAGAGCGGGTTTCGTATCTAGTGGACATGTCAAAAGCCGAGGCGTTAGACGCTATGGGTGAAAACCGGGCGGCTGTTGAGTTAATAGAGAGGCATCTGGAAAACTAATTGGAAGATTCCGAGATATCCTATATGTTCTGTGCCGATGCTGAAATACCGGTATTTTGTAGACGGATTATTAATGGCGGGCGAGAAACAGGATAAATGAGAATCAATATGCCTTACTTTGGGTGAGCAGTAATAGTAAGAAGTACGATTATTCCTCTTTTTGACCCGTAATACCAAAACACCCTATACGCGGCAGGGGTTTTCTGTTGAGCATATGCTTCAAAGACCTTTTCTCCGTTCTTACCTTCCAAACTTAAGAAGGGATGTGTCTGTAGGCTGTTATGATGAGGATCTTGAGCCAAATATTGAAGGGTTTTCTTAACGGCGTTGTAACGGATTTTTTGTGAGGGATTACCCTTTAACTGGGCATATATTGCTTTAGCTTCGTCTGTCCATTCCAATTCAAACAAATCATTTAACCCTATAATGAATCTATATCGACTTTAGAAATTTTGCCATTTGCAGCATCGGCAAGACCGCGCCGAACCGAAGCAAGCGCGTCCGGGTCCTTAAATAACCATACTTCTGAAGCTGGAATAGTTACCTGTGGGTCAAGAACAATCTGCCCCAAACTATTGCTATAGATATGATAGGTAACATCTTCCCGAACTAAAGCTTTAGGTAATACCACCCGCTTTTTTGCATCGGGTTTTACGTTTTTGGCGATGTCTTTAAAATCTGTGTTCTTTATTATGGTTACCATAGATCTATCTACCTATCTACTACACATCTATCATATAGTAAAACATGGTGGGCGGGTTTGTCAAGTGGGTTGGTCCCACTTTCCTTGAATTTGAAATTGACCCCAAAACATCATCGTTCAAATAAATTAATTCACAGTAATATTCGTTGTTGCTGTCACAATCCCGCCATTAGAAGTTGCTTTGACAACGATTGGCCAAGTACCTGGAGTTGTTTTTGGTCCGATAGCCCAGGTCCATGAAACATTTCCTGAATTGTCCGCTGTTTTTGTTTCCAATCCACTGGCTTTCGATGGACCTGATTTGTAGTTTACGGTAATCGAACATTGGGCGCCTGGCGTTGTATTGGCCACTAGGGTTGCATTAGAGCCGGGACTGACCGGCGAAGTTACCGAAATCACCTGTAATGAAGACGCGGGGATGCCTACCGTTGGGGTAATAGGTTGAGCCGTAACCTGTGTCGGCGATCCCGATCCGAGTTGTATACTTGTCGTTATACCATCGGTATCCACTTCGATGGAACCGGAAGTATCGGTACCATAGACAGTCGCCCCTTCTTGTTTAAGACGCGCGATTACATAGGCTTTCGGGAAACCATATTGGTCATTCAAACCGCATTCATACACTGCTATTTCAGGTTTAACTACATCCAGGAATTCCTGTGAGGAAGCGGTATCAGAGCCATGATGTCCCACTTTCAGAACATCATAGTGCTGCAGCAGACCGACCGCGAGTAAATTATCCTCGGCAGGTTTCCCGTCGTCAGCCATGAATAGGAAGGACTTACTACCGAATTGAAGACCGAGAACGATGCAATCCTGATCGGGATCGGCGTCTGTTGTTACAACGGGATCGAGCACGCTGAAAGTCAGTGGTCCTTCTTGAATGACATCGCCGCGTTTAACGATCTGTTCCTTGGCTCCGCTCGAATCCATGGCTTGTTTCCATTCCAAATATGTCTGGGTGGTATCGACTTCGCCATTCCAGAAAGCATTGTCGACGTGATAATCTTTGAAAACGTCTATCTGTCCGCCGATGTGATCCGAGTGATAATGAGTCGCGATAACAGCCTCCAGATCTCCGTGAATATAAGGTTTAATTAAATCAGCAACATCAGCAGAAATTTCGCCGCCATCAATGAGTACATCTGTGGACCCGTCATCGATGAGAATAGCGTCTCCTTCACCGACATCGAGGAAATGGACATTTAGTTCTTGTCCAAACTGTAGCTTAGTCTCGGTGATGGTTAATTGAGCTGGTAGGGATGTGGCATCTACCGTTGTAGATGGAGCAATCGGAATGTTGGTTGAAGACGACCCTACTGTAGTTGAAGATGAACAGGAAGTAAATAAAACTGATAATCCGATCACAAATGCGATAAAAAGCTTCGTACTAATCTCCAACCTATCCAATAGTGGTTGAATAATACATTAACACAATCCTATAACCTGCTCAAACTGGCAACTTAAACAGACACTATGGTTGACTATGATAGATTAAGCAGCTGGTTGCTAAAGCCCTGACAAAAAGGCTACCTTCTAATAAGAAATAAGTTATTAAAAGAAGGAGGTAGTTTTATGACGAAGAGATCCCAAGATATTCTGAGGAAGGAAAAGGTATTTGTCGGGCTGGAGGATTCCAAGAAAACGTGGCAGCTTTGTGTCCGTAGTGGCGGGGTGATTGTTAATGAAACCAGCATGCCGGCTAAATTAGATGTGCTGAGTAACTATTTTAATAACAAATTTCCGGAGTGTCAGATCCAGGTAATATATGAGGCCGGCTTCAAAGGTTTTGGGTTGCATGACGATCTGGAGGCAAAAGGCTGGGATTGCATTGTAACACCACCGCATACTGTGACTGAAGAGAAATGCCAGCGGAAGAAGAATGATCGGACGGATTGTCGTCGGCTGGCCAAGAATTTAGAAAATGGGGATTATCATAGCTGTTTTGTGCCTGACAAAGAACTTCGCGAGGACCGACAGATATCAAGGACTTATGAACAAGTTCAGGCTGATATCCGGCGAGTATGTAACCGTATTCGGAGGACATTGGAGTTTCACGGTCTGGACGAAGGTTTGTCACCAGGGAGTTGGAATAGAGCAATGTATACTCGTGTAAAGTTATACCTTGAGGATTTAGAGATAAGCGCCTCCCTGCGGTTTTCGATTAAAGTAATGTTCAATGAATTAGAGCATCTGCGGCAACTCAGAAAGGAAATTTTACAGCAACTTCGGACGCTTGCTAAGAGCGACCGGTATAAGGAGAGTGTCGAATTGCTTCAGACTACTCCCGGCATCGGAACTTTCACAGCCATTCGATTGTTGCTGGAGTGGGGCGATGTGAGTCGGTTCAAAAGAAAAGAGGAGTTTGCCAGTTTTTTGGGTTTAGTGCCCAGTGATTATTCCAGTGGCGAAAAGGAGCGCCAGGGGCATATTACCAAGCAAGGTAACAGCAGTGTGAGATCATGGCTGGTAGAGTGCTCCTGGATGGCTATTAAGTACGACCCGGTATTGTTGGATAAATACCGGCGGGTATTAAAGAATTGTGGAAGCAAGAAAAAGGCGATCGTGGCTGTTGCGCGAAAATTAGCGATACGGCTACGCCGGATTTTATTGGATGGAGAGCCGTATGTCATTGGGGTTATGGAGTGAAATTAATCATTCGTAATATTGGACGAGTTTACCGATAGTTATTAGAACGCAATTTCCAAAATCGTATAAATGGTGCATGACGAATCTCGTCGGTAAGTAGATTACGTACTATGGCTGGTCAGCACTAAAGACGAAACGAAGATGTAAACTGTGCTTAAGCACGAATAGCGGCCTGGAAAGCGTTTAAAAATCTGGAAATTATTGTCCTGAGAAAGGAGGTAAATTATTGAGTATATACTGCCTTGATCTGACGCATAATTATATCCTTCGCCTTTGGACAGTCAAGGTTAAAGGCTTTGCCCGAGTTGTAACTCGCCCTTGACAGTCCGGCAGGCTCAGGGCTGAAATATCGACAACAGATCAAGGTAGAATTAGCTATTTAACTAACGGTATCAAACGGAGGTGGCCGCAAACCATCTTGACATCTACATAGCGACCGGATCGTGTGATATTGCAGTATTTAAATTTAGCTGATTGTTACGACAAAGATAGCTGCCGTAGAATGACTCCTTCTTAGACTTCGCTTTGAGCAAGGTCAACCTCCTTGATGGGGAGATGATTAGTTGTCTCTATTTTAAAGGATATCTATGAAGTTGTTAAGGTTCTATTGAATAATGTTTAACTATCACTTATTGCTTTCAGGGCTCTATCTACCCAATCAACATAGTAAGGTAAAAATATTTTACGAGATTCTATTTCTTTCTTTAAACATTCCAAATCTGGTTTCAATTCCGGGATATTAACATCCGCTATTAGATTAGTAGCTGTCACGGTAAGTACACGGTCCCCTGATCTGAGCCAATATCGTAGAGCATCTACGACTCCAGGTCGATCGCTAACGATAAGACGTTTTGTTCGATTTTCAATTGCTTGATCAAAAAGTCCTGCCATTTTTTCGTTTTCATATGTTTTCAAATCGATATTAAATTCTGTAAGTACATCTTTCTTTGACATGTTTATTCTCCTCATTTACTTTATTGGACTAAGCACACAGCGAGGAATAACCTCACCAGTGAGCCATTCCAATTGACCTGTTGGGGAACCGTCAGGGCCTTCAACTGGCCATGGTCCGTAAAACTGTCCTCCAAGCTTTTGAAAAGCGGGCACATCTATTCCATATACGTGTGTAGGTAATTTCCCACCTAAATTAAGTCCCGTATCTGCTTCTAATGGACTTAGACTAGGCTCATTAGTAGCATAGTTAATTCCCGAAGGACAATTTATTCCTTTATTCATAATAACATCAGGGCCCATTGGCGAATAATGATATAATGTGCCTGGTTCTATTGAATCCGGTAACCCGCATCCGGCGGTGTTTAAATATGCATCCCCTTCAATTAAATTTTCGACGGTGCTAACGTTATTAGTTATACCAGATTCTATCTCTGGTCCTTCTTCAACCGCTGCCACACCTGCTGTTGTTCCTATACCCACTGTTGCTGCTGCCAAAGTACCAAGACCTGCAATGCCACCTCCAGCGATAGCAGCCGATATCATTCCTGCTGCCATTACGGCTACAGGAGCGGCAACTATTGCTATCACGGCAATTGTAGCCACAGCAGACAATACACCGATGGGGTTAGCCTTGATGGCATTCACTGTCGCCTGAAAGCCACTTTTTATCGCTTTGCCAATATTAGACCAGTTAGGCCATAGACCGGTGGGGTCAGTGTATTTTAGAGGATTATTGAAGCAGTAGGTATATTTGTTAAAGGACTGCGGATTTATCAGGTCCGGCGCAGCTGTATCCGGGCTGATAAACCTCCCTATCAGCGGGTCGTAGTAACGGGCATTATAGTAGTAAAGCCCGGTTTGGTCAAGTCGCTGACCGGTAAACTCCTTTGCTGTACTGACAGAACCCGTCCTGGTCGCGCCGAAAGGATAGAACGAAATAGAACTATCTAACGTTCCTGTGGACGTGGACATAACCGAGCTGCTGCCTAAACTATCCTGATGGATGTATTTTAATGTTCCGCCTGCATTCTGCGCTATCAGTTGTCCGCCCAGATAGTATGAAGTGGTCACCACACCGGTAGTGATATTCTTTTCGTAGTACTGGTTGATGTAGAGAGTTGTTTGGCCATTTTCCGTCTGTTCTATACGGTTGCCATCACCGTCATAGACGAAAGACGCGCCGCCGGTAATTGTTAACGGCCTGTTCTCCACGTCCCAGGTAAGGGTCTGAGTACCACGGGTAGTCATATTGCCGTTGGCATCATAAGCGTAGTTGGTAGAACCGATTGCCGTGACTGCTTGTGGTTGAGATCCGTAGCTGTAGCTTGTACCATTCATCGAGGTAATGTCGCCAATGGTATTGTAAGCGTAGCTCTGGGTGTAAGCCCCGGATACTCCCGTCAGCCGATCGAGGGAATCGTAGGTGAAGTTCTCGGTCTGGCTGGCAACCAGATTCTGTCTAGTGGTCAGGTTACCATTGGCATCCCAGGTATATTGCAGGTCCTGTAGGGATGTACCGCCACCCTGCGGCAAAGTCTTAATCTCCCATAACTGACCGTAATAGCCGCCGGTAGTGTCATATGTCCCACCGGTACCATAGTATCCATAAGTCGTCTTGAGGCCGTTGTTGAGATCGATTTCCGTAATGTTGCCCAATTGATTATAAAGAGTATTGGTTACCAGATTACCTACCGTACTGCCGGAAACAGTATTCGGTAAACCACGCCCGTTATAGGTATTGGTGACGGTTTCCCCGGTTGGGTAAGTAACCGTGGCGACTCTATCGAGACCATCGTAGGTATAAGTCGTAGTGTAAGGCACGGAACTGATAGTTTTCGTCTCCTGAGCCAGTCTTCCGCGGGAATCATATACATCACTGTTGGTTCCCGAGGCATCGGTCATACCGGTACGCAGACCTAAGCCGTAGTTGCCGCCTGCGGTACTATCGTAGCTATAAACAACATTGGTCATGCCCGAACCGGTGGGATAGTTCTTGTTGGTGAGACGGTTCATGGCATCGTAGACCATCGTAATCGTCTGACCCTTGGCATCCGTCTGGGTAGTCAGGTTACCATTGTTGTCATAGCTATAACTCCAAGTACCCATATCCGGGTCGGTCATGCCGGTCTTACGTGACAGCCAGTCGTAGGTCATGGTCGTGGTGTTACTGTTAGCATCTTCCACCTGAATTAAATTACCGAGGACATCATAACTATAGTTGGTAGTGGCATAAACACTATTATCGCTGTTAGGCTCCTGTACCTCAACCAATCTATTAAAGGCATCGTAGTAGTCTTTGGTAATCAAGCCTTTAGCATTGGTAACGTTAATTTGCCACGGCTGGGAATAATCATTACTGGTGGAAGTACCGTCAGGATTTGTCTGCGTGACTACTCTCCCCAGACCATCATAGGTATAAGTCGTGCTCTGCCAGCCTGACTGAGGTGTCTGGTAAGCGGTCAGAATGGGACTGGACAAACTTCAACATGCCGATACAAAAAAGCAGAGATTACAGGTTAAATGGGATATTAAGGAATCATTACCCCCCAAGGACGAGTGTCAAATTAGCCGGGAAAGTGACGCTTCCCTGGGCGCGTGAGATAGATACTACGCGGTCCTCCAGGGGTTGTCTTAGTACCTCTAATAGTGTGTGCCCGAATTCCGGTAATTCATCCAAAAATAGCACCCCGCGATGGCTTAGACTGATTTCACCGGGTTTCGGGATGTGCCCGCCGCCTACCAGGCCGACATTTGAGGTCGTATAGTGCGGCGAACGGAAGGGCCGTTGTCGCATCATTGGTGTACTGGGCGGTAAAAGTCCGCTGATACTGTAAATCTTGGTTACTTCGATGGCTTCATCATTGGTCATGGGCGGTAATATTGAACATAAAGAACTCGCCAATAAAGTTTTGCCGCTGCCCGGGGGACCCATCATGACGACGTTATGACCGCCGGCAGCCGCAATCTCCAATGCCCGTTTTACATGCTCCTGCCCTTTGATATAAGCAAAATCAATACCACTCATTTCCGGCGGGATATATTCTTCATCTTCTATTTGAGGCGGTACCGGTAACGGCTGAATTTCTTTACGGAGATAGGCTGCCAGTTGCGCCAGATTCGCAAAAGGCAGAATTTCCACGCCGTCTACCAGCGATGCTTCCTTGGCGCTGGCTTCCGGGACAACAATGCGGGAAAACCCTTTTTCATGACTGGCGGCAACCATGGGTAAAATACCCGGGGTGTGCCGCAGCGTGCCATCAAGACCGAGCTCTCCCAATAGAACCAAACCATCAGCTTCAGCCGGCGCCTGTCCTGTGGCGATGATCATCGCTACGGCAATCGGCAGGTCATAAGCCGGACCGGCTTTTTTCAGATTGGCAGGAGCTAAAGCCGCCACGACGCGTGTCATCGGGAATTTAAAGCCGGAATTACGAACGGCAGCACGCACACGTTCCCTTGCTTCCTGCACGGCTGCATCCGGCAATCCGACAACTCCGAAAAACGGTAAACCGGGTGAGATGTCCACCTCTACCTCGACAATCACTCCCTCCATCCCCACCACGGCGCAACTTCTAACTTTTGCGAGCATATTGGAACTATGTTACAGGTAATTATCTTCAAATGTCAACAATATTTAATTTCCTGTAGGCCCGTTAACATCGGCGTTATTATTGTAACCGTTACTCTCCCAATCGCCACGGAAATTTGTATCGGAAGAAAGTTCAATGCGGGTAACCCATTTCGCCCATTTGTAACCGAATTTACTCATGGCAACCACCTGGAAAGGAAACCCTCTATCAGGTGTAAGGGTAATATCATTGTCTTTCAGGGCAATAATAATGTTGTTGTCATTAATATAGTTTAAATCCAGAGAAGTATATCCTGTAGGTACATCAGCCGTGTAAAAAATAGCAATTAAAGCCCCCGGTTTGACGCCGGCATCTTTAAAAATTGCGCTCAATGATGGACCGGTCCATTTAGCACTGAAATTCCAGCCTTCGACACAGTTTAGAGTCATGAGTTGCGATATTTGGGGATAGGCTTGCAGGTCGGCGTAACTCAGAGTGAGAGGATGGTCTACCAAACCGTCAACCGTTAGGTGATAGGTGGCTTTATCAATAACTTGAGTTCCTTTCAGGGCATTATTCTTTTGGTCTTTGATAGGAGTCAATTTCGTGCCCTGAAATTCCGTCGCTTCAACTTCTCCGGGAACAGTAGTATATATTACATGATTGCAAGCGGAAATCGGAAAAGATACCAGGGCGCAAACAACCGCAATTACCATTAATAACAATTTGTGTCTATTCATTTCATTTTCCTTATGCCAGATATTGTACGTAAACAAACAATCCCAATAAAGCTAACCCGACTACTATCAAACCGCCATCGATAAACCAATTTTGTTTTGTTTTTTTCCCGGTTAACAGCAATCTGATATTAATTAAAACGTGACTCAGGAAGAAAAATATCATGGGCAAATTACTTGCCCGGTGAATTGTATCGGCAACTGCACGATCGATCAAATGGAAACTGGCTTTGTAAATAATGTCAGTACGAGTGATACCCCAACCGGAGACCGCAAGCACTATTATGGTCACAAGTAACAACCAAGCGCTGATGCGGGATAAACGCCTTAACCATTGAACGGATTTCGGGGTTTCGAAAGCTATATCGGTCATGGCCATCGTTCGTCCTCACCTTAGTTAATTTGTCCCGGGGTAGCGGACAATAAACGCATGATTAATAGCGTATAGATTCGCCGGCGGTTATGATGTGACCAAAATCACTTGGGATCGGTCATCCTCACATCGCCAAAGAGTGCACAAATGCCTTTTACACACCCGCCAATTCTCTCCCGAATTGCAGCATTCTTTTTACCCGCTCGGTGTCGTTGGTTTCCGCATAAATCCGTAAAATCGGTTCAGTTCCGGAAAATCTGATGAGCAGCCACGAATTATCAGCCAGTATGAAACGGAAACCATCCTGAGTATCCAATCTGACCACTTTGACATTTTCAATGCTCACGGGAGCATGGTCACGAATGCGGTTGATAATCGTCTGCCTCTTTTCTTCCGGGAAATGCAGGTCGATACGATCGTAGTAGTGCTCGCCAACCTTACGGTAGAGGTCTGCTAACAGTTGCGATGGCGTCTTGCCGGTTTTCACCATAAAATCGAGGAAATAGAGTCCGGCGGGGATCGCATCCCTCTCCGGAATGTGCCCGCGGAATCCGTAACCACCGCTTTCCTCACCGCCGATGAGCGCATCTTTAGCCAGCATTACCGGTGCGACATATTTAAAACCCACAGGGACTTCGTAAACAGGCACCTTATAAAGCTCTCCCAATCTATCAATCATGCTGGTGCTGGTGATTGTCCGGACCAAAGCGCCGCGCTCACTTCGAACTTCCAGTAAGTATAAACACAGTAATGCGAATACCTGCAATTGAGTCAAAAAATGCCCTTTTTCATCGATAATACCAATACGGTCGGCGTCGCCGTCGGTGGCTAACCCAACATCGGTTTTTTGCTCCGCTACCAGGGATGAGAGCTTTTGAAGATTGACAGCAATCGGTTCCGGATTGATACCCGGAAACGCAGGGTTACGTTCGCCATTTATCTCGGTGACCCGGGTGGTAGCGCCGCAAAGAAAATTCTTGAAATAACCGGCGCCTACTCCATACATCGAATCGACCGCTATTTTTAATCCGGCACGCCGTAAACCGTCGACATCAATAAGCTTATTGATACCGGCCACATAGGCCGGAGTGATGTCAAAGTATTCTACGGATTTTTCTTTAAGAGCCAGTGATAACGGTGTCGAAATTATTTTACCGGCACTGACCGCAAGGTCGATGTGTTTTTCGATTTCGTTACCAGTTTCAGACGAAACACTGGCCCCTGTTTCCTCACGGAATTTAAAACCGTTCCATTTTGCGGGATTATGGCTGGCGGTAATAGCAATACCGCCCCCAGCCTTTTTATTAATCACACCAAAGCAAACAAATGGCGTAGGGATAGCTTTAGGGGAGAGATAGGCCTTAATGCCATTTCCGGCCATTACTTCGGCGGCGGCGGCGGCGAAATCTTCGGATGCAAAGCGATGATCGTAGCCAATAAATACGCCGCGACCGTCTAGTCCTTTTTGTTTCAGGTAATCAGCCGCGCCCTGAGCGCAAAAACGCACATTGGCAAAGGTAAAATCATCAGCGATAACACCCCGCCAACCGTCAGTACCGAATTTGATGGGGTTATTCATCATCCACCTCCAAGTAAATTCCTAAATAAATACAAATCAAGAAAGGAACAAACCACCAATCCAATCCATTCCAGCGCAGGCTGGAATCCATAAGACAAATCTAACAATTTCTTTAAGGTTAGTCTAAAATATCCGAGATTTCAAGCAGAGACTTTACCTCGAAATCCGGTTTCACATCATGGTCCCATTTGAGATTACGCCTATTTAGCCAGCAGGTTCGTATGCCGAGTTGTTTGGGGGTAATAATATCGGATTTAGAGTCGCCGATGTGTATTATATTCGCAGGCGGCAGGTTGTAATAATCAATAATATAACGGAAAAATCCGGGATTAAGTTTATACATTTGCAATGTTTCGGAAACAAATATGGTATCAAAATGATAAATCTCAGCGACTTTTTCAATCATCTCTAAATCGCAATCGGTAGCAAGACACATGGTGTATCTTTGCCCCAATTTTTCGAGAAACGGTTTTGCATCCCGAAAGATTTTCTGTAAATTATGGACTTTCATCAAATCATTGGCGGCCAGCTTCGGATCAGAATTCAGATTAATTTTAGTAAATAATTCCGCCATAACATCTTCCAGTATCGTCCTGATTGTTTTAAAGTGTTTATCATCGGTTCCGGCCAAATTCCAATGTCTATCCATGATCTCCGTAGCGACTTGATGATATTTTCCGGACAAGTCATCAGGGAAATTATCCCGAAGGAACATCCGCCATATGATGTCGGGAGTCTGGTCGATATCAACAATGGTCCGGAACAGGTCGATACTGACGATTTTTATATTTTTAGCTTTTTTCAATAGACAATACTTCCCTAACTGAAAATTTCCATTCCAGCGAAGGCTGGAATCCAAAGTCTTTTGACTGGATCCCGTATCAGGTACGGGATGACAACATAGAAAAAGAGGGGGCTTTTCAACCCCCTCTTTCTAAAAATTTCCCGTTATTTTTTCTTTCCGAAGGCTGCTTTTCTCAGAGTATCGGCCAAATCTGTCTTTTCCCAAGGGAGGTCAATGTCCATCCTGCCGAAATGACCGTAGGCGGCGGTCTGCTGGTAGATGGGACGGCGCAGGTCAAGGTACTTGATAATGGCCGCCGGTCTCAGATCAAAGTATTTTTCCACCAGTTTCAAAATGGCGTCGTTAGGAATTTTGTTGGTGTCAAAAGTTTCAACCGATACGGAGAGCGGTGCAGCCTTGCCAATCACATAAGATATTTGGATTTCAAGCCGGTCGGCGATGCCCGCTGCGACCAGATTTTTAGCAACATACCTGCCCATATAGGCAGCGCTGCGGTCGACCTTGGTGGGGTCCTTACCGGAGAAAGCGCCACCGCCATGCCGGGCAATACCGCCATAAGTATCTACCAGAATCTTACGCCCGGTGAAACCGGTATCGGAAGCCGGACCGCCGATAACAAACCGGCCGGTGCCGTTGACATAGAATTGAGTACCTTTGTCTAAATATTTAGCGGGAATGACTTTTTTAATGACCTTCTCAATAATATCTTTCCTGATTTGTTCGTTACTGACATTATCATCATGCTGCGCGGCAATAACGACATTGGTGATACGCTTCGGTTTGCCCTTATTGTATTCAACGGTGACCAGCGATTTGCCGTCCGGCCTGAGATAAGGGATTATCTTCTTCTTTCTCGCCTCGGCGAGTCTCAGGCAAAGTTTATGAGACAAAGAAATTGGGAGAGGCATCAGTTCCGGGGTCTCGTTGCAGGCAAAGCCGAACATCATACCCTGGTCTCCGGCGCCTTCTTTATCCAGTGCATCGACCTTTTTCTTTGACTTGGCTTCCAGTGATGTACTGACACCCATATCGATATCTGTCGACTGTTCTTTTATGCCGACAATGACACCACAGGATTGATAATCGAAATTATAACGGGGGTCGGTATAGCCGATGCCTTTAATAGTTTCGCGGACTACTTTCTGTACATCCACATAGCATTTGGTGGTAACTTCACCGAGCACCACTACCAACCCGGTAGTGACGGCGGTCTCGCAAGCGACTCTGCCCATAGGGTCCTGTGCCATAATAGCGTCCAGAATTCCATCGGAAATCTGGTCGCATACTTTATCAGGATGCCCTTCGGTTACCGATTCCGAACTTAGCAGGTATTTATCTGATTCCGTAAAACAATTTGCCATTAATTCTCCTTTTTAAGTGCCTTCCTGCCAGCTATCGAGATATGCTTGCTGTTCAGGCGTCAGTTTATCAATTTTGATTCCCATCGAATCGAGTTTCAATCGGGCGACATTTTTATCAATTTCATCGGGGACGCTGTAAACCTTGTTTTCCAGTTTGCCTTGATTCTTAACCAGATATTCCATACATAGGGCCTGGTTGGCAAAGCTCATATCCATAACGCTGGCGGGATGTCCCTCGGCGGCAGCGAGATTAATGAGTCTGCCTTCACCCAACAGGAATAATTTTCGGCCGTTTTTCAGCGAATATTGTTCCACGTAAGGTCGGATGGTTTCTTTCTTTTTAGAAATACTCTCCAGCGCCGGAATATTGATTTCAACATTGAAATGACCGCTGTTGGCCATAATCGCGCCGTCTTTCATTAATTGAAAATGCTCTTTATCGATAACATTTTTATCGCCGGTCATGGTGACAAACACATCTCCTACTTTGGCCGCTTCGCCAATGGGCATGACTTCAAACCCATCCATGGCAGCTTCAAGTGCCCGAACCGGCTTTACCTCAGTAACAACCACACGCGCGCCCATTGCTTTGGCTCTCATGCCAAAACCATGTCCGCACCAGCCATAGCCGCAAAGAACGACAATTTTACTGGCCCAGAGGATATTCGTGGCGCGGGTGATACCATCCATGGTGCTCTGTCCGGTGCCGTAACGGTTATCGAACAGGTATTTTGTCTCAGCATCATTGACGGCAATAATCGGGTATTTCAGCGCTTTCGCTTTGGCCATGCTGCGCAGGCGGATGACGCCGGTGGTGGTTTCTTCGGTACCGGCGATGACATCTTTAATCAATTCTTTGCGTTTGGTATGCATCGTCGATACCAAATCGGCGCCGTCATCGCAGGTAATCTGGGGTTTATGGTCGAGAGCGGTGCTGATATGTTTGTAGTAAGTCTCGCCATTCTCACCTTTAATGGCATTAGCAGGAATACCATATTCCACCAGCGCGGCGGCAACGTCATCCTGTGTACTGAGCGGATTGGAGGCGCAGAAAATAGCATCCGCTCCACCGGCTTTCAAGGCCAATGCCAGATTTGCGGTTTCCGTAGTAATGTGAAGACAGGCAGCGATACGAATACCCTTAAGCGGTTTCTGTTTTTTAAAACGCTCGGCAATAAGCTTAATGACCGGCATGGAGCGTCCGGCCCATTCGATCCGGTTTCTCCCTGATTCTGCCAGGGACTGGTCTTTGACATCATAGTTTTTCTTACTTGCCATTTCGACTCCTGATAACATTTAGCGTTGAAACTGCCTGGCAACCTCTTTCGGTATTGTTACTGAGCCCATAATGATAGGCTTTTGATGACAATCGCTGCCACCGGTCACAATCAGGTGGTTTTCCAGCGCAAATTTAAGATAATGCGCCCTCGTTGCCTCGTCATGTCTGGGGTGCCAACACTCCAAACCATTGATATATTCTAACATATCCGTTGAAATTATTCGGGTTTGCTGGTCTAAATCCTTCGTAATCATTGCCAGCGACGTACCGCCGGGGTCATTACCGTGAGCCAGGATTAATACTCCGCCGGCCTGATGAATCAGTTTTGATGCTTCCGGAAGCGACAGCGGGTATTTGGGGACATCACATTTTATAAGATATCTGTCGAAGGCTTCCTGTGTATCTTGAACGATACCCTTTTTAATCATATAAGCGGCGATGTGCGGTCGTCCGAAAGCGCCATCGACACTGTCGCGGATATTTTGCATATCCTGCCCGGTAAAAGAGGCAATACCTTCCCTTTTGAATTCGGCGTTAATCTTTTCCAGAATTTCCTGCGCGCGTTTCTCGCGGCGTTCCCGCATAATCTGAAGTTTTACCATCAGCGGCTTGTTATTAATGTCGAAATTATAGCCTAGAAAATCGAGCGAAGTAGACTTGCCCTGCGATGGCTGAAAAGTAACATTTAACTCCACACCGGTGATATAACTGATACCATTCTCCTTTGCGAGCGCAATAGCCTTTTCTTGAGCTACCACAGAATCGTGGTCGGTAATCGCCATAAAGGTGATATTGCGACTGCGGGCTTCTGCCATAACCTTTTCTACCGGCAACGCGCCATCTGAACCGGTACTGGTGTGAATGTGTAAATCAATTATCATAGTTTGTTGAAAATGACTTTCACGCACATCTTTACTCTTCCCCGAACGGGAATGTGCAGGATTTGTAGATATTTTAACATATTTCGGTTTTCAACCTTGGTTTTATTAACTCAAATCATCGATAATATTCTATTTTAATTCTTAAATGGCTAATACAATCTCTCATCGAAAAGCTGTTCTTTGTTTGTTTTTGATAGAGTAACCTGATTAGAAGTATAATTTTAAAAATGCATGTTTGGTGAAAGATTCTGCATCTGATGAACTAAGAGTAACTCTAAGTATATTGTGAGTGTTTATGAAGAAAAATATCATTGTCTCCGGGTCATTAGCATACGATAGGATCATGGATTTTCCGGGATACTTTTCCGACCACATTCTGCCGGAGAAGATACATATGTTGAATGTCTCTTTTCAAGTTGACGGGTTGAAAGAGAAATTTGGCGGAACGGCAGGTAATATTGCCTACGCGCTAAGTCTGATGGGAGAGCACCCGATAATCTCCGCGGCCATCGGACATGATTACCATAGATATTTCGAATGGTTCAGGAAAAACGGGATTGCCACCGATAATATAAAAATAGTCGAAAATGAGTTTACTGCCGGCGCCTATATCACTACGGATAAGGCTGACAACCAGATAACCGGGTTCCACCCGGGCGCCATGAAATATTCCGCTGCGATGGATTTCGACAAATTGAATCCGAAAGAAACCACCGTTACCGTCTCCCCGGGTAATCTTGATGATATGCTGAGTTATCCACGTCTTTGCAAGGCCAGGGGTTTGGACTATATTTTTGATCCCGGGCAACAACTGCCAATGCTGGATGCCCAAAATCTGACACAGGCAATTGATGGGTGTCGCATTCTAATTGCAAATGACTATGAACTGGAGTTGATAAAAAGCAAAACCGGATTACAAAAAGAAGCATTACTTAAGCTTGCCAACACAATAATTGTCACTCAAGGGGAGGCAGGTTCCCTAGTTTACACTCAAGAAGATGTAATTAAGATTCCCGCGGCTAAACCAAAGAAAGCCGTAGATCCGACAGGTGCCGGCGATGCGTACAGGGGCGGCTTGATCAGCGGTCTGGCACAAGGAAAACCAATTCAGGATTGCGCCCTGATGGGCAGTGTATGCGCATCCTTTTGCGTAGAACGATTTGGCACTCAGGATTACAAATTCACCAAAGAAGAATTTGACGAAAGACTCAACGGCTGCTCGTGAAATTTGTAACAGTCACTTGATTCTACTAACTGTGTATAGTTATCCTGTACTACATCGGAGTATTCTGGATAACACCAAGCCAATACCTGACGGTTGCCGGCATTATGGAAAAGACGACAAACCAGGTTAAGACTACTTCTTGGTTTTAGCTTTCTCCGCTTTCCGCAGGTCTTCTGCTTTGGTCTGTTTGCGGCGGTGTTGGCGAAGGGCCAATTTCTTACCTTTGTTCATATCTCTTAATTTACCTCAAATCAATTCTTTTTACCACTATTATTTTAAAAAGCTCTAATTTCGAAATCCTAAATTCTAAATACTACCAAAATTTGAAACCTGAATGTTTTAATATTTGTAATTAGAATTTTTTTAAAGTTTGGATATTAGTTTTTAGAGTTTATTTTTATAGGTACTTTTTCCTGATAGTATTTGAAAGCTCGGCGAGTAATTGCAAGGCCCTTTCTGCCGCCGCTTCACTGCCGATAGGTCCCAGGCCGCAAGCCGGTAGTAATAATCCCTGTTCAATCAGTGTCTGGAACGGGATACCTTTGCGCGTGAACGGCTCCATCGCCGATTCCAATCGATCTTTCAAACTGGCAACAGATTCTTTGTCGACCGACTCGGCATTTGTGGGAATAATTCCCCAACCGATACAGCCGCCCTTGTCTAAAAATTTCTTTACTTCCGCGGGGTAGATAGCCAGTGAATCGGCATACTGATATGCATCAAAGTGGATGATATTCGTGCTGGTCTGCAGCAGAATCGACCAATCGGTGTTACCGCAGCAATGCACGCCTTTAATGCCTTTAATACCGGCAAAGGTTTCTTCGAGCGCGCTAATCACCTGCTCGCGGGATAACTGCATGGCAATCGAACCGAAAGCCGTCATATAGGGCTCATCGACAAACATGATTGTATTATGGCTGAGTTTACTTAATGCCTGTTCCTGCCAGCTCGCTTTAAGGCGTAAGAACTTAGGCACGACATCACCGAGGGTGTCATCGTAGATAATTCCTTTACCGGATTCATCCGTGACCGTTAAACCCCAACTGATGGGGCCGGTAACGTGCCCTTTCACGGCACGAGGGGTTAGCTGCCTTATCGCTTCGGGAAAAGCCTGGAATCCTGCTGCATATTCGGGGCTGAGAGCATATCTGGAGAAATCATTCGCTAAATAATCGGTGTAAAACTGCTCCAGTTGTTTGGTCAAGTCCTGTTTGCGGTTGACTAAAATTTTATCGCCCTTTATCACCAACCCTGGAAAACCCTTGCTGTACTGGGCATACATATTTTCAAGAAAGGTACGCTTGGGTAATTGCGGCCAGGCGGGAATATCACGCAAATAATGAGCTACCAGTTCGCAAGCCCGAACCGGGTCTTGATGCGGCACACTGCCAATGATGGTCGGTAGACAACCGAATTTAGTATTGACCACTTTCTGTTAAAATAATTCTCTCTTCATCTCTCCCTCCTTTTTAAGGAGGGATTAAGGGAGAGTTCTCCTTGTTTATTGATTCTTGACTATTGATTATTATTTGACGTATTTTCCTATCAATAATCCCAATTTCTTTTACAGAGTACTTCCTTTGCGAGACCTTCCCTAAACCATCCTTGAAGGTCGTGGCAATCTGACACCACAGTGTCATACTGAGTCTTTCTTAGGAAGGACGAATGTATCTAGGTCATCGTATAGATCATGCCACTCGGGATTTATACTATTAATCAAGCCTATTTTCTTTTGTCTCGACCCAGCCTTGATTTGTCTTTCCCGTTCTAAAGCGCTCACCACGTTTTCAGTGGCTTCGTAGTACATCAGCATATCAACATGATACTTTTTTGTAAATCCTTCTACAAACCTTCCCTTATGCGACCAGACTCGCGCTTTCAAATCATTCGAGAAACCAGTATAGAGCACCGTATGTTTGGCGTTGGTCATGATATAAACATAGTAAAGTTTTTCTGTCACCATACGCTTAAGATTGCTTCGTCCCTTTTGGTTCTCACAAAGGGAGTATATTTATTTTATATATTTATTTATTAACAACCCCAATTTCTTTTTCTGAGCGGCGGGGATTTTCTCCGGAGCGGTGATAATCGCTCCTGCCAGCGCATGAATGCAATGACAATCGGAATGCTCCGGTAATTTCTTAACCGCTAACTTGACGATGCGCTTGGCGATTTCGGCGTTGGCATGCAGGATTTTGATGACCGTCGCCACGTCAACCGGCTTGCCCGGCTCCCACCAGCTATCATAATCCGTGATGCACGCAATCATAGCGTAGCACAGTTCGGCTTCCCTTGCCAGCTTCGCTTCAGGCAGAGCGGTCATGCCGATGACATCCGCTCCCCAACTGCGGTAGAGTCTCGATTCCGCCCGCGTGGAGAAAGCCGGGCCTTCCATGCAAACATAAGTGCCTTTAGCATGAACGGTGGCATCTGCTTCTCTGGCCGATTCATATAAAATCTGACTCAGTTCCCGGCAGAAAGGCTCGGCAAAACCGACATGGGCGACAATGCCGTCGGTAAAGAATGTGTTGACGCGATTGCGCGTGCGATCGATGAGCTGGTCGGGGATAAGCAAGTGACCCGGCGCAAATTCATGCTTAAAACTGCCGCAACTGCTGATGGCGATGATTTGCTCCACACCAATCGATTTCAGAGCGTAGATATTGGCGCGTGCCGGTAACTCTGTGGGAGAAATAAAATGGCCGTGGCCGTGTCTGGGTAAAAACGCGACACTCACACCATCCAGTTTGCCGATGGTAATGGTATCCGACGGTTTGCCGAAAGGCGTATCGATGTCGACCTGTTTATTATCGGTCAAACCTTCGATATCATCAAGTCCGGTGCCTCCGATGACGGCGATTTTAACTTTAGGCAGGTTTGGCATGCAGTTTACTCCTCTAAATTAATTCCAAGGTCTTTTAAAAGTTGTTCATCAGGTATACCAACAGCCTTGGACATCATTTGTTCTTTCAGACTTTCACTGATTTCCGGAGGAATTTTATCCGGTTCTTCGTCTTTCACACCGAAATATTCTTTCAACTTACGGTCGACGATTTCCTCGACGAGAAACCTGAATTGCTCTACGGTAAGGTCGGATACTTTCATAAGCTACCCTCAACAAAGTTTATATCAGCTTCAGCTGATTATTACTGATTTTACGATTCTTGAACGGTTTTCTTATTATACCTTTTTCGGTAATAATCGCGGTGATATATCTATTGGGGGTAACATCGAATGCCGGATTTGAGGCATTAACATAGCGGGGAGCGATCGCGATGCCTTTGATTTGGGTCACTTCTGCCGGATTCCGCTGTTCGATCGGGATGCGGTTTCCCGAACTCAGCGATAAATCGAATGTGCTGGTGGGGGCGGCAACATAGAACGGTACTCCGTTCTCCTTAGCCAGCACCGCCACCGAATAAGTCCCGATTTTATTTGCGGTATCACCGTTGGCGGCAATTCTATCCGCGCCGACAATCACGCAATCGATCTTGCATTTTTTCATAAAATACCCGGCCATGGAGTCGGTAATAAGCGTGACCGGTATACCTATTTTTCTCAATTCCCAAGTAGTCAGGCGCGCTCCCTGCAGCAGCGGTCGGGTTTCATCGGCAAATACTTGAACTTTCTTGCCCTGCATATGCGCGTAAATGACAATACCCAATGCCGTGCCGTAGCCGGTAGTGGCCAACGGTCCGGTGTTACAGTGGGTCAGGATTGTAGAGCCGTCTTTAATTAACGCCGCGCCGTATTTACTCAAATCCAAGGTGGCATCGGCTTCTTCATTGTGGATTTTTTTGGCTTCTTTAAGCAGTAATATTTTTATCTCTTCGACATTTTTGGCTTTAGCCGCAGCCAGTTCCATCTTCTCGATCGCCCAGGAAAGATTGCGGGCTGTGGGCCTGGTGCCGTTGATTAAATTGGCGACCTCATGTAATTGAGCCAGGAAGGACGGCCTGTTTTTCGCAATAATCTGCCTGGCCCCCAGAACCAGACCGTAAGCGCCTGCCACACCGATTGCCGGTGCGCCCCTGACTTTTAATTCTTTGATGGCGACCATGATTTCACGGTAATCGGTGATTTCCAGGTAGACCTCTTCAGCCGGCAGGCGTGTCTGGTCAAGGAGTTTAACCATGTCCCCTTTCCATTCCACCGGTTGGTAACTCACCACCATCTTACTTTTGTTCATTTTTCACAACCTTACCATGATAGTCCCTTCTCCCTTGATGGGAGAAGGTCAGCAAGAGGGTGTACACCTTTTGTTCCTATTGCAAAACTACGAGATACATTCGCTCCGCTCAGCATGACAAATAACCCGCAATGACACTCCTATTCTACTTCTTAATCAGTCGAGGAATAAACATCGGCACGCTTTTCTTGTAATCGAGGTACACCTGTCCGAATTTCTTCTCCAGTTCTTTTTCCTCAATGAATTTGAGATAAAGAATATGTACCAGGATAAAGAGCGGGATGAAAATTACCAGCAAAGTAAAGGACTGCATAAGCAGTGCCAATGCAATGAGAACAATCGTCCAACCGAGATGCATCGGGTTCCTCACGATTTTATAAAGCCCGGTTATTACCAGCGAGGGGGGAGGGTTAAACGGAATCGGTGTGCCTTTTATCCGTAAAAACCGCGCGATGGTCCAGATTACCATCGGAACGCCAATCACCAACAAAACCATACCAATCGGTAACCTGACCGCAAGGGGAACTGAGAGCCGTAGACCCCAAGTTTTATCCAGCCATGGCGCGAGAATGATCATGATAGCTACGGCACCGTACCAGAATAGCGCACCGGCGACCGACCAGAGAAACCGCCTGCGGTCCCGTTTTGCGGCCACGCTATAGACAAATTCCGCGATGGTGTTCAATTACGATTACCCCCCATCCCCTGGATTGTCGGGTCAAGCGCGATAATGACAAAAATGCTGTTAGTCCACTTGTCATTCCCGCGAACGGCTGAAGGCCGCATGCTTGAGTCCCTTAAGGACGAAATACTTTGTGTAGCAAATGTACGGGAATCCACAAAAAAGCAGCCTTTATCCAGTTTCAGGTGATTATCAGTAGAGCAATTTCTTTTGTTAACGCTTGTATTCATTTCTTTCTGAAATCAGTGCTGTTGTATTTGTTCATAGCTTCCGTAAGACCGGCGGTAAGCAGAGAATCGAGCGCAGCGCTGACACAGGGAATAACTTCCTGCATGATGGCTTTTTCTTCAGCGCTAAAATCACCTAATACATGGTCGATGACCTCATCCTCACCATTTTTACCTGTTTCCTGACCGTTAGGCCGCCCGATGCCCACCCGCACGCGGATAAAGTCCTGGTTACCGATGTACTCCACAATGGAATTGATGCCCTTATGTCCGGCGGAGCTACCGCCCAAGCGAATACGAATTCTGCCCAGCGGCAGGTCAAGGTCGTCGTGGACGACAATCAGATTTTCTGTTTTCACTTTGAATTTCCGGACTAAACGCCCGACGCTCTCGCCGCTGTTATTCATAAAGGTCTGCGGTTTGGCCAGAATAATATCGTGACCGCCGCTTCTACCTTCGACGATTTTCGCCTGACTGTTACTTCTGATAAAAGAGAGGCTATTATCATGGGCAAAATCATCGACGCACATAAACCCGATGTTATGGCGGTTGCCGGCGTATTTTGTGCCCGGATTCCCCAGACCCACAATTAATCTGACTTCAGTTTTTTTGTTCCAGAATGGCAAGAAATTTCTCCTCGTTTATTTGTTCGGTGCCCAGAGCGCGGGCGCGAATCAATTTGTTTTCACCGGGGTCTTCCCCCACGACCAGATACGTGGTATTCTTCGTGATATTGTCCTTGGTCGCGCCACCGAGGGCTTTGATGCGGTTATGCGCTTCCTCGCGTGAGAATGCCTTCAATGTCCCTGTGACGACGAATTCTTTTCCTGACAACGGCAAGCCTTTTTTTACCTGTTCCTGTTCCGGACAGACCCCGGCCTGCCTCAGTTTCTCCAGGATTTTCTTATTCTCCTCCTCGTGGAAGAAGGCAATAATACTATCGGCAATTTTAGGCCCGATACTGGGCACAGCCATCAGTTTTTCTTCGTCGGCCGCACCCAAATCATCGAGGTTTCTATAGTGCTCGACTAATAAACCCGCCGTCTCTTCCCCGACATGGCGGATACCGAGGGCATTAATAAGACGCGCTAAGCTCGATTGCTTACTCTTTTCAATGGCCTTGAGAATATTATCGGCGCTTTTTTCACCCATTTTTTCAAGTTGGACGATTTTATCTTTCTTTTCTGAAAGTGTATAGAGGTCGGCGGCGTCCTTCACCAGTTCTTCCCGGAGAAGTAAAGCAATCAGCTTCTCCCCGATGCCCCGGATATCCATCGCCCCACGCGATACAAAGTGCCCCAAGCGCTCCTGTACCTGCGCAGGACAGGCCGCATTACTGCAATAGTACATTACCTCGCCTTCAGGTTTCACAACCTCGCCACCGCACACCGGACAGGCCGGACGGCCTTTTTCTTTGCTGTAGACCTTATCCAAAAGGCTAAATTCTTTCTCCTTGCCGGTGCGCTTGCTGAGAATCGGTCCGACCACGTCCGGAATTACATCGCCGGCGCGTTGGATATAAACCCAATCGCCTTCCCGGATATCTTTTCGCCGGATGTCATCTTCATTATGCAGAGCAGCCCGCTCGATCGTTACTCCTCCGATTTGCACCGGCTCCAAAATGGCATAGGGATTTAAAGTACCGGTGCGTCCGACACTAATACCGATTTCCTTGAGTTGGGTGGTACCCTGAATGGCGGGAAACTTGTAGGCAATGGCCCATCTCGGTTCACGCCCGACGTCACCCAAACGTGTGTGATATTCGAGTAAATCCGCCTTGACCACCACACCGTCGGCTTCATAAGGCAGGCTCGCTCTTTTTTCCGTCCAATTCTGATAATATGCTTCCGCTTCTTCGATACGGCTAACTTGTTTATTGTTCGGATTGATTCTAAAACCGATTGATTTCAGATAATCCATCGTTTCCCAGTGAGTGGCAGGCATCGGTTTACCTTCCGCATAACCGAGCATATAGATATAAATATCCAGCGCGCGTTTGGCGGTAATACGCGGATCAAGCTGGCGCACTGAACCGGCGGCAGCGTTGCGGGGATTGGCAAAGAGCGGCAAGCTCTCGTTCTCACGTTCCCGATTGAGTTTCTCGAATCCCGCTTTCGGTAAATAGACCTCGCCGCGGACTTCAAAGCGCGGCGGTGCGTCTTTCGGCACGGAGAGCGGAATACTACGAATCGTTCTCAGATTCTGCGTGATATCCTCGCCGCGGAAGCCGTCGCCGCGGGTGGCGCCTCTCACAAACTGCCCGTTCACGTAGGTCAAGGCGATTGCCAGGCCGTCCATCTTATGCTCGCAGACCATATCGAACTGACTTACGCCCAGTAATTTCAGGGTACGGGCATGCCAGGCATACAAATCTTCGGTGATATACGCATTTCCCAGCGACAGCAGCGGTAACGGATGCTCCACCACACCGAATGCCTCAATCGGGGCAGCACCAACCCTCTGCGTGGGAGAATCGGAGGTCAGCAACCGGGGATATTCCGCTTCCAGTTTTCTGAGTTCCCGCATCAGGTTATCATATTCTTCATCGCTGATTTCCGGGCTGTCCAGCACGTAATAGCGGTTATTATGATAATTGAGCTGTTGCCTCAGCTCTTCGATTCTTTTTTGGGCGGCGGCTAAATCACTCACGGAATATTCTCTCGATATTGTTGCTTTTAGACTCGTCTTTCAATACTCTTGCTTTTGAATCATATTCTAACATAAAAGAGTTATCAGCAATCAGCGGTCAGCGGTAATAAAATATCAGTTTAGTGATATAAAGTGATAGACAAGATAAGTATTTAGTTAAGTTTAGTTATCTGGATTCCCGTTTTCACAGGAATAACAAGGGGAAATGTTGGTATTAGTTCCCTTTAAGTCGCAATGAAATACCCGTAGGCTTTAGCCGGAGGTATTCAGCTCTACGAGCTGATGTATAAAGGCATTAAGCCGCGATGGACTCTCTGCGATAGCAGAAGGCTAGGGAGAGATTGAGGCCATTGCTAAGGTGTAGGACTACACTAAAAAATCATAGGATTTGAAGTTCTCGTACATACGGCCGTTTTCAGCAGTGAATTTCAGAACGCAATAGTCGAGGTCGGTGACACCCAGTGGGTAATACATTTCATCGCCATCGCGCCAGATTCGATGGGATAAATGCTTTGCTGCTTCTCGCGACAATTGATAACCCTGCTTTGATAAAGTCTTTACTCATGTAATTCTGTTATCAACCTCTGGGTTTCACTTTTTTGGTTTTTGCCAGAATTTCGGGTAAATGTGAAACACGGAATCTGATTTAATCTGCTCTTTTGCCAGATCCGGTTTTAATGCCAGTACGCTCCGTAAACCTGTAAAAATGCCGAGGACCAGAGGATACAATATCAGCCTGATTTCTTCTCCAAAAGCCCAGATAACCAGTGGTAAAACAAGTATCGCAATTCCGGCAGACAATCCTGAATTTCTGGTCAAGAAGAATATTAACAGTAGCAATATAAATATGAAAACGAATTCAAGAGGCGTAAGCGCCAGTAAAACCCCCAGCGCCGGTCCGAGTCCTCTACCTCCCTTGAATTTGAGAAAAACAGGCCAACTGTGCCCCGCTATTACCGCAAATCCTGTTAAAAATACCCACCACAGCGATACCCCCAGCCATTTAGCTACAAAGACGGCTAAAACAGCTTTTGCCATGTCTAAACCCAGCACTACAAATCCGGGTAACACCCCGAGTTCGCGGGCTACGTTCATCGTACCGACATTGCCGGTACCCACCCGCCGGATATCGATTTTTTTCTGTAGATAAGCCACGAGAAAGGCAAACGGTATAGAACCCAGCAGGTAGGCTATTACTAATGCCAGTATTATTTTAATTACCATGCCGGCCTCCACAACGCTCCGGATTGGGAATATTATATTCCATTCTTCGTGGTTAAACATAGTAACACAGCTAATAATGACCAATATTTATCAAAATTAACTTGTGCCTTAAGCGGGATTTACAGTAAACTAATCATAGTAAAATCAATTCAAATACAATGATCTAGGGGTAGACCGTGGCAGAAATTCGACCGTTCTCCGGCTGGCGTTACAATCAATCCTTAGTCAAAGACATCTCCACGGTCATCTGTCCGCCCTATGATGTAATCTCCTCATCTCTCCACGAAAACCTGCATACCCGTAACGACTATAATTTCATCCGTATAGAAGACGCTAAAAAATCGCCAAACGATACTCCGGCCGATAACAAATATACCCGTACTGCCGCGACTCTGAAACAATGGCTCAATCAAAAAATTCTCGTACCGGAAAATTCTCCTGCAATTTATCTTCACGACCACTATTTCAGGCTGCAAGGGAAAGACCATATCCGCCGCGGTATAATCACCCGCGTCCGGCTGGAAGAATGGGACAAGATGATTATCCGCCCCCACGAGAATATTCTCTCCGCTCCTAAAGAAGACCGTCAGAATCTGTTAAAGGCTTTAAAAGTCAATACCAGCCCGGTTTTGATGATGTATCAGGACCCTGAGCGGAAAATTGCGACCGCCCTGGCTAAAGAGACTAAAAAGAAACCGGTCATTGATACCACCATTCCGGAAGGCGACAGGCATAAGGTATGGGCAATTACAGACACTATGGTTGTTAATTTGATTGCCGGCGCGATGGCGCAACAACCGTTCTATATCGCCGACGGGCATCACCGCTACACCAGCGCCCTGACCTACCACCGTGAGCAGATGGCCGCTACACCCGGACTTTTACCGGATAATGCCGTTAATTTCGTGATGTCGACACTGGTGGATTTTGCCGACCCCGGCTTGATCATCCTGGCACCGCATCGTGTGATTCGCGGATTAACGCTGTCCGTGTTGTCTGAATTGAAGCCAAAGCTGGGGGCTTATTTTGAAATCACCGAATTACCGGCCAATACCAAAGATGCCTGGCAAAAACTCGACGCCGAAATGTCCAAACCGGATGGCATCAGGCTCGGCTTCTTCGGTCCCGGCACGGATAACTTCTACGCCTTGAAACTGCGCGATGAAAAGATCTTAGCGGAAGTCATGCCGGACAGCAGCAATATTTACCGTAAACTGGATGTCAGCGTCCTCGACCATGTGGTTCTGAATAAGATACTGGGGTTAGGAATCGATGTTAGGACAGAAGATAGAGTCAGTTTCAGTCATGATCGCGAAGAATCCATGAAAGCTGTCTTACGCGGGGAACAACAGGTTGTCTTCTTCCTGAAACCGGTCCGGCCTGAGTTGATCAAGACTGTATCCGATGCCAACGAGAAAATGCCCCGTAAATCCACTTATTTTTATCCTAAAGCACCCGCGGGCATTGTAGTGAACCCACTCTTTTAGAATATTCTCTCTAGGCACTTTTCCATTCTGGCGAAGGCCAGAATCCAGAAACATAAAATGGATACCAGCCTTCGCTGGTATGGAGAACAAAAAAGGAGGGCTTAATAAGCCCTCCTTTTATTTATCCCCAAGCAGGATTTACAGTTTTACGAGTTTGGCATCGGAGATATCATGAACGGCTTTGATCTGACTTAACACTTTCTCCGGTAGCGGTTCATCAAGTGAGAGAATCATTAATGCCTGTCCTCTCGGCTTTAACCGGCTGACATTCATCGAGTTGATGTTGATATTAGCGGTGCCGGTAATATTACCTACGGCTCCGATGATACCGGGCCGGTCCATGTGATCGCTGAACAGGAAGTATCCGCCGGTCGGCACAATGTCCACCCAGTAGTCTTTGACACGGACGATATGAGGCTCACCACGCAGGACGGTAGCCGCCACCGCGGTAGTTCCTTTAGCAGTTGTTGCTTCCAGCGTTACCAGGCTGGTGTAGTTTTCACAAACAACGTTCTTTTCTTCAACCACAGTGATGCCGCGCCGGTTAGCCACGACGTTAGCATTAACCAGATTCACCCGCTCGTTACTGATCGCCTCCAGCAAACCATTCAGTATGGAGGCCTTCAGGATAGTGGTATCGTAGTTGGCCAGTTCGCCATCGTATTTGATGCGAAGAGTGGTGATCGGTCCGTCTGCCAGTTGGCTCAACAAAGCTCCGGCAACGGAGACGGTCTTCATAAACGGCGACAGGATAGCAAAGGTCTCCGCTGTTACGAACGGGATATTGACTGCATATTTGGCGGGTCTGCCATTCAGCACATCGACGATTTGTTCGGCGACATCTCTGGCCGCTGTCACCTGAGCTTCAGCCGTAGATGCTCCCAGATGGGGAGTAACCACTACGTTATCCTTACTGAAGAGGGGGCTTTCCGTGGCAGGCTCTTTGGCAAAAACATCAAGGGCAGCGCCGGCAATTTTTTTATCGGTAATCGCTTTGGCGAGCAGTTCTTCATTTATCAAGCCGCCGCGGGCACAATTAATAATCCTGACCGAGGGTTTCATCAAAGCGATTTCTTTCTCGGTGATTAGGCCCTTGGTAGTGGCGTTTAGAGGAGTGTGGATAGTGATAAAATCAGCTGTCTTAAACAGTTCTTCTAATGAAACCATTGTTACATTCATCTGCTTCGCACGTTCGGCAGAAACGAAGGGGTCGTGCGTGATGACTTTCATTTCCAATCCCTGGGCACGCCGGGCGACCGCTGCGCCGATATTGCCGAGACCGATGATACCGATCGTCTTGTTTCGAACTTCAATACCGGTATATTTACTCTTGAGCCACTGTCCGCCCTTAAGCGAGGCATTTGCCTGCGGGATATGACGGGCTAATGACATCATCAGTCCGATGGTGTGTTCGGCGGCGGAAATGGTATTGCCTGTGGGGGCATTGACCACAATGATACCTTTCTGAGTTGCGGCGGCAACATCGATGTTGTCGATGCCGACGCCGGCCCGGCCGATAACCATCAGTTTTTTACCGGCTTCAATTACCTGGGCAGTGACCTGTGAAGCGGAGCGGACTATCAGGGCTTCATAATCGCCGATGATAGCAAGCAGTTCTTCAGGTTTGAGTGCGGGTTTAACATCTACCTGGGCGCATGACTTAATGCAAGCAATCCCTTCCTCTGACGTTCCATCCGTTGCTAAGACTTTCATCATCCTATTTCATCATCCTATAAAAGTTTATTTTATTATGTGGATTGCAGCCGCATTAATTGGCTTTGCGGAATCTGCCCATGAAGTCGACCGTCTTCTGTATATCTTCCAGAGATACAGCGTTGTAGATCGAGAAGCGAATGCCGCCGACAGAGCGATGGCCTTTTAAGCCCAATAAGCCTTCTTTCTTGGCCTCGGCAATGAATTTAGCTTCCATGTCTTCCGTAGGCAATCGTAAGGTGACATTCATCCAGCTCCGGCTGGCTTTCTCGGCCGGGCCTTTGTAGAAATCAGGAGCAGCATCGATGGCGCCGTACAGTAAATCCTTTTTAGCTGCGTTGATCTTTTCCACTCCAGCCAGGCCGCCTTTGCCTTTAATCCACTCCAATACCAGTTTCATGATGTAAACACCGAATACCGGAGGTGTATTGTATAGCGATTTGTTGTCAACAAATGTCTTATATGTGAACATGGTGGGCAGGCCTTGTTTGCCCTTTGCCAGAAAATCATTTCGAATGATGACCAGCGTGACGCCGGCCGGGCCGAGGTTTTTCTGAGCTCCGGCGTAGATCAGGGAAAACTTCTTAAAGTCCACGCGCCGCGAGGCAATATCCGAAGACATGTCAGCTACCAGCGGAACCTTGCCGGTATCCGGATATTCCTGGAACTCGGTCCCTTCGATGGTGTTGTTCGTGCAGATATGAAGATAAGCCACATCCTCCGGGAATTTGATCTCATTCATTTTCGGTACCCGGCGATATTTCTCTTCTTTAGAAGAGAATGCGACATGCGCTTTGGCGACGATCTGGCATTCCTTCAGAGCTTTGTTGGCAAATTCACCGGTATCTACATAAGCCGCCATCTGGCCGGCTCCGACGAAGTTCATCGGCACAAGGGCGAACTGGGTGGATGCGCCGCTGCCCATAAATAAAACCTGGTAATCCGCGCCAAGTCCGAATAATTCATGCACCAGAGCGATTGCCTGGTCGTTGACCGCCTCGAATTCTTTGGCACGATGGGAACTTTCTAAAATTGACATGCCGCTGTTCTGATAATCGAGCAGCTCTTCCTGTACTATTTTGAGAACGTCCAGCGGTAAAGCCGCCGGACCGGGATTAAAATTTACGTTTCTTTTTACCATTTGTTACCTCACCTACTTAATTAAATTATTTTTTACTAAGATTTATTTTCAGGAGAAAAAGTCTTTAAGATGGCTGTTGACAGCCGCACGTACCTGCGCCGGTGAGAAATAACAGTTCTTTATCCGTCTGGAATAAGGTCTTGAAGTTATTGGTTGCCCCAGTGTCGGGACGAACGGTTGGCTCAGGTACGCGTAGGTGTTCCATCTTTTCTCCTTTTTATTATATTTTGTTGCGCACCACCACTCTGAAAAAGTGATGTTTGCCTACCTTCACAATATTACCATCCTGATAGGTCGGTTTTCCACTCGATATTTTGACTCCGTTGATGCTGATAGCACCTTGTTGTAACAGTCGGTTTGCATCACTGCGGCTCTTGGCAATACCAGCCCTGGTAAGGATGTCTCTGATGTCTTCATCGGGGCCGATTTCAAATTCCGTGATTTCTTCGGGCATTTCCCTTTTCTGGAAGACATTCGTAAAATGTTCGTCGGCTTTAACCGCGTCCTCCCGGTTGTGTAATTGCGTAACGAGCTCCACCGCCAGACGCTTTTTCAGGTTCATCGGGTTAATTTCGTTACCGACAAGTTGCCGTTTGAAATCTGCCAGCTCCTTGTCGGAAACATCGGTCAGCAGGTCGAAGTATTGGATTATCATGTTATCGGCCAGCGCCATCACCTTTCCGTAAATCTCGTCGGGTGATTCATCCACGCCGATGTAATTGCCCAAGCTTTTGCTCATCTTATGCACGCCGTCGGTGCCGACTAGCAGTGCCGTCATAAAACACTGTTGGGGAGGCTGCCCGATCATTGACTGCAGCTCTCTTCCGACCAGGAAATTGAACTTCTGGTCCTGACCGCCGAACTCAACATCAGATTTTACAGCAACGGAGTCATAAGCCTGTAACAAGGGATACATTAATTCAGTAATGGTAATCGGTTTGCCAGATTTAAAGCGATTATTAAAATCCTCGCGGGCGAGGAATTGCGCGACGGTAAATTTACTGAATAATTTAATGCAATCCGCCAGGGAAAAATTCCCGAACCATTCGCTTTGCCACCTGACTTCTGTCTTTTCGCGATCGACTATTTTGAAGAATTGCTTCATGTAGGTTTCAGCGTTTTCCTTCACCTTTTCCGCCGTTAACATCGGCCGTGTTGCAGAAGCGCCGCTGGGGTCGCCGATTTGTGCCGTCCAGTCCCCGACGATCAGCACCACCTGATGCCCAAGTTCCTGAAATTGGCGCAACTTTCTGAGTCCGACCATGTGCCCCAGGTGAATGTCCGTAGAACTGGGGTCAAATCCTTCTTTCAAACGCAGTTTTTTACCGCTCTTAAGCAGCTTCAATAGTTCCTCTTCGGAAATTATTTCCGTAACGCCTCTTTTTAAAAGGAAATTAAAATCTGTGCTCATTTCATTTACTTCCTTGTGTATTTAAAATCTCCGCGCCGCGCTTTACGTCTTCGGCGATCTGTTTCTTTAACTCTTCGACATTGTCAAAGCGTTTCTCTTCACGAAGCCGCTCGATAATTTCGATTTTTACCTCTTTATTATAAACATCCCCGGTATAGTTCAAAATAAAAGATTCAACTCTGCGTTCCAGATTATCCCCGAAAGTCGGATTTTTGCCGATATTGGTCATGGCCTGGTACCTGCGGCCGTCAATATAAGCCCAGGAGGCATATACACCATCAGGCGGCATGGCCATCTTGGCATCGACATTGAGATTTATGGTTGGAAAGCCCAAACTGGTGCCCCTATGTTCTCCGCGGGTTACTTTGCCCCGGATACTGAATGGCCGGCCCAGTAAACGTGTTACTTTTTTCATGTCGCCGGCAGCCAGCGTCTGTCTGATAGCCGTGCTGCTCGCTACTTCGCCGTTTATTTTCTTAGGCGCGACGATAGTGACGCTGAAGCCCATTTCTTCTCCTAAAGCGCGTAGAGTATCGGCATTGCCTTCGCGGTTTCGACCTAGAACAAAGTCCGGGCCGATGACCAATCCACGCATTTTCAGGTGTTTTTGCAAAAGGCTGACGAAATCGCGGGCGCTCAATTGCGCCAATTCCCTGTTAAATGTCAGCGCGGCGATGATATCCACACCCTCATTCTTAAGGAGTTGTTCTCTTTCCGCAACACTGCACAGGCTGGGAATTTTTATTTTAGGAGATAGTAATTCACGCGGGTGCTGACGGAAGGTAACGACGCCGCTTAATAAATTCTGTTTGTGAGCCTGGTCTAACAGTTTGGAAATCAGGTGCTTATGACCGAGGTGTAATCCATCAAAAACCCCGATGGTGAGAAGTGTCTCTTTCTGCGGTGAAAACGGCGCCAGTTCTTCATCAACCTGCATTACTGTTCCTGATAAACGGAGATTCTGTGGGTTTGAAATACCTTAGTAAGAGTTCGCAAAGACCCTTGTAGCGGAGAATAAGTATAACGAATTTATCGTATCATAAGAGCTATGAGTAATCAAATAAAAAGAGGAGAGAAATCAACGCTCTACGCACCTGTAATTTATAATTACTAATTGTACCCCACGCGAATATGTTATTGTTACAGATGAGGACAATTGGAGGCATACTGTTAACTGATATGGCGGATACTACATTACTTAAAGCTCTAACCGAAGCCGGTTTAGGCAGTCGCCGGAAAATGACCGATGCCATTAAAAATGGCAAAGTCAGTGTAAACGGCACGATTGCCGAAAACTTCCGTCAGCCGGTCAATACTGATACCGACCGGATTCTATTTAATGGCCGTGCTATCAACCTGAAAGCGGAAGAAGTAGTCTATCTGATGTTGAATAAACCGGATGGTTTGCTCTGCACTACCAGCGATGATAGAGGCAGACGCACGATCCTGGACATCCTTCCTCAACAGTATCGCCAATTGCGTCTTTACCCGGTGGGACGTTTGGACATGGATAGTACCGGACTATTGATTTTAACTAATGACGGCTCGCTTACCTATCAATTGACGCATCCTAAATTCGAACACGAAAAAGAGTACCTGGTGCAGATTGAAGGCGCTCTAAAACCCCGCGAAAAACAAAACCTGGAGCACGGCGTCAGGATTGAGGATGGCATCACGGCTCCGGCAATCATAAAAGAGGTGCGTGCCACTCCATTCAATTATAGCCTGATAATTCACGAAGGGAAGAAAAGGCAGATACGTCGGATGTTCGCCCATTTGGGATACCGCGTTTTAGCTCTAAAAAGAATCCGCACGGGCAGCCTATTATTAGGCGAGTTGAAAGAGGGGCAAACCAGACAATTGACTGCGCGTGAAGTTAAATCTTTATTGAATAACTAGATTGATAAAAAATGACGGGCTATCTTCCTATCACTTCCGGTACAATCCGTTTTCGTTGATGTAAAGTGCCACTGCTTCAGGCACCAGACGGCCGATAGACAAGCCTTGAGCAACTTTGTCTCTTATCTCCGTGGCGCTAATGTCTATTCTCGGTTTATCCAGTAAAATAACCTTCTTTGATACCCCCGGAATTTCAGCTTCCAGCTTTTTCATATCGGGACGGCTATAGCCGGGCCTGGGGAGAGCCACCAGAAAACACATCTCGATTAACTTGGACGGTTCTTTCCAGCGCGGCAGCATTGCCAGACTATCCCAACCAAGGATGAAATACAAAACGGTTGCTGCGGCAGATTGTGCTTTTAGTTTCGCGACGGTATCAATTGAATAAGACGGCCCCTGCTGGTCTGTTTCGATGGTGGAAAGTTTGAAATAAGGTCTAGCCTTGATCGCCAGTTTAATCATCTCAACACGATGATTGGCCGGAGAGATCGTCCTTTCAGATTTCATCCACGGCCGACCGGAAGGGAGAAATAACACTTCTGTCAGATTGAGGTAAGCTCTCGCTTCTTCGGCAATTGCCAGGTGCCCGTTATGGATAGGGTCGAATGTGCCACCCAGTATCCCTGTTCTCATCTTCTACCATTCCCATTCAGACGCACCGCAGCGGATGGTGTTTCCACGCTTGATGCCGGCTTTCTCCAAGGCTTTATCGATGTGCAATCTGGTCATCTGGCCGCGTACCTGTCCCCGTATGGTCGGGTCCGACATGTCTACCCGCGCCACAATCCTCTCCAGTTCCGGCTCACTAACCACAAAGACATCGTCTTCTTTACGGATTGTTACCTGTTTATGACGCGGTAAAGGATGAAAGACCTTAGGCGCCGGTTCCTGGTTTAAAATTTCACTTTCCTTCAACAAATTGTTCACGGTTTGCATCAATTCCGCAATACCCTCTCCGGTAACTGCAGAAACAAAATGGACATCGATACCGGCTTCACGTAAAGCCTTCTTTATTTCTTTCTTTTTAACTTGGACTTCCGGGAGATCAATCTTATTGATAACGACGATTTGTTGCTTTCTCGCCAGTTGCGAGTCAAACAAGCTCAATTCATTGTTGACTTTAATCATGTTGTCCAGAGGCGACTCCGCGGTGCCGTCAATCAGGTGAATCAGCACTCTGGTGCGCATACTGTGGCGCAGGAAATCATGCCCCAGTCCGCGTCCCAGATGGGCGCCGTCAATCAATCCCGGAATCTCGGCCAATACAAAATTCTCGAACTCCACGCCGACAACACCGACAATCGGCTCCTTGGTTGTGAAAGGGTAATCGGCAATCTGCGGTTTTGCCGCCGTAGCTAAAGAGAGTAATGAGGACTTGCCGACATTCGGATATCCGATTATGCCGACATCGGCAATCAGTTTCAATTCCAGCGCCACCACCTTTTCTTCACCGGCTTCGCCGGCTTGAGCAAGTCGCGGTGTTTGGTTGGTAGATGACGCAAAATGGACATTGCCTAATCCCCCTCTGCCACCCCGGGCAACCACTACCTGGTCGCCTTCCTTCTCCAAATCACCCAGTAATTCATCTAACCCACCCTCATTTTTCTCATAAACTACGGTTCCTTCCGGCACCTTTAAAATAAGGGGGTCTCCATTTTTCCCGTGTTTCTTCTGAGCTGCGCCGCTACCGGCATTGTCTCCCTTGTAAAGTTGTTTCTTCTTAAATCCCCACAGATTCATGACAGACGGATCAGCTTCAATGATGACATCCCCGCCTCTCCCGCCATCACCCCCGTCAGGCCCTCCAAACGGCACAAACTTCTCTCTACGGAAAGTAATTGCCCCATCCCCACCCCTGCCGGCTATTACTCTAATTTCAGTTATATCGAACATCAATGTTATCGTACACTAAATCACTAATCTTTTCTATGTTAGGTGAGATAGGACAATAGTATTAATAAGAATTCGGGGAGTGTGACAGGCGTTGAACATTGTTAGGTAAATAAATATGGTCGTTTTTCTAGACTCAACGGGTAAAAAGTTATTAAAAGGTAATGGGAGTTATTAAAAAAATGAGGTCCGGTAACGAAGACTTTGGAAATCTACCGGTTAACTGCTGGAGCGGGTGGCATATAGTTGTTGCTGAATATTGAAGACCTGGCGTTTCAGATGCGGGTCATTGTTGATAGCATTGGACACCTTTTCATAAGCGTAGCTGATAGTCGCCGGACTTCTGTCGCCTAATTCTCTGCCGATTTCCGATAAAGAGCATTCGGTTTCTTGGCGCATCAGGTACATGCACATCTGCCGCGCCAGCACGGTTGATTCATCCCGTCTTCTACCGCGCAGGTCGGTGAGGGTCAATTGAAAGGCGCCGGCGACTGTTTCCGTTATCAGATTGGGGGTGATAGGCGCTAACTTCGGTTCCTTACTGGCAATATCTCCCAATGCGCGCGAGGCAATATCCGGAGTTGCGGCGGTATTTAGTAGCTTGGAATAGGCTACAACCCGGTTCAGTGACCCTTCCAGCGCCCGGATGTTTTCTTTGATTTGTAAAGCGATATATTCCAGAACATCGGGTTTAATCTCAAGCTCATCGCGCTGGGCCTTATTTTGCAGTATACCCAGCCGCGTTTCAAAGTCAGGTGGTTGCAGGTCGGCTACCAGCCCCCACTCGAAACGTGAGCGTAAACGCTCTTTCATTAGTGGGATGGATTTTGGCGATTGGTCGCTGGCGACCACAATCTGACGGTTGCTGCTGTGCAGTTCATTGAAGGTGTAAAAGAAATTCTCTTCGATTTGTTCTTTACCGGCGAAGAACTGTACGTCGTCCACCAATAACATATCGACATTACGGAATTTCTTTCTAAATTCATCGGTTGACTTTTCGCGAATGGCGGTGACCAATTCATTTGTGTATTGTTCTGCGCTGACATAGAGCACTGCCAGGTGGTTGATCGCCGCTCTATTGCCGATGGCATGGAGTAAATGAGTCTTACCCAACCCGGACCCGCTGTAAAGAAACAACGGGTTAAAAGCCAGCCCCGGGTTTTCGACAACCTTGGCGGCTGCGGCATAGGCGAGGTTATTAGAACTGCCCACGACAAAAGTATCGAATGTATAGCGGGGATTGAACAGCGGTAGATTGGTATGCATTGCGCTGGGCTTTTCGGCGCCGGCAGTCACCCGGAACTCTACTTTAACCTCATCCCGCAGTACGCCGGTCAGCGCTTTCTCAATTAGGGACCGCTGGTTTTTCTCCAGAAATTCGGCGACAAAAGTGTTAGGAACACCGATTACAAAATGTTTATCCCGACACTCCAGTCCGATTGTCTTGCTCAGCCAGGTGCGGTAATTTGCCTTACTGACCTCAAGCTGTAATTGCCCCAAAGCGGCTTCCCAGATTTCTGGCGCCGGACGAGCTATCATCAATATCATTCCTAAACCAAACCGCTCTGCCAATAATAACAACGAAGTTGCGCATTGACACGGAACGGACTGGCAACAAATATTCAGAGAACCCAAGTGATTACAAGTGACGTTAACTAGGATATTATGGCTGAGTGATGGATAGCAAGAGATTTGGTGAAAACTGCTGATGATTGGCGAGAATTGCCTGCTGGTTCATTCTCTCTCAGCAGGTCTGTCAGGCTTTCTCTTTCGTTATATTTCTCACTTTTAGGATGGATCATCAAGGATAAAAAATCCGGTTCGGGTGGATACATATTAAACATTGAATTACATTAATTACTGTATTAAAAATGGCATTTTTTATTTTTATATCGGCGATAGAAAAAGAAGTGCAATTAATTTAAAGAGTAGCCGTCACCTTTTCCATCAAAGGATTACTGCGGTAGTGCACCGATGCCTTTCTTTTTAAAATAATGCAGGTACGCCCTGACATTTGATCCTAATTCATACTCTTCCATCTCGAAACCGAACCGGGCATTGATAAATTCGCCGATATATTTAATGACCGCTTGCTCGGTCCGTTCCGTTTTCAGAGCTCCCAGGACAGCTTCACCAAATAGCTTAGTGTTTTCAATCACAGCCGCGATCGTTTTCTCCGGCTCGTGCTCAACTCCGCCGTGGGAATAGAAGAGCAATTCAGGCTTTAATTCTCTCAGGCGCAGCATGTTTTTAATATATAAGTCAGGATCAAAGCTCGGCGGGGCAGTTGCCGGTAACGGCGGTGCGCTTGGTTTATAAATCAGGCCTAGCGCCTCGCCGCAGAACAACCCCTTTGTCATGCTGTCGAATACGGCGATGTGGTGAGGAGCATGCCCCGGAGTATCGATAAACACCAAATCCCGGTCACCGATAGAGAGTGTACTGTAATCGCGAATAATTTCAATCCGGGACTGGGGGACAGGGATAATTTTGCCATAAACATCCTCGAAATCTGCGCCAAACGCCATTTTTGTACTAGCGATGAGGCGCTCTGGATCAAGCGCATGTTTTGCGCCTTGTTGATTAAGCACGGCTTTAGCCTGGGGGAAAAGCCGCATCAACTCTCCCAGACCGCCGCCATGGTCAAGATGAATATGGGTTGGAATGATATATGCCGGATTATCCAATGCCAGTTCTTTAAGTGCATTCCGGATGGAAGGAATAAGAGCGGCCGGTCCCGGTTCGATGATGACAGTACTTTTATCTTTAATAAAATAAACCGAGAAAACAGTGCCGATAATTCCCGGCAAAGACGTTTCCAAACGATATGTTCCCCGGGCGATTTCTTCTGAATAGGTATTCATTACCCCCCTGGTTAAGGCAATAGCAGTATAATGTAATTATATGGATTGCCCTCTTAGGCTGTAAAGTTAAAGAAAAAATGAGCATAGAGAATTGAGCTTTCACTACGGGTGGGTTATAATTAGGGGTTCGGTAAAAATATTTAGGGAGACACTACATGGCATATATCTACACACTACATGATGATTGCGAAGATAAGAACGAATTAGGTAATAAGGGAGGCAACCTTGTTACTATGAAAAGGATAGGGTTACCGGTACCCCCGGCTTTTATTCTCACTATCAGCGGCGCCTATCGTCAGTACAAAAAAACCGGTAAGTTAAACGAACCAGAAATAGAAAAGGCAATGAAATCTCTGGAAAAAGAGATGAAAAGAGAATTAGGGAAAGGGCTTGAGGTATCGGTGCGTTCTTCTGGTCCGGTATCTATGCCCGGTATGATGGATACCGTTCTGAACATCGGCAATATGAAGAAAGTAAAAGCCGCCATCGCCCAAGTTTTCGAATCATGGGACAGTAAACGCGCTACAGATTACCGCAAGATGTATAACATTCCTTCGGATATGGGCACAGCTGCTATCGTACAAGCGATGGTTTATGGTAATAAAGATGCCAATTCGGGAACCGGCGTAATATTTACCCGCAATCCCAGTACGGGTGAAAAAGGCCTCTTCGGCGAATATCTCAGTCAGGCACAAGGTGAAGATGTGGTTTCCGGTGTCAGGACACCGGTTCCGGTCTCCGCATTGAAAATATTAATGCCAAAAGCCTATGCTGAATTGGATAAACTGACCAAACAGCTCGAAGTATATTATCATGACATGCAAGATGTAGAGTTCACCGTGGAGTCTAATAAACTCTATATTCTTCAAACCCGGTCAGGCAAGAGAGGCGGTTATGCCGCGGTGAAAATTGCAGTAGACCAGGTGATTGAAAAGTTGATTACCCGCGAAGAAGCGGTAATGAGAGTCAGCGTTGAAGCTATCCGTTCTTTGCTTCACAAGAGAATCGGGTCACCGGAAAAATACAAAGCAATCACGAAGGGTTTGAATGCGGCGCCAGGCGCCGCCGGCGGTAAGGTTGTATTTGAACCCGATGACGCGGTGGAATGGGCAAAGAAGGGCATTCCTGTAGTATTAGTAAGGCAGGATACCAGCCCCGATGATATTCACGGAATTGCCGCGGCAGTCGGTGTGCTGACGCAAAAAGGCGGTCTTACATCCCACGCGGCCATCGTAACAAGGGCGATGGGTAAGGCCTGCGTTTGCGGCGCGGAAACTATCACCGTCGATATGAAGAAAAAACAATTCACCGTTGGCAAGACGATTGTGAAACAAGGCGATGAGATTACAATCGATGGCAGCACCGGTAATATCTATCTTGGTATTTTGCCGCTGGTAGAGGTAGCAGTTGTCCAGGAGTTGGACAAGCTGATGAATTGGTGTAACGGTTTCAAACGTCTCGGAGTGCGCACCAATGCTGATACTCCGGAGATGATCGAGCGGGCTATCCAGTTTGGTGCTGAGGGTGTCGGCTTGTGCCGCACGGAACGAATGTTCAACGAACCCGACCGCTTGGCAGTAATCCGTTCTTATATACTGGCTGATACCGACAGGGAAAAGAAGGCGGCGATTAACAAATTACTTACACTACAGAAAAAAGACTTTATCGCTTTATTTAAAGTATTAAAAGGATTACCGATAATAATCCGTCTGCTGGATATGCCTTTACATGAATTTTTACCGGCGGAGAAAGATACAGACGATCCCAAGGTGAAACAAAGAATAGAAGACCTGAGAGAAATCAACCCTATGCTGGGGCATCGGGGTATCAGACTGGCTGCCACTAATCCGGAATTATACCAGATGCAAATCGCAGCAATTGAGGCTGCGATGGCTGAAGTACCCGGCTGCAATGTTTCCATTATGCTCCCCCAGGTAATGGCGGTAGAAGAAGTGAATCTGGTGAAGACCTTCTTCAAAGAACGCAACATCAAATTAGGAATTATGGTAGAGACAGTACGCGCGGCGATGACAGCTGATAAATTGGGTGAGGCAGTGTCATTCTTCTCCTTTGGTACCAACGATTTAACACAAGCCACGTTAGCTTTTAGCCGTGAAGACGCGGAAAAGAAATTCCTTGGTGCTTATCTGGCGAAAGGCCTCTTAAAGAGCGACCCATTTGAAGTGATTGATTTTGAAGGTGTCGGCCGGGTGATGGAAACCGCTATTTTCTGGGGAAGGCGCGCCAATAAGAACCTCGAGATTGGTATTTGCGGTGAGCAGGCTGGTGAGCCTAATTCAATTCGTTTTGTTAATAGCATTGGCGTCAACTATGTCAGTTGCAGTCCTTTCCGCGTACCAATTGCTAAACTGGTGGCAGCGCAAACGGCACTTACGGAGAAGAATCACTTAACAGATGAGCTTATTGGCAATAGAGATAAGATTAAGTTTTAAGTTTGTTTGAATAGAGGAGATAAGATGAAAGAAAAAGTGCAAGCCGCATTAGATGAGATCAGGCCGGCTTTACAGGCCGACGGCGGAGATATCGATTTAGTGGACGTCAAAGACGGCAAGGTGATGGTAAGACTCACCGGCCACTGTGCCGGTTGACCGATGTCCACGATGACACTCAGGATGGGTGTCGAAAGGATTCTCAAACAACGTATTCCTGAAATCAAAGAAGTTATTTCCCTGTAAGTCAAAATGAATACATTGGTACTTGGAGTGGGCAACCCGATTCTGACCGACGATGCGGTCGGATTCAGGGTCGCCCATTTGTTAAAAGAAGCCAAACCTGAATTGACGGAGATGGAGACAGCCGAAGCCGGACTGACGCTGTTGGAATTGATCGACGGCTACGAGTGGGTCATTATCATCGATTCCGTCAAGACCGGACGTAATAAACCCGGCACTCTCTACCCGTTAACCCTCGACCAGATAGACCCCTCCTGGGGCTTCTGTTCCACTCACGGCATCGATATCAAGATGGCTGTAAAGCTGGGAAATGAGCTGGATTACAAATTACCTGCCAAACTCAGCATCTATGGTATTGAAGTCGCAGACAACAAGAACTTCGGAGAAAAATGCACAAAGGCAGTAGAGAAAAGGATTCCTCAGATCGTGCAGGAAATCATTGCACGCGAGAAGTTATGACAATACAACCGATTTCACTTGTCAAAGATGTTATTTCCCGTTTAACAGTGTAGAATCTGGATAAGATATGAAAATTTTAATGATACTGGCGCGTTGTATATTTGTGATTTGTCTGCCTGTTTTATTGTTGACTGCCACCATTGCGGGAGCGGTGAACTGCAACTGGCTTTATACTCACGGTTTTGAAAAATACGATGTCAGGCAGAGCCTGGCGGATAACGGGTTGAATCTGACCGATGCTGATATGGCGGGAATTGCCCGGGGTTTTATCCATTATTTCAATTCCAATGAAGAATATATCAGCCTTACCGTGCAACAGGATGGGAAAGCCGTTCCCTTATTCAATACCGATGAAACCATCCACTTCAAGGATGTAAAGGGGCTTTTTAGATTCGATTATGATGTTTTGCTGGGAACCTTTATTTATTGTCTTGCCTTCAGTATACTGAGTTTATTCTGGAGAAAGGAAATCAACCGGAGGAAACTGGCCAGGGATACAATTGTCGGCAGCGCGGTTACCTTGGGACTGATGTTGCTGATGGGTATCGGGACTCTAGTGAACTTCGATACGTTGTTTTACGATTTCCATCTCATCGCTTTCAGTAATAATTTCTGGTCGGTAGAAGGTAACATGTTGCTGCTATTTCCGGGCGGGTTCTGGTATGATGCGGCAATATATATTGTGATTACGATTGCTGTACTGGCCTTGGTTCTGGGAGGTATTTCGTGGGCTTATCTGACTCATTGCAAACGGAACGAGCAAAGGAAATTACTCCAGACCTAAACGGCGTAAGCGATTTATCGCTTCGTTCTTTTCATTAATACCCAGCAGGGTTTTATTAACTGCCTTCGCCAGGAATTCGATGGACTTGTCATAAGTTTCACGGTCGACGGGATAGGGGAAGCCGTCTTTCCCACCATGTGCAAAGCTGTAGCGGGCCGGGTCGCGATAACTCGGTGCCACGCCGTAAACCAGCTCAGAAATCAGACTCAAGGCGCGCAGAGTTTTAGCCCCCACTCCGGGTAAACCCAGTAAACGCTCAAAATCTTCCGGCTGTCTTTCATAAACGCTGAGCAGAATTTTATTCAGGCTATCGGGGTGAATATCATTAATGCCGATAGGATGGTGTGCTGGCAGGCTGAGTGTCGTTATTTTCTTGAGGTCGGCCAGCAGATTTTCCGGCTTGGTTTCATTCGCAATATCGGTAATGGTAGCGCGGGCGGAATCGCTTTCGCCGGCAACCAGATTCAATGTGGTGCCGCATGCTTCGGAAAGAATCGCCGAGTGCGGTTCGTTGACGAAGTCGGCGACCGTTTCTCCCAGCCAATGGTAGCGGCGGGCATAATTATTCGTCTCGTTCATGCCTTGTTGCACCACCGCCCAGGAACCACGCGCTGTAAAAAGAAAGGTGTGGTGGTAAAGCTGATAGCCATCCTGCACGGCATTATTATCGACTTTGGCAGACATGCGACTGGCATAAACCAACGGCTCAGGGTTCAGCGACAATTTCCCCGCCCACTCTTCTATTTCATCGGGAGTTTTTCTGGAGGTCTTGCCCTTACCACCGGCGACGAATAGTCCCAGATCTTTTTCCATACCTTTGACGCCTTCTTTCAGCGCGCCGCAAAGGGTAGTGGTGAGGCCGCTGGAATGCCAATCAAAACCCAGCACACAGCCAAAAGCCTGAAACCAATAGGGATGGGAAAGCCTCTGTAGCATCTCGTCCGGACCAAAATCGGATACGATGACAATAGTGATTTCACGGGCAAGTTTGACCATGCGTTGGAAAAGCCAGGGAGGCGCTTTGCCGTTGTGAAGAGGGAGATTAGCGATACCCGTATGTCTGGGACCAGTCGGGGTTGACATGGTTCACCGACCCATCAATTATTACAGGAGCTGCAACTGCCGCCGCCACAACCGGCACAACCACCACCGCCACCGGGAATGGGCGCGGTGGTACCGAACTCACTGCTGGAACGGCACACGAACCGTGATAAAGCTCTATTAGCGATATGCTTACATTTCGGACAATCAGCCGGTTCACTTGACTTACTGATAGGGCGCATTAACTCGAACTTAGTTTTACAATCGGGGCAAACAAATTCATAAATTGGCATCTTCGGTCTCCACTTATAGTTTAATGATTCTATGAAATTGCGTCAACCTTCCCACTCTATCTTTCCCCCGATAACGGTCATCTGAACTTTAATGTCTTTAATCTCTTCGGGGGACACTGACGCGGGATTGCCACTGAGAATAACCAAGTCTGCCAGCTTACCGGGTACAATCGAGCCTTTGATATTCTCTTCGTGCGAAGCAAAGGCGGCATTAAATGTATATAGTGTCAGCGCCTGATGCGCTGTAATACATTCTGTTTGACTCATTTTTTGTCCCGATGAAGTGATACGGGTGACCGCTCCGTAGATGCCCATCAAAGGACTATTCGGTACAATGGGCGAATCGGAAGCTCCCGCAACGGTCAGTCCGTTCTTAACCAGCGTCCCGATACGATAAAGCCAGGGGATTTTTTCCTTAGGGACAGTAGCCAAATACCGGTCGCCGCTGAAATAAGTAAAGGACGGATGGGACACAACAACCGGATGAACTTTTTTCAAACGCCGTATTGCTGCAGGCGAACATTCTGCGCAGTGCTCGATACGGTGCCGCCTTATGCTAAAATCAGGTAATTGTTGTTGATTGTATTCATATGTATTAAGAATCGCATCGACTAACTCGATTTGTATGCCGTGGATTGCCACCTGAAAACCAGCCTGGTGAGCATTTAAAACTAGAGCATTTAATTCTTCCTGCGAGGGATGCAGTTTGTCCGAAATCATGCTGGGAACAATCTTCACTGCGCCGAGGCGTAAATTTTCATCGCCGTCGAAAAAAGACAGCCCTGCTGCCTGAAACTCTTTCATTGTTTCAGTGCCGATCATCATATAGACCCGGCTTTTTAAGAGAATGCATTCTTTAAGATGGCGATAGTATCGCCATCTTTTCAGGTCATTCACAACGGTGGCATCCTGTAGAGAAGTCAAACCTTGAGAGAGATATGCCCCGTTAGCTAATTTTATGCCGCGGTCCAGTTCTGCACCGGAAATCGGCGGCATTACCTTTTCCCGGATATAACCCAGCATTTCTACCAGAAAGCCGTTTGGCTCGCCGCCCCTTTCGACATCCCGCCCGATCATTGTCCCCGGCGGTTCCGGTGTTTCTATGGTGATACCTACCAGAGCCAGTGCCTTGCTGTTCAAGACGCAACCGTGTAAAGAGCGGTGAGATAGAATAACCGGATTGTCCGGAGCCACCTCGTCCAGTTCCCAGCGCGTGGGATGACGCTTTTCCACAAGGTAAAATTCATTATAATCGGTGCCGGTTATCCAATCGCCGGGAGGGGACTTTCCGGCCTTTTCTCTTATTACTGCCTGAATATCACGAATGGATTTGATTTGCGGCTGACTGAGGTCGATGCTGGTCAACGTTCGAACGAAGGAAAAAATATGGCAATGGGCGTCATTGAAGCCGGGTACCATGGTCTTACCGCTGCAATCGATAAATTTCGTATCCGGCCCGGTAAAGTCGTCGATGCGGTTTTGCGCACCGGCAAAAAGGATTTTATTTCCTTTGACCGCAACAAATTCCGCCGATGGTTGATTTGGGTCAACCGTAATGACATTGACGTTCTTGAAGATTAAATCAGCCGCTGGCATTGTTAACAGTTCCTTTCACTGTTCTGGCGAAAGCCAGAATCCTCTCCAATTTGGATTCCAACCTTTGCTGGAATGACAATTGGTTTTTGACCAAATACTCAATAAGAAAGTATACTACCCATTATCTGTGGCGACAATGTGAGGAAAATATGGAAAACAAACAATTGACCGATAAGCTGGTTTTATGGATAAAAGACAAGGTGAAGACCGCAGGCTGCAAAGGGGCGGTGTTGGGAATGAGCGGTGGCATTGATTCCGCTGTGACAGCCGTTTTGTGTAAGCGGGCTTTTCCGCGAAGCACCCTGGGAATCAATTTACCCTGCTATAGCAACCCGGAAGACCAGGAACATGCCGGATTAGTGGCTGAAAAATTTGCCATTCCTTATAAGGTCATCGTGCTGGATAGTATTTATGATACCTTTTTAAAAATATTACCACAGGGAAAAGCGGAGGTTGGGTTGAACCTACTGGCGCAATCGAATCTCAAGGCCAGATTGAGAATGGTGACTCTCTATTACCATGCAAACCGGCTCAGGCGTATTGTGGTTGGCTCCGGTAACAGGAGCGAACTGGCTATCGGCTATTTTACCAAGTGGGGCGACGGCGGTGTGGACATTATGCCCATCGGAAATCTGGTAAAAAAGCAGGTTGTAGAGCTCGCGCAATACCTTGATATCCCGCAGGCCATTATTGATAAACCTCCATCTGCCGGTTTGTGGCAGGGGCAGACCGATGAGAATGAAATGGGATTAACTTATAAAAAACTGGATAATTATTTGACAACTGGCAGGGCGGAAGCGAAATTAAAAGGAAAAATCGAGATGTTGATAGCAAGGGCGCAACACAAACTGACTTCACCGCCGGTGCCTGATTTCTAGCCCGGAAAAATATTTTTTATCAATTTTTAAAAAACGAACATTTGTACCAAAATAGTCTTGTTTTTTACCAATTGTCTATGTTATCATTATGTAAGACGATTATGACCACAGGAGAAAGAACTAAGGCGCTCGAGCTAGCCATCAGCCAGATAGAAAAACGGTTTGGCAAAGGCTCAATCATGAAGCTGGGGGAATCGACCACCGTGGCAATTTCCGGGATCATCCCTACCGGCTCTATTTCTTTGGACATTGCTCTCGGTTTAGGAGGCATTCCCAGAGGACGCATCATCGAGATATTTGGTCCCGAGTCATCAGGTAAAACTACACTGGCCCTGCATATTATCGCAGAAGCACAAAAGACGGGAGGTATCGCTGCCTATATTGACGTAGAACATGCATTAGACCCTGTTTATTCCGGGCATCTGGGAGTCAATATAGACGATATGCTTATCTCTCAACCCGATACCGGTGAACAAGCTCTGGAAATTTGCGAAGCTTTGGTCCGAAGTGGAGCCGTGGATGTTATTGTAGTGGATAGTGTTGCCGCTCTTGTACCCCGGGCTGAGATTGAGGGTGAGATGGGGGATAGCCAGGTTGCCTTACAGGCCCGCCTTATGTCGCAAGCGCTCAGAAAACTGGCGGTGGCGATTGGCAAATCCGGAACAGCAGTCATTTTTATCAACCAATTAAGAGAGAAGGTCGGTATCGTTTTTGGTAATCCTGAAGTAACGCCTGGCGGCAGAGCTCTGAAGTTTTACAGCTCTATCAGAATTGATCTAAGACGCAGTGAAACAATCAAACAGGGCGAGGTAGCGGTAGGCAATCGTGTCAAAGCCAGAATTGTGAAGAACAAAGTTGCACCTCCTTTCAGGACAGCTGAATTCGATATCATGTTTGACCACGGGATTAGTCGTGAAGGTGACCTTGTTGACTTAGGGGTTGAGCTGGGGCTGATTAAGAAATCCGGTGCCTTTTTCTCTTGGGGTGATACTCGTTTAGGACAAGGAAGGGAGAATGCTAAGAACTTCCTTGTTGAACACCCGGACATTACCAAGGAAATAGAGCAACAGGTTCGAGCCTCAGCCATACCAAACTCACAAGAAGCACCAAAAGACCAGTGATTTAATAGAACAAAATCATATAAAAACTGGTGAAGTGAAATAGAAGCTGAGGTCTAGACCTCAGCTTCTGTGTTTTAAGCAGGGAAAGGCGATGAGCAAGATTACTGCTCTGAAAGCGAATAAGCGCACCGATAAACAATTAAATATGTTTTTAGATGGTAAATTTGCCATCAGCGTAGATACGGAAGTAGCGGTAAAAGAAGGACTGAAAATTGGGCAAGAGGTTTCGAATGACCTGCTAAAAGAGTTAACGGAAGATGTAAGTTTAAACCGTTGTTTAAACATAGCTTATCGGTTTCTCAGTTACCGTCCGCGCAGCGAGGCGGAGATGAATGACAGACTTCACCGCCATGGATTTGAAGATTCTCAAATTGAAATAGTGATAAATAAATTAAAGGAGCAAAAATTTCTGGATGATACTGCCTTTGCTCAGTTCTGGAAAGAAAACCGTGAGACGTTTCGACCGCGAAGTCAGCGGTTAACCCGGTTAGAACTGAGAAAGAAAGGGGTGGCTGACGAAATCATTAAAGAAGGAACCGATGATTCAAATGATATGGATTCAGCCTATCATGCCGCCCTGAGCAAAGCTCAACGCCTGCCAAAACAGGATTACGAAGTATTCCGCCGCAGATTAGGTGACTACCTGCGGCGTCGGGGCTTCGGTTATACGGTGATTAATCAAACTGTAGAAAAAATGTGGCAGGAATTGAAAGAGTCGAGCCAAGTTCAACCGTAACCGGTGTAAGGCAGTGGACAGGGAAAGTGAGGTGAAAAATGACAGTTACTATTAGTACCTTTCTTCTAATTGTTTTGTATGTTTCAATTCTAATTGTCGGCATTGTGCTGGGTGGCGCAGTTGTCTTCTTCTTCCGGCGTATGGCGGTAAATCGTCTCCTGCGGGTTACGCAGCGTAAAACGAATAGAACGATAATTGAAGCCAGAGATGAAGCGAAAAAAATTGTCGACCAGTCCAGAGTTGAAGCGGAGAAAATCAGGACTTCGGCCGATGCCGAATACCGCGAACGCCGTATGGAATTGCAACGACAGGAAAACCGGTTGTTATCTAAAACGGAAAACCTGGAGAGAAAGCTGGAAAGCATCGGGCAACGCGAAAGGGCTTTGGCCAACAAGGAAAAATCAATTGACACCGTCCGCGCTCAAATTGAAGAAACCAAAGAAAAAGAGTTAAAACAACTGGGAATCGTTTCGGGAATGTCCACCGAGCAGGCTAAGGAGATATTACTCCAGAGTGTTGAATCTGAGATGAAAGACGAAGCCGCCCGCCGCTTGCATGAATGGGAAATCAAAATAAAAGAAGAAGCCGACCTGAGATCTCAGGAAATCCTTGCACAAACTATTCAACGCAGCGCCTCCGAAATAGTTTCCGAGACAACTGCCACCAGTGTACCTATCCCCAGCGATGAAATGAAGGGCAGACTTATCGGCCGGGAAGGGCGTAATATCAGAGCGCTGGAACAGGCTACCGGCGTCGACTTGATTGTTGATGATACACCGGAAGCTGTAACCTTATCCAGTTTTGATCCGGTACGCCGCGAGGTTGCCCGCATCGCACTCACGAAACTCATTCTGGACGGACGTATTCACCCGGCCCGAATCGAAGAAGTGGTTAAAAAGGCTGAGGAAGAAGTCAACGCCAGCATTCAGACAGCCGGTGAGCAAGCTGCTTATCAGGTGGGAGTTCAGGGATTGCGCCCGGAACTGATTAGATTATTAGGCCGATTGAAATACCGCACCAGCTACGGCCAGAGCGTGCTGTCTCATTGCATTGAAGTCGCGTTTATGGCGCAAATGATTGCTTCCGAATTGGGCGCTAATCCAATGATCGCCAAAAAAGCCGGACTACTACACGATATCGGCAAAGCCGTCGACCGTGAAGTAGAAGGCACGCATGCGGCAATCGGCGCCGATCTGGTGAAACAGTGGGAAAAATCCCCCGAGGTTGTGATGGGTATCGCCGAGCATCATTTCGAAACTCCTAATATCAGCACCTGGGGTTATATCGTTTCTGCTGCCGATGCTATCAGCAGCGCCAGACCCGGTGCTCGAAGAGAATCTTTGGAGAGCTATCTGAAACGTTTGAAATCGTTGGAGGATATTGCCAATAGCTTCAAAGGCGTCGAGAAATCTTTTGCTATTCAGGCCGGGCGGGAAGTCAGAATCCTGGTAAAGCCGGAAGAGATTGATGACCTGGGAGCCATGCGTCTCGCGCGTGATATCGTTAAAAAGATTGAAGAGGGGATGGAATACCCCGGTCAGATAAAAGTAACGGTAGTACGAGAAACCCGTGCCGTGGACTTCGCTAAATAGGGGTTAAATGCGAATACTCGTAATTGGAGATGTCATCGGCAAGCCGGGTAGAGAGGCTCTGGACACATTCCTGCCTCAAATTAGACAGGAGTATGGAGTCGACCTGGCGATTGTTAACGCCGAGAATTGTGCCGGCGGTATTGGGGTGACACCGGAGACAGCAGAGGAATTGATTAAAGCCGGGGCAGACGTGTTAACCTCGGGTAATCATATCTGGGCGCATAAAACGATTCTTCCTTATCTTGACGGCGATATGCCGCTAATCAGGCCATTGAATTATCCACCGGGTGTTCCGGGGAAAGGTTATATCATAAAAAACGGGGTGCTGGTGGTGAATCTCATCGGCAGAACCTTTATGAACAATTATGATTGTCCCTTCCGCGCCATGGATGCGCTACTGGTACGATTGGAAAACACACCAAAAGTAATTTTTGTAGATTTTCACGCTGAAGCTACTTCAGAAAAAGTGGCTCTCGGCAGGTATCTGGACGGTCGTGTCACTGCCGTTCTGGGTACGCATACCCATGTCGGTACAATCGACGCCATGGTACTTCCCCATGGCACCGCCTATGTTACAGACATCGGCATGGTTGGACCGATCGATTCTGTCATTGGCGATGACCCTGAAAGTGTGCTTCAGCGTTTCCTTACTCAATTACCGCATCGTCTATCCGCCGGTACCGGTAAATGTGTTATTAATGCGATGCTCGTCAGGGTTGATGACAGTAACGGTAAAGCCACCGGCATCGAACGGATACAGAAGGAGACTGTCTGATGCCGCAAATAGACCTGCACATACACTCTACGGCATCGGACGGACGCTATAGCCCCGCCGAAATAGTCCGCATGGCGGTTGCAAAAGGGCTGACGACAATTGCCCTTGCCGACCATGATACAGTGGATGGTATCGCTCCGGCGCTGGAAGCAGCCGCAGAATTTCCCGGGTTAACGGTGATTCCTGCCGTAGAATTGAGCACTGATACCCCAAACGGAGAGGTTCATGTACTGGGATATTTTTTCGATTACACCGATCAGGAGTTCAAAGCCAGCTTGGAACGGATGCGTAATTCACGGATTGAGCGGGCCCGAAAAATGGTAGCGAAATTGAAAGAACTCGGCTGTGATATTGAGTGGGAACGAATTCAAGAAATAGCCGGTAATGGTGCCCTTGGCAGAGCGCATGTTGCCCAGGCACTACTGGAAAAGGGATATATTTCTTCGTTTAAAGAAGCGTTTTCAAAATACATCGGCCATGATTGCCCGGCTTATGTCGGACGGGAAAAATTGGTACCTGCTGCGGCAGTGCAACTGGTGCTGAAAGCTAACGGTTTGCCGGTATTGGCACACCCGTACACATCATTAAATCCAGAAGGTATGGTAAAGGAATTAAAGGCAGTCGGGTTAGTGGGTGTTGAGGTCTATTACGCCGGATATCTTCCCGTCGAAGTAGCTTCATTGCTTAATTTGGCTCAGAAATACGATCTGATCCCTACCGGCGGCACAGATTATCACGGTATTGATGTTGCTTCGGATATCATTCTCGGGGGGACTGAGGTCCCGAAGAGTTGTGTGGAAAGGCTGACCGCTCTGGCTGAGCAGAGAAGCTTGAAAACCACATCCCATCAGAAATAGGAGAAAATATGCTTCTTCAGTTTATTTTGCTGATAATCGGCGGCTATCTAATAGGTTCGATACCTGCGGGTTATCTGGCAACGAAATGGTATCGCGGCACGGATATCCGCAAAGTCGGCACAGGTAAAATCGGTGCTGCTAATGTACTTAACTCCGGCTCCAAATGGTTGGCAGTGCTGGTTGCCTTGTTTGATATCGGTAAAGGAGCATTGGTTGTCTGGATAGCTAAGCTCATAGGACTTAGCCCTGCCCAACAGATAACCGTGGGACTATTTGCGATTGCCGGCCATGATTGGTCTATTTACCTTAAATTTAATAGCGGCGGACGTGGAGTGTTTGTTTCGTTAGGCGTAATTTCTGTGATTTCCTGGAAAATGGGGCTGATCGCTTTCGTCGCACCTTACTTATTATTTGCGCCTTTCAAACAGGTTGCTTTAGGTGTATTTTCCGTTTTTGTTTCTTTCCCCTTCCTCGCTTATTTCTTCACCGGACCGTTGGGAGTGCAGGACAAAATAGCCATTACCTGGGGTTTTGCAATATTAGCTTTAATAGGGTTATTAGCCAGGACAGCTGTCCGCCGTACGGCCTTGAGTAAAAACACTTCTCTCGCCAAAGTTATTATCTACAGATTGCTTTTCGACCGTGATATCAGCGACCGCCGGTTGTGGAACAGCCGTGCCTCTACAAGCAAGGTATAGTGAAAGTAAAATAACCATCGGAAAAAAGAATGTGGTATGACTTAATTACAAACTGGGTGCTGATTATTCCGCTTTGTGCCTGGTTACTTGCGCAACTGATAAAAGTGATAATCGCTTTAACGCAGGGCAAAGGACTCGATTTGAGTCATTTTGTCAGCAGCGGCGGTATGCCCAGCGCGCATTCGGCGATGGTCTGCGCTTTGGCGACGGCAGTAGCAATGACATATGGTTTGGGTTCGTCATTTTTTGCCATTGCTGTAGTTCTAGCGATTATCGTAATGTATGACGCGGCAGGTGTACGCCAATCGGTCGGACAACAATCGGTCGTTTTAAATAGGATTATCTTAGAGCTGAAACGCCGGGAGCCTCTGGTTAAAATCGAAGCAGACTTGCGGGAGTTAATGGGGCATACACCATTCGAAGTCATTGTCGGTAGCGCGTTAGGCATTCTACTGGCTTGGAGTTGGCTCTTCATCGCGGGTCATGTGTAAAGCAGTCTGAATTCCAATCTGGTATTTATTTAACCCGTTCTGCCCGTTTACCGCCGAAAGCGTGTATTGTGCGAGTATTTGGCAAAGATTCTCCGCCATGGAGAGTGCCTTTCTTGATTAAAAATTCCTGGCCGACACCTACGGGAAATCGTTTGTCACCGATTGTGACGGTGTATTGTCCCTGCACCACCACCATATATTCGTCATACTCATGGACATGTTCCGCCGACTTACCGCCTTCCCTGGTTGTCCAAAAAGCCATTTGGCTGCCATCGGCGCCAACAAAGACATAACCCTCGATACCTTTTGTGTACTGCGTCCGGGAATCAATTTTATTCGCCGGATTCTTCATAAACTCAGGAAAGTCGTTCATGTTATCACCCCTTTAAATGGTAGTTTTGCTACGAAATTGTATCACAACTGTCAACCCCCTGTCCGATAACTCACTACTGTATGAGGTTGACAACCTTCATGTCATTCCAGCGCAGGCCGAAGGTACTGAGCGAAGCGAACGTACTGGAATCCATATCAATTTAACACAGTATTCTTCTAACGGTCGTAATAAACACGCAAGGGAGAGCTTGCACCCTCCCTTTACGGATAGATTCGTTGAATATGCCTTTTTTAGAATTCTATCTCTTTCAGGTCGGGGCTGATGATTAACTTCGGCTCGGTAACGGATTGCACATCCTGGGCGGTCAAACCGGGAGCAACTTCTTTGAGAAGTAGACCTTTCGACGTTATCTCCATCACGGCCAGATCAGTGAAAATCATATTCACCTTACCGGCGGTAGTGGGCGGGAAAGTCAGTTTTTTCACGATTTTAGGGTTCCCGTCAACAGCGACGTGTTCCATCGCCAGAAAAAGCTTGTCGGCGCCCACACAGAGATCCATTGAACCTCCGATATTGCCGACTTCCAATCCGCGTGATGGATTTGCCCATCCCGCATAATCGCCTTTGTCGTTGGCTTGGAGTGCACCCATCACTACGATGTTCATTCTGCCGCCGCGAATCATAGTGAAAGATTCCAGAATGTCGAAATAAATTGTACCAGGCAGTTCTAGTACCGGCTGACAACTGGCATTGATCAGGTCCTGGTTAATCAGTTCCGGTTCGCCGGTTAACGGTCCCGATTTTAACATTCCGATCTCAGCCTGGAGCATGATATCGCGACCTTCTATCCAGTTGCTGATAAGAGTGGGAATGCCGATACCTAAATTGACGTAATCGCCGTCTTTAATTTCTTTACTTACCCTCAGGGCAATCATCTCTCTCGGGATGCCCGTTAATTTCACGTTTTCCATTTTTCTATATACTCCTAATCGATTCCTACTCTGACTTTGAGTCTGGGCACCAGCACGACTCTTTTTACGTATATTCCCGGAGTATGGATACAATCCGGATCGATATCCCCCGGTTCGACAATGTTTTCCGCTTCTACGATAGTTATCTTCGCGGCGGATGCCATCACCGGATTAAAATTTCTAGCCGTCTTGGAATATCGCAAGTTGCCGTCTTTGTCGGCCGTATGCGCATGAATAAAAGCAAAATCGGGCTTGAGCGCATATTCCAGGATGTATGTTTTCCCGTTGAATACCCGCGTTTCTTTCGGGGTGCGGTTCGCCGGAATATTGGTAACGACCGTTTTTTCGACAACGGAGCCTGTTCCGGTCGGGAGATAAAGTGCCGGTACTCCTGCCGCGGCGGCACGGTATCTCTCCGCCAGAGTGCCCATGGGCACGACTTCCAACTCGATCTGACCGCCTCTGACTGCCTGTTCAAACGGGTCCAGCCTTCCCTTGGAGGCAGACCTCGATAATCCGTAGGAATCGATCACCTTTTTCAGTTGTCCGTTTTTAACCAACTGTTTCAGCTCGTCGGAAGCGCCTACCAGTGGACCACATCCGCAAGTGAGCGTCAGATTCTTTACTTTTTTATTGATCAAGGCTTGTAAAAGGAGTCGGGGTACTCCACAGGCGAAGAAACCGGCAATAGCAATTACGGCGCCATCATTAATATCCGCGATTGCCTCATCAATTTTTTGGTAGACTTTGTTCATTGTAACTCTACTTTCTCCTTCTTCCCGCAGCCAATGGTTTGTCAGTATGGGAAATTAAAAACTGATAATTCTCGAGGCAAGGTCGTTCTCAGAAAAAGCACCTTTTGTATAACGTGATTCCAAGTTAATATTAACTTAATTTAGCTTCAAAAGCAAGGCAGATACCCGATAGTTTTCATTGTGTATCAGGCTCGTCGTTTTGATTTAGTCGGTAAATAGAAAAGGAGGGACACAGATAGATTTAGTATCTGGATTCCGTGTTGTAGTAAAGAACAACAATATCGGTTGTGGATAATCAGCCTCTTCCTGAGATTACCGCTTCGCTCCTCGCAATAATACTCCAGGTTGCTACTTTCTATAATAACTGCTAAAGTATAGCCCAAACACTCAACCTCGAGAATATTTGGAGGTGAAGTATGCAACATGATGAGGGAAAGTTCATCGGACGTAACAATTTTAACCTTTATTACCAATCATGGTTACCGGAAGGCAGTCCGAATGCTGTGTTGTTAGTGGTGCATGGTATCGCTGAACACAGCGGACGTTACTCTAGTCTGGTAAATTATTTTGTGCCTAAGGGTTATGCCGTTTATTCCTTCGACCTGCGCGGACATGGAAAATCAGACGGGACCCGGAGTCATATCGAACACTTTTCATACTATCTGGATGACGTGAAGACTTATTTTGATATCGTGAGAAAACAAAACCCTAATGCGAAGATATTTCTGGTCGGACACAGCATGGGAAGCACTATCGCCATAGCTTATGCAGTTGAGCACCAGAGCGAACTGAGCGGACTCATTGTTTTCGGTACTACGTTAAAAGCGGGCAACAGCATCAACAAGGCGTCAATATTGATGGCCAAAATACTCTCGGTTCTCGCTCCCAGGATGGGGGTGGCTGCTCTCGATGCTAACGGCATCAGCCGGGACAAAGCAGTCGTTGCGGCATATATTAATGACCCGCTGGTGTACACCGGTAAACTCAGAGCTCGTTGGGGAACGGAACTTCTGAAAACGATGGAAAAACTCAAGTCCAAAATATCTGAATTGTCTCTCCCGATACTTATCATGCACGGTTCCGCCGACCGCCTGTCCGACCCCTCCAGCAGTAAGATGCTGTTTGACGGTGTCAGTTCAAAAGAAAAAACGCTGAAATTATATGAAGGTTTCTACCATGAAATCTTTAACGACCCGGAACGTCTACAGGTTTTTTCGGATATGGAAGCCTGGTTAAAATTGCATATTTAAAGCCAGGTAGCTGTCTATTGTCATTGCGAGAGCACTTTGGTGCTCGTGGCAATCTCAGGGTGGAGAGTGCCTAACGTCCTTTTTGTCATTCCCGACATGATTGCTTTTAGTCCCATACTCATATCAATCTCCTGATGGATGTTCGGGAGGAATCCAGAATCCATAAATGCACATACGTAGGGGCGCGTTTTAAACCCGCCCGCCCCGTTTATAGTCATTCCCGACCTGACCAGAGACCGCAGTCGGATGGCCGAAGCGTAAGCGCAGGTACTTCACGAAGTGAATGTATACTTTACGGAGAAATTCAAAGGAAATGTATCGGGAATCCATAAATAATCCCTTAGATCTCCCTTTGTCATTCCTGCGAAGGCAGGAATCCACAAAAAAATTGCCCTCTCCCTGTCAGGGAGAGGGCAGGAAAGAGTGACAAATTATATAGACCGCAGGCTAAAAGCTGATTGCTGACGGCTGATAGCTCAACGCTAAAAGCTGTTTGCTCCATTTGTAAATCCAATCCTCGAATACTAAAATAAGTTACCGTTTTAAATAACAAGTTAAGGATATCATCATGGAATTCCGTCGCTTAGGCAAATCCGGTTTGAAAATTTCAGAAATTGGCCTGGGGTGCACCGACCTCGGGAGTCGGATTGGGGAAAAAGAATCGATTACCGTGATCAAACAAGCCCTTGATGCGGGCATTAATTTCATCGATACCGCCGATGTGTACGGCGACGGACATTCTGAAGAGGTTATCGGTAAGGCTGTTAAAGGCCGACGCTCCAGCGCGATTATTGCCACCAAGTTCGGCCTTCCTGCTGGTGACGGGCCTGACGATGATGGCGCCTCGCGTGCTCATATCATGCAGGCCGTCGAAGCCAGTCTGCAGCGTCTCGATACCGATTACATCGACCTGTATTATATTCACTGGCCGGATACCTCCACACCGATTGAAGAAACACTGCGGGCGATGGATAACCTGGTTGAAAGCGGCAAGGTGCGGTATATCGGCTGCTGCAACTTTGCGGCCTGGCAACTTTGCGAAGCATTATGGATTTCCCGGTTTAATAATCTGGCGTCCTTTTCCGCTGTCCAGTGTCATTACAACCTGATTGAGCGGGCTATTGAGTCGGAGCTGGCGCCTTGCAGTGAAAATTACGGCATCGGTATCATTCCGTTTTTCCCGCTGGCCGGAGGGTTACTGACCGATAGATATCAGCACGGCAAGCCGATAGCAGCGGGTACCCGACTCTGGATGGTGCACAATGCCCCTCCCCCACAGATGTCGAATCTGCCCCGTCCGCTGGCGCCGGGCGGACCGCCGAAACTCACCGAACTAAATGATGAAAACTTTGCAAAATTGGAGAAATGGCAGAAATTCGCCAAAGCCCACAATCACTCGATGGAATCATTGGCCTTAGCCTGGTTGCTGTCTCATCCGTACGTGAGTTCCGTGATTGCCGGCGCCACTAAACCCGAACAGGTAGCCTCGCACGTTGCCGCAGCCGAGTGGAAAATGTCAGCACAGGAACTGAACGAGTTGGAAAAACTGACTATAGATTAGTCTTTAGCTACCCGCCGTATCACTCTTCAACAGCCACCCTTCACTGGGTCGGTATCGCCTTCCATGCTTTCGGCATGACAACTGCACGCGCATAAAAACTGAGTGTTGCCGGCTTCCATCTTTTTCCCCGTCTTTAAAAGTCGGAGTTCATAACATTTGCCCGGTTCATCATCGAGGCAATTGCATTTTTTGTTTTTCTCGAGTTATTCACTTTGACTTCCCCGTAATTTTATCTCATATCGCTTACAAGTAAATTATATCACCAGCTATTAAGTTCCTCGAAGGCTTTGGCAAAGTTCTTTCTTGACCCTGAAACCAGGTTCTTGGCTTCCCCGACAATTATGTCGTATTTATCTTTGGCGAGCGCTTTCAGGGTAGCCTCGGCGACTTCGGACGCCGGGATGCCTTTATATTCCTCCGATGCGCTGCCTCCGCCCAGTTCCGTATCTACTGCCGGCGGCACGATTTCAAATACTTTTACAGATGTGTCTTTCAATTGGTGCCTCAGGGACACGGTGAAACTGTGCACGCCCGCCTTGGTGGCGCAATAGACCGGCATCGCAGCGATGGGTATAAAACCCAGGCCGGAGGAGACGTTGATGATGGCGGCTTCCTTCTTTTTCGCCAGCAGCGGCGCAAAATACGCCGACAGGTGGATGGGAGCCATAAAATTGATTTGAGCCTCATCTTCTCCGGCGAACAGCTTGGCCGTACCTTTCTTCAGGTCGATGAACCGTTGTATGCCCGCATTATTTATCACGATGTTCATGTCCGGGTAATTTTCTTTGACCCAGTTGCAGAATGCTTCCCGCTCGTCCCTTTTCGAGAGGTCACACTGTTTCGTCGTTATTTGGGGTAATTTCTTCTTCGCCTCTGCCAGTTTAGCTGCTCTTCTGCCACAAACGATGACTTTATTACCCGCTTTCACGAAGGCTTCCGCCAGCGCAAACCCGATACCCGTGGCGCCGCCGGTAATCAAAATTGTATTGCCTTTAATTTTCATTTTTCACCCCGATATCGAAAAGTCTCACTGTCCTTGTTATAACACAACAAGAATGAACAATACCAGAACGGAAATTAAATTGGCAGGAGTGAAAAAGTGGCTGGTGCAGGCTGATATCAAATATTTAAAATTGATATTCTAAATATTTCCTATAGGTTTTAGGAGGCTTTTCTAAACTTTTACATTCCACCATTAGTCTGCTTATAGTATGTTTTACGTCTTGTTTATGCTGGATAAGCATATCCTTAATATCTGAAATTTCTTTTTCAATCAATTTTATATATGTCGGAAGATATTTTTCAGTTATTATATCTATGTGGTAACTAATTACTTCATCGTTATAAAAGGAAAAAAATTCTGGGTTGTATTGAATGTGATCACAATCTGAAATAATTAAATCTTCCTTTGTTTGCACATTATTATTACCAATGCGAATAGCCTTTAATTCCCCTTGATATATGACTAGAGGATAATACAGGCTCAGATCGATAAATTTCGTTTCTGATTCTTCAGGTGACAACCATTGGGTCATATTTTTAAAATCAACCTCAATTTCGTGTTCCATCGCCTTAACTATTTTATTTTCGGTATCATGTAATTCATGGTCATGAGAAGCCATCCAATACTTGGCTTTCTGTTCATCTTTCTTCTGTTCAACTGTGCAACATTGGGTAGCCACTGACGCTTTAGGTTTACAATAGTGGTGCAAATTAATAATATTTACAAACTCTTGAATTGAAATATATTTATTGTGCTGCCATATTTTCGCGGGTATTCCTGATACACGAACTTCGTCTATAAGGGGCTGAAATTCTTCTTCATCGTGAACAAAGAACGCAATCGGTTGAGAATTGTTTTTACATTCACAAATTAAAGTTGGATATATACCATATGAACCTGAGCCATAAATATTAATCTCTTTGTGTGCATAAACGTCATATTCTCCGGCTTTATTCGCTTCAGGATCATAAAATCCTCGATTTGTCATGACTTTATAACCAGAATTCCGTAAAAAAGCTGCTACCCTGCGTTCAAGAAGATAACCAGAACTCCAAATAGCATCCCTGACATTTTCCTCGGTTGCTTTATTGTAATGTTTCTTTGGAGTGTCCATGATGTTACCTCCCTTATATCCTACAGTTGAGCTGAAGTATACCACCATTTCGACTTTATGCAAAATATCTTAGTACTTGAATATGACAAATAGCAAGTATTTTAGGATATAACTTTTAAGACATAAAATAAAAAGGGGAGCATTTCTGCTCCCCTTTGAATCCTAATTAATGTAGTAAATATCAGGTTTACTTTGTCTTCGGTCTGTTCCCCAGGTGTTTCGAGACTAATTTGACCACGTCCGCGGGGAATTCCGCAATATCAACGCCCATCGTGCGTAAGGCGGCAATTTTACTCTGCGGGGTGCCTTTGCCGTCGCCGTGCACAATTGCCCCGGCATGTCCCATCCGTTTCCCCACTGGCACGTTCTGACCGGCAATGTAAGCCACAACCGGCTTGGTTATCCACCTGTCGATATATTCGGCGGCTTTCTCTTCCTGTATACCGCCCACCTCGCCCACAATTACGATCAAATCGGTGCCTTTGTCCGCCTCGAACAGCGCCAGCAGTTCCGGCAAATTGGTAAAAACCACGGGGTCGGCGCCCATGCCGATGACGGTGCTCTGCCCCAAACCGGCTTTTGCCAGATTGACGCTGACTTCATACGATAATGTGCCGCTCCGGGAGATTATGCCGATACGTCCCGGATTGAACATCCCTGCCGGCATGATGCCCATCTTGGCTTCCCCGACCGTAATGATACCGGGAGTGGTCGGGCCGATCATGATTACATCCCGTTCCGCGGCGTACTCGCTGATTTCCATAACATCGTGGACGGGCATATGCTCCGTCACGACTACAATCAATTTAATGCCGGCGTCGATATTCTGGATGGCCGCATTTTTTACCCCGGCCGGCGGTACAAAAAACACAGCGGCTTCGGCGCCCTGTTTGGTAACAGCTTCCGCTACCGTATCGTAAACCGGTACGCCTTCAACTGTTTCGCCGCCTTTACCCGGAGTGACCCCCGCGACGATTTTGGTGCCGTAATCGAGCATAAATTTAGTCTGTATTCTGCCGGTCTTGCCGGTGATTCCCTGCACCAGAACGCGCGTATCTTTGTTCAACAGGATGCTCATTTATTAACCTCCAGCAAACGGGCGAGCTCCTCGACGGCTTGTTCGGTGGATACACCGCTTGCGACATGCACTCCGGCTTCTTTGAAAATTATCCAGGTCTCCTGCTCATGATTTCCCAGCGCTTTTGCTACCACCGGAATGGTGACATTGTGCTCTTTCAAATAACGGACAATACCCTTGGCCCCCTCATGAATCGGGTTGATGCCGCCGTAAACATTGATAAACAGTGCCCGCAGACCTTTTTTCTGCATCACCAGGTCGGTGGCTTTGTAAAGTAATTCTTCGGTCATCCCGCCGCCGGTTTCCAGGAAGTTGGCCGAGCGCATCTTCTGATTGATAATGTCCACACTGGCCATCCCCAGTCCGGCGCCGGATGCAATAATTGCGATATCCCCGTCCAGTTCTACATAGGTGACGCCGATGGCGTGGCCTTTACGTTCTAGGTCATTCAACATGTGGCTTTCGCGGGTGATATTCAACTCGGGGTGCCGGAACAGGCCTGAATCATCCAGTTCGACTTTGGAATCGATGGCGAAATATGAGCCGTCTTTCGTCCGCACTATCGGGTTAATTTCCGCCAGTAACGCATCGTATTTATGAAAAACGCGGTATAGCGCCGTAAGCACGTTAGCGATATGTGTCAGATCGTTGCTGCGCAATCCTACCTGGCGGCACATCTGCTTTGCCTCTTCGTTGGTGAGGCCGGTGCCCATGGAAACCGTTTTTGAGACTACAGATTCGGGACGTTCCCGCGCCAGGCGGTTCACAGCCACTCCGCCCTCGACGCTGAGGACTACTACAGGAGCGCCATGGTAATCATCTACCGTCACACCCACGTAGAATTCTTTAGAAATGTCCACTTTCTGGCTGACCATGACCTGCTGGACGTTGTAACCCAGCATCTGGTTTTCCATGATGTGGCGGGTTACTTCTTCAACCTCCGCCGGAGTGGACGCGCTCTGGACGCCTCCGGCCAGCCAGCGGCCGCCGGTAAGCACCTGGGCTTTAATTACGACCGGCAGACCGATTTCCTGAGCCTTCTCCCGGGCTTCCCTGGGATTTGCGGCAAGAGCATACCGCGGGACCGGGATGCCCTCGCTCTGGAATAATTTGCACCCTTCGTATTCATATAATCTCATAGGCTCAAGCGTATCGCATCACGCATAAAAAAGTCAAATTAAAGCGGCTGGAAATTTACACACCGCCGGTATAAATGTTAAGATGATTACATAGTAGTTTTTAGAGGTAACAGAGATGGCAATTCGAACTGTTGAAGAGTACTATCAATCGTTGAGCAAGTTGCACCCCACCGCCTACATTTTAGGCGAAAAAGTGGATAACGTCCACGAACATCCGCTTATCAAACACATGGTCGCCGCCGTGGCTAAAACCTTTGAGATGGAAAACGACCCCGAAGGCGCTAAACTGCTGGTGACCGATTCCGACCTCAGTAAAGAAAAGGTCAGCCGTTTCGTGAAATTTTATAAGGGTCCGGAAGACCTGCTCGCCAAAATCAGAATGCTTAAATTCATGGCCCAGAATGTGGGCGGCTGCTATATGCGCTGCACCGGCATGGATGCCATTAATGCCGTGGGAATTGAAGTCTACAATTGCGATAAAAAATACGGCACCAAATATTGGGCTAAATTCACGAATTTTGTGAAAATGGTCCAGCACAATGACTTTGCTCTCTTTAGCGGTGTCACCGATGTCAAAGGCGATCGTTCGCAACGCCCGTCGCAGCAAAAAGACCCCGATATGTATTTACACATTGTCGATCGGGATAATAAAGGCATCGTGGTGCGCGGCGCCAAAATTCATCAGACCGGCTCATTGTGTGCCAATTGGGGCTTAATCGTCCCCACCCGCGAAATGCGTAAAGAAGATAAAGATTATGCCGTTTGCTTTGCCGTGCCCACCGATGCCGAAGGATTAGTTCACGTTTATGGCCGGGGCACCCTCGAAGCCAGATCATTGGATGGTTGCGACCTCGGTAATGTCGAGTTCGGCAAATTCGCCCCGATGATCATTTTCAAGGATGTTTTTGTTCCCTGGGACAATGTTTTCCTCAATGGTGAATTTGAATATGCCGGCGAGATGGTGCGTAATTTCGGTAACTATCATCGTCATTCTCACGGCGGTTGCAAATGCGGTGTGGGTGATGTATTAATCGGCGCGGCGGCCTCTGCGGCGGATTATAACGGCCTCGTTAATGTTTCTCACATCAACAATAAAATCGCTGAAATGATGAAAATTATTCAGGCAATTTATGGTTGCTCGGTGGCGGCTTCGGTGGAATCCACCCCCACACCATCCGGGATCTACAATGTCGACCCTGTTCTTTCCAACACCTCCAAACTCTTCGAAGGTAAAGAACTGGCTGAAGTTATCCGCATGATGGTGGAGATTGCCGGCGGTATGACCACCGACCTGCCTTCCGATAAAGACTTTGCCAATCCTGAAATCGGTCCGTTACTGACTAAATATCTCAAGGGCGTAGATGGCGTTTCTACGGAAGATCGCGTCCGCCTCTTCCGTCTGATTGAAAAGCTCGCTTTTGAAAGCCGCGATATAGTATCAAATATCCATGGTGCCGGCTCGCCGGAAACCCACCGCATGACCATTTTACGCAATGCGGATATAGAATCGAAGAAGAAGCTGGCGAAGAAATTGGCGGGGATTAAAGAGAAATAGTACCGGTTTCTGAGATTCTATCGGCGGATTTTTAGACATCAAGCGACGACAAAGCAATCTTGATTGATGTGGCGACCTGTGCGGGATTCGAACCCGCGATCTTCTCCGTGACAGGGAGATATGCTAAACCGCTGCACCAACAGGCCGTAAAGAAACTGAGGGGGTGTTATTCAACACCCAGTAAAAGTCTATCAAGTACGGTTCGCTGCTGTCAAGCTAAATCGTGTTTTACCCCGTTTGTCATTCCAGTGAAAGCAGGAATCCAGATGATTAATTTTAACTGATATCCTTATCCTGTTTTGGAACAATGGCGACTGGTGTGCCCTAATTCCTCCAGAGCATCTCCCAATCTTCCGGACTTACACCCATAGAATTCAGGACCTGGTTAGGAAGTTGGATTGTGGTCCCTGTCTGGTTTTCATATTGCTTAATTTGACGGACCATGATAAAAGCCATGACTTTGAGGTGCTCCATGCTGATTCTGACCGTGGCTTTCCGTTCAATTTTAGGCGCAGTCCCTGGAGAAGGCGGAGTAGAATCGGAAAGTGAAAAATTTAGAGTCGCGCCGTAAGGGTTCATATTCATTTGAAATTGGTCTGAAAATACATCGGGAAATTCGCTCATATCATGCCTCCAAAAATTACATCGAAAATAATATAGCCGGCATCATTATGTTAATGTGTAGGAACACACATGTCAATTACAATTCCCAATTCGGTTGCGCTTGTCATTGCGAGGTCACGAAGCAATCTGACATCGCAATGTCACATTGAGGCTCGCAAGCCGAAATACTTTCCGAAGGTACGCTGCCAAAGGCAGACGTATACCGTTAAGGTAAAACGTACTGAGTGAGCCTTAAGCGATGAATGTATCTAGAGTGGGGTTGTCATTCAGACTTTAGTACTTTACGCAACAAATGTAGTGAGGAGAAATCCTCATCTTTTGTCATTCAGAGCGCAACGAAGAATCTAGTTTCCCATACCCTTACCAGACATCCATTGCGAGACCGCCGCAGGCGGGCGTGGCAATCTCACACTTTTCATCATAATGCGTGCTTTCTTGATTTTTCGTGTTGAAAACCGTATTCCCCTTTCTCAGGCATACGGATCTCATGCCTCCCTGTGGATTCCTGCCGAAGTAAAATCCCGTGAATAACGGGACAGGAATGACAAATGCCTGTCATCGAGAGAACCACAGCGACGAATATATATAGGGTGGGGTGGAATTTCGAATATCTTTTTACTCTGGACTGAACGCTGACTGTTGACTGCTTCCCATATTTGAAACGATATTCTTAAGTGATATAATACCCAGAGAAGCATACTTTGAGATAATTATGAGGTAAACCTATTGTATAACGCACCGCGTGGCACCACCGATATTCTCCCCGAAGAACAGGCTTTTTGGCGCTACATCGAACAGAAAGCAGCGTGTATCTGCCAGCTTTACGGCTACGAACGTATCGAGTCGCCTGTTTTTGAAGACACCCGCCTTTTTACTCGCAGTGTGGGTGAGGGCACGGACATCGTCGAAAAGGAGATGTATACCTTCGACGACCGCGGTAATAACAGTATCACGCTCAAACCCGAAGGCACGGCCTCTGTCTGTCGCGCTTATCTGGAACACGGTTTTCAAAATCTGCCCCAGCCGGTGAAACTCTACTATTTTTCTCCTATTTTTCGCTACGAAAGACCGCAGGCCGGCAGATTCCGCGAACATCATCAGTTCGGTTGTGAAGCTATCGGGGAGGCGGATGCCTTTCTGGATGCTGAAGTCATCGATATGTCCTTGCAATTCTTGCATTCACTCGGATTGAATAATACCCTGCTTTTTATCAACAGTATCGGCTGTCCGGAGTGCCGTCCTAAATATCTGGAAGTCCTGAGGACCTATTTTACCGGTCATGTCAATGAACTTTGCCCGGATTGCCGGACCCGTTTGGAACGCAATGTCTTACGATTACTCGACTGCAAACAACCGGGCTGTCAGCAGGTCGTCAATCAGGCCCCGAAGAGCATCGACTATCTCTGCCTGCCCTGCGCCGACCATTTTCAGCAATTGAAAAACTACCTGGGTATTCTGGAAATACCTTTCGAGGTTAACCAGCGGCTAGTCAGGGGGTTGGACTATTATACTCGGACGGTGTTTGAAATCCAGCCTGAGGAAGAAAAAGCCCAGAGCACGATTGTTGGCGGCGGTCGCTATGACGGCTTGATTGAAACGCTGGGTGGGAAGCCGACACCTGGAATCGGGTTTGCGACCGGCATGGAAAGAATAATTTTAAACTTAAAACGGCAGAATATCCCCATTCCGCCGGTGCCTGCGCCGCAGGTTTTTATTGCCTGTCTCGGAGAAGCCGCCCGCGGTGAAGCGATGAAACTGACGGCCACTCTTCGGCGTAGCGGTATTGGGGTCATTTCTGCCACTTCGGCCAAGAGTTTAAAAGCACAGATGCGGCAGGCGAATAATCTAAAAATCTCTCGGGCAGTCATTATCGGCGACGACGAAGTAAAAACCGGCACGGTGATTTTAAGGGATATGACGACATCTAACCAGAATACGGTGAAATTATCCGAATTACCCGTGTTACTGAAATAATCTCAAAGTTTTATTATACGCAAGTAATTGCAATAGCAAACGGTTGCAACTCTGTTTTCCCTTGATGAATAATGCTTTAGTATATTCGCTTGGGAAGTTTATGAAGTTTTGTTCATTGAGAATTGTAATTGAAATCGTAAATATTTTATTCCAGAATCTGTCCTACGCATAATAATCCAAATAGCAATAATAATTGTATATTTTACTTAATGCCCTGGCGGCAGCTTCCACGCTTGAATAAACCGCAATCCCGGCTTTTGTTAAAATATTCCTCGCGGCGATCACTGCTTCTATCGTATCGGTATGCCCGCCGGTGAAGAGCACCACTCCCATCGGCTTTTTTATTGCATCAGCAGTTGCACAAAGTGCATAGGCAGACTCAGTGACATCTTGGGTAAGGTCGACCTTGTGCCCCCCGTATACATCGATCGCCATCTGAACCAGTATAATATCTGTTTCGGTATCTTGGTCGATGACAGGTAAACCTTTAATGTAGAATTCGGTCGCTCCTTCCATTCCCTTTTTAGGCTCGACCGGATTTCTCACTCCGGCTCCAGCTTCCGGACTAATCTGCAGTAATCTCTGCCTGGTCTCAATACTGAACGGCGGGACTTTTAGACCGGCACGTTCACAAATATCGGTCGCTACAACTCCGATGCCGCCGCCCCTCCCGATTATTGCAACACGCCGGCCCTGTGGTTTTTTAATACGCGCCAGTCCCTGGATAATATCTGATACCTCATTCATTGTCAGCGCCGGAATCGCGCCTGTTTGTTTGAAAAATGCATCCCAGATTACTTTTGACCCGGTCATGGAGGCCGTATGAGATATCGCCGCGCTGGCGCCGTTTTCGGTCAAACCGGCTTTAAGGATGACCAAAGGCTTTTCCTCCATACATTTTCTCACGGCAGCAAGGAACCTGGGACCGTTATTTACCCCCTCGATGTAAAGAGCAATAATATTGGTATCTGTATCCTGCGCCAGGTATTCGAGGAAATCGGTAGCATCGAGGTCGGTGGCGTTACCGTAACTGACTACTTTACTGAAATATAGATTAATATCCTGACATAGAAATACTAAACGCGATGCTTCAGCTCCGGATTGAGAAACAAAAGCAACATGACCTTTTTCTTTGGGAAAATCTTCATCGAACGTCATCCGGGAATCGGGGCAGTAGATACCCATACAATTCGGACCTAGTAACCGGATGCCGCCCTCTTTTGCAATATTTGCTATTTCGGCTTCCAGTCGTTTACCTGCTTCAGTCCCGATCTCACTGAAACCGGCTGCGTAACAATGTACAAATTTCACGCCCTTCGTGGCGCAATCCCGCATTACCTGTGGTGTAAAACGGGCAGGAATATTCAGGATAACATATTCAACAGGAGAAGGTACATCACAAACACTTGGGTATGCCTTTAGACCGAGGATTTTGTTTACTTTCGGATTGATCGGGAAAATATCGCCTTCATACCCGAATTTTAATAATCTGCCCACCCAACCGGTTTCCGATGCGCTAGCCGAGGCGCCAACGATGGCGATCGATGAAGGACGAAATATTCTATCTAGTGGATGATTATTTTGTGTCGGCATAAAGCTGGACGCCTCGTTAGAATCCATTGATTCTTCAGCCAGTATTACACTTACATCAGAATCGTGTCAACCTTGTCCGTCAGTTATAACTTTTATGAAACATACTTTAATAAGTGAATACACTACAGGTATAATTAATAACAGGTAATTTAACCCGGAGGAAATATTCGATGGCAAATCTGAATCCCCAGGCCGAAGAACTCAATAATATTATTAAAAATATTAGTCCGACCGTTTATGAATTGTTATCTAAAAAGGGTAAAGCGATTTATTTCCCCCGCAAGGGAATTCTTGCCCAGGGAATGGCAGCCAAAGATAAGGAGATCAACGCCACCATCGGCACTGCCTATGAAGACAATGGCAAACCTATGATTCTGCCTAGTGTTGCAAGTCACCTCGAAATCGATAGTAAAGATGCCTTTCCCTATGCGCCAAGTGAAGGTATCAAACCACTGAGAGAAAAGTGGAAAGAATTGATGATGCAGAAAAATCCGTCGCTCGGTACTAAGGAATTCAGCCTGCCGGTGGTTACTTGCGGTGTTACCCACGGGTTAAGTATGGTGGGTTACCTTTTTGCTTCCGAAGCCGATAAAATCATCGTCGCCAACCTTTATTGGGAAAATTATGACCTGGTATTTACCAATGGATACGGAGCAAAACTTAAGTTCTTTAACTTCTTTCAAAACAGTTTATTCGATATTGATTCGTTCCGAAAAGTTGTTAACCAAAAACCGGTTGGGAAGAAAATTGTGCTCTTGAATTTTCCCAATAATCCCTCCGGCTATACCCCGACAATCGAGATGGCAAGGGAAATAATAAAAGTGTTAACGGAGGCAGCACAAGCCGGTAATAAACTGGCGGTTATCCTCGATGATTCTTACTTTGGGCTTGATTTTGAAGACGGGATTTTTACCGAATCCCTCTTTTCTCAACTGGCGCATGCTCACGAGAACCTGTTGGCCATTAAAATGGATGGCATTACCAAAGAGGAATATGCCTGGGGTTTCCGCGTAGGATTTGTGACCTATGGTATCAAGAACGGCAATGCCGGTTTGTACAAAGCATTGGAAGATAAAACGGCCGGAGCGGTGAGGGGAAATATCTCCAATGCTCCTCATCTGTCTCAATCGCTCCTGCTCAGGGCAGTGCAATCCGGAACCCATGCCCGGGAGAAAGAGATAAACAAGGCAAAATTGAAAGAGCGGTACCTCAAGGTAAAAGAAACTATTAAAGCGCATAAAGAATATGATAAATATTTCGAGGCGTTACCATTTAATTCCGGATATTTTATGTGTGTCAGGTTGAAAAATCAGGATATCGACAAAGTCTGGGATTTATTGCTGAAAAAATATAGCACCGGCGTGATTTGCTACAGTGAAAAAAATTTGCTGAGGATTGCTTTTGCTTCAACCCCGTTAGATAAAATAGAAAGCTTGTTCGATAACATTTATTCCGCCTGTAAAGATTGTGCCGCATAAGAAAAAATATTATAAGAATTATGATTAAAGGAGTTTGACGATGGCAGACCGTTACGATATCAAAGTAAAAGTGATTTCTCAAAAAGGTCATTGTGGCCTGGGACATAAGGTGGGAGACGAATGGCTGATAACCGGTAAGACGCCCGAAGGAATTTGTCTGACTGCGTTTACAGCGCTATTCCCTAATGTCAGGATGCTGATGTACGGCGGTTCATTGCCCTGGGAACCTGATAAAGATGTCACGACGGCTTGTTGCCCCGATGCCGCTAATCCGGTGGTTTTTGAGATAAAAAGAATCAGGAAATAGGTATTATTCCGGTCTCCTTACCGGCTTGATCTCTATCTGTCTTCCGCTTCTTTCCATCTCATCCTATACCTTCTACCTGTTGGTCATTCCTGGTGGGACAGGCGTCCCTGCCTGTCTTCTGTTTAGGAATCCACGTCAATGACAGTCTACGTTGTCATTCCTGTCCCAGGCCTGCGCACAGGATAAACTCCGGCTGGAGGCCACGGCCGGAAGTGCTTGACGCAGGAAATGTGCTGGAATCCAGGTGGCTGATTTTAACTACGTCCTTACCTTGATTTGGAATAAATACTGTCAAGAATTTTCACCTTCATTAATCTGCCCGGGCTAAAATGTAACTTCGATGTTATTTTACATTTTTTAAGTCTTCCCGCTTAAATTATTACTTCAAATATTTAGAAAATATTTAGAAATATTACAGAATATTTATTCTCTTGTTGGTATATCTATCCTAGAATGTTTACAGAGGAAAAGAACATGTCGATAAACTGGCAAGACTTCAACAAACCCGAAAATTGCAATAGTAAGCCCTCGAAGACAACCCAGGCGGAATCTGCTTTAAAAGTGATTAACGTTTTGCAAAAAGCCGGATTCTGCATTTACCCTTCTGATGACGGGGACGATGACTTAATATTTATTGTGCCGGTTACGACTGATGCCTGGTTCCCTCACAGTTTATTTAGTAGCAACTAGAATGCAAAGGCACAAATCAGTACGATTGTTATTCTCCTTCTCACACAGGGAAGAAGAACAAGAATCTCTCGTGAAAATGTTAGTAATTGCAGATAGCCGGGAGGCAAATTAATGATGCAACGCCCTTTGATTCTGGCAGTCGATGATGAACCGAACATCCTGAAAATGATTAGTGTCAACCTATCACTGGAAGGATACAAGATTATCACTGCTTCCGATGGCCTGTCAGCTCTAACGCTCTTTGAAGAATATACTCCTGACCTGATCATTCTGGATATTATGATGCCGGGAATAGATGGGTTTGAGGTGATTGACCGAATCCGGAAACTCGGCAGTAGTGTGCCGATTATCATTTTAAGCGGGAGAGATGATATGAATAGCCTGCGCGATGCTCTTGAAAAAGGCGCAGACGATTACATTAATAAGCCCTTTAATATCCATCTTCTATTAGCGCGGGTCCGTTCTAAAATCAGACGGTCGGGATTTCCGGGGCGAACCAACCACGGTTCGATGTTAGTATCCTGAGATAGCATCGGATAACAGAGATTTCCATGTCTATTTACTTTACGTAGCGGCTAACATACTTTCCTTGTCCGTCTTGCCTCTATCGTGATAACATTCAGATAGAATGGAAAACATCAGAAATTTTTGTATTGTCGCGCATATCGACCACGGCAAATCTACCCTCGCCGACCGCATGCTGGAAATGACCGGCATGATTCATACTACGGAAAATGCCCAGGTGCTGGATAGTATGGATTTGGAGCGTGAGCGCGGCATCACCATTAAGGCTAAATCCGTCAGGATGCCTTATAAGTCGCAAGACGGTAAGGACTATATCCTGAATCTCATTGACACGCCCGGGCATGTAGATTTCAACTATGAGGTCTCACGCAGCCTCAAGGCTTGTGAGGGCGCTGTCTTATTAGTCGATGCTTCACAAGGCGTGGAAGCCCAGACCATCGCCAACGCTTATCTCGCCATCGATGCCGGCCTGGAAATCATTCCCGTTATCAATAAGATTGACTTACCCAATGCGATGATTGATGAATGCCGTCAGCAATTGGAAGATACATTGGGCTTGCCCGGAAAATCAGCCCTGCTGGTCTCCTCTAAAGACGGCACCGGCGTGAATGATTTACTCGAGGCAATCGTAACCCTGGTGCCGCCGCCAAAAGGCAGCGCCGGAGAGCCGCTGAAATGTCTTATCTTCGATTCTTATTATGATACCTACCGCGGCGTTATCCCGCACATCCGCATCTTTTCCGGCAGTCTCAAGCACGGCGATAAAATAATGATTAAATCCACCGGACAAATTCATGAGGTGGATGAGGTCGGCTATTTTACGCCCCAGCTCAACCCCGCCGAGATAATATCCGCCGGTGAAGTAGGCTATGTGGGCGCTATCATTAAAAAAGTGGGTAGCATTCATGTTGGTGATACCATTATTTCCCCCGACCATCCCGAAACTGAAGGAATCCCCGGTTTCAGACACACTCAACCGATGGTTTTCTGCGGCATTTATCCCATTAATACTAATGACTACATCAAACTGACTGCGGCACTGGAAAAATTCCAGCTTAACGACTCCTCCATTATTTATGAAAAAGAAAGCTCGGCGGCGCTCGGTTGGGGGTACCGTCTGGGCTTTATGGGCATGTTGCACATGGAAATCACGCTCGAAAGACTGAAGCGTGAGTATGGGCAGGAATTAATTGCCACCATGCCTTCGGTCATTTATAAAGTGGTTACCACCGACGGCGAATTCCACATGATCGATAATCCGTCCAAATTCCCCGACCCTACCCGTATCGACCATATTGAAGAGCCTATAATCACGCTACGCGTTATCGTTCCCACTGAATTCGTTGGCCCGATTATGGCGTTATCGGATGAAAAACGGGCCAAGCTCGTAGCCATGGATCATCCTGATAAAAGGCGTGCTTTACTTACCTATGAGTTTCCGTTGGCGGAAATGATTACCGGCTATTACGATAAACTCAAGAGCGTCAGCCGCGGCTATGCCAGTATGGACTACGATTTTCTCGGTTATCGCCCCGGGGATCTGGTGAAAATAGACATTCTGGTGAAAGAAAATCAGGTTGATGCTCTCTCCTTCATCTCTATTCGCGAAAGCGCCCAGACGAAATCCAGAGGATTGATCCATAAACTGCGAAAACTGATTCCCCGCCAGAATTTTGAAATTCCTCTACAGGCAGCCATCGGTGGCAAAATAATTGCCCGCGAAGATATTGTCGCCCTCAGAAAAGATGTTCTGGCAAAATGTTACGGCGGCGATATCACCCGCAAACGCAAACTACTGGAAAAACAGGCTGAAGGCAAGAAAAAGATGAAGATGGTGGGGTCGGTGGAAGTGCCTCAGGAAGCGTTTCTCCTGCTCCTTAAAATGGAGGAGTGAGATGAGAGGACTATACGTCCACATTCCATTCTGTGTTAAAAAATGCAGCTATTGTGATTTCTATTCCTTACCTTCCAGATCAGGTTCAATGGAAGCCTACGTTCAGGCTGTAATAAAAGAAGCCCCAAAATACCCGGGAATGTCTTTCGATACACTCTATATTGGTGGCGGCACACCCAGTCTCCTCGGAGCTAAACAGTTACAAACACTTATTAATGGCCTCAACTATTTATTTGTCATTCCTGCGAAGGCAGGAAGCCACATCCCAAGTTCCCCCACTCGTCATTGCGAGCCAAACGAAGCAATCTCCGGGAGGCGAGGAGCCCCCACTCTGGGATTGCCGCGTCCTTACAGTCCTCGCAATGACCTCCTTAAATTGACTGAATCCACTATTGAACTCAATCCCGAATCCGCGACAAGCGAATTTCTGCAAACGGTCAAAGATATAGGCTTCAGCCGCCTATCTTTCGGCGTACAGTCTCTTTCCGATGATGAACTTAAAAGTGTAGGGAGAATACACACCGCACAGCAGGCAATTTCGGCATTAATCCTGGCTAAAAAACTTGAGTTTGAAGCTATTTCCGCCGACTTAATCATCGGGCTGCCGGGACAAACCTGGGTAAGCCTCAGCAAATCACTGGAGACGCTGGTGGCACTGGGAGTTCAGCATCTTTCGGTTTACTGCCTTTCATTGGAAGAAGGTACACCTCTGGCTGAAAATCCCCCGGCTAACCTGCCATCTGATGATATGCAGGCTAAATTATTCGAGGAAACCAGAAAATATTTGAAGACCTGCGGATATGCGCATTACGAAATATCCAATTTCGCGATGAATGGGTATGAGTGCCGGCACAATCTCAATTACTGGCGCGGCGGCGATTATCTTGGGCTGGGACCGGCGGCAGCATCACATCTTGACGGCAAACGATTTAAAAACTATGCTAATCTGGATGCCTATGTAGATAATCCCACCGGACAAATTGAATATATCGAGGAACTAAATAAAAAAGAAAAAGCCGCCGAGGAAGCAATGTTGCGTCTGCGCTTACTGGAAGAGGGATTGAATACAGACGAACTGACCGATAAATTTGGGAAAAACAATGTGAAGAGTATTATCAGCCGGCTTGATGAGATGGTTCAGGAAGGATCATTAATTGCTGAAGGTACAAGTTATAGGTTGACTGCATCCCGTATCATGACATCCAATCCCATTTTCGCCAGAGTGTTAGCAGATGAGGGAGTGTGAGGGATTGTTGCGCTCCAATCTCCCTTCAGTCCCTCCTTAATAAGGAGGGAGATTAAACAGGGATTGGACGTCCATTGCCTCTAAGGAGGAATAATAATTATAAAATTTGAAAGGCCTGATATCGTCCGACCACCCAGTGAGTGGAAAAGCTACTATCTTCCTTTGACCAGCGGCTGTTCCAATAACACCTGCACCTTCTGCAACCGTTGGGGAGAAAAGCTGCAGATGCGCGATCTGGACGATGTGAAAAAAGAAATCGATGCCCTGGCGTTGTTCTTGAAAAGTAACATCACTGTACCGGATATGCCTTGGGTTGTCTATGCGATTGCCCGGGAGTGGGATGGAAAAGGGTTGTTTCTGCTGGATTGCGATGCCCTGGTCTATCCTTTCCCTAAACTGAAAGAGGCGTTGGATTATTTGAACCGGAAGTTACCGTTCATTCAACGAATCGGGGCTTATGCTACGGCACAGGACGTTTTACGACGTAGTGTTGCTGAACTGAAAGAATTGCGTGACCGGAAGCTGGGTATTCTTTACATCGGTCTGGAGAGCGGCGATGAAGAGGTGTTGAAAAATGTTTGTAAAAATGTCACTTCCCAGCAGACAATTGAAGCTGTAAAGAAGGTCAAACAGGCCGGTATTCAAACATCGGTGACGGTAATTTTAGGTCTGGGCGGTAAAGAAGGGAGTGAAAAACACGCTCTGGCCACGGCCAAAGCTCTCAGCGAGATGGACCCGGATTATGCCGGTGCGCTGACGATGACCATGGTGCCGGGGACGCCGATGTACAGGGACTGGAAAGCCGGTAAGTTTAAAATGATCACGCCGTTCGAGTCTTTAAGCGAATTACTGACAATCGTAAAGAAATCCAATTTCACGCATTGCTTCTTCAGCTCGATGCATGCTTCTAATTACTTCTCAATCCGCGGGTATCTGCCCGACGATAAGGAAAAAATGATCGCGGCACTAGAACACATTATCGAACAGGGAGACCCTGAACTGCTCCGCCCCGAAGAAATGAGAGGGCTGTAAAAATCAATTAAGTGAAACGCGAGAGCAATTCTGGTGTACCACATTTGATTCAGGGTGATTTCTCGCAATAACGTGACAAAATCCCATTGACACCCTCTGAAAAAACCGATGATAATAATCTGTTATTGATTCATTGTTGGCATTTACGATGGAAAAGTTTATTAAAACGTTCAAGGCGCTTTCCAACGAAACCCGGCTCCGCATCCTGAATATTCTGGTACTGAAAGAATGCTGCGTGAGTGAAGTGATGTGGGTATTGAATATCTCAGAGTCCAGAGCATCCCGTCAATTAGCTATATTGAAAGAGGCTGAATTTATTAAATCCCATAAAGAAGGGTCATGTCTGTATTATTGTTTGAATGATGAACCCGGCGGCAGTTTTACGTTGGGTATCGCGAACATGGCCATGGAATTATCGGCAAAAAGCGACTTACTTAGAAGAGACAGATTGGTATTGAAGAAGCTCCTTGAGTCCGAGATGCAATAAATTACTGAATAGTATATACCAGCAACACGCTATATTGCGTATTATCGGGGAATTTGGCACACACCTGCACGGTTCCCGGCGTCAGTGTGACATCGCCTGTAAAATTTTCACCTTGCCGGGTTAAAGGCGTCCATTTATTACCGATTACGATCTGGACGTCGGTAGTATTCGGAATGTTAAAGCTAAAATGCTGCACGGTGCCGGATTTCAGGTTACCGTTTAGAGGTGTATTCACGAAGGCGTTATCATCAAAAAAGGCGGCGTAGGCTTTGGGAAATGCAGTCAAAGTTGTCGAGCCGGCACTGGCCGTAACTTTAAAATCCAGGCAGTTATTATAAGTCTCAGTATTATCTTGCTGTTTGGCATATATTCTTAAAGTATAGTCTCCGGCATTCGGGCAGATAGCATTAATCTGATACTGATTACCTGTGCGTTGGGTAAATGCCAAAGTATCGGACAATTCTTGAGTCCCCTGAACGAGCATTGCTCTGATAAGGATATTAGCCGGCGCCGATATTGAAAAACTGACGATCCCATTCGATTGGATGACGCTCTTTAAATTGCTATCTAACACTAAATCATAGCTGAAAAATCTCCTTTGCACGTCCGGTAAATCAGCAAACTCGTTGTTTGAGATGGGAGTGCTCAAAAGCTGCCATTTAGCATCCTCGGGAAAATGAGTGTAAATAAATTGCTCCGGCGGCATTAGAAAATATTCATCATCAAAATCAAATACGAAATTATTTTGTTCATCGGTATACCCTGCTCCCCATGTGCTATCCAATAAATACCATGCTCCATTGATTTTCACAGCATTCCAGGCATGGTCCGACGGTCCGGTAATCTGATCTCCGGCGCTGTAGCCGATTCCTTTCCCCCAACCGTCAATTGTTTCAACCTCCAATCCGGCAGCCGTCGCGATTGTCTGAAATAGATTCGAATAACCCTCACAAATCGAGCTTCGGCTTTGTAGCACGTCTGCCGCACTGGTGCCTCCGGCAGAAGGATTTAAATATTCGTTGTAATTGTAGGAGATATTCATCGCAATCCAATCGTAGACGGCCCTCGCTTTTTCTACATCGTTTTGCGCCGGTTGAATCAGGTAGTTCGCCAGAGTTTGTACGGAAGTAGTCACTGATGTAGGCGTGTTTTTTACGTAAAGGTCGATGGTCTCCATGCGGCTTTGATCGATAAAAGAGTACTGCGTCGGAGTCGTAACTGGCTGGGTGGTAGTAGTGCTAGTGGGCGTTGATACGATTGCGGTTGATGTTGATGTAGTCTGCGTTGTCGAAACTGATGGAGTCGAAGCTGGAGTAGTGCTGGTTGATGGCGAGATTGTAGAGGTTGTGTTGGTCGGGGTTGTGCCCGTTGGCTGAGAAAATGTAGAAGTTGACGTTGTCGTGGTGGTGCCGGTCGATGAAGAAATTGGAATATTTGGCGATGTCGTCGTTGTGCCGGTTGATGAATTAATAGCGGTGCAACCGGAAATCAGGACCAGAACAACGAACATTGTCAATAAGAAAACTTTTTTCACAATATATCTCACAACAACTCTTCAACCGACTCTTTTTTATTAGATAGATTATCCACCCCTCGATATTCATCGACAAAAAGCTATTATTTTTTAAGGGGACTGGAAAATTCACGCAGGGCAAAAATCTGCCCGGAAAATTACCGATTTAACACTACTGTAATATTCTTGTAATACGTTCTTAATATTAATTAGATATGCTTTGTTTATCAGGAGTTCGAGGCTTCAAATGCATGGTTCGGAATTACAGCTTAAACAAGAGCCATTATTATTAAATGACCTTTATATCGATCCTGTCGGTTATCAGGTTAAAGTCGGGAAGACGGAAATCGATTTAACCGCGAAGGAATTCGATTTATTGTATCTTTTTGTCAGTAAAAAGGGGATGGTAGTAAGACGTGAGGAAATTCTTGAAGTAACCTCAAATCCTGACCAGCCTAATAAAAACGGTGCCATTAACGTCGAGGTGTGCCGTTTAAGAAAGAAAATCGAGGCTAACCCGCACCGTCCGAAGCGTCTCGTTTCGGTCAGGGGCATCGGTTACCGGTTAAAAAAGTAGGATAAAAGGCGTCAGTAGTGAGTATTAAGTTGTGAGTGGCAAGTATGGAGTCCCCGCTTTTATCATACTGAGCCTGCCTTAAGTGACAAATAAATCCAGGTTCTCTATACAAAAAATCAAGAAAGCACGCATTATGATGAAAAGTGTGAGATTGCCACGACCGCCTGCGGCGGTCTCGCAATGGATGTTGGGTAAGGGGATGGGAAACCGGATTCTTCACTTCGTTACGAATGACCTCCCCACCCCGGTATTGCTTCGTCATTACAATCCTCGCAATGACACTCTCCTTTGTCATTCCTGTCCCATGCCTGCGCATAGGATAAACTCCTCCAATATCGCCCTGAGCGTAGCGAAGGGTCTCCATCTCTATTTTATACTCTCCACGTTGAGGTTCAGCCCTTCCAAATTGTCATACAGAGCCCTTCGATGTACTCGATACCTTGAGTACTATGCGAAGTATCCAGTACCCAAGCGAAAAGGAGACTAGATTCTTCGTTTCACTCAGAATAATAATGGAGGGGGGACTGGATTCTGGACTAAATCCAGAATGGGGGGTTAGGATTACTGGATATGGACTTTCGCCGGAATGGATGTTGGGTAAGGGGATGGGAAACCAGATTCTTCACTTCGTTACGAATGACCTCCCCACCCCGGTATTGCTTCGTCATTACAATCCTCGCAATGACACTCTCCTATATGCGATAAGACACTCAAAATATTTTTTCCAACGTCTCATTTTGTAATCTTCCTGTAATATTGCTGTAACAATTCATCTGTAAAGTGGAGGTATCGGGTAGTAAAAAGGAGGGCCGATGCCTATTAATGCTGCTGATACTGCCTGGGTGCTCATCTCCGCAGCGATGGTAATGCTGATGACCCCGGGCGTCGCCTTTTTCTATGGCGGCATGGTGCGCCGTAAAAATTTTCTTTCGACTCTGATGATGTGTTTCGTTACACTCGGACTGATAGGATTGCTTTGGGTAATCTATGGCTATTCTCTCAGTTTCGGGCCTGATAAATGGGGTATCATCGGCGGGTTGAATTTTATTGGTCTTCGCGGAGTGGGACAGACTCCCTCGACGATATATGCGACCACCATTCCGCAATTGGCTTTCGCCGCTTTTCAGATGATGTTTGCCGTGATTACCGTCGCCCTGATTACCGGAGCGGTGGTGGAACGCATCAAATTCAGTTCATTGCTCGTGTTCTCCGCACTTTGGTTCACGCTGGTTTATTGTCCGGTCACACACTGGGTGTGGGGCTCCGGCGGCTGGCTCAACAAAATGGGTTTTCTTGACTTTGCGGGAGGCACGGTTGTCCATATTACCGCCGGTGTTTCGGCATTGGCGATGGCAATTATTCTGGGTCCGCGAAAAGGTTATCGCGAGGGCGAACGTATGGACGCCAGTAATATCCCCATGGTCTTGCTGGGGGCTGGAATTTTATGGTTCGGTTGGTTTGGTTTTAATGCCGGTAGTGCGCTGACATCAGGCAGCCTGGCATCGAGCGCTTTTATGACCACATATATTGCCGGCGCGGCCGGGGCGGTCACTTGGATGATTCTCGGTTGGTGTTATCAACGTCCGTCGGTTTTAGGTGTCGCTACGGGTGCTGTAGCGGGGCTGGCTACCGTTACTCCGGCCGCCGGTTATATACAACCGATTATCGGTATACCCATCGGTATCGCCGCCTCTCTCATCGGTTTTTATTGCATGGCATTCCGCGCTAAAAAGACGCGTATCGATGAGTCTCTGGACGTGTGGGCGGTGCATGGCATGGGAGGCACTTTCGGAACACTGGCCGTAGGCTTCTTCGCTTCAATAGCGATTAATCCGGCAGCCCGTAACGGCCTATTTTACGGGCGTGGGGTTCAAGTCCTGATCCAATTGGCGGGTATTGCAGCTGTCTGGGCTTTCGCTTTTGCCATGACCTGGGGACTGGGTAAGCTGGTGGATGTAACGATGGGGTTGAGGGTAAGCGCGACCGAGGAGAGTGTCGGACTGGATATTTCTCAACACGGGGAACGTGCTTATGGGGGCCAATTGCGGTGAAGAAGATCGAAGCTATAATTCGCGAAGAGAGACTGGAATCGGTTAAAATGTTACTGGAGGCTATCGGATATCACGGTATGACTGTCACGGAAGTCAGCGGACGGGGAAGGCAGAAAGGCGTTCCTATAAAATGGGGCTCCAAGGAGTACAGACTGGATTTCCTGCCAAAATTGAAAATCGAGGTAGTGGTAATCGATGAGGATGTCCCCCCGTAGTGAATGCCATCATCAGAGGGGCACGGACGGGAGAGATGGGCGACGGCAAAATCTTCATCATTCCCGTTGAGGATGCCATCCGCGTGCGTACCGGTGATTCCGGCACCGGCGCCATCTAATCGTAATATGAAATTAACACGAATGAAATATAACTGTAATAAAACCTGCTTATACTCAAGGTAAATAGGTTAAATAAGTCAAAATAAATTAATAAAATAGAAGGAGAGAAAATGGCACCAACTTCACCATCCGGTTATCAGGATGTCCTGAAACTGGCAAAAGACAATAAATGTCAATTCATCGACCTGAAATTCATCGACCTCCCGGGGACATGGCAGCATTACACACTGCCGATAAAAGAATTAGAGGATTTATTCGAGGAAGGGAATGGGTTCGACGGTTCCTCTATCAGAGGCTTTCGTCCGATTCACGAGAGCGATATGTTGCTCTTCCCTGACCCGGCTACTGCGGTAGTTGATCCGATATTGACGCCCTCGACATTAAGCCTCATCTGCGACGTTCGCGACCCGATGGACGGCAAGGCCTATGACCATGACCCCCGCTATGTCGCCAAGAAAGCCGAGGCATATCTTAAATCCACCGGCATCGCCGATACAAGCTTCTGGGGACCTGAACTCGAATTTTTCATTTTCAACAGTATCGCTTTCGAGACCACCAGTCATTCCAGTTTCTACGAAATCGATTCTCAGGAAGGTATCTGGAATTCCGGCGATAACTCAGAGCCTAACCTCGGATACAGACCGCGCCACAAAGAAGGTTATTTCCCGTGTCCGCCTACCGACCAGATGCATGATATCCGCACCGAAATGGCCCTCAAGATGGTGGCGGCCGGCATCGATATTGAAAAGCATCATCATGAAGTTGCCACCGGCGGTCAGGTAGAGTTCGGTATGCGCTTCGATACATTACTGCGTCAGGCAGACAAAGTAATGATGTACAAATATATCGCCAAGAATGTCGCCATCCAGAACGGTTTCACCGTAACCTTTATGCCCAAGCCGCTCTTCCAGGATAACGGTTCCGGCATGCACGTTCACCAGAGTCTGTGGAAAGGCGACACCAACAAGTTTTATGATGCCAAGGGATACGGCGGAATCAGCCAGACGTGCAAATACTACATCGGCGGCCTGATTGCTCACTCACCGTCGCTGTTAGCATTATGCGCCCCGACCACCAATTCTTATCGTAGACTGGTACCCGGCTACGAAGCCCCCATCAACCTGGTCTACTCTCAGCGTAACCGTAGCGCCTCGATCCGCATCCCGCTCTATTCCAAGAGCACCAAGGCCAAACGGATTGAGTACCGCTGTCCGGATTCAAGTTGCAATCCTTACCTGGCATTCCCCGCGATGTTATTGGCCGGGCTGGATGGTATCAAGAACAAAATCGATCCGGGCGAGCCAATCGACAAAGATATCTACGAGCTCGAACCCGAAGAGAAAGCCAAAATCAAATCGACCCCCGGCTCTCTGGGCGAGGTCTTGGATGCGTTGAAGAAAGACCATGATTACCTGCTCGCGGGCGATGTGTTTACCGAAGAATTGATCGACACCTGGATCAACTACAAGAAAAAGAATGAGATGGATGCCATTGCGCTCCGTCCTCATCCCTACGAGTTCCACCTGTACTTCGATATCTAGCATAAGAGTTTTACCGCTAAAGAGAAGAGGAGTCCTTCGACTGAAGGACTCCTCTTTTTGTTTATATATAATGAATTATAACGCAGACTCTTTCTACCTTTATATTGCCAGTCGTTAGCTTAGGCAATTGCCTATGCTATTTAAATCCCGAAAAAATGGTGTAAAATTTAATTATAGGACGAAAACAAGGCAATAAGAAGGGAAAAAGTATGCAAGAGGTCACCATCGCCGAAGCTGCAAAATGCTTAGGCATATCTATCGATACCGTACGCAGACGCATAAGCAAAGAGGAATTAAAAGCCCGTAAAGTCCCTTCTCCTCACGGTGAAATATATCTGGTAGAACTGCCGGGTGACGTCGCTCCAAGTCACGAAGCTCTAAAAGAAAAGATGGAGAACGCATCGGAAGTCGAAGCCATGCGGAAAACGATATCCATTCTTGAGGTTGAATTGGAAGCTCGCCGGCGGGAGGTTCAGGAGCTGCATGTGCTATTGCAGCAGTCGCAAAGACAGTTACCACCGGGTAAAGAGAAAAAACCCGCCGAAGGTACTCCGCTTCAAGTAATATGGTGGCGCCGTTTAATTCCCTGGGGCAAGCATTAAATTTAATTTCCCTTGAAGATATTAGCTGGCGGAACGCCGGGAACGGGCACCCGTACGTCGTGTTCTATGAGTGAATACAGGACTCGTTGACGATTTTTTCCTGGATACGCGAACGGCAGGCTCAGAAATACGTTGCTCTTCCGTCTCTTCACTGATAGTATTTCTATTATCGAATTCTCTTTCTAATTTTTGTAAGAGCGCATCCGTATCGGTCTTTATCTCAGATTCTTTTAAATTGGTCTCTTGCCATTTTTTGTACGGGAAGGCCGGGTTCACAGATGTTTTATTCTTAGGAAAACGAACCGGCTTTACACCGGGTGGGTATTCCTTATCTTCATTGATATTCTGTCCGTTATCCAATTCTCTATCCAGTTGTCTCAAGAGGACATCTGTATCCGTCCGTGACGCGACAGATACCCCGGTATTGGACCCTTGCCAGGGTAAAGGCCGCGTTCCACTGGAAACGACCGCATCCAGATGTACGGCGGCCTGAGCAAGGCTCTTGACGGCCGTGGTGTGGCTTTCCAGGTGTTTGGCATATTCGGCCATGGCCGTGGAAAATTTATCCATGGAAACGGTCACGTGCTGGTTCATTTCCAGCATTTGCTCTTGCTGCTCCCGTTGAAAGAGATTGAATTCTGTGGTGGAAACACCAAAAACCACGCCTCGGAATTTTTGAGCGCCCAGGGTAATATCGTCGCCCTTTCTATAAAAAAGAATTAATAATATCAATCCTCCCACCATAATGATGCCGCTCCGGCTTTCTACGAATGCGAGGGGATAACCTACATACGGTATGGCGGAAGTCTCTTTTCCTACGACATCTTCAGGCACAACTAAAAACGGGTCTTGGTTGGTAGCATCTCCCTTGGTCCGGAAAGCCAACCCGTCAGTTGTCTGCTGAATGCTGATAATTCTATGACAGATTGAAGCCGGGTAGCCGTACAATTTCTGGAAGGTAGAGGGAACTTTGTAATCGATGATGTCGCCGACCTTGAGTGTTTCTGGTGGAGTGCTGTGTATAAGCACCATGTCCCCGACTTTTAACGTCGGTTTCATACTGCCGCTGGCAATAACCATAAACGAGTGTGAAGTCGATATAAAAATGAATAGGCCGGCAAGTGGAAGAATCCATAAAGCTTGTCTGGCCAATCGGGATGCATATTTTTTAATCGACCCGTTCACGATTTTTAACCTTTATTACAGTGGCTGAAACCGATTTATTAATCGGTTTCAGCCTATCTGTGCAGTAGTTATTTTTATATTATCTTAGTATGCTTTAACATCCAGGTAGAAATCCGGAGATACGGAATGGGTGGCATCGGCTGTGGTATCGATGCAATAATAGGAGCCGCCATCAATACTGATACAATATTCACTATTACCCGCTAGAATGAAGCTGGCAGTACCCTTATCCAGAGTCAGATAGTCGGTGGCATTGGGGTTGTCGCTACCATTGAGGGGATTAATAGTCGTTGCCAGAGTCCATGATCCGCCGCCGCCTTTTACATAAACGTCTACCTTCATGTTGAGATAAGTATAGTCTTTCTCCAGTAAACCGGAATTGGTGAGGTAAACGGTTGCCCTTATGTCACCTGCGTAGGCTGATGTCGCGGTGTCAATGTCATAAACATCACCGGCGGTAATAGATCCCGGTACGTTCACTACAGGAGTCCATACTGGGGCTGTCTGGGTGTAGGAGGGACCCGAACCTGTAGAATTCGGTAATTTTGTGGTAAGGGTGGAGGCAAGTACTACATTCGATGCGTCCGTGGTGGCACCCGTGATCGTCACCGTCGCTGCCGAACTGGTGTGAGCAAACGTGAGGGTGGTAACGGCGACCAGTAATACCGCCGCTAACGAGAATACCAGTTTCTTGTTCATTTTCATTGTTAAGAATTCCTCCCTGTATGCTAAGAGCTTTTTATCGGTCTTTGCATATATTTTTTTCGTCTGCTAATCATTTTCCTACCAGACGACGTGTGACGTAAGGCCTGCAAGTATACAAATGCAGGGGCGAATTGGGTCAAAACCATGAACCGATTAGGTCAAACTAAGGTTCACCTTTTCAGGGGTAGATTGCTTAATTCTATCGAGGCTGTGTCAGGCACAAATATGGAATTATAGCTTGTATAGGAAGAGAATGAAAAAAGGGGAGTTCGAAAAACTCCCCTTTCCGGGAAAATATCTTTGATAATATAAATAGTATGTTTAATCCTCAGGCTCTGCTAAATCGACATATTTTTCACCGTGAACCGGGTCTACACCCACGCGATGTGGTTTGGTTAATCCTCTTTTACCTCGATATATCCGGAAGGTATGTTTAGTGCCGTTGGCCATGTTAATAATCACAAGGTCATCGGTTGGCGTACGAACTGCCAGGGCTTGGGCTTTAACAACCCCGGCTTGTAAATCGGCTATCTGTTTGTCTACATTTTCCAGGCTGGTTTTTAATCGCGGTATTAGATTCAGACTATCGAGCTCTTCCGGAACAGGCTTTACTTTATTCTCATGCTGAGTTACGCTAAGACCTTCAACCATCTTTTGAGTATTTTCCAGCCGTGATTCAAGAACCTCCAGGTTCTTTTTAATAGTCTCGCGATGCTCATCTATTGCGGTAACTAATTTACTTTGAGCTTCCTGTAGATTTGTTAACGATTGATTAAATTCTTTCTTTTGAGCATCCGTAGCGGTATTGCTTTCCCCAATGTCGTGACTCAGTTTACCAACAACGTCATTAAGTTTAACCAATTGTTCTGTAGTATTATTTAGCCTGTCGCTAAATTCCATCCTTTGAGCGTCCGTTGTGCTCTCGCCCGATCTGACGTCTTGAGTTAATTTACTAACCATATCGGTGAGTTTATTCAATTGCTCGGCGGTGTTATTTAACTTCCTGGTTAACGGTTCGGCATCTCCCGGAATGCCGGTTGAATCAGCATCTCTAAGCCCGGTAACAAACTCCAGTCTATTTACGGTTTCACTGATTTTAACCAATTGCTCGTTTGTATTACTTAATTTCTGAGTCAGCGGCTCAGTGTCGCCCGGAATCTCCACCAGCTTTTGAGTATTTTCAATACGCGATTTCAGTAGTTCCAAGTCGTTATTGAAGGAGTCATGATATTCCTCAATTGTGGCCGCTAATCTATTATGAGCTTCCTGCAGGTTAGCCAGTAATTGACTGAATTCCTTCTTTTGAGCGTCTGTGGCAGTATCGCTTTGTCTTATATCCTGGCTAAGCTTACCGACAATATCGCCGAGTTTAACCAGTTGTTCATTAGTATTATTTAACTTGTTACTGAAGCCCTTTCTTTGACCGTCCGTTATCACATTACTCATACTGACATCCTGAGTCAATTTATTGACGATCTCCGTAAGTTCGCTCAACTGCTCAGCGGTATTGTTTAGTTTCTGAGTCAGCGGTGCAGTTCCCGCCGGCATGCCATTCGGGATAGTATCTTTCAGCCCTGTAACAAAATCCAGCTTATCAAGTCTACCGGTGAGTTTAGCCAGTTGCTCGGCGGTATTACTCAATTTATTGCTTAATTCCTTTCTTTGAGCATCTATTGTCGTATCACTCTGCCTGATATCCTGATTCAGTCTCCCGACCATTTCGGTAAGTTTATTTAATTGTCCGGTGGTATCGGTCAATCGTTGAGTCAGCGGTTCGATACCTTCCGGAGTATTATCCGGGCCGGCATCTTTCAGGCCGGTGGTGAACTTCAGTTTATTTACCATATCGCTGAGTTTGGCCAGTTGCTCGGCGGCTTTGCTTAATTTCTTAGTCAGGGATTCGGAGCCACCCGATACGTCGGTTAAATCAGCATCTCCCAGTCCAATAGTAAATTCCAGCCTGCTGACAATACCGCTGATTTTAACCAGTTCCTCGGAAGAATAAGTTAACCGGTTGGAAATCTCCTTCCTTTGCGCATCGGTGGTGTGCCCGATCAGTCGGATATCCAGACTTAATTTATTAACGATGTCACCAAGTTTAGCCAATTGTTCCGTCGTATTGCTTAGCTTTTTGTATAGCGGTTCGATATTACCTTGTGCCTCCGTTGAATCAACGTCTTTTAAACCGGTAATGAAATCCAGTCTATCGAGTCGATTACTGAGCTTACTTATTTCCTCGATAACCCTGACTAATTTCTGAGGCAATGATTCGGAATCACCCGGTATTTCTACCATCTCTTGTGTCTCATCAATCCGCGATTCCAAAACTTCCAGGTTTTTATTAACGGTATCGTGATGCTCGTTTACGATGGCCGTCAATCTGGTGTCGGCTTCTTGCAGGTTTGTCAGTAATTGGCCGAATTCCTTCTTTTGATTATCGGTTGCAGTGGTGTTTACGCTGATCTCCTGACTCAGTCTACTCACGGTGTCGCTGATTTTAGCCAATTGTTCGGCGGTGTTTTTGACCTTTTGTGTCAACGGTTCGGTGTCACCTGAAATATCCCTTGAATCGGAATCTCCTAATCCGGTGAGGGCTGCAAGTCTATTGATCGTGCCATTGATTTTAATCAATTCCTCAGAAGTATTATTAAACCTGTTATTGATTTCCTTCCTTTGCCCGTCCGTGATGGCATCATAAAGACTGATATCTTGGGTCAACTTGTCAACTATTTTGTTGATTTTGTTCAGTTGATCCGTGACATTACTTAATTTCCGGGTAAGCGATTCGGCGCTGCCAGGCGTCTCCCCTGAAATGGTATCGCCTAACCCGGTGATTGATGTAAGTTTATTGACTGTACCGCCGATTTTATTCAATTCCTCGCCGATGGAATTTAGCTTCGCGCTGAATTCCTTCTTTTGCCCGTCTGCCATAATATTGTTCAAATCGATGCCTATATTTAATTTGTTGACCGTATCGGTCAGTTTGTTCAGTTGCCCGGCGGTATTGCTTACCTTCTGGATTAGCGGTTCAGCATCCCCCGGAATCTCAATCATCTTTTGCGTCTGATCAATCCGTGATTCTAAAACCTCCATGTTCGTATTGAGGGAATAGTGGTGCTCGTTAATAGCCGTCGCCAATCTATTGTGGGCTTCCTGCAAGTTTGTGAGCAATTGGCTGAATTCCTTCTTTTGAGCATCCGTTGCGGTCTCGTTCAGCTTGAGGTCCTGGCTTAATTTACCAACGATGTCGGTTAGCTTATTCAATTGTTTAGCGGTATTACTCAATTTCCGAGTCAGCGGTTCGGAGTCGCTTGGAATACCGTCAGGGCCGGAATCTGTTAGACCGATAATGAATTCCAGTCTATTGAGGATCTCGCCGAATTTGGTCAGTTGTCCTGAGGTATTACTTAACCTGTCGTTAAAATCTTTCTTTTGCGCATCAATCGCGGTATTATTCAATCCGATATCTTGATGCAACCTATTCACCATGCCGGTGAGTTTATCTAATTGTTCAGCGGTATTATTTAACTTCTGAGTTAACGGTTCGGTGTCGCCTTTTGTTTCAACTATTCTTTCAGTGTTTTCAATTCGTGATTCCAGAGCCTCCAGATTCTTGTTAAAGGACTCATGGCGTTCGCTTGTCATTGCAGCCAATTGATTAAAATCTTCCTGCAGGTTCGATACTAATTGGCTGGCTTCCTCCTTTTGGGCATCCGTTGCGGAATTGATTAGCCTGATGTCTTGGCTCAATTTATCGACGGTATCACCAAGTTTGGCTAATTGTGCGGAGGTATCATTTAATTTTTGAGTCAACGGTTCAGTATCTTCAAGGTCGAAATCTTTTAGACCGGTGAGGTGCTTGAGCTTGCCAACGATGTCATAAAGTTCTTTAAGTTGTCGATTGGTGTTACTTAGTTTCTGAGTCAATGTTTCAGAGCCGGCCGATATTGAATCGGAGTCTTTTAACCCGGTAATAAAATCCAGTTTATCAAGTCTGGTAGTGAGTTTAGCCAATTGCGCAGAGGTGTTATTTAGCTCATTACTAAATTCTTTCTTTTGAACGTCCGTGGCGGTATTGCTTAGGTTGACATCTTGACTCAGTCTATTGACGATATCACTGAGTTTCGCCACCTGGTCGGTGGTATTATTGAGCTGCTCGGTTAGCGGCCCGATATTACCCTGAGTCTCTACTATCTTTTTAGTTTCATCGATTCGCGATTCGAGTATCTCCAGGTTCTTATCGAAGGTGTCATCACGCCCGTTCATTTCTGCCGTTATTCTGGTATGAGCTTCCTGCAGGTTGTTTAGTAATTGGCTGAATTCCTTTCTCTGAGCATTGGTAGTGGTTTCATTCAATCTCACATCCTGACCCAGTCTGTTTAAGGTGTCCTCAAGTTTATTCAATTGCTCGGTGGTATTATTTAACCTCTGGCTTAACGGCGCGGAGTCAACTGGGCTACCATTAGCGGTGGTATCTTTTAGTCCGGTAACGAACTCCAATTTACCGATAATGTCAGTGAGTTTGTTCAATCGCTCGTTGGTATTAATTAATTTGTGAGTCAGCGGTTCGGAATCACCCGGAATTTCAACCATCTTTTGTGTTTGATCAATCCGTGATTCCAATGTTCCCAAGCCTTTATTGAATGTATCGTGGTGCTCGGTTATTGTAATAGCTAATTTATTGTGAGATTCCTGCAGGCTTGTCAGTAATCGGCTAAACTCCTTCTGTTGCGCATTCGTTATAGTTTCACCGCGCTTGATATCCTGATTTATCGAATTGAAAAGCTCACTGAGTTTACCCAATTGCTCGTTGGTATTATTTAATTTCCTGGTTAGCGGTTCGGTATCTCCCGCTAAATCATCGGAATTAGAACCTTTTATTCCGGTGATAAAATCCAGTTTATCAAGGTGGTTAGTAATTTTATTCAATTGCTCCGCGGTATCAGTTAACTTACTATTAATATCCTTGCGCTCGACGTCGGCTGTGCTTTCGCCACGCCTGAGATCTTGTCCCAGTCTGTTAACGATATCGCTGATTTTTGATAATTGTTCCGATGTATTACTTAACTTTTCAGTCAGTGGTTCGGGGTCGCCCGGTGTCTCCACCAACTTTTGAGTTCGCTCAATCCGTGATTCCAGTACCTCCAAATTCTTGTTAGAGCTATAGCGATGTTCATTTATTAAAGTGGCCAGGCGATTGTGAGATTCTTGCAGATTCGTCAGTACTTGGTTGAATTCCTTCTTTTGGGCATCTGTGGTGGCATTATTTCGGCTAACATCCCGGTTCAGTATACTGACAGTACCGCTAAGTTTAGCCAGTTGAGTAGCGGTATTATTATATTTCTGAGTCAGCGGTTCGGGGTCACCCGGTATCTCCACCAGCTTTTGAGTCTGCTCAATCCGGGATTCCAGAGCTACGAGGTTCTGGCTGAACTCGCTGTGGCGCTGGTCGATTGCGGCTGCCAATTTCTCGTGAGCTTTCTCTAAATTCGTGAATAATCGGTTGAAATCCTTTTCTTGTGTATCAATCGCGGTATTATTGCGCCTGATATCCTGGTTCAGTATACTGACAGTGTCACTGATTTTAGCCAATTGCTCGGTGGTATTATTCAGCTTCTGAGTCAACGGTTCGATGGCGCCAGTAATAGCATCAGGGAGGGAATCTTTAGAGATAATAATAAGCTCCAGTCTTTTCAGTCTTTCCTCCAATGAACTCAATTGCGGTTCATTGGTCGGTGCAATAGCCGGAGTTTTAGGTATTTTACTGCCCGTAATACCATGGACAAAGGTCTTATGCCCTCTCAGACCTTGGGCATTCTTAAACTTCTTGCCGCATATCTCACAAACTATCATTTTCATTACCTCCCCTAATATAAGTGTAACACCAGTTTACTGAGTATAGTCAAGTGAGTGGCTGAAAAATATTTTTAATCCGGTATAAAAATCACTGGCTAGAGTTTATTCGAGACATCCAACGTGTTTTTTGTTTATTTTTTATTAGCCCGATTTTGCCCTTCTCAATCACATTGACTTTGATAATATTAATGTTTATAATTGCTGATAAATAGTCTAATAACGTAATAAATACACTAACATATATATAAATAGCGTTATAATATTTGATCGGGAGGCGTGAAATGTTTTGGGAAGTGGAAATGGGAGTGCAACGTTATAAGGATATTAGATTAGAGAATGGTATTCTCATCCCGGGTAAATTAAATCTGGAACAGGGAATGATGAATATCTGGCCTTTGCAACAACCTAACTTACCTACTGAGTTCGCCAAAGTTAAAGACACTCAGTCAGCCATCTATTTTGAACTGGACTATACTCCACTAGGCTATGATTACCTGGTTTATAATCCGCGGGAGCGAAAAGGCGGTGATCCCCTTGATTGGGTCCTTGAGCAAGCGCTGTGGGTCAGGTTTGCCCTGGATATGATATTCGCCTTCTCACAGCAAGATAGCCCGCGTCTTAGAGAATTACTGGAATCGCATACCAAAGAAGCCGGCTTAGAGACATCGATCGTAGAAATCGTGGTAGAAAAAGAAGGGAAAAGTAGTTTCCCGAATGCGAAACATCGTGTTTTCAGATACCCTGACGGCGCCGGTTACGCAAACGCCGAGACATTATATCCCAATAAACCCGGTGATGTCTTGAGCGTAGTTCCCTCTCTGATCGCCACTCTAGTAAATGCCAATACCAAGGGCATGCGGCAAGAGCTTTGGGAGAAAGAGTTTGTCTGGGTGCGTAAGTACCGCACTTTGATAGAGGTCATCTGGTCGATGGTGGGAGAGTTAGCCGTGAGGAGTACGGCAGAGGGCGACTATTTCCGCCGGTGCGAGTGGTGCGGGACACCCTTCCTGGCCAATGACAAACGCCAGAGATTTTGTCCGGATGAATTCAGTAAGCAGTCACTTTGCGGATTGAAATACCGGCAGTATAAATTAGAAGCCAAACAAAAACAAAAAGACGACGGCGATAAGAAGTTAAATAGAAAGGAAGAATAGCCAGTTCTCAAAAAACGTAGAGATAAACTAAAAACACATTACATACACTATAATATATATAGATAGCGTTAAGTAATGAGATTTAGCTTCAAAAAGTGGTGCCCCAGGGGGGACTCGAACTCCCGACACGCGGTTTAGGAAACCGCTGCTCTATCCGCCTGAGCTACTGGGGCTTGAAGCAAAATTCGGGTTTCTTGATTCTGTAACGCCTACTTTTGGCGTTAATTTGGCGTTAATTCTCGGAAATATCCCCGTCGGAAGTACTTCGTTAAGCAGTGCCATAGCGTCTTTCTGCATACCTTCAATTATATGAGAATAGACATCCATTGTAAAACCAACTGAAGCGTGCCCTAGTGCCTCAGAAATAACCTTAGGTTTTGCGCCACGTAGTAACATCAGGCTAGCGAAGGTGTGTCGTAGGTCATGGAAACGAACATGTCCAAGACCGGCATGTTGTGCCGTTTTAATGAAAGAATGGCTTAGAACACATGGCTCAATTGGCTCACCTTTAATATTGGTGAAAACAAGATCATCCGGGGTAATGTGTTTCAGCAACTCGGCGTAAAGTCTCTCACGTTCTGCCCTGTATTGTCTTAAAAACAATGCAAGCTTAGGAGTCATTGAGATGCGCCGCCGGCTATGAGATGTCTTTGGCTCCGTAAAAACACAAACACCTCGACGTTTGTAGAGTACTTGTGAAACAGATATACACATCATGTCTAGGTCGACATCTCGCCATCTTAAGCCGAGCAATTCAGCTTGGCGTAGCCCTGTACTTAGTGCGGTATAAATGACAGGATAGTAATAACTGCCTTGGGCGTAATCAAAAAGCGTTAAAACTTCGTTGGGAGTCAAAGTCCTCATGGGTGTTTTACGCGGTGAAGGGGGGTCCACCAGATCAGCCGGATTCCGTCCGAGATAGCCTTGTCTCACCGCATATTTAAGGGATTGAGATAATACTCGGTGCTGGTGGTGAACTGTCCTAGCAGAAAGCGATTCACACGCCTTACTGTAATAGCATTGGATGGCCGCAGGCTGTAAATACTTTAACTGGATATTTCCCAAGGCAGGTATCAGATGGGTTTCTATAATGCTCCTATACCCATCAAGGGTACGTTGGGAGCAATTGGTCTTTACATATTCTCTAAGCCAGTTTTGAAAATGCTCTGCCAACGTGCGACGGCCTGGAGTCACGTAGATCCCCTTATCCATGGTGACTAGTAACTCATTGAGACGTTTCTGCGCATCTGATTTGCGGCCGCGGATTGTCTCATATTGGCAGTGATACTTTCCGTCTATTCCAAGTCCGGTAGATACTTGAATCTGCCAGGAGCCCTTAGATTTTTCCCGAATATACCCTCTCATTTTATTCTCATAAATTATCATCCATTATTTTTATGTTATTTAGCGATACCGCGTTTATTTCTAATTTTACCTTTCAATTCTCCTTTGAGATGGCCATTTCTTAATATAGGTCTATTACGCAATACTTTGGATACGAAGTCAAGTAATTCAGATGTGTTATGCAGTCGGCAGTCAAATGTGGTTCTACTCCGGTGGCCAGAAGAAAGAATTAACGCTATACTCAAATGGTAAATTCGAGACAATTGGTAATCTTACCCATAGTGGAAATAGATTGATTTTCCTGCTGGGATAGCGTTACCAGTGATAGTGGAATACTACCTAAATTTTACTGGAGTAACGGCGAGTTATTTTTTATCTTAATTGTTATGCGTGTATTTGGAACTCTTAGCGTTCAATTGCTGTCGACGGTAATCATTATCAACTGCGATTGTTGGTGAATACCTAATTTAAAAAAATATTAGGTATGGGCGGGAAAGGATAATTTTTACAATGAATGCGGTAATAACATCGCTAATAGGCCATGGGTGAGCGAATTACGTGAAAAACAAAGAAAATGTAAAATCGTTAATTTCTTGCCATTAACCTTTGAAAAATGCCGAAATGGTAACACAAACGGTACTTGCTAGATATGTTCACGTAAATTATAATTATCGTAGGTGAAGGTAGTTTGATAATAGAATATGATCGGAGCCGTAAAAACGGTTCTCAGTGCTATAAGTGCTAGACACTAACGCTAGTTGGTGAGCTTCGGCAATTCCGGCGGCTAGTAGTGTGAACAAAGGCCTGAAGAGGAATATATTCCTTTTCCGGCCTTTTTTTATTTTTCAAATTACTAAACCAAATTAGAGAAGATGCTAAATGGTATGTCAGAGAACACAAATCTAGTAGCAACCACGATCCGGCCTCTAACTTCGGAGAGCGATTAGACTGTACCTAGTTTATAGGCAGATAAGGAATTACTTTAAGGTAAATTTTAAAAATGATAATAAAAAATGGAGAATAAGTATGAAAACAGCACAGCAAATCCAAATAGAACAACTCCCTATCGGAGACTTAAGACCAGACCCGGCGAACCCGAGAAGAATCAGCGACCATGAATTGGAAACACTTACTCGAAGTATCAGCGAGTTTGGTTTGATCGACCCTATTATCGCAAGGCGTGAAGATAAGATGGTTATCGGCGGCCACCAGAGATTACTGGCAGCGCGAAAGCTTGGCTATAAGACAGTTCCGGTGGTGTTTGCAGACCTGACAGTAGAACAATCCCATTTGTTAAATATCGCCCTGAACAAAATCTCCGGTTCCTTCGACCAGGAGTTACTGGCCCGACTGTTAAAGGATCTGCAGGAAGTACCGAATATTGATCTTTCTCTTTCAGGCTTTGAGGATGATGAATTAAAGAAACTCCTGAAAAGTCTTGATGTCAGGGAAAAGCGTGATCGTCCTGAAAACTTTGATTTTGATGCGGCGATAAAGGACGCGCAGAGCGCACCTGTCGCCAAACTGGGCGACATCTGGCTGTTAGGTGAGCATCGACTCGTTTGTGGTGATTCGACGGACAAGGAAGCGGTACAGAGGCTGATGGCTGGGGCTAAGGCCATGATGACCTTCACCGCCCCACCTTACAATGTTAACTACGGCGACCACCGTCATACCGGTGCATCTCAACGTATCATTGCTAATGATAACCTCGGTGAGGTCTTCGAACCATTCCTCGAAAAGGCCTGCAAGAACATGCTGGAGTTTACCGATGGAGCAGTTTACATCTGCATGTCCTCATCCGAGTTGCACACTTTACAGAAAGCCTTTATCGCTGCCGGAGGACACTGGTCGACCTTTATCATCTGGGCGAAGAATACCTTTACCATAGGACGTTCTGACTACCAGCGCCAATACGAGCCCATTCTCTATGGCTGGAGAGAAGGAGTCAATCACTACTGGTGCCGGGACCGCGACCAGGGTGATGTCTGGCAAGTTGATAAGCCCTCCGCCAGCCCGTTACATCCGACCATGAAACCTCTGGCCTTGATTGAAAGAGCTATCCAGAACAGCAGCCAGGCCGGGGACAAGGTATTAGACACCTTCCTTGGGTCAGGAAGTACCCTGATTGCCTGCGAGAGAACAGGCAGGATTTGCTACGGCATGGAACTGGAGCCTCTTTACGTCGATGTGGCAGTGATGAGATGGGAGGCTTTCACCGGAGAAAAGGCCAAAAGGTTAGAGGAGGTGAAGTAACCATGGAACAGACACTATTGCCAGATGGTGTATCAACCTCAAATTATTTCTTGAGAAATAAACTCATTAACCCGTTGACTTCTCATGTTTTTAGAGTGATGAATACGATAGTAATAAATAAGGAGGCTGATAATGCCCATCGAAAACAGAAACTTGAAACCTGGGGCCAAACTCATCGGTCGATACCACAAACAGAGTTATTCTTGCGAAGTGGTGGAGAATGCGGAGGAAAAGCTCCGTTACAAACTGGAGGATGGCCGGGAATTCAAGAGTCCCTCGGCTGCCGGAATGGCCATCACCGGGCATGCCTGCGACGGCTGGGTCTTTTGGCGTATGGTAACGGAAGAAACCACTGCCACCCCGAATGCAGAGAATCAAGAAGCTGCCCCTGCCGCAGAGATAGAACGGAAAGAGGAACCTGCGGCCGAACCTACTCAGAATGCTACCAAGACCGACCCAAAGAAAACCGGAGTATTTCTAGTCCCCAATCAGAAGGGAGTACCGGAAGGTCAGATTCGCTGGTTCTGCCGGGACTGCGGCAAGAGCTTTATCACCTCGGCAGTCGAGATACCCGGGATTTGTCCGACAAAGCACCAGACCAAATAACACCACCTGACAATCACTTAATAATTAGCAAACGGGCTCTCTTCCACGAGGGCCTGTTTCGCTTTTCACCACCAAAGACCACCATTGGAGCTTTAACCAGCAGAGGTGGTCAAAGGTGGTAATGCAAAGAAAATGCGTTTTTCGGTCTACGACTGGAAAGCAATGTCGGGCAGCACCTCTCAAGGATGGAGAGTTTTGTCTGATGCACTCACCGGAACGAATCCACGAAGTGCAAGAATCACGTCGTCTCGGTGGTCTGCGACGCAAGCGTGAATCGACCATTTCAAATGCCTACCAGTTTAAATCGCTTAATAATATAAATGGCATAAGACGAATCGTAGAGGTTGCGATCATGGACACACTGGCTATGGAGAACAGTATCCCCCGTAACCGCACTCTAGCCGCCCTGGTGCAAGTGGCTCTGCACACACTCGAAGTAGGGGACATTGAAGCCCGTATTGCCGCTCTGGAAGAACTGGCCAAGATTAAGAAGTAAAGAACTGGAGGACATACAATATGGGGCTGGAAGGTAGATTACGACAACTTGAATCGAAGATGAGGTCCAGAAGAACAATAGTTGGTCATTCGGTCGGCGCCGATGAGGTCATCAGACACCTGGGGTTCGATCCGGCGGCTCTACGGGAATCAGCTCACCATACGGGTAAAAGCGTAGTCGAAACGATGTGCGAAATAATCGGCATCGAACCGAGAGAATTCGCACGCATGTTAAGAGAGAAAACAAAGCTTACGAGGTAATAATCATCATGAATATAGAAAGACGCCTTCAGCGGATAAAAGAGAAACTGAACAAAAAAGCTCTGGATATTTATAATATGAACGACGACGAACTGACTAATTTGTTATTCCTTAATTGAAGTCACAAAATTGGCGTTAATTTGGCGTAAAATTAAAAATCACGAAGAATGACAAAAACCCCTTTAAGGCCATACTATTTTTTATAAAACGGCTCCAAAGAGTACCATTAATATTACGACACATATTGTGACAAGAAAAATAGAATTAACAAACGCTTGTCCCGTCCCTAAGATTTACTTGGTGAAAGCTAGAAGGACTAATCGACATTCTTAGTAACTTAGGTTCCCCTTCGTGGGTAATTCTTTCAAGTTTAGAGAGGTGAAATTGTAATAATATCTCTTCATTTACTGCGCAGTCGTTAGATGCATTGGTACGCTGAAGTTGAACTCAGTATAGTCAAACCCAACGCATCCTTTTACTCCGACTTTTAGCAGACCCTGAAATCGGCAAGTGTTCTTTAATGAGCATAGATTCTACTATTTGCCAGAAGTTTTCACGGTCGGCGCCGGTGATGACTGCTTTTTCATGGGCTTCGCTTAATGCTACCGGATAATCCTGTCCGCGCCGGCACTGGTCTAAAACCAGCGTGTGCACTAGATCGAGGCGGGTTTCATCTTGTGCCACCCATTGCGGAACTTCAAGGCGGGCAATTTCCTCATCGAGTTTCAGATAAAAGAAATGGACCCGATGGTTGCCGTAGCGCTTCTGAATATTCGAGGGGCTGATGAACAAAGCGGAACGTTCCCCCTGCGCTAACACTGCCGAAAAGAGTTCACGGTCGTCGACACCGGCAATAAAATCGCACTCTCTGGTTTTACATTCAAAACAGCGGTCGCTATCCACAGCTTCCCGCGGGCAGAGCGCCACACGCAAGGCGTTGATCACATCCTTACTCCGGGGATAGCTGATATAGCTGGCCATGGGAATCATCCGCTCCTGATTTAATTGCCTGATTTGTTCGAGATAAAATAAAAAGCCTTTTTCCAGCATGATCTGGCTGACAAATTCCGGGAAAGCCTCGAGGTTCCAGAGAATCAATGAGCCGTCGATTAACCCCAGAGCGGAACAGGTCTTAGACAATCCCGCAGCCAGCTCCGCCAGTTGGTGACACTCTTCTACGCTTCGCTTAATGCCTAACAGGGCGCCTTCGACCGGTTGTTCCCGCCTCGTACCCGGTTGAACGATAGACAGTTCCTCATTGGTGGTGTAAAGGTGAGGGATACTATCCAACCTGGCATCCGCGTGTGAGCCATAATCCAGTACCACGGCTCCGATATTTATTAGATAGCAATTGGCCGTCTGATTCCTGTCAACGTCGATGTGTGAGCCGTCCGTGGCGAAGACGGTAAATTCTTTGGGAGCGGGTTTTGGCTGACAGCGTCGGTCGACAGGCTCAACCGGTTTCGCCACCAGCCAGGTAGTATTACTCGCCTCGATCTTCCCGGCCAATTGCTCCAGATTGTTGGATTGGCTATGGAGAATATCGACCGCGCGGCGAAGTTTGTCCGCTCTTTCATCCCGATGCGATTTTAGACCGGAGGCCATCTCGGTTATCTGGTCGATAAGCTTATTAAAATCCAGCGCCATTCTATCCTCGGTATTATTGCAATAAGTTGCAACAGATCGTTAGTTCCTTCTCCATCGATGGGAGAAGGTAAGGATGAGGGTGATCAACTCCCCGCCTTAATCCTCTCCTTGTATATTTCGCCTTCATACATCAGTTCGTTGAGTTGAGTACCTTCGGCGGTAAAAGTATTTCGGCCTGCTGGCTTCAAGGCGAGGAGAATATTAATTTTTATCGTGTTGCGAAGTGTATTATAACATAGATTCTCTTATTACAGGGTATGCAGGGTGGGTGGAAACAACCCCTCCACGAGATTCTTCGTTACGCTACATCTGCATTCGTAAAGTACTATAGTCTATTGACAAGGGTGGCGCTCATAAATACCACTCGTTTTTTGTTATACTGAGTCCGCTTTAAGCGGCGAATGTATCTGGGGTGTTGAGGGAACCCCATACTTCACCCGGATTCGTTCAGTCGCTGTGCTCCTTCAGAATGACAATTGCGGTACTTCCTCGTAGAATTTGACTCTGCCACGCTTACATCGTATAATAAAAAATGTATCAATAATCCGGTTCTCGTTTTTGCAGGAAACCTTCTCATCCCTCCTCAAGATGAGTTCAGACGGCGCAGAGATTGAATCCAAAGAAAAAACATGATGCAGACAAATGTTGCCCAGTTACTAAAGTCGCCGATTGGTTCTTTGCGGACCATTACGGTCGATGACACCCTGGAAGATAACGGCACCAAGTATACCATGAAAGGTGACGTGACGCTCACACTGACTAATCGCAGTATTCTGGCGCAGGGTAAGCTGACGAGCCAAACCAGAATTGCCTGCAGCCGTTGCCTGAAACCTTTCACCTGTAAAATTCCCCTGAACCTGCAGGAAGAGTATTTCCCGACGATCGACATTATCACCGGCGCCAGATTGCCCAAACCGGAAGACCCGGGCAGTTTTACGCTTGATGAGCACCATGAACTTGACTTAACCGAGGCGATACGGCAATATATTGTAACGGCGATGCCGATGAAACCGATTTGTAAAGAAGCCTGCGCCGGTTTATGCGCTACCTGCGGCAAGGATTTGAACCTCGGCAAGTGTGATTGTACAACGGAAGCAGTCGACCCGCGCTGGGCGGCATTGCTTAAACTGAAAAATAGTAATAAAGTTAAGATATCAAATCGTAACAAAGGAAGAAAGTAAAAATGACACCGCTACCTAAACGAAAATACGCCAAAGCCAGACAGGGAAAAAGACGCGCGCATCTCGGAACTACACCCGTTGCAGTTATCGATTGTCCGCAATGTCATACCCCCAAACTGCCGCATCATGTCTGTAAGACCTGCGGGACCTATGACGGCAGAGACGTAATTACAATTAAGGGCGCCAAACCACCCAAAAAAGCCTCATAAAGATGGCTGAGCTGCTATAGAGCAGCCGGTTACGATCTTTTAGGCATCGAACACCCGATACAGGGAATAATGAGAGATATCAGCGCCGCCGAGCTTGTCCCGGCGGTTTCCGGTATCGATACACCCTTAATTATCGGGTGTAGTTTTTTTCAACAAAGGCGCGCATATTAATACAACTTCGATAATTTCAAAACAGGAGATAACTGTGTCGGAAATCAAAAAAACGGCTTATGTTTTTCCCGGCCAGGGCGCACAGACCGTGGGTATGGGCAAAGACCTTTATGATGGATTCGACTCCGTCAAGGCGCTTTTCCAGCAGGCTGACGAAGCGGTCGGCTTTACCTTATCCCGACTCTGCTTTGAGGGACCGGAAGAGGAATTAAAGAAAACGAGCAATGCCCAACCGGCGCTGGTCGCGGTCGGCATTGCCTGTCTCAGGGCGGCGCAGGAAATCGCCGGGAAAAATCTGCCCTTACCGTCATTCATGGCCGGACACAGTCTGGGGGAATACACGGCTTTAGCGGCTGCCGGCGCAATCGATTTCAGTACCGCGGTTTATCTGGCCAAAGAGCGCGGGCGGTTGATGTATGAAGCCGGATTGCAAGAACCCGGCACGATGATGGCCGTGATCGGTATCGAAGAAGCGGCGCTGGCGGAAGTCTGCCGGCAGAGCGGTACGGTCATCGCCAATTTCAATTGCCCCGGACAACTGGTTGTCAGTGGCGCCGGTGAAAATGTCGCACGAGCTGCAGAACTGGCGAAAACCAGAGGCGCGGCGCGCACGATTCCGCTACAGGTGAGCGGCGCTTTTCATTCTCCATTGATGCAGCCGGCCGTCGACGGCATGGCGCAGGTGCTGGCTAAGGTTACGTTCAAAGACCCGTCGGTTCCGGTTATCGCCAACGTTACGGCTCAGCCTCTAACCGGTGGCAGTCAAATCAAAGATGAGTTGCTGAAACAGCTCCACAGCGGCGTGCAGTGGCAGCGCAGTGTCGAATATATGCTGCAACAGAATACCGGCAGATTCATCGAGTTTGGACCCGGAAAAGTGCTCACCGGACTCATCAGGCGGATCAGCCGGGATGTTGAGACGGTGAATATCGGGGATATTAACGCGGTGAAGGCACTTTTGTCATACTGAGCCCTTTGGTATTCTTAATACCCAGGGTAAAGTAGCGAAGTATCTGACATCGCAATGGCATACTGAGTCCGCTTTAAGCGGCGAATGTATCCAAAACCCAAGCAGAATGGGTCGTTACGTTTTCCATGTAAAGTACTATAGTCTGGATGACAACCCTGCCTTGGGATTGCTTCGTCGCTGTCGCTCCTCGCAATGACAGACATTTGTCATTCCGCACTTGATACGGAATCCATATAAATAGTTGGATTCTCGCTGTAGTGAAATCCCGTGAATAACGGGACGGGAATAACAATTCTAGGCAGCCGTTACTGGATTTCCGTACATTTACTTCATAAATTGCGTAAACTGTTTCATCCTTAAGGGACTTAAGTCTGTGGCCTTCGGGTTTTCGCCGGTAGGGTATTATTGTATCTATTAAAAAGAAGGGAGCCCCGATATTATCGGGGCTCCCTTTAATTCAAGTTACCGTGTCCGTTATCTCAAAACCTTTAGCTGATTCTGCGGGTTCTGACAATCAGGACGATGACGGCGATGACCAGGACTGCGCCAACAACAATTACCAACCAGAGCAGGTAGGTCGGAATGACCGGTGATGAAGAAGTTGTTCCGCTGTTGACAACGGTGATGGTCGGGGTAACTACCGGTTGGGTCGGGGCTGTGACAATGATTGTGGGCGTCACAACCGGGGCTGTGGCGGTAGCAGTGGTAGAAGCAGGCATTGACTCCGTTGTAAATTCATTAACGGTCCAAGGCCCTTGGGCAGTAGCGCTATCAGCTCTAACTTCCCAGAAATAGGTCGTATCGTACTTCAAAGAAGTCTGAGGCGTGTACGCATTGATTGCCGTAGTGTCGCCGTAATCGATGATGGAAAATGGAGTAGCCGAGGTGTTTCCTGACACTGAAGAATCGGCAATAACGAAGTCGTAGCTTGTAGCGCCACTAACTGCCGGCCAAGAGAAACTTGTGGTAACGGGCACACCCTGTTGTCCTTGAAGAGGACTAAACGGGATGGTGGCTGTTCCTACTACGGTCGGTAGAGAGGTAATGAATGACCAGCCGGTTGACCAGCGGCTGTCGATGTTATTTAGAGCGGTGTTGGGATCAGTGGAAACTGCTCTGACTTCCCACCAATAGGTGTTACCAGCGGTTAGGGCAGTGCTGGTCTTGCTGCTACCGTTAGAAGTGCTATCTCCAACTATCGCTGAAGTCGCAGCTATGGCGTCGTTTAAGGCACCTACGGGTGTGACGCTCGAGATGGGGCTCATGATACCCATGTTATTACCTGCGAAAGCGCTGCTGGTATCATCAGACTGAACCTGGTAAGCTGTGACGCCGGCAAGCCCTGTCCAGGCTACATTACCATAAGCTGCTGTGGTTACATTGCCTCCATCCTTAGGTGAAGTCAGGGTAGGCATGCCAATCAATGTATCGTTGAATCCTAGAATTGCACCGGCGAAACCGTAACCACTGGTTGCGAGCGGATAGGCGTTATCAACGACATATAAAGTGTTCATGGAGGCAGTGTTGATGGCACTCAGGCTTGTAATTGAATCTGTGGCAGCCACTAAGCCATTGAAGCCCTGCGCAAAATCTAGATCCTGGAATGAAGGTGCGGAAGCACCTGCAGAGCTGACCGTGGTTGGATAAAGACTGCGCCAGACAGCGGTATCGGCAACAGAACCGGATGCATAAAGCGTACCGTCTGCTGTAATAACTAAACCGGTACCGGAGCCAAGAGCACCTGCTGTCACGGGAATAGGTAACCATGATGCGGAAGAAGTTACCCACCGCTGAATGCCGCAGGTTGAGGCGACTGCAGTGCCCAAAGTGTAAAGCGAGCCGTCAGGACCGAATGCAACCTTCATATATTCTGTTCCTGCACCAGGCCCGGAGCCGACTTCGGTGAAAGTCACACCACCATCGGTGGACATGTAAACTGTACCGACGCTCATACCAACTGCAATATTATTTGGGTTCATCGGGTTAATTGCAATTGATTCGACCAAACCGCTTGCGCCGGTGGGGAATGTAGCACCGGTAAAGACCCCTTCTTTGTAGAAAGAGGTACCGGAAGCGCCGCCATAATAGAATGTGGTATTACTGATTGCTTTGAGTACAGTAGACTTATCAGAAGCAATCGTCAGGCTGAAGGAATTACCGCCATTGTTGGTTACATCAATCAAATTGCTGGTGGCGGTGGGGCCCTGTGATACGAAGAAAGTCTTATCATTGGCATAGGTTGGTGAAGGTGCCACTTGCGCGATTTTAGCAATCGAACCACCAGAGGTCAATACCCTCATCCAGCTGGTGCCCTCATTAGCTGACACCCAAAGCTGTTGAGCAGCATATGTACCACCTGTGGCGTTGCCCATGATGACAAACATGTCGTTGGCATCGGCAACTACTAGCGAACTGATACTCATACTTGCCAGTGTGCCGACATTAACGATACCGAGCGCATTGTAGTTGAGACCGACATCGGTGCTTTCGAAGACTGCGCTATCGGGACCGGTGGTACTGGCAAAAACATCAGTGCCTGTCCAGATAACAGAACCGAAACCAGTGCCGGTGGGTTCTTTAGATGTCGCGATTGCGGCCGGAGTGCCTGAGAATGTGGTCCAGCCATTAACATCAGGGGACACAGAAGCGCCTGCCAGCACGGTACCGGCGCCTATGGTTCCCGTAGCGGCAATACTCGTGACGTTAAGGCTTGCATCTTCATTGGTGGCTGTACCAGGAGCGCCGGAGGAACGTCCGGCAACCTGATAAATACCGTTGATTCCGGCTGTAGTTGCACCACTAATGCCGACCGCTAGGGTGTTGCCGGAATTCAGACCGTTATAATCAGTGCCCATCGCGATAACAGCTTTTGTGGTACGAGGGGTAGTATCAGTAGTGGTGCCTAGCGCGCAACCATTGCTAAGGGCGAAAGTACCGCTAGCGAAGCTGGAATACAACGTCGGTATGCCATTGGAGCTGCCAACGTTATTATTCGCGACAACCATGATCTCGGAATCGGAAGTGTGGTTAGTCGAGAACTGAACACCAAATACACCGAGATTCAGATCGTTGCTGTTGTTGAGATGGTGAAGGTACCTGTCGTACGCTAGTGGTAACTGTGTTAGCTCCTGCTACCAGGGCTTGAGGGCTACCGGTAACGGTAGCAGTTCCACTGGTAGCCGTTCCAGTTACACCAGTTGGTAGTGTTACTGTGAAATTACCGGCTCCTGTTACGGTGATTGTATTGGGTCCAGGGACGAGTGTAATGGAGATCCGGTTGCGACACCCGTGCCGTTAACCACGGTCGCTCCGGTAGATACTAAGTTACCATACGCTGTCCAAGCATAAGAACCGGAAGCGATTTCGAATTTCTGTACGGTACTGTAGGTAGTGTTACCTGTGGCTTGTGTGCCGATAAGGACAGCCACATTACCATCGGCATAATAGGTGCCTATGGCCGCACAAGTAATCGTACCGTCAAGAGTAGGGGTAGGACCGGCTGCAAAACTGGCGCCGGCGTTAGCGGAAATATATATACCAGTTGTGGTAACGTAGACAATGGTGCTATCCGTAGCAAACTTCGGTGAAACCAGAAGGGCTATGGGGGTTCCAGTAAATGTTGATGCAGGATAAGCTGTAATTGCAGGAATCGACCATGTGGCGCCCATGTTTGTGGATTCATAGAGAATACCATCGGGAGCCGCGCTGGTATCAAAGGCAAACATTGCCGCACCATTTGCGGAAGAAGCCAAGAAATTAACGCCTTCTGTTAATGTACCGGGAACCAGGATGTTGTTAACGTTACTTGGTGAACTGATTGCAGCGTAGTTCAATGCTCCCGGTTGGGCACTGACAGGTGAAGCTGCAGCAATAACCACCAGGCTTGCGAGAAGCGCGACGGTTACTACTACACCGAGAATTTTACTAATTTTGCTTTTCATCGACTTTAAGTTTCCTCCTTAAATTCTATAAGTCCTCACGCCAAAAAGCTTCTGCGCGAAGACCGTGATTACTTGAAAAAATTTAGACATGAAACATCAGCGCGATGCGCTGTCTCCCCTTACGGGTGCATGGCACAACATCACCTCCTTCCTTACATAATCTTACCTTTATTATATCACCGAAACGTGATTTGTCAAGCTGAAATGAATTCAACCGATGTATTATATCATACCGTGTCAATAGCTTCAATTTTTACACCTTTTTCATAAGCAGTGAGTGGTCAGGCACAGGGATTAAGGGAGATTGACCGATTTGGCTATTTTCCCTATTATTTTGCATTGCCACATTAATATAACGAAGTTCCGGGGTTTTAGTTAGGGGGGATGGCATTTATCGTCCTGAGCGAAGTCGAAGGCTTTAGTCCTTGAGCGAAAGCGAACAGGAAACTCCATCTCTACTTTGTACCCTACTGTTGAGATTCAGCCCTTCCACATTGTCATTCCTGTGCAGACAGGAATCCACACCAACATCTTGTCATACAGAGCCCCTCGATGCTCTAAATACCCAGGGTAAAGTAGCGAAGTATCTGACAGCGCAATGTCATACTGAGTCCGCTTTAAGCGGCGAATGTATCCAAAACCCAAGTGGAAAGGAAAATAGATTCTTCGTCGCTTTGCTCCTCGGAATGACAACCCCCTGTTTTCCCTTGGATTCATTCAGTCGCTGCGCTCCTTCAGAATGACAGACGAAAAATCCAATCCCTCTTTAATCTCCCCTTGATAAGGGGAGAGCGGAGAAAGTCTCCCTCCTTAATTAAGGACAAGGTCCCGTATTCGTCAGAATTTTACGGGAGGGATTAAGGGAGAGTGGAATGACTTGGATTATCGCACGGAGCCTTCGCATGGAGGAAACTCCGGCTGAAGGCCATAGCCGGAAGTACTTGACGTAGGAAATGTGCAGGAATCCATCTCTCTATGTTTAAAAATGAGACTCTCCCTTTCGAAAAAGGGAGAGATATAGAAGGATTTTCTTTACCCTCATCATTTATGACTCACGGAAGCTCTGGACAATAGCCTTCAAATCCGGCCTCTTTCCGTACATCAATAAATAAGTCCGGAAGAGCTTGGTCGCCAGCACAAAGCATCCCCAGATGGTCAAAATCAGAATCAGAATACTAAGTCCCAATTCCCAGACCGGAATCTGTGATAATCCTAACCGCACAATGACGGTGATGGGGGCTGTGAAGGGGATGAATGTGAGTATTTTCACGACGATATTCTCAGGATGTTCCATAATCAGGGCCATAAAATAAACGGGGATGAGGACCGGAATAATGAAAAAGGCCGACATTTGCTGTCCCTCACGCGCGGTGGCGCTGACCGAACCGACGGCGGCCATGAGCACGGCCATCAGCAGATAACCGAGAATAAAATACACAACGCCCAGTATCAGGAAATCCGGGGACACGTGTAATGAGCCGATGACGCTGCCGAAGGTCGAAGATGCGATTTTGATAATAAAATCGGCGGAAATCAGCCAAACAATGATCTGCACCAGTCCGGCAGCCCCCAGACCGATGACTTTGCCGGCCAGCAACTGTTTGGGGGAAACGGAAGACAGTAAAATCTCCATGACGCGATTTTCCTTTTCTTCCCCGAGGCCTTGTAGCAAATATCCGGACGAGGTAAAAATGGCTATCAATAACAGGATGCTAAAGATATACGGTAGAATCAAAGCCCCGAAGCCGCCCTGGCGCGGGGCAACCGCACCGGTACCGGTCAGGGTGGTGCTGGCGATATTCATTGGGGCTTTAGCGCGGGCGATAATGGCGGCGTCATTCCCCTTTAACAGATTGCTCAGTAAAAAATCCCTGATAATCGTTTGTGATGCGCTACTGGGTGTGATTTCGTTTTTAAGAGTATAGTGCTGTACCAGACCGGTCGCCAGATAATTTACCGGAATGACAAAATAGTCGGTGATGTCCTTTTGGATTAAAGCGGTTTTAGCCGCATCTATATTATTATATTGAACAAGCTGTAATTGATTTTCGGTCAAAGTTCCGCTAAAAATGCCGGTATTATCGACATAGCCGATTTTCTCGATCGTTACGGAGGGTGTAATCATCTTCGGGATTACCTGTGCCGCCAGAATACCAAGCAGTGCTATTATAGGAAAGGCCAGTGTAAGTATGATGAAGGCTTTTCTCCGAACGGTCGCTAAAAACTCGTGTTTGATTAAAAGCATAGTTTTATTCATGTTCGTCACCGGCTACTTTAATAAAGATTTCGGTTAATGAAGGTGTGGCTAATTCAAAACGGTTGACGACGATGTGTTTTGCAATCAGCCTTTCGAGCACCATTTGCGGCGTAGTTTTGGCATCCAGCACCAATTCTAACGCGGAGTTATGGCGGCGTTGTTCGATAACCCCCTCGATGTTGCCGATTTCCCCGACACACTCGACAAGCACGGAATTATTTCTGTATTTCGACTTCACTTCGGCCAGACTGCCGTAAAGCACCTCGCGCCCTTTATTAATCATCAGCAGACGGTCGCTCAACTCTTCAATATCGTTCATCAGGTGTGTGGACATGATGATGGTCTTGCCGCTGTTTTTCAATTCCCGGATCATGTCCTTAAGCAGCTGGGTATTGACCGGGTCCAGGCCGGAGAACGGTTCGTCCAATACTACCAGATCCGGTTCGTGGATAATCGTCACGATGACCTGTATGATCTGTCCCATGCCGCGGCTTAATTCTTCGATCTTCTTATTCTGGTGCTGGAACATATCCGCCCTTTTCAGCAGCGCCTCACCCCGCTTTCGGGCGAGATGATTATCCACACCTTTAAGCGAGGCGAAATAAATAATCGTGTCCATGACACTCATTTTTTTATAGAGGCCTCTTTCCTCCGGCAGATACCCGATTTTGTTCTTGCTGCCGTCGTTCAGCTTTTCACCCATAATTTTAATGGTGCCGGAATCGGGCTTGATGATATCCATCATCATCCTGATAGTGGTGGTCTTGCCGGCGCCGTTAGGCCCGATCAAGCCGAAAATCTCACCCTGATTCACAATAAAAGAAACATCATTAACGACGGTCCGGTTGCCGTAGGCTTTCAGGATTTTATTAACTTCAACTGAATACATACTTGTCTACCTCTATTCAAAGTAGTAATTATAGCATACCAGCCGAAACTGCTGACCTGGTTTCCGGATGACTTAATGGTGGCTCAGGATTGCTTTCCCTGGTGTCATTCCAGTGAAAACTGGAATCCGGATGACTAATCTAATGATATGCTTACTTTGGTTTGGAACAATCGTCGGCAAGAAATATCACCACTGCCACAGTCCCGGAATCATTTAATTTGACATTCGGGATGTTGCTTGTTAAAGTAAATTAAGTCTGCAATGCAGACAAGTATAAAGATAATAGAATAAACTCAACTCTTCGAGTTAATACGCCTGAAGCCTTAAGGTATGGTATATTAACCGTTGAATTTCTCAAGAAGTTCAAAGGGTATTATGGGAAACTGTAATGCCACCTTTTTAGGGAAGGAGAGAAAGTTCATAGCTGATATTTATGAGCGCCTCTTTCCGGGGCGCTTTTTTTGTGAAAAAAATAAGGAAATATAAGGAGAAAAAAGATGAAATTGAAACCGTTACTAAATCCCGCACTCAAGATTCTGCTGGTTATAGCTGTTTTAGCCGGGTTGTTAGGTGGCCTGGCAGGTTGCAGCACAACCACTACTACGATGCAGCAACTGACAACTACAGTTACAGCTACGCCAACAACGCCCAAGCCGGCTAACCCGCAGTTAATCCTGGCCACCACTACCAGCACCCGCGACACTGGACTCCTGGACCTGCTTGTGCCTATGTTCGAGCAACAGACCGGCTACCAGGTTAAAACTGTAGCTGTAGGCTCAGGCGCTGCCATTGCCATGGGGCAACAGGGCCAAGCCGATGTTTTACTTGTGCATATGCCGGATAGCGAGCTTAAATTAGTACAGGATGGATACGGCATCAACCGCCGGTTAGTTATGCATAACGATTTTGTCATTGTCGGTCCGAAGGCTGATCCGGCGGGCATCACCGGTATGACTGACCCGGTTGCCGCCATGAAAAAAATCGCTGATAGTCAGTCCCTTTTCGTAAGTCGGGATGATAATTCAGGCACCAATGGTTACGAACTTTCTCTGTGGTCCCAGCTCGGGATAACGGCTAAAGGTCAGAGTTGGTGGCTTTCCACCGGGCAGGGCATGGGCGCCACTCTCGTCATTGCTTCAGAAAAGAATGGCTACACGATCTCCGACCGCGGCACGTATTTGACTTTCTTCAACTCCAAAGTGATCAATAGCGTTTTACTGGTACAAAATCCCACTGTGATGGTTAATCCTTATCATGTTATCCAGGTAAACCCAGCGAAGTTTACCGGCATCAACGCTGCCGGCGCCCAGGCTTTTTCTGATTTCATGGTAGCCCCTGCAACACAGGCGGCCATCGGCGCTTTTGGATTAATTACTTACGGTCAGGCGCTCTTTATTCCGGATGCCGGCAAAACAGAGGCATCAATAGGAAGCAAATAATATTTACAGGGGTATATCGTTGCTCACTTGGGTGAGCAACGATATACCTTGGATAACAAATGAACCTGATTTGGCAAGGCATCGTCGAGGCTTTCCGGCTATTAATTCACGGCGACCGTGAGATGCTGAGAATCGCGGCCTTGTCCCTTGAAGTGTCTCTTAGTGCTACGGCAATAAGCCTTATTTTAGGCATCGGCGCGGGGACAGCTATCGGCCTGAATAAATTCACCGGCCGCAAGTTCGTTATCTCCCTCGTGAATACCGGCATGGGCTTACCGCCCGTGGTCGTTGGCTTGGCTGTGATGATTTTCCTCTGGCGCGGCGGTCCGCTGGGCTTTCTTCATATCCTTTTTACGCCTGTAGCCATGGCCATCGCGCAGGTCATTATTTCTTTGCCGATAATCACCGGGTTTACGGCTGCTTCCATCCAGCAGCTTGACGCAAAGCTTCGTTTCCAGATACTTGCACTGGGAGCTTCCCGTTTCCAGATGGTATGGCTTGTTATTAAAGAGACCCGTCTTCCTCTACTAGCTGCAGTGATGGCCGGGTTCGGCGGCATCATATCCGAGGTTGGAGCTTCCACCATGGTAGGCGGTAACATCATGGACCAGACCCGTGTCTTAACCACTGCAATTGTGATGGAAGCCGGCAGGGGAGATTTCGGGCTGGCGATAGCTTTGAGCGTTATCCTTATGATTCTGGTTTATGCGGTCAATCTGGTCCTCACGATGATTCAACAGAGGAATAAAGCACAATGAGTAAGGATAGTTCTAAAGTTTTGTCAGTTGCCTCAATTGAAGCTAAAAACCTCTCTGTTGTTTTAGGCGGCCGTAAAATTATCGATGTCCCCTCGTTTAACGTGTTCCCAAATGAAGTCCTGGCAATTATCGGGCCCAACGGTTCAGGAAAGACCACTTTGCTGCTTACACTTGCGACGTTATTGAAACCGGAGAAAAAAGCTATTATTTCTTATTGGGGTTAGCCGGTAAAATATACCTCCGATATTCTCAAACTCCGCCGGCAATTCGCCGTTTTATTCCAGGAGCCGTTGTTGTTGTCCGGGAACGTTTGGGATAATGTTACGCTGGGATTACGTTTACGTGGTATAAAGAGAGACGAGATTAGTCTCCGAACGAAAAAGTGGATGGAACGGTTCGGCATCCTTGGATTGGCAAAACGGCAAGTAAAAACACTCTCCGGCGGTGAAGCCAAACGCGTTAGCCTGGCAAGAGCATTTGTTCTTCAGCCGGAAATCCTTTTTCTCGACGAACCTTTCACCGCATTGGACAGCCCTACACGGGCCGCGTTACTTGACGATTTCGAGAGTGTACTTCGAGAAACGAGGGTCACCACGGTTATGGTAACCCACGACCATAACGAAGCCATGATTCTCGCCGACCGTGTGGCTGTGTTAGTCGGCGGGCAATTGCGCCAGATAGGGAAACCGAATGAAGTATTCAATTATCCTCTCGATGAAGAGGTTGCGAGTTTTGTGGAAATCGGAAATATCCTTAAGGGCACAGTCAATCAGCAAAATAGCGGAATAGCGACTGTCACAATAGGGTCGGGTCAAATAGAAGTTGTTTCTCCGATACCTGCAGGCACCCGGGTGACAGCTTGCTTGCGTTTTGAGGATATTACATTGTCTATTCCCGGTAATTCTGATGCTGTCACCAGCGCCAGAAACCAACTAAAGGGTATTATCATGAGAGTTTTACCGCTGGCTGCGCAAGTCAAAGTTATATTGGACTGTGGTTTTACGCTAACTGTCCTCATTTCCAGGCGTAGTTACGAAGAAATGGGACTGATAACAGGGCAGGAAGTCACCGCTTCCTTCAAAGCTTCTGTAATTCACCTGATTCCGCACACATAGGTTTTCATCTTTTTATTGACCAGCGGGCAAAGCTTACATTGATGAATTGACATTCTGATGTTTTGATGATAACGTTGATGTGAGGTGGAAAATGGCTCAGGCAAAAGACAATTTTAAAAGAACAACAATAAGCTTACGTCCCGAAGAATACGAAGCCTTGCGTTTTGTAGCTTTCAAGCATAAGACGTCGGTGGCGGGTGTCGTGCGGGAATTGATATATGAACATCTGGAAGAAGAGGAAGACATCAGGGACGGATTGAAGGCTCTCGAAGAAAAAAGAGACATTATGGATTGGGGTACCTTCAAGAAGGAATACCTTGGTCTATAGGATACAGATTGTCCGTGCCGCGCAGAAACAACTTCTATCCGTTCCTAAAAAGGCGCAATTAGAAATTGCCCGGACAATCGACAGCCTGGGGAAAACGCCAAGACCTCCCGGGTGCAAGAAGTTGCACGGTGCTGAACTTTGGCGGCTGCGACTCGGACGTTATAGAGTGGTTTATCACATAGATAATGAAGCCAGACAGATAATCGTGGTTAAAATTGCTTTGCGAAGGGAAGATACTTATCAAGGTCTATAAGATATTTTGACTGAACGGTATGAACTGGACAACCGGCTAAAAGGGCTATCTGACACGAGATATGTCGGTGTTCCGGTGTTTGGCTCATTAAAACTAAACAAAGCTGAATTAGCCTTTTTAATTCACCTGATTCCGCATCGATGGCGTGATAAATTCAACTCATCGATAAATATCTTTACGGTGGCCTATTTTTACTATCCAAACGGTAAGTTCGTTATCTTGAATTGAATATACGATGCGGTAATTTCCCTGACGCAGGCGATATCTTTCCCGGCCGGTTAATTTTTCACAGCCCGTTGGTCTCGGTTCTTCCGTTAGTAAAGTAATCCGATGCAGTATCTTTTTGGTATCTTTTTTGGGAATTGTTTTTAAGTCCTTTTCCACTGAGGCTCTGAAATAGACTTTATATTTTGCCATCTTTCTTTAGCCTTTTAACCATTTCATCATAACTGATTAGTGGTTCTTTTACTCTATCTTCGAAAGCTGCCAGATCCTCAGCATCCTCAGCAAGAGATTCTCGCACCGCATCATTAATCAGTTTGGTTACCGACCGTGATAGAGTAGCCGATTTTAATCTGAGAGCCCGGTGTAAATCGGAGTCTAAATATATAGTAGTTCGTTTATTTTGAGTAGTCACAATAATACCCTCCCCGTAACATTGACACTATAGCATTATAACATATAAACATCAATATGTTTTTATCACACTACGTTGATAGTGCGATTTGTTGTTAGCGAAAAGTATAATCTACCCACTCTTGACAAATCTTTCACATCGTCATATAATTCAGGTAAAATTACGTGAAATATTATAGGAAATAATTCGTGAAATGTTACGTATTACCGAACTAGCCAGAAAAACCGGCGCGTCTGTAGATGAAGTGCACTACCTGGAGAAGAAAGGATTTATCCAATCCGTTAAAACCCGGCTGACGGAACGGGAAGTAAGGCATTTTGAAGATACTGACACCCGTAAAATACAGCTTATTATCAAGTACCGCCGTCAGGGTTTCACCTGGGATATGGCTTTCCAGAAAGCCCAACAGGAACTGAATAAACCCACCCTTTTTGATCGTGGGTAATAATAGACAGGCAAGAAGGTAACAGGAGGTGGTTTATGGCTAAAGTAACGTTACACACCGGACCGGGCGTCTTCGAGGTACTGGCGCATGTTTGCCGGAGTCCCTCCGAAGCTCTCAAGCAGTTTGTGGAAAATGCGGCGGATGCCATTGAACAGGCGAAAACCGAAGAAGGGCAAATTTTAATCAGATTATCCTATCAACCGGTGCTCAACGGCCTGGGCGCCCACGCTTTACAGAGTATTATCGTCGAGGATAACGGCGTTGGTATCAATCCGGAAAAAATGAAACAGGTGCTGCAGCAAATCGGCGATTCCGAAAAACTGCACCTGGCGTTAAGAGGGGAGCAGGGCATCGGTCTGCTGGCTTTTGCCTTGATTGCTGAAGAACTGCACCTTGCCTCCACGGCGGAAGAAGGACAACCCTCCAGTTGTCTGGTACTGAAACGCCAGTGGCTGAAAAAAGGATATGCGGAGGTGATTCAACACTGTCCCGCTCACGAACATAAACATCGCGGCACTATTGCCTACCTCGAAGGGATTTTACCGGAGATTTCGATCCAACTTTCCAAAGACCGGATTAAGGAATACCTGGGCCAGCAGTTTGCCAGCGACCTGCGGACCAATATGTATGCCATGTCTATCTCGGATAATCATACCTTCGAGCCGATTCATCCGCAGCGCTTCCGTGGCGTGAAGGTGATGTCGACCAATCTGCATGTACCGAAAGCCGGTTCAGCCTACATCGAACTTTATGTTTTACCGTGGGAGATGGCAGATGCCTCGATCAACCTTTACGGACGGGGCGGCACCCGTATCTGCTCGTTAAAAGATTTGCAGGACTTTAATTTATTGCCATGGATAGACCAGCGTCTTGAAGGCTATATCCGGTTCGATCGCCTGGCGCGGACCGCCGATAAAACGGCCGTAGTGCAGGATGAAGTCTTCCGGGCTTTTGTCAACGAATTAAGGCAACTGGAGCCCAAAATCAGGCAGTTGATTGAAGAAGTCAGCGCGGAATCGCAGGAGCAGAGGTTCAATATCATTCTCGGTCGCGCCGGTAAATTGATCGATAAATTCGTGCGGTATCGTGAAAAAGGCCTTCTGGAAACATTGGCCATGGGTCATTCCGCCGGCGGCGCCATGAAGGGCGACGGTCGTGAAGAGAAAGCCAAAGCCCTGCAATCGCCATCTGAGGAAAAACCGTTAAGAACGGTATTACACCATCCCACTCGCGCCCCGTACATCAAATTGCAATCGCCCGCCAACGAAAAGTCGGATTATCGCAGCTGGTACGACCCGAAAGAGCGAGTTATTTGCATCAACCGGGAGCACTATGAATTCCTGCTGTCTCAGAGAGAGGACCGACGCTGTATGCGCTATCTGTTCTATATCTGGGTAAAGGAGAGCTTGCTGCAGGAATTCGGCACACAGGCCGAAAAAGTCGCCGATGAAATGGTGGGTCTGTTAGCCGAGGCAGAACCGCTATTAAGATAGGCTTTAATTAAAAACAAAAATAGCATCTTTGTATAAAATACGCACCTGACTTAGTGCTGTTTAGCCTTTGCTCAGGCTAACATGTACATTTGGCTTGTCTGATGAGTTTAAGCCAATTATTAAGAAAAAATTCAGAACTTATTACGGCTTGTTAAGTTTTCATTCAGGTTCGCGGACTAAAGTATAGTTGTGACCGGGGGTTCACGACTATGGTAATCAAAGCAACCGGGCGAACGCATATGGAAACGGTTTCTTCCCTTGGCTCCGCAGGAGTCTTTTCGGGAGAGCTGTCTGAAGTTGCGAAAATATCCCCCGCAACTAAGGGAATTCGCCACGACTGGATTCATCACCGTAAGCTATGCATTACTCTAATAATAATAAACTTATTGATCGCCCTGATTGGCATAAGTTATTATGCTTACCTGGAACACGCCAAGCTGCAAAAGACTACCGCGCAAGAAGCCAATTATATACACACTGCATTGAATTCTATTGATGCAAAGTTGCTTGCCACTAACGTCAAGTTTGCGACCAGTGAAAATGCCCTGGCGGGAGAAACCCAAGAACTTGCTACTTACGGGTTCAGCGGACCGGTTAGTCAGTTTGCCTCATACGACGACCTTACCGCCTGGTTGAATACGGATAATACCCATGAACAGGTATACTCGTCGACATTCACATGTGTCGAATTTGCTTCGATGATGTCCGAGCATGCCATCAGAGACGGGTACTGGATTTTTCCCGCCGTGGATATGGCCGACGGTCATATGAAATGTATCACCCAAATAGGGAATGACCTTTACTCTATCGAATCGCAAACGAATGCTGTCACGCTGTGGGCCACAACGGGCGGGTAGGACATCCGGGATAGTAGTTTTAGTCCGACTTTAAGTCGGATTTAAATATTCCCGTTTTTTAAAGCAGGTTTAAGCAGCCACATGAAGATAGCGGCAGCAACGGCGATAACGCCGCTGATAATAAAAGCCAGCCGATAGGTGCCCGTGACATCGAATATAAATCCGGCCAGCGTGGGGCTGATGGCTCCTCCTATATTATTGGAAAACATCATGACGCCGGTAATTGCGCCTAATGATTTGAATCCGAAATATTCAGCCAGAATGGGCGCCAGTAAAATCCCCACTCCGGAGAAAGCGCCGTAGAGTACCGCGAAGACATACAGCATGCGTACCGTACCACTGACCGAAACTCCGATAAACGCCAGCGCCAGAAATATAAAACTCAGTATTAAAATCTTCCTGTGGCTGAATTTATCTCCGGTAAAGCCCAGGCACATACGGGCGAAAATACCGACGATGCCGATAATCATCAGAATAGAAGTGGCTGCCAGCGCTGACATTCCCAGGTCGGTGGCATAAGGTACCGTGTGCACTGTACCGATTTGATAGAAAAAGCCGTACAGAAGCCAGGCAATAAAAATTATCCAGAATGGTCCGGTCTTCGCTGCCTCTTTGAATGACAACCCTTTGGTGTAGATAGTGTTATCGGCTGATTTTGCACTGTCGTTATTTACCGGTGAGGTTTTAGGCTCGGATTTTAAAAACTGTGCCATCAGGACGATTAAGACTAAACTTGCCGAGCCTAAGATAAGCAATGAAGTACGCCAATCAAAACTGACGATAAATTGGCTGGCAATCGTCGGCACTACCCCGATCCCAAACCCTATGCCGGAAACGCCGATACCGACCATTAGCCCGCGCCTTTTGGGGAACCATCGGGAAAGCATGGCTACCAGCGGCACATACATGGCGCTGGAACCCACTGCTACCAAGACTCCGAAAGTCAGATAAAGTTGCCACAGGTTGTTAATCTGGGACATTAATAAAACCCCTGCACCCAGGACGATACCGCCGAAGGTGACAACGATTCTGGGACCGAATTTATCGGCAAGTCTGCCGGCAAAAATACTGAAAAGACCGCCCAGAATTAAACTAACCGAAAAAGGGCCGGATGTTGAAGCTCGCGTCCAGCCAAACTCATTTAACATAGGTTTAAAGAAAACCCCGAAACAATACTGTACCCCTGACGCAAATGTCATGATAAAGAAACATGCTACGAGAACGATATAACCGTAATATAGGCTTTTTCCCTGCTTATTCAACGAGGGAGTTATTTGTTTGTCCAAAAAATACTCGCTTTCTATCCAATACCGTTTAATATCAGTCTGAATAACTTTTAATTATTTAAAAGTAACTAAGTCGGGTTATCTCTATTAAACATATGGAATAAGACAGACACAACCTATTTATATCTAGATTGGTTTGCGCATTGAGAGCCCTGCTTCAGGATGAACGCGGGACAGCTTTACGCTGGTTTATCTGCTATTCTATGCTTAACTTGATAGCGAATGCGTATCGAGAGCACTTTACTCGTCACATACCATTTTTATTCTATCACTTTTCACTTCTGCTTTATAATAACAAATGAATAATTACGAATCGAATCCATATGCTGGTATTATAGAATGTTAGCTGGAATAGATGGTAGAATGTGGTGTATATAATCCCGTAAGAATACACTACAGATTTTGTATCTGAATATTTAGCACCTTTAACGGAGAAAATTTATGACACCACAGGTTAGAACGCGATTTGCACCCAGCCCTACAGGGTTTTTACATGTAGGCAGTATCCGTACTGCTTTGTTCGATTGGCTCTTTACCCGCCACAACGGCGGTGTCTTTATCCTGCGCATCGAAGATACCGACGCTACCCGTAAAGTGGAGGGCGCTGTCGAGGCGATTATGGATGATTTACGATGGCTAAATCTTGATTGGGATGAAGGTCCTGAGGTTGGTGGAAATTATGGGCCTTACATTCAGTCGGAAAGGCTGGGAAAATACAGAGAAGCAGCGCAAAAATTGCTGGCACAGGGCGCGGCTTATAAATGTTACTGCTCTCAAGAACGCCTGGAGGCTTTACGTGCCCATCAGATTAAGAATAAGCTGCCTCCGGGTTATGACCGCTGCTGCCGCAATCTGACAGAAGTCGAGCAGGCACAGAAAGAGAAAGAAGGGATTACGCCGGTAATACGTTTAAAGACTCTCTTGCAGGGACAAACGGTGATACACGATATTATCTGGGGTGATGTTACCTTTAAAAACAGCACCATCGAGGATTTAGTACTGTTAAAATCAGACGGTTATCCGACCTATCACTTGGCCAATATCGTTGACGACCATGACATGCAGATTACGCACGTTATCCGCGCCGAAGAATGGATGTCCAGCACACCCTGTCACATCATGCTGTACAACGCCATGGGGTACGAAGTTCCGCAGTTCGGTCACCTGCCGATGCTTTTAGGCAGCGACCGCTCCAAACTGGGCAAACGGCACGGTTCCACATCCATACGACAATTCAGGGAGCAGGGTTTTCTGCCGGAAACAATGATCAATTTCCTGGCATTACTCGGCTGGTCGCTGGATGACAAGACTGAAATTATTTCGCGTGAAGATTTAATCAAACATTTTTCGCTGGAGCGTGTCAGCAAGACGGCGGCTATTTTTAACCACGAAAAACTGCAATGGATGAACGGCCAATACATGCGTAAGTTAGCGCCGGATGATTTTACTAAAAGAGCGTTGCCATTTTTAGAGAAAGGTCTGGCTCCGGAAATAAAACGGCCACTATCAATGGATTACGTCAAGGCAGTGTTAGCACTCATACAGGATAGAGCGCGGTTGCTCTCGGAAGTAACGGAACTGACCGAATACTTCTTTACCGAAAAATTGAACTATGACAGCCGGCTTTTGCTCGGTAAGGATATGACGCCGGAAACGACGATTCAGGCGTTAAAAATCTCCCGGGAGCGACTGGAAAAACACGCCGACTTTAATGCGGTATCTCTGGAAGCGATGTTAAGACCGTTAGCCGTAGAGTTAAATTTAAAAACAGGCCAGTTGTTCGGGGCGCTACGGACAGCAGTCAGCGGGCAGACAGCCACGCCGCCTCTTTTCCAGATGATGGCGGTATTGGGAAAAGAGCGCACGCTGGCGCGGATAGATGACGCGATGAAACGATTGGCGGGAATGTAATGGAAGAAGGCGAGGCATGGCGGTTTTTGAACCCGGCTATCTGGCTCTCTATCGTTCCGGCGAACTAAAACATCGTTCCGAATTGCTGGAAGCGCGCCTGACAGCCTGCGATATTTGCCCCCGTAATTGCCGTGTTGACCGTATAAAAGGTGAATTGGGCTATTGTCATTCCGGGGCTTTACCGATTGTCGATGCCGTTTGTCAGCACCTTGGTGAGGAACCCCCGATATCCGGCACGAGAGGCTCAGGCACAGTTTTCTTCGGCAATTGCACTCTACGTTGTGTTTACTGTCAGAACTATCAAATCAGCCAGAATTGGCGTCGAGAGCAATCGAAAACAATGGAATGTGAGGCGCTCGCAGAGAAATTGCTCTATCTCCAGAATGAACCCTGCTGCCACAATATCAACTTTGTATCGCCCTCGCATTTTGTACCCCAGATATTAAAGACATTATTACTGGCCGTCCCGATGGGTTTGAAAATCCCGCTGGTTTATAATACCAGCGGCTATGATTCGTTGGATACAATTAAAACATTGGACGGCATCATCGATATTTATCTGCCGGATTTGAGATATGCCTCAAATAAAATTGCGAAGCAGTTGTCGGATGCGGACGATTATATGGAACACGCCCGCGAGGCTATTGAGGAAATGTACCGTCAGGTGGGAAAATTAAAAACGGACGAAAATGATGTCGCCCAGAGAGGTTTGATTGTGCGCCATCTTATTCTGCCGGAAAATCTGGCAGGTAGTGAGGAATCCCTGACCTGGCTGGCAAAAGAAGTCTCCCCTGAAGTTAATATCAGTCTGATGGCGCAATATTACCCGGTTCATCATGCCGCGCGTTTTCCTGCTCTTTCACGCGGTATTACAGAAATGGAATACCATGAGGTTGTAGATTTATTGGAGAAACTGGGGATGGAGAACGGCTGGATTCAGGAAATGTCTGCCGCTGATAATTATCAGCCTGATTTTGAGAGCCAGGCCCATCCTTTCAATTACGGATAGATAAACAAGCCTGTTTCTCTTACCATTGCCGAACCTCAACACTACTGCTATGATATTGGTGAAATCGCTAATCGGATATTGACAGCCAACGTCTGGAGGATTTGAGTGGCGGAACAGAAAAAACCATCGATCTGGAGCCGTTTCTTAAGAAAACTCAGGGCGATAGTGATTGCCGGGTTAGTTGTTACCGTGCCAATCGGGCTTACGATATGGATATTTGTCTGGCTTTTCACCCAGATAGATAAACTCCTGCAAGGCCCTATCAAATATATCTTTGGACGTCATATTACCGGTGTTGGCTTTGGGGTTATTGTCGTCTTGGTGCTGATTATCGGCGCCATTACGACCAATATGATGGGGAAGAGAATTATCCGTTGGGCTGAGGACCAATTATCCAGGGTGCCGATCACCCGCATTCTTTATGTGGGAATCAGACAGGTTATTCAGAGTTTCTCCGACCCTGAAAAAACCGGTTTTATGCAAGTTGTTATGGTTGAATATCCCCGAAAAGGTCTCCATACCATCGGTTTTATTACTAATGAGCATATCGATGAAGCCGGTAAAAAAATGATCAACGTATTCATTCCCACCGCTCCCAATCCAATGACCGGGTTTCTCCAGATAATGGATGAATCGGAAATCATCCGCACCAGCCTGACAATTGAGGAAGGATTAAAGATGGTAGTATCCGCGGGTAGAATGTCACCAAAAGAGGTCGGCGATAAATTGGTTCAGGCACAGAACGATGCTGACAATTCGAAGAAATCACAGCAATAGGAGGCAATATGGAAAAGAGACTATATCGCAGTAAAACCGACAGGATGCTCTTCGGAGTGTGTGGCGGGCTGGGGAAATATCTCGGAATCGATCCTACTATCATTAGAGTCATTTTTGTTTTACTGGCTTTTACCGTTTTCGGCATTGTGGCCTATATCGTCCTCGCCATCATTGCTCCGCTTGAAGAATCACAAAAAACCACTCCTCAAGGCATTGTCGAGGAAAATGCGGCAGAGATCAAGGAGACTGCTACCAAACTGGGGAATGAAATTCATGATAGATTTGCCGGCAAAGGAAAGGAAACGGATGATAAGGTCGCTATCGAACAAATGCGCAGCCGTAATGCTTTAGGCATTATCATCATTATTATCGGCATTATTTGTTTACTGGGAGTGTTTCACATAATGAGCTGGTTTGATTGGTGGGGAGGTATTGGGGCTGTAGCATTAATCGGTTTGGGTGTTTTATTGATTGTTGGCGTACGCAAGAAATAACAATAAAAATATTTGAGATTAATAAAAATAGCCTTCCTAAACAGGAAGGCTATTTTTCATTACAGTTATCGAAGATAATACGATGCCGGCAAGAAAAAATGTGCAATCCGGACTTCGAGCCTATTTTCTCTTGCGTTTCACGAAATTGAAAACGACTTTCTTACCATTCAATTTGTCTTTTTTATTGACATTATCGATGAAGTTTTTTAATTCGGCTTCTTTCTTGGTGCTCATTCTGATTTCCTTCAGTTTTTAGTATAAATACATTTTACCATAATGTATATCGGATAACCAAACGGAGAGATAAACTGAAGAAATTCCAAATAATAAGAATCAGGTATCAAACAAAGTCATAAAAGTTAATTTCGAATAACCAAAACTTGATTATTGAGATTTGTTACTTACAGACTTTACGGCAGAGGAAGAAAGCTCTTCGGGCATCTTTGTCCAATGCTTTCATCCCGGATTGCCAGTCGAAACCGTAGATTTCAATATCCGTAAAACCCGCCGCCTTTAGTGCCGATTTAACAGCCGCTGAGGTATGGCATTTCTGATATAAAGTAACATCATAACGGTACCAGCTATCATCTTTCAAACGAAAAATGGTAGCATCAAAAGTGGCAATGCGACGGGATGCGTTGTAAATACTGCGCACTGTGCAGACGTGGTCGTCCTCGACGATAGAAAAATCGCCGTTCCACTCATAAAAATAACCTGGTTCGGTATTAAGGTCGAACATAAAGATCCCGCCGCCGCGGAGCGCTTTATGAACGCGAAGGAAAACCAGCCCTAGTTCCTTAGTAGACATAATGTGATTGAGGCTGTCAAAGACCGACACAACGGCATTGTATTTATGCCGCAGTTCGAACGAGCGGGCATCTGCCTGCAAAAATTCCACGCCCGGAGCGTTTTCACGGGCATAGCTTAACATCTCCGGCGAACCGTCGATGCCGGTCACGCGATACCCCAGAGCCGTTAATTGGTGTGCCATTTGTCCGGTGCCACAGCAAAGATCGAGGATGCGGGCGTTCTTAGGGAGCTTGCTCAACACCAGGTTATCCAGGATCGGCATTACTACCGGCAGAAAAGTATTTCCCCAGTGTTTGTTGTAAATCCAGGCGAAGGGGTCATATTCTGAATAGGCAGTCATTTGTAAACGATTATAGCATAGCCTTACAAGCTAAAAATATTTATTCATGAGTCGGTTTGACATTAGCTCCATCAATACCTTTTAATGAATTTAGTAAGATGGATATGCAAGTAGCTGTTAAAGAAAATATTTTTCACGAGATTCTGGAATTTGCGATTGCGGTTGTCTGGTTAGGAATAGCTTTTGGAATTGCCATTGCGGGTGGGTACAAAGCTTTCTCTGATTTACCCGGATTGCGCACCACTATTGTTGAATCATTGGTAGTAGTATTCTTTGCCTTTGTTTTCCACGAGTTAGCGCATAGGGTTGCCGCGAGAAGGTTTGGTTTTAAAGCTGTTTATCATGTCTGGATTCCAGGTCTGATATTAGCAATTGCGGCTTCTTTAGTTGGTTTTCTATTCGCGGCGCCGGGTGGCGTGGTTATTCAGATGGGGCAGGATACGCCGGAGAACAGGGTAAAATTGGGCAAATCAGCCTTGGCTGGCCCGATTGTCAATATGATTCTGGCGGTTGTGTTCGCAGTTTTTACTTTTGCTCTGGTATTTTATGTTTCGAATACCGGTAAGTCGATAACGCAGGTAGGATCATGGGTTAACACCGCCGGGAATATCGGTATCATCGGAATTGAAATCAATTCCTGGTTGGCTCTGTTTAATCTGTTACCATTTTGGAACTTCGACGGTTTGAAAGTTTTCCAATGGAATAAAAAAGTATGGACGATCGTATTTATCGGCTCGATTGCCCTTTATGCTTTAATGTTTTGGGCTCAAACTGCCTTAGTCGGATAAATCGTTCATAGTTCCCTCTCCCCGGATGGCCGGAGACCGCAGTCGCAGGTACTTCGCTAAGCGAATGCAGAGAGGGTTAAGATGAGGCGGTGCCTACTGAACGAAACCCTGACCGGAAGCAAACGGCTATTTCGCCTTCCACCCTTGCACTTTCACACTTGCTATCGATGCTGAAGTAGCCTTCACCTGTTTGGGAGTTAACTTCAAGTCGGCCATGATTACTTTCGCCGCAGGGTCGTCGATAAAGCTATTCAGGGGGAATATCGATTCACTAATCACCTTCACTTTTTCAAACCCCGCTGCTTTTATTGCCCCCAGATATTCGTCTTTCTTGCTGGCACCGGCCACACAGCCGATATAGGCGTCAATTGATTCCCTGATAAATTCCGGTAATTCCTTTAAAATAACGATGTCCGATACCATCAGTCTGCCACCCGGTTTTAACACCCGGAAAGCCTCCTGGAACACCCGTGGTTTATTATTGGAAAGGTTAATCACGCAATTGGAAATAATTATGTCCACTGAATTGTCTGCCACCGGTAGATTTTCAATTTCCCCTAGTCTGAATTCCACGTTTTGATAGCCGCCGTTACGTGCATTATCTCTGGCCTTGTCCAGCATCTCGGCAGTCATGTCGACACCGATGACTTTGCCTTTCGAACCCACTTTCGCCGAGGCTAAAAAACAATCGAATCCGCCGCCGGAACCGAGGTCGAGCACTACCTCGCCTTCTTTTAAAGACGCCAGTGCGATTGGATTGCCGCAGCCTAATCCCAGATTTGCGCCTTCAGGTGTCGAATTAATATCGGCATCGGTGTAGCCTATTTGTTTACTGATACTCTCAGCCGTGATGGTGTTATTGCCACAGCAGGAGCTTATTTTAGGTACTGTTTTGGAACCGCCGCAACCACAATAATCGCTTTCTTTAGCTATCCTTCCATAACGTTCCCGTACCGTTTTTTGTACTTCATCATTCTTCATTTTCTATCTCCTCAAATTTATTATTTACACCGGATAATACGGGCATTCCTGTTTGGTACATTGCTGATTTCTGACAGTGTACGTGCAAACAGTCCCCTTTGATTTTGCTAATTTAATCCCCAGCTTGTCATTTAAATAATCCACGGCTACCTCAACTGCTCTACGCGAAGACCGCTTGCAGCAGCGCGGCTGTCCGTCCAGTAATTTTGATAAGCCAAAAGATGTGGCACCCAAGGCTAATGCTCGTTCTTTACCTGTGAGCGGCGTGGCATTCGTCAGCACACTCACGGCGATACCAATTCCCACGGCAGCCCCGCAATCTCCATATAAGCCGCACCATCCACCGGGTACCTTGCTGGCTCTTTCGATGGCTTTCTCAATCGCGCCATCAGGCACCGGATAACCGGCATTGTGGACAGCCGTTATAATGGCAGCCGGTACGATTGAATGGTGTTCCGGCCCATGCATGGGAACCGACGGATGCGCCATTACCTGCTCGATTATCTCAGCCGGGTCTGTAGATTTGGTGGAGTTCAATACCTGTTTTAAAACTTCTATCGCCGCCTTACTGTGGCAGGTGTCACAAATATAATGCCCCTCCGGACAGTAAATATTGGCTTTTTCTTCTTTACCGCAGATATCACAGATTTTCTTCACAGATTCCGTGGCATAAACCAGCGGCCTGGCGCATACCCCGCAATTATTAACCGATTCCATTTCACTTACTCCTGTTAATGTCCACTCTCTTTCGAGAAAGGCTGGAGGTTTTCACCGGAAGTCCCGTAGGCACGATGGGAGAGATATAGAGGGATTTCCTTTTCTAATGGAAAAATCCACTGAATTTTTTTAATCAAAGTGTTATTAAAATATTTCTTTAGCCAATGGCCCCAATACGTCCTTAGCCATGCCCGAGAGTTCATCAGCCTTGATTATCATGAAACAGCATATCTTACCGTTCTTTTCCCAACTCATCAGCGCCAGTTTATCGCCGGCATGAATTTCAGCTTTCTCTCTGGTATCTTTGGGCAATAGTATCTGCCCGCGTTCATCCACTGTGACAATCGCGTCTACTTTACAACAAGTACCCGAACAACAATCCGGGGCGGCATTAGTTTTTCTTTTCCCGACCATTTTCATCTCCTTGCTTCATTTTTATATGTTTTTGTATACAAATTAAATTTAAATCAGACTGCTAACTACATACATGACAGCAACAGCTGTCAATATAAACGGGCATATTTTTGTTGGGATGTTGGAAGTTCTGGCTCCCGTCAACGCTGTCCAGGTTGCCATGACGATTAACATCCCGGCCGATATTCTGAATACAACTCGGGAGAGTTCGTTGGTCGTGCCACCCAGGATATTGGTTAAAAGCACCAGTACACCGATAAAACAGAGCGTCAAACCTTCGGCCACCCATTCCATTAAGATGAATTTCTTGCTATCTTCAGAAATATCCCCGAAGCCTTTTACCACCGCCCTCGCGGCGATAATGTGGGCGATTCCCCACCCGATGGTGATTACTGAACCGAAATACAACAATACGTTCGCTATCATTTTTTATCCGCTCTTATTGTAATATATTCTGTAATATCCGTAATTTCAGCAATATCTGAATAATAACATATAAAAATATAGGGTGTCAAGACCCTTATTTCTGCTTTAACACCCCGTTTGACTGCCCTTAATTATGATTAATCGGTCAGTAGTTTGTTTAACCTCTCCTCCACTGTTTCTTGGGCTATTCCTTGTAATGATATCAACTTCCTATGACCGGTGGCACCTTTTTCAATTGCGATGCGGCTCTTGCTGATATCCAGAACCTCGCTGATAAACTCAATCAATTCTTTGTTGGCTTTGCCTTCGGTGGGTGGCGCAGCAATCTTTAAATGCCATATTCCCTCCTCAAAACGCACCACTTCATTCCGTTTTGCTCCGGGATGTGCCTGCACCACTATTCTTACCAACTTTTCTAATTTAGCCATTGTTATTTTCTTACTTTTAGTAACACAATTTGTCATTGCGGGCGAAGCGTGGCAATCTTAGTGGAGGGAGGCGTTTTCCCTCTGCCCGGAGATTACTTCGTCCCACAGGTCCTCGTAATGACAATTATTTTAGAGTTTAAACAGTCGTTTTGCATTTTCGGTTGTCTGCTTTCCCACCTGTTCAGCGGTTGTTTCCAGTATTTCCGCTAATTTTTCTACCGTTAATGTGATATGGGCTGGTTCATTACGCTGGCCGCGGTATTTTTGCGGGGGAAGGTAAGGAGCATCCGTCTCTACCAGCAATCTGTTTTCGGGGATGGTTTTGATGACTTCCGTGAGTCGACTATTAGGATAGCCGATATATCCCCCGAAAGCAAGATAAAATCCCATTTCCAGATATTCCCTGGCGGCAGAAGTATCGCCTTGGAAGCAATGAATAACCCCCGGATTCCCGGCGTGTGATTGCTTGACCCAATCGCTTAATATATCCAGCATTTCTTTGGTCGATTGGCGGGCGTGGATAATCACCGGCAATCTCAGCTCGCCGGCTAACTCCAATTGCCATCTGAGTGTCCGGTACTGGCTATCCTGCGAAGCATAGTTACGATAAAAATCCAAACCCATTTCGCCGAGCGCGACCACTTTGTGGTATTTTGTCAATCCGGCTATCCGCGTGATATCAGTTTTCTGTATATCGACAGCCTCGTGGGGATGGATTCCGGCAGCCGCGAGAACTTGGGGATATTTTTCTGCCAGCGCAATGGCTTTTTCGCTGGATTCCAGACTGGTGCCGCAGGTAATTATGCGGTTTACACCAGCCTCAACCGCACGTTCAATTACTGCATCGCAGTCGACCGCAAAGTCAGTCATGTCAAGATGGGCGTGAGTGTCAATTACAGAGATTTTAGGAGTATTCAATTATTGTTCCAATCAATCGTAAAATTTACTGTTCATCCCTCTTTCGAGAAAGGGGGATACAGGGGGATTTATATTATGTTTATGCGAGTTCTTTCGCGGAAGTGCTCAATATGGGAGGACTAACCGCTCTTTTGATTCCCTACCCTTGAGTCCGCCTGAGGCGGACGAAATACTTTTTACTATTAATAAAAACCTACAGGAAGGTCAGTCTATAGTACTTTACGAAGTAAAAGTAGCGAGGGGGTACAATTACATATGTGCCGCCCCAATCAACTCGTGGATGTCCTGGATCTTTTCTTTTTGTAAATAGCTTTGGATTCCTTCCAGCACATCCATCGGGGCACGGGGATTTGTGAAACTGGCCGTTCCAACCTGGACCGCCGAAGCGCCGGCCATTATAAACTCAATAGCATCACGGGCATTCGTAATTCCGCCGCAACCGACAATCGGGACATTGACCGATTTAAAAACTTCGTAGACCATAAACAGCGCAACCGGTTTGATTGCTGGCCCCGATAATCCACCGTAACCATTACCTAAAAGAGGTTTATGCGTTTTTACATCTATTTCCATTCCTCTGACGGTGTTGATAAGACATAGCGCATCGGCTCCTGCCGCAGCGACGTCCTGCGCAATATGAACTATTTCAGCGGTGTTCGGTGTCAGTTTGACAATGACCGGTAATGACGTGGCTTTACGCACTGCTGCGGTTACTTTAGCGGCCGATTCCGGATTGGCGCCAAATTCCGCGCCGCCTGCTTTAACATTGGGACAACTGATATTAACCTCTAACCCGGCAACCCCGGCCGCTTTGTCCAGTTTTGCGGCCAAAGCCGCATAATCGTCAATTGTCCGGCCGGCGATATTCACGATAACCGGCACTTTCCAGCCAGCCCAGATAGGCGTCTTTTCTTTTATCAGGGCATCCACACCGATATTCTGCAAACCGATGGAGTTAAGCATACCGTGGGCTGTCTCGGCCAAGCGTGGTTGTGGATTCCCATCTCTTGGCTCCGGGGTGGTGCCTTTGCAAACAATTGCGCCCAGTTTTTGGATATCGAAAAAGTGCTCATATTCCATGCCGTACCCGAAAGTACCGGAGGCGGTCATCACCGGGTTCATCAGTTGTAACCCTTTTTTATTTTGCGGCGCCAATTGCACTGACAGGTTCACTTTTTCCCCTAGTCCACTTTTATTTCTTTGTCGGTAATATCGATGCCCGTACAAGCATTATTATAGAAGAAACGGTCGCCGAGTTCTTGAGCCATTATGGCAGATGCCTCCTGGCCGGTGCAATGTGACAACCCGACTTTCTTGACATCGAGTTCTTTCAGTGCGGCGATTGTCTTGTAGACTCTTTCCCTGGAAGAGTTGAGAAGATGAGAACCCCCGATAACCAATCGGATTTCCTTTCTGCCGGTTAATTTCTGAGCGTGATAAAGAGTATTTATCATGCCGCGGTGAGCACACCCCAATATTACGAGCAATCCCGGTCCGGTATTGATAATGAGCGCCAGGTCATCGTTAAATTCATCGGGATGCCACCTTTGTGGATTTTCTTTTACGAAGAAACGGTCGGGGGTAATCTCCTCAAAATCGACGGACATTGGCACTTCGCCGGTAGTCATGATATCCGGGGTTATTTTTACCGGTTTTTTACTTAACTTGAATTTTGCTCCCAACGCCTCAAGTTCCGGCAATTGGAAAGGCAAACCGATGCTCTTTTTGCTTCCTTTCTTGTTGCCCTGAAATTTAGCGGTAAGCGTTTCGGGATGCGCGATGATTTCCACGGTTTTATTCATTTGCCGGAGGACATTCTCCAAACCGCCGGTGTGGTCGAAGTGTCCGTGGCTGAGGACTATTTTATCCACTTTGTGCAGATCAATTCCCAGCATTTTGGCATTATGAATCACGGAAATACTCTGACCTGTATCCAGGAGGATAGTAACTATACCCGTTTCAATCAGGATGCTGAGTCCCCATTCTGCCAGCAGTCCGGGGGCATCTACTGTATTTTCGCTGAGTGTAATTATCTTTAGCACCATTTTTACCTGCCGTTAAAAACCTTCACCATGTTTTTGTTTTAATATTGACCGGGAACCCAGATTCTTTTAGCCGCGATAATTTCCGCATCGCCGGGAAGTGTTATTTCGACCGACGATTTGGTGAAAAATATCAACCCTTTATAGGCTGTGAGGTATAGGTAAGTATTTTTCCTGAAATAACCGCCCTTAGCCGTTATTATCAGCGGTTTTGTAGTTTTTGCCAGTATTATTTTGAATTCTTCCGGTTCCACGATAGTAATCGCACCCGATGCCTGAATCGCTTGGGCAAATACCGCCGACGCTGCCGTCGTACCTGAAAAAACCATGAGGCACCTCCGGATTTGTTCTGAATGGTATTTTTACCTACCGTCAGAATTATATGCTATTGCCTTATTATTTGTCGAAACTTCCGGTTGACCGACATCATTGGCTAAAATATATGCTAGCGCAATTGTTCCGGCGTAGAAGAAATAACTCCACAGACTCCGCCACGCGAAAAAGAGCGGTATGATTGCCAGGATGAGCCCAAGTTGCGGGTAACGTTTACAATATCGAAAATACCAGAGGATGGTAGCAATAAATACCACCCCTTCCATGATATCGAAAGGCAGAGATGATTTAATGTGTAAAAGACCGGCAGTAAGCAACGCTGACAAACCACCGCCGATAGGAAACATAGGGTCGGTCATTGGCGATAATATCGAAATAAACCAGTTTTTGGGGTCATTAACAGCAAATGGCAGATTGGTGACAGCAAAAATGCCCGCAATAATCAACAGGACAAATAATAAATTTTTCATTCCTCGTGTCTGGAATAATAAAATGAGATAAAAAGGAAGGAAGAACCAGGCTATTTGCTTATCGGCAACCGCCAAGCCCATAAAAACAGCTGACAGCCAGAGGTTCCTGTTTAAGGCTAACCAGGCTACCAGTAGCAGCGCGAAAGTAAGACTACCTGTCTCGCCGCCGGCAATGCTATTCCATAACTCCAGGCTGATGAGCGCCGCCCCGACGAATAAAAGGCGCTTCTGTTTCGGTATCACCCAAACAGCGTAGGCTAATGCGATGATAACCAGGATTGCGTAAACGATCCGGATATCACTAATTCCCAGATAAATGAACGGCGCCGGTAATAAAAATGAGACTGCCGGGTAGCAGACTCTGGATTCGTACTCCACGGGCGGCTGTGTTGGATTCTGAATAGCTTTATTCCAGACTGCTTGTAATTGCTCGTTCGAAGGGTAAGGAAAGACATCGGAAAAAGCTCCTAATCGGAGCGGAGTAACTCTATCATACTCACCGTGGTATTTTATCAGAGCTTCAACAATGTTGGCGTTAGTATAAGGATTCTTACTGGCAAGTAAGTTTTCGGTGGCCTGTTGCGATAAGGCTGTAGCATCATTGTATTGGTAACTTTCCGTCAATCCGTTCAATGCCTGTCGGAGGTCAGCTGGGACATGTTGGTTCTGTATCACCTTTGGTAAAGCTGTGGTCACTGCAATAGCTTCAAGGATGCCTAAAACGAAGAGTGTGATAAATATGATTAATGCCCCTCGCTTCAGTGCTTTTGTTCCCTGGTTAAGTATGGTATTGGAACGGCTGGAAATGACAATAATAATCAGGATGAACCACGCTACCCAGAAAAAGAATCCCACTACCAATAAAGTGGAGTTATTAATTACCCAGCCCGCCCCGGAAACACCGGAGGCGATCAGTTGGATAATAACCGCAAAGAAAAACAACAGTGTCTGGGGAGTTGATTCAAGATACTTTGAGATTGATTTTATGCTCATCGATAATAACTCTGCATTTCTATTCAAACTTACTGTTGGCTATGTCGAGTTAATCTATGGAAAGAGTATTATTTCCATAATATTCTGATAAAAAATCGATTGCAAGCACCTGACATCGCGATGTCATATTGAGGCTCGCAAGCCGAAATACTTACCGAAGGTACGCTGCCAAAGGCAGACATATACCGTTAAGGTAAAACGTGCTGAGTCCGCCTTAAGCGACGAATGTATCCAGTACCCGAGGGGAAAGGATACCAGATTCTTCACTTCGTTACGTTTGCTGCGCAAAGTACTATAGTCTGAATGACAACCCCACCCTGGGATTGCTTCGTCATAGCATTCCTCGCAATGACAGTATGTAGGGTGGGTGAAACCCACCGCTTTGCTCCCTTTCCCATTGCGAGCCCACTATAGGCGGGCGTGGCAATCTCTGTACACAACGGACTTACAAAAATGTGATCTTGCTTCGGGTATTGGTGCGAAGTATCTGCCATCGCAATGATAACACCACCTTGTCATCCCTGGTGGAACAGGCCTCCCTGCGTATCATCTCCCGGTAACAGTGACACTACTATCGCCCTGAGAGAAACGAAGGGTCTCCATCTCTACTAAAATAATAGCGAAGCACCTGACATCGCGATGTCATATTGAGGCTCGCAAGCCGTAATACTATCCGAAGGTATGCTGCCAAAGGCAGACGTATACCGTTAAGGTAAAACGTACTGAGTCCGCCTTAAGCGATGCATGTATCCAATCAAATGAAAATGGGAGAAACCGGAATCTTAAAACGGAACATATTAGTATTTACGTTTCGATATTGTTTAGAGGTTTGATTTTAGAGTTTCACGTAGTTTTTGCATTATTTAGCGCAATATGAGCATAATAGATAAAATATATTTCGGGATAACATTATTAAATCAGGAGGTCTTATGACGAAGGATGTAGCCGTGATTGGCGTCGGTCAGAGCTCGTTCGTGAGAGGCTATGAAGGCTCGATCAGGGAGCTGGCTTTCGAAGCCTTCAGGGAAGCGATGCAAGATGCGGGCATCACGCAGAAAAATGTTGATGCCTCAGTTTTTTGTTCAGCACCTGAATATGACAAGCAAAGGTCACCTGCCGGAGTATTGGCAGAGTACCTTGGGTTAATCCCTCAGCCTACTTTTTATGTCGAGACGGTTTGTTCTTCCAGCAGTACAGGCGTAAAGATTGCCTACAGTATGATTAAAGCCGGCCTTCACGATATCGTCGTCGTCGTGGGTTTTCAGAAAATGTCCGAAATTTCTTCCGCCGAATCGCAAGAGAGAATGGGCAGAGGCGCTGATATTCAGTGGGAATCACCATTCGGCACAATGATGCCGGCTTATTATGCTCTCTATGCGCAATCCTACATGGCGAATAACGGTTTAACTTATGATGACCTCACCGGTGTCAGAGTCAAATCAGCAACCTATGGGGTAACAAATGAAAGGGCGGTTTACCGCAAAGGGGTAAAAGCCCAGGACTTTGACCCTAAGAATCCGGAAGCCAAGCTGGCGCCACTGGTTGCTTCGCCTCTGCGTGTCGGCGATTGTTGTGCCAATGCTGACGGAAGCTCGTGCATTATCCTCGCCAGCGCCGAAAAGGCAAAAGCGCTTTCCAAAAAGCCGGTTTGGATAATGGGAATCGGCGCGGCCTCGGAAGCGGTTAATATGGCAGGAAGGCCCGACTTTTCAAAAGGTCTGAGTGTCGGCTATAAAGCTGCTGAGCAGGCATATAAAATGGCCGGTGTGGGCCCTAAAGATATCGATGTCGCCGAAGTCCACGATTGTTTTACAATTGCTGAGATTATGGCGTACGAAGGTCTCGGATTTGCCAAACCCGGTGAAGGCAAGGAACTCATCCGGGCAAAAGAGACCTATAAAGAAGGACGCATCCCGGTCAATGTGGACGGCGGTCTCCTTTCTAAGGGTCACCCCATCGGTGCCACCGGCGGGTCGCAGATGCGGACGATCGTGCTTCAGTTAAGAGGTGAGGCCGGTCAAATGCAGGTTAAAGACCCCGAAATCGGATTGGTTCATAATGTCGGCGGCGTTGGGCTTTACGGCAACGTTACAATATTCGGGAGGTAAGTCATGGGATTTGAAAAATTCGGCAGAAAAAGCTTTACCAGCGTAACTAAAACCGCGAAGTTTGTTGATATCCTGGCAACGGGCAAGATCGATGGCACGGTGTGTAAAAAGTGCGGCGCCAGATACTTTCCGCCGCGGGCCGACTGCTCCGTATGCTTCTCGAAAGATATGGACTGGTTCGAAATGCCGGCGAAGGGCAAGCTTGAGACCTTTACGACCGCTACTTATGCGCCGGCTGGTTTTGAAGGCGACCCGCCCTATACGATGGGTGTCGTCAATTTCGGGAACGGCTTAAAACTTTTTGCCAGATTAGCCAAGACTTTGAAAACGGAAGACGTGAAAGTCGGTATGGAGGTCAGCGTCCAACCCCTGAAATACGATAATGGGCAAGTGTCCTTCGAGATTGTTAAAAGCTAGAAAGTAATCGCGCGATGATGTAACAAAGGGTGTTACGGGTGTTCGTCTAGTCGATATCCCCAGACGGGCATCCTTTTGCCATCGATGTACACGGTCTTGCCCTCGACGCCTACCCGCCCCCGCGCAATCAAATCGTGGACGGCAAGGGGATAGATTTCCCAATCGCCCTTTATTTTGAGTGCTTCCTGTAAATCGCTGCAGACATGTTCCATCGTTTTCTGCAGTTCTTCGTCCGCCTGTTCCTTGAAGGCATCGTAAGTCTTAATTCGATTGTGTCGTGCAAAAGCGGCAATAGTGTGCAATCCTTTCTTTAAGCCATTTTCCCCTTTCGACTCTAATTCGTTTATGGTTGGGGTAATATACAGAGGTTTCGATTGCACGAGTACCGGTCCGGTATCTTCACCTTTATCGACGATAAAAAGAGTCGACCGCAGAAATTTATCTCCGGCTAATACCGCTTTGGCGGACGGAATCCAGTACAGACCGTCATAACCTTTGGTGGTGTCTCCCGGGTGAACATTTAACATCCTGGGATAGTATCTTTCCACCATCCAGTCCGAGGTCCATTGGTCATAGCCTGCCAGACAGATTAAATCCGGCTCTTGGCCGAGCTTGGCTTCGATTAAGCGGGATACATCCTGTTCATATTGCATTCTCTCCGGACAATTCCGCGGCACTTTTCCCGCGCCGTATTTCGTTCGGGCCTCTTTAAGATAGGGAACGTGGCTGAGCTCGATCACCGGGTGTTTATTGTCTTGCGCAATCGCGGCTCCTTTGCAACCGGGTCTGTTGGTGAAAACCAGATAATGATGCTCCGGATTTCTGGCCACGATTTCCCGGTAGTTGGTGCCTGAACCGGAAACAAAACAGACAATGGTCATTCTTTGCCCGGATTTTACGGGATCATATATCATCTGTGGCATAGCTATTTCTTTTCCTTTATCCGCTCGCAGCGCGATGGTTTGGGGTTGTGGTGTTCCCGGCAGGGCTCGCATTTGCCGTGTCGCTCACATTTTATCTTGGGGCAGGTACAGTCCACCACCTGTTTCACAGCCCTATCATACCACTAAAAAGGGGGTAACGGGGAGCATGTGGAAGGGCGGAAAAGTGTGTTTTAAAGTATTTTTCGGGTTTTGTTGAAGATAGAAACTACGTTATCTTGAAGCTAAAAAAGTTGCGACACCAACCCACCATGGAACGGCTTCCCGCCTGATAGCCCAAGTTAAAATATCTGTAATCAACGTTATCATCACCTGGGTATATTAATTTCAGGCGGTCTTTTGTTTTAGGGGTGATTTAGCAAAACCAGTAGCATGGGATAGGGTGGATACAATGTATTGATTTAGGCTAACACCTTCTCGTTCGGCGAGTTGGTCTAATCTACGATGTAAGTTTTTTGGTCCCCGGACAATAAAAGTGCCGCTGTATTCCCTGTTCTCACGAGGTAGCGGAATATCTAATCCATCCTCATAGGCTGATTCAATCCAGAGCCGACGTGCTTCTTCTAAATTGGCGATAGTCTCTTCAGGCGTATCTCCCTGAGTAAAGCAACCTGGCAGGTCTTCAATCTCCACTGCATAACCGCCTTCAGGAGAGGCATGAAGCGTTATCGTATAATCAAGCCCGAGATAATACTCAAGGGGTTTTCTTTCGATTTCTGTTTTCATTTACTCCTCCAATTTTAGGTGTTTGATAATCAAGTTTACATAGGTGACTTTGAGGTATCTCGTATTTTTAGGGATTACGATGACTATCGGAGTAGTAACCTTCTTGTGATATACCTGATGACTACCACCCTTTTTATGTAATTCGTACCCATAAGCAGTGATAATTTTATCGCAATCATCAATAGTAATGTGGGTTTTATCGGTAAGGAACTTTTCTATTAATCTCTCATTGCTCACATTATTATGATAGCACTAGTGATATCATTTGTCAAATGTTTTGAGGCTATTTTCAAGAAATATATTGATAGTTAGTCGTAAATTTGATGCTTATTTTCAAAATTAATTGGCGCACTCCTCGCCGGCATCCATTCCCTCCTCCTTTTTAAGCCCATGGTGTCATTCCCGGGGCGCAACGCAGGATAGAGTATACTGCTCCCCGCTTTTGTTTTAATTCTGCTCGTATTCTTAGATTTATGCACCAAAGTAACCCCCGGGTATTTTTGCTCAAGAGTTTTTCTTTGTCCCACAAAAATAAAGTTCAGAAATACCCTAAAAAAGTCTTAACTTGGAAAGCTTGATTCTTGTCATTTAGGTGGAGATGCAGAGTAGTGGGGTTATGGTGGGCGATTCAAGATTCGAACTTGAGACCCCAGTCTTATCAGGACTGTGCTCTAACCAGCTGAGCTAATCGCCCGCAGACTTTTATTTTACGATAGAAACGGTGATTAAATCAAGCTGGTCTTATAAACAGGGTCATTTTCCAGGTTTTTATACTAGAGCAGAAAATAGAGGATGCCGCCCTCGAGGGCGGCATCCTCTATTAGGTCAACCTAAATCCAGGAAAATGGTTAAGCCATGAGAGAGGTTTCTGATGCTCAATATTTCACGATGATTTCTATAATCAATTAGGTAATTATCCCTTGACAACACGTAATAAATGTGCTATAGTAATAGTATAAGTAAGAAAGAAGCGGAGAATGAGAGAAATGAAGACTTATACTATCAAGGATTTTGACAAACAGTTCCCTAATAACGACACTTGCCTTGAGTTCCTTTTTAATGCTCGTTATCCCGAAGGTGCTTTTTGCCCGAAATGCCAAAAGATTACTCCCCATTATCGTATCGCTGACCGCAAAGTTTTCTCTTGCCAATTCTGCGGTTCTCATATCTCCCCAACTGCTAACACAATATTCCATAAGTCCGATACTCCGTTACTCTCTTGGTTTCACGCTATGTTCTTAATGTCCTCTACTAAAACTGGTATCTCTGCTAAACAACTTCAAAGAGAACTTGGCGTTACCTATAAAACAGCGTGGCGAATGTTCAAAGAAATCCGCAAACTTATGACCGATAACGTCAACCCTCTTTCTGGACAAGTTGAAGTTGACGAGACTTGCGTTGGTGGTAACCACAAAGGTACTCGTGGTCGTGGCGCAAGCGGCAAGACAATCGTGATGGGAATGGTCGAGAGAGACGGCAACGCCATCACCAAAGTAATCCCCGATGTCAAGGCTCACACCTTGATTCCGATGATTGAACGGAATGTCGAGAAGTCTAACAAGACCGTTGTCTATACCGATGAGCTTCCTAGCTACAATTACGTTGAGAGACTTGGCTATGCTCACGAAATAGTCCAACACTCTGCTAAACAGTATGTTAGCGGTATTGTCCACGTTAACACAATGGAATCGCTGTGGGGAACTATTAAGCGTGGTATTGACGGTGTTAATCACTCCGTTAGCCCTCTTTACTTACAGTCTTATCTCGATTCGTACATTTATCGGTATAATCATCGGAAAGATGAGACTCCGATGTTCTTATCCCTTTTGTATCAGGTTTCAAAGGTTGTGCCGACTTCGTAAGAAGTCCCATAAACCTTTCTCTGGTCAAAGGCGGTTGGGGCGGTATTGAACCTTGATATTTTACATCGCCCACTTTTTTATCACTCCTAACTTTTCTAGGCATATTATTGCTCCTCGCTATGTTTCTTTTTTTGTACGTTCTTCTCTATCTTCTTTAAGAGCTTCCTTGAATGCCACTTTCATCATTTTTACTAATTTTTCATCTCTGTCTTTCTCTATAACCTCTATTCTAGCTATCCCTTGCTCAATCCGTTTTAATGTCTCAGGTATTTCGTCTTCGGGTTCATTACGCCACCAGTGGATTGCTAATATAACCATAAAAAACAAGATTAGTACACCTATGCCAAAAAATACACCTGCCAATATTAACCAACTTTGGGATGACATTACACCACCCCCCTTGTAGAGACAATAAAAAGAAAGGGCAAAACCCCAAAATAAGAATACAGCAGAAAGGATAAAACCAAATGTCCCATATCGCTTATCTGGGTTTTTAAAATCCCAGATAGATTTAATAATCCCTCTGATAACTTCCCAATTTGTAAGTTTATGTTTGTTGTTTCCCATCGTATTTCCCTAGTCTTAGTACTAGAGGGATTATACATCTTTTGTATTGACATTAAACACCTCTTAACAGTATATTTATGCCGTGACTAGTGGCTGTAGCGGTAAAATTCTTATTATAGCCTTAGTAGTTTTCGTACTTATCATAGTAATCGCTTTATTTGGAGTAGGGCTTTTGAGATTCTAAACGATTGAATATAATGGCTAAAATTGGAAGCAAAATGAAACCAAGTATTCCTACAAACCATTGCAAGAAATTCAAATAACGATGCGCTATATATTCATGCTCAATATAAAGACATAAACACATAAGCCAAACCATTACAAAACATATACTTATTTGAATATAGAACTTTTTTTAAGAGGGGATTTCACTCTAAATCACCCCCTCTTTGTGGGAGATAAGAGGATAGAAATTAATAATGGGTGAGATTACATACGAAGACATTGAAAAAAACTTCAGTAAAGAAGATTTAGCACAATACAATTTATTGTGTAGAGAATTTGTTGAATTAACAAGCGGTAAGAACAATGCGGAACTTTGGAATTTAACGCAATCCCAATCAAGATTACGGATTGTGCTTGATGAAATCCATTCGCTTAGAGGAAAGTATGATTTATTGAAAGGTATTGTCGTTTCTCAGGTTAATTGACCACCCATTCTCAAGTTAATGTTCCACCCGGATTCTCAGGTTAATTGACCACCCCTGGTGCACTGTAAGAAGCAGTATTACATAGTTACCTCCTCCTTATCAAGGTCTTTATTAGGACGAAGCATTGACCGGTAGCTTTTACCGGTAAGAGTAATCATGTGAGCGCCGCTGATGAGACGGTCGAGTGCACTTTCAGCGATGACGGGGTTGGGGAAGAGGGGGTACCAGTCTTTGGGTGCCCGGTTGGCGGTGACTATCAGGGAGCCGGTGTGATGGCGCCGGTCGATAAGCTCATAGAGGTCCTCGGCCTGAGTCTTGGTAAACTCCCTCATTGCGAAGTCATCCACTATCAGTAAGTTGGGTTTCAGGTAGTGTTGTATCCTCTTCTCCCAGGTTTCATCAGCACGACCGCCGCCCAGGTCGGCAAGGAGACGGCTGGTCTTCATAAAGAGGACATTGTATCCAGAGCGGCAAGCCTGGTGTCCCAGCGCCTGAGCAAGATGTGTCTTACCCACTCCCACCGGACCACAGAGGATCACTGATTCTTTACGTTCCATAAACTGGCAGGTGGCCAACTCACGGATATACTGGGCAGGTAGTTTAGGATTGAAGTTAAAATCAAAGCCTTCCAGACTCTTCTCTTCCTCGAAGTGAGCCCGGATAATCCGGGTAGAGAGTCTCTTGTTTGTCCGGTGCTGTACCTCATCTTCCAGTAGTACTTCAAGGAACTGGGTAAAATTTACCCCGTCTTTTTGTGCCTGGTCTAATCTCATATCCAGGGTTTCCATCATCCCACTGAGCTTGAGTGCCCTCATTTTGTTTTCTATCTGGTGCTTATCAGTCATATAATCTCTCCTTTAATTTTTAATTGAGCCGCATAATTCCTCGGCTCCGCGTAAGAAAGCCCCGGCTTCCCTGACCGGCTCGAAGAGAAGCGTTTGTTTGTCCAGTTCCCTTTCCAGGATGGTCTTCACCGTCCGGTAGCAGGGGTCGCCAAAGGCATTGGCCCGGGAGCAGGCTTGTTCCAGTCTCACCTGCCCATACTTTTCTTCCAGCCTTAAAATACCCTGGCACTGGCGCAGGTAATGGAAAGCATGCAGTTTCAGCAAGCTATCAATGGTCTCCCTGGTGGCGAGACCTATCGCGCTGGCTTTCTGCCGGTACCACTCCGGAGTACGCTGGAAAAAGGCCGCCTTCTCCGGAGGATAGTCATTCCAGTCGGTCACCCTCCGCCCTTTATCACCTCTGGGGTGGGTCTTAATCAGATTGGAATCGAGGTATATCTCTACCGTTCTACCGCCCAGTTTAACGTCCACCCTTTTCCCCACATACTGGTAAGGTACTGAATAGAGAGTAGTGCTCACCTGGATATGGCAATCGAGAGCCACTTTAGACTGATGCCAGGTAACAATTTCAAACGGCGCCCCCGGCAGTGGCCGGAGTGTTTTTTCTTCGGCTAAGCGAAAGAGATTTAACGGCGGCTGATGCGTGGTGCCATGCTCATGCATTCCGGCGACTCGAAGGCACCACTCCCTGGCTTGCCGGTTGATTTCATCCAGGCTGGTGAAGTTTCTGCCCGACCAGAAGCTGTCCCGGATATAAGGGACCACCCGCTCTACCCTGGCCTTATCTTTCGGTTTTCCGCTTCTGGCGGGGTCGATGATAATCCCGTAGTGGTGTGCCAGCTCATCGTAACCAAGGTTAAACTTCGGGTCATAGAGATCGGGCTTGATTACCCCGGTCTTTAAATTATCCGGGATAATTCGGAGCGGAGTTCCACCGAAAAACTGGAAGGCGGAAATATGACAGTTTAACCACTCCCGTTGGCCCATCCGGGTAACCACGCAGACAAACATGTGCCGGCTATAAGACAGTATCAGGGCGAAGGCCCACAATCGGCACTTTTTACCCGTCTTTGGGTCTTGCCATGTGCCGAGGTAACCAAAATCTACCTGGGCTTCCTCGCCAGGAGGCGGGTCATCGCGTCTAACCGTAATCAGCGGCTTTTTCCAGGCATCCCCAAGAAAACAGCTCAGGTACCGGTAGAAACTGGGCTGAGAGACGTTTACTTTCTTTTCGTCCCGCAGCCTCTGCCAGATCGTCGAGGCTTTTGTGGTGACCAAAGCAGATATGATTTCATCCTGGTAGGGAAGCAGCGCGGCAAATACCGGTGACCGGGTAGCCGCGTCTGGCGGCCGTGGAATAACATCAGCGATAAAAGCATTCCAGCCCTGCGGTGGCGTTGGATCACCCTGCCGGTACCCCCTGGCTTCGGCGGCATAAACATATTTACGAATAGTAGCCCGAGAGACATCAAGACTGCGGGAAATGGCACCAATGCTCCTTCCCACTTGCCAGTGCTCCAGAATTTCTGCGATATCTCGCACCAGAAACCTCCTTCTTGCCAATGGCTCAACCTCCTTATAACTAGCTGAGCCAATGATGCAATATCTATGGTCTTGGTGCACCAGAGGGTGGTCAATTACCTTGAGAATTTACCTGGTAAATTAGCTTGAGAATTTTCTCCGGAAAGCGGTCAATTCACTTGAGAAACTACAGTATTATGTTTTTTAATGTGTGGAAATTTAATCCGCAAACAGCACAAAAAGAGGAAATCCGATGGTAAAATTCCCGTTCAAGCTTTTGAGTCTGAACGTGCTGTAAAGGGATAGTTACGATCAATTAAGCGGTCTCGGAGTCTTCCGGTATGGCCATCATGTAGAAAGAATTATCATCCAGTTTGATGACGTACGTTTCAAGGGATAATGCTTCTTTGACGCACTTTTTACCGGACAAAGGATACTCTTTGACATCGTGATAGATATCAGGCAAACATTGTTCCGCTGTAATATTCATAACATAATGATAAATCTGGATATAGGGGAATACAATAGTACGTTAGTATGAAAGTGTCTTGAAAAATCGACTTGCCGTAGATATAAAAAGACCTTAACAACCGGATAGCGGAAGGATGGTATTTAGTTGCTGGTTATTCACCAGTAACCGACCTAAGGAGAAATTTGGTCATTTTGTAACCTCGGTACTCCCTTGAAAGGAGGTGATCCAGCCGCAGCTTCCGCTACGGCTACCTTGTTACGACTTCGTCCCAATCACCAGCCCCACCTTCGGCGACTGCCTCCCTTGCGGGTTAGCCCATCGACTTCAGGCGTTGCCGGCTTTCATGACGTGACGGGCGGTGTGTACAAGCCCCGAGAACGTATTCAACGCAGTCTGCTGACCTGCGTTTACTAGCAACTCCAACTTCATGTAGGCGGGTTTCAGCCTGCAATCCGTACTGAGGACGGTTTTCAGGATTAGCTCCAGATCGCTCTATTGCTACCCATTGTACCGTCCATTGTAGCGTGTGTGTAGCCCAAGGTGTAAGGGCCGTGCTGACTTGACGTCATCCCCACCTTCCTCCCCGTTTTGCAGGGCAGTCTCGCCAGAGAAAATAACTGGCAATAGGGGTTGCGCTCGTTGCAGGACTTAACCGAACACCTCACGGCACGAGCTGACGACAGCCATGCAGCACCTGTGGTAGCTCCTGACTTAACAGGTCGTCCCCCTTTCGGGTTCCTACTTCTATCATGTCAAACCTTGGTAAGGTTCTTCGCTTTGCATCGAATTAAACCACACGCTCCGCTGCTTGTGCGGGGCCCCGTCAATTCCTTTGAGTTTTAACCTTGCGGCCGTAGTCCCCAGACGGGACACTTAACGCGTTAGCTTCGGCACAGAGAGGGTCGATACTCCCTGTACCCAGTGTCCATAGTTTACAGCGTGGACTACCAGGGTATCTAATCCTGTTTGCTCCCCACGCTTTCGTGCAACAGCGTCAGTAACAGCCCAGAAAGCCGCTTTCGCCACTGGTGTTCCTCCCGATATCTACGCATTCCACCACTACACCGGGAATTCCACTTCCCCCTGCTGTACTCTAGCCCAACAGTATCAGATGGTCCCTCCCAGTTGAGCCGGGAGATTTTACACCTGACTTGAAAGGCCGCCTGCGCACGCTTTACGCCCAGTAAATCCGGATAACGCTCGCCACCTACGTCTTACCGCGGCTGCTGGCACGTAGTTAGCCGTGACTTATTCCCCGGGTACTGTCATTATTCATCCCCGAGAAAAGAAGTTTACGACCCGAAGGCCTTCATCCTTCACGCGGCGTCGCGAGGTCAGGCTTTCGCCCATTGCCTACTATTCCTTGCTGCTGCCTCCCGTAGGAGTCTGGGCCGTGTCTCAGTCCCAGTGTGGCTGATCATCCTCTCAGACCAGCTACCGATCCTCGTCTTGGTAGGCCGTTACCCCACCAACTAACTAATCGGACGCAAGCCCCTCCAAAAGCGCCTTACGGCTTTCTTAATGAAGCATCACCTTCATTACAACATGCGGTATTAGTCCACCTTTCGGTAGATTATTCCCCACTTTAGGACAGGTCACTTACGTATTACTCACCCGTTTGCCACTATCTTTCTTGCGATTGACCGTTCGACTTGCATGCATAAGGCACGCCGCCAGCGTTTATCCTGAGCCGGGATCAAACTCTCCAAAAATTGATCTATCCCTAATAAATAGAATTTACTTGTTTAAACCTTCCTTCCGCTATCCAGTTGTTAAGGTACTGTGTTTCTTGGCGCAATTTCTTACTATATCAAACCGTTTAAGCGTTTGTCAACCAAACATTTGGGGTGAGAAAGATACAGTCTGAAAGGTACGCCTTGATTTGTTCCCCTGCAAAGGGGTTAGGAAAATGCAGAGAGGGCAGAAGCCCTCTCTTTCGAGTTCCAATTATTATTATAGACAATCCCCCGGAAGATTGCAAGCCCCAATTTTAAGTGGTCCCTTTTTAACCTTTTTTACCGCCCTCTGTTTGTCATTACTGGTGGGACACGCGTCCCTGCCTGTCTTCCCCTCAGGAATCCACACCAATAGCTTGTCATATTGAGCCCTGTTATCGCCCTGAGCGAAGAGAAGGGTCTCCATCTCTACTTTATACCTTCCACGTTGAGGTTCAACCCTCCCATATTGTTATAGAGAGCCCCTCGGCGTCTAAATACGCGTGGTTAAGTAGCGAAATATCTGTTTGTAGGGGCGAGTTTTAAACTCGCCCGCCATTCGATTGTCTGAAGAATAGCATAAGAAATCCTTTTACTCTTTTTTGAGTAATATAACCATATTGAATCCGCCTTAAGTGACGAATGTATCTAGTACCCAGGGGGAATGGAGACTAGATTCTTCACTTCGTTACGTTTGCTGCGCAAAGTACTATAGTCTGAATGACAACCCCACCCTGGGATTGCTTCGTCATCGCATTCCTCGCAATGACAGTATGTAGGGTGGGTGAAACCCACCGCTTTGCTCCCTTTCCCATTGCGAGCCCACTATAGGCGGGCGTGGCAATCTCTGTGCACAACGGACTTAAATAAATGTGATCTTGCTTTGGGTACTCACATTAGGGGATGATATAATTAGCCATAAGCTTTTCCTGTAAGGGGAAGCCTTATTTCCCCCAATTACTTTTTCGAGGCACAATTTGACCGATAATTTAAACCAGGCGCTTGATTTCATTTACAGCTTTGTCGACTACGAACGGCAGAGAGACCCAGGTATTACACCTGACTGGGATTTAAGACGCGTAGACGCCCTGCTCGGCAGACTTGGTAATCCGCACCTCAAATCAAAAACGGTGCATATCGCCGGCAGCAAAGGCAAGGGCAGTGTTGCCGCCATGACGGCTTCCGTGCTGACAAAAGCCGGTTACAATACCGGACTTTTTACTTCCCCCCACTTGCATTTCTTTAACGAGCGCATTCGTGTTAATAATCAACTGATTTCCGATGATGAGATTGTGGAAATGGTTGCCCGAATCAAACCCGAGGTAGAAGCGGTCAATCGTGAAGCCGCGTACGGACGATTAACCACTTTTGAAATAATGACCGCCTTGGGATTCTGTTATTTTGCGCAAAAGAAGGTCGACTTCCAGGTTATCGAGGTAGGATTAGGCGGCCGACTGGATGCCACTAATGTCGTCCAGCCTGAAGTCTGTGTCATTACACCCATCAGCTATGAACACACCGATTTATTGGGCCACACCTTGACCGCGATTGCTGCGGAGAAGGCGGGTATTGTCAAGCAGGGCAGTATTGTGGTGAGTTCACCGCAGGTCGACGAAGCAGATGCGGCTATTGCCTCAGCCTGTCGTAAGCAAGGCGCGAAATTAATCAGAGTGGGAACAGATATTACCTATCAGAGTCTGACGTTTGATGATACTCAGCAGTCGGCAACCGTCAACGGTAGATTGGGTAAATATAATATTACCATTCCTCTCCTCGGAGAATACCAACGGGGCAATGCGGCGACGGCAATTGCAGCACTCGAAGTATTGATTGAAAAGGGTAATAATGTTCCAACCGATAGCATTCTTCAGGGAATGAAAGATGTAGAATGGGAAGGCCGACTGCAGGTTCTCAATCGTAGCCCCCTGGTGGTGGCTGATGGCGCCCATAATCAGGATTCAGCCCATAAATTGCGGATGGCTCTTAAGCAATATTTTAAATATGAGAAAGCACTATTAATTATTGGCATGTCTTCCGATAAAGATCTGGCTGGGATAGCGACGGAACTGGCGCCGGCTTTCCAGAAAGTGATTGTGACACGGGCTGATCACCCCCGTGCCATGGCGACCGCACCCATTGTGGCTGAATTCAAGAAACATGGTCTTGAAGCTCAGCAGACTGACGATATTTCCGATGCATTACCTCTGGCGTTGAGCCTCGTCGGGAAGAAGGATCTGATTTGTGCCACAGGATCATTGTTTATTGCGGCCGGAGCAATTGAAGAGGCAAGAGCAATGGGACTAAAACGAGGAACAGATAGAAAATGAAAGCGCTTATCCAGCGTGTTACCGGCGCTGCTGTCACTGTAGAAGGGACAGTCGTCGGGAAAATAGGGCATGGCTTAGTTGTATTTGTCGGTGTCGCAAACGAAGATACACTGGAAGATATTCAATATCTGATACGTAAAATTATTGAACTCCGTATATTTGAGGATGTCGAAGGGAAATTCAATTTGTCAGTCACGGAAGTATCAGGCGAACTTCTGTTAGTAAGCCAATTTACGCTTCTGGCAAATACCCGTAAAGGTCGCCGTCCCGGTTTTACAGATGCCGCGCCGCCGGAAATGGCAGAGACACTTTTCAATCAATTTGTGGAGCAGGCTGTCAGCACCGGATTAAAGGTAGCGACCGGGAAATTTCAAACGCACATGCTGGTTGAAATTAATAACGATGGTCCGGTGACAATAATGATCGACAGCCGCGAACGATTTAATAGCCGCTCTTCATAATTGTCGTTCTCAGCTACAAGTAGGATGGGTGAAACCCGCTAACCATCTTGCCTAATTCATACCTGCTCTTTCTTCTTTTCTGGCCAAGGCCAGAATACAGTCGGGTGACTGAGGAATTTCAAGGGGGGCGTCAGCAGCCTCAAGATAAATTCTGCAATTAATCGCAATAACCAAGTATTGCATCATCGGATAGCGTCTGTTAAAATTAAAATAACATGAGATTTCCTTGGCAGAAACAGATTGTTAAGACGGAAGAACACCGCAACATGACTGATGAGTTAAGTCATCAGGGCTATCGTATGACTCCGCAACGGATAATGATTGTCTCCGCCATTGAAAACAGCGAAAATCATATCAGCGCTGAAGACATCTATGCCCAGGTGGTCGCTAAATATCCCAACGTTAATGTCTCCACGGTTTACCGGACGCTGGAATTACTGGAACAATTGGGCCTGGTGACGAAGACCGAGATGGGTGTCGGACGTATCATGTATCATCCTGTAGAAAAAGGGCATCACCATCATCTTGTTTGTCGGACATGCGGGAATGTTATAGACCTTGACGAATCCGCCCTTTCTCCGCTGAAAGAAAGTTTATTAAGGGATTATCAGTTTGTAGCGGATTTACGTCATTTGGGAATCCTGGGTATTTGTGCAGATTGTAGGCAGAAGTTACAATAAAAGTCTGAAAATGGTTAAAGACGACAAGGATAACCTCAAGGCACTCCTCAAATACTGGATAGCCCACAATCAGGAACATGGTGTGGAATTCAAAGAATGGGCGGAAAAAGCAAAGGCAATAGGGGAGAACGAGGTTGCGCTTGAGATTCAGCAAGCAGTCGCACAGATGGATAAAGCCACAGCGCTTTTCTCGAAATCCCTGAAAAGACTGAGTGGGGAGGGGAAATAACATGTGTTTATCAAAAGCATACGTCGAAAAAAACGGGGAAAAAGAATTTCTGATGAAGGATATCGCCTCGGTCAAAGTTGATGGCAGAAAACTGGTCATGAGTAGTCTGTTTGGAGAGAAAAAAGAACTGGCAGCGGCTATCCGTGAAATTGATTTTACTGCCAGCCTTCTTAAATTGGAAATCTACGGAGCCGGTGGCCCGTAGAATAACAATCGTCTATTTTTTTACCTTAACGCTGCAATAAGTTGCAAATGCATATATTAGCGGTTAATGACCGGGAAAAGGAGTACAATGTCCAGGAAATATCTTATTATTACTGGTATTTTTACAGTGGTGATAACAGCGGCATTATTTAGCGGGTGCCAAGTAACCGACAACGCTAAATTGAAAGTTATGACCGGCACATCTTTAGTAGCCGATATTGTCGAACAGGTGGGTGGCGATCATGTAGCAGTATTTAATCTCGTACCGCCAAATCAGCACCCGGGCAATTTTGATGTTAAGCCCAATGATATTAAAACGTTAACTACCGCTAAACTTTTTCTCTTACAGGGCTTACCCGGAGAAACCTATGTCGATAAACTTGTCGCTGCCGCTAACAACCCTAACCTGACCGTCGTTAAATCAAATGTCACCGGTAATTGGATGATCCCGTCCGTCCAATCCAGCGCAGTTGACTGGGTTTTGAATTCGCTGAGTCAAGCCGACCCGGGTAATATAATTGATTACCAGGCAGCGGCTGCTAAATATCAACAGGCAGTCGCAGACAAAAGTGTTGAGATTGAAAGTAAACTAACAGCCGCAAATGTCGGGGGAATAAAAGTGATCGCCTCTTCAAGACAGGCTGATTTTTTACAATGGGCTGGCTTTAATGTCGTGGCTACTTTTGATGACGCTTCGTCGCTGACGCCTCAGGTTGTTAAGGATTTGGTAGATAAAGGCAAAGCCAACGGTGTTACTTTGGTTATTAATAACTTACAGGACAGCGAGGACGCCGGCAAGGGAATCGCGGCATCAATCGGGGCGAAAAACTTGAACCTATCGAATTTCCCGGGTGGATTCAGTAACACCGGTTCCTGGGCACAAGCCATCGACTATAATGTAAATCTTCTTCTTAATGCGATCAGATAATTTTCGATAGTTAAAAGAATAATTGTAGGGTCGGGTTTAGAACCCAACCGCCTGTCTTCCCCTGTGTCTTATGGCCGGAGGCTATAGCCGGAAGCTATACGACTTACGAAGCAATATATAATTAACGAAGGAAATGAACAGAGAGTTAAAATGAGCGTTAGTCCTCTCGCCCTCCGTAGCGTATATCATTAAAAAGAGCGAAGGTATTCAGGATAAGTGTCCTGAGTATGACGTGAGCGAGATAGATTAAGGGGTAACCTGTAGTGTCTGAGATAATAATAAACATAGAAAATGCGATGGTTTCCTACCGCGAAAATATGGCTCTCCGCGGCGTATCGCTTCAAGTATCTTCCGGAGAGTTTGTCGGCATTATCGGGCCTAACGGCGCGGGCAAGACGACTTTGCTAACAATAGTAAACGGATTGGGAAATCTGGTCAGCGGCAGTGTCGAGGTATTAGGCAAGCCGGTTAACGCTAACGACCGCCACGAACTCCGGAAAAAGGTAGGCTATGTAGCTCAAGTTGAAAACATAGATAAACGTATGCCCATGTCTGTCCGCGAAGTAGTCATGATCGGACGTTATGGCTTACTGGGATTATTCCATCGTCCTGATCAACACGATTGGGCAATCGTTGATGCAGCACTGGAAATGGTTGGAATGACAAATTTGGCGAAACGGCCTATCGGGCACCTTTCCGGCGGCGAGCAGCAGCGCGCTGCGATTGCCCGCTGTCTGGCGCAGGAACCTAAAATATTCCTCCTGGATGAGCCGACAGCTTCTTTAGACTGGAAAGCGCAAACTAATATTCTGGAATTGGTCAAGCGCATTCACGATGAGAGACAGTTAACCACTCTTTTTGTGACGCATGACCTCGATGCTCTCCCTCATACTTGCGACAGAGTGGTATTAATGAAAGAAGGCTTAATTATCGGAGACGGTGAACCGGAAAAATTGATATCAGCGGAAAGTCTTAGCCGCCTTTATGATTTACCATTAAATATTATTGAAGAACGTCATCCCCATATCCATCGTCATGAGGGACACTGAATTGAACTTCGCGATTTTTGGCTATCAATTTATGCAAAATGCCATTCTGGCGACTTTTTTGGGCGGCATTGCCTGCTCGACTATCGGCGTTTTTGTAGTATTGCTCCATATGCCGTTTATTGGTGTGGCTATGGCGCATGCTGCTTTTGCAGGGGCGCTTTTTGGTTTACTGATTGGCGTTAATCCGTTAATTACGGCTTTTGCTTTTAGTTTTCTGGTAGCGCTAATCATCGGCCCGCTGGCAGACCGTGGCGAAATTAATCCGGATACTTCATTGGGTGTCATCTTTTCCTTAATGCTGGGAATAGCGTTTTTAATTATCGGACTAATGCCCAGCACTCGCTCCGATGCTCTGAATCTGCTGTGGGGCAGTGTTCTCACCGTTACCCATGGTGACATCATCCTGTTAGCGATTGTGGCTGTAGTCGTGGTTGGACTGGTTTTTGTTTTCTTCAAGGAAGTTCAGGCCACTATCTTCAATCGTCAAATCGCACATTCGGTTGGTTTGCCGGCCACGGTCATTCTCTATGTGATATTGTTTATGACCGGCGCGACCATCACAGTTTCCTTGAATTCGATAGGCGGTTTACTTATTTTTAGTCTGATTTTAAACCCGGCGGCGGCTGCCTATCAGTTGACCTACAATATGAAAAAGATGTTCCTGCTGGCCGCTGCCCTCGGGGTAGCCTCCGGTTGGGCGGGGCTTTTGCTATCCTATCTTTTTAATATTCCTAGCGGCGCTACTATCGTCATTACCTCTTCTATCATCTTTGCGCTCTGCGCGCTTTTTTCCCCCAAAAGAAAGAAAGGAAAATGGTCGGCGAAACCCCTGTCGGAGAAATGATAAATGGATAAGAAAGAATACTGGGAGAGCCGTTTCCTTATAGAAGGAAAAATCTGGGGCGAACTACCCAGTCTTTCTGCTCATTATGCTCTGGTACTCTTCCTCGAAAATGATGTTAAATCTGTTTTGGTATCGGGTTCCGGTTACGGCCGTAACACAAAACTTTTCTCTACATCGGGCTTAGACGTAACCGGTGTTGAAATCTCTGACACTGCTTTTAAAATGGCAAGTCAATTTGACCCTGATTCCAAATTCTATTGCGGCACTGTTCTGGATATGTCCTTTGATAATCGTAAATACGATGCCATTTATTGCTTCAATGTCCTGCATCTTTTCCGCCAGCCGGAAAGAGAATTGTTTTTAAAAGAATGTGTCAGCAAATTAAAAGACAAAGGGCTCGCCTATTTCACCGTTTTTTCAAACGAAGAAGAAAGCTTTGGACAGGGCAATGAAACTGAGCCTGACACCTTTGAAAGTAAACCCGGACAACCGGTACATTATTTCACCGAGAATGATTTAAGACAGCAATTTCAGCAATTTGAACTTATGGACGTCGGGACTTTTAAAGACCCCGAAAACCATGGCGGACATGCGCATGTCCACATATTACGTTATATTTTTGTGAGACTAAATTAAAATGACAAAAGCATATTTTAACGAACAGTCTCAGATTTGGGATGAAAAAATTGCCGAAAAAGACATCTCCAAACTGGAGCGTATTGCGGCGTGTTTGACGATTGAGCCCGGCGCGACTATCCTCGATGTCGGCACGGGCACCGGCGTTTTTTTACCTTACCTGTTGAAGAAAGTAGGCACGGAAGGGAGAATCCTTGCCCTCGACCACGCTGATAAAATGCTCTCCAGGGCTAAAGCTAAAAGTTTTCATGGCAATATCAGTTATATTTGTGCGGATGTTATGGCAATTCCGCTTGGGGATGAGATATGTGATGCGGTTGTTTGTTACTCCAGCCTGCCGCATTTCCCGGATAAGTTGCAGGCTTTATTGGAGATCAAACGAGTCCTGAAAAAAGGCGCACAGCTTTTCATTTGCCATTCTTCCAGTAGAGAGAATATCAATTCCATCCACAGGCGAATTCCTACTGTACAGCATGATCTACTGCCAGACGCTATCGAAATGACCATGCTACTGACAGAAGCGGGATTTAAAGAAGCTAGTGTGGAAGACAAAGTGGATAGTTATTTTGCCTGCGGTAGAAAAGCCTGATGTTGATTATTTCTTATTCTTAATTATCGGTTGAAATTCCAAGCTGATATCCAACGCTTTCGATGAATGAGTCAATGCGCCGATGGAAATATAGTTAACCCCGGTCTCAGCTACGGTACGCACATTCTTGAGGGTGATACCGCCGGACGCTTCAGTGTAGATATTTTCCGGTACAATTTTCACCGCGCGGCGCATCTGTGCCGGAGTCATGTTATCGAACATGATAATATCGGCTCCGGCGGAGACAGCCTCTTCTACTTCGTTCAAATTGGTTACTTCCACTTCAACATTGAGGTCTTCAGGGGCTTTTTGTTTAGCTTTAGCCACGATTTCTTTCAAGGTCATGCCTTGAGCGCGTAACGATGCCAAGTGGTTGTCTTTGATAAGAATACCATCGCTAAGATTAAAGCGATGATTACGCCCACCGCCCATCGAGACAGCATATTTTTCCAACAATCTCATACCAGGTGTGGTCTTGCGTGTGTCCAGAATATCTACCGGAAGATCTTTGATAAGATCCACATATTGTTTAGTCTGTGTGGCGATGCCGCTGAGCCTTTGCAGAAAATTGAGCGATACACGCTCCGCTTTCAGAATGCTGCGTGCATTACCGGTAATCGTAGCAATAATATCTCCCGGATTCAGTTTTGTCCCATCACGTAGAAACGCCTTGAATTTCAGATTGGAATCGATTTTAATAAAGACAAGTTTGGCTAAGTCAACACCGGCCAGCACACCTTCTGCTTTAGCTACAATGGTAGTTTTTGCCTGAAGATTTTTAGGGATAAGCGATTCACTGGTGATATCACCAACCCCGATATCTTCATTGAGCGCCATGTCAATTAAGGTATTCAGCTGGTTTTCGGCTGATGATAATTTATCTTCCATCTCAAATTCCTATTAATTATTTTACCAGAGGTATCATGCGCAAATTATAAGACATATTTGGGGAGTAATCCAAGTTATTTCCCGAGTTCTACTAACGCCTTTTCTAAATCCACCGGTAAAGGTGATTCAAATTCCACAAATTTACCAGTGGATGGCAGGTAGAAGCCGAGCCGGTGAGCATGTAAAAACTGGCGGTTCAAATAGGCTGATTTCTTACCATAAGTCGCATCGCCAATAACCGGATAACCGATTGCTGCCATATGCACACGAATCTGGTGAGTCCGGCCTGTCTCAGGAGTAATTTCCAGCAGGCTATTTTTACCGACATATCTGATGACGCGATAATTGGTACGGGCTTGCCTGCCGCGGCTTTCCCCGGTTACTGCCATTTTTTTTCTATCGCTTGAGTCTCGCCCGATAGGCGCTTCAACAACCCCACGCTCCGGCACGAGCCTCCCTTTTACGAGCGTCAGGTAAACTTTTTTCACGGAACGCGACTTGAATTGGTCAGATATATTGGCTAAAGCAACGTTGTTTTTTGCAACCAGCATCACCCCCGAAGTATCTTTGTCCAGTCGATGTACGATTCCCGGTCGGGAATTATCATCAGCGTCGGGCAGATTGGAAAGATGGGAAAGGACCGCGTTGACCAGGGTATGACTGGGGTGTCCGGGAGCCGGATGCACTGTCAGGCCGGCAGGTTTATCGATAACCAGCAGGTCATCGTCTTCATAAAGAATTTTAACGGGGATGGCCTCAGGTAATAAACCGCTTGGTGACGGCGGTGGTATGGTGATTTCAATTTTTTCGCCGTTTTCGGTCTTATGGCTGGCTTTCTCCATGAGTCCGTTAACGACAACATAACCATCGTCGATTAACTTTTGTGCCTGTGAGCGCGAGAGCCCCGGACAGTTTTCGCTGACGAATTTATCGAGACGAATACCCGGTTTCTCAACAATGAACTGAAAAGAGCTCGGGTTTTGTTTCATATTTAAGCCTTTTTATTGGCGCGAATAGTCTCACGCAATATGGCGTAGGCAATCAGAATGACACCGATGGTGATTGCAGCATCCGCGATATTGAAGACTGCGAAAAATGTCGGGTCAATGAAATCCGTCACGCGGCCGGCGAATCTCAGCCGGTCAATCAGGTTTCCCAGATCGCCGCCGAGAATCAGGCCAAGCGCAATCCTATTCGGAAAGTTAACGAATTGAGGATAGCGCCGATAAATAAAAAAGCCGAGCCATGATAATAAAAACAGGCCTATTATTCCAACGATGATAAATACAATTGAATATCCCTGAAATGTGCCGAAAGCCGAGCCCGTGTTGGTGATGTGAATAATATGTATGAAGCCAATTTTCAGAATCGTTGCCCCATCGGGAGGGAAAGAACGGATCCACTCTTTAGTCAGAATATCGCCGGCGACGATAATAAGAGAGGTGAGAGGGATGATCAGGTTACGCCAGACTTGTTTAGGATTACCTGCTTTTTGCATTCTTAGCCTGAAGATTTTTACAGTTCATACATCGTCTTGCTGTTGGAAGAATTTCCAATCGGGCAGACTCAATAGGCTTACCGCATGATTCACAAATGCCATAAGTTCCGGAATCGATCTTTCTTCTAGTATCATCATTAGCGGTTAACTGCTCTTTTATCCGTTTCTCCATCGCGAGACGCTTTTCCAATTCAAGGCTCTCGGTGGCTTCTTCTTCCCGTTTTCCAAAAGGACTGCCCTCACGCCTTTCCTCTGAAGGAAGGCCTGCTTCATTCAATTGCGCTAATTCCTCGAGTAACCGCTTCTTCTCGATTTCAAGGTCAGCCCTGATTTTTTTAAGGTCGGTCATGATGCTTTTCTCCTGATAACGGATAAGCTATTATACCTACTAACTAAATAAATGACAACAACAAAGAGCAGATAATCCAAGCTAAATAGTTTTTAACGAGGGCCTGATTATCTGCCTATCAACCGATGTTTTCTGCTATTGTAGACCTGTTTAATATTTTTCGCAACTATCTTGTTATTTTTTCATGATATGTCAAAGGAAGCGTTCGAAACGTTCTTTCTTCGCTTTGCATATAGGGCATATTTCCGGGGGTCCATCCCGCGCGCACAAGTAACCGCAGACCTTGCATCGCCATACGGGATAGGATAGATTTGAAAGGTTGGCTATAGTAGGCGATTTGGGTTGTTGTCTCTTTTCCGGCGGAGGGCGCCGTTCCGGTATGGAGGTTATCTCTTGTTTTCCTTTGGCGACCGCCTCGTTGACGTAAAGTCCTCAGAAACAGGCGCCATATTCAACGACATCGGCATCTCTATAATCACAGGGACAAATAATATCGAGGTCTTGCTCTTTCACTCCGGAGGCCAGGCGGCACGGACAAGCCTGATAACCGTACCTTTTTTCGTTTACCAGTAAACCCCTGCCTAATGATTTGGTAAAATCAATATCCGGGTTAAGGAAGTAGCCGCCTAACTTGGCATCTTTATTTAACTGCTCATATAACTTGTCTTCTTCTGCCGGCGGAATCACAAAGTTTCCGTTCATTTGCCCAACGCTTCTTTTATTTTATTTTCCTGGAACCCGATTATGCATTTATCACCGATTATCAGGGTAGGGAAGGATTGGTTGGGATTCCACTTTTGAACGACCTGCATCGCTTCATTTCTTTCAGCCCCGGTCATCAGGTCAACGTCACCGAAGTAATACTCTACGCCCAAATCATTGAGGAGTTGCTTCGTCTTCCTGCACCACGGGCAGGTACTCAGCGCATATAAGACGATTTGTCCTTTGTTTTTGCCTGCTATGTGTTGTAAAGCCATTTTACACCTCCTGCTTACCAGATTTGTTTAAATCGTTATCAACGATCGATGTAATTACTAGTTAAATTGTATCAATTATCCCGGTTTGTTGTATAACGAAACGATGAATATTTCAAACTGATTATGTCATTTTTATGCCAATATCTTACTGCATTTCTTGATATGTTACAATGAGCCTTTAGTTATTTTTACTGGTAAAAATAACTAAAACCAGACCTATTGACAAAATAAGGGCACTGGTTTATCGTTGAAATAGTTAGGCTAAACCAAATAATTGTGTTAAGGCAAATAAATATGTTAAAAACAAATAATGACAAAGGGCGAAATAATGACGTGCTAGTGCAAAGTATCCTGAAATTATCGGAGGATATATTTCAAGTAATTAAACTTAGCATTCCGCCCGAGTGGCTGACATCCGATATGACCGTTGCGCAATTGCGAATTCTGTTGTTATTGCATTCTGAAGGCCCAAGCCGGATGAGTTCTATCGCCGCTACACTGGGCATTGCCTTACCAACCGCTACCGGTATTATGGATAATTTGATGAAAAAGAACCTGGTGGTCAGGAGAACCGACCCAGAAGACCGCCGTGTCGTGATTTGCGCACTTTCTTCCGGGGGGCAAGCAGTGATAGACCGCATTTGGAAGCTAGGGCGGTTTCAAATGGAAAAATTATTACGTGGATTATCCCTTGAGGAACTTGAAAAAGCAAAGGAAGTTGCAGAGATTCTTCTATTTAACGTGAAGTCGCAGGTCGTAAACTCCGGCGAAGACAACAATTGAAACGGGATGGGGAGGACGTCAAGATATGTTTACTAAATTAGCCGAATTCACAAAGAAGTATCGCGTAATTATTACCGTCGTCTGGTTAGCGGCGGCAGTCATCTTGTTTCTGGTTGCCCCAAAAATATCTAAGGTGGGAGTTACCGACGAAAGCCAGTTCTTACCGAAAGATACAGAGTCGGCTGAAGCCAGTAATTTGCTGAGCGAAAAGTTCCCTTCCACTTCCGCCACATCAGGCAGTAACGCCGTCATTATTATCCATGACGTAAACGGTCTTTCTGCGACCGAAATGAACGATGCCCAAGGTATCTATAATTGGCTAATGTCCGGTTCTGCGCCGAAGGAAATTACACAAGTAATATCTATCTACCAAAATGCAGCGTTACGTTCGACATTGATCAGCACAGACCAAACGACGATGATGATAGTCGTGGATTTTTCCGTGAGTTCTCTATCAGACGCTGCTAAAACAGATGTCCAGCAAATACGGAATTATATGTCACAGAACTATCCGAAGCTTGAGACATATCTTACCGGTGAAACAGGCTTGTTTCAAGACATGTTTGCTTCCATTCAGCAGACAATCGGTCGTACAACCATTGTTACCGTGATATTGGTCGCTATTTTACTGCTCATCATATATCGGTCACCGATTGCGATCTTCCTGCCATTGGTTGCTATTGGATGCAGTTTTGCAGTGTCATCAGGAATCATTGGATTTCTGGGGCAAGCAGGCGCTAAGTTTTCCACTTTGTCAGAAGCGTACCTGGTGGTAATTATCTTTGGGGTTGGTACTGATTATTGTCTTTTTATTGTATCCCGTTTCCGGGAGGAGTTGAAACAAAAACAGCGTGATGAAGCGCAGATTCATGCTACAAAACACATCAGTCCGGTGATCGCCGCCAGCGCCCTAACCGTAATTGTCGCTTTTCTGTCTCTAGGGATCTCCCGTTTTGGGATGAATACGACTACCGGATATGCACTGGCGATCGGTGTGGCTATCACTCTGATTGCCGGTTTGACTCTAGTCCCTGCGTTAATGTCTCTCTTTGGCAATATTCTTTTCTGGCCTGCAAAAATATCGGGCGTTAAAAAAGAAAGCCGGTTTGGTTGGCATGTTGTAGGCAATTGGGTAAGCAAACACCCGGTTATCGTAGTCATTCCAATCCTGGTCGTTCTGTTGTTACCGTATACGGCATTACCACAACTCGTCCGTTCTGCGGATATAATCAGTCAGTTACCTCAAAAAGTACAGTCCGTAGTGGGTTTTGAAGTGATGAATGCACATTTTCCGGCAGGAGAGTTATCGCCACTTTATCTATTGATAGAATCTCCCCAAGGTAATATCACAAGCTTCGGTTCTTTAAAAGCAGTTGAAGGAATCGCTCAATCACTACAGAGTGTTCAGGGTGTTTCCCGCGTGGATTATTTTTCTGCACCAAGCAGTCAACTTTCAGGTTTGGCGATTCAGACTCGTGACATTGGCAATGACGTGGGGAAGGGTAGTGGACTTGATAAAATAGCTACATTGCAGACATCGGGTCAATTGTTACAGGGTCTTGCACTACAATATCCGGGGATAATACAGAGCAAGAATTTTCAACAGGCTATTGCAAACCTTAAACAAGTTTCGACAGTTGCCGCCCAAATTCCCTCAGCTAACCCGGCGGATTTACCGGTGATATTCGGTCAACTGCAAAGTACGATAGATAATGTGGCTGATAATCTTGACGGATTGGCTGGTGAGTTTGAATTGCAGGGCAATACGCCCTTTACAATGTATCTTCAAAATACTTACTTTTCCAGTGATAACACAATTGCCCGAATCAATATTGTGCTCAGCGGGGACCCATATTCATCAGGCACCATCAATACGGTTGCACAAATCAGGAAAACGGTAATAAGCAGTGTCAGCGCCTCCACTCTGGCGGGAAGCACTCATTATTTAGGGGGTGAAAGCGCGACAAGTGCTGATATTATGCTCACCAACGATGCCGATTTTGGCAGGGTTGTCGGTGTTTCCATTGCCGGTATTCTCATCGTGATAATGATTCTGATGCAAAGCCTGGTGGCGCCGCTCTATATGGTGGCGACAGTTCTTCTGAATTATGGCACTACACTTGGTATCGCTACCTGGCTTTTTCTCAATGTGATGAAGCAAGGCAGTATGATTTACATGATACCGCTATTTATCTTTGTCATTCTGGTAGCTCTGGGAGCCGACTATAATATCTTCCTGATGTCACGGATTCGGGAAGAGGCACACCAGAGACCAATGAAAGAGGCAGTGAGTCACGCCGTGGCCAATACAGGCGGCGTTATTACAGCCTGTGGCATTATTCTTGCCGGTACTTTTGCGACTCTTATTACAGCGCCACTTCGGGTGGTAGTACAGATTGGAGCTGCGATTGCAGTAGGAGTGATAATAGACACTTTTATCGTCAGAGCACTTCTCGTGCCTGCAATTGCTTCTCTCGTCGGGCGGTGGAGCTGGTGGCCATCCAGTCTCTTCAAGAAATCAAGCAAATAAACGCTCGGTTTGAATCATTTCAAAAGAGATGGAGGTTTTTATAGAAATCCATCTCTTTTGTTGTTAGCAGCCTTAGCCCGCCCGTTTTAAGCCGTGATATAATTACGAGAAGGGTTGCTATTTCAATAAAGCCAATTTGGCTTTGAGCGGGATGCTTCAGACTATTGTTTATAGCAAGCGCGGGAAATTGTAGATTATCCCCCGTGTAATTTCCAATAGGAGATAATTCGCATGGCTTATAAAATAAAGAACGAGAAACTAAATAAATGGGTAAATGATGTCTCCAGTCTATGTCAACCTGATAAGGTCTATTGGTGCGACGGAAGTAAAGAAGAATATGCCGCACTGATGACGCAAATGGTCGCAGAGGGTAAGGCAACACCCCTGAAAAAGCGCCCCAACAGTCATTTATTCCGGTCCGACCCCAGTGATGTTGCGCGCGTCGAATCACGAACTTTTATCAGCACTAAAAACAAAGATGAAGCGGGACCAACTAATAATTGGGTAAATATCGACGAATTAAAGCCGACAATGACGGCTCTGTATAAGGGATGTATGAAAGGGCGGACGATGTATATCATCCCATTCTCTATGGGACCGGTCGGCTCACCGTGGTCGAAGCTGGCAGTTGAGATTACCGACAGCCCTTATGTGGTCTGCAATATGCATATCATGACGCGTGTCGGCGTTAAAGTAGTTGAATTATTGAATAAGGGCGAAGATTTTATTCAATGTCTCCACTCCATCGGCGCTCCATTGGAAAAAGGGCAGAAAGATGTTTCCTGGCCATGTGCTCCCGTAGAGAAAAAATATATCAGCCATTTCCCCGATGAGAATGCAATCTGGTCTTTTGGTTCCGGCTACGGTGGGAACGCTCTTCTCGGGAAAAAATGCCTGGCGCTACGCCTCGGTTCAGCTATTGCAAAACGCGAAGGATGGATGGCGGAGCATATGATTATCTTGCGGCTGACAAGCCCGGAAGGCAGACAGTATCACCTTACAGCTGCTTTTCCTTCAGCTTGCGGTAAGACGAATTTAGCGATGATACAACCGACAATTCCCGGCTGGAAAGCCGAGTGTATCGGCGATGATATTGCCTGGATGAAAATTGGCAATGATGGTCGATTAAGGGCCATCAATGCCGAATCAGGGTTCTTCGGAGTGGCGCCAGGTACTTCTTATAAATCCAACCCGATGGCAATGGAGACAATAAAAAAGAATACCATCTTCACTAATTGTGCTTTGACTGACGACGGGGATGTCTGGTGGGAAGGGATGGAAGGTTTGCCTGCCCACACGATTGACTGGAAAGGCCGTGACTGGACGCCGGATAAAAAAGAACCGGCTGCCCATGCCAACTCGCGTTTCACCACTCCGGCAGCGCAGTGTCCGATTATTTCTCCCGACTGGGAAACACCCGAAGGACTGCCTATAGACATCTTTGTCTTCGGGGGACGTCGTTCCGGCGTGGTTCCATTGGTAACGGAGGCATTTGATTGGGATCACGGTGTTTTTATGGGAGCTACAGCAGCTTCGGAACCGACCGCCGCAATCCTGGATGACGTTGGTATTAGATATGATCCCTTCGCAATGCTGCCATTCTGCGGCTATAATATGGCGGATTATTTTCAGCATTGGTTTGAGATGGGCGACAAACTTAAGAAAAAAGCGCCGAAAATATTCTATGTTAACTGGTTCCGTAAAAGTGGCGATGGAAAATTCCTATGGCCCGGATTTGGAGAAAATAGCCGCGCTCTTAAGTGGATGTGTGAACGCGTTGATGGCAAGGTAGGCGCAAAAAAGACGCCCATCGGGTATTTACCGGACGATAGCGATTTGGATTTAACAGGTCTCAATGTTTCTCATGAAAACATGAAGGAATTACTCAGGGTCGATGCAGACGCATGGAAACTGGAAATTCCCAAGATGGAAAAGTTCTTTTCGCAATTCGGTGATCGACTTCCTGAAAGATTACGAAATCAGTTTACTGAACTAAAAAATCGTTTGGGATAAGCAGTTTTATTGTTTCTAATTGCAAAGGACAAAGGGTAGGTATTTGACATATAAGGCAGTTTTGTTCGACCTCGACGGGACTTTATTAGATACTCTTCAAGACCTCGCCGATTCGGTAAATAAGGGATTGGAACACCTGGGTTTCCCGACTCACAATGCCGAAGCGTATAAAAAGTTAATCGGAGAAGGCAGGGAAAATCTGGTTTTTCGCGCACTTCCAGAAAACCATCGTGATAATGAGACAGCGCAGAGATTACTCGATCGTCTTAATACCGAATATGCAATTCATTGGGCAGACCATACTCATCCCTATCCGGGTATTCCCGAATTATTGGATGATTTAACTGCTAAAAACATTAAGATAACTGTTTTGTCCAATAAAGCCGATGATTTAACTAATACGTGCGTTTCCAAATTACTATCGCACTGGCATTTTGCCCTTGTCGCCGGGTCAAGACCTTCCGTGCCCAATAAACCGGACCCGACAGCCTCACTGCAGATAGCGAAACAATTAGACATTAACCCATCACAATTTCTTTATCTCGGAGATTCGGATATCGATATGAAAACCGCTAATGCAGCGGGTATGTATGCGGTCGGTGCTCTCTGGGGTTTCCGGTCAAAAAAAGAATTATTAGCCTCAGGCGCTAAAATTGTGATAAAACATCCTCGCGAACTTCTTGACTATTTGTAAATGGAATGATGGGTGTAGCACCCTTTGAAAACAACGCAGACATAAACTACGATTTTTTAGTATGTTCTCCGGAGTGAACACGCACTTTCTCAGCCTGCTGTCCGAGTTTCCGTTCTATACCCTTAAATAAACGGACGATATTACCCCGGTGTTGGTAGATAATTATCGCAGAACCGAGAAAGGCATATAGCAGATAGTCAGGAGACCAACCGCTAAAGATAGTAAGCGGAACAAGGATAGCGTAAGTACCGACCACGCCGGCGATCGAACCCAGCGACATAAAGAGAGTCGAAACCGCGCCAAGACCTAAAATTTCACCGCCGAATAAAGCAACAGACCAGACTAAAGCCACCAAACCACCAAAGAATGTAGCGACACCTTTTCCGCCGTGAAACTTGAGATAAATTGACCAACTATGACCGGCCACTGCCGCTAACCCTCCCAGCACTGCGCCAAAGAGCGGGCCGAAACTAAGCCGACCCACTACTACATAACTGGTTCCGACAATCAATTTAGCGATAAATACAGCTGCGGCACCTTTAATAAAATCCAACGCACCGGAGAGGATTGCTACTTTCTTGCCGGCAGTGCGCATTACATTAGTCGCTCCGATTGCCCCACTTCCCCACTCCCGTACATCTTTGCCTGCCATTCGTTTAGCAAGAATCAAACCCCATGGAATAGACCCCAACAGGTAGCCGATAATTATCGAGGCAAGATAGCGGGCAGTTATCATGGCAATTATCATGACTCACCCCCGGTTTTAAATACCAGACGTAAGGGTGTGCCGGTAAAACCGAATGCCTCACGGAGCTTGTTTTCCAGAAAACGGCGGTAGGAAAAGTGAACGATGTTACTATTATTAACCTTGAATGTAAAGGTAGGCGGATTTACTTCGGTTTGTGTGACACCTTTGATAGAGAGTACAGTTTTACCTTTACGCGGCATATTATGAGCGGCGATTGCATCCTGTATTACGCCATTGAGTTCGGCAACCGGGATTTGTTTTATTCTCTCCTGGTATACCTTATAGGCCTGAGGCATCACCTCGCTGACTCCTTTTCCGAATTTCGCGGATATAAACAGTACCGGAGCATAAGCCATGAATTTGAATTGTTTTCTGGTATTCTCCGTCCAGAGGACTCGATCTTCACCGGTAACAAGATCCCATTTATTCACGATAATCAAAATTCCCTTGACCGCCTGCTGGATATAACCGGCGATGTGTGTGTCTTGCGCCGAAAACATTTCAGTGGCGTCAAGTACCAGGAGAGCTACATCGCACCTGTCGATGGCGCGCATCGAGCGGAGAACGCTGTACTGCTCAATTCCTGTCTCCACCTGCCCTCTTTTTCTAATGCCAGCCGTATCTATAAGTAACACATTTTTTCCTGAAAAGTCAAACGTAGTATCTATCGCATCGCGTGTTGTCCCAGGCACATCAGAGACGATCACCCGTTCTTTACCCAGTAGGGCGTTCAGAAGCATCGATTTGCCTACATTGGGCTTTCCGACAATTGCGACTTTCATAAAATCAGCTTCATCCAAAGACGGGGTGGTCTCAGGCAACATCGCAATGATTTGTTCGATTAACTCCGCGGTACTACGGCCGTGATAGGCGCTGATAACAAAGGGGTCGCCCAGCCCTAATTGATAGAATTCAGCAGCCTGTGCTTCCAATTTGTCGTTATCGGCTTTGTTCGCCACGAGGAGCGTCGGCTTCTTTAGCCGCCGCACAAGATCGGCAATTTCTGTATCGGCGGGCATTATGCCATCCTTGACATCAACCATAAAAATAATGGCATCCGCCTCAGACATTGCCTGAGTGATTTGTTCTTTAACTCCCCGGTCGATTTCTGTTTCCATACCCAATTCCAATCCGCCGGTATCGACCAGTGTAAAAGCTTTATCATTCCAGGAAACATCGGCAAAAACACGGTCGCGGGTAGTTCCCGGAAGGTCTTCAACAATAGAAATCCGCTTGCCGGCAAGACGGTTTAGCAGAGTGGACTTACCCACATTTTGCCGTCCGATGATAGCTACAATTGGTTTACTCAATAATCACTCCAAATACAGAATGTTGGGAAATTTCACTCCTACTTGAAAAAAGAGGAGTGGCGGTAGAATTCGTTATTTTTTAGCGAGCATCCATGCCAGTAAGGCTTTCTGCGCGTGCATCCTGTTTTCGGCCTGGTCGAAAACCACAGAACGGGCACTATCCAGTATACCCACTGCTACTTCTTCTCCGTGGTGTGCCGGCAGACAGTGCATGATGATAGAGCTTTTCTTTGTCAGTGCGAGTAATTTCTCATTAATCTGATAATCGGCAAATACCTTACGGCGAACCTCTGCTTCTGCCTCCTGCCCCATGCTGGTCCAGGTATCGGTATAGATGATATCAACGTTTTTAGCCGCTTCCCGCGGATCTTCCGAACAAAATATTTTAGAGCCACTATCTTTGGCATAACTGCGGGCTTTTTTCAGGGCCGCTTTATCAATAGTGTATCCTTTGGGAGACGCGATATTAAAGTTCATCCCGGTCATGGCACAAGCAAGGATTAAACTATTTGCCATATTATTCGCATCGCCAATATATCCGAATGTCAACCCTTTTAACTTACCTTTCTTCTCATAAATGGTCAGCAAGTCCGCTAAAGCCTGACAGGGATGTTCATAATCGGACAACGCGTTGATAACGGGCACGGAAGAATATTCGGCCAGCACTTCCAAATTGCGTTGCGCAAACGTACGCAAGACTATCCCATCGACAAAACGGCTTAAAACCCTGGCGACATCCGGGATGGATTCCCTCTTTCCCAGCCCGACTTCGTCGGGCGACAGATAGATAGTCTGCCCGCCTAATTGCCGCATTGCCACTTCAAAACTAACTCTGGTCCTTAAAGAAGGTTTCTCAAAGAGAATCGCCAGAGTCCGGTTCTTTAACAGAGAAATCCAACCGCGTGATTTTAACTCAATGGCATAATTGAGCAGAGATTGAACCTCGTGGGGCGTAAGATCGGTTATGGAGAGGAGGTGTTTTGTTTTTATTCCTGTCTTTCCCATAAATAGAGTATACTCTACGAGAGTGGTTTATTCAATAAAGTTACTTTACTTTGGCGTTTGAAGTTGCTTTAATGGGTTCTGCAACTACTTGCAACAAGTGGGAAAAGGAGGCTAAAATGTCAACAGAACAATTTACTATGTCGGGTAGTCAACTGGTTGAGAAGGTAAAACAACTCATCCGTGAAGGTAATATCCGCCGCATACGCGTGATACACGAAGGCAGGACGGTTTTAGAGATTCCTCTGACAATCGGCGCGCCGGCTGCGGCAATCGCAATCATGACAGCGCCTTTGCTGGCAGCCTTAGGAGCTTTTGCGGCACTAGTTACGGAATGCACGATTGAAGTGGAAAAGATAGACGGGAAACCCGATGCTTAAATAACTACGCGAGTGTTTGCTAGATACTCTTTGCCCACTTCACGGCATTTTGAAAGACGGGGAAACAATCGCCTTGTTTTTTTAGACCTAAGCGCGTCCATTGAGGATGTTGTGTACCGAGGACATGGTCCTCCGGATGAGGCATTAAGCCGAACACTCTTCCCGAATCATCGCAGATACCGGCAATATTTTTCACCGAGCCATTGGGATTAAAAGGGTAGCCGGCGTTTCTATTACCTTGTTCATCCGTATAATAAACAGCGATATTCCTGTCAGAAATAGCTTTCAAATCCCCGGCAAACTTACCTTCCCCATGTGCTACAGGGACATACATACCTTCCATCCCTTTTGTAAAAACGCAGGGACTTTTCTGATTGACACCGAGATGTACCCAGCGGCATTCGAACTTACCGGAATCGTTATTAGTCAATGTCACGCGCGGAGTATCGCCTTTTTTAACCGGAGGCAAAATCCCAGCTTTAACCAGTACCTGAAAGCCGTTGCAGATACCCAATACCAGTCTACCGTCATTAACAAATTTAAGCAGATCTTTGCCGAATTTCATCCTTAACTCGTTAGCCAACACTTTTCCACTGGCGATATCATCGCCATAACTAAAACCACCGGGAATGACGAAAATCTGGTAGTCGAACAGGTTACACTCGCCACGAATCAGTTGATTCACGTGTGCCAGTGTAACTTCAGCTCCTGCCAGTTCAAAGGCAAAGACGGCCTCACCATCGCGGTTAGTGCCCGGAGCACGGATTACCAGAGCTTTTACTTTATTCATCACATTTTACCAGCGCAGCGGTTTTTGCCAAGCCTCTTTCAACTCGTTAATAGATTCGTCAAGAACATTTTTACCGTTTAATCCCAATATATCCAGTTTCCCGGTATCGTTTATCGTGCCGATAGCGGCGAAAATGGTACCCTGCATTATTTTCTCGAATTTAGCCTTGTTTTCTGGCGCAACCTCCGCAATAAACCGACTGTTGGATTCCGAGAACAGCACAAAATCATCGCGGTTGATTTTTTCAGTGACCGGCACCAATTTCACGCTAATTTGCGCCCCTAATCCACCGGCAAATGCCATCTCTGCCACCGCCACGCCGATGCCGCCTTCGCTACAATCATGGCAGGCTTTGACCAGACCTTTTTCGGAGGCTTGACTGAGTTTTTCCATCAGAATCCGGGCTCTCGCGGGTTCTACTTTCGGTACGTTATTCCCAATGAATCCCCTGGTATCCAGATAAGCAGAAGCGCCGAGTTCGTTCTTAGTTTCGCCCAGGACATAAATTAAATCGCCGGACTTTTTGAAATCCATCGAGATTGAGCGTTTCACGTCTTCTACGATACCCATGGCGGAAATCAGCAAGGTATGAGGAATGGCGATGATTTTACCTTCGTATTCAAATTCATTATAGAGGCTGTCTTTACCGGAGACGAAAGGCGTCTCGTAAACTTTAGCGATATCATAGCAAGCCTGCGCCGCTTCCACCAGCGCACCAAGCATCTCCGGTTTGCGGGTATCACCCCAGCAGAAATTGTCCAACAGCGCTACCTGCTTTAAGTTGCCGCCGACAGCGATAATTTGGCGCAGAGCTTCATCGATGGCTGAAGCTGTCATCCAATAAGGACTGAGCTGACCGTACTTGGGATTAATGCCGTTAGCGACAATAACACCTTTATCCGAGTCAAATACAGGCTTTATAACGGTTGCGTCCCCGGGGCCTTCATTGGTGATACCCACTAGAGGTTTGAGGACTGTTCCACCTTGTACTTCGTGGTCGTATTGGCGGATAACCCATTCTTTACTGCAGACGTTCCAGCTGCCGAGAATATCTTTTAGCGACTGCCCCAGATCTTTCGGTTGTGCAAAATTTGGTTCCGGATATTCCGGCTGTTTTAACACAGCTTTTAATTGCCATTGCGGGATGCCTTCGTGCAGGAATTTCATATCGAGGTCGGCCACCTGATAGCCTTTATAGAAAAGATGTAGTCTCTTATCGCCGGTAAATTCACCGATGACAGCTGCCTCAACATCTTCACTTGCGCAGAGTTTTAAAACTTCATCCAGATTTTCCGGCGGTACGGCAATGACCATACGCTCCTGCGCTTCGGAGATCCAGATTTCAGCATAATTCAAGCCGGCGTATTTCAGCGGCACTCTATCTAAATAGACAAGGGCGCCGGTCTTTTCACCCATCTCCCCGACGGCAGACGACAAACCGCCGGCACCGCAATCAGTAATATGATTGTAGAGTTTTCTGTCGCGAGCCTGTAGTAGAATATCGATAACCTTCTTTTCTACAATCGGGTTGCCGATCTGGACAGAAGTATATGATACTGCGCCCGACTCATCGGTAAGTTGCTCGGAGGCAAATGTGGCACCGTGAATGCCGTCCCGGCCGGTTTTACCGCCCAGGAGAACAATCAAATCACCCGGATTGTGTTTGCCTTTCTGTGTCATGTCCACGGGCATCAAGCCCATCGTCCCGCAGTAAACCAGGGGATTCGCCAGATACCGGTCGTCAAATAGAATAGCTCCGTTTACAGTGGGTATGCCGAGCCGGTTGCCGTAGTCAGCCACACCGGAACGGACACCCTTGAAAATACGCTGCGGATGTAAAACTCCTTTCGGCAGTTTTTCGTAGGGGAAATCCGGCGGCGCAAAACAGAAAACATCGGTATTTAAAATGGGCTTGGCACCCAAACCGGTTCCGAGCGGATCGCGGATGACGCCACCGATGCCGGTAGCAGCTCCTCCGTAAGGCTCCACGGCGGAGGGATGGTTATGGGTTTCTACTTTAAAACAAAGCGCCCATCTACCGTCGAAGTCAATCACACCGGAGTTATCGACGAAAACCGAAAGGCACCACGGTTTGTCCAGTTCTTTGGTGACACGTGCAATGGTGCTTTTCAGAATGTTATTGACAGTTTTACCGTCGTAAGAAATCCTGGCTTTAAAAGTCTTGTGTACGCAGTGCTCCGACCATGTTTGTGCCAGCGTTTCCAGTTCGACGTCGGTCGGGTTTCTACCCTGTTTTTTATAATAATCACGGACTGCCGTCAGTTCGATTTCAGAAAAAGTGTAGTTACGTCTGATTTCTGCCATTCCCGTTTTTTCATTCTTCAGCAAATCGATTTGCTTTAATTCGAAATGATATTGCGGATTGGCGGTGAAAACAGATTCCCCCGGCTCAATGACATTATGGATAATCGGATTCACCAGAAGTTTACCCGCGATGTTTTGCAGTTGGTTCGCGGTTAATTTGCCTGCTAGGATGTACAGCTTGGCGGTTTTGACGGCTTTCACGCCTTTGATATCAAGGTCGCGGAGACCAATCATGACTGTCTCTTCCACCGGGTCGACGACGCCGGCTTTGTAAGCCACCTCGATGATATGCACGCCGATCTTTTTAGCCTCTATATCGAAGGAATCGAAGCGGTATTCCTGGGTCACCGGGTCGGCGAGAAGTTCACGGCAGATAAGTTCAAGCTGGGATTTAGTTAATCGGGCATCCAGATAATAAATATCTATTACTTTAGCAACGGATACTGATTTGATACCGAGGTCGGCGATATCTTTGACAAGACCGAGACCGCGGGCATCCGGAAGATGATTTTTGAGACGGATTTCAATTCTATGCATAGAATCTCAATAGGGCAAACAATATTATATTAGCAGAAAGTAAGGGCAAAACACCACTATCCTTTATCCTTCCATTTTTTCACAATGAGCCCTTTCATTTGTCACTCTGAGCCCATCATTCTGTCATACTGAGCGAAGCGAATGTATCTGAGGGTGGTGTGGAGCAAGTACACGCCCCCCCACCCAGATTCTTCGTCGCTTTGCTCCTCAGAATGACAAGGGTGGTGCTCACATTGACGTCTCGTTTTTTGTCACCCTAAGCCCATCATTCTCTCATACTGAGCAAAGCGAAGGGTCTGGGGGTGGTGTGGAGGAATGGCTAAGCCCCACCTCCCCTCACCAGGATTCTTCGTCGCTCTGCTCCTCAGAATGACAAGGGTGGGGAGGCATAGAATGACAGGATGGCGGATGCCCGGGCGGCAAAACCCAGTTGACTATAATAGAACAAGTGTACTAATATATTTCCATCAGTCAAGTATAAAACAATTATTGTTAACGGTTATTGATGCTTGAGTAATTCCAGTTTCCTTGCGGTGCCTGTGAGTTTGCAGAATATGGATGATTATGTCGTTGATCTGCCCCCGGAATATTGTCAATATCACGATGCAGGTTGCGAATTTGCGCAAACATGCCTGAATTGTCATCTTCCGATATGTGTTTATGATGAGCCGGGCGGAAAACAGAAACTGTTAAAGAGGCGACGGGCTAAAGAAATGGCGCGTCTCTTTACCGGAGAAGGAAAAAGCATCGGGGAACTGGCACAGGTCTTCGGAGTCAGCACGCGCACGGTTCAGAGGTCATTGAAGGTAGCCTTTGGGGACAACGGTAAGAAGTCATTACAAAACAATTATCCAATAACAAATCCCTCTGAATCTCCCCTTGTCAGGGGAGAGGAGAAGTGAAGGAGAGTAGGATTGAATGATAATTTCAAACCCGGTGATTTAAATCGTCGGGATACCGATTGGATAAGACGCTACCGGGAGTTGTTGGATTTCTATCAGGGAACGCAATGGCCGGGCAGGGAACGATCAGGAGAAAAGAGGCTGACTTTTAATTATGCCCGTGTGGTTGTCGATAAAATGGCTTCCTATCTAATGTCCGGCGTCAAGTATGTGGTTGACCCGATTGAGGATTCTGCAGAAGGCAGAGAAAAAGCGCGTCGTGCTGAAGCAGCATTGCAACAGGTCTATGAGGAAAACGGTCTGGAACAACTGGATTTTGAGACGGAAATCGATTGCGCTGTCTTAGGTGACGCCGCTTATAAAGTCATCTGGGATACGGAAACCGCAGGTATCAGAGTAACTGCCCCGGATATTCAGGGTATTTACGTCTGGTACGGCGGTGATGATGCTACACGGGTGTGGCGGTTGACTTCGCGATATTACCTCGATAGCGATGTAGCTGTGATGATATACGGCATTAAGCCTAAAAGTAAAACTACCGGTGTTGTGGAACTATGGACGGCCGCTGAATTCGAACTATGGGTGGATGATACCTGTTTGGAGAAGAAAACCAACCCATACGGCTTTATCCCCTTTGTTGTTTTCCCCAATCTTCGCGAGCCTAAGAAAAATTGGGGCATTTCCGACCTGATACAAATGATGGAACCACAGAGAGAATTTAACCGTACGATGTCACAACTATCACGTATTCTGGAATTATCAGGTAATCCGGTCGCAGTATTGGAAAATGTCGAACAGTCAGAGGACATTGCCGTCAAGCCCGGCGCCGTCTGGAACATACCGGAAGATGCTAAGGCTTATCTGCTGGATTTGCTGCAAGGGGGTGGTGTGCAACTCCACATCGATTATATCAACCTTTTATACCGTACCATGCATGATGTCTCGGAATCGCCACGGGCTGCTTTCGGCGGTAACGAAACAAATCTCTCCGGAGTGGCTCTGGAGATCGAATTGCAACCGCTGCTGCAGAAAGTTAGCCGAAAAAGGGCAATACGGACAGTGGCCTACAACCAAAGAAACCGGATGATTCTCAAACTGTTGGAGAAATATCGCGGCGATGATTTTGGAGGTTATCGTCTCAGAGTTGTCTGGAATCCGGTTTTGCCGCGTGATATGGCGCAATTAGTGGCTAACGAACAGGTGATGGTACAGGGTGGCATTCATTCAAGACACACTGCAATGTATGAAGTGGGAGTGAAAGACCCGGATACTGAATTTACCCGATGGCTGGAAGAAAGAGACGCCATACTAAAAATGAATCGTAATCTGAATGTAAGACCTGCTAAGGGCGCGTTTGGCGAGTAAGAGATAACGATGCACCTGCGGTAAGTTAAAGATGAATAAAAGGAGGAAAGATGACAGAGGAAGCAAATAAAGAAAACGGACAGGGAAATAGTCCCGGCAATACCAACCCGTTAGAGCAAAAAGTGGTTGAACTCCAGCAAGCAATTGCCGGTAAAGAGAGCGAAATTATTACCTTGAGGAAGTCGGAGGGCGAGTTACAAGAGCAACTGATAACCCTCGGGAAAACTTTGAGCGGAGCAGTGGCCAGCTATAAAAACAAAGTGATGCAGATGAATCCGGAGATTACCGAGGAACTCATCTGCGGTGACACAGTTGAGGCGGTAGACAAATCTTTGGGAAAGGCGATCAGCCTGATCGGGAAGGTGAAAAAATCGGTAGAAAAAGAAATATCGCAAACTAAAGTGCCTGCCGGTGCTCCGGGTAGACGGACTATGGATTTATCAGCGCTATCCCCGCGGGAAAAAATTCAATATGCGATAGGAGGTAAAAAATAATGGCGGTGACATTAGCGGAAGCATCCAAACTTTCCAATGATATTTTACTCCAAGGTGTAGTGGAAACAATCGTGAAGGAATCCCCAATTCTGCAGACATTGCCCTTTATCGAAATTGTTGGCAACGGACTGACCTACAATCAGGAGAAAACGCTGTCTGATGTCGATTTCTATGATGTCGGTGACTCGTGGGCGGAGTCAACTCCGACCTTCGAGCAAAAGTTAGCCAATCTGAAAATTATGGGCGGTGACGCAGATGTAGATAATTTCCTGAAAGCGACACGTAGTAACGTCCAGGACCTCGAGGCCGCGGTAATTGAACTAAAAGCTAAAGCACTCAAGAACAAGTTCGAAGATACTTTCATTTACGGCGATTCTGCGAGCAATGTTAAACAATTCGATGGTTTGAGGAAATTGATCAATACCGGTTTGGCGAGCTCACAGGTGATTCCCGCCGGTGCCAGTGGCGCGACTCTCAGTCTTTCCATGCTGGACCAATTGATTGATGCAGTGAAGGGCGGTAAGCCGGATATTTTGCTGATGAGCCGGCGCTCACGGCGTAAAATCAATGCGCTGGTCAGGGGATCGGGTGGGATGATGGAATCCAACCGGGACAATTGGGGCAATTTTGTCCAGTACTGGGATGGCATTCCCATTGGCGTCAGTGATTGGATTCTGGATACTCACGTGGTTGCCGGTGGGGTCGAAACGGCGACTACCGGAGGAACATGCTCGTCTATTTATGCCCTGCAAATAGGTGAAGGCGCTCTCTGTGGGCTAACCGCGCCCGGTTTTGTTACCGTAGAGCCGATCGGTTCTTTAGAGACCAAAGACGCCAGCCGGAACAGAATTAAATGGTACGTATCCCTGGCTCTTTTCAGTGCGATTAAAGCCGCCGCGCTTATCGGAGTACAGGATAACTAAATCAGCAATTTATACATCTACTAAATCTGAGTACGATAGGCTTTCAGCTGTCAGTTATCAGCTTTAATCTGAAGGCTGATAGCTGAAGGCTTATTAAGTGAGGTGAAAGATGAATCTGGTTGACATGAGAGCTATTGTCAGGCGCGATTTGCACGATGAAGATGCTAACAACTACCGCTGGACAAATGATGAGTTGGACCGGCATATTACCCATGCGGTAAAAGAATACTCGGATGCAGTTCCGTATGAACAAAAAACCGTTATAGCCACGACTTCGGGTTCAAGAGAAATCGATGTTACTAGCTTGAGCGACTGCATTATGATCGAAGCTGTGGAATATCCGGTCGGTTATTTCCCCCGAAGATATCAGCGGTTTTCACTATGGGGTGATATCATAACGTTACTTGGAGAAGAGATACCCGATGGTTCTAATACCTATATTTACTATGGCAAACTGCATACTCTTAACACTGTCGCTTCCACGATTGCTGCATGGCATGAAGATTTAATTGCTGCAGGCGCTTGCGGCTATGCTGCAACAGAATGGGCAGTTTATGCCGTCAATCGTGTTAATACCGGCGGAACTGCGACTGCCGCTGAGCTTCTCGGTTGGGGGCGCGAGAAACTCGACTTTTTCCGTCAAGAACTGAAAAGGTTGGGTAGGAAGAACCGGGTTAGAGTGCATTCGCTTTATCGGCCGTTTTCTCAACTGGTATCTAAAAGCACTGATTATGGTCCGTAAAGGAAATAGGTGAAGGTGACGGATGAGGACTCTATCAGCAACATTGTTGACTGCACAGCAAGCGGCGAGCGGCACTCCATTTGTAAAAGTCGATGTAAAAAACAAAATGGCCGGTATTACGCGGATTAACTGGGAAAGGTTATATCAGGGGACTGAAACCGAATACCTTCACGGGCTGACTTCGGCAGGCGACGGTTCGCTTATCAGGGTTAGGATCACATTACCATCTGATAGTTGCAAACTCTATCGTCAACGGGTGGCAAATCCCGGTCCTCAGTCTGATTTTAGCGTCTGGACTTACACCGGCCAGACTAATTGTCTGGCCGTAGCGGCAGCGTCATATGGGGCCGAGGTTTCTATTTTCTGGATTAACAGCAATCGTGAACTAAGACGTCTAAAAAGTATTGATTATGGCGTAAGCTGGTCCAGTCCGGAATTGCTGGACTATTCACCTACGACCGATGTTCACGGTTTAGCAGTCGCTTATAAGTCTAACGGGAATCTGGCAGTATTCTTCACTAACCAGACATCTCTTTTTATCAAAAAATGTGTGGGCGGCAGCTGGCAGACGAAAGCTGTTTGGGATAAAAATACCGGCGAACTTTCCAGTGTGGGGGTTGTCTATAGCTCAGATTGGAATTTACTGATAACGGGACAAGATTCAATTGGTAATTTTATGGTATGGTCATTAGTTTACGGCGATGGCGGTAATGTATCAACTGGCGTATGGTCGCCTTTAAAAGAGCTGGCTGCGGCACCCGCCGGCGGTGATTTTTTATACGGCGCTGTATTTACAGACAAGCCCGACGTTTATCGGGCTTTTTATGTGGAGAAATTCAATGGCGTTCAGAGCTATAGTCGGCCTTTCTGGACACACTCAATCCCTGATGCCGGTTTTATTGATAATCTCTGGCGCGAGCCGGTGCCTTTTAACCTCTCGTGTGAATACGGCATAGCAATTTCCCATTCGGGGAACTATGCCTGGTTATCAACTGCTAGCGGCGTCTGGCGCGGAAACCTGGCTGAGTCCAGTTTGGATATAACCGCCGATGTCATCTCGGCTAAATATGAAACACTACCCCGCGCGGGGCGTCTTGGCATCGACCTTAAAAACGACGATGGCAGATATCGATCTCCGGGTGAAGGCAATCTGGCAATATTGAAGATTGGCAGTCAAATTGAATTCAGTCCCGGCTATATTACTACACAAGGTAATGAAGTAAGTCCGGGTCCGGCTTTTTGGCTGGGAGGATGGGAACATATTAATTCCGATGGTAAAAACACTCTTTCACTGTATGGCGTTGATGGTTGGCGCTTATTGGAGAACTGGCGTGCCAGACACCAATTTCGATGGAACAAGGATTCAAACGAGATGAGTGTAAAACAGATTTTGCAGTTTGTTCTTGCTAGAGTCGGCTTGAAACTGGAGGTGAAATCGGAGTCGTCAACGATCAATGGTTTTTATCCCGATTTCACCATCCATCCCGATGATAGGGGCGATCTTATTATCACCCGTCTGCTTTCCTTCGTTCCCGATTTGATATTTATCGATGGTGTGAAAGCTTCCCTGGTTAATCCCCAATCTTCAGATAGCACGGTTTACTCTTACGGACAGTCTCACGTCATTTTCCAGGGGAAATACCATTTAAATGACTGGCAGAACCATCAGGTTCGTGTTGAAGATTATGACACCGGTAGCGGAACGCCGATTATTGTGGATGCATTTTCCTGGGAGCAAACGGAATGTTTTTACGACAAGGTAATGCAAATAACTGATCGGAATATCAGTACCATTGCCGCGGGACAGGCACGTGGTAGTGCCGTTTTACGAAAGACACAGATAGAATCGGTTAGCGGGATGATAAATATCCCGGTAAATTGTGGCCAGCAATTATCCGATGTTATTGATATCACAGATAACCGGGCAGGATTATCGAACGCTAAAAGACGGGTAGTAGGAATACTCTTGAGTTACCGCCCTGATCGTAGTGAATACACGCAGAGCCTTTTGGTGGGCGGGGTATAGATTAACATGATTATGAAGGAAGCAATTTTAAGAAGTTTTAATTCCGGAAATTACACGGCTACGATTGAGATTGCTGGTAGTCTCAAGACTTATCTGGAAGGGGTTTCGGTGGCCCGCAATTTACCTGTAGCAGAAATGATAACCGGTCGAAGACTGGCGGTCATATTTTTCGATGAACACAATGTAAAAGATGCGATAGTAGTAGCGGTGTATTTGTAAAATGGATTACTGTTCTTCTTCGTGCTTGATACTACCGGTACTATCGATCGTTAAATCGGTGTTTGAGGTTTTTGTTTCAGTATTTAGCGGATTCTCGGTATGCGAGTGCCGCATTGCGGTTTCTACCCTGGCAATAAGTTCAATATTGCTGAAAGGCTTGACCACATAATCATCGGCGCCAAGGGCTAATCCACGCGCAATATCCAGGTCTTTACCTTTGACCGTCAACATCACTACCGGCACGTTGGAAAAGCGTCGGATCTCTTGCAGAATTTCAAAACCGTCGAGGTCTGGCAGATTTACGTCCAGAATTACAATATCCGGTTTTTGAGTTCTGACCAGCTCTAACCCTTTGATACCGTTGCTGGCAGATAGGAGAATTGCGTCACTCCAGCGTAATTGGAGGCATATCGATACTACCTCTACAATCTCCGGTGAATCATCAACAACAACTATTTTCACTAAGAATCCCGCCTAAGTTAAAACTCGCTTAATGAATAATAATACCACAAATTGCCAGTTGTCTACAGCTATGATTTTCCCCTGACCAAACGCTTAATACCATAATAGGCGAGAATTACGCCTACAATGATTACGAGTATTCCGAGTATTGCAAACGGGTCATGCCCCAACCTGCTAAACTCGTCTCCCAGTGAACTCCATGCTCCCATAAAACCGGTCCAATCAACTTCCGGGCTCTGCCACATACCGATGCCCAATACTAAGATAATGATGCCAGCGACGAGAATAACGGCGGCTTTTATTCTGGTAACTACTGTGGTGTTTTTACTTTTTTTAGCTGGCATTGTAATTCATACTCCCGGCGTGGTGTTTCAACATCTAGAAATTCAACTCATAATATGAAAATCGAATCGATTGAACTCGTAACTCTCGCAGGCATTATAATTCCCTGTTTGCAAGATGTCAAGAAATTGAATAGGCTCAGTAGATCCCGTACACTTTCTCCTTAGCGTTTATTGAGTAATTCTGCAATAGAAAGTTGTGTGGCGTCAAATAGTGCAGAGCCTGATGGGGACGGATGGTATTATAGATCATCTCCCACTGTCTTAAGGCGACATTGATGCTCGGCACATCGAACTCAGCATCTGTGACTTCGTAGAATTCTTCTGCGTGAGTTCGATTCGCCCTTTCCACATGACCGTTCAGCTTGGGAGAACGAGGTGGCAGGACAAAGAGCTTAATCCCCAACTGTTGGCAGGTCTCCTCAAAGATACTCTGAAACTCAGACCCACCATCTACCTGTATCGCTCTCACTTCAAAGGGCATCCTTGCGATGATTGCGTTGATAAAGGCTGCTGCTGTTGTGGCAGTGGCGTTGCTGGAAGCCCCCACCACATCCCACCTGGAGATGATATCTCTGGCAGAGAAATGCTTGATGATGACTCCGGGTAAAGGTCTCACGTCCATCGTATCTACCTGTACGATGTCACCAGGTAGCCGGGCTGTATATTCTTTCGGTTTTCGAGTAGCATACGGCCGATACCGCATCTTCTTTCGTGCCGAGATAGATTGGCGAAGCGGCTCTTTGAGTGCGCCCCTGTCTTTTAAATATCGGAGTATCCTCCCCACCATCGAGGTGGAAATCTTAACACCACTTCCCGTCAATAGATTCGCCAGTTTCTCTTTCCCCCAGCGAGGGTATTCCTCTCTGATTTTGAGTACCGCCTCTACTTGCACGGTGCTCCAGGTCGGCTGTCGAACTCGTTTCGGCCGGCGAGAACGCTCCTCCAACGTTTTTAGTTCGTACGGTCGGTATCTCCTCTTCCACTTGTAGAAGGTGTCCGGTGTTATACCATAATGTTGACAGGTAAGGCGGGCATTCTTACCATGAGAATTGTAGTAATCAAACCATTTCAGTCTTTTGTTCGCATCAGCGGAAATATCACCAATCCGTTTCCCAATAACAATACTGCCGGTGGCAATGGCACTTTTTATCTTCATATCCTCTAGTATATGTGTATGCCATCTATCTGAACCAGATCAGAAATTAAGAATAACAGAGATAGGGATTAACGGCCGTCCCTGATTCTGGTTTGATATACGAATAATGGAAAAAAGAATGTAAACAGTAGTGCTCTATCAATGGTGTAAAATTAAAGCGATTAAGATGATTAAGCCGATGACTGCTATAAAACCGAAGGCAATAATGCCACTCATTACCCAAATTTGGCGGTTGGTGACCACGCCTGTCACTCGCTCCCGCCCATGGGGAAATTGAGAGACATCCAAGCCCCGGTAGTTTTTTAAATCGTTTAAAAATTCCTCGGCTGACTGGTAACGCTCAGCCGCATTTTTTCGAATAGACTTCATGATTATAGCTTCGATTGCCGGCGGTATCGATGGATTAGATTGACGCGGCAAAGATGCAGTTGCAGTGAGGTGCTGATGCATTACGGCTAGAGCATTATCGCCGTGGAACGGGACCGAGCCGACCACCATTTCGTAAAGCATGATTCCCAGGGCGTAAAGGTCGGTACGGGCATCGCCGCGTTTTCCCTTAATCTGTTCGGGAGACATATAATCCGGAGTACCTAATACATCGGAAAGGTTACTCCACGTGACGCGGCGCGCGCCCTGTAAAAGAGCAATGCTAAAATCGATGATATGAACCTTCCCGCTGGGATCGACGAGGACGTTTTCCGGTTTTAAATCGCGATGATACACGCCATTATTATGAAGGTAACCCAAGGCTTCGGCCAATTGGCCGATAAAATCCAATGATTGCTCCAGTGACAGCGGCGCGTGGTCCTGTAAAACAGCCCGCAAAGACTTCCCGTCGATATATTCCAGAACCAGGCAGGGACCGGGGCGTTCTTCAATAATTGAAAGAGCTTGCGGAATTGCCGGATGTGCCAGTTGTCGGCCTATTTTTAACTCACGCAGGAAGCGTTCGTAGGTTGCCGGATCGCCAACCAACTCGGGTGAGGGAAACTTCAATGCTACAATAGAGCCGTCAGAACCACGGGCTTTGTAGTCCTGGCTCAGTCCTCCGGAACCGATTGACTCCAATATCTCGTAGCCGCAGACCATGGTGCCCTTTTCAAACATCGGTAAAACCTTCGTAACTCTGAATAATCACGGTTGTCTCGGAAGTCATTTTATCACAAATCAGCGAATCGGTTATCACGGAGCGACTTCGTTTAGCGGATACGAAACACTATCGCTGTGATATTATCAGGGGCTCCGGCGGTCAATACCATGCCGACTAATTGCTCTAATGATTTACCGATATCATTTTCGAGCAGGGCTTCTTTAATCACATCATCCGAAAGCTCAGACCAGAGCCCGTCGCTGCATAGAATGAAAGAATCACCTGTATAAACCTTATCTTTCACCAAATCCACACGGAGAAAAGGCGATGAACCGACCGACCGGGTGAGTTGATGTCTTCCGGGATGTTGCGAGGCGTCTTCCGGTGAAATCAGATGTAACCGGAGTAGTTCAGCAGCTTGCGAATGGTCATGTGTTAATATTGCGACGCGTCCGTTCCTTACACGGTAAAGTCGGCAATCGCCGACATGCCCAATTGCTAATGAATTCTTTTCCAATGCAACAACTGTTGCTGTTGTTTGCATGCTGATCAGTTCAGGATGAGACTGCGTAGTACTGAAGATTTCCTGATTAGCATGCTGGATTGTCTTGACGACAAACCGGTCCGCGCCTTTGCCCTTCCAATTTGTAAATTCGCTCTCGATCGTCTTGATAGCTATGTCGCTGGCGATACTACCTCCACGATGCCCTCCCAGCCCATCGGAAACTGCAAAGAGGTGACGGTCTTCTCTGGAAAGTACGCAAAAAGCATCTTCGTTGTGTAAACGGACCAAACCCCGGTGGGTAACCGCTCGGCACAAAACGGAATCCCCGACCATGCCATCGGGGCTGGTCGGGGGTATAAACAAAGGAATTCTTTCTGCGACGCTATCCATTTATTCCATTCCAGTATTTAATCCTGACTATTCAAATCGTCCTGAGTAAGTTGGGGTTTGCTTTTTACCAACACTTCCCGTCCCTGTTTCCTGGTATTAAGGACAAACCACACCACTCCAACACCTAACCAGACGACCACCATTGCCAGGGCCAGAACGGTATCCCGTGAGGTGCTACCGCCGGCTTTAAAGCTCAATATCACTACTCCTACGAGCATCATGAGGTTAGCCAGAAAACCGAGTAGAGGAACTATCTTATGTTTCATAAAATTGGCTCCCGGCCGGCTCCAGAAGGCAACCAGACAGATCAAATTTGTGAGTCCGTAAATCAGGAAAGTACCTGTGTTCGATGCAAGCGTAATCTGAGTCAGATTGTCGACGTTAATGACGCCGTAAGCTCCGAAGGCCGCTGATACTATTACCAGAACCCAGATGCCCCATTGCGGGGTGGCAAATCGTCCATGTAACAGTCCGAATACGGAAGGTAACTCTTTATCCTTGCTCATGGCATAAGTGATACGGACGCCGGTATTGAGACAGGCCAAAGTTGTTCCGATAAGAGCCAGCACGACCGTGAATGCCATCACCAGAACAAGGGCAAGCCCCGTTCCGCCGAGCATTTTATCTCCGATTAAACGAATCATATCCCCGATGGGCGCTCCTGAAGCACCGGCCGCGGCATAACCGGTTACTGTCGCCCCGTTTGCAGCAGTTGAGACCAGTTGTGTGTTGACAAAGTAATTAGCGGCGAAGTATTCGAACAAATAGGCAAAGACGCCCTGGATAACCAGTGAGAGCAAAATAGCGCGCCGGATATCCTTCTTGGGGTTGATGGCTTCGGCGCCAAAAGCAGTCACCGACTCGAATCCTACTAATAACAGGATGGCGATGGTCGATTGGAATATCACGTTGGTAAAATTATGCGGCAGCAGTATAGATGGTACCGAGGCGGCATAAGCCAGCCCGGGATGAGCCACACGATAGACTATTGCCAGCACTGAAAATGCCAGCAGAAAAACCAGTTGAATGGCGTTGATAACTACAGAAGTGATGGTCGAGCCGGTAACACCACGGAAGGCAATATATCCGTTAATCACCGCGAAAATGGCTGCGGCCAGTATTTTCTCCCAAATCACTAAATTGATGCCGAACAGGCTGAAGATGTAGACAATTAACGTAGCTGAGAACGCGACCATGATACCCGGATATATCCAATAATAAAGGTGGGAAATCCAGCCGATGCCGAATTTGGCGATACGTGAATACTGCCGATGGTGCGCTTTATCTTTTTCCAGAAGAGCTGCTTCGGCGAAGTAATATGATGAACCGCTCCCGGCTCTGGGATAAATATCCGAGAGCTCGGCATAAGAAATAGCGGTAAGAAAGGCCAGGACGAGAGCAGCAACCAGACCCGTCCACATCTCACCGGCTGTTGAGATTGTCCCGTTCATTTGGGAGGCTTGCAGTTGGAAGGTAGTCCATAAAAATGCCCCCGGCGCAATCAGTGCCATGGCATTTACGGTAAGGGATGTCAGATTTAGGGTCCTTTTTATCCCGCCTGTTGACTGCGTACCGGTTACTTTTGCAGCCGATTGTCTGGCTTCCATTTTCTCCCCCTTAGCACAGTTTCAGCGGTACGATAGAAACATTAAGGCTGCTAACTGCGCAATAACTTATACTTTCAGTTTAAGGGGGATATGTTTCAGACAGGTTATCAGTAGATTACGTTTGTGTTAACTTTGTGTTTCAAATAGATTACATCATAAGCTTGAAGGCGTTATTATTCCAGCGGGAGAATACAGAAAATCAAGATAATATGAGATATGAGGTTTTATTCAGATTAAAACCGTCGATGTTTATCTTTCCTGGCAGAAAATGGAGAGCAGACCAATCTCATCGGATTTGCTGTTCATCCCCAGGAGACCTTCTAATTTCGCTAATAAATTTATAAAATCACGTGTTGAAGGAGACAGGGTAATTTCCTGAACGGGAACACGTTTCGCAAATTTGATGAGGATTACCTTGAGTTCCAGTTTCATATGCCCAACAATTTCTGCAACATCCAGAATTGATTCGGTTTTGTCATAACCAAGTGTGCGAACAGACTCATTTACCCACTGATTCATCTCAGCGATCTTTGACAGGTCTATTTTGCCGTTAGAACCATTGTGTCCGTTATGTCCGTTAGAAGACATCTTAGCCGACACAGGTACAGTTTCAAGACCCCATGCCCCCATGCCCCTTCGTTCACCCCCTCCTGGGCTGTTTCTTCTTGGGTGTCCATACTCTCTTCCTCCGGTTCACTTTCTTCTGCTGACTGATTTTCCAGTAAGTGCTCTTCTTCATCAGCCATTTCCGGTAACGCATTGTCCTCTTCGTTTTCTGTATTATCTTCCTTCTCTTTTTGGGGTATAGCGGCTTTTTTATCCACCAAAGGTTCAGCGGAAGCGGAACTGATAATGGGGGTAGTTACTTCAGGATTAAAAGGGTTTTCACGATTGAGATAGACTTCTCTAATATCAAGTAAAATGGCCTGAATTTCAGTTTTCATTACCTTTACCTCACCATCAAGCCGTTTTACTGTTTCTGATATTTCCATCGCAAACTATCTCCGTTATCTGAATTTCTGGCACCCCCATTGTAAGGGGGTGCCAGAATCTGTTGTGTTGATTGTTGTGTCTGTTTCTTTTTTACTAGTTCAGGTTCATGACTTTGTTAATGGCATTCGGCAGAGTTCTGGTGATAGTGATAGAAGCACCGGTGGGCGGCACAACCTGGATATTGAAGGTGTCATACCCAACTAGAGTAGCATCCGAAGGAATAGTAACCGTACAGGTAAATTCCTCGTCGCCTTCGATCATGGCTGCAGAACCACGCTCGGTTGAGCCGCTTGCCAGTGCCAATGTGAAGGCTGCTCCTTCGGTATGGGTTAAATTATCCCAATAATTGACGACGACAGCGCTGGAGTCGACACTCTGAGTCGGGATGGATAGAGCAACATTGAACTGAACCTGATCAAGTTTGGATCCGTTGTTGCTTAAACCGAGAACGGAACTCTTGATTTCCAGAGTGCTCTGTGCTTGCTGTAAACCGGAGTACACGGTTTCTTTGCCTTTCTCAGATGAGAAGATACCGGCTGAGAGGACGCTGTAGGCAAGTACCGAGGCGACCGTGACGAAGGCAATCAGGATGATTGCGGTCTCAAGGCCGGTCATGCCTTTCTGACCATGGGACAAGTTCTTTAGGGCTTTGTTGATTTTGTTTAACATTTTTCCTCCAAAAATATTTGTTGCTGATTTTGCTTAACCTGTTAATAAAAGAAACCCTCCAGGGTTTTAATCGCAAATACTCCCTACACCTCCTTAATAGACTCTTAGGAAAATAATTGTCCCCAGTAAAATGACTAAAGGCATAACCGATGTCAACAATATTACAAGGGCATATGCATGGTGTAAGGTCTTCGCGTATATCAAATGGGGGTTCAACGGGTTTACGTTTTTTGCGTTGTGAGGGCAACATAGCATGACACCAACGGTCAAACCGGTGATTCGTTAGTGTCGAGTGAAAACGTTTTTAGCTTCGTTTTTGTAAAATATCCAATAAGATACATTGCATACGAATCGTCATTATTTAAAAGAATGGCAGTTGTTATTTGTCCCGGAAAAATCGAACGAATAAACAGTCATCCTGAGGTGGTCCCCAAAAACTGGACAGGTTGTTAAGATAGAGTTCTGCTCCTAAAATAAGAGAATACGAAGGAGCAGGAAATTGAAAAAGAGCCGCAAACAGTATAATCCGGACTTTAAAGCCCGGGTTGCCATGGAAGCACTAAAGGGCGAAGAGACCATCGCGGAATTAGCCATCCGTTTTGAGGTCCACCCGACCCAAATCAATAAATGGAAGAGAGAACTGGTAGCAGGAGCTGCCAATATCTTTGGCGCTGATCCCAACAAGAAGATCAAGGATGAGAAAGGACTGATAAATCAGCTTTACCAGCAGATTGGACAGCTGAAAGTAGAGAAGGATTTTTTAGAGAAAGGGTTGGAGCGGTGGAAGTAAGCCAAAGGCGTGCTGCTGTTGATCGCCGCCGTCCATCACTCTCCGTGACCAGTCAGTGTAAATTGTTGGATATCAGTCGCTCTGGGTTGTATTATCAGCCGATAGGAGTCTCTGACAATGACCTTAATCTAATGAAGCTGATTGACTGCCAATACATGGTCACACCGTTCTATGGAACCCGCAAGATGGCAGCTTGGCTAAAGAGTAAACACCACAATGTTAACCGGAAACACGTACGGCGGCTGATGCAATTAATGGGTTTGAAGGCCATCTACCGCCGTCCTCGGACTAGCCCGCCGGGACCGGGTAATAAAATCTACCCGTATCTTTTAACTGGTATGGAAATAACACGGCCAAATCAAGTGTGGTGTGCTGACATCACTTACATACCTATGGCACACGGTTTCATGTATCTGGTAGTCATCATGGACTGGTACAGCCGGTATGTATTGGCGTGGAGGTTATCAAACACCTTGGACGCTGACTTCTGTGTGTGGGCACTCGAAGAGGCGCTCAAGAAAGGCACCCCGGATGTTTTTAATACTGACCAGGGATCACAATTCACAGGCAAGGCTTTCACCGGGCTTTTAGAGCAACATGGAATCAAGATTAGCATGGATGGGAAAGGAAGTTACAGAGACAACCTGTTTATCGAGAGGTTATGGAGAACAGTGAAATATGAGGAGGTGTACTTAAAAGCATATCAGAATGGGAAAGATGCCCGAATCGGGATTGGGGACTATTTCCGTTTCTACAACAATGCACGTCCCCACCAGGCACTCTGGTATCGGACACCGGGCGAGTTATTTGCCCCCACCCCCTTTGAAGAGCCTGAGAAAGGTGTGATAGAATCGTTAACACAAGGTACCATTGATACAGCAGGACACTATCTTAATTTAGCCCCATTGCTGTCCTAACAATGGGGTCCACCTCACATAACCATAGAGTAAAATCTTCACATTTACCTTCTCGCTCTATCTTCAATTGACCTGACCCCAATACTTGTACCCTCCCTTATGTTAGAGCAAAGGACATTTTAGCTTCAGGTGCGGATGGTCGGTAATTCTTGGCACTGTGCGGTCGTAAATGATTATATTCTCTCCCCCATTGATTCATCAATGCCATAAAAAGCCCGCTTTGTAATAGAGACGGGCTTTTTTATGCGTCATCAAATCTTAGTGGGGGGTAACTACTTTAACGAGATAACAATTGATATCACGTAAGCTGATAGTTTGTAAGTTTGTTAGAAAACTGCCGATTGCCTATCCAAAGTGCCATTTTACATTAGGGGCTTTTGTAAAAGCCACTTTTTTAAATCACAAGATATTATTTGTCGTACCTAATTCTTGACATTTTCTTGATATTTTGATGCTTTATCCCATGTTATGCTTCAAAATATGGAACTATATTGGGAAGAAGTGACCTCGACCAAGGATTTAAATCAGGATGTTCACAACACGAGCAATTTCATCATATTGAGTAAACCTGATGAACACCAGGGGGAACTGGGAAAAAGACCCTCTCCAGACGCGCTCTTGATGTGTAAAGCCATCAAATCAGGCACATTAATGGAATACTGGAACCGGCTAGGGAAAATACCCGCCGATAAAATTATCGGGAAGTTTTTAGGGATTATCGATTCTAAAAGCAGCGGGCTACCAATTATATTCGATGAAGAACTATCGAGTGTAAATATTAAGGGTATTTCTTTTGACCGGATACAAAATGTTCAGGCTCGAATGATGACTAAAATTACCCTTCTTTTATTGGTAGAGAGTGAGTCTAAAAAATTAAATATTTGGGACCGGATACAGCCACGATGGACTAAAAAATACATTGCGGAAATCAAGGCATATATACAAATCATCGATGCAATCGTAAAACAGTGTGAAAATAGTGGGCAAGGAGACAAAGCCATAGGCCTACGCAATAGCATTAAACTGATTAAGGACACAAACCAGCGGTTTGCAATAGAATGGTAAATCATTAATATCGAAATTTTTTAAATTGAAGAATAGTTTCTTGACGGTATCTTGATATCTTAAAAGCTAATTAGTAATTACAAAAGAGGCTATTTGGGAGTTCTTATTAGAAATCACGAGACGTTATATTTTGATTGGAGACGAATCTCTATTAGCTTTTATTACCATTGCGCCCGGCATAGTATAGTATCAATCGGCCTATGCGAATAAAATTGCCTCCAACCTGTAATATATTTGCAATAAAATTAACATGAATGACATCTGCTGATAATATGTTCGAAACATCTCTCTCCTAAACTAAAAGTATAAGTTATTGCGCAGTTAGCTGTTTAAGAACGTTGTTATTACTACAGAACCTGTGCGAAGGGGGAGAAAATGGAAGCAAAACAAACGACTGCAAAAGCACCCAGCACGCAGTCAACAACAGGGATTAAAAGAACTCTAAATCTTACTTCTCTCACCGTAAATGCCATGGCGCTGATTGCGCCGGGGGCATTTCTGTGGACCACGTTCCAACTGCAAGCCGCTCAAATGAATGGAGCCATTTCCACCGCCGGTGAGATGTGGACGGGTCTGGTCGCTGCTCTCGTTCTTGCATTTCTTACCGCTATTTCTTATGGTGAACTCTCGGATATTTATCCGAAAGCAGGCAGCGGTTCATCATACTACTTCGCTGAGGCCGCTCTTCTGGAAAAGGAAAAGGCTCATCACCGACAATATGCTCGTATTGCCAAATTCGGCATAGGGTGGATTTCCCATCTGTATTATTGGATATATCCTGGTATCATGGTCGCTTTCTCGGCCACTTTGATTGTCTACATCTTCGGGCTATTTGGTATTGCGCTGAACGTTCCAGAGGAAATACTGGTCGCAGCAGTCTTCGCCATTATTAACGGATATATTGCCTTCCGAGGCGTCACCGGTTCTACCATAACCTCGGTAGTGATTAATGCGATTCAACTGGTTTCCCTGATGTTATTTTCAATACTGGCAATCATATACCGGGTTGCTCACCCTGGGTTAACATACGCTGCGACTGTGCCATCCATTCTGCTTCCGCATAATTTTACCAATGTGATATTCCAATCGACCATCGCCATCCTGTTATTAGTAGGATTCGAGTCGGTGACGGCTTTTGGCTCTGAAGCCATCAATCCCAAAAAGGATATACGTAAAGCTATTCTGCTTTCACTAGTTATCCAGGGCGTCTTTGCCTATTTGTTCGAATACTTCGCCGCCAATTACTTTGTCAACACTCAACTGGTTTCAACTGCGGCAAACGGGACGGCCTTGACCGGTTATGCTGCGGCCGGTGCTTCAGGAGCGCCCATCGGCGACATGATAAGGCTAATCGGAGATAAGATGCTTGGAGGGACCGGGCTTGCCCTCGTGCTGGTAATGGCATTTACGGTCGTGCTGGCTCTTATCGGAACGACCTTGGCCTGTCTGAATACCGGTGTCCGCATCACTTATGCCATGAGCAAAGACAAGGAGTTGCCTTCCATATTCGGACTGTTGCATGGACGTTTTGCCACCCCGCAGTGGGGCATTTGGGTTCTGGTCGCAGTCTCCGCTGTCTTTGGCGCATATGGTGTTCTTAATGTTGATAATCTGACTCAGATTACACTGGCATCGAATACAGGCACGTTCCTGGTTTACGGGATAACCAATCTAATATGTCTGGTTGCTTTCTGGAGCCGGCCGGGCGCCAATTTTATGAAACATAAGATAGTTCCTTTACTCGGTTTCATGGCTAACCTCATGATGCTTATAGGGGTGGTAGTGCTGAGCTTCAAAGCAGGGGGTAGTACATCACACGACACGGTTATTGCTTTGGCGATGGTCATCGTTTGGTTAGCTGTCGGCGTAGTCTGGTTTGTTCTTAATACTCGCAAACAGGGCCATGAAGTCCTCGTTAAAAAACCGCAACTTACTCAAGACGACATAAACAGTCCGGATTAAATTATGAAGTTACCTGTGATTTCATCAACAATTGGAGAACTATTATGGAAGGCTCAAATACACAATTAAAACAGGAAGAATTATTATTAAACGACCTTTACATCGACCCCGTCGGCTACCAGGTCAAGATGGGACAAACGGAAATCGATTTGACAGTAAAGGAATTTGACTTGCTCTATCTTTTTGCCCGTAACAGAGGAAAGGTGGTCAAACGTTCAGAAGTTCTTCAGGTCATTTCAACTCCGGGCTTGGTTGATGAGGATGGCGCTATTAATGTAATAATATGTCGTCTTAGGAAAAAACTTGAAGCTAATCCACACCGGCCAAGACGGCTGGTTTCGGTCAGGGGATTGGGTTATAGATTTAAAGAACATTTAACATAAAAACAAGTAAATCCTGGCATCTCACCCATTTTGGGTGGGTTAGTGGAGACCAGTTGAGATGAAGAAGATTGAAGCGATCATTCGGAAAGAGAAGCTGGAACGGGTCAAAATGTTGCTGGCGACTTTAGGTTACCATGGCATGACAATAGCCGAAGTAACCGGTATGGGTAGACGGGAAAGATTTCCCATTAACTGGATGTCCAAGGGGTTGGGGGTTCTACCAAAACTGAAAATAGAATTGGTTGTCAATGATGATGATGTATCACAGGTATTGAGCGCCATTGTGAAAGGTGCTAAAACAGGTGAAATTGGCGATGGTAAAATCTTTGTCATCCCCATAGAGGATGTGATAAGAGTAAGTACGGGTGATTCTGGCATCAACGCCGTGTAATTAGGCAAAAATAAATATGGATTTCGGAGCGGCCTATGTAACAAAAATAATTTATAGCTTTCGAAAAGCGTCATTTATTAGAAGCATAATAAATCGTGCTTATACTCTAGTTAAAAGTTAAAAATATTTATTAAATTATAAGGAGAGAAAATGGCACCAACTTCACCATCCGGTTATCAGGATGTCCTGAAACTGGCAAAAGACAATAAATGTCAATTCATCGACCTGAAATTCATCGACCTCCCGGGGACATGGCAGCATTACACACTGCCCATAAAAGAATTAGAGGATTTATTCGAGGAAGGGAATGGGTTCGACGGTTCCTCTATCAGAGGCTTTCGTCCGATTCACGAGAGCGATATGTTGCTCTTCCCTGACCCGGCTACTGCGGTAGTTGATCCGATATTGACGCCCTCGACATTAAGCCTCATCTGCGACGTTCGCGACCCGATGGACGGCAAGGCCTATGACCATGACCCCCGCTATGTCGCCAAGAAAGCCGAGGCATATCTTAAATCCACCGGCATCGCCGATACAAGCTTCTGGGGACCTGAACTCGAATTTTTCATTTTCAACAGTATCGCTTTCGAGACCACCAGTCATTCCAGTTTCTACGAAATCGATTCTCAGGAAGGTATCTGGAATTCCGGCGATAACTCAGAGCCTAACCTCGGATACAGACCGCGCCACAAAGAAGGTTATTTCCCGTGTCCGCCTACCGACCAGATGCATGATATCCGCACCGAAATGGCCCTCAAGATGGTGGCGGCCGGCATCGATATTGAAAAGCATCATCATGAAGTTGCCACCGGCGGTCAGGTAGAGTTCGGTATGCGCTTCGATACATTACTGCGTCAGGCAGACAAAGTAATGATGTACAAATATATCGCCAAGAATGTCGCCATCCAGAACGGTTTCACCGTAACCTTTATGCCCAAGCCGCTCTTCCAGGATAACGGTTCCGGCATGCACGTTCACCAGAGTCTGTGGAAAGGCGACACCAACAAGTTTTATGATGCCAAGGGATACGGCGGAATCAGCCAGACGTGCAAATACTACATCGGCGGCCTGATTGCTCACTCACCGTCGCTGTTAGCATTATGCGCCCCGACCACCAATTCTTATCGTAGACTGGTACCCGGCTACGAAGCCCCCATCAACCTGGTCTACTCTCAGCGTAACCGTAGCGCCTCGATCCGCATCCCGCTCTATTCCAAGAGCACCAAGGCCAAACGGATTGAGTACCGCTGTCCGGATTCAAGTTGCAATCCTTACCTGGCATTCCCCGCGATGTTATTGGCCGGGCTGGATGGTATCAAGAACAAAATCGATCCGGGCGAGCCAATCGACAAAGATATCTACGAGCTCGAACCCGAAGAGAAAGCCAAAATCAAATCGACCCCCGGCTCTCTGGGCGAGGTCTTGGATGCGTTGAAGAAAGACCATGATTACCTGCTCGCGGGCGATGTGTTTACCGAAGAATTGATCGACACCTGGATCAACTACAAGAAAAAGAATGAGATGGATGCCATTGCGCTCCGTCCTCATCCCTACGAGTTCCACCTTTACTTCGATATTTAGAAAGCATGCATAGTCAATTAAAACGTGTGGAGTTGATAAACAACTCCACACGTTTTATAAATCGCTACTAAATCATGTATTACCATAATTTTTTAGCATCTATTTGAAAAATGTTGATTTAACACAATCGTAATGCATTCGTAATGTCCTGTTAATGATAGTTATTTATACTTCTTTTATAAGGAAGTGGGGGAAAGTGAATGGAAATACCCATTACACAGGTGGATCAAAAACCTTTTTTATCTAACGACCTATATGTGGACCCAACAGGATATCAAGTTAAATTGGGACAAAGAGAAATCGATTTAACTTTGAAAGAATTCAATTTACTATATCTTCTTATTAGTCGCAAAGGAAAAGTGGTAAGGCGGTCTGAAATTCTGCAAACTGTTTCAGCTTCTGGTTTGGTTAACGAAGAAGGAGCGCTTAATGTTATGGTTTGTCGCTTGAGGAAGAAAATCGAGTCTTTCCCGCATCGGCCTAAACGTATTGTCTTGGTTAGAGGTCTTGGTTACAGGTTTAAAGGGTAAATTCCACCATCATAAATCATCGTTTCTTCCAATTTTGTGAGAGGGACTACGGAGGTCGTTTACAATGAAAAAAGTTGAAGCAATCATCCGGGAAGAGAAGCTTGAACGAGTTAAACAATTGCTTGAGGAAATCGGTTATTGGGGCATGACCATGACTGAAGTCAGTGGTCGCGGCAGGCAGAAAGGTATTCCTATCAAATGGGGTTCCAAGGAATATCGGCTTGATTTTCTGCCCAAATTAAAAATTGAACTGGTAGTTATGGATGAAGATGTATCTTCTGTCGTAAATGCCATTGTTAGGGGAGCCAGGACAGGTGAGATCGGTGATGGTAAAATTTTCATCATTCCTATCGAGGATGCGATACGCGTGCGCACCGGTGATTCTGGTACTAATGCCGTATAGTTATAAACAAAAAAGGTAATCAAGAATAACGTTAATGCCGCTTCAATAGACCGATGATTATGATTATTCCGACTATAGCCAGAAAACCGAAGGCAATAAGCCCACTTAATATCCATATTTGGCGATTAGTGACAACCCCGGTTACTTTCTCTTTTTTACGAGGGAAATTAGAAATATTAAGTTCCTTATAGTTATTTAAGTCATTTATAAATGCCTCTGCGGATTGATACCGTTCCCTTGGGTTTTTTCTGATAGATTTCATAATTATGGCTTCTATTTTAGTTGGGATATCCGGATTAGATTGACTCGGAAGTATTGGAGGGGCCGTAAGGTGTTGATTCAGTATAGCCATAGCGTTATCTCCGCTAAACGGGACGGCTCCGGTCAGCATTTCGTAAGTGATAATACCCAGAGCATAGAGGTCAGAACGGGCATCACCGCGTTTCCCCTGGATTTGTTCCGGAGAGATATAATCCGGGGTACCCGGTACATCGGAAAGATTTCCCCATGTGACCCTTCGCGCCCCCTGTAGTAGAGCGATTCCAAAATCGATAATATGTACCTTGCCAGAAGTATCTATCAATAAATTTTCCGGTTTTAAATCACGGTGATAAACACCATGGTGATGCAGATAACTAAGTGCATCAGCAAGCTGCCGGGTAATATTTAGTGATAATTCTAAGGTTAATGGAGCGTGTTCAAGTAAAATAGAACGGAGAGATTTCCCTTCGATATACTCCAACACCAGACACGGAGCTTCACAATTTTCAAAAACCGAGATTGCTCGAGGGATTGCCGAGTGTACCAGTTTTTTACCTATTTTCGATTCGCGAAGGAAACGCTCATAAGTGGCCGGATCACCGACCAATGCCAGAGAGGGGAACTTCAGGGTTACAAATGAACCGTCAGAACTACGAGCCTTATATATCTCACAGAGACCACCTACACCAATTGACTCAATGATTTCGTAGCCGTAGACTTTAGCACCTTTTTCAAACATCGACTAGGACTCCCATGTCATCTGTACGATGAATCATTTTATCGCCTATTTATTTAAGGATATCAATATTTAAGTAAATAGGGTACATTGACCACCGCGATATTAGGATGCTTTTTAAATGCCTGTGTCAATTGTTCCGCGGTACGGTTATGCAGGAACCGCTCCCACCAGTGCGCGGTAATGAATTCCGGTAAAACAATTGTCACAAACCCGTGGGGATGTTGTTTATGATGCATATCCACATAGGCTAGTAGAGGGCGAATAAATGCCCTTAGGGGTGATTCCACGATAACGAATTTCAGATCCGGCGCGTAGGTCTGCATCTTATGTTGAATTTTCTCCGCTCGTTTTGCGTCTGTTGCAATATGTAAAACGGTGATATCTTTACAAATAGTCCGGGCAAATGACATTGCTCTAAGCGAGGCGTAATTTACATCGTCGATCGGCATCAGGACGGAATGTTCGATTCGTTGTGGGGGTGGCGACTGCATCGATAAAAGTCTCAGTTGTTCCGCAACTCGATTGTAATGACGATGGATGAAAAGGAAGACCGGAATTATCATGGGAATTAACACAATAATTATCCATGCCCCGAACATAAACTTGGTTATCACCACAATAATCAAAATGCTCGTTGTTAGAATAGCATCCGCTCCATTGATCAGGATGCTGGTTTTCCAGCCCTTCCCCCTTGTCTTCCACCAGTGTACAACCATACCGGTATCCGACATACTAAATGCCAGAAATACGCCGACCGCATAAAGGTGAATCAAGCTATCGACATTACCTCTAAAAACAACCAGTAAAAGAGCGGAGACCGTACCGAGAAATATTATACCCGATGAGAAAGCTAGACGGTCGCCACGGTTCATAAATATGTGGGGCATGTAATTGTCCCGCGCCAGCACAGAAGATAAGCGGGGAAAGTCGGCGAAAGCGGTATTGGCGGCGATAACCAGGACGCCCATCGTTGCTATCTGAAAAATGTAATAAAATGCATTCTGTCCGAATACAGCCAGGGCCACTTGGGAAACAATCGATTGGTTGCCTGGAACTAGTCCCATGTGGTTTGAAAGAAAAGAGACTCCCACAAAAAATATTCCTAATAAACTGGCCATCACGGTCAGTGTAATGGCGGCATTCTTGGATTCGGGCGGTTTGAAAACTGGCACGCCATTAGAAATAGCTTCCGTACCGCTCATGGCGACAGCCCCGGCGGAAAACGCGCGCAACACCAGCCACAATGTTACCGGTTGGGCAATAGCTAAAATGGGTGGCGGGGTAGCAGGTACGAGGGAATGGGTTAAAACCTTGATAACTCCGACTATCAGCATCCCCGCAAAACTGAAGATGAATAGATAGGTCGGGACAGCGAAGATCGAACCGGATTCCCTGATGCCTCGCAAATTTCCGAGGGTAATGAGCCCGATAAAAATCAGACTCAAGATAACATTGAGATTGAAGAATGGCGGTAAAGATGACGTGATCGCAGTGATGTTAATACCCGCGGCATTCAGGGCAGAAGTAACGGCAAACGAACCGGCAGCGATAGAAACCGCCACTGTCATAATATAATCAAGCATGAGCGCGGCGGCAGCCACTAACCCTGCCATTTGCCCCAGATTCTGCCGGCTGACATTATATGAGCCGCCGCCGTGCGGATAGGCGTACACGGTCTGGCGGTAAGAAAACGCCACCATCGAAAGCAGTAAAGCAACCGCTAGAGCGGTAAAAAACGAGATATGTAAAGCGCCATTGCCGGCCACCATCAAGACTACCAGGGAGGCCTCAGTAGCGTAGGCGCAGGAGGAAATGGCGTCCGACCCAAAGACCGCCAGCGCCTTCACTTTGGTCAATCGTTCGTGGATTTCGTCTTTAGAGAAGAGCGGTTTTCCAATGACAGTTGCCTTTAATTTTTGTATTCCGCGCTGTATTCCGTTTTCCTCTGCGCTGGCCTCGGGAGTGGCGACAAGATGTCCCCCACTCTCGTAAAAGAAATGCCGGTATGGCTTATTTTTCCTGACATAATTGTCCCCAGGGCGTGCCCCCTGTTTGTATTCATTTACAGTCAGGTCAGGGTTTAAGCTTTGCTCCGAAGAATCCTGCTCAGGATTTCCTTTGAATTCTTGCTCGGAAAAGCCATGATTATTATCGATCTTCTTCTCGTCTGTCATATGGTATATTAATTTTCTAAAATATTATCAATCCCTATTTTGTAAGTTATGTGGTAATACTCGGTTGCTATAAGTTTTGTATTAACTTGTTATATATCACGAAACATCACCGCCTGTTTCATTGATACGAAAAACTATACCGGTGATGTTGTCGGGAGCGCCTGCTTTCAACACCATTCCAACTAATTCTTCCAATGATTTTTCGATATCAGGTTCCAATAGAGCTTCTTTAATGGCATCATTAGAAACCTCAGACCAGAGGCCATCGCTGCATAAAATATAAGAATCTCCGGGATTAGTTTTCTCTTTTACCAGATCGACGCGTAGAAAAGGAGAGGACCCCACTGACCTGGTTAACTGATGTCGTCCGGGATGTTGCAGCGCTTCTTGCTGTGAGATTAGATGTAACCTGAGCAATTCAGCGGCCTGCGAATGGTCATGCGTCAATATAGCTAGGCGTCCATTTCTCACCCGGTAAAGACGGCAGTCGCCTACATGGCCAATCGCTAAAGAGTTCTTTTCTAAAGCAACTACAGTTGCGGTCGTTTGCATACTGAATAGTTCCGGATGGGATTGTGCCGTGCTGAACACCTCCTGATTGGCTCTCTGGATAGCTCGGGTTACAAACCGGTCACCGTTTTTTCCATTCCACTTCGTAAACTCGTTTTTAATTGTCTCAATCGCCATTTCACTTGCGATACTACCCCCGCGATGCCCCCCCAATCCATCAGCAACAGTAAATAAATGGTGAGTTTCTTTTGAAAGAACACAGAAAGCATCTTCATTATGCAAGCGTATTAAGCCCCTGTGAGTGACTGCGCGGCATAAAACGAAAATACCGGACGTATTATCAGTTTCGGTCGATGGTATAAATAAAGGGATTCTTTCCGCGATTGTGCTCATCTAGTCCATTCTGGGATTTTATCCTAACTAAAATCATCTGGAGTATTTCGTTTTAATCTCATCCCAAGACTTCGTATCTATTTTTTCACGGTTGACTTTCCAAACCACGCCTAGTTTTCCATTGAAATAGTGCAAACCGACATATTGCATTCCGAAAACGGTTGGTTAAACTTCGGATACTATTAGTTTAGGAGGAAGATGTTTCGGACATATTATCAACAGATTACAATCATGTTAATTTCATTACATGCATCTTACAGTTTAGCGGTAAAAGTCGATATTCCCTAATTCAGAAAATAAATCAACAATCACGATATTCGGGAGCCGTTGTTTATTACATCCTTATTCTCTAATTCACTTTTAATGAGTTTATCAGCTTGCCTTTAAGATTTGAATAAAAGTTGCCAAATTCCTCTGGCTTTAAGTGGGATCTTTGATTTTGACTTGTCCGAGAGTGTTTACAATAACCAGATTTGATATATCTCTTCTGTACCCACATGCCAGGCACACTTCGTTCCATCCACTTGCTTCACGCTGAATAAAGAGGTCTCCGTTACACCGGGGACAACTCTTCAATTTCCAGACTGCCATGCTTCTAATCCCTCCATGTTTAACCAGATTAAGATGTTTTAAATCGGTCTCTGATTTACATCGCAAACTTGATATTACGATGTCTGCATTTCCCTTTCATTGAGCCCAACGCAAAAGGCATCTTTATTTGAGGAAATATGCGATGAGCGCAACTATCAATATACATATAAGATAAATACCCGCCAATACTATCAATGGTTGCGATATTGTTTTGGACATTTCTTTTTCTCTCATAATACCCCCGCAGGAGAAATATCTCGATCTAATAAATGTGCCTGATATAAGGATATTTTGCCATTACCTGATCTATCGGTGTGGTAAAGTTATCACCCATGAGTAAATCAAATGCTTTGCTTAATTTTTTTACTGATTCGGTTAACCTATTCATTTTAATTCTCCTGACATTTTGATAGCTAAACATAATCGCTCCGCACTTCTTACATCAAATTCAATAGATAGTTTATATCTCATGACTATTGTTCATTCCTCTAGTTCGTGCCCAGAGACAAGCGTACCTGGCTCTATCTGACATTATCACCCATCTTATGCGGAAAAATATTCGTTGCATGACTTTCATCTTTATGCCATTAGAAGTTATTCATATTTTTAGTATAGCGAGCAGATGTTTCGTGCATATTATCAACAGTTTACAATCATGTTAATTTAATTGCAGACACATTACAGATTGAGATAAATTTTGCTAGAACAGGAAACAGATGTCAATTGCCTGCTCTTTTTTAAAATCCATTAAATGGTAAAATATTATCTTGTACAAGGAGGCTAACATGAATAAAAAAGAGGTGTTGGAGTTCTTAAACAGGAACAGGACCAGTTATTTAGCCACAGTAGAAGATGGTGCGCCTCGTGTTCGTGGTATAGGAATTGTTAAAGCCGATAACGATGGGATTTTGTTCCAAACTTGGAAAAGTAAGGATTTAAGCAAGCAATTAGAACATAATGCGGCGGTGGAGTTCTGCTTTTACAACATTGAGAATCGTATTCAAATAAGAGTAAGAGGAAAAGTTACTCCTGTTGAAGATGCTGCTACAAAGCAGCTGGTTTTAAAAGAACGGCCTCATTTCCAGAAATTGGTAGATAGTGGTCAGGAAATGGCTATTTATCGTTTAAAAAATGGAATAGCTCACATATGGACTATGCAAAATAATTTTGAACCCAAAACATTTATCAATCTGTAAAAACAACCTCGGTCTTTCTTTCTTCCGTTCGTAATCATAAAAATACATTACAATGCGGCTGAAGGTTGATCTCGCTAAAATATTAGAATCGCAATCGCATCCATTTCATAAGTGTCTTTTCTATTCAGAAAATCTTTGTATGGCATGTCCTAACAACATTTGTCCAGTTGTTCAATTTTCAACAGAAATTATACCCGTCAATTATCTCGGATACTTACGGGCACCTCAGGTTCGATTTACAAAACGTTATGTTGTAAAGTCACAATTCATCGTTTTGTGATCTATCAATACGGTAATATAAGGGAACTGGAAGTTAACCTATCGAAATATGTAACCTCCAAAAATGCTATCAAGTTTCGGCCAAATTATAATTTGGTTTTCATTTGACTATCTTTAACTGGTGGGTCGAAAGCAAAAATAGGCCGACTTATTATCCGATAGCGATTAGCTTGATGAATTGTTTTGCATGGGCGGTTGTTTATTAGTAGGTGTCTGATAAACCGATTCAATCTGCCTACGCGGGAGAGAAAGGTTACTAATATTAGGTTGAGAAACCGACAAAGCAATTTGAACAGTGCCTTTTTCTCTTGCAATAACCAATAATAAATCACCAGCCGGAAAGGGAGCATAAGCTCCTAAGGGAAATGAGGCTCTTTTTAGGTCACTATTATCTGGATGACAACTTCTCGATGTGTACGATATGGCAATCAATGTGGTAAACTTTATGGCAAACTACATCGTAAACTATATGGCAATCAATATGTCAATCTAAAGGAGCTTAATTATGGTCAAAATAATTAAGAGGAAGGCCCCTTCAAGAGCTAAGTATGAACAGAATCATCCGACTGTCAGCTGTAGAGTCTCCAAAGATATCTATGACAAACTTACGCAGGCCAAACAAGCAGATGGCAAGAGCTTTGCTGATATCTTGAAGCTAGGTCTCGGGATAATTCAGGATATTAAACCAGGAGAAAGAGAAAAAGGATATCTACGAAGAAGGATTCTTTAAAGGCTACAACGAAGCCGAGGAACTTTTTAGTGTTACTTATCAGTGCAGCATATGTGGACAACCAATATCAATTAATACTGAGGCGGAAAAGCAAATAGCTGGTGCATTCATGACAAAAAAAGGCTGGGGGCATAATGAATGTCACAAGCGTAAATAAAAGGAGCTTGGTGCAGCTTTTGGTGCCTTGATTACATTCTACTACAACTGAGCATCATGCAGTTCTATTGAACTTTTCGATGTAATGTGATTTTACGATCTAACGAAATGTAAATGGTCAGTTTCATGTATTCTAATTTACTCTGTAAACCATACTCAACAATTTGACATTATCTAGAGTTGAGCAATGATAGCATATAATCGATATCCGTCGTAGGGAGTTTACAATTGTAGTTGACACAGACATAGGCCGTAGCTTTATTATCGACAGTTAGTTGGTTCCTTGTAAAAGGCGCCATACTCATTATTTCTGAGAGGTCAGTTCCGAACGGAAGAAATATCACTATTTTATCAGGTATAAATTTACTTCCGATGGCGTGCAGCATCTTCTCGGTATCTTCGCCTTGGACGTCTCCGGCAATCACCACTTCATATGATGGTCCTACGGAGAAATCGACCGCTATCATAAGCTGAGTATATGCCGCTGGGGAGTTTCTTACATTATTGAAAAATGCGCGGCTGATTTCGGATGCTTTCTGTTCCAGTTCGGAATTGGCGGTCATCCGTCCCAAACGAAGCAGGTTCAACATGGCTATCGAATTCCCTGAAGGAATAGCCCCATCGTAAATTTCTTTTTGACGCACAAGCAGGCTTTCACCTTCGTCCGAAGTAAAGAAGAAACCGCCATTTTTATCATCCCAAAAATGTTTGATCAAATATTCATTTAATTTCAGAGCATTTTTAAGATAATCGACATCGAAGGTTGTTTCGTATAATTCCAGCAATCCTTGAATGAAAAAAGCATAATCATCCAGATTCGCGGTAACTGCATATTCACCGTCGCAATAACGGTGCCTGAGTTGTCCTTCAGAGGAATGAACACAACTTAAAGATGAAAGCAACTGCACGTTTGGCTGCATCGGCATAGGCTGGTTCGTCCAAGACCCTCGCTCCCATTGCCAATGCCGCAATCATTAGACCGTTCCAGTCCGTTAATATTTTTCTGTCTTTAGCGGGATGAATGCGTTTGTTCCGGTAAGCAAATAATTTTCGTCTTACCGATTCCAGCCGTTTCCGAAATTCGGGCACGGTCATGTTAAATTCAGATGCGGATTCGCTTATGGATTTGGTCAAATGCAGGATGTTTTCCTCTTCATTATTCGCCGATGTTTCTTCGCTAAAATTACCGTTTTCTTGGACATTGTAGACTTTGAAAGCAAATTCTGTTTCCTCGCGGCGTCAATATTTGTTTCATTTCACCATAGGTCCACAGATAAAACTTCCCTTCTTTTCCCTCGCTGTCGGCGTCTTCTGCCGAGTAAAACCCCCCGTCAGACAGCAGTCATATCCCGAAGCACATAGGTAAAAATTTCTCGCGCAGTTCTGGCATACTCTTCTTTCCCGGTTGCCTGAAAGGTTTCCAGGTATGCCATCGCGATTAAAGCCTGGTCGTAAAGCATTTTTTCAAAGTGCGGGACTAGCCAGCGACGATCTGTGGAATATCGATGAAAACCAAACCCTATCTGGTCATAAATACCGCCGCGCCGCATAGCTTGAAGGGTTTTCTCAACCATGGCCAAGGCTTCTTCATCACTTGTCCGTTTCCAATGACGAAGTAGAAAACGAAGGTTATGCGGCGTCGGGAATTTTGGTGCTCTGCCAAATCCCCCATATTTCTCATCAAACCTATCTTTAAGCTGTTCATAGGCAAGATGCAGTACTGCTTCATCCAGTTCTTCACCCGGTTCCTGAGAGGCGGCGTTTTGTAAAGCTGCTGTAATCTGACCCGCGGAATCCATAACTTCACCCTTTCGCGATTCCCAGATCTCCTTGATACTGGGGATAAGGTCTAGCATTCCCTGTCGTCCGAATCTGGTTTCTCGAGGTATATACGTACTGGCAAAGAACGGCTCTTTTTCCGGAGTCATTATAATGGTCAGAGGCCATCCTCCGCTGCCGGTCATCATCTGACAGACCGACATGTAGAGCATGTCGATATCAGGGCGTTCCTCACGATCTACTTTTATTGAAATAAAAGTATTGTTCATGAGGCTTGCTACCTTGGAATCCTGAAATGACTCATGCGCCATTACATGGCACCAGTGGCATGTCGAATATCCTATGGATAGAAAGATAGGCTTATTTTCTTTAGTAGCTTTCTGAAAAGCCTCCAGGTCCCCAGGGATACCAATCTACTGGATTATCGGCATGTTGTAGTAGATAAGGACTTTTTTCCTTTGCCAATCGGTTTACCATTCAATTCTCCATGCCATTTTGATAACACTAAGTAAAAGACGGTTGAAAATATTTTGATTTCCCTTATTTTATTGATGTTTCATCAATATTATGACTCAATGGGCGAATCATGTATTGAACCATGCATCTCAGCTGCGCCGCGTATTTCCACTGGCTCTACAGTACTGGCTTGAAGTCCTTTATCTCCCACCTCTTGGGTATAACGGACGGCAGTACCCACTTTGAGTTTTTCCCAGTGATTATGTAGCACGCTGTTCCGGTTAAAATAAACCGATTGACCATCTAAGGATCGCAGGAAACCATATTGTTCATCACGGGAAATTTTTTCTACCATCCCTTGTGCTCGTTGCTGCGGATGAACCTTCACCGCGCCTCGTTGTTTATCAATTACCTTTTCCAATTCGCGCCGCGCCGAATCAAACGTGCTGATGATAAAAGCCGGCAATGCCTCTTCTCTTGCATTTCGTTTGCGAACAGGACGGCTATTGATTAGGTCAGGATCGTCCACAGTTTTTTTTACTTTATTTGACAATCGTTCTACGACTATATCCGGGCGGTCGCGAATACTGATTTCTACAAGGATCCGGTAGGGATTATCGGTCCGGTGGCGTGTTTGTATTTGTTCTACTGTAACGTGGGTGCCTATTATATAGTTACAAACCCGCTCCAGTTTAGCAATCCCTTTCGTTATTAATTTGTCGATGTAGATTGTCCTGTTAACACCTTTAAACATGATTTCAGCTGTTGTTTCCATGTTTTGCCCTCCTATATTGACTTTATTAACCTAATTAACCGTTTTTCAATGATATTTATGTAACCATTGATTCTATTTTTGTAGATTTTCTAGTCATATTTGAAAGAGAAAATGATATCATAGGATTAAAATAATACACCTGCATAATTTATTCAGCAAAATCCAATGAGTGATATGGCAGTCCATTCCGATATAATGCATTAGGTATTTGCTTTTCTGAGATGATTTTTACTACATCTTACCAAAGAAACCCAACAGTTTAATTTTCTCAGGTGTGTGTTCTCTAGTTATATATTTATTTGTATGCGAAAAAGAGTTATTCGATGAGGTTAAGTTCATTTTGCCCCCTGTTGTTCTGTTTCTTTTTATTATGCTGGATGACGATGACGTTATTTATAATAACAACCAGATATCAGATACTAAGGCCAAATAATCTATTGCTGCTTGTTGTTTGCCAGTAAAATAAAACAAAAAGGGAGAAGACTATAAGCGGAATAAACATGGCAAATCTTATGCCTATCCTTTTAATGACCCATGCCATGATAGGATTTGCCTCTTTCCTTGTAGTTTCTCAAGTGAATTGACCGCTTTCCGGAGAAAATTCTCAAGCTAATTTACCAGGTAAATTCTCAAGGTAATTGACCACCCTCTGGTGCACCAAGACCATAGATATTGCATCATTGGCTCAGCTAGTTATAAGGAGGTTGAGCCATTGGCAAGAAGGAGGTTTCTGGTGCGAGATATCGCAGAAATTCTGGAGCACTGGCAAGTGGGAAGGAGCATTGGTGCCATTTCCCGCAGTCTTGATGTCTCTCGGGCTACTATTCGTAAATATGTTTATGCCGCCGAAGCCAGGGGGTACCGGCAGGGTGATCCAACGCCACCGCAGGGCTGGAATGCTTTTATCGCTGATGTTATTCCACGGCCGCCAGACGCGGCTACCCGGTCACCGGTATTTGCCGCGCTGCTTCCCTACCAGGATGAAATCATATCTGCTTTGGTCACCACAAAAGCCTCGACGATCTGGCAGAGGCTGCGGGACGAAAAGAAAGTAAACGTCTCTCAGCCCAGTTTCTACCGGTACCTGAGCTGTTTTCTTGGGGATGCCTGGAAAAAGCCGCTGATTACGGTTAGACGCGATGACCCGCCTCCTGGCGAGGAAGCCCAGGTAGATTTTGGTTACCTCGGCACATGGCAAGACCCAAAGACGGGTAAAAAGTGCCGATTGTGGGCCTTCGCCCTGATACTGTCTTATAGCCGGCACATGTTTGTCTGCGTGGTTACCCGGATGGGCCAACGGGAGTGGTTAAACTGTCATATTTCCGCCTTCCAGTTTTTCGGTGGAACTCCGCTCCGAATTATCCCGGATAATTTAAAGACCGGGGTAATCAAGCCCGATCTCTATGACCCGAAGTTTAACCTTGGTTACGATGAGCTGGCACACCACTACGGGATTATCATCGACCCCGCCAGAAGCGGAAAACCGAAAGATAAGGCCAGGGTAGAGCGGGTGGTCCCTTATATCCGGGACAGCTTCTGGTCGGGCAGAAACTTCACCAGCCTGGATGAAATCAACCGGCAAGCCAGGGAGTGGTGCCTTCGAGTCGCCGGAATGCATGAGCATGGCACCACGCATCAGCCGCCGTTAAATCTCTTTCGCTTAGCCGAAGAAAAAACACTCCGGCCACTGCCGGGGGCGCCGTTTGAAATTGTTACCTGGCATCAGTCTAAAGTGGCTCTCGATTGCCATATCCAGGTGAGCACTACTCTCTATTCAGTACCTTACCAGTATGTGGGGAAAAGGGTGGACGTTAAACTGGGCGGTAGAACGGTAGAGATATACCTCGATTCCAATCTGATTAAGACCCACCCCAGAGGTGATAAAGGGCGGAGGGTGACCGACTGGAATGACTATCCTCCGGAGAAGGCGGCCTTTTTCCAGCGTACTCCGGAGTGGTACCGGCAGAAAGCCAGCGCGATAGGTCTCGCCACCAGGGAGACCATTGATAGCTTGCTGAAACTGCATGCTTTCCATTACCTGCGCCAGTGCCAGGGTATTTTAAGGCTGGAAGAAAAGTATGGGCAGGTGAGACTGGAACAAGCCTGCTCCCGGGCCAATGCCTTTGGCGACCCCTGCTACCGGACGGTGAAGACCATCCTGGAAAGGGAACTGGACAAACAAACGCTTCTCTTCGAGCCGGTCAGGGAAGCCGGGGCTTTCTTACGCGGAGCCGAGGAATTATGCGGCTCAATTAAAAATTAAAGGAGAGATTATATGACTGATAAGCACCAGATAGAAAACAAAATGAGGGCACTCAAGCTCAGTGGGATGATGGAAACCCTGGATATGAGATTAGACCAGGCACAAAAAGACGGGGTAAATTTTACCCAGTTCCTTGAAGTACTACTGGAAGATGAGGTACAGCACCGGACAAACAAGAGACTCTCTACCCGGATTATCCGGGCTCACTTCGAGGAAGAGAAGAGTCTGGAAGGCTTTGATTTTAACTTCAATCCTAAACTACCTGCCCAGTATATCCGTGAGTTGGCCACCTGCCAGTTTATGGAACGTAAAGAATCAGTGATCCTCTGTGGTCCGGTGGGAGTGGGTAAGACACATCTTGCTCAGGCGCTGGGACACCAGGCTTGCCGCTCTGGATACAATGTCCTCTTTATGAAGACCAGCCGTCTCCTTGCCGACCTGGGCGGCGGTCGTGCTGATGAAACCTGGGAGAAGAGGATACAACACTACCTGAAACCCAACTTACTGATAGTGGATGACTTCGCAATGAGGGAGTTTACCAAGACTCAGGCCGAGGACCTCTATGAGCTTATCGACCGGCGCCATCACACCGGCTCCCTGATAGTCACCGCCAACCGGGCACCCAAAGACTGGTACCCCCTCTTCCCCAACCCCGTCATCGCTGAAAGTGCACTCGACCGTCTCATCAGCGGCGCTCACATGATTACTCTTACCGGTAAAAGCTACCGGTCAATGCTTCGTCCTAATAAAGACCTTGATAAGGAGGAGGTAACTATGTAATACTGCTTCTTACAGTGCACCAGGGGTGGTCAATTAACCTGAGAATCCGGGTGGAACATTAACTTGAGAATGGGTGGTCAATTAACCTGAGAAACGACACTAATACAATTCTTGCTTTAAATGATAAGGGGGTTAAGGAAGAAGTAAAACCAATGAAACCTACTGACGTATGGTGGATAGTGGAAATATCGGTAAAGAACAAGGAATATCAACAACCAATTTTCGCAACATTCGATTCATCAATACCACTACCTAAGGGCGAGGGGGAAAATACGATTTGGGGGTTGATATATAATGGGCAAATATGGTCAGGAGGAGAAACTTGGGGAACTACACAAAACGCAATATTACAAGGGCAAACTGGTACGCTTTGGGTAGCTTTTGAGAGTCAAGCAGGCTTCAACTCCGCCAATACCCAAATAGGCTATCAAGGTCAGGAGCCTTTCTCTTATGGGCAACTAACTATTGGCAATACAGTGACAGCTTATGATTGGGATTCGAAGAAAGTAACATCAGTATCTTCTACCAAAACTGTGAAACCAATAATCATGTCTCATACTGGATATATAGAAAAGGAAGTTACTTTTGAAAATACAGCATATTATTTTCAAGATGGTTTCGTTGTATCATTCCCAGGTGTATTCAACGATAATTTATTACCACCAGTAGGCGACAAGGTGGAAATCAAGTATGAGTATGACTCAACATCAAACACTAATTCCCTTATTAGCATAAACGTAGTTCCGTAAGGCAAGGTTATCAAGGAGATAACATGAATAACCGAAAAGATAAATCAAGAAAAATGTCAGGAAATTGGAGGGATGATATGAAAGTGAGTGAAACAAGGCATAGAGTTTCTAAAGTTTATGGAGTAACTAAAGGTGAGTTCCATGCCTTACTTAGAAAAGCCTCACAGCCGATTAAGCGTGAGGCTGAATCTGATTCAGAAAAGTCTGAAACATAGGTTGCTCATCTTTGCGATGATTGTATCTGAAAGAGTATTCATTAACGTATTCTTGGAGATAATCAGGACTAACATGTTTGTAAACACCGCTAATACCACCTTTGAGCAATCCCCAAAAGTCATCAATAGTATTGGTGTGAATATCGCCATTTACATATTGTCTGGCATTGTGATTAATTACACGATGCTCATACCCCATTCTCTCAAGTCTATTATAGCTAGGCATTTCGTCTGTGTAGATTGTGGCATCGGGTGAAGTTTTTTCGATTATCATGGGTAGGAGTGTTTTAGATTGAACATTGGGAACAACGGAAGCGGAAACATCACCTTGTCTCTCAACCACGCCAGCTACGATGGTCTTACCGCTTGCACCACGACCACGCTTGCCTTGTCTAGCACCACCGACATAAGTCTCGTCAGCTTCGACTTGTCCACAGAACATGCCATGCTTTTCATTAAGAAGTGTGCGAATCTGCTTGAACATGCGCCAAGCTGTTTTATAAGTTACGCCAGTTTCACGCTGAAGCTGTTTAGCAGAGATACCACAACGAGTATTAGCCATCAAAAACATAGCATAAAACCAAGTTCTAAGTGGAGTACTGGATTTGTGAAAGATAGTTCCAGCAGTCGGATAGACTTGATTACCGCACATATCGCACTCGTAACAAGACCGCTTGGCAACACGATAATGCTTGGTTACTTTTTGGCACTTA
>CAVWFD010000012.1:0-264762 GCA_963754195.1 uncultured Chloroflexia bacterium
CAGGGTGATGGTGAAATGTCCCCCTCAACTAAAAGGAAGGAAAGATGCTGTTATTAATCGATAACTATGATAGTTTTACTTACAATCTCTTCCAGTATTTAAGCGAACTGGGAGAAAACGTATTGGTGTTAAGGAATAATAAAACCACGATTGATGAGATAGAAAATCTGAAACCGGAGAAAATCGTGATCTCTCCTGGACCGTCGACACCGCATCATGCCGGTATCTCCAACGAGGTTATCAAACATTTCAGTCCGAAATTACCGCTGCTCGGCGTGTGCCTGGGGCATCAGTGCATCGGCTACACTTTCGGAGGAGTTGTAGGTCTGGCGCCGGCGATCATGCATGGAAAATCGTCAGCCATACGCCACAACAATCAGGGTGTGTTTAAAGGACTGAGTAATCCCTTCTGCGCGATTCGTTATCATTCGCTGGAAGTAAAACGCGAAAAACTACCCGAGTGCTTTGAAATCACTGCCTGGACTGATGACGGTACGATCATGGGTATGCGGCATAAACAATATCCGCTGCAGGGTGTGCAGTTCCATCCGGAATCCTTTATGACACAGGGTGGCAAGGAGCTGTTAAGCAATTTCCTGAAGGGAGTGAATTAGATGATTAAAGAAGCGATTCAGACGCTTGTTAGCGTACGTTCATTGACGATGGATGAAGCCTCAAACGTGATGGAAGAAATCATGGAAGGTAAGGCCACACCGGCCCAATTCGGGGCTTTTGTCACCGCTTTAAGGTGCAAAGGCGAAACAGTAGAGGAAATTGCCGGTTTAGCACGGACGATGCGGGCAAAAGCCCTGCGGGTAACGATTAATGAACAGGTGGTAGATACCTGCGGCACCGGCGGTGATGGACTGGGAACATTTAATATCTCGACGGTTGCGGCATTCGTGACTGCGGCCTGTGGATTGAAAGTGGCCAAGCACGGGAATCGCGCTATGAGCAGTCAGTGCGGCAGCGCAGATGTGCTTGAGGCTTTGGGAGTGAAAATCGACCTGAATCCGGAACAGGTACAAAAATGTCTGGTAAAGGTGGGTATCGGTTTCATGCTGGCGCCGGTTTTTCATCCGGCTATGAAATATGCCGCCGCACCGCGTAAAGAAGTGGGTATTCGTACGGTATTCAATATTCTCGGACCGCTGACAAATCCGGCAGGCGCTAAGGCTCAAGTGCTGGGTGTACCGGAGAAAGGTCTGACGGAGAAAATGGCCGCGGTTTTAAAAATGCTGGGATGCCAGCATGCTCTGGTGGTGCACGGCGAAGACGGCTTGGATGAGATCACTGTTACCGGAAAAACCTTTATATCGGAAATGAAAAAAGGCGTAGTCAGAAACTATGAAGTCACTCCGGAAGAGATGGGATTATCCAGAGCCAGACCGGACAGTTTGAAAGGTGGTATTGCCAAAGACAATGCCGACTTATTACGCGCTATTTTGTCTGGGAAAAAAGGAGCACAACGCGATATTGTGTTGATGAATGCCGCGGCAGCTCTGACGGCCGGCGATAAAGTAGCCACTATCGGACAGGGGATAGCACTGGCGAATAACGCGATAGATAACGGTACGGCTTTACATAAAATAGAAGAACTTGTAAAATTCAGTCAAAACACTAACTAGAGGCGAAGATGATTCTGGATATTATTGTTACGGATGTCGCAAAAGAATTGGAAATACGGAAAGAACGTGTGCCTTTGGCGGAGATGAAACAGAGAGCGTTATCGGAGCCGCCGGCGCTTGATTTTGCGGCTGCTTTACGAGGGGATAAAATCCGGATCATTGCAGAGATAAAACAGGCGTCGCCGTCTCGTGGGCTCATCTGTAAGGATTTCAATCCGGTAGACATCGCCCGGCTCTATGCCGATAACGGCGCCGCCGCAATATCCGTACTGACCGAGCCGAAATATTTTCAGGGTAGTCTGGAGTATTTGAAAGATATTAGAAATGCGCTGGTGGGTAATCCAATCCCTTTGTTGAGAAAGGATTTCATCTTCGATCCTTATCAGGTCTATGAAGCGCGCACTTATGGAGCGGATTGTTTGCTGCTCATCGTCGCGATGCTGACCCCTGAGAAATTAATGGAACTCCTGCACGTAAGTCGACAACTTGGTATGATGAATTTAGTAGAAGTGCATAACGAAATGGAATTGGCCGTTGCCGTAAACAGTAAGGTGAAAATTATCGGCATTAACAACCGCGACTTAAACACATTCAAGGTCGACCTCAACACAACCCCGAGATTGCGCTCACTTATTCCTCCCGACCATATTGTAGTTAGTGAAAGCGGAATAAAGACCCGCGAGGATATGGACAAGTTAAGAGAATGGGAAGTCGATGCTGCGCTCATCGGTGAAGTTTTGATGTCTGCGCCGGATATCCCGGCAAAGATGAGGGAAATGTTATGACATGGGTTAAAATCTGCGGTATCTCTGATATCGAATCGGCGATTGCGGCGTGCCAGGCGGGAAGCGATTATCTGGGAATAGTCTTTGCGCCAAGCCGGCGGCAAGTGACGCCGGAAAATGCCCTGAAAATCGTCGAAGCAGTGCACAAACAGGAACCCCATCCCCAGATTGTGGGAGTTTTTGTAAACAGGCCGGCACCTGAAGTAAATCAGATTGCCAACTATTGTAAGTTGGATTGGGTGCAGTTAAGCGGTGATGAAAACTGGGAATATTGTATTAAAATCAGGGCACGCCTCATCAAGGTCTTTCGTATCGCGGCTGATGCGAGGCAGGCTGAGATTTCCACCGAAGTGTGGAAAGGGTATAGCGTAATCCCTCCCAAACAATTGATTTGTTTACTGGATTCAATCGTTGGAGGCGCCTATGGCGGGACCGGCATGTCTTTTAACTGGCAGGTAGCGAAATCGGTCTCGGAAAAATTCTCGGTGATGATTGCCGGGGGTTTGAATCCCGATAATGTTGAAGAACTAATGAAATCGACCAAACCATGGGCGGTCGATGTTTCCAGCGGCGTTGAGACTAACGGCAAAAAAGATGCCATTAAAATGAAAGCATTCATCGAGGCAGTACGCCGAATCGATATGGAGCATGCGGGAGGTAGTCGCTGTGATTGAAAAGCAGGGATACTTCGGGAATTATGGCGGAAGATTTGTGCCGGAAACTCTGGTACCGGCGCTGGATGAACTAACCGCTGCCTATGAAGCGATTAAAACCGATGATCAATTCTGGCAGGAGTTTAACTCCTTATGCCATTACTATGCCGGCAGACCTACCCCGCTCTACTTCGCCGAGAGGTTAACGGAGAAATGCGGCGGTGCGAAAATCTTGCTGAAAAGAGAAGATTTAACGCACACGGGTGCGCATAAGATTAATAATGCGCTGGGGCAGATATTGCTGGCGAAAAAACTGGGGAAGAAACGTATCATCGCCGAAACAGGGGCTGGTCAGCATGGTGTGGCCACAGCGGCCGTCAGTGCCCGCATGGGTATGGAATGCGTGATTTACATGGGTACCGACGACATCGCACGTCAGAAATTGAATGTGTTCCGCATGAGATTGATGGGTGCGGAAGTACGCCCGGTTACTTCAGGCAGCCGTACACTTAAAGACGCGATTAATGAAGCTTTTCGGGATTGGGTCAGTAATATCAGCGACACCCATTACCTGATTGGCTCGGTGGTCGGTCCGCATCCCTATCCGGCGATGGTTCGTGATTTTCAGGCAATCATCGGAAATGAAACGAAAGCCCAAATGCTAACGGAATACAAATGCCTGCCTGACTATATCGTTGCGTGTGTCGGCGGGGGTAGCAATTCGATGGGTATATTTTATCCATTCCTGAATGATAAAGAAGTCCGGTTGGTGGGTGTAGAAGCTGCCGGCAAAGGGTTGGAAACCGGTAAGCACGCGGCAACATTAGCAGCCGGTACGCTGGGTGTGCTGCATGGTGCCAAATCATATGTATTACAGGATAAAAACGGACAAATTCTGGAAACCCACAGCATTTCTGCTGGATTGGATTATCCCGGTGTCGGACCGGAGCATAGCTTCCTCAAGGATAGCGGACGTGCCTCTTACGTGTCCGTAACCGATAAGGAGGCATTGGAAGGCTTTCAACTGCTGTGTCACGCCGAAGGCATTATTCCCGCGCTGGAATCTTCGCATGCCATTGCCTATGTGACTAAATTGGCCGGGAGTTTGGGTAAAGAGAAAATAATCGTTATTAATCTCTCCGGCCGTGGTGATAAAGACCTGGACATCGTGAATCAGGCATTGGGAGCGAAATAATGAGTCGATTGGAATCGGTTTTCAAAAATAAAAACCATAAAGCCCTGATTGCCTATGTCACGGTGGGCTACCCCAGCATCGAAGCTACGTTTAAAGTAGTGCCACTATTAGAGGAGTGCGGTTGTGACATTGTGGAACTTGGTATACCGTTTTCCGACCCTATGGCGGATGGTGCGACAATTCAACAGGCCAGCTTTAAAGCGCTGGAAAATGGGGTAACGACCAAGCTTTGCCTCGATATCGCTAAGAAAATAAGTAAAAGGACTAATGTGCCGCTGGTTTTTATGACCTACTACAACCCGATTTATCAATACGTATTAGAGAAATTCTGCCATGATTGCGTGGCTTCAGGAATCGACGGCCTGATTGTCCCGGAATTGCCACCGGAAGAAGGCGACGAATTGGGGAATCTGGCGGGAAAATCCGGCGTCGACCTGATTTATTTGTTAGCTCCTACCAGTGTGGACGAGCGCATTAAACTAATCGCGACTAAATCGCGCGGATTCATTTATTTGGTGTCGATTGCCGGCGTTACCGGCGCAAGAAATGTACTGCCGCCGGATTTGGGGAAATTTGTCGGCAAGGTAAAACTAATTGCTAAACAACCGGTTTGTGTCGGCTTCGGTATCTCCACTCCCGAACAATCTGCGCAGATAGCGCAAACAGCCGATGGCGTCATCATCGGCAGCAAACTCATCCAGGTAATGGAAACCGATGACGTGGCATTTACAGCAACGCAGAAATTTATCAGAGAGGCGAGGAAAGCCTTGGATAGTGTAAAGTAACTCTGAAAATTAACAGAAGGACGATATCAGATGCTGGTTGTAATGAAAAATGACGCCACCAAAGAACAGGTACAGGCGGTCATCGAAGAAATTGAGCGGATGGGTTACCGCGGTATTCCAATGCCCGGCGCGGAACGGACGGCTGTTTGTATCGTAGGTAATAAAGGGCCGGTGGATGATATACGGTTGCTCACGATGGATGGCGTGAAAGAGGCGATTCCGGTTACCAAACCCTACAAGCTGGTGAGTAAAGAAACCGTGCTGGAAGCCACCGTTATCAGCATCGGAAATATCAAAATCGGAGCCGGCGAAGTTATCGTGATGGCCGGACCGTGTGCTGTGGAAAATGAGAAGCAAGCTCTGACAATCGCACGCTATGTGAAAGCCCACGGCGCACAGGTATTTCGCGGGGGTGCCTTTAAACCGAGAACATCGCCTTACAGCTTTCAGGGATTGGGTGAGGAAGGCTTAAAAATACTGGCGAAAGTTAGAGAGGAAACAGGTTTATTAATTGTCACTGAGGCTACAGATAATTCCAGCATCGACCTCGTCGAAGAATATGCAGACATTATTCAAATCGGAGCGCGGAATATGCAGAATTATTCCTTATTACGCCGCGCCGGCCAATCGCAGAAACCAGTTTTATTAAAGCGTGGTTTTGCCGCGACAATTGACGAATTATTAATGTCCGCGGAATACATCATGTCCGAAGGAAACGCCCGGATTATCCTTTGCGAACGCGGCATCAGGACTTTTACCAACACGACGCGTAATACCTTGGATTTAAGCGCCATACCATCGATAAAAGAACTCAGTCATCTGCCCATTATCGTCGACCCCAGCCACGCGGCCGGACGTAGAGAATTCGTGATTCCGCTCTCCAAAGCAGCCGTCGCAGTGGGCGCCGACGGTTTAATCGTGGAAGTGCATAACGACCCGGGACATGCGCTTTCTGACGGAGCGCAATCTCTTTATCTGGAACAGTTCGCGCAACTGATGAAAGAGATAAAACGTTTAAAATAAATACTTAATATCAGCGTTACAACGGATTATATAAAAAACTGAAAAGAATTACTTGATAAGGTAATTCTTTTTTTATTCTTAATACTTTTTATTCAAAAATATTTCAAAAAAGGGTTGTTTGCCGTGAGGTTAAAGGATTAAACTATAATATGTGTTTCTAAAAAGGCAAATCTGAATCTAATTTAAAGAGTGGGCCGATGGCGAATAAACAGAATCGAAAACACCTGACCGGAAGCGTTGACCAGATAAGCAACAATGAAATTATCGCGATGCCCGCGGACGAGTTATACACTCGCCTGGGCACTTCTACAAACGGGCTTACTGCCGAAGAAGCGGGAATGCGTCTGGAAACATACGGTACAAATGAGGTGAGCAAGAAAAAACGGACCTCGATTGTTTTCGAGTTTCTATCACATTTTAAAAGTCCGCTGGTCATTATCCTGATCATTGCGGCCATAGTGTCCGCTGTTTTAAACCAGGTTGAAAATACCGTGATTATACTCTCGATTGTCATGATCAGTGTGATTCTCGACTTCACCCAGGAACACCGGGCGGAACAGGCCGCCGAGGCACTGAAGAAAAGGGTAGCTACCACGGCAACCGTTGTCAGAGCGGGGACGAAACAAGACATCGAGGTGTCTTCATTGGTTCCCGGTGATGTTATCAATCTTTCGGCGGGTGACATTGTACCGGCGGATGCCAGGATAATCAGCGCCCGCGACTTTTTTATCGACCAATCGGCTTTAACCGGGGAATCATTCCCCGTGGAAAAAACCGGCGACCCCATTGTTGACCAAAATGAGAGCACTAAGTGGAATAATTACCTGTTTATGGGGACATCTGTAACTAACGGCACTGCCGTTGCCATCATCGTTAAAACGGGGAGTTCTACGCAATTCGGACAAATTGCCGGTAAACTCTCGGAGAAGAAACCGGAAACCGAATTCGAGGGCGGGCTCAGAAGATTCGGCGTCCTGATTATGCAAGTAACTTTTGTACTGGTTGTTCTGGTATTTTTCATCAACGCCAGTTTTAAACGCGGTATTCTGGAATCACTCCTGTTTGCAGTCGCTCTAGCTGTGGGACTAACACCCGAGTTATTACCGATGATTCTCTCGATCAACCTTGCCCGGGGGGCGGCATCCATGTCCAAGAAGGGTGTTATCGTAAAACGGTTGGTATCGATACAGAACTTCGGCAGTATGGATATCTTATGCGCTGACAAGACCGGGACGCTCACGGAAAACAAAGTATCGGTCATCATGCATGTGGATATGGATGGGAAGGACTCACAAAAAGTATTTCTGTACTCTCTGCTGAACAGCAAGAATCAAACCGGACTGCGTAGTCCGCTCGATGAGGCGATATTAAGGTATAAAGAAGTCAATACCGATAATTACCAGAGAATCGATGAAATTCCCTTTGATTTCGTACGGAAGCGACTTTCCATTGTCGTGAGCGAGAACAAGGAAAATTTATTAATTACCAAGGGCGCGCCTGAAGAAGTCTTCAAAGTTATTTCACAATATGAATTGAATGACCAGGTAGCAGACCTGACCGATGATATCAGAGCTAAGATTGATCATGAGTATCGCGATTTAAGTTCGCAGGGATACCGCGTCCTCGGCGTTTCTTACGTGAAAGTAAAGGAGAGCAAATCGTCCTATGCCGTTGCCGATGAGAAAAACATGGTATTTCTGGGATTTATCGCTTTTGTTGATCCGTTAAAAGAGACTGCCGGTGAGTCATTGGAATTGTTAAGGCAGTCCGGCGTCAAGCTCAAGATTTTAACCGGTGATAACGAGATTGTAACCGGACAAATTTGCCAGCAATTAGGTTTTCAGGTTTATCAGTACCGCCGCGGCAGAAAATTCGATGATGCCGTCGGGCGTGTCACGCGTACTGTTGCTGCCGAACCGATGAACATTATGCGTAGCAGTGAAATTGAAGATATGAATGACGATGCCCTGGCGACTGTTGTCGAGAAAGTGGATATCTTCACGCGGGTCAACCCCGCCCAGAAAAACCGTATTATGAATGCGCTCAAAGCGAAGGGACACGTTGTCGGTTATATGGGCGACGGTATTAACGATACGCCTTCGATGAAGGTGGCGGATGTCAGTATCTCAGTGGTCAATGCCGTAGACATCGCCAAAGAATCGGCGGATATCATTCTGCTGAAAAACGACCTGAGAGTCATCAGTGACGGCGTGGTTGAAGGCAGAAAGACTTTCGGGAACACGATGAAGTACATTCAGATGGCGATAAGCTCCAATTTCGGTAATATGTTCAGTGCGGCCGGAGCTTCGTTATTTTTGCCATTCCTCCCGATGTTACCCATCCAGATACTGTTGAACAACCTCTTGTATGACTTTTCTCAGTTGACGATACCTATGGACAACGTCGACGCGGACTACGTGAAAAAACCGCAGAGACTAGGTACAAATTACATCAGAAAATTTATGCTGGCGTTTGGCCCCATCAGTTCTATCTTCGACTTTCTGACCTTTTTTGTGATGATCGTCATTTTCAAAGCTCAGGAACCATTATTCCAGACAGCCTGGTTTATCGAGTCATTATTCACGCAGACACTTGTGATATTTGCCATCAGGACAAGGATGGTGCCCTTCTGGAAGAGCAGACCGAGCAAGGCGTTAATACTAAATATCGTGGTGGTTCTAGCGGTAGCCATGGCTTTGCCCTTTACATTTTTCCGTAAGTACTTCAAATTCACAGCCTTACCGCCAATGTTCTTACTTGTTTTAGGCATTTTCATTGTGGTTTATATGGGACTGGTAGAACTCGTAAAGATATGGTTCTACCGGAAAGACAAAGACACGAGTTAGTTTGCGAAGGATAAAACCACTATCACTGTTTCGGTGTTTCAGAAATATAAGCTTTACCCTGGCAGGCCAGACACATACCATCGTCATTGACCAGGGAAGACTCCTTACATATCCGGCAGATAGCGTATGAGTAGTCTTCTTTGGAGGGAAGTAACTTAATATCAACTGTAATATGGCGTATGCTCAATATTTCAGTACCGGAATTCTTGATTTCTGCCATGAGACGTTCTTTATCAATCTCCTTTTTAGGTTTCAGGGAAAAGAACCAAGTGTTGAGCTCAGGAAACCCCTTTAACTTTTCCGGATCGACAAATACTCTAACTCCTTCGCCGGAGTGTTTTTCATAAAGACAAAGTGCGTAACGCCCGGTATTAATAATTCTCATCCACCCGTTGCCGATAGTACAGGGAGTAAGCAGTTGAATTGAATCCGGTAAACATTTATCAGTCTCGGAAATTGCGTCAAATAATCCATCTTCATGCATATTACGGCGTGCCATATCAACCATGATGCCGCCTAAAACGACACCGGGAGCGGGATAACCGTGAAAAACGCGTACTTTCTCTACATATTCCTCAAAAGTATATGGACCGATCTTCATAGTTGCTATGTCTCCTCATTATTACTTTAATTATCTTGTCTGGTGGATATTTCCTATGATACATAGCCATTTCTTTATTTACAAATTCCCTCGGGACCGGAGACATAGAGTCAATCGTAATTAAAAACAGGATAGACGATATCTTCGTAATGTGAAAATCGGGATGTCTATTATTTCATGCTTACCCGTATCACCGGGAAATTTCAAGTGAAAATGTATCTCTATAATTGCCAACGCGAAGAATCAAATGTACTTGATAATTTGTTGTCAGGAGAGTAGCATAGTGAATACAAGAGAAAAGTCTCAAATGAAAAATAAAATGGGAGGAAGATAAAAATATGTTGTCTACAGGCGCAATTATTGGTATTATAATCGCTGTTATTGTTGTGATTATTCTCCTGGCAAAGTCAATCCATACTGTCAGACCGACGAGCCGCGGTCTAATCGAGCGGTTCGGTCGATACAACCGCTTCGCTAATCCTGGTATTGTGTTTCTGATTCCTTTTATTGAGAGATTGGTGACAATCAATATTACGGAAAACATGATAGATGCGGGATTACAGGAAATCATTACTAGCGATAGCCTGAATGCTCAGGTTGATGCCCAGGTGTATTTCAAAGTCCGTTCCGACGAAGAGAGTGTAAAAGCATCTCAATATAATGTCTTCAACTACATGCGGCAGATTGTCGCTCTGGCGAGAACAACTTTAAGAAACATCATCGGCACCATGACCTTAAAAGAAGCAAACAGTGAACGTGGTAAAATTAACAGCTCATTGTATAACAACCTGGCGATGGAAACCAAGAGCTGGGGTTTGGAGATTGTACGTACCGAACTTAAAGAAATCAATCCTCCCTCCGATGTCCAGGAGACAATGAATAAAGTGGTCAAGGCCGCTAATGAAAAGATTGCCGCCGTCGACTTTGCAACTGCCCGTGAAACTCAAGCCGATGGAGAACGGAGAGCCGCTATCAAGGTAGCTGAAGGACAAAGGCAGGCCGCTATTCTGCAAGCCGAGGGACAGAAGCAGGCGAAAGTACTGGTAGCTGATGGTGAAGCTCAGGCCATTAAACTGGTGAACGAAGCAGCCGACCTTTACTTCAAAGGCAATGCGCAATTACTACGCCAATTACAGGCAGTGGAAACTTCGCTTACCAACAATTCCAAGATAGTCGTCCCAACCGATTCATCGCTGGTCAATGTTATCGGGGGTTTGGCCGGTATTGATGGACAACAACCACCTGCTAAAAAGTAAACTGATTAATCAAGCGTATACCAAAAAACGCACCGAGAGGTTAAGATCTCGGTGCGTTTTTTATTGTATTTAGTGGAGATAGAGATTCTTCGCTACGCTCTAAAAGGCACTTTTAAATTGTTGGCTTAATTGTATTTTTGTCTGTTGAACCGTCGAAATAAGGTTGTTCTAACCCAATGTTTTCAATAGATTTTTAACCTTGGCGGATGCATCACCTTTTATTGGTGCGCCGTGTCCCGGCAGTAATAAATCAAAATCTAATTCAGCAATCGCCATTAATGACACGGTGGCTTTTACTATATCTGCGGACATAAGCCTTGAGGGTAATTTGGGATTACCTTGGGAGTCGCTCTTCAGAGCATCGCCGACGAAGATTAATTTTCCCGGTTGGTAGAGGGAGATGCTGCCAGTGGTATGTCCTGGAGTATGTACGACTCTGAAGCCGGCTATGTTGGTATCTTCTTTGATGATGATATCGGCCTCTACCGGACGAAAACGCATGAAAGTGAGCATTATTTTCATTAACAGTCCAATCGGTCCCTTGATTGTTTTCATGCGACTTTTACCTGCAAGTATAGGGGCGTCGTTGGCATGGATCACCAGTTGCGCGCCGGTTGATTTTTTTACTTCTGCGGCGCTGCCGATGTGGTCGATGTCGGCGTGCGTTAGAATAACATATTTAATATCTGCGGCGTTTTTCCCCAGCCCTTCGACATAGTTAATGATTTTATTGCCGTTACCGGGCATGCAGGTATCGATCAAGACAAGTTCAGTCCCTGATACAACCAGGTAGCAATTAGCACCTCTGACGCCGTCAATTTTATGAATGCCGGTAATTATTTCCATTGATTTTCTCCTCCATTTGGTATGTATATTCTATAACAAATGGCTGGCTCATTTCAGTAGGCAAGGCGGCAAGAAGGGTTCCCTCTTTCGCCGGAATGATAGCAAGAGTTAATATGGATTCTTGCCTGCATAGGAATGACAATATGGTAAATATTCTGGCCTTCACCAGAATGGAACAATGGTTAGCTTTTTAATGAGTATACCGGTTGGCAAAAAAAGACCCCCTCATTATAGAAGGGGGTCTTTTTTATCACAATGGTTTGAATACTAAATGAGGTGTTTACGGCGCAGGAACAGGATCACTCCGCCGGAAAATACAATAATGATTGCAATTAAAATGCCATAAATCTCGGTACCACTTCTCGCGGCCGAACCAAAGAAGGCTGAATACACACTAAAGAGACCGAAGACAATGACAAGCGGCAAGACCATGGCCAGCATCACCACCAGAACGCGAATCCCGCGGTTGGCACGATAGCTGCTTAAGAGATAATCAGCGTCTTTGAAGACTTCAATGATATCGGTATTTTCGTCCAGAGTTTCACATATTTTATTCATATGATCCATCAGGTCGCTGAAATAGACCGTGAGGTCAATGGTACTGAAGCGCTTGATTTTCTTTTCCAACTCGACCAACAGCGTCCGCGTTGGAAACATCACACGGCGTTGAGTAATGATGTCCCGGCGTAAGCTGCTCAATTCCTGAGCCGCCTCGATGCCTTCATTAAAGACATTATCCTCGATTGCATCCGTCAGATTCATAATTTTATCCAGGACCGGGAAGTAAGAGTCGAGAGCCCGGTCAAGTATCTGGTACAGCAGGTATCCGGCCCCCTGGCTTAAATACTCCTTCCGTGCGTCCTCACTGAGCTCACATTCATGGTAAAATTCATCCAATGCCGTAAGCTCTTTGGGGTGAAGGGTCACGAGGAATTTGTCGCCGAGAAATGCCGACCATTGTTTTCGGATACTGACCTTGGTGGCTTTGTCATATTTGAGGAGGTGGAAAATCACAAATATATAATTCGGATACTCTTCCACTTTGGAGAGTTGTCTGAGGCTGAGCGCATCCTCAATATCCATCGGATGGAAATTATAGCGCTCAATTAAATATTTTGTTACATCTTCTGTTGGTTCTACAATATCTACCCAGGTAAAATCTCCAAAAGTAAGTGTCTTGATATTTAGTTGCTTTTTCTCCGGACTATTTGTAGACGTAGCCATGTTAGCATCTCCCCACTTTTGTTTCATTAACATTTTAACACAATTACTGGCAGATACCCTACAAGAAAAATAAAAATATTTCAGTCGGATTTTTAAATATTGGCAAACCGTACTTTTCGGGGAAACGTCACGTCTTGTAGCCGGTTAGAGCGTATGATAACATTTAACCAGTATCTATTAAGCTTGGATATGAAATAATCGATTAATATTAGAGTAAAGTAAATTATTATTAGGAGACAGGAATGAAAATTGATATATATACGCATATAGTGCCGCAGAAGTATGGTGATGTATTACGTAAGAGAGAAAAAGCAGGCACGCTGCTTGCTCATTTACCGGATTATTGGGAAAACGAGGCCGTGAGTAGGCTTGATGTTAGATTGAAAGTGCTAGAAAGATATCCGGGCGTGATGCAGGTGTTGACTGTGGCGGTGTCTCCACTGGAAATACTGGTATCTCCCGGCGATGCTATTGAATTGGCCAAAATGGCTAATGATGAAATGGCCGAGCTGGTTCTTAAATATCCGGACAAATTCGTCGCTGCAGTAGCCTGTCTACCTTTGAATGACATAGAAGCAGCAGTTAAAGAGGCTGAAAGGGCGATCGTCGAATTGAATTTCGCGGGAGTGCAAATATTTACCAATATTAATGAGAAACCATTGAATACCCTCGAGTTTAAACCACTATACGAATTAATGGCACGCCATGATTTGCCGTTGTGGATTCATCCCTGGGGTAACGCCATGCCGACGCATCATGTTAAAAGCTCGTATAACTGGCCGTATGAAACGGCTTCAGCGATGGAATGTCTGGCAACATCATGGGTTTTTGAAACCTACCCGAATATCAAATTTATCACTCACCACTGTGGAGGCGGTCTGGTGCCCTTCTTCGGACAAAGAGTGAGGGTTCCCAATTTGCGCAAGTTCTACAACGATACAGCGCTTTACGGCAGCACGTTAGCCCTGATGTGCGGATACGAATTTTTCGGCGTCGATCACCTGCTTTTCGGAACGGATATGCCTTTAAGCTCAGCGCAAAGACGTGCATTGGGTACCCAGAAATATGGCGGCGCAATGAAATACACCTATGGGTATACTCAGGAGACAATAGGGTCGATTGAAAGGATGGCAATCTCCGCCGAAGAGAAGGAGAAAATTTTCCAGGAGAATGCCAGAAAACTGCTGAGGTTACCGCTGTGATTTGGTAATTAAGCACTCAGCTTTTCAGCCTACTCATTCACCTTCATCCTCTCTACATTAGCGTCGCTAAGTACTATAACCGACAAATGAGAGCAAAGTCTGGTAATGGCTAGTTCTCTCGTCCCCTGAGGGTCGCTGGCCGAACTACTTTCCGGAGGTCGCAACCGTAGATACTCAGGCGAAAGTTGATTTATGACCTTAAGTCAAAATGAATTGCTGGAGAGAGCTAGAGTGAGCGGGGAGTAATGGTATCATCCTGCTCCTCTTACATCCAAGGAGAAAAAAAGAGAGGGAGCACTTTCGCGTTCTCTCTCTTTTATATTTTATAAATAAGCGATGCTTTATAATAGTTAAATGGATTTTCTGCCGCCGGTGCCCATGGGAGCCGCTTTGGTTGCAGCTTTTCCTTGTCGTTGCGGACGTAGCGCGCGGGTGGCTTTGCCTGCCTGCCACATTTCGGAGTTACCCATTTTTGCCAGTTCCTTACCTAATTGGACTTTGTAATTCGGACCGCCACAGGCACGGATAACACGGGCGGTTTCAGCGCCGGAAGCAACTCTTTGGTAAAGATCTTTAAAAACCGGCATGACAGCTTTCTTGAATTTAGGCTTCCAGTCGAGTGCACCGCGCTGCGCAGTCACGGAGCAGTTCGAATACATCCAATCCATGCCGTTCTCGCTAACGAGTCGAATCAGACTTTCGGTTAATTCTTCAACTGTCTCGTTAAACGCTTCGCTGGGAGTATGTCCGTGCTTGCGCAGGGTGTCATACTGAGCTTCCATAATACCTGCCAATGCGCCCATTAATACACCGCGTTCGCCAACGAGGTCGCTGAAAACCTCTTTTTCAAACGTGGTTGGGAAGAGATAACCGGCTCCAATCCCGACGCCCAAAGCAAGAGTGCGCTCCATGGCGTGTCCAGTGGCATCGTTATAGACTGCGAAGCTGGCATTAATCCCTTCTCCTGAAAGAAAATTACGCCGTAGTGAAGTTCCCGAGCCTTTAGGCGCGACCATGATAACATCGACATTTTTCGGAGGAATAATCTTGGTCTGGTCTTTATAGCAAATTGAAAAGCCGTGTGAGAAATACAGCGCATCGCCTGGTTTCAGATATTTCTTGACGAGCGGCCAGACTACTTTGTGCGCCGCATCGGAGACCAGTAATTCGAAAATCGTCCCGCGTTTAAGAGCCTCTTCGATTTCAAATAAATCTACACCGGGTTTCCAGCCGTCTGCCACGGCTCGTTTCCAGTCCTCCGGAAATTGCTTGGACTGTCCGATTATTACGTTGAACCCATTATCTTTCAGATTCAGGGCTTGCCCCGGCCCTTGAACGCCGTAACCGATGACTGCAATGGTCTCATTCTTAAGTACCTGACGGGCTTTCTTTAGCGGAAATTCTTCCCGCGTAACGACATCTTCTTTGGTTCCTCCAAAATCGATTATTGCCATGGTTTATTCTCTCCTTTTTTGTTGATTAATAAAGTTTTTTTGAAATATGTATTATTTCGTTGATTTTTTAACAGAGTTTTTGTTTTTCCGCCAATTCTCATCGACATTAAACTTAAAGTCGCAGCCATCCTGAGCTTGATTTACCTGGTCCATCCATAAGGAACGATACCCTGTTTTAAAAGGAGGCTCAGGGGCTTTCCATTCTGATAATCTGCGCTTGATTTCTCTATCCTCGACCAGGAGGTTCAACTTCCCGGCTCTGGCATCCAATTCGATCATGTCGCCGTTCTTCACGATAGCCAAAGGTCCGCCGATCGCTGCTTCAGGTGACACGTGCAGAACAATAGTGCCGAAAGAAGTACCACTCATCCGGTAATCGACGACGCGAACCATATCGCGTATGCCCTGTTTGAGTATGTGTTTGGGTAATTCGATATTACCCCCTTCAGGCATGCCCGGGGCGCCGACCGGTCCTTTATTTCGGCCGACGATAACATGGTCAGGAGTGATGTCGGCGAAAATACGGTCGACGTCTTCGGAATGAAAATCTACGCCAAAACCGGGACCATCAGGTAAAACAGCTGCCGGTCCGATATGCTGTAAAAGTTTGGGTGTGGCTGCCGCGGTTTTGATAACCGCGCCATCAGGAGCCAGGTTACCGTGAACAACAGCAATACCGCCATCTCCCTGTACGGGACTGGAAAGCGGGAAGATTACATCCCGATTCTTGACTTGAACGCCCTTCAGATTTTCCTTCAGGGTCTTGCCGTTAGCCGTCATGACTGAAGTATCGAGTAGTGGTTCCAGTTCTTTCATAACCGCTAAAACACCGCCGGCATGATACAGGTCTTCCACCGTGTAATCGCCCCCTGGTTTGATATTAGCAATGACCGGCGTTTCCTTGCTGATACGGTCGAAATCATCCAAAGTAAGATTGATACCGGCTCTGCGGGCAATGGCAATAAGATGAATAACTACATTGGTACTGGCACCGGTAGCCATTTGGACGCGGATGGCGTTTTCAATGGCAGGTCTCGTCAAGATATCGGAGGGGCGTATGTCCCGCTTGACTAACTCCATAATCTTGATGCCGGCTGCTTCAGACGCCTGGATCCTTTGTGCATATACGGATGGTATATCCGCAGTGCCGGGTAAGGCCAAGCCTAATGCCTCGGCCATAGCCTGAACGCTATTGGCGGTTCCCATGACGCCGCAAGCACCGCAAGTATTATAGAAGCAGTTCATTTCTCCGTCATGCAGCTCTTCATCGCTGATGACACCTGCCTTATGATTCGTCAACATCTTCAAAGTATCGGTAGAGCAGGCCACAGTCTTGCCTTGATAATATCCGGAAAGACGTGTTCCGCCGGTGGCGATGATGACAGGTTTATTGACGGTGGCTAAAGCCATAACTTGAGCCGGGACATCCTTATCGCAAGTGCTCAATAACACTGCGCCTTCGATAGGTGTCGATGCTAGCATCTCCTCGGTTTCCATGGCCATCAGGTTCCGGTAAATTAAAGTGGAGATATCATGAAAGACCTCGCACATTGAAATTGTCGGGAATTCCAATGGAAACCCGCCTGCCGCCCAGATACCGCGCTTAACGGCATCGCCCAACATTCGGAAATGCCAATGACCGGGGTTCATTTCACTCCAGGGGTTACAAACGCCTATTAAAGGCCGCTTCATATCATAGTCAGTGTAACCCATCGAACGGATGTGCCCGCGGAGGAATCCCCCCATTGGGTTATCTAAATCAATTTTATGTACCGGTACTATTTTTCTCGTAGCCACAGTGTCCTCCTTTCATCAAAACCTATTGCAAGACTTATTTTATATTATAGCACTGCTGGGGATTCTCTCCACACATACAGCCGGTATTTACTCTTTATATATACTTTATTGTTTTTTAATTTGAGATAATTCGATTTTTACCAGTAAAAAAAGGGGGGCCTGCGCCCCCCTTTTTCATCATGACATAAAAGGCATCGTTTTAATCTGGTATTAGAGGACTTTCATTTTCTTGAGGTAGCCGCGAAGGTCTTCTTTCTCAGCATCGGTGAGTCCATAAAGAGGAGCCCTGGTGGTCCCGCCGGTCAAACCGACGAGGTCCTGAGCGGCTTTCAGAACGCCCAAGAACATAGGCCAGGAACGGCCATTGGCTGCGGTATCGGGGTAATGGGCTTCATGAATCTTGCCGATATATTCGAAGAAAGGAGCGAAGGAATCCATGATCTTTTTAACTTTGGCATAATCGCCGGCGGCAGCTGCTTCATACTCCGAATAAACCATCTCGGGGCAGAAGTTGGCCAAGCCGCTGACAACACCGGAGCAGCGGAATAGAGATGCATAAGCATATTGTTGGACATCCAGACCGCAGAAGATGGCCATAGGATCGATGGCTCTGGCCATATTATAGAAAGCCTGGATAGAACCGCTGTTTTCTTTCAAGGCGACGATATTCGGGATTTTAGATAATTTAGCCATTAAAGGAGGTTTAATCCAGGAGCCGGAAACATCAGGATTGTTGTAAATCATGATGCCGATATTGACGCTTTCGGCAACGGCTTTGTAGTGAGCATACATACCATCTTCTTCGGGAACATGATAGTAAGGAAGAACAACCTGAACGCCATCAGCGCCGATGGATTCAGCATATTTAGCCATTTTAATGGTTTCCTGGGTTCCTGCGCGGCCTGCGCCAACGAAGGTAATATTTTGCCCTTTTACGGTATCAACAACGGTTTTGGCAACGGATTTGCATTCTTCTTCGGACATTGCATAAAACTCGCCGGTGCTACCCATCGGGGTGATGATGAAATCTTTGCCTTTTGTTTTAGGAAGGAGCCATTGGGTATTAGCGCGCATTGCGCCTAAATCAACGCTGCCATCCTTATTGAACGGCGTAGTCTGGACGATATCTACACCTTTCAACGCTTTTTTCAATTCATTTAGTTTCATGTATTATTCCTTTCTCCTTTTATATTTGTTTCTAGAAGTGCAGACTACTTCTTAGCCCACGCTTGTTAGAACACTTTAAATAAATTGCTACCTGATAAATAACCGCCTCCGCCACCAATTGTTTATTTACCTGTGTATTCTCGTTTAATACCTTATTGGTAAACAACCTCCTTTCACCCTTTTTCTTTAATTTATTATATCCGTTGGATATTCACATTTTTAGCAAACACTTAAAGACTAAAAATAAATGGGGTGATTGTCAAAATGCGAATCTGACTTATCTGTTGTTGCTATACTCTCAAATTATAATCTCAGCATTATTGGCTTGTCAACAACCTGAACAGGTTAGCTGATACTGTACGCTGCCTGCTTTTAGTACCAGGACGATTTATGTTTAGCAATTTGTAACCTGTAAACGATACAGTAAAAAGACTTACTATCGTTGCTGTAAAGTAGTGATCCGGTAGTACAAAGTGTAAAAATATACCAGATTTATAACAGAATAAACTTTCGGATAACAAATTCATTGTCAAAAACAAACTCATACGTTAAAATGATGCTGAAAACAGTTATGCAGTAAGGAGTGTGAAATGAGAGGGTCATTACGTATCGGCCGCATCGCCGGTATCGAGATAGCGGTTCATTATACCTGGCTGGTGGCATTAATAATTTTTACGTGGTTATTCGGGCAGGAATTTTCTGCCAATTATCCGGGTTGGCATAATTATTTATATTGGATTACCGGTTTTCTGGCGACTTTCCTGCTTTTCGTATCGGTGCTGGTACATGAACTGGCTCATTCACTGGTAGCTCGAGCCCGCGGTCTACCTGTTTCCAATATCACACTTTTTATACTCGGCGGTGTGAGTAATCTGGCCGAAGAGCCTGAAAAACCGGGGGTCGAATTTGTAATGGCGATCGTCGGTCCTCTTACCAGTCTGGTTTTGGGTTTGATATTCTGGGTAATATGGTACTTCATGGGGAAAACCTGGGTATTACCGGTATTTAGCATTAATGTGCCCGCAGCTAAACAGACTATATTATTAGCGATTGTTGGCTTTCTGGCTTATGCTAATATTGCGCTGGCGATATTTAACCTGTTACCCGGTTTCCCGCTGGATGGCGGGCGTGTTTTTCGTTCGATTCTCTGGAAAATTACGGGACAATTCGGTAAAGCTACGAATATCGCATCAATAATCGGACGAATTTTCGGTTGGATACTGATGGCATTAGGCGTGTGGATTGCTTTGTTTACTCAGGATGGATTCCTGAATGGCATTTTGTATGTATTTGTCGGTTGGTTTCTGAATAGTGCGGCGGATAACAGTCGTAATGAAGCTACGTTGAGAGAGCATTTGACCGGGGTACTTGTCGGACAGGTGATGGAGAAGAATATTGAAGCGGTGCATCCTGATACGACTCTCGCCGATCTGGTACAAACGGTTTTTATTCAAAAACGCAAGCGGGCAATATCGGTTACCGAAGGCGACAATCTGGCAGGAGTGGTGACGATCAGCGATATCAAGGGGATTCCTCAGGAAAAGTGGCCGGTAACACCGGTATCGCAGGTGATGCATCGGGAGCCTATCCACACGGTGAAGCCGGAAGATGACTTGAAAGCCGCGATGAAATTGATAGCGCAATATGACCTCAATCAAATTCCGGTGCTAAGCCAGGGGAAACTGGTTGGTATACTGACCCGCGCCGATGTGATTAATTATCTGCAATTGAGTCAGGAATTGAAAATCAAGAGCAGAAGCAATTCAGGCATGCCTGGGGCTACGTAGCAGCCAGCTCTCGGCTTTCAGTTGTGAGTATTCGTTCATTTGAAAACAGGAATCCATCAGGCGCTTAATTCTACCTTTTATCCCTCCTTTTTAAGTAGGGAAATATCTCCCCTTACAAAGGGAATTTTCATGGATTCCTGCGTGTGGGGGAAAATAATAGGGAGACTTAATACCGCACATTTATTTTGTAAAGTACCTTCGGACTTTCGCCGGTATGGATATTATCGGTAATTAAAAGCAACCAAAAGAGAACCTAATCTCAAGAGAACACTTTGTTTGACCAGGAAGCCGTCACAGGGTTATAATGAAATCAGAAGAGGAAAGCCGGGGAGAAAGTGGCAAACTTACACGAAAACTGCGGCGTTTTTGGTATTTATTGTCCTGGTGAGGATGTAGCACGGCTTACCTTTTTTGCACTCTTTGCTCTTCAGCATCGCGGCCAGGAAAGCGCCGGTATCGCAACTGCCAATGGTAAGAAAATCCAATTCTATGGCGATATGGGACTGGTCTCACAGGTTTTCGATGAAAACTCTCTAAGCCAATTAACTGGTCATATAGCTATCGGCCACAACCGTTATTCAACTACCGGGTCCAGTCGCAGAATCAATATTCAACCGCTTGTACTCGGCACCGGCATCGACACCATGGCTATCGCCCATAACGGCAACATCGTCAACGCCGAACATTTATTCCATGAACTCTCAGAACAGGGCTATCATTTCCGCACATCGACGGATACCGAGGTTATCGGTAATCTTATTCTTTCAGCTCCAACCGCTGATTGGGTGGAACGGATCAGGTACGCCATACGCCGTCTTCAGGGCGCCTATTCAATGGTCTTGCTCACAAAGGATTCGCTTTACATCATTCGTGACCCTTGGGGAGTTAGACCTCTATGTCTGGGGTCGCTCAATGGCGGTTGGGTAGTGGCCTCCGAAAGCTGTGCTCTCGACCATATCGGCGCCAAACTTATCCGGGAAATCGAACCGGGAGAGATCGTGCGTATCAATCAAAATGGTGTAGAGTGCTTCAAGGAACCGGTGCGTAAACGGGCTTTATGCATTTTTGAGTTTATTTATTTTGCACGACCGGACAGTATCATTAACGGTCAGTTGATATACCCGACCCGCCAGGCGATGGGCGAAAGGCTTTCTATCGAACACCCCGTCGATGTCGATATGGTGATGGGGGTACCTGATTCGGCCACGGCTGCCGGCATCGGATACGCACAGAAAGCGAACAGACCATTCTGTGAAGGGTTATTGAAAAACCGCTATGTCGGACGCACGTTTATTGCGCCCGACCAGCGTATCAGAGATCTCGGTGTGCAACTTAAATTTAATCCGCTACCGCAAATGTTAAAAGGGCAACGCATGGTAGTAGTAGATGATAGTATTGTCCGCGGGACCACCACGCCTAAAGTCGTGAATTTATTGAGGCGGGCAGGAGCCAAGGAAATCCACATGCGCGTCTGCGCACCGCCGATTAAATACCCCTGTTTCTTTGGTGTCGATATGGCGACCCGGAAGGAACTTATCGCGGCACATAAATCTGTTGAGGAAATACGGCAGTTTATTGGCGCTGATTCACTGGGGTATTTGAGCCTGGAAGGATTACTGAAATCCGTAAATATGCCGGCAGATTCATTCTGCACGGCCTGTTTTACCGGAGATTATCCGATTCCTGTGCAACTGGAAATGGATAAGCTGGCGTTGGAAAATGCATTCGCCGAGCCTTCTAACTCCTGAATCTCAGACCTATCTAACTCATTTCAAGTCAGATTCAAGCAACGCGTTTTAATATTTTTTAGCGTTGATACCGAGAAATGTGAAGTAGCTTATGCCCATCATCCCCAATAATACCGGGAACACCCAAAAAGATGCTATATTCACCCACATATTCAAAAACCATAACCCAAAAATCAACCAGATTATCAAATTTAGCGCTTCGTACCCTGATTTGTTTCTGAGAAAAACATTTCTCTCTTCGTTTTTCAATTCTATCTGCTTTTGCATGACAGGATTACGTTTAATTCTATAATAATCCACGACCAAACCGATTCCTACTGGTAGAAATCCCAAGGTTAGGCCTATAAAAATGCCTGCCAGCTTACCATCGAGGTTCCCCGAAATCCATATTATGAGCAGAGTAAGTAAAGCAATGCTACCGATTACCATAAATGCTATAGCGCATAAAAGCTGACTTTTAAGATGTTTCTCAACGTTCATTTCAGGTTCTCCTCATCGAATAAAAATATGTCTTCAATAGTCAGGTTAAAAACCCCGGCGATTTTATAGGCCAGAAAAATAGAGGGGTTATACCGTCCGCTTTCCAGGGAAATAATCGTCTGCCGGGAGACACTGACTTTTTCCGCTAAATCCTGTTGCGTCAGGTTGTTTTCTTCTCGCAATTCTTTAATTTTGTTTTGAATTTTAGTCTTCCTTTTGCCTTGATGTAATGTAAAGTAACCTTTACTTTTACTAATTTAATACAATATTTTTAAAATGTCAAGCGCACTTTACATCGGTCTGTTTTGGTTGGTATTTATGGATAATTAGCTATCAGCTGTTAGCAGTTAGTGAAAAGTAATGAATAGAAATTCGATCAAACTGGCGTATACCTGGTAACTATTCTAAGCGGAATCAATGCAATGTCTTTGCGAAGAGTAATAGCGACGAAGCAATCTTAGGCGATTACAAATTATTTAGATTCGTATCTATCGAAAGTTTGTTCCTGGTAAGATGTTAATCTTGGATTGATTTTCCCGAAGTATTTTAGGTTGCCACATCCTTCGGACGAGAGGCTCACAACGATAAAGGAGTGATTATTTGTGGCTAGCAAGGTTTATTTTTACCTGATTCTCTGTCAATCAAGGAGAAGAGATAGTTTTATAGATCGGGCAGTGAGCCATTTTGCGGCCGGACAATTTGATGGATTCCCGCGTGCGCGGGAACGACATTTTGGGAGAGATTATTTTGGTTATTGCCGGAGTTCAGATTTATTTATAGCCGATGTTTGCTTGGGCAAAGGCATCATCGATAACCTGAGTCATTGCTTCGATATCACTGGTGACGGAATATCGCATATACGGCTCGAAGTGGACGCCGACGACCCCGGTTTTCTCAATCATTAAATAATTGAAGTGTTCGGCATTTTTGATTGATACCCCGAAAGCTGTATCCGGTCGTTGCCAGAGCGTGAAGAACCCGGCACCCGGTTCGATGGCCAACCTCATGTCGTGTCTGGACATGAGATCAATCAAGATTTCAATACGGCGTTTGTACAATTCCCTGCAGGCTGCCACATTCACTTTGTCATTCTCCATCGAATTGAGCACACCGATAGCCATCGGCGCGACAAAACCGCTGTCGGTATTACCTTTTATCGTGGCAATATCCCTGATAAAATCGGGTGAGCCGACCATGGCGCCGATTCTCCAGCCGGTACCGTTACTGATGACTTTAGAGGCGGAGAACGCCTCCGCCCAGGAAAGCTCCGGGAAGTCGGTAGCCACGGTAACTAAAGCGCAACTCTCTGTGACGTGAGAAAGGATGTAATACGGGTTATCGTTAAAAAGCCGGATATCATTTTTCTGACAATAAGCGCAAATCTCCAACCACCACTCGCGGGTAGCAATCTGGCCGGAGGGATTGTGCGGATAATTTACCATCAAGAGTCTCGTGCCTTTCTTAATATCCGATGTTTTGAAACGAAATTTGTTTCCTGTATTTAAAGGCAAAGAATACTGGTTCAGTCGGAGATATTGCGACCAGTCGGCCGGCGTAGGATAACCGGGTTTGTCGGTTGTCCCGATGATGAATTGTGTCTGCGCGGCGCCGCAGGCCAACTCCACCAATCCCAGCATCGGTTTGTTACCCGGTATCGGCAGATACTCGACGTCTTTTCCCACCAGGCTAAAGTCGAAATGCGCCTGAACAAAACGGCGGGCAAAATCAGGTATCCCTGGAGAGCCGTTATCCTGATATTCATGAATTGATTCCTTGTCGCTCATAATCGCTTCAGCTGCGGCTTTCCTTGCGCTCAATAAAGCCGGTCCGGCAGGTTGACCGATGGACAGTCGGTAGAGTTTTTGGCCGGATGCTTCGGCTTCGCGGCATTTGGCTTTAATTCCCTGAAAAAGGTTTACCCCACCCGAAGGTAGTAATGATTTTCTCATTTTTAAAACCTCAAAAATGTATTAGATGACCACTAGTTTCGCTTGAGATTATTGCGCAGTTCCCGCCACTGTGAATAGGACATCTCCATGAGCAGGAATTTATAGCCTTCTGTTTCTCTGAATCCACAAGGTGTCAAACCACATTTTTGAAAACACTTTTGTGCGTGGAGATTTGTTTCCAGCGTTTTCAAATAAACCCTGTTGAACTTGCGGTCCCGAAAAATATAGTCGATTAACGTGTTGATGCTATCGGTGCCGTATCCTTTACCCCAATAATTTCGGTTCCCGATCATGATACCAATCTCGGTTTCTTGATTAGGTTCGTCAATATTGTAGTAGACACAATTTCCGATGTGTTTACCATCGGGGGTATCGATACCAAAAGTAACGCGGTTGGAATTAGAATGTTTCAACCAGCCGATGTATTCCCGATAAAATTCCCTGAAGGGCATGGTGCTCGGTTCCATGGCATCCAGCGCCGATAGTTCCGGGTCGGTTTGCCACAGATAATCATTTTCCGCATCGGAAGGTTTCTTAGGGCGGATGACGACCTTGTTCCCTCTAATCTTCATGGATGTCCGGTGGCGGCGCCATCTCTAAAATAGTCATGTCGTCCTGAATGGATATTTCGTTCAGCGCCTGTTCAATTGCTTCGCGTATTGCCTCATTTGGATCGGCGATATTCTTCTTCAAGAATTGTTTGGCTTCATTACCACCGATTTTGCCGAGTGATTGTATAACTGCCAGACGCACATCGATATCTGGGTCATTGGCCACAGGAAGAAGATACTGCACGATGTCTTCGTCACCCATCTCGCCGCATGCAGATACTGCCTCATACCGCATTTCGGCGTCATTGTTTTTTATTTCTTTTAGCAGGAAAGGCAACCACTTGGAGTCGCAGTTTTTACCCATAGCGTAAACAGCGCTGATTGCCAGCAACTCGTTGTTACTTTCATAGGCGTCCTCGATGGCGCTTTTTACCTGTTCGGTGCTTAATGGCGCCACAGCCTCCAGCGCACGACGTCGCACCTCAATTGGTTTGTTATTATCACCAGCTGTAGTGAGTAATACGTGTCCTAACACATTGCCATACCTGGGTGATAATGAGCCGAGCTCTGCCATCAGCACAAACCGGCCTAATGCCAGCGCGGCAGTCGACTGTACTTTTTCAGAAATGTCGTTGTTCAACAGGTCGATTAAAGATACCATCAGTGAGGGGTCTTCGTTTTCCCAGAGGCCGTCAATCGCAGCATTCCTTACTTCGGCATCGGTGTCGACAAGACAGGCTTTGTATATAGCATCAAAATTCAATTCAACACTGTCGGCTGCCAGTTCCACCAGTCTGGCAATTATTTCCTGACGACGTTTCAATTCAATAGTTTTCCATGTTAACTTGAAATTTTTAACATCGGCCGGAGCCATGAGAGAAAGGTCGGCAAGATGTGAATTCACTAACGTTTTCTCGGTATCCGCCATTTCAGTAATAATATCTTTAATCTGCAATTAAGTACCCCATTATTTAATTCTGTTCTCCGATATCCCCTTCGTCCTCACCTTCATCTTCCTCGCCTTCTCCTTCACCCTGTTCCCAGATAGGTTGAGTGAAGTGTTCGATATACTCGCCCATGGCAATCGTCATGGCCTGTTTCACCTGTTCCATCATGTCGGCGGCATTATCCGCCAGTTCCCTGGTATCGATTTCAATATCCAATAGCTTTGACATCGTTTTCAGGATGGCCAGCGCCGCCATCGGATTTTCCATGCGGGAAGTTTGCGACGGCACTTCGGTCATGACACAAACACCGTCGAAGTCACGCTCTTTCGCCAGACCGAGCAATAAACCGTTCAAGCCGGCAATCTGGATGCTACCTTTTTGTAGCAGTTCATATTTTTTCAATTCATCGGCGAGCGGTTTATTAGTAGCGACCGCCCAAACTTTAGGCTGTTCGGTGAAGTGGATATTGGTCAGGGCGGCGGCGCAGGTGTAAACCCGCTCCACGCCGTAGGTTTCTCCAAAATCCAGAACACAACCGGCAAAATCGTAGATTTTTACATCCGGTTGTTCGTCGCCGATAAAAAGGATGATATCGTTTTTACCTTTTTTATTTTTCCAATAATAAAAATGGCTTTGGGGAAATTGGGGAGTTTCGATAATATGTTCTCTGGCCAACACTCCGATAGGATCGAAGAATGGGCTGGGTTCAATTTCTGCCAGGTCTTTAAAATCCAGTTTCTCCAACAGATAATTGGCGACGAGCATAGCGACACTGCCGATACCGGGCCAGGCAGCTAACATCACCGGTTTCTTAAGCTTTGGTTTGGCGTATTGTTTAATCATTTTATTCATTGGCACGTACCTTGGATTTATTTCCGTTCAAGGTTAATTCTAATACAATTTGGATATTCGTGAAAGGGCTGATGGAAATAGTTAGTAATGATGATGGTTCTTTTGTTTCCGAGTACTTATCGGCTGGCAACTGAGACGTTGGAACAGCAAATAGAGGGAGTAAACAGGAAACCGCCGACCCATTTGGAATCATTACCGATGGCGGTAATTTCCTTCAGAAGTTGGTAGACATTACCGGATATCATTGTATCCTTAACCCGGCCGACAATTTCGCCTTTTTCGATTTTAAAACCGAGCAGAATATTGCCGCTGAAATCACCCCCAAGCATATTCCCCTGTCCGGCGCCTAATAGTTGCTCAACGATGAGACCTTCATCGATGCTTTTTACCATTTCATCAAAACCAGTCTTGCCGGATGAAATCACCAAAGCATGAGGAGAAGGTGTGGGTAAGCCACCTTGCCGTTGACCGTTACCGGTGCTTTTTGTTTTTGCTCTGGCGGCAGTCTGTAAATCATACAGGAAATTACTGACAACGCCATTTTGAATAAGGGGCGTACGCTGACATGGCACAGCTTCATCGTCGCACGGCCGGCTGCCAGTCCGGAAGGGAATAGTAGGATCATCAGACATTGTCAGGGTTTTATCAAAAACGCTTTCACCCAATTTATCGCCAATGGGAGAAGCGCCTTCAAGCACCGTTTTGCCGTTGAAAGCCGACATCAATGGAAGCACCAGGGAACTGATAACACCATCGGGCGCAAATATCACCGGCATCGGTTTGGTGGTTACTTTTGCGAGACGTTTAGCCAGCTCAAGTTGGCGCAGGGTGGTGCGCACCAGTTCATCTGTTTTGAGAATGGGGTGGCAGGAACTATCATGGTCGCCGACAAACAACATATCAGTGCCGCGGATTAACTGCCCCTCAATACCCATAACGAAAACGCTCTGCCGGAAACTGGCCTGGCCGCCTCGCGAATTAACGATGTTTAATTTATAATTTGCCTTGGTGACGCCGGCCTCACATAGAATTTCAGGGGAACAGGCCGTGATTCGGGCAATTAATTCTTCGCCAAGTTGAGTCATTTGTTCCAGAGTGACTTTTTCTACCGCCGGGTCGAAGACCGCGACCTGCGGATAGTTCTGTTTTGAGGGGAACTGGAATTCAGCCTTTGTCCCGAATTCGGCCGTAGCGACGGCGTCATCAACCAGTTGATGGGCATTTTCCATGCTTGTTGAAGTGGCGTATCCGGTTTTGCCGTTCTTGATAATTCGGAGAGCTACTGTCTGGCTCTGTTTATATTGGGTATTTTTCAATCGATTCGATTCGAATTGAACAGGAGTCTCTTCACTGGAAACTGTGTAGACTTCCGCTTCTTCGGCAACATTTTTAGCGAGGACAAGAATCTCTTCCATTACTTACCTCCCACCAAGCATTGCCGGATGCGAATATGGGGACTGCCGTTGCTCACGGGTAATGGAGATTGACCGCCTTTGCCGCAGCCGCCGCCCTGATTCATGTCCAGGTCGTTACCGATAGCATCGATATTCATTAGTGTATTAAAGACATTACCACTCAGCATCACCGGCCTGACCATCTCCGCAAGTTTCCCGTTGCGAATCATATACGTTTCCCCGGAAGAAAAGGTGAACATCTCCATGCTGGTCTGTCCGCCGTACCAGTTTTTAGCATAGACCCCTTCTTTAATGTCGGCAATCATGTTTTTGAAAGAGCTATTGCCCGGTTCGATGTAGGTATTGGTCATACGCACGATAGGCGGATGGCGGTAGTTGATAGCCCGGGCGTTACCGGTTGGCTTTTCATTCATTCTAGCGGCAGTTTCCAGAGAATGGAGTCTGCCGGCCAGTTTACCTTCCCGGATGAGGTAGGTTTTGGTGGCCGGAGTGCCTTCATCATCATATTTAAAACTGCCACGCAGGCCGGGCCGGGAGGCAGAATCGACAATATTCAAATGCGAGCCGCCGAAGACTTTACCGAGCACCATTATTTCTTTCATACGCTCGTTTTCATAGACAAAATCGGATTCTGAAAGATGTCCGAAGGCTTCGTGAACAAATACGCCGGCCAGGATGGGGTCTAGGACAACCGTGTATTGTCCTCCTGCAACTGTCGGCACGGTGAGCATATCTACGGCACGTTGGGATAGTTCTTTAATAGCTTTGTGTAATTTTCTTATCGGGCTGAAATCATCGCGACTACCTTCGCTCAAACCGGCTTGTTGTACTTCACCGTCTTTTGCCGCTACCGCAACCGCACGTAAGGTGACATCCGTTCTTTCCTGGGTTATAAAACTGCCTCTGGAATTCACGAAAACAGTCTTTTTATGGCTGTCGCCGTAGCCGAGATTCGAGGTCTGGATTCCGGAAGTGCTCCAGATGGACTCATTATATTCATCGAGTAATTGTTTTTTTTCGGAGAGGGGAATCAGTAAAGGATTCTCTTTGATTTTAGCTTTAACCGTTTCCACAATCGGCTCGGATTCGGCAAGCTGGCTGACCTCCTTGCCGACAAAGTTTGCCTGTTTGACCGCCAAGGCTACTTTTTCCTGAAGGTTATTCAGGTCGTTGAAACTGACGAACCCCCAGCCGCCTTTCACCAGTGCGCGAACATTACCGCCGATAGAAGAAGTTTTGCTGATTGACTCGAGTTGTTTCCCACGGTAAGAGATACTGCTGAATTGACCATCTTCAAGATGAGCTTCAATGTAGTCGGCATTTTGCCTCTTGAGAATCTGAGCAAGTTCTTGACCGATGGCTTGTAAATCAGGCATAAGTAATTTCAGTTTACATTTCAGCGTGGGGGTTGTCAAACGGGTTTATTATTTGTATCTTAGATATAATTCTCTACCAGCCATTGGAGCAAAGTCTCAGTTTCTTCAACTCCATCCAGTGTAAAATCAGCCTCTGCAATCACTTCCGGCGGAGTGTCCTCACCGGTGACGGCAATGGCTAAACCCCGGTAATTGCGGGCACTATTGTGAATGGCGCGGAAGGCAGGAATATCCGCGGCGTCATCACCCAGATAAATACCACCTTGCAATCGGTATTTTTGAATCAAATCCGCGATGGCGGTGCCTTTATCGATATCGATTGGCGGCACGATACCGAAGACCTTTTTTTCGGTAATGATACGTAGCTTTCGGGCATTAGAAGATTTATTTAATAAATCCAAGATGGCTTTACGGGCTTTTTCGATGTCTGGTGATTGTCGGTAAATAACACTGATAGCCGCCCATTTGTCTTGAATCAGAATATCCTCTACCGATTTTAAAACCTTGAGTTCCTTCACCAGAGCCCGTACATAAGGGACAAAGGGTTGCGCATCGGGATGTAACACTGGAGCATTTCCTTCCCACTGTTCCATGCCATAATGTCCGATGCATACTACGCCGTCAACGCCCACCATATCCTTGACCTTCTGGGATTGTCGACCCGAGATGACACTCACCAAGTCCATTTTTTTAGAGAGCGTAGACAGACAAAGTCGATTTGTTTTGGTGATTTTTGCCATGAGAAGATTAGCAGTTGTCCGGCTGATGGTACCATCGATATCGGTAATTAAACCGAAAGGTTTTCGTTTGATCAATTTTTCCAGTTCTGTCATATTGTCGAGAATACGAGCCACAATTTAAATGTAACAGGTGATGAGATAACTAGTCAAAAAACTGTGAGGTTTCAGTTATTTTAAGATTATTTGATTGTTCCGGTGGGTTTCACCCAACCTACATTTTTCTTCCGGCTGCGGACTATAGCAGCATTTCGCCCTTTAGGGACTCAAGCCTATTAAGGAATGACAAGCTGATAGCTGATTGCTGAAAGCTGATAGCTTATTTTCATTGACACACTCACGCAGTTAGCATAAAATCAAATGTAATTACTCGGAATTGGAGTTCATAGAAAGTGAAAAGCGACGAGATTAGAAGTTTTTATCTGAAATTCTTTGAAGCGAGAGGACATAAAATAATACCCAGTTCCTCGCTGATTCCTTACGGCGATCCTACATTGCTTCTAACCAGCGCCGGGATGGTCCAATTCAAACCCTATTTTACTCAAAAAGCTATACCGCCGGCGCCAAGGCTCACCAGTTGTCAGAAATGTTTTCGCACTACGGATATGGACTCGGTGGGTGACGCGACGCACTGTACGTTTTTTGAGATGCTGGGCAATTTCAGCTTCGGAGATTATTTCAAGAAAGAGGTTATTCCCTGGGCATGGGAGTACGTTACTCAATATCTGAAAATCCCGCCTTCTAAACTATGGGTGACTGTTTTCCGCGATGATGACGAGGCTTACAATATCTGGCGCGAAACCGGGATCCCCGAAAATAGAATCGTCCGCTTGGGTGAAGAAGATAATTTCTGGGGTCCGGCCGGTAATTCCGGGCCGTGCGGACCATGTACCGAAATACACTATGACCTGGGTGAAAAGCATGGTTGCGGTAGACCGGATTGTAAACCCGGATGCGACTGCAATCGCTACACGGAGATCTGGAATCTGGTCTTTACCCAGTTCAATCAAGATGAAACCGGCAAACGTACGAACCTTCCCAAACCTAATATCGATACCGGCATGGGTTTAGAGCGTGTGGCAACCATTATGCAGGGGAAATCATCCTTCTATGACTCAGACCTTTTTGCGCCGTTAATGCAGAAGGTAGCGGATTTAGCAGGCAAAAAATACGGTTCTGATATTGTCACCGATAACGCGATGAGAATTGTCGCTGAGCATTCCCGCTCGATTGCTTTTTTACTGGCGGACGGTGTGATGCCGAGCAAAGAAGGTCGTGGTTATGTGTTACGGCGTCTCTTACGCCGGGCGGAATTTTTCGGGGAAACATTGGCTCACGAAAAGCCGTTTATTGTCACGGTGGCGGAAGAAGTTATCAGGAATATGGGGCACGTCTACCCGGAATTGGAAACGAATAAAAAACATATTCTGCACGTCATTACTTTGGAGACCGATAGTTTCCGAAAGACCTTACCCGTAGGCAGAGGGATGCTGGAGAACATTATCGGTAAGATCAACGCACAGAAGGGACAGGCGAAGATTATCTCCGGTAACGATGCTTTTGTGCTGCATGATACCCATGGATTTCCCATCGACCTGACGAAAACAATTGCCGCAGCGCACGGCTTTTCCGTAGATATGACCGGTTTTGAAGCGGAAATGGACAAGCAACGCGAACGCGCCAAAGCAGCACAGAAATACGGTGTGGGAGGTAATGCTACAGCCGCAGCTGAAGCCGGACTGGAAGGTAAACCAACGGTTTTCATCGGCTATTACAAAACAAACACTCCTGCTACTATTGTCTCCTTGCTGTCTGAAGGTGAATCGGTAGGAATAATTAACGAAGGACAGGAAGCCAGCCTAGTCCTGGATACCACGCCTTTTTACGCAGAAATGGGCGGGCAGGTGGGCGATACTGGCGAAATCAGGAGCAAATCCGGACGATTCGCGGTAACGGATACGGTGAAAACGGCGCTGGGAATTGTCGTGCATCGCGGAAAAATGCTGAGCGGAACACTTTCGACGGACGAAGTGGTTGAAGCCGAAGTTGATTATGAACGCCGTCTCGACATTTCACGCAATCATACCGCTACCCATTTACTGCAGCATGCCTTAAGACAGGTATTGGGAAAACAGATACAGCAACGCGGTTCGCTGGTAACACCGGATAGATTGCGCTTTGATTTCTCACACCTGGTGGCGATGATGCCTGAAGAAATTCAAAAAGTGCAGCATATTGTCAATGATAATATTCGCCGGAATATGGAAGTCTATGCCGAAGAGATATCATATCAAAAAGCTTTGGAACAAGGGGCGACGGCGCTTTTCGATGAAAAATACGGGGATAAAGTACATGGCCTGAAAATCGGCAAACCGCCGGTCAGTTTCGAGTTGTGCGGCGGCACGCATATCAATGCAACCGGACAAATCGGGTTCTTTTACATTGTCAATGAAAGCAGCATCGGCTCCGGATTGAGACGTATTGAAGCGGTGACGGGTAGAGGAGCGGAGGCGTATTTTGAAAAGTTGTCTCATGAGTTGCAGGAGATTGCTCAAGCGGTCGGTGCGACCGCGGATACCGTGAAAGAAAAAGTTACCGATACAATTGCGGTCCTTGACGCTGAGAAAAATCAACGATTGGCGATCGAGAAAGAGCTGGCCAGGAAAGTCGTGGAGACTCTCGTCGCCGAAGATATCAAAGGCGTTAAAATAATTGCGGCTCAAGTGCCCTCATTATCACCCCAAGTCCTGCGAGACATGAGTGACCTGCTGCGTGAGCGATTGAAAAGCGGCATCATTGTGTTAGGAACTGTCTTTGAAGATAAACCTTCTTTCCTTGCTGTAGTTACTCAGGATTTAGTGAGTAAGGGTTATAATGCCGGTAATATTGTGCGTGAGGTAGCGAAAGTAACGGGCGGCAGCGGCGGCGGTAAACCAACAATAGCACAGGCCGGCGGCAAAGATAAACGCAAAATTGATGAAGCTCTTCAGATAGTTAAAAATCTGGTTGCGCAACAGGGTAAATAATGGGGCGTGTTCTGGGGCTTGATGTCGGTGATAGAAGAATCGGTCTGGCGTTAAGCGACTCCGGGAGTATACTGGCGAGTCCGCTGACTATTATTGAGCATACTACTGGGCTACAGGATATCGAAGCCATTCTGAAGATTGCGAAAGAGCGGGAAGTAGAACGGATCATTGTCGGTTTACCCCGCTTGATGAACGGCGATATCGGTCCGCAGGCGCAGAAAGTGCAGACTTTTATCGAAGAGATGCGTTCCCACACTCAAATTCCTATTGAGTACCGTGATGAACGTCTGACGACCGTAACGGCTCAACGACTCAAGCAGGAAACAAGTTCCAAAAAGAAGAACCGTAATCTGCGGTATGATGCGATGGCGGCGGCCGTGATTTTGCAGGATTATCTGGAAGAACAGGCCATGAGTAAAAAAAGATACGAGACATTATAACATTGGAGTGGATGCCAGCCTTCGCAGGAATGACAAAGAGAGAATGAGGCATTCTACTAAATGAATGAAATACGCATATTGAAAACCAGTGGGAAAGCACGCGCTGGGGAATTATCGACGCAACACGGTATTATCAGAACACCGGTATTGTGTCCGGTAGGCACGCAAGGGTCGGTGAAAACACTGACACCGCAGGAAGTCAAAGATCTGGGCATGAGAATGATTCTGGCGAATACGTATCATTTGTATTTACGGCCCGGCATTTCTACAATCGAAAAATTGGGTGGATTGCACAAGTTTATGAACTGGGATGGCACTATCCTGACCGATAGCGGTGGTTATCAACTCTACAGCCTCTCCAAAATACGTCAGGTTAACGACGATGGCGTAATTTTCCGTTCTCACATCGATGGCAGCCAACATACCATCACTCCGGAACTGGCAATCAAATATCAGGAAGCATTAGGTTCAGATATCATTATGGTCCTGGACGAGTGCATTGCTCATGACGAAAGCCGAGAACGGGTGTGGGCGGCAATGGTACGCACACACCAATGGGCGGCGCGATGCTTGAAAATACACAATAAACCGGGACAGGCATTATATGCCATCGTACAGGGAGGGGTTTTCCCTGATTTACGGAAACAGTCGGCGGAATTTCTAACATCTTTAAAATTTGACGGGTACGCCATTGGCGGTTTAAGTATCGGGGAACCGAAGAGTGTAACACTAGACATAACGGAGCAAACAGTAAGTTTGTTACCATCCGATAAACCGAGATATTTGATGGGAGTCGGCGCACCGGAAGATGTAGTGGAATGTGTGGCGCGCGGCATTGATATTTTTGATTGTGCTTTACCGACACGAGTCGCCAGGAACGGCGCATTATATACGCCCACGGGCAGGGTAGACATCGAGAATGCCACCTACCGGGAACAGGCCGAGCCTATTGATGCGACATGCCATTGTTATACCTGTCAGAATTTTTCAGCAGCTTATTTGCATCATCTTTTCCGAAGCAAGGAGTTGCTGGCATATCGCCTGGCAACAATACATAATCTGGCTTTCATGAGTAACTTGGTGCAATCGATAAGGAATTCTATTCTTGACAGCACCTTTGATGATTTCCGTAAACAGTTTTTGGCTGCCTACAAAACAACCGACGAACAGACACGCATCAGTCAGAAACAGAAGTGGCTGGAAGCCAGACAAAAAGACACGACTGGAGAAGACTAGCGCCATATTCAAAGCGACCTCGGTAGTACTGCCTGAACAATACCTTCAAATATTGGAGAAAACATGGCAGATCAAATAAATAATAGTTCTGATATTGAACGGCTAATCACCAGATACAGCAGCTTATTATCAGTATTGATCGCAATAACAACTGTGATTGCGATTATCTGCATATACTTCGGGATTATCGCAAGCCATTTAATTCTCTGGGGGCTTCTAGCCGTAATACCATTGCTCTACACGATAACATATTTGTCGGACAAGCGTAAAAGGTTGAAATATATCTTACAGATAAGAAGTGATTGGGGTAAAAGTCAAACAATTAAAGAGAGGGATTTCAAGACAATCCGGCCGTTATTTGATTATTCCTTTGCACATGACAAGAACAGGGATTTCATTGATGAGCAGACATGGAAAGACCTTAACATGGACCAGCTCTACGGTAAAATCGACCGGACGTACACCGACCCCGGCGGAGCTGTCCTCTATCGAATGTTGAGAGAGCCTCTTTTTAACAGAGAGGAACTGACCGAGAGAAGTCGGATAATCGGATTCTTACAAAATAACCATGAAGCGCGGGAGAATATCCAATTCGCACTCATCCGTCTTGGTCATCAATTTATCCATAATGACGTTTTTTCTCTGCTCTGGAGAGACAAATTTCCGAAAACTTGAATCAAGTTGTTTTACAATTTTATGGCACTGGCTGCTTTGATATCATTAATCATCCCCTTTGTTTTCTGGTCGGCGATACTGATACCAATTCCAATAGCAGTGTATATTATTAATCTCCTGATTCATTATCGTGCCAAGCGGAGAACTGAATTTGAGACGTTCTCGTTCCCTTATCTTATCCGATGTATAAAAACTGCCGGAGAACTCTCCAACGTGATGGGTGGAGAAATCAAACCTTATTCCAATAAACTTCAGGAATTGTATAAAGCCTCAAGCAAAATTATAAAAAGTACCCGTTTGCTTTTTCCATCGACGTCTAATTTTACAGACACCGGGATTTTATTCGAGTACCTCAGTATTTTCTTCTTGCTCGAGGTCAGAGCTTTTTATGATATTACAGATGAGCTTAATAAACATATCCTGGAATTACGGGAATTGTACGCTTTGTTGGGAGAATTAGATGCGCTTCAGTCTGTGGCGTCTTACCGCGTGAGTTTAGCTAAGTATGCAGAACCTGTGTTTGACGGAACAGGATACCAATTGGAGGTAAAAGAGGCGAAACAGCCACTCCTGGACAATCCTGTGCCTGTTTCAATTGCGATTCACAAAAATATTGTTTTAGTTACCGGCTCGAATATGGGGGGAAAATCCACATTCCTCAGAACCATCGGAAACAACGTTTTACTAGCACAGACCATCGCGACTACGACGGCTTCTTTTTTTCGCGGGTCTTTCTTTCGCATTGTGACTTCGATCAGCCGGACCGATGACCTGGTGGCGGGTAAGAGCTTCTACTATGTGGAAGCCGAGAGGATACTGAAGACTATCCAGAGTTTTGATAAAGACACACCTACTTTATGTATTATCGATGAGCTGTTATCCGGTACAAATTCCATCGAGCGATTACATGCTTCCGAAGCGATTATTCAATATTTGGCGAAACAAAATACACTGGCCATTATCGCCACGCATGATTTGGAATTAGCACAGAGATTGAATGGGGCATGTGATTTTTACCACTTCACCAGTAATGTCGATGAAAATGGATTAAAATTCGATTATCTGCTCAAGCCCGGCATTGCCACCACGCGGAATGCGATTGCCTTATTGAAGTATCTAGGTTATCCCAGGGAAATAATCGACAAAGCCCAACAAGAAGAATAAGGTCATTAACTTTCAGCGGTCAGACTGTAAATTCTCTTTTTAATTCCATCCGCGGGTGATACCCAGGACAATGCAATGTTGGTTCACACTAACCGCTTCTCCATAAATACGCTTAAAGGATCGTTTGTATAAGGATCAAATGGTTCCCGATGCAGATAACCAGAACGCTGATAAAGGCTTAACGCTTCGGGTTGGGAGACACCAGTTTCCAGCCTGGCTATGAGGAGTCCATCCAGGTGAGCACGAGTTTCCAATTCCCGAAGAATACGCCACCCAATTCCCTTTCCACGTGAGGCGGGCACAACAAACATTCGCTTAATTTCGGCATATTCTCCACGATTAATAAATGCACCACAGCCTGTAATTTGATCATTGATTCGCGCAACAAGAAAGGTCACATTCGGCTGTTGCAATGATTCAACTGATAGCAGATGATTGCTTTCAGCGGGGTACAGGTCGGACAAATACATATCCAGTTCTTCAATTAAACGGCGAATTTGTGGAGAACCCGGATCTTCAGGTTGGATGGTCAATAGTTCCATTCCCACTCCATTAATTTGTTTGAGATTAGCCGCCGCCAATAATATACAATAGCGTGAGAATATCGCCGGGTTTTACCGGTACATCCAGCTTATCGCTGAAAGCGACATTTCCTCCGGTAACAAAAACGTTGAAAAAAGCCCGCAATATATTCTTATCATCGAAGAGTATTTTTTCCATCGCGGGAAATTGCTTAATAAGGTCTTGCAGGCATTCTCTGACGGATTTCCCCTCAACCTTGATAATTTCTTTACCTCCTGTAAATTGCGTAAGATAGGAGGCTACTTTGACTTGAGCGCTCATGTTTTATCCTCGATATTCAAATCACTACAGCATGCGCAGTTTTTAATCCGCACAACTTGCAATTCAGTGAATTTCATGTTCAGTCCGTCATATATCAATAGTCGATCAGTCAGGAGGGTGCCGATTCCCGTGATATATTTAATGACTTCGGTAGCCTGAATACAGCCGATAACTCCAGGAGTGGCGCCAAGAACGGGGAACTTTGATATTGGGGGAATAGTATGGTAAAGACATTGTAAACAGGCACTTTTCCCGGGAATAACGGTCATTGCTCTACCTTCGAACCCGGAGACAGCTCCATGAATGCATGGGATTTTGTGTCCAACCGCAGCCTTATTGAGTAAAAATCTGGTGGGAAAATTATCCATGGCATCGACAATAACATCAAAACCAGCTATAAGTCCAGAGACATTGGATTCATTAATAGTGGTATTGATGGTTTCTACGGATACATTCTCGTTTAACTGACGCAACTTTTTGTTCGCGGAATCGGTTTTAAATTTGCCGATGTCTTTATCCCAATGTAAAATCTGGCGGTTGAGGTTACTGAGTTCCACTTTGTCATTATCGATGATGCGTAACGTCCCTACACCGGCAGCGGTCAGGTAAAGGGATATGGGCGAACCTAATCCTCCGCTACCCGCAATGACAACGCGGGCTTTTTTCAGCTTTTCCTGACCGGCTTCACCGATGCCCGGTATCATGATTTGACGGTCGTAGCGCTGTTTTTCTTCAGACGTCAACATAAAAAATACACTAATAATTTATCGCGCAAAAAACTTACTGGCAACATTATAAGCATTCATATCGACTGTTTTTACCTCGTCGGAGATTTTATCCAGGGGTACGCCGACGACTTTAACACCTTTCAGAGCGGTCATTTCACCCAGTTTTTTTTCTTTAATCAATTCAACGGCTTTGACTCCGAAGGCAGTAGCTAATGTCCGGTCGTAGGCGACCGGTGTGCCGCCTCTCTGAATATAACCAAGAGTTGAGACTCGTGTTTCGATACCTGTGCGTTTCTCTAGAATATCGCCAAACAATTGTCCTACGCCACCAAGTCTCGGTGCAGGACTACCATCACTACCGTGGTCGTCAACGGTAACGTTGTGGCCCAATATTTTTGCGCCTTCCGCCACCACGATGATGCTGAAAGCGATGCCCCTGTTTTTGCGTGCCATAATCTTTTCACAGATATGTTCCAATCGTTCCTCGGTAACCGGAATTTCCGGTATGAGGATTTCATCGGCGCCGTTAGCCAATCCGGAATAGGTTGCGATCCAACCGGTATCGCGTCCCATAACTTCCAATATCATAATGCGGTGGTGACTTTCGGCGGTAGACCTGAGTCTATCGAGGGCATCGGTTGCGATTTGGACGGCAGTCTGGAAGCCGATGGAAAAATCCGTCTCACGGACATCATTATCGATTGTTTTTGGGATACCGATGAGAGGAATACCCTGCTGAAACATTTTATATCCAAGACTGAGACTGCCGTTACCACCTAGAATTACCAGAGCCTCAAGTTTCAATACATTGAATCGATCCTTGACCCTTTGCACGCCGTTTTCTATCCGTAGCGGGCTGACGCGTGAAGTCCCTAGAATCGTGCCGCCTTTATCGATAATACCGGAAGTCCGCATCACGTTCAGCACTTCATCATCGTGTTCGAGTAAACCTTCCCAGCCGTTGTGGATACCAATAACTTCATAACCAGACCAGATGGCCGTCTTGGCGCAGGCGCGAATTGCCGCGTTAAGACCCGGACAATCACCGCCACTCGTCATAATGCCAATCCTCGGTTTTTTCTGTTCCATTCGATTCCTCCAGAAATAGTCGTATGATTACAATTTAGATGGTTAGCGGCGCTGTGTCAAGACTGTGTTAAAAAAGTTATGAGTTGTGAGTGGTGAGTAAGTAGATGGTATTTCTGTTGACTTACACAACGGCTCACCTTCCTCGACTGGCTTGGGACTATACCCTGTTCCCCTCTCTTGTTAGATAGGGAAACCTTGTTTACCAAAGAAGTGTTAACGCCTACGTTTGCTTCGCAAAGTATACATTACTTCGTAAATACCTGCGAGTGAGGCCTACGGTTATAGTCTCTTAAACTCCCTCAGGTACACGACTGGACTACCATATATTGACTTCGTAAAAACTTATATATCTTTGTCCATTTTTACACGCTCGTTATCGCTTAAACCACGATTATCGCACTTTGTATTTAAAGTGTAATCCCAGTCAAAGACTCAAGCGTATTTCAGTGGAGTTCTGATATCAAAAGAAATGTCTGAGGGAGATATAATAAGTGCATCGAGCATTCCTTTCTTTTTGCTAACGAGACGTATTTATTATATTTTTCCATTACAATCCTCCTGACAGGAGATGCGGATATTCGAATATCCGCATCTCTTTGTTTTTACCGGGATCAGAAATGCAGTTCCATCGCTCGGGGCGGGCAGGTTTTAATACAGAGTCCGCAGGCGATACACTTTTTATCGTGGAATTTCGTCTGACGGGTGACCATATCCAATTCGAAAACTCCTACCGGACAGACGGTGATACAAGCTCCGCAGTGGGTACATCGCTCCTCGTTACGGACGACATTCTGGCTAAGGGATTCAATAATCACGCCTGCTTCCTTAAGATAGGCGATGCCCTTGTCATAGTCTTCCTGTTTGCCTTTTAACTCCAGGACCATCAAGCCTTCTTCATTTTGCGTAACGGAAGCCTTGAGAATATTGAATTCAAGATCGTGGTCTTTAATAAGATGAGAGACAATGGGCCGGTCTACTAATCTTTTTGGGAAATGCAATACTATTTTTTTATCAACCATTTCACTATAACCTCTTAACTTATTTCACTATTTGTTATTCGAGCGCCGGTTAAGGTGCGATAGGGCGTTCGTTGAGTGTTTTGAAAGTCACGCCTGATTCAGCTCCGGGTAATGATGCCACCGGCTGGGTCAGTTCAAATTTCCCGCTTTTTATCCATTCTTTCAGAGTACCGGCAATCTCGATGGCCCGCGGATAACTTGACAGGGAGGCTGTAGGTACCTTTTTACCCTGTACGGTGATTTTTCCGCTCTTCAGCTGGGCATAGGTTACCTCACCGATCGACTCGTTTCTCCTATTCGGATAGGCATCCGAGTAATCGATGATAGTGCCGATTATCTGGTCGTCGGTCACGGTGGTATATTTCAGTATTTCTTCGGACAAAATAGGAATCGGTACCCCGATGCCAACGGTTAAGGTCGGTCCGTAGCCAAGCATGCTGGTGCCGACAAGGTAGCGCGGGCTCATTTGTTTCAGGTCGCCGATTACTGCCAGTGTACCGGCGCCGCCTTTAGGAACGCCATTCTCAGCTCTGGCAACACTCGGATTGAACTGGGTACCCTGCCAGGCGACATAACCAACCCCACCGCCTAAAAAGATTTTCGTTCCGATACCGATACTCTTGTAATAAGGATCATTGAGCAAGGGCGATAGTTGTCCGGCGCTGCAATAATTGATGTTACCCAGATTGGGTTTCAGCATCCCCATGTAGGTGTAGATTGTCTTGTTTGAGAGGTTCGCCGCAACATTGTAGTTCTGATAGGCATTTCGAACATTGAACAATACCGCTTCATTGAGGTCCTTGATGTTGATCCAGGTCTCCAGTTTCTTGCGCGGATAGCAGTCCGTACCATAAGCAGTAGCCTCCAATCGGATATCCTTGCCTGCTACGAGCTCTTCTATTACGTGTCCGCCACCGTAATTAAATTCACCGGGGTAGACTTTGTTCCGCGGGTCGTCATCCGGTGTCGCTGTAGCGCCGATGAACAGGTCCACTGCGGCCAGACCGGTGTAGACAGGTACATCATTCAGATACGACCTGCCGCCGCCCAGCTTTATTCTCGGTTTGGAATGCCCGATATTGATGTAAGCTCCGGAGGAACACATAGGACCGAATGTCCCAGTGGTTACAACATCCACTTCCTCCGCTGTTTTCTGCAGTCCTTTTTCTTTCACAACGCCGATGATTTCCTCAGCGGTAAAAACGAGAGCTTCGCCTTTTTTAATTTTTTTGTTTATTTCTTCAATTGTTTTTGTCATTTTTCTCCTTAACTCTAACGAATTATTATATAGCATCCAAAAAATCGATTTTATAAAAAACAAAAAGCTCGGAAAACAACTATTTTCCGAGCTTGGTTGAGCTTTACCAGCGGAGAGATTAAACCATCATCCCCGAACTGGCTGCACGCCAAGCCTGAGGCATCATCATGGTAGTTGTCTCTCTTTGACTTAAGCGTTGAATCCAGTTCGGCACGTTTAAACTCCTCTTTGATACTAATGTGCTTTTCCGATTTATTTCATTATACAGGCATTACATAATTAATGTCAAACGGCGTTGATAAGATGCTTAACTGACCGGTATGTTATTTATTTTAAATGACCATTTTACTTTCAGGCAGGATGTAAGCTAAAATAACAGATGTTTGAGGGCGGTTGGCTCAGTGGTTAGAGCACTTGCTTCACACGCAAGGGGTCATTGGTTCAAATCCAATACCGCCCACCATTCTGTCCAAAAGGTAAAACTCCTACTGTCTCTTCCATAGGATTGTCTATCGGCATTGGCAAAGTATAAATCACTTTCGCATTTACATTATCTACTTCGATGCGCTCAACAAAAGAGCGCAGAAAAATCTTCTTCGATATAATCGAAGATTCTTCGAGTAATGCTCTTAAGCTCTGCACGTACTCCTTTACTAAGCCGGGATTGGCAAGTTCAATCTTTTTGCATTTCAGGGCATCTTCAGCTTCCGCCTTTGAACATTGAAGTTCGTTTTTCTTCTCGAAAAGTGCCTTAATTCTTAAAGCCAATTCTCCCCCCTTGAACTCTCCGGTTTCTAGAGCATCATAAAGCTTGGCCAATCTTCCGCCAGTTTCCTCTATCTGAGTATTGATGAGATTTAGTCTGTCATTCTCGCTGTCACATTTTTGAGCTAGGTCTTCATTTGTTAGCCTAACAAGATCTGCAAGGTTTTCTTCAGATAAGATAAACCGTTTGATTCGGTCGACAACGAAGTTCTCAATCCTGTCCTTGGGAAGTAACGGAGTTGTACAAAGACCGCGGCCCCTTCTTCGGGCATTGCCACACATATAGTAGAAAAACTTCCCTGATTTCACAGCGTGGCCTATCATAGCAGCGTTACAATGTTTACAACGTATCAGGCCGCTGAGTATGTACTCGCTATGTACTACTCGTGGATGGGTTATTTTCGGAGCCCTCGCTGCTAACTTCATTTGGACTTTTTCAAATGTTTCTCGACAAACGATGGCAGGCCAAGCATTTTCTATATGAATGGGAGGTAACTGATTTCCACCTTTCCTGTATTTCGTTAGTTTACCCCAGATTAAAGCTCCGGTGTAAACCTCATTATTAAGGATTGTGCCTACTGAAGTTTTGGCCCATTTTTTATTTTTTCGTGTGGTTAAGCCATCGTCGTTAAGACCTCTAGTAATCTCTATCATGCCTTTGCCGGATAGGCATTCTTGGAACATCCTCTCAACAATTGGGGCAGTCACTGGGTCAGGGTCGAGTTTTACCCTTTGAACACTTCCATCTTGAATCCTTATCCTTCTATAGCCATATGGTGGTGGACCACCCGGATAGAAGCCTCTTGAAGAGCTCTCCCTCATTCCCCTAATCACATCCTGGGCTAAGTTTGCTGAATAGAACTCATCGATGACTTCGATTATACCTTCGAGTAACCTGCCGGATGGGGTATCTTCGACGGGCTCGTTGATTGATATGACCTGTACGCCCTGTTTTCTGAGAAGGGATTTGTAGATTATTGAATCTTCCCTGTTACGAGCAAACCTCGATAGTTTCCAGACTAAGATAGCTTCGAATTGAATGGGTTTCTGCCTGGCAGCCGCGATCATTTGCTTGAAGCCTGGCCGGTCAATGGAGCGGCCACTTTCCGCTTCGTCAACATATTCTTTAACTAAGGTATGACCATTGCGCGAGGCATAATCCCGCAAAGCTTTGAGTTGGGCGGAAATGGAAAGGTCAACATCCTGACGTTCCGATGATACCCTGGCATAAATGGCTACCCTCATAAAAACCTCCTTTTCAGTCTTTCATTAGCTTATATACACTAAAGGTCCCCTATCTAAATCCGCAAGCCCTTCAGCTTGTTTCTCGAGTAAACGGGAATCTTTACTGCGAATTGCAACGAGGATGACTTTGGCAATTCTCCCGTACCAATAGACCGGTCGTGCTAGAAGCGACATGTCATTGTCGCCCATCAGGTCAAAAATTGCCCTGTCCCAGTATATTGGTTGATTCTTCTTCACGACTTCGTCAATTATGAATCCGATAGCTGGTGTTTCACCCCTGACTGGAAACAACCTTCGGGGTAGACGATTGGCCTTAAAGTTTGCATGCTTCTTACTCATGCCTAATCTGATTCCCCGAGTCTTGACCACATACTTAGCTGTGAAATCATTAGAGCAGCACTCGAAACTCCACTCATTTGGTTCACCTTCGCTGTTGCGTTCATAAATTGCAATAAAGAAATCAACCTCATTTTCGATAAGGGGTGGCTTTAGCAATTCCTTGATTCGCAACGCTACCGAAATGTAGGAACGGCGTTGGCTAAAATACCGTCGCAGAGCACATATATCCAGTCCGGTTTTCATAATAGCCGTCTGAAACACATCGGGTTGCATCAAGACGGCGGCGGCAAACCTATCGGCATGAGGTTTCATGCATAAATCGGTAGGGTCCCGGTGTGCGTGATACCCAGAAACTAATTGTTCAAAAGTCTCCTGTAAAGCCTCGTAACATTCATGCATTATTGTGAATTCATTCCTTCCCAACGAATCAGTTGTCTCGTAATTAATACAAAGCTGGTTCAAACCATCTACGTAATGGCAGCCGGAGAGACTGCCCATTTTTTGGGGTTCAATTGATGCTATTTTATGATGAACGTCAAGAAGAAGTTTCAGTTCCATCAAATCAGGATTAGATGATAATCCGAAATATTGCACAAAATGGTCCGCCAGCGATGCAATGTCATAGGCAATTAGATCGGGTGTACCGTATGTCTGGAGCATCGAAGTACAGAAACCATCAAGAGACTGCCCCATCTTAAAGCAGCTTCCTTTTCATTACTTTCTCGTAAACGGATATAATATATTTTTTAGCTTCTAAATCCAATCCCTCCGGCGGTTGACGCGTTCCCATCTTAAATTCAGGATCCTGTACCGCATAGCGATATGCACGTTCCACCCGCTCTTGTTCTGACATCGTTTGTTCCGGTTCCTCAAGGTATCCAGCTTTCTCAAGGAGCAACTGGACGGTTACATTATAAACGGGGGCCAGTTTTCTCAAGATATCCGGGCTTGGAGCTGGTCGATCACCGCGCTCTATCTGGGCGATATAGGCGTTCGAAACACCGCTATCTCTTTCTACTTCTCGCAAAGACAACCGTTGTTTCTCTCGAAGACTTTTCAGATACTCACCAAAATGGACTGGCATAATGATTCCCTCCTTCATTCCCTGAGAATAATAATAACATGTGTTGCTAAATATTGCAAGCATTATTTTAAACTACTGCACAAATTATGCTTGACAGTATTAATATTACTGTTATATACTTATGCTATGCAAGTAGAGACCAGACTCGAAGATTTGTTCAAAACCCACCAGCAATTTCGGCAAATATGCCAGCAGCTGGGGTGGGGTAAAATCGAGATTGCTGTGAAAGATGGAAAACCAGTCATGATCTCGGTAAAAAAGGACATTCAACTTAATTAATTAGGAATTAATAAGCCGAATCGAAAACGATAGGCGCTGTGGGTTAACTGCCCAAGGCGCCTTTATTTTTGTCATAAAAGTGAATATATTAGCACACAGCTTGGAGGATGCCACGATGATTAAGGTTAAGCTCAATCGAAACGCCATTCAGGTTGCCATGGCCAAGAGAAACATGTCACAAAACATGTTAGCCATCAGAGTAGGTATCAGTAGTGGCTATATCTCTCAACTCATGTCCGAGACACGATATGCATCGCCAAAATTACGCCAAACAATAATTGAGACTCTTCGCCCTCTGACTTTCGATGACATTTTCATTATTGAAGAAGGAAACGACCATGGCTCCAAGGTTAGATAACCGAGACGAGGGGCTGGGAGCATTGGCTTGCATGATAGCGACCGCTTGCAGACGCGGGACGACTAGTGAGATTGTCGAATCACTCGCAGCTACAAAAAATACTGAAATAAACACAATCAGCGAGAACGAAATTGAGGCGTATACTGAGCCTGCGGATTCGCATACCGGATATGTGTATACCGAGACCATTAAGGTTGAGAACTTTATTAGAAGGAAAGTTCCGAAAAGTTACGTGCTCGTTGGAGCTGGAAAATGATTTGTCCGCCTGAGGTCAAGCGTCAATACGATGACTTACTAAACACGGAAGGCAATCTTGACCGTCAAACATGTGAGTTGTTATTCCCCGATCTGATCAGATATATCCATGAGAACGTTTCACTCATTGATCTTATGGCTGATTATGGAATTCGTCTTAAACCCCTTTCCGACGATTGCCCCAATGTTTTAGTGGCGTCGGCGGGATGCCCTGAATGTGGTGGCAACATTCTTATTAAAAAGTGAGGTAATTATGACCGACAATTCCAGTCAGGCAATAAAAGACCGAACGAACTTGGTGGATCTTGTTTCTCAGACTGTCAAGCTCAAGAAAAACGGCAATGAATACATTGGGCTTTGCCCTTTCCATGAAGACAAAAACCCCTCTCTTTCTGTCAATCCAGAGAAAAAGGTTTGGTTCTGCCATGGTTGTAATGCCACAGGCGATTGCTTTGATTGGATAAAACGTACCAGAAAAGTTGACTTCAGAGAAGCCCTTCGAATTCTTGGCGGAGGTAATGAAATGGAATCCTCTGAAATTGTCGCGACGTATAACTATCTAGATCAAGATGGAAAGCCTTTATATCAAGTGGTGCGTATGGAGCCAAAATCCTTCCGGCAACGCCATAAAAACATGGCCGGGGAATGGATCTGGAATATGGACGATGTCAAGCGAGTCCTTTACCACCTCGATGCATTTTACTCAATGCCTTTAAGTACCATCTATTTGGTTGAAGGTGAGAAAGATGCTGACACCCTTATGTCGTGGGGCTTAGTTGCCACTACAAGCCCTGGGGGAGCTAACAACTGGAAGGCTCAATATGCCGATTATTTAAGAGGTCGTAAAGTTGTAATTATCCCAGACAAAGATGTTCCCGGATTCGCTTATGCGCGTGAGGCTGCGATATCGCTTGAAGGGAAAGCGCGAGAAGTGAAAATTATTATCCTCCCGGGTGATAACGTCAAAGATACCACTGACTGGTTTGACCAAGGGGGTGATTACGAACTTCTCCCGGGTATGGAGCAGCCTGTATCTATCCTCTTTGACCAGGACAAGCCCAAATATCAATTTCAAGGTGAAGCTATTTATTGGGTGAAGTTGCTCAAATCCCATTCTGTATCGTTTCGAGCCGAGAAAATCAGCGAGGAGAAGACGGGCATTCACGCACGGGTTACAATAAGCGCCGACCGCTTAATGTTGGCATGGTCTTACCTGAATGTAGAGCGTTCCGAGGATAGGGTAAGACTTGCAAATAATGCACACCAGCAACTAAAAGGTGATTTTGCCAAAGAACTCACAAAAGAGGAGCTACGTCTTAGTCTTGACCTCTTCTGCGCCGGACTGTGGGAAGCCTACACGGCGATGTATCTACCAGAGATCATGTCAGGCGATGAGATGCAACAACCGCTGACATTCTTGCTTAATCCTTACATCATAGAAGGCGGAGGAACAATCTTATTCGCTCCACCTGGGCGTGGTAAATCGTTCACAGCGTTACTATGGGCGCAGTCGGTCAATACCGGTACTAAGAAATATTGGCAGGTAACCAAATCACCAGTATTATTTATCAACCTAGAGCGTTCCCGTCAATCGTTACGGAGACGGCTTGCCGCCGTTAATAAAGTCCTTGGACTTCCGCCTGAAACAGAATTACTTACACTTAATGCCCGTGGTAAATCGCTATCGGCTATAATGCCCGCTTGTCGTCAGGCGATTACTCAGCATCGGGTCAAATTGGTGGTGCTGGACTCAATCAGCAGGGCCGGATTCGGAGACCTGAACGAAAACCGCCCGGTAAATGCCATTGTTGATGCCCTTTCTTCGCTCTGTGAAACATGGCTGGCGCTTGGCCATACCTCTCGTGCCAGTGATGACCACTTGTATGGCTCTATCATGATGGACGCCGGCGCTGACATAGTAGTCCAGCTCAACTCAGAAACAAAGGTAGATGGAACTCTAGGCATCGGATGGCAGATAACCAAAAAGAATGATCTCCCGTCTATATCTCAAGAGATTAAAGCCTTTGAATTTGACCCGTACGGGCTTTACTTAGTGCGTGAAAGTCTGGATTACGAATTTCCTGAAATCGAGGGTAAGGGCAAGAAGTCTATGGAGCAATCGGTTATAGATTTTATCACAGACCAGGATAGCGGCGATGCTACTGCCACTCAAATTGCGAGTGTTACCGGATTTAACCGGGCGAACCTATCGGACTTCCTGAATAAATCCAGAAAATTTATCCGTACCCGGACCGTTAAAGCAAGTGTTTATTATGGCGTTAAAAGTAGTGTTGAGGTTTGATGTGTTGCCTTCCTATATGTGTTGTTACACAACACAACACATATATAGGCTTAACACACATCGGCAACACAACGGAAATGAAGCTAACAAGAGGATTAAAGAAAATAGGCAACACTAGGGCAACACTTCAAGAAGGGTAAAAGTGATGTGTTGCCTGGCAACACAACGAAAATGAAGCTAGGGTCAAGATCCCGGTAAACCCTGCTGACATAATCATACAAGCGGTGAAATAAGAACTGGAGGAATATATGAAAACGTTACAGCAAATTCAAATCGAACAATTACCCATTGGAGAATTACGGCCCGACCCAGCTAACCCCAGAAGGATCAGCGACCAGGAGTTGGAAGCTCTCACTCGCAGTATCAGCGAGTTTGGGTTGATTGACCCCATTATCGCAAGGCGTGAAGATAAGATGGTTATCGGCGGCCACCAGAGATTACTGGCAGCGCGAAAGCTTGGCTATAAGACAGTTCCGGTGGTGTTTGCAGACCTGACAGTAGAACAATCCCATTTGTTAAATATCGCCCTGAATAAAATCTCGGGATCGTTTGACCAGGAGTTGCTGGCCCGGTTGTTGAAGGAGCTGCAGGAAGTACCGGACATCGACCTTTCTCTATCCGGATTTGAGGATGATGAATTAAAGAAACTGTTGAAAAGCCTCGATGCCAGAGAAAAGAAAGATCGTCTCGAAAATTTTGACCTTGATGCCGCGGTCAAGGCCGCCCAGAGCGCACCTATTGCCAAACTAGGGGACATCTGGCTACTGGGCGAGCATCGACTAGCTTGCGGTGATTCGACGGACAGGGAAGCGGTACAGCGTCTGATGGGACAATCCAAGGCGGCGATGACATTCACCGACCCTCCCTATAACGTTAACTACGGTGAGACGATGAAAGATAAACTCAGAGGGAATTCGAATAAAATCGTAAACGATAATCTGGGTGAGGTCTTCGAGCCTTTCTTGGAGAAAGCTTGCAAGAACATGCTGGAGTTTACCGATGGCGCGGTTTACATCTGCATGTCTTCTTCCGAACTCCACACTCTGCAGAAAGCTTTTATTGCTGCCGGCGGCCACTGGTCGACCTTTATCATCTGGGCCAAGAACACCTTCACCATAGGACGCTCCGACTACCAGCGACAGTACGAACCTATTCTCTATGGCTGGAGAGAAGGAGTCAATCATTACTGGTGCCGTGACCGCGACCAGGGAGACGTCTGGCAGGTGGATAAACCATCTTCCAGTCCGTTACATCCCACTATGAAACCTTTAACCTTGATTGAAAGAGCCATTCAGAACAGCAGCCAATCCGGGGATAAGGTTCTGGATACTTTCCTCGGGTCGGGCAGTACTCTGATAGCCTGCGAAAGAACCGGGAGAGTTTGCTACGGCATGGAACTCGAACCACTTTATGTTGATATCGCTCGAATGAGGTGGGAGGCTTTCACCGGAGAAAAGGCCAAACGCGATGAGGAGGTGAAGTAGCAATGGAGCAGACACTATTGCCAGATGGTGTTTCAAACAGAAATTATTTCTCAAGAAATAAACTCATTAACCCGTTGACTTCTAATGATTTTAGAGTGATGAATACGATAGTAAATAAAAAGGAGGCTGATAATGCCAATCGAAAACAGAAACTTGAAACCTGGGGCCAAGCTCATCGGTCGGTACCACAAACAGAGTTATTCCTGCGAGGTAGTGGAGAATGCGGAGGGAAAACTGATGTACCGATTACAGAACGGACGGGAATTCAAGAGCCCCTCCGCTGCCGGTATGGCCATCACCGGCCATGCTTGCGACGGCTGGGTCTTCTGGAGTATCCAAACGGAGGAGGATGCAGGTGCACAGGAAGCAGAGAATCAAGAAGCTGCTCCTGCGGCAATGACCGAACAGAAAGAAGAATCAAAGGAACCTACCACCCAGATTACTCAGAGTGCCGAAAAGAACTCCAAGAAGACGGGCGTATTTCTCGTACCCAATCAGAAGGGTGTGCCGGAAGGTCAGATTCGCTGGTTCTGCCGAGATTGCGGCAAGAGCTTCATCGCCTCGGCAGTCGAAGTCCCCGGGGTTTGTCCCAACCAGCATCAGGTCAGCTAAAACTACCTGAGAAGCGAATAACGTGTAAGCAGGCTCCCTTTATTGGGAGCTTGCCTCGTTCCGCCGAGGTCACCACCCACTTTTTCTCAGCAGAGGTGACCTAAAGTGACTCGACTCTGCGCTTTCCGTTTCCCGAATGGCGAGGCGTGCCATTCACCACCCCTCCATGACGGCGATTATTGTTTGATGCATTCGCCGGAGCATGCTAAGGAAGTCCAGGATGCCCGCCGCATCGGTGGATTACATCGTAAACGAGAGGCTACTCTTTCGGCAGCATTTGACTTTCAAGGCTTGGAAACAGTGGAGGGCATCCGTCGTCTGCTGCAGATAGCCGCTACTGATGCTCTTGCAATGGAGAGTAGCCCCTCTCGCTCCCGCCAGCTTGTTTATATTGCTCTGGCAGCTTTGCGTGTCCTTGAAGTGCGTGATTTTGAGCAACGCATCCTGGGATTGGAACGATCAGTTATTCCCACTAAAGCCCAATTGACCCTGCCAATCTTTGACGTCGAACAGGAATTATTAAAACCTGATGATAAGGAAGGGGAACATGACTCTAAATAGACGGCTCGATAAAATAGAGCGAGCGTTTACACCCAAGCAGGCTGTAATCCTGTGGCTGCAGGAAGTTCAACAATATCCAAACGCTTTGGAGTATGCCCGGTTCCTCAGAGGCCAGCCTGAGACCGCGGCTCCCCTTTACAGGATAACTAAACAGATTAGTGAGACAGTCCGTGAATCAATGAAAGGTCAACCGCAGGATATCGTGGAAAATGCAGTTCGGCGGGCCGTAAGAGATGTCTATTTTTTAATCAATCTTCACCACCAGGTTAACGGTTATGCGGCAACGGAAGAAAGAGTGTGGAACCTGATGTTCGTCGCGTTGGAAGGTAACCTCCGGGCTATGATGCGGGAGAATCACTACCATTTTCGTCTCAGCAATCTATCCAGCCTATATAGCCATGAGATACCTTATCCTGTGGACGTTGAAACTGCCAAGATAGTCAGCGCAGCCATCCGAAATCACGTGACCACCTGGGATCAGATGGAAGAAGACAATACCCTGGGTGAATGGTACTATCGATACCTTCTTGAGCAGGGTGAACGAGAGATTCCGGAAGGAGCTTTCACATTTGAGGACGGTAAATTCAAACCCCACGTTACTGCTGAAAACGAAAAGGAAGTGAGAGCGCTCTTCAATGACGATGTTGAGTTCGAACGTTTCAAAGCCGGTGAGGATTATACCAATTTATGGGCGACGGTAAAAGACGCTGATTATAGCGCACACTATGACCAAATGGTGTCAGCTATTCACAAGCTGGTGGACTCCGGGACAGTTCAAATGGGGGCCTCTGTATATTTAGAGACCGTTCCGATTCCTTTCCTTCAGTTCGCGACCCTGGTGGAAGGTGAGTGGCTGGACCGGTATGTAATGGTGCTGGCCGAAGCCGGGGCCATGCTCGCACACAAAGGTTATCAAATGAAAGAAACCAACGACCATCATCCTCTTGCCTGGCCAAGTTTTATTGATGACGCCGGAAAGGAAATCGCCAGAAAAGAAATACATCTTTTTTACCTGCGGGCCGACCGGCATTTAAAGAAGTTCCCCGGAAGAATAAAGGAAATTGATGGACGAACCTACATTAATTTCCAAGATTACTGCTCATGGCGTGGACGCAGGGTCAAAGATGATTTGTCATCCTGTGTTTCAGAGGGATTTATGACGGCTTCATGGAATGCTTGGGTAGATGCTAAGAAAGGAAAGAGCTCGCTGGCCGGGGTGCCCGCTACGCGATTGGAGTGCTATGTGCAAGAACGTGATTATCTTTTATGCAATGGCGGGACCGAGGAACAACTCAAACGGCGGGAATTGTTATGGGACATAGCCGGTAAAAAAGAATCATCAAAAGTAGGTGAAGAAATAGTTTTCTGGAAAGAGATGGCCGGAACGTTGCTATTAAATCTACATAGTTTTAAGCAGGCCGTAACCACAATCAGCCAGCGGTATTTCGATGGCGAAGAGATATTGTTTTCGGATTCGGTAAAGAGTCTCGCTAATCTTACAAAGTACACCGAAGATCTAGTAACTGAATTTAATAATCGCGTTGTCAAACAGGCTGAGGATGAACTAGACCCGGAAGTTTTGCGGGGAGTTGCTGCCGAAACCGTTACGGGACGGGTTTCATATTTAGTGGACATGGCCAAAGCCGAAGCCCTAGATTCCTTGGGTGACAACCGGGCGGCTGTTGAGTTAATAGAGCGGCATCTAGGAGACTAATCAGGCAGAAGAAAATCTTGGTTACTAGCGTTTAGGAAGATAGGTGACTTTGAATCGAACTTAATATCGACCGCTATTGGAACTAGTTGACTTTTAGGTTGCTAAATAAATGACGGAGAGAATATAATCAAATCGGATTGAACAATACTTGTAATTATCACCCACTGGTTCCTTGGCCTATATTACTACGGTAACGCGATTAAGAACTAGTATTGCTATTGGGATCAGGCCACTTCGCTTCCGCGGAGAGAAACATGAAGATAGAGAATCGTATTGCAGTATATGCCGGGACATTTGATCCGGTGACCATCGGTCACCTATGGATAATTAAGGCGGGCTCCAATCTTTTCGATAAACTCATCGTAGCTGTTGGAACAAATCCAGACAAGAAGTGCCATTTCTCTCTCAAAGACAGAATCATAATGCTTCAAGAATCGATAACAGGATGCGGGAACGTCACCATTGACAAATATCCAAACCAATTTCTCATTAAGTATGCCGAGGGCATAGGTGCCAAATTCGTTTTGAGAGGCATAAGAAGTACTACCGATTATGAATATGAGAAGTCTCTAAGTTATATTAACAGCCATCTTAATTCTGAAATAATGACGGTGTTTCTATTGCCGCCTAGGGAAATGGTTGAAATCAGTTCTAGCATAGTTCGGGGACTCATCGGTCCCGAAGGATGGGAAGCGGTTGTTGGTAAATATGTTCCACCATGCGTTCTTGAGCGACTTAAATCGGGAAACAACCCAGCGTGAGGCAAAGCTCTGAACATTAAAGTCCTGTTGACATTACCACTACTCAATGATCAAAATTCAAGCCAATATTAATCACCAGCCCATAAACATCGGGACCTTTGTCCAGACATGAGCACGAGTGGTTGATACCTTTTAGCGTGATTATTATACAAAACTAAGGCATATTACCCATCCCACAAGTATGTTTCGGGATGGGTCTCAATAAAAGGGGAGAGGGAATGCTCACCCGCTGATGGCATTAACGGTTAAGATATATTCTACAGCCTGTAATTATTATTAAGAAGAAACGCCGGCCGCCGAGAAAGTCCCTGACCCGTAGGGATCGGACCAGATTCCTTCACAGCTTAAAGAATTTCCAGATTTAGAAATTATTCCTTTCCAGGATAACTCTATCGAGTTTCCGCTCATCGAGGCGGTGCCTGTAGCGATTAAATTACCGTTTTTGTCGACTGCCCCCGTGATAGTACCTCCGAAGCTGCCATTGAAAGTACCTTGTACGTTCCCAGTTGCGTCAACGGAGACGGCAAATGAACCATTTACGGAGGGTGTGCCAATCGTTTCGGTTCCTGTCCAACTTCCGCTCAACGCTCCTTGGAAAGGACTCGCTGGTGTAGTTGTTGGAATTAGCGTCGAGGTCACTGTTGCAGTTGCCGTGACTGTTGCCGTGAGAGTTTCCGGAGGTGATTGAGAAGTGGATGTAATCGTAACTGTTGGGCCGGTAACCGTCATAGTGGTTGTTGATGAACAACTGGTGAGGAATAATGTCGATATTAATAAAAAGGCAGATGCTAATAAGGAAAATATTTTGGGCATTATAGAGCCTCCTTTTAGCGATTATATTTAGCCCTGCTTATACTATAGCCTTATTTCTCCAATATGTTATGATGAGGCGATTATAGTGTAGTCTTTTACCGAAGTCAATAGCCTGGTTTCTACGTTCTTATACCGATGTTCATACCGTTATGATTTACATCTCAAGGAAAAATCATATGAATTGCGTAGCTATTCCTATGATTTGAGAGACATCGGCATCCTTGTTCAAGTGTATGTGCAGGGCTTTAAACAGACGCTATGGTTGACTATGATAGATTAAGCAGCTGGTTGCTAAAGCCCTGACAAAAAGGCTACCTTCTAATAAGAAATAAGTTATTAAAAGAAGGAGGTAGTTTTATGACGAAGAGATCCCAAGATATTCTGAGGAAGGAAAAGGTATTTGTCGGGCTGGAGGATTCCAAGAAAACGTGGCAGCTTTGTGTCCGTAGTGGCGGGGTGATTGTTAATGAAACCAGCATGCCGGCTAAATTAGATGTGCTGAGTAACTATTTTAATAACAAATTTCCGGAGTGTCAGATCCAGGTAATATATGAGGCCGGCTTCAAAGGTTTTGGGTTGCATGACGATCTGGAGGCAAAAGGCTGGGATTGCATTGTAACACCACCGCATACTGTGACTGAAGAGAAATGCCAGCGGAAGAAGAATGATCGGACGGATTGTCGTCGGCTGGCCAAGAATTTAGAAAATGGGGATTATCATAGATGTTTTGTGCCTGACAAAGAACTTCGCGAGGACCGACAGATATCCAGGACTTACGAACAGGTACAGGCTGATATCAGGAGAGAATGTAACCGTATTCGGAGGACATTGGAGTTTCACGGTCTGGACGAAGGTTTGTCACCAGGGAGTTGGAATAGAGCAATGTATACTCGTGTAAAGTTATACCTTGAGGATTTAGAGATAAGCGCCTCCCTGCGGTTTTCGATTAAAGTAATGTTCAATGAATTAGAGCATCTGCGGCAACTCAGAAAGGAAATTTTACAGCAACTTCGGACGCTTGCTAAGAGCGACCGGTATAAGGAGAGTGTCGAATTGCTTCAGACTACTCCCGGCATCGGAACATTCACAGCCATTCGATTGTTGCTGGAGTGGGGCGATGTGAGCCGGTTCAAAAGAAAAGAGGAGTTTGCCAGTTTTTTGGGTTTAGTGCCCAGTGATTATTCCAGTGGCGAAAAGGAGCGCCAGGGGCATATTACCAAGCAAGGTAACAGCAGTGTGAGATCATGGCTGGTAGAGTGCTCCTGGATGGCTATTAAGTACGACCCGGTATTGTTGGATAAATACCGGCGGGTATTAAAGAATTGTGGAAGCAAGAAAAAGGCGATCGTGGCTGTTGCGCGGAAATTGGCGATACGGCTACGCCGGATTTTATTGGATGGAGAACCGTATGTCATTGGGGTTATGGAGTGAAATTAATCATTCGTAATATTGGACGAGTTTACCGATAGTTATTAGAACGCAATTTCCAAAATCGTATAAATGGTGCATGACGAATCTCGTCGGTAAGTAGATTACGTACTATGGCTGGTCAGCACTAAAGACGAAACGAAGATGTAAACTGTGCTTAAGCACGAATAGCGGCCTGGAAAGCGTTTAAAAATCGGGAAATTATTGTCCTGAGAAAGGAGGTAAATTATTGAGTATATACTGCCTTGATCTGACGCATAATTATATCCTTCGCCTTTGGACAGTCAAGGTTAAAGGCTTTGCCCGAGTTGTAACTCGCCCTTGACAGTCCGGCAGGCTCAGGGCTGAAATATCGACAACAGATCAAGGTAGAATTAGCTATTTAACTAACGGTATCAAACGGAGGTGGCCGCAAACCATCTTGACATCTACATAGCGACCGGATGGTGATGGCATCCAGAATCACAATAGAAGATAAATATAAATTTATCTCCAGTCTTTGGAAAGAGGCACTTTCTCCAAAGCGCTGAATGGCCTTACCTGATTTACGACCACATTTTGCGTGCCTTCCCGTCGGGAAAGCTTGCCTTTCACGACTAAGAATGGTGATTTGAATTGGTGCTCTTGCTTTTCATATACCTGCGGGAAGACCATCAGCGGGATATGACCGAACTCATCTTCCAGCGTAATGAAAACCACTTTCCCTCTCGGTCTCTGCCGGCGGATAACCAGGCCGGCAGTCATTAGTTCCGTCCCATCTCTTAAACTATCGATGTCTTTACTGCAACAGACATTACTATGGAAGCGGGGACGTAGTTTTTCCATAATATGCCCAGCAGGAAACAGGCTGAGCACACTATACTCTTCCTGCATTTTCTCCCAGTCACAGGGCGCATTTAAATTCACCATATCCTGTTTTACCGGAAGTGCTAGAGATAGTTGAGAATTAACGGGGTGGTATCTCAGACCGATCTCCCACTTCACTTTGCGGCGGTTTGGCTCCAGACTGTCAAAGGCTCCGGCGCCGGCAAGACTTAAAGCTACTTCCTCCAATACTCCGGTGCGTTCCAGAAAATCACCGATGCCGGTGAATTCCCCATGTCTGGCTCTGCCTGCTTCGATGTCTTTAGCGGCGGAATTACCCAATCCCAGCACATTCAAAAACCCGATACGGAGAGCGCCATTTTCAATCAGGCAGATAGAACGGCTCTTGTTTATATCAGGATTCAATACTTTAATCCCGTGTCTTCTGGCGTCCTCTTTCAGTGTTTCCAGATTGTAGAAACCCATCGGCTGCTGGTTAAAAATCGCCACGAAAAACTCCAGTGGGTAATAGTATTTCAGCCACGATGCCTGATAAGCCGTCACCCCGAAGGCAAAGGCGTGGGATTCGGGAAACATGTAAAGGCCGTTAAATTTCTTGAAGATATTTTCTACTGCCTCTTCACCCACACCCCGCTGCATTGCGCCCGCAAAAAAATCATCATGGTAATGTTTAATCAGTTCTGTGTTGTGCCGTCTGCCGAAAGCGCGGCGCATCTGGTCGGCTTTGCCGGGGTTGAAACCGGCTACATCAATGGCAAGCTGATTCACCTGGTCCTGAAAAAGTACCACACCTAAAGTGCGCTCTAAAGCCCGTTTTTCCAGCGGATGGTCAAAGGTTACCGGTCTTCTTTTGCTGCGCCGCGCCAGATATTCCTGCACACCGTTATTGACACCTACGCCCGGCCTCACCGCCCCGACTTCGTGCGCCATATCCAGCAGATTACGCGGTTTAAGGCGGGTAATGGTCTGCATCTGTGCCGCAGACTCCACCTGAAAGATACCAATGGTGTCTGCTTTACAGAGCATGTCGTAAACATTCTTATCCTCGAAATCGATACGGGACATATCGATTCTTTTACCGGTGCGCTGCTTTATCATTTCGATGGCCTCCTGAAGCTGGGATAAAGCCCCCAACGCCAGAAAATCGATCTTTACAAAACCGGCATCGTCGATACTGTCTTTATCCCACTGGCAGACATAGCGTCCTTCGATGGCGCCTCTCTGCACCGGGACGATGTCGATTAATGGGGTAGAGGAGATAATCATTCCGCCCGGGTGCTGTCCCATATACTTGGGGAAACCGTCCAGTTCTGCCGCCAGCCTGATCAGGTCGCGCCAGACAGGGGACTCTATCTTATCTTTGAAAGACGGTGATTTCTCCATCTGCTTTTCCAGATGGCTGCTGCTGCCGAAATGGCCGGACTGTTTGGCAAGCAGATCAACTCCTTCAGGCGGCAGGCTTAAAGCTTTCCCTAGGTCTCTAATGGCACCCCTGATCTGGTAGGTAGCAATCGTGCCGGTGAGGGCTGCATGTTCCCAACCCCATTTCTGGTGAGTCCTGAGAATCAAATCTTCTCTGATACTGCGAGGGAAATCAAGGTCGATGTCGGGTACATTGGTCATCATATCGTCGGGCAGGAAGCGTTCCAGTGAGAGTTGATATTTCAATGGGTCGATATGCGACAGCCCGATAAGATAGCCGATTAATAGTGAAACGGAAGAGCCGCGCCCTCTCCCCGGCGGATTCTCTTCCAAAGGGAGAGAGGGATCGGTTAAACCCTGCGTGATCATCACTTCCCGACCCAGCTTGATAACCTCGTGGTAAAGGAGGAGAAAACCAGATAGTTTGTATTTACGAATCAATCTGAATTCCTCATCCAGCCTTGTTTTAACAGCTGAAGTCACGGAGCCGTAACGCCTGACCGCCGCCTCGTAACACAGTTTTTCCAGATATGTATCTGGGGTATATCCGTCAGGTGCGGGATAATCAGGGAAAACATAACTGAGGTCTCTGGTTAAATCCAGTGTGCAGCCTTCTGCAATTTTCAGAGTATTACTGAGAGCCTTAGGGTATTCCTGAAAAAGCTTCTCCAGTTCCGGTACAGGCCTGAGGTAGAATTCTGAATTCGGTCTGCGTTCGCGGTGGCTTTCTTCCAGGCTTTTGCATTCGCGAATGGCTACTAGGCAATCCTGTAACTGGTGTCTTTCACGGAGATGATAATGGACATTACCGGTTGCCACGACTTGGATACCTGTTTCTTTTGCCAGTTCCAGCAGGGCTCGGTTACGTACCGTATCGTCGGACACCAGATTCTGCTGGAGTTCCAGATAATAGTTGTCGCTGCCGAACCACTCCAGATATTGTTTAATCAATTGCCGTGCTTCGGTGATATGCGACTTTGCCAATAATTGTGCCAGTTCACCTCGGGGACAGCCGGATAGGACAATCAAGCCGACGGCATGTTCCGGCAAAAGTTCCGGGGGTAATTCCGGTTTGTTCCGCTCACCAGTATTGTGCGCGGCGGTGAGAAGGCGGCAAAGATTCCGGTAACCGTCGCCGTTCTTTGCGAGCAGAGTGAGGTGATAGCCGCCTTTTAACGTTAGCTCGGCACCAATGATGCCCTGCATTCCAAGCGAACGGGTAAGCTGGGCAAAACGCATTGTCCCGCAAAGATTATTGTGGTCGGTCAGCGCCAGTGCCGTATAACCCAGTTCTTTTGCCCTTGTCAACAACTCTTCCAGCGATGAAGCGCCGTCATGAAAAGAGTAATAGCTGTGACAGTGAAGTTCCGCATACATAATAAATAGTTCTCAGTTAACAGCTATCAGCTAATAGCTGTTAGATCGTTTGTCTGTACCATTCGTGCTTGATCAGGTCCTGATAAAGCACCATTTTTTGTCCTGAGGCGAGCAGGACGGCATAATAAACACGTGAGATTGCTTCGGTACGCCACCACTCATCATCGATGCGCCATCTGTCCTCGATAGCAATAATTTTCTGCCGCCGCTTTATTTTTACACTTGCCGGTAAGCCGGATGGGTCTTCCTCCACACTGACCGGTTCGGGCAGATTTACTGGCTTAAGGGTTTCAGTGCGTAACGTCTTTCCGGTATCCGTGACCATGGCTCAACTTCCTTAATTCTGTATAACTGGGGACCGCCCAGTCTGAACTCCAATTGCTTGATGTCGTTCAGAAGGTGGTCTTTAGCTCTGACCTCGGTAAAAAGACTTTTCTGTTTACCGTGCTGTCGCCCCAGACCGGTAATTTTCATTCCCAGCTGCTCGATGGGGCCGGGCTGGGGAGCATTCTCTACAATCTGCTTGATACGGGAGAGTGCGCCTTTAACATTCATCGCGGGCTCTTTGAAATTAATGTTGCGTTCCCAGTGCTCTGCTTGCCAGCTCCGCGTCCACAGGTTGATACTGCGGATACCCATTCCTTTCGGCTCAAACCTGACAAAGGCACGGGAGAGTAATGTCTCGATGGTCATCAATATGACATCCATTGACGCTGTAATCGACGATAAGGTGATGTTTTCTTCAATGACCTCTTCTGACATCCTGGGGTAGAGCAGGGTATCATCAATGCCATTGACCAGTTCCCAGAGCCGCTTGCCTTCCGGACCGAACTGCGCCTGCAAGGGGCCGGGCGCCAGTGCTGCGATTTGTCCCATCGTATGCAATCCGAATTCATGTAATTTTTCCCTGCTTTTAAGCGAAACGGGTAAAAAATCACAGGGCAGGTCTTTAAGGAAAGCGGCAATATTGCAGTCAATCGTCTCATGACTGCCGGAGGAACTTTGCTGCGCCACCAGGTAAGCCGGGAATTTGCCTTCGGCAATACCGATACGAGCGTCAAAAACAGCGGGAATAGCTTCACGTATGGAGCTGACCGCAATCGCATCACTCGCATAAATAAGCTGCAGTCCGTCCAGTCCGATGTAAATATCTCCCGATTCGGAGCCCTCAACCATCGGGCTTTTTTCTTCCAGCGCATCCAGTATTTCATTGAAGACTGCCCCGTAATAAGGGATGTCGGCCTGTATCAACTCAACCTCACCATGCAAGGATAACGCCTGCTGTAACGGCAGTTCGCGCTGCAGTTTGTTTAAATCAGGGGAATAGTCCAGCACTACTTTCTGTGAACCGATCGCACGGGTGATAATCACTGGACAGCCGTTAAGTGCGGGATGCCGCAGCGTCTCACATCTTAATGGGAAATGGGGTAAAAGGATACAGAGTATTTTCATTATTGACCTCAAAACAGGGTAAGATTTATAATAGTAGAACAGGTGTTCTATTGTCAAGTATCAGGCGATGAGTCGTATAATGGGGCGGGGAAAATACCGATGGCAAACACATATGTAGGGACTTCCCGGCTGGTCTTATCCCGAGAGTGAGGGCACATGGAAAGGCTATTTTTATCCGCCTGGGACAAAGAACGAGCTTGAATATTACAGTCGGTTCTTCAATACGGTCGAGGTAAACAGCTCTTTCTACCGACCGCCGAATCCCGCGTATGTGGAAAACTGGGCCAAACGTACTCCATCCGGTTTTCTATTTACGGTCAAACTCTGGCAGAAGTTTACCCATCCGAAGATGTACCTTGAATCATCCGGTAAAGAAGCAGTGATTTGTCATGAGGATATCGATATGTTCCGGCGGAGTCTGGAGCCGCTGGTTAAAGCCGGTAAGATGGGAGCATTACTGGCGCAGTTTCCGCCCAGTTTCAAGAATGATGATTTTGGCAGGCAAGTACTGGAGATAATTGCCAGGGAATTCGGGCAGTATCGATTAGCTGTAGAACTGCGGCATAAAAGCTGGAGTGATGACCCCGCCATTGCTGATTTGCTGAGACAATTCAATATCGCCTGGGTGCAGATCGATGAGCCGAAATTCAGTTCTTCTATTGCCACAGAATTACCGGCAACTGCCGATTTTGCTTACTTCCGTTTTCACGGACGTAATGCCGAAAACTGGTGGAATGGCACTACCGAAACGCGCTACCAGTATCTATACTCTCCTGAAGAAATCAGAGAACTAACAGAAAAAGTAAAGGCTGCCAGTGAAAAGACTTCTGTAACATTTGCCTTTTTTAATAATCACTGGAAGGCTTATGCCCCAAGAAACGCCGGGGATATGATTAAAGCTCTACAAATGCCGTTTACCGAATTACCAGTAATTAATCTGCTGGGTAATAATTAATACTTAGAAACTACAACCTTTTGCGCTAAGGTGATAAGAACAAATCGCCACCCCAAACCACGTTGTTGCTGAATCATAAGCCCCGCATCAGACATCAATCCCCGAATCTCTTTATGCCTTCTCACATTCTCTCCAAATATTTTGAGAAGTTGAAAATCGTGATCTGCCAGACAGAATAATCCTCCTGGTTTAAGCACCCTGGTAATTTCTTGAATCCCTTTCTTTTGGTCTACCCAATGATGGAATGATAAGCTGCTAACTACCAGGTCGGCGTATTGGTCAGCAAAAGGAAGAGATTCAGCGAAACCAACTTTAAAAGTGGCAGTGGGATTTAGCCGAGTAGCTTCCGAAACCATCAGCTCAGCAGGATCGATGCCAAATAATTGTGCCTCTGGCCATTTAGGGGTAATCATACGTAAGAAGCGACCGGTCCCACAACCTACATCTAATATAAACTTCGGTTCCTTTGTCAGCCCGCGCTCCAGAACTTCAAGCATCTTCATATGAACAGCGCCGAAATATAATCGTTGCATTATAGACCGTTCATAGGTCGGCGCCCAATGGTTGAAGTGTTTTACATCTGGATTAGTTATGTTAGAGTCTTTTTTCTCACTCATGATTAACACCAAGCTTACCACTGACCATGATAGATCTCAATATCAACGCGAACTGACACTAACGTTTCATTGTGTATTGACAATTGAAGTTGGTTACTTGCGTATATTGCCACATACAATACATATCGGGTAAAAGTTTTGAGTGAGCGCCATTCCGCTGTGCGCAGTTGAAAAAATGCCGATATTAGACTAAACTTGCACATAGTGGGAGAGGAAGTTCTTACCTAGGAGGTGGCGCGTGAAGAGAGAGTTTACCGTTGTTATTGAAAGAGACGAGGATGGCTATTTTGTTGGTACTGCTCCCCAGCTAAAAGGTTGTCATACCCAGGCTAAATCTCTGGATGAGCTAATGGATCGCATGAAAGAAGCCGTTCAATTATGCCTTGAAATCGAGGGTAAACTTGAGGAAGGAGAACTTCAGTTTGTTGGAGTTCAGAGAATAGCGGTATGACCAGGCTGCCATCGTTAACCGGCGAGCAGGTTGTCAAAGCCTTGGGCAAAGCCGGGTTTCAGGTACTCAGACAAAGAGGCAGCCATATCTATTTGAAACATACTGATGGCCGGGCTACGGTGGTACCGGTACACAAGGGTGAATCTGTTGGAAGGGGACTAATAAGAAAAATAATGCAGGATGCCGAACTCAGCCGAGAGGAATTCCTTAAGCTACTTTAAAGGGTGAGTTACTGGCGAACCGAACGGAAATAACGCTACACATCCGCCCATTACGTCAAGGATACCTTCACTCCGTAATACTCCAACTTATAAATTCACACACTTTAATTCGCCGGTTCACCCCCACACACGTGGGGAATACTTGGGGATGGGTACGTGCTAGAACAGGTGGCATGGTTCACCCCCACACACGTGGGGAATACCACTTGTTGAGAATGAGATTTGCCAGCGTGGACGGTTCACCCCCACACACGTGGGGAATACATCAGTATTATATCCACTCTATCAAGACAACCATGGTTCACCCCCACACACGTGGGGAATACGTAGTAACACCCCCCTTAAGGGGGGTGTGTTACGGTTCACCCCCACACACGTGGGGAATACAACTAACAGAAATCAAAACAATAGCCCGCTACCGGTTCACCCCCACACACGTGGGGAATACGGGACGCTATCGTCATCGGTTAAACCCTGATGCAGGTTCACCCCCACACACGTGGGGAATACTGTATCCCACGTTTCGCCGCTTCCAACAGTTCCGGTTCACCCCCACACACGTGGGGAATACCTCTAATGCAGGTTTTTCGGTAATTAGTCCGTCGGTTCACCCCCACACACGTGGGGAATACAACCACTGATCGAAAGGAATATCGCAGTCAGGCGGTTCACCCCCACACACGTGGGGAATACAACATTACTGAATCGTCCAGCGGGTGATAGAGCGGTTCACCCCCACACACGTGGGGAATACTCGAGAGAATGGTCTCCGCTGAACCTCCACAACGGTTCACCCCCACACACGTGGGGAATACTATATTTTTATGGGCGGCTCACCAACTAAGGGCGGTTCACCCCCACACACGTGGGGAATACTACTCATTTTATATAGCATTAGCAACTGTTTTACGGTTCACCCCCACACACGTGGGGAATACTTTAATCAGTTTAGGTGGAGATTCTACTTGCTCGGTTCACCCCCACACACGTGGGGAATACTCGTGAATATGAGCATAGCCGTAAATATCGGCCGGTTCACCCCCACACACGTGGGGAATACTTATCGACTCCATTATCTCAGACGATATGGGCGGTTCACCCCCACACACGTGGGGAATACGGGTTCAGGAGCTATGCCATGACAGTTCCTAACGGTTCACCCCCACACACGTGGGGAATACGAGTTAAACCCAATACAACATTAAGAGTACAGCGGTTCACCCCCACACACGTGGGGAATACTCCTCGCCAGCCATAACAACAACCGCATCATCCGGTTCACCCCCACACACGTGGGGAATACGGAGCCTATAAGCGCAAAATTTGCTTATGTTTGCGGTTCACCCCCACACACGTGGGGAATACTTGGGCTGAGTACAACAAGGTCACGGTTCCCGCGGTTCACCCCCACACACGTGGGGAATACGTCTTAATTCGTAATAATTCTTGGGCGTTCCCTGGTTCACCCCCACACACGTGGGGAATACTGCGCTCTCTGACCGGCCAGGTGTTCTTTAACGGTTCACCCCCACACACGTGGGGAATACGCGGCTGTATTAGACTATCAGGTTGAGTATCGCGGTTCACCCCCACACACGTGGGGAATACTGACATTAAAAAACGGTTTGAAGTGCATGGACGGTTCACCCCCACACACGTGGGGAATACTTCCGATAATTTATTTCGGTTGATCCCTGTTTCGGTTCACCCCCACACACGTGGGGAATACTGTGCCGCACCCGAACCATGCCAAGCATGAATCGGTTCACCCCCACACACGTGGGGAATACGTGTTGACAACCAAGATGAAGTCGTTATTGGACGGTTCACCCCCACACACGTGGGGAATACTTACCACTACGAGTCTCTTTATGCTACAGGTCGGTTCACCCCCACACACGTGGGGAATACTTGTTGTAAAGCATTATGTAGAAGATTGCTCTCGGTTCACCCCCACACACGTGGGGAATACGCATTTTCAGACTCTGGGGGAGGCAGCAATGCGGTTCACCCCCACACACGTGGGGAATACACGCTGAACGTCACAAATCAGTATTATATCCACGGTTCACCCCCACACACGTGGGGAATACGGGTAAATCCTTTGAGCCTCTAGTGATAGAGGCGGTTCACCCCCACACACGTGGGGAATACCTGATTCTCAAATAAAACTATCGCTTTGTAAACGGTTCACCCCCACACACGTGGGGAATACTTAGACTGTGTTCCGTTTGCCCCGTAGATACTCGGTTCACCCCCACACACGTGGGGAATACTCCCCATTGCGTTTTTTACACGCTAATTGTTTCGGTTCACCCCCACACACGTGGGGAATACGCCCAAACTTTACTTCAACATACTAATACTAACGGTTCACCCCCACACACGTGGGGAATACCAGTCATTCGCAGGACTCGTCTATTCGAATGCTCCGGTTCACCCCCACACACGTGGGGAATACTGATTCTTTCGATACTCTGGTAATTCGTGGACCGGTTCACCCCCACACACGTGGGGAATACTGTAGAAGTTGTAGTAACCGTTGTCGCCGCCGCTCGGTTCACCCCCACACACGTGGGGAATACATTTGTGTTTAAATCGAGACATTAAACCTCACGGTTCACCCCCACACACGTGGGGAATACATAACCATTAAACCATGCAATTAAAATAAAGTCGGTTCACCCCCACACACGTGGGGAATACGTTGGGGTGAAGATGTAACCGCCACGACTAATCCGGTTCACCCCCACACACGTGGGGAATACACCAGTCCCCTATCCGGCATTGAATGCATCACCGGTTCACCCCCACACACGTGGGGAATACCCTACCGCACCCTGTGTCGTTTCGTCTCCGCCCGGTTCACCCCCACACACGTGGGGAATACGAGAACATCCGGAGTAATGGCAATTCGATAGCCGGTTCACCCCCACACACGTGGGGAATACAGAATAAGATTTCGTCACCCTTTTCAATCCAACGGTTCACCCCCACACACGTGGGGAATACGCCATGTATGCATTAGTTGCCTCCTGTTATTTCGGTTCACCCCCACACACGTGGGGAATACGGAAGTATGGCTTTGTCCTGGCCAACGCCAAACGGTTCACCCCCACACACGTGGGGAATACGCTGGGTAAAGGTACGGTCTTGGTGGAGTAAAAGGTTCACCCCCACACACGTGGGGAATACCCCTTGAAGGTCTGCCCCTTGAAGGTCTGCCCGGTTCACCCCCACACACGTGGGGAATACTTCGCCAGTTACCATATCCACGTCCATTAATGCGGTTCACCCCCACACACGTGGGGAATACAGCGTCATACCTAAACCATTGATTGCATTTGTCGGTTCACCCCCACACACGTGGGGAATACTAATCAACATGCAGCTGTTACTGGCAGCCGCACGGTTCACCCCCACACACGTGGGGAATACTAATTAAAATATTTCTTGAGATATAAACCCTACGGTTCACCCCCACACACGTGGGGAATACCGAGTGAGACAGACCCTGCCAGAACAAATGCACGGTTCACCCCCACACACGTGGGGAATACATTTTCGCTACGTTGCTAATAATCCGATCTATCGGTTCACCCCCACACGCGTGGGGAATACTGTACTTTTGAATCGGCTGCAGCCACCTATGGCGGTTCACCCCCACACACGTGGGGAATACTATAGATGGTAAAAATTATTTTCTTTTTTGCTACGGTTCACCCCCACACACGTGGGGAATACAATCAAGCTCGTAGAGAGGATATGCGGGATAACGGTTCACCCCCACACACGTGGGGAATACGAACAGTGGAAAGATGCTGTGTCCGTTGAAGGCGGTTCACCCCCACACACGTGGGGAATACGGGGAGACGCCCCGGCAGTCGATAAACTCAAGGCGGTTCACCCCCACACACGTGGGGAATACGGAACAGATGCCGCAAATTCAGTTTTGGAATATCGGTTCACCCCCACACACGTGGGGAATACGCTCCGTCATATTCCGGCAATTTGAGTTATAGAGGTTCACCCCCACACACGTGGGGAATACGGGGATGAGGTTTCGGCGGACAAAAACGGTTTGCGGTTCACCCCCACACACGTGGGGAATACGTGTGATATATAATTTCTACATTTCTATACACCGGTTCACCCCCACACACGTGGGGAATACCAGTCGCGCTTATCGTCCACAAACGTTAAAATCGGTTCACCCCCACACACGTGGGGAATACGCCGTGACCGCTTCATCGAAAGCGGAATCAACCGGTTCACCCCCACACACGTGGGGAATACGCGGACGGTCTTTTGACGTTGCCGGTCGTAACGGTTCACCCCCACACACGTGGGGAATACGAACATGGACTAGTCCAGAATTGCTATTAGCTCGGTTCACCCCCACACACGTGGGGAATACTTGATACTTTGGTACAAACAGGGGGATCTCCTCGGTTCACCCCCACACACGTGGGGAATACTCAACCTTATGGCGAGTGCCATCAATACCACGCGGTTCACCCCCACACACGTGGGGAATACATGCATTGCTTTCAGATCGCATCTCGACGTGGTACTAAGACTAGCTAATCGGTTCACCCCCACACACGTGGGGAATACGATTCTGATCCAGCATGTCAATATCGATACAGTCGGTTCACCCCCACACACGTGGGGAATACTCAACCATCATGGCAGAATGCCTTCTATATCACGCGGTTCACCCCCACACACGTGGGGAATACGTTATGCTGTGCCTATGTCCAGCACCATCCCTGCGGTTCACCCCCACACACGTGGGGAATACTCTAGAAATCCGAGGCTGACCCTCGCAAGCCTCACGCCTGCCATGGGTTTCTAGTGTCCGCAAAAACGCCGGGTTATTTCTCGGAAAGCCGCCTGTATTCTACTAAAGCCAATCCATCTAGGTCAATAAATCGCTGGTCCCTTTCACCAAACTGCCGGTAGGAAAACCCTTGGGGGTTCTGGTCTGTCCAAATTTGCATTACCGCACCGCTATCCTTTGCCTTTTTCACAGCTGTTGCCCAGAGTTCGTCTCTAACCCTCGCGCTCGGGTTCCCAAGAAAAACCCCCGTCTTCGGTTCCAATAGCCAGCGTGACAATGCGCCCTTCAAGCTCGTCGGCGTTTTCTCCACTATCATCACTAACACCCAGCACCTCCGCGATGTCAGGCAAGAGCCTATCCATCAGTCTAAATTCGTGGAAAACTTTTCGACACTCCATGCGCACTACTCTTTCTAATTCTGGCGGATTTTGCGCAGTTATCCTGAAAGCAGTAGGGATTGTAACTTCAGTTTTATACAGGTCGCCGATGTCATAAACAAAGCTAAGCATTTTACCCGTGTGAACAAATCCCAGAGCGGATGAATAGCCAGCTGAGAGAATACCAGCGTGACAAACTCCGTAGAGACATGCATTCGCTGCAGATAGCGCGCGGTTAATTGGGTCGCCCTTGTTCCAATCATCCTGGTCATACTGCCGTCCTTTCCATTCTACGCCATATTTTACGGAAGCCTCCGCATAAGTGCGGCGCACGCGTATGCCTTCCATACCGCGAATTTGCTCTAGGCTTACTACCGCCGGCACGGATTCACTAAACCTAAATCGGTACATCCTCCATGCTACCTCAAGGCGTTTTTCTTCGTCACTAACCAGTTTCGCTTGGCGGATCATCCTTCGCGCGCTATACGTTCCACCGGTGCTTGCCGCATAGAGCCGAATACCATCCTGCCCTGTCCATGCTAATAAGCAGTTATTCTGGGATAGGGATTTCACGGCCGCGTGTGTTACTGTACTCCCGGGTCCCAACATAATGATGCTTAACTGGTCAATTGGCACTCGCACGAAGCTTTCACCTTGCTGAAATACCAATCCATTTGCGTCAACATCCAACCGGCCCATTTCCATGTAGAGGTGGCTCCATCTGTCACGGAAACGCGGTAATTCGTGTAATGTACGCATAGTTACTCCTTCGGTTTAACTCAGGATAAAGCCTTTATAGGCGCTAAAGAAAGCAGGCCGAAGCCGAAGCCCTTGGCGGGGCCGATGCCATCTTCAAGCGCTTTAAGGAAAAGCTCGGCATCTGTAACCCTGAGCATGCCGTCAAAACGGACTGCGAAGTGCCGGAGTTTTTCCTTATCCTGGTTACCCCGTTCGTTCTGAATAACACCTTCAGGCACAGTATCGCAGGAAATGAGAGCGAAACCACCGCTCTCGCCCTTTTGTTTGAGCCACTTGAGCTGATCTTCTTCATTCAGCAGGCCAAGCCGGCGGCCGTTTTTCTTGCCCTCCTCTTGCTTCTTGACGGAGGGATTAGCTCTCACGCGAAAACACAGGGTCTGACCAACCTTGAAACTGGGGGCCAAAACCTTCTGCTCAACAGGCTCTGACAGGCAGTCCAATATGAAATCCACCTTTTGCCAGTGCGGCTCTTTGTCCGACTGGACAAGCAGATAAATCGCATTACAGTTCTTGTTCTCATCAATGCGGTAGAGCACCCTCCCAGGGCCACCATCGGCCTTATCGGGAAATGCACGGTATACTGCCTGGTGCAACATGTACGGGTTTATCATTATCTCTCTGGTTCTTCGGAACGAAGGGTTGAGCTTCAATTGAGAAAGGTACATAGTTCCTCCTTACTCAGGGGTAGTAGAATTGGGCACGAATCTAATTGTCATACGCCGTGGCTTGAACTTGCGTTCTCCGAAGCTCAACGGCCAATCGTGCTGGGTTCGTTCTCCATCTGTTGATTCAAGGGCCACTCGACTGCCCGGCTTCCCTTGCAACAAATGCTCTTCCAACGTGCCTCCCTTAACGGGGTTGGATGATTCAATAATTGGCGGCACGGCGAGTGGGAATGCCTTGCGTCCGAGGAACAAAGTCCAGGATGGCGACAACAGCTTTTCCGCTATTTTTTGGAGCAACTCCTGGTCGCCCGACTCCAGCCCAACGGTAAACGATGCATCGGACAAGTAATCGCGAATAGATACTACGGTATCTGTTCCACTGCTGTCCGCTTTGATTACGTCGAGTGCGGTGTGGTAGTCACGTTCAACTCTACCCTCCCTGTCAACACGCACGCCCATTCGAATTACATCAAACTGTGAGATATCCTCACCGCATGCAATGCCCATCGCGGCGCAGACCAGGCCGATTACGCCGCTGCGAGTCGGTTCGAGAGCTGTATCGCGGTAATCGAATCGGCTCCGGTAACCCCATGACTGCATAGGGCCTTCGAGCTTCAATAGAAGAGTATAGACTTCGCTCATTCTCCCTCCGTAACCTTCATCACCGCATCGATGGCGTCGGTAACGCTCTTTTTTGCAGAAACGGCAAGCCCGTTCAGGCGGCCCTCCTGCTGCAGGTGGAAGCACGAGGTTACTTTCACGCCTTGCTCGCCAAAGACCGTTCTTAGTGCATCCCAATGGTCTGTCAGGGCATCCACTGAAAGACCGACCAGATCGTCATCGTCCTTCGTTGGCCGAACGGGCCTAGCAAAGGCATTGGCGAGGGAGAGCGGGACTCCGCCCTGGCGTTGGACAAACAGTCCGAAGGATGGCAGGTTCTGCGCGGCGGAAGAATTCTGCTTGCCTGTCGGGATTGCATAAACCATCGCTTCGAGGAATGCCTTTATGACTTTATCCGCCTCGGCGTAGTCTTCGGCCCGAAGCTTCTCAGTCCACTTGCCATCCCCTCTCCCGGTCTTGCGCGCTAGGTTTCGCGCGAGTTGATCGCGGTCGACCAGTGCGTAGCGGTAGTAGCAGGCGCTGTTGAAGCCTACCACGCCCATCATCCCTGAACCCGTCTCTCCCGTCGGGTTCAGGTCGTCAACGGCGGTGTAGAAATCCATCTCCATGTCCACCTTATGAGTGGAGATAGGGTGGGCGACCTGGCAGGCAGCTTCGACTCGCATATTGTATTTGCCGAACGGCGTGCTGCTCTTAACTTCGAGCATGCGGCCAAACAGGGCGATGTCTGGGGCCCTAACGGCCTCAAACAGCAATTGCCCGACCGCGTCTCGTGCCACTTCTTTCGCCTCTTTGTTTCCTTTGGAGAGGCTATCCCATTTTTTCTTGAAGACATCAGTGAGCTTCGGTAAGGTTTCTTTGTCCAGAAAGAGGAGTATCTTGGTCGTGTTTCTGGATTTTGAACTGCCCTCGGCTTTTGCCGGACGCTCAAGCCCGCCGGCCTCGAAGACTCCTGCCACAATCTCGATCGTCTTCTCATCGGGTTCTTCTTTACCGTCTAGGGCCTTCGCTATTTCTGTGATAAGTTGGCGTGTACGCACAGCGCCGTGTTCTTCCAGCAGTCCGGCCATGGGTCCCTCTTGCCGCGCGCTTCGCTTGCTACACTGGCTGGAAATCCTCGCCCGGCGGAAGCCGCCAAACGTCGCGCTCTTGGGCTGGCCGGTGTCATCGCGGTTGAGGTTCGATGGTGCAAAGTTCTGGATAAGGTGAACTTCGAATTTGATGCCGGAATCATTCATAGTTTTCCTCCTCTTTTTTCAATATGTTGAGTTGAACTTGTGTAATCTCTCCGTCGGAATCACTTCCATAGAAGTCTCTCGCCCATTTCAATTGAACGTAACCGTCTGGATGGTCCCATTGCAGTAGGTCGTCAAGGAGTCGAAACCAGTCGAGCGGCTGCTCGTTTGCCTTCAGCAAACTGACAGCATGATGCAGGTGGTCGTCCAGGTCATCGGGATGAGCGTTAAGCAAGGCAACAAACCTGGTTTCCATGCTATCGCTTTTCACTCGAAGCGGTCTGAATGCCTTGCCCAGTGACCGGCCATTCTGTTGCCTGGGGAACGAGCCGAAGAGCGTTGCCGTCACATAGTACCATCGGTCATTGTAGTTTTTTTCCGGCAGATGAGGCACAACGTGCTTGTGTACGCGAGCCATTTCTCCTGGCTCCTTGCCGAGACCGCTACGCAGGTCGGCAAGAGCGCCCCGGTCTTCTTGCCCTTCCTTAGCAAGGCTGAGCAAGTACCCTATGAAGGACTTTTGCTTCTCGTCAAGGCTCACTTTTTCTTTCCTCCTTTCGTTTTTGTTTTGGTGTTGTTCGCCTTCAGCCGTGGGGGGTTGAGGTCATCATTGCTGAAATCTGTGCGGACGCGGGCGATAGCCTGGATCGCCCGTGCGGTAGTGCCGAGCGAGCTGATGCTTTGTTCCAGCGCCCGTTGAGCTTCATGTTTAACTTGTTTTCGCCAGATTCGGGTTGCATTTTGCTGGTCGTCTGGCTTCCAATCTTTGTCAGCATCATCCCAGTCATTCGGGAGTGTTTCTAGCAGTGTGAAAAAATGGCCCTCCAACTGAGCCCAATAGGCAGGCCTGGGGTCGATTGTCTCAGCCATTTTGGTCACATCGGCACTATCGGGCTGACGCCCGCCTGGCGACTCGCAATCAGGTGACAGGTACAGTTTGCCGATTCTCCATGCCCGTCTTCTCAGTTCATTCGCGGCATTCTCCGCCTCATTGAGAAGTTGTCCCAGCCGCTCAATCACGTTATTGTCGCCCAGAAGGGAGGCGGGAACGGGCATTCGCTCGTGTCGCCATAAGAGGAACTTACCGGCCTTGTTTGGGGCCGAAGCTAACCCCACGATATGGGTCACAAGCGATCGCGAATGGTCAATGATACACGATGATTGGGCCCTAGCGGCTAGATTGAAGCACTCAGATCTGTGCTCATTGCTCTGGGCATTGGGAATCATGAGGATTGAATGAGCATCTCTCCATGCAGCTTTGCCGCTATTGAGAGGCAATGAGGATATTCCTTCTTCCTTCGATGTCCGATAGACCTTCATGGAGTCGCCAGGAGACTTGTCTGCCGACCGACCCTGTGTGAAATACATCTTTGAAATGTTCTGATCTCCGGGAATAAGCTTGACGAGCCGACTCTGCCAAGTCAGACGGTCGACCATTCCTAATGAGGTGACAACGTTCCTTATTTTAACTTGGAGTTTGTCTCGGTACTCATTCGCTTCTTTCAGTTCCCATGGTGGCAGCGAGCTATCATTTGCGGGAATCAGATTTAGCATCAAGGTTTCGAACAGGTTCCGGCCTTGAAGCCAAATATTCATCCCACGCAATGCGATCGCATCCGTAGAATAGGGCAACACCTCCTCCAATCCATTTATCTTCGCATTTCCACTCTTGCCGAAGCCCAAGGCAAATGACTGGCAGGCGATCAAGCGCCTCGCGGCTTGAGCAAACGTCCATTCGACCTCCACATCGTCATCGGAATGGTCAAAAAGTGTGGCATTGTTCCCGCTCGCGCGCTCTGTTGCAAGACGAGTGACCGAAACAGGCTTACTGGTCTCAAGCTGTCCCATTTGGTAGAATGGGGTAATCTCTGCCAAGAGGTCAAACTGTGGTCTCCACGTGTTCAGATACTCTTCGATTGTATGCTTGTCGAAGGCACTGTAAGCGTATAGCCGTTGCCAATCATGAAAGTTCGTAGGCCCCCGCAAAGACCTGTACAAAATCGCTAACAGCAAACGATGGATTGCTACGGTGACGAGTGGCGAATCGTCACAAATCTCTCTCAATTCATCCGCCTTTAGTAACGTATCGCGGATACCGTGCTCCACGTTATTGCCATTTAGGTCGATGCAGGGAATCCATGATTCGTCGATCAGGTTGAACTCAGCCATTTCTTACTCACCATCCTTGTCTATTACGATGCCCAGTCTCTCGTCCGAAGTTAGTATGTACCCATTTACGCCAACCTGATTTCGTTCGTCAAGGCGCAACAGACGTGCATAACGAAGGTGAGCGTTCTTAGCCCACTCACTTGGCGTAACGCCATTCTTGAGGGCGTGATAGACACCCCTATGACTCAACTTTACGGAACTATCCAACAAGATCCTGACCTCGGCGAGCGTAGGTTCGGCACTGAGTATTGTAGTGGCATCGACCAGAACGACTGTGACAGACGGGTCGCCTTCACGCGTCACCGCCCTAACTGCTTTGTGAACTTCAGGGTCTTCATCGTCAGCCAGTTCACTGTTGAACTGCTCAATAAGGTCCGCGGGGTCACAGGGTTCCGAAACCAGCAATCGGGATGCTGCTTTCTCCGATTCGGATTGCTCAAACTCCATCTTCTTTCTTGCACGATCCAATGCTCCAGACCAGCCAACTTCCTGGGTTGCGTCATCCGGGCCGTATACCGCCTCTACCAGCCATTCGATTTCGTTCGGCACTTGAATCTCATCCCGTTGCCGTGCCGCCAACCATGTTCGCAGAAGGAAGTAGCGGTCGTAGACGTGCTCAATGCTCTCGCCGAACGTCTCGGGTGGGGGGCCTTGTCGTAGGGCGTCGCAGATGACGATGAATTCTGCCGTTTCCAAACCCTTCGGGCGAGAACGTAGATGGCGATGAAGTCTTCCAGAGCGTTGGAGGAGGAGGTCGATAGGAGCTATTTCCGAGACCATCAAATCAAAGTCTAGGTCGAGGCTTTGTTCGATTACCTGTGTTGCTACCAGAACAGCACGTGCCGGTCGGCTCGGATTAACATATGTTCCGTCAGCCTGTTTTTCGCCTCTGCCGAATTTGCTCAGCACTTCTTCCTCCCGCCCGTGCCGCCACTTCTGTAGAGTACGAGCGTGGAAGAGCAAACACTCCGTGTCCTTCAGTTTGTCTCGCAAATACTTGTACACCTCGATGGAACGGTCGACTGTATTGCAGATCACGGCGGCACACCCACCGTGCTCAAGGTTCTGAGCCAAGATCGCGGTTAGCAACTGCAAATCGGTACTGGTGAAATTCAAATTGACGCGGTGTGTGCCCCCTATGGTAACTTCTTCGTAGACTGGCGCCCGGTCAGCTTGAGTGTTGGGGTAATGGCGTGGTTGAGCCAGCGTAATGCGAGGGTAGTTTTTACTTTCAACGTCAGTTCGGCCTGAATAAGCCTGCACCAGAGCCTGTCGCTTTGCCTTCGGAAGCGTTGCGGACAAGAGAATCACGGTACAGTCTATCTCGGCCAGCCAGTGCAGGAGGCGTTCGAGTATCGTGCTCATGTAGGCGTCGTAGGCATGGACCTCGTCGAAGATTATGACCTTGCCCGCCAGCCCGAAAAGACGGACGAACCAATGCTTGGTTTGTAGCACACTCAGGAGGCTCTGGTCGATGGTGCCCACCCCGAACGGCGCAAGAAGAGGCCGCTTCTTTGCCGTGAACCACGACTCCGCTTCTGTATCGACCCCTTGTTCATTGGAGTCTATATTCCAAGGTTCGAATGCAGAAATCTCGCCTTCCTTGACTTCCGCGGCTTGGGCGAGCAACGCATTGCCATGTACAAGCTGCAAATTGAGTTTCCCCTTATGCCCGCGTTGCTTCAAATAGCCCAGGACCCGTTCGAACATAGCGTTGCTGGTTGCCTGGGTTGGCATGGCCACGTACATCCCTCTCGCAAAACCACGGCAAAAAGCAAGATCCGCCGCATATAGAGCGGCTTCCGTCTTGCCTTGGCCCATAGGCGCTTCCATGATCATAAGATATGGAGAATCCTGTTTTGATGCGAGTTCGATCACGGTAGTTTGCATCTCATTGGCTTCAAACCCGCGAAAGACATTGAAGAAGGGCACTTCTTCGGCAAAGACCACGCTCGGTATCCAGCCTAGTCCACCGAGAGCCGTTCGTGCCTTTTCCCGGGCGTTCGTGAAATACTTGGGGACGCTAAGCTCGAATGGTTTGTCACGCTCGGCGGCACATCCGAAGAAATCCTGATTCGATCCTATCCAGTCCGCAACGGAAATGAATCCGGCAAGCAGTGGGACGACTACAGGATCGATAATATCGCCTTTCCGCTGAGTCTCCAGACTTAGGTCAAAGGACACGGCCTCGGCCAATTCTTTCAACAGGCTGGCCCTTGCATCTTTCCACTCAGTGTTACCAAGAGTGTCTCTTCCCATTCCAAATAGCTCTTCTGAACGCGGAAAGGCGCCGTGGTGGCCTCCGGTGATTTGCCCCAAAAGCATTGAAGTTGGACTAGGCCCGAGGATTTGGTTCAAAACAAAGGCGCTGATAAACCCATGGGGGCGATTCTGGTCATTTACTGAAAATCGAAGCTTCAAGTCCCGCGACAACTCCGGCGCTCTCTTCTGAAAGCCCGGATTGGCCTTGCCAATGTCGTGCGCCCCGGATAGGAACATTATCCGGGTTCGCGCTTCTTTCCCTATCGCACGGTCTAATCTTCCGCGTTGTCCCGCAGCCAGATTATGGTCCCATAGGAGAACCGCTACTGCTGCAACATCAAGCATATGGCAAAACAAAGGATGAAAGTAATTGTTGTCATCGTTTTGACTGGTCTTACCCCATAATTTCAGAATGTTTTCATCCATCGGAAATACCTCATAAAACCCATCAAGCGCTTCTATTATATATCGTGTTCAATTCACTAGCCCATTGTTTAAACTCATCTCTGAGTGTGATTGGCTCAATAACCTCTACATCCGGCCCCCAACTCCGTATCCAAGGGGTTATTTCCAATGTACTATTTACCTGTAAAGAGAGTAGGCATCCGCCGTCGGGAGTATCCTCAATTAATTGTGAAATATGCCACACTGATTCCTTTACGCGACGTGTCACGTGGGGTGAGAATTTCAGAACAATGCTAATTGCATCTCCGGTGAAAATACCCCAGCTTGATGCTAACAACTTCCTGATATTTAAATCAGGCGGAATCTCGAACCGCTTGTTCAAGACCTCCAAGTTTCTTATACGCTCAAGTTTGAAGGTGATAATGCCTTCTTTCCCTTCCCTTACAGCATGCCCGATAACATAGACAGAGAAGCCAATACCGGTCATATCAACGAAATAAGGTTCCAGCAGCCATTTTTTGGTACCATCACTTTCAAGAGACTGGTACTCCATTCTCACCTGGCGCTGTGTTGTCCATGCGATTGCAATCTTCTCGAAGTTACGTATGAACTCTAGGTCTTCCTTTTTACCGCCAATAGAATTAGCGCTCTCTTTCAACTGTGTGGCAAGAGGTGATGGCAATACGGATGAAATCTTGGTAAGAGCTTTTTCGATATGTGGGTTGTTCTCATCGGTCTGATGGAGCACTAAACGGCACGCCAGGAATATTGCCATTGCCTCATAAAGTGAGAGGGAAACCGGTGGGAGAATGTAACCTTCAGTAATTCCATAACGGTCTCCGTTCTGCGTCAAGGGTATCTTAAGGTCGGTTTCCAGCGACTGAATATCTCTTTGAATCGTTCGCATACAGACTCCACAAAGGTCAGCTAATTCTTTGCTCGTGAGACCTGACGGATTACTGTGGAGAAAGTGTTGTATTTGACTGAGACGAACTGCTCGGGCGAGACTATCTTTATCTTTCAACCGATTTCCTCCCGAAGTTTTTTAGGAACGGGTGTTTACCTTACTGCCATAGTATAACACAGGGAAGCGACAATTACGGTCGTTTTTAAACGGAACAGGTTTATTCGGACAAAATAAATATCATTTCTGGAACTCAAGAGTCCTTAGTCTGTCCAAATAATGGGGGGTCACCTTCCAGCAAATGCGTCTGTGTCCACCTATGTGCCCTAAGAGTAACACAATCAGGTCGCTATGTAGATGTCAAGATGGTTTGTGGCCACCTTCGTTTGACATGTTAACAATAATTTCTAATTCTGCCTTGATCTATTGTCAATATTTCAGCCCTAAGCCTGCCGGACTGTCAAGGGCGAGTTAAGACTCGGGCAAAGCCTTTACCCTTGACTGTCCAAAGGCGAAGGATATAATTATAGGTCAGATCAAGGCAGCCTAAATTACTCAAATCAATAATTCACCCCCTTTCTCAGGACAATAATCTCCCGATTTTAAAACGCTTTCCAGGCCGCTATTCGTGCTCAGGCACAGTTTACATCTTCGTTTCGTCTTTGGTGCTGACCAGCCATAGTACGTAATCTACTTACCGACCTGATCCGTCATGCACCATTTATACGATTTTGGAAATTGCGTTCTAATCACTATCGGTAAACTCGTCCAATATTACGGACTAATTTCACTCCATAACTCCAATGACATACGGCTTTCCATCCAATAAAATCCGGCGCAGCCGTATTGCTAATTTTCGCGCAACAGCCACAATCGCTTTTTTCTTGCTTCCACAATTCTTTAATACTCGCCGGTATTTATCCAACAGCACCGGGTCGTACTTAATAGCCATCCAAGAGCACTCTACCAGCCATGATCGCACACTGGCGTTACCTTGCTTGGTAATATGCCCCTGGCGCTCCTTTTCGCCACTGGAGTAGTCACTGGGCACCAAACCCAAAAAACTGGCAAACTCCTCTTTTCGCTTGAACCGGCTCACATCTCCCCACTCCAGCAACAATCGAATGGCTGTGAATGTTCCGATGCCGGGAGTAGTCTGAAGCAATTCGACACTCTCCTTATACCGGTCGCTCTTAGCGAGCGTTCGAAGTTGCTGTAAAATTTCTTTTCTGAGTTGCCGCAGATGCTCTAACTCATTGAACATTACCTTAATCGAAAACCGCAGGGAGGCGCTTATCTCTAAATCCTCAAGGTATAACTTTACACGAGTATACATTGCTCTATTCCAACTCCCTGGCAACAAACCTTCGTCCAGACCGTGAAACTCTAATGTCCTCCGAATACGGTTACATACTCGCCGGATATCAGCCTGAACTTGTTCATCAGTCCTTGATATCTGTCGGCCCTCGCGAAGTTCTTTGTCAGGCACAAAACAGCTGTGATAATCCCCATTTTCCAAATTCTTGGCCAGCCGTCGACAATCCGTCCGATCATTTTTCTTCCGCTGGCATTTCTCTTCGGTCACAGTATGCGGCGGTGTTACAATGCAATCCCAGCCCTTTGCCTCCAGTTCGTCATGCAACTCAAAACCTTTGAAACCTGCCTCATAAATTACCTGGATCTGACACTCCGGAAATTTGTTATTAAAATAGTTACTCAGCACATCTAATTTAGCCGGCATGCTGGTCTCATTAACAATCACCCCGCCACTACGGACACAAAGCTGCCACGTTTTCTTGGAATCCTCCAGTCCTACAAATACCTTTTCCTTCCTCAGAATATCTTGGGATCTCTTCGTCATAAAACTACCTCCTTCTTTTAATAACTTATTTCTTATTAGAAGGTAGCCTTTTTGCCGGGGCTTTTGCAACCAGCTGCTTAATCTATCATAGTCAACCATAGTGTGGGTTTTTGGGGTAACTCATTAGTTTGACTTACTGTCAAGTCCGACAATAATTATTCGATTTGCCATATGGATTTATTATCGAGGTCCCGACTAATGAAAATAATCTTTACAGATGGATCGGTTGCATCTCGTAATCTTAATAATTCTTTAAGGGAGTGATCAACCGGTGCCTTTAAGAGAAAGCCCTTTTCATCAAATAATAATATTGCCTTGAAGGGCGCTTTAACCTGGTTCGCCAGGGCTTCTATGTCTTTTTTAGCATTTCTTGCTCTGCTTCTGAGTTGCTGATATTTGAAACTGTTAAGAAAAGGTTTAATTTCGATGGCAACCTCGATTTGGGCTGTATGAATACGGAACTGTTTAGCGAAACCTTTGGAGCCTACAATTTGTAGCGCTTTTTCTGAGCTGATGGACAAATCGGGTTTATCTGAACGTATCCAATTCTTATAAGCTTCGACCTGCTCAGGAACAGAGGAAACGGGGCCAATTACAATATCAGGATATTTCCTGTGTTCGCCTTCTACCTTTATCCTAGCCGACAGATGAATCATAGAGGCATTATCGTTATTGTTCTTAACCAAAAGATGGTAGAAATAGCCAGCCACATCACTTTCTAACAAGGGGACGAATGCTCCTTCATTGTAAGCGTTACATAGTTCTGTCAGGCTCTTAGTAATTAGAAGGTTATTGTCCAAAATCTAAACCTCTTCTTCTCAAATAAGATTGCACAAATGTAAAGCCCTGATTGTCTCCAGTGCTTCTGACTCGTGGGGAAGAGATGCATTCCCGCTTTTTACAAAAAAGACTAATTCTTCCATTACTTGTCTAAATGGTAAAATGTTATTGATTGATGGGAAACTGGTTCGTATTGTTTTCTCGGCTTGAGAGCTGTATCTGCCGAGAACTAACCAACGCTCGTAGATGTTTGAACCGAATGAATTACCTAGGGCTTGGGAAGCCGCTGTTGAACAAAAATTTGAGAGTTTTTTCCCAATCGGTTTGTCTGGTTTTATATAAGATGGGCTTATATTTTGGGTAAGCCAAGCGGTAACCAGTACTGCAACTCGTTGGTTAGTCTTTGGATTATAAGCTATAAGGTCAATATCGCTAACCGAGCCCCAACTGCCACCGGACAAATCATATTTTAACCGTCCACGTACAAAGAACTCTTTTGTCTCTAGCCAAGCTTGTACGATTGTCTCGTTAACGTCCATTTTCAACTCCAGAAACGCCATGACACGGATTGACGTCAACATTATACATCATTTCATTTCTAGGTATTTGTTATTCTAGCTATTCCAATCTTTTTAATAATAGTTGACTTCCTCTCAGAACAGAGTGATATATGGTAGTAACACTATAAAAAGGAGATGCTATCATGAAAACCAACGAAAAAGAATTAATTATCCCTGATTACGACCTATATAATCCCCAACCTTACCCGGGAGACATCAAACCGGGCACTTACAGCCAAGCCAAGGTCAAGAAGCTTCTTAAAAAGCACAAGGACAATCCAGAAGCCCTCCAATTCCTCCGGGATATGCTGGAGTAATGAGATGACAACAACAATCGTTAACTTTGCCGATACCGCTACCGGCTGGCAAAAGGCTTTCTACGCTTTCCTGGCCGAGAAAGAACAACGCTCCGGTTCTCGCAGAACTGTGGAAGGCTACTCGCGTATGCTGCAGGACTTCTTCGGGCGTTCGGGTAAGCAACCGGATAATGTAACCTCTCAAGATATCTTTGTTTATGCCCACAGTCCTGGACTATCGGGTAAACAACCATCTGCCATCACAATCGGTGCCCGTATCGCCTGCATCAGTTCTTTCTTCCGATTTCTAATTCGCATGGATATCGTCCAGTCCAACCCTTGTGACAAACTGCAGCGGCCACAAACTTCGCCTGCAACTCCCAGAGGCTTATCCGGTGACCAGGTGCATCAACTTCTGGAAGTGGTCCCAGACTCCCCAATTGGATTGAGAGACCGCGCCATCATTCTAACTCTGGTGTTAACCGGACGTCGAAGAGCAGAAGTAATAAGTATGAAAGCGGGAAACCTTATTCTTGATGGAGATAGAGCTTATTACACCTATCGCGGTAAAGGGGGGAAACAAGGGCACCGAGAACTACCTCAACCGGCGCTGAATGCGATAAGAGCCTCACTGGCAGCTTTCGGGAAAGACATAACCACAATGTCACCAGATGAATCATTATGGCCGTCTAAATCGCACCATGGCAAAGGAATCACCAGCGGCACCTTTTACGGTAACCTGCAGAGGTATTTCAGAAAAGCCGGAATCACACCTTCTGGAGTTCACATCTTCCGTCACACTGCCGCCAAGCTCCGCCGAGATGCCGGTGAAACGGTCGAAGATGTCAGCCGGTTTTTAGACCATAGCAGTCTTGCAGTTACCACTATTTACCTTCGCAGGCTTGAGGGAGAACAGGACAAAAGCTGGGCTAAGGTGGCAGAGGCGATTGGCATGACAACTCTAAGCTAATACCAGTTGTTGAGGAGCTGTTCGGAACGATTCACCAGAGTTATTCGACTTGGCTATCGATTCACCAATGGGAACGTCTTCTCAAAAGTTTTACCTATTGTACACGACGGCCCACCACTAAATTGAAGCTAAAATTGACCTACGTACTGCTTGAGTCATTTGACATAATATCAGATGGTAACGGAATGGTAACATTTGATCTGTTGCTCGCCATTTTTTAAACCTTTACTGGGCTATTTTTATTGCTAGTTGAGCCATCCAAAACTGACTTAACTTCACCATATTTATTATCGATGAGGGTAATTACCTTAATACTAGGATTGATTGTTTCAATCATGTAGGTTACAAATTGATATACATTCACTCTGAGAACGTCAAATTGAGCTGGATCAATAATTAGAAATGGTGCCTTATCCGGGGTACCTCCAATGGAACTTGAAAGAAAGAAGGATAACAACTGCTCCTTAAAATCATTTGGCATTTTTTCGTATATTTAGTCAAAAAAGCGTTCTAATAGTAAAAGGTGACTGACCAACACTAGTGTTTTAGATTTAGAGTGTGCGTTTTCTCTACGCATCTTCGCCAGGTTAAAATTCATAAAATCCGGGGAGATGCCTTCCCTACGCATTTCTATATCTTGTTTTGGGGAGAAAAGAGAAAGAATTCCCCCTTCGGACAAGTTGTGAAAAGGAGCACTATTACGAAAGAATGGTAACCGAAAAGATATGTCGTTTCAGGTAGAGACCGACTAATCCTTCTTGTAGATAACCACGCCTGAATTTACAAAACCCATACTCTCTAAGAAGCTTCCGAGTTTTTCGTCATTGTGATAGGCAATGATCCTCATTACCGCGTTCCGGCGCTTGCATTCTTGATAGAACGCCTCAGTCAAGCTGCTGCCTATTCCCGCATTGCGATGTTCAGGATCGAGGCCGATCATGTCCATCCATCCTACTAATTGATGCTGAGATGAAGGGTCCTCAGTATGAAGCAAGTTAAAAATCGATTCACTTTCTTTCCTTTGAACAATAGTTCCAACTACAAAGCCAACCACATTACCATCCACTTCGGCTACGAATTTTATATCAGGGCGGTATATTCCCCAGTAAGACTCAAAGGAAAACGGCCAGGTCGTAAATCTATCGTCACCGCGAGTAGACCTGTCGATACGAGACACTGTTTCAAGATCGACTTCAACCATTTTTCGAATCTTGACTTCCTCTTTTTGTTGAGACATACGCCTCCCCCTTAAAATTACTTTGAATCCTATTGAGTATTCAGCCCAATGCTAACATCCCTATTTGTTCTTGTCAACCAACTCCAATTAGTAAACGTCGAGCAGACACTATGGTGGGATTGTGCCATACTCTTTCGAAAGCTAGTAAAACTTGAAGAATTGGTGCAGAGATCTTGTCCCTTTCGTTCCTGTACACTTTTCAAAGGAAGGTTAACACCTAAACGCAGAATTTGACGAATAACTCTAAAAAGCCTCAGTTAGCAAGATGTTTGTGAAACAAGCTAAAATAGCTCATCTTGAAGATAGTTTAAAGCTAAATAGCAGTATTGGAAGAACATACCGAATTCCGAACCTTGGTTTCCTGAAGAGATTGGCCCTCCGTCCTGAGCCATCCCTATCATGTCATAGTGTCTGCTTTCTCGCTTGGATTCTTACTCTATTATTTAAATATCTCGTAGCACACAATCTCATTTAGAGATTTCCTTGTTTTCGGCCCTGTGGGTTGTGTCGGATAACCTAACGGTAACAATGCCACAATCTGATATTTCGCAGGAACACCTAAAACTTCCCGGGCTGCTTCCTGGTCAAAGGCTCCAATCCAGCACGTACCAAGTCCTTCATTCACTGCGGCAAGAGTCATATGGTCTACCGCAATTGCCAGGTCAACAGCATAAGCCGGTACTCCGCATTGCTGGATTCTCTCCGGCATTAGTGCTACGGCGGCAATAACCACAGGCGCCTGCGCTACGAAGGCTAGTCCGGATGCCGCCTTTGCCAGTTGCTGACGTCTCTTACCATCTTTTACGACAATAAACTTCCATAGCTGGCTGTTGCCACCCGATGGAGCCAGACGAGCTGCCTCGAGAACTTTTAGAAGTTTATCTTCCGGAACAGGTGTATCTTTGTAATCCCGAACACTTCTTCGTGTCTTGATTATTTCCATTAGATCCATTTTCAACTCCTTTTTACCATTCTCCGGTTATGACGGGACGTTAAACGCATACGAGAGTATCATAGCGATTTTCAACCGGTCTGGATAGACAAGAATAATTGGATACCCATTTGGCAAATCTGGTCTTGGACTTCCTCAATGCTATTGATGTGATCATCCTCTTCATTGAGGATGTGCTCAAGCATTTCCCTGGTAGCATAGTCTTTGGCATTGCCACAAACCAGTATACCTGCGTTGTATCGACGGGAAGCATCGATTTCAGCCTCATGATCATTGGCAAACATTTGCGGTATGTCGCCGCCGATATGCATTTTTTCAAGCTCGCTGACTATCGGAATGCCTTCAAGAAATATGATGCGTCCGATGAGCATTTCCGCATGTTTCATCTCAACTTTTGCGCGTGCCTGTATGGCATTATGAAGTTTAGTGTAACCCCAGTTATCACACATCTCGGCATGAACCATATATTGACTGACCACTGTTAGCTCTCGTGCTAAAAGAGAATTAAGTGTCTCGATTACTTTATCGTCCCCTTTCATGTTTGCCTCCTTTTTATTCTTCCGGCATATTAATAGTCACATTATAGCATTAATTTTATATGCTCAAATATTAATGTCTTTCTGCTTGACTTCCTCTCTTGTCAGAGCGATGTATATAATTCCAAATAATAAAAAGGAGGCCGATAATGCCAGTCGAAAACAGGAATCTTACCAAAGGAACCAAACTGACGAATTGTCGGATTACCCAAAGATGAAATTTCTAGACCAAGTCACATAAACTCATATTGTGTATCTATAGCAAAATGAAAACGGCATAAGAAATTCAGTCTTACAACCGGGCAAACATCCACATGTTCGCACCGATACCATTCTATCTCAGTGTATAATAAAATATGCCCGATTTGACCCCACAACCCAAACCGGCCCCGGTTTCCCCGTGGGAAGTTTTTAACCGCCGGGATTTTTTACTCCTTTGGTCCAGCAATGTTGCCGTGACAATCTCGACGCTTTTATTCACACTGGTCAGTTCCCAATGGCTGTATGATACCACCCGTTCCGCCGCACAGCTCGGTTTACTCGGAGCATTGCAGCTGGTGCAGCTGCCGGTGGCGCTTTACGGGGGGATGCTGGCCGACCGATTCGACCGCAAGAAGTTATTGGCGCTGACCCTGTTGGCTAATACATTGTTATTTGCGCTGTTGACAATGCTGGCGGCTGGACATTACCTCCAACCGTGGAATATCTTCGTCGCTTCCGGTATTACCGGCATGTTCAGCATGCTTGGCACGTCAGCCAGTCCGGGTTTGCTCCCCAGGGTGATGCCCCGTGACCTGCTGACGCATGCGGTCACCACGCTCAATGTGTCTACACAGGTGGCAACGGTCATCACCCCCATCGTGTTCTGGCAGTTATATGTCCAGTTGGGGGTAGCCTTATCTTTCGGTGTGACCGCCGTCATCTGCTTGCTCGGCGCAGTCTTACCATTACTAATCAGGGCCCCGGGAAAACCGGAGGTAATGGCGAGGCAGAGCACCTGGAAATCGTTAAAGCAGGGAGTCATTTTCGTGTCGCGGCACCAGCTGCTGCCCGGCCTCTACCTTCTGGACGTAGGGGCCACCGTGGTCAGCTTTTACCGGCAGCTTTTCCCGCTGTTCGCCCGCCAGCTTTTCGGGCTCGGGGCCGCTGGCACCGGGCTACTGAACACCGCGAATGCCGTAGGGGGTATTCTCGGCGTTTTCGTCGTGTTTTTCACCGCCCGGTTTGGCAGAAAGGGCCTGCTCAGCTTGATTGGAACTTTGACGTATGCTGTTTTCCTGATCGCCTTCGGCTTCAACCGGAGTTTCCCGCTGGGACTGGTGATAGTCGGCGTCCTGGGCATGACGGATACACTGAGCATGACGATGCGTTCCACAATTTTACAGCTCACCACGCCGGATCAGCTGCTGGGACGGGTATCTTCGATCGGCAGCTTCGCCGCGATGGGGGCCAACAATTTAGGACAAATCGAGGTGGGGACGTTATCCGCCGCCATCGGCGCCGGGCCGACCATGGTAATCGGAGGGGTGCTTTCCGTGGTGTTTGTGTTAACGGTCTGGCGGTTCCTGCCAGGCATTAGAAACTACCGCTACAATAATCTCAAGAAAACACAAGAGCGGCCTGAATAACGAAAACGTTATTCCACAGATGTTCCTTCGTCTGTACCTGTGGCATCACAAACAGCGGGACAAATGTAAACCCAAGATAAAGATCACCAGGAAAATACATCGTGTGAGGTGGTCCCCAAAAACTGGACAGGTTGTTAAGATAGAGTTCTGCTCCTAAAATAAGAGAATACGAAGGAGCAGGAAATTGAAAAAGAGCCGCAAACAGTATAATCCGGACTTTAAAGCCCGGGTTGCCATGGAAGCACTAAAGGGCGAAGAGACCATCGCGGAATTAGCCATCCGTTTTGAGGTCCACCCGACCCAAATCAATAAATGGAAGAGAGAACTGGTAGCAGGAGCTGCCAATATCTTTGGCGCTGATCCCAACAAGAAGATCAAGGATGAGAAAGGACTGATAAATCAGCTTTACCAGCAGATTGGACAGCTGAAAGTAGAGAAGGATTTTTTAGAGAAAGGGTTGGAGCGGTGGAAGTAAGCCAAAGGCGTGCTGCTGTTGATCGCCGCCGTCCATCACTCTCCGTGACCAGTCAGTGTAAATTGTTGGATATCAGTCGCTCTGGGTTGTATTATCAGCCGATAGGAGTCTCTGACAATGACCTTAATCTAATGAAGCTGATTGACTGCCAATACATGGTCACACCGTTCTATGGAACCCGCAAGATGGCAGCTTGGCTAAAGAGTAAACACCACAATGTTAACCGGAAACACGTACGGCGGCTGATGCAATTAATGGGTTTGAAGGCCATCTACCGCCGTCCTCGGACTAGCCCGCCGGGACCGGGTAATAAAATCTACCCGTATCTTTTAACTGGTATGGAAATAACACGGCCAAATCAAGTGTGGTGTGCTGACATCACTTACATACCTATGGCACACGGTTTCATGTATCTGGTAGTCATCATGGACTGGTACAGCCGGTATGTATTGGCGTGGAGGTTATCAAACACCTTGGACGCTGACTTCTGTGTGTGGGCACTCGAAGAGGCGCTCAAGAAAGGCACCCCGGATGTTTTTAATACTGACCAGGGATCACAATTCACAGGCAAGGCTTTCACCGGGCTTTTAGAGCAACATGGAATCAAGATTAGCATGGATGGGAAAGGAAGTTACAGAGACAACCTGTTTATCGAGAGGTTATGGAGAACAGTGAAATATGAGGAGGTGTACTTAAAAGCATATCAGAATGGGAAAGATGCCCGAATCGGGATTGGGGACTATTTCCGTTTCTACAACAATGCACGTCCCCACCAGGCACTCTGGTATCGGACACCGGGCGAGTTATTTGCCCCCACCCCCTTTGAAGAGCCTGAGAAAGGTGTGATAGAATCGTTAACACAAGGTACCATTGATACAGCAGGACACTATCTTAATTTAGCCCCATTGCTGTCCTAACAATGGGGTCCACCTCAGTGAACCGGGCGCAAATCGAGAGGATTAAACACATGATCGCTAGAAATCCAAACGATAATCTTAAATTTGGTATTCTTATGCATTTTTATCTTAATAAAGACAATCGGGACACGATGATTTAATTTTTTATGAAGATAATCAACCAAGATAGTATATTTGCAAGTAGAATCTTCCTAATGGTAGGAATTATACCATGGTTAACAAAAGTTGATGTCCCTAATGCTGAACAAAAGCTTGTTTCGTGACTTTTCAAATAGCGCGTAGTGAACGCAACTTCCATTAAACCAGACTGAACAAGAGTTCAAATGTTTTGGTTCTGTCTATTGTACAGTACCGCCCACCATCATCCCTTCACCCCAGCACCCCATCCAAATTGCAAAAATCAATAAACAACAGGTAAATATCAGTAATCATACACCAGCTCGATAAGATGAGTACCTTCGGAATTCCGAACAAATTCCAAATTCGAATACCTAAAACCGAAACTGCATTAAAAAGTACAAGATTATTCCAGCCGTAACGTAAAATTAATCGACTTTAAGTCGATACCCCACACCCGATTCAGTAATAATGATTTGTGGGCGTGCCGGATCCAGTTCAATCTTTTGCCTAAGATTACTGATGTTAACTCGCAACATGTGAAATTCATCAGCATATTGCTGACCCCAAACTTCGATTAACAGGTGCTTATGTGTCAGAACCTTACCTGCATGCACTACTAATACTTTAAGTAATTCATATTCGGTGGGTGTGAGCTGGACTTCGCGTTCATTTACTTTTACCAGTCTTCGTACCAGATCGACCTCCAGATTACTAAAATTAAATGTTTTTTCATCTTTTTTAAGAGACCGTCTTAACGCGGCACGAACCCGGGCAAGCAGTTCGCCAACGGCGAATGGTTTGGTTAAATAATCATCGGCGCCCAAGTCGAGCGCGGCGATTTTATCCTTTTCCGAACCTCTGACGGACAGAATAATAATCGGTATTTGTGTCCACTCACGGAGCGACCGAGTTACTTCAATACCATCAATGTCAGGGAGTCCGATATCGAGAATAATAATATCCGGCTTCACCGCGGCGGCTTTAGTGAGTGCGTCATTCCCTGAAACAGCTTCGATCGTTTCGTATCCTTGAGAAGTTAAAGTTACCTTTAAAAATGTTCTTATTGATTGTTCATCATCGACAATAAGGACTCTTGTATCAGCCATTGGTCCGCTCACCCTTAGTTTGAGTGTTCTCAGCTACAGGTAGAATTATACGGATAATAGTACCACCCCCCACCCTGTTTTCAGCCTCGATGCGTCCGCCATGAGCCTCAATTATTCCTTTGCAGATCGACAAACCTAAACCGGTGCCGGCAACGCTTCCCGCATGTTCTACCCGATAAAACTTGTCAAAAACTTTTAAAAGATCCTCAGATGGGATACCGAAACCACGGTCGGCAATTTCGATGTAAACTTCTTTCCCGACGTTTTTACCTTTTATCTCTATTGGTGGATTACCCGGCGAGTATTTGTGGGCATTATCGATCACATTAACCAGTGTTTGAACAATCAGTCCAAAATCTACTGTAACAAAAGGCAGGTCAATTGGAATATCGACTATGATGGAACGGTACGAAAGGCGACTTTTTAATTGTTCCAGCGCCGTACCTACCAGGTCTTGTACATCGGAGGGCTCCCTTAATATTCTGATAGCGCCAGCTTCGACTCTGGAGATGTCTAAAAGGTTTGTTATTAAATGATTCAGACGCTCAGCTTCCTCACGTGCAACCTGGACGAGTTTGGTTTGAGCGGCGATATCGAGATTAATGCCCTTTTCCTGAAGGCTGCTGAGTACTCCAATAATGGAGACTAAGGGAGTACGCAAATCATGCGATACCGAATTGAGCAAAGCCGTTTGTAACTTTTCGGTGTCCCGTAATATTTGTGCGTTATGAGCCTCTTCATTAAGCAGGATACTCTCGATGGAGACAGCCGCGAGATCGGCATATGCCGACAGTAATCTCTCTTGCCCGATTGTTAATTTCGCACCGGCATCACTTGATAAAATTGCTAAAACTCCCACCTTCCCTCTAGATGTAACCAAGGGGATATATCGTGCTTTGGCGTTGGGTAATGTATCAGTTCCGGAGCCGACCACTTTTTGATGTTCGAACGCCCAAATTGCAGCAGCCATTTCATTTTCGTCAATAGTGATATCCTGATGACTGGTATATGTTTTAAGGGCTTTCTCATTTTTCCGGTCAGGTAAGAAAGCAACAACATCGTGTCCGAATGTCTCCTTGGCTTGTGTAATAATTACTTGTATATACGATTCCAGGTCATTGGAAACTGCCAGGTCTTTTCCGAGGGCAAAAAGAGCATAAGTTTCCCGCTCTCTAATTTTTGCCGCTTCGGTCTGGCGGCGTACCCTTGATGTTAAATAACTGATGACTATACCAACCAGTAAAAGAACCAGGAATGTGAGTAAATACTGTGTATCCGACACACTGAAACTTAAATAAGGTTGGATAAAAAAGAAATCAAAAGCTAAAACACCTACTACTGAGACCATAATCGATGGCCCCAATCCGCCGAAGTAGGCCGTGATAACCACCGCTAAAACATATAAACCCATAATGGTGGTGGGAGTAAAAAGCTGGTGGATTAGTTGACCGATTAAAGTGGCAGCGGCCACTAATACCAAGCCTTGTAAATAGCCTTGCCAGTTCAAGAAGCGAGGTAATTTTATTTTAGCCAGCCCAGCTTTAGCTGGTTCTCCGATACCGCTAACTACATAAACATCGATGTCTGCGCTCTGACGGATAATTCTATCCAGGACCAACTCGTCTCTTAATTTATGCCACCGTCTTCTTTGAGGTTTACCGACAACTATTTTCGTAATATTATTTTTCACGGCATAATCCACAATGGTTTCTGAGATAGAATGACCTTGGATGGTTACGACCGTGGCACCCATGTGCTCTGCCAGCCTTAATGTGGATGTTAAGTGTTCCTGTTCATCCGGAGAAAGCCGAAGATTATCAGGTGTCTCAACGTAAACTGCGAACCATTCGCCTCCTGCCTGAACCGCTAAGCGGCGCGCTGTGCGCACTAACCGACCGCCTAGAGAACTCGGGCTGATACACACCATAAGTCTTTCACCGGTTGCCCATGGTCCCCGTATCGAATGGGAACTCATATATGACCGGACTTGCTCATTGACACGGTTAGCCGCAGTACGCATCGTCAGCTCGCGTAAGGCTGTCAAGTTCCCCTTCCGGAAAAATTCTGCCATTGCCTGGGCAACCTGGTCCGGAACGTAGACTTTACCTTCCTGCAGTCTTTTTAGCAGTTCGTCCGGCGGCAGATCTACCAATCTGATTTCATCAGCATTGTCGATAACTGTATCCGGAATGGTTTCGTGCATGGGGATACCGGTAATTTGCACCACGGTGTCGCGCAGGCTTTCAACATGTTGAATATTCAATGTCGTATAGACATCGATACCACTTTCCAACAGTTCCAGGACGTCTTGATACCGTTTGGGATGACGGGAACCCGGAGCGTTAGTGTGTGCCAGTTCATCAATCAGCACTAACTGCGGGTGACGAGCGAGTACGGCATCGATATCCATTTCGGAGAGGGTTACTCCGCGGTATCCCACTTTTTCAAGGGGGATTATTTCCAGACCTTGTAGCAATGCTGCCGTTTCCTGCCGCTTGTGTGTTTCTACAACCCCAACCACGACATCCGTGTCGTGACTTCTCGAAAGAGCATCCTGGAGCATGGCATACGTTTTACCAACACCAGCAGCATAACCGAGGAAGATTTTTAATTTGCCGTGTTTTATTTTCGCTTCCTCGGCATTAACTCTGTCTAACAGTTCATCCGGATTCGGACGAGAAACATTATCTGCCATTATTTACCATTCCCTGGTAGAATTTTACTCTCTCGTATAAATAAAATCTATTTTAATTTATCGAGAGCAAGGTTGAGTTCGAGGACATTGACCCTTGGTTCACCCAGGATACCAAACTGCCGTCCGGTAGTGAAGTGTTTAACGAGCGCCGAGACTTGTTCCGTGGTCAAATTGCGATACCTTGCCACGCGGTTGATCTGATAGTCGGCAGCGGCAATACTGATATCCGGATCGAGCCCGCTTCCCGATGAAGTGACAAGGTCAACCGGGATAGGCAAAGTATTATCCGGGTCAACCGCTTTTAAAGCATTTATACGCGCTTGTACTTCGTCTTGCAATGCCGGATTTTCAGGACCTAAATTTGAACCCGACGAAGATGCTGCGTTGTACGGAACCGGCGATGTGGCAGACAACCGCCCCCAAAAATAAGACGGGTCGGTGAATTGCTGACCTATAAGTGTCGAGCCAACATTCTTTCCGTCTGAAACGATAAGGCTGCCGTTAGCCTGTTTATGGAAAAAAGCCTGGGCGACACCAGTCACTATAAGAGGATAGATCACCCCTGTAATCACCGTGAAAACAACCAGAAATAATATTGCAATCTTAAATTGACGCCACATTTATTGACCTTACACCTTTATACCACATGCAATAATTTTAGTATCATATCGATTAATTTTATTCCGATAAACGGTGCGATAAGTCCTCCAACCCCATAAATCAAGAAATTGTCCCGCAATAAAGTTGCCGCTCCGACCGGCCGGTATTTAACTCCACGCAACGCCAACGGGACGAGAATCATGATGATTAGTGCATTGAAAATAACCGCTGATAAAATGGCGCTTTCCGGGGTGGCAAGGTGCATGAAATTTAAAGCTTGCAGTGAAGGATAAACGGAAGCAAATGCCGCTGGAATAATCACGAAATATTTGGAAACGTCATTAGAGATACTGAATGTTGTTAAGGCACCACGTGTCATTAATAGCTGCTTCCCGATTTCCACGATTTCGATTAACTTGGTTGGATTGCTATCGAGGTCAACCATGTTAGCCGCTTCACGGGCAGGCTGAGTGCCGGTATGCATGGCGACCGCTACGTCTGCCTGAGCCAGCGCAGGAGCGTCATTAGTTCCATCTCCTGTCATTGCAACTAGCTTCCCGCCGGCTTGATTTTCCCGGATTAGCTTCAGTTTAGCCTCCGGTGTTGCCTGTGCCAGAAAATCGTCTACTCCTGCTTCTGCCGCGATGGCCGTAGCAGTCAATGGGTTGTCCCCGGTTATCATCACGGTTTTAATACCCATCTTGCGCAACTGAGCGAAGCGCTCTTTTATACCGCCTTTAACAATATCTTTGAGATGAATTACACCCATGGCTTCACCATTACGGGTAACTACAAGCGGCGTGCCGCCTGATTTGGAAATGCGATCCGCCACCTGGGATAGTTCCGGAGGGGCAGACTTCCCCTGTTTTTGTATATAGGAAATAATAGAGTCGGTGGCTCCCTTGCGAATACTCAATCCCTCAATATCGACGCCGCTCATTCGTGTCTGTGCTGAAAACGGAATAAATTGCATACTGCCCTGATTCTCCGGGTTTATTGTTCCCCTCAATCCGTATTTTTGCTTCGCCAAGACAACGATGCTGCGCCCTTCCGGCGTTTCATCGGCTAACGAAGCCAATTGCGCTAATTCCGCCAGGTCACGGGCGGTAGTTTTACCCACTGGAATAAATTCAACTGCTTCTCGATTCCCGAGGGTAATAGTGCCGGTCTTGTCTAATAACAGCACATCTACATCTCCCGCAGCTTCAACCGCTCTACCGGAGAGAGCAATGACATTACGCCTGATAAGACGGTCGATGCCGGCAATCCCAATAGCAGGCAATAGACCCCCGATAGTTGTCGGGATGAGACACACCAATAGCGCTACCAATACGGTGATTGTTACAGGCGAACCCTGATGATTGATATTGACGCTGTACAACGAATAAGGAAGAAGAGCGATACAAACAATCAGAAAAATAATTGTAAATGCCGATAATAAAATACTTAGAGCGATTTCATTAGGAGTTTTCTGTCGTTTCGCGCCTTCAATGAGGGAAATCATACGGTCGAGGAAGCCTTCTCCCGGATTAGTTGTTCCCCGAACGATCAACCAGTCCGATAGAACTCTGGTACCGCCCGTTACGGCGCTACGATCACCCCCTGATTCGCGGATAACCGGGGCGCTTTCACCGGTGACCGCGCTCTCATCCACGGAAGCGACGCCTTGTACTATTTCCCCATCTGCCGGTATTATGTCCCCTGTTTCTACAAGAAAAAGATCATTCAGATGGAGTTCATTCGATAAGACGAGAGTATATTTTGATTCACGGTCGATTTTGTTTAACTTTTTAGCATGCGTTTCGCGTCGGGTGCGGCGTAATGCGGCGGCTTGTGCTTTTCCCCGTCCTTCTGCCAATGCCTCAGAGAAATTAGCAAAAAGTACGCATAACCACAGCCACAAAGTGACTCCACCTACAAAAGCGATAGGGGCTTCACCGTGTCCTAATAATGCCTGTATCCATAAGGCTGTTGTCAGGATGCTGCCGACTTCTGTAACAAACATGACCGGATTACGCACCATCCAGCGAGGATTTAATTTTACGAATGCATCAATAGCGGCTTGAAGATAAACCTTACCTTTTAGTCCGGTCGGTCTTTTTAATTCTATTGGGGTTGATGGTTCGTTTTTTAAATCTGATGTCATTTTATTATCTCATTAAATGCTCTACAAAAGGACCCAGCGAAAGCGCCGGGAAGAAACTCAAAGCTCCCACAATGATAACAACGGTTATCAGCCAAATGATAAAAAGAAGCGTGTGGGTTGGCAGTGTGCCGGTGGAAGGAGGGACATGTTTTTTACGGACCAAAGAACCTGAGATTGCCAGTGCTGGTATCATCAACCAATAACGTCCGAACAACATGGCTAAACCAAGAGCAATATTATAAAACAGATTATTCGTGGCCAGACCAGCAAAGGCGCTGCCGTTGTTGTTACTGGCAGATGAAAAAGCATAAAGTATTTCACTAAAGCCGTGAGCGCCTGGATTCGATACAGCGGATCTCCCCGAAGGCACTAAAACCGCAACGGCCGTCCCAAGTAATACCGCGACTACGGGGATAAGTACCATCAAAGATGCCATTTTCATTTCGTAAGATTCAATCTTTTTGCCCAAATATTCGGGAGTACGGCCGATCATAAGTCCGGCAATAAAAACGGCTACAATGACAAACGCCAGCATACCGTATAATCCCGAGCCGACACCTCCAAAAACGACTTCTCCAAGTTGTATCATCCACATCGGCACCAAACCGCCTAAAGGCGTAAATGAATCGTGCATCGAGTTTACCGAACCGTTAGAGGCGGCTGTAGTAGCGGTAGCCCACAATGCCGAATTGGTGATACCGAAACGGAGCTCCTTACCTTCCATATTACCGCCGGGCTGGATAGCGCTGGCTGTTTGGTCAACTCCGAGCTTGGTAAACATAGGGTTGCCGCTTTGTTCCGCCCATACTGCCACCGAGAGCATGGCCACAAAAATAAGCGTCATGGCGGTTAGTAATGCCCAACCTTGTTTGGTGTCTTTAACCATTTTGCCGAACGTATAGCATAAGGATGCCGGAATTAAAAGAATCGCTAACATTTCCAGGAAGTTGGAGAGCGGGGTAGGATTTTCAAACGGATGCGCGGAGTTTACGTTAAAGAAACCGCCGCCATTGGTCCCAAGTTGTTTGATTGCTTCCTGAGAAGCCACCGGACCCACTGCTATTACCTGTTGTGTGATTGTCTGTCCGTTAGCATCCTGTATTGGCTGTAGCAATGATGCTTTTTGAGAAGCGCTGAAAGTTTGTACTACTCCTTGCGAAACCAGGACAGTAGACAGAATCAACGACAAGGGTATTAATATGTATAGAATGCTGCGGGTCATATCGACCCACGCATTGCCGATGGTCTCGGCGGAATGTCTGACAAAACCCCGAATCAGAGCAATCAGAACAGCCATTCCGATAGCGGCTGAAAGAAAATTATGCACTGCCAACCCCAGCATCTGGGTGAGATAGCTCATGGTAGTTTCACCGCCATAGCTTTGCCAATTGGTATTGGAATTAAAACTTACAGACGTATTGAATGCCAGGTCTGGTGCTACGGCTCCCAGTTTATGGGGATTTAATGGAAGTATCGCCTGTAAGCGCTGCAAGCCGTATAGAGTGATTAAACCAACCAGGCTGAACAGCAACATTGCAAAGGCGTACATTTTCCAATTCATCTCTTCTTGAGGTTTGACGCCGGTAATACGATAAATAAAACGCTCTACCGGACTTAAAACCGGAGACAAAAACGTCCGTTCGCCCTGATAGACCTTTGCCATAAAAGAGCCAAGCGGTTTTACCAGCAGTAAAAGAACAACCAGATAAAGTCCAATTTGCAGCCAGATATAAGATGTCATTTAAACCACTCCGGTTTAAGTAATGCCAGAATGAGGTAAATTAATAGACAAACCGCTATCACGCCTGAAATGATGTATAAAATGTTCATATTATTGCTTCATTAAACGATGGCATAGAATTATCAGCCCTGCTGTCGCTAACAGGAAAATAATAATAATTGCGAGGAATAATAAATCACTCACATTTTTTATTATAAAGACCAAAAACCTCGAAAATATCAAGAAAGTGTCAAGAAACCGGGGGATGATAAATTTTCATTATGGCATATTATTTACTATTTTAAGCGTAAAAAGACCGTTTCTTTACAATTCACAGGCAAGGGGTTGTTAGTTTGACACTAATAGCACCCACCATCTTTTTAATTATAGAAGCCATAAATTTGGTATTAATGACCATATCATCAAATTTACATTACTATACCGGAGTTATTAAATTCAGTTCTCTTTGAATTAAAATAAGAATGTGTGATAGAATCCTAGGCACAAGCTTTGGAAGCAGGTCAATAGATTAGTAATGAGAGGAGGCAAATCTTGGAAGAGAAAATTGTATATTTTGAGCAACCCGGGATAGATAATACCGAAGAGACGCTGCGACTTTCAATTGAGAGAGCCAAGGCTCGTGGAATTAAAAAAATTGTACTTGCCTCAACGAGAGGGCAGACTGCGCAATTGGCTGCCAAACGATTGACTGGCACTGGTATCTCGATGGTTGTAATCCCGCATCAATATAGTTATACGCGCCCACAACAGTTCCCGCCAGAACTAGTCGGCATATTGGAAAAGCAAGGACATCGCGTCCATTTCGGCACGGGTTTATTCCATACAGAGAATCTATACGGCAATACGACACCCAGAGTCATAGCTTTCTTTTTAAGAACATTTTCCCAAGGGATGAAGGTCTGTTTTGAGATAATCTTCATGGCGGTCGATGGCGGTTGCGTTGCCCCTGGTGAGCAAGTGATTGTTATCGCAGGGACTGGACGCGGATCCGACACTGCCGTAGTAGCACTGGCTGCCTCTTCGAAGGATCTACCCCTGCTGCACATTAGCGAGATTATATGTAAGCCGCTCCAAACTCAGCAGAGAATACCAAATTTTGTTCCCTCGGAGGAGTTTAAATCTCCATAGCTAGCAGGTAGCGGGCATCGCTAAAATCACACTGAAAAGTCAGCAATTTTAAAGTATTATTAGAAAAGAGTTGAAAAAAGGGGCGATTAATATGTTGAAATGGGAATTGGTTGAAGAATATAAAGAAGTCATTTATGAAAAAGCGAAACCGGGATATAGCGCCGTCGCCAGGGTGACGCTCAACCGGCCGGAAAGAATGAATGCACTGGGCAAACAATTGGTCTCAGATATGTGGTCGGCACTCAATAGAGCAGCGGAGGATGACGAGGTCAACGTTGTTATAATAAAAGGCACCGGACGCGCGCTCTCTACAGGAGCCAGTTTGGAGCAGGTGGGTTATATTTACGGATGGAAGGACCCTAAGCCGGGAGAAAAGAAAGCTTCAAATAACATGAGGGCGCGACTGAGAACCGATAGTAATAATTTCAAGAACAAATGGGCAGGCATTTTACAATACCCGAAAATAATCATTGCACAAGCTCATGGTTATCTTCTAGGTCAGGCTCTTGATACATTTCTTAATTGCGATTTTATCGTTGGGACTGAAGACTGTAAGTTTGGTGAAATCGAGGACAGGCTTGGTATCGCCGGACTTACCCTTTCGCCTGTTTGGGTGCTTCGGTGTGGATTAACTCATGCATTGGATCTATGTATCACCGGTAGAATGATAGACGGTAAAGAAGCGGCGCGAATCGGTCTTATCAACTGGGCAGTCCCTGCTGATAAACTCGAAGAAAATGTCAATAATCTGGCCGAGGGTTTATCAAAATATCCGCGTGATGGGATTGCTCTTGGGAAATCATCACGGCAATTGCTTTATGACATGATGGGAGTAACCAAAGGTGTTGCTCACGGTGCGGTAATGCATAGTTTACAGACGAACATACATTTTGAAGAAGGTGAATTCGGCTTTTTTAAAGCGAGAAGGGATGTGGGCGTAAGCGAAGCTATCGCCGAAAGAAACAAGTATTACAAACTACTGGACCATCCTGATAAATATTAAACTATTTGTTAGTAGATTCCTGATATCAAATAGGTTCTAAGTTGTCAGGGATGATCGGAAGATGGTTTTTTAGTAACGTGGATTGTCAATCTTAGGCCCCATCATCCATGCAAGGTTAGCCGATTTCTTTAAATAATAAGGCAGCTACTGCGAATATGAGCTTTATTTACTAACAACAGGTAGCTCTACTAATTTAAGATAAACCAGGCAATTATTCATGGAGAATAGGCTTATTTATTTTTTATTAGCAGCCAGCGCTTGCTTTATCTTCGCCGGTGTGGCAGGTAAGTCGTAAATCCTGACACCGCAAGCATTATTGATAGCATTAATTACTGCCGGAGCGGTGGAGATCATTGTCATCTCCCCAATGCCGGTCGAACCCAAGGTACCCCGTATGCGGGGAGTCTCACGTTTGATGATCTTGATATCAAATGAATTCTCGATAGTAGGGAATTTGAATGTAATCCAGTCTTTGGTCTTACCATGAACATATTCCTCTCTCAGCGCAAAGCCAACACCCTGATCCATGCCACCTTCCAATTGCCCTTCCAGGTTCTGAGGATTGATAATTAGCCCAGCGTCCACAGCTGCCGTCATTTTAATCACCTTGACGTAGCCTGTTTCAATATCAACCTCTACCTCTGCCATCTGAATATTAAAGACACGGGACTCAAAAGAGTATGCGCTTTGGCCGGTCCGGGGATCTATTTGGCGATCGCCCTTGTTTTGCCGGATGCCTTCGTATCGGGTCGGCTTACCGGCTTTTTTAAATCCTTCATAAGTCTTTGACCCCGCTTCGTCCATAGCTTTCTTCAACTTTTCCATAGCATCGACAAGAGCGCCACCACCCATATAAGTCATACGGCTCCCAGCAGCTGCGTCCATACCCACAGTCTTATCGGTGTCTCTGGTGTAAAGTCGCACCTTATCCAGAGGCAGGTCTAAAAGATGAGCCGCTATTTGCGCCAGCATGGAATCATTACCTTCACCAGGGTCAGCCACCGCTGCATAAATGGTGATTCCATCATCCGGATCAAGTTCCACAAGTAACTGTCCGCGATCTCCGGGGTTACCAATCCCGAAAGCGAAACTGGCTATACCAACACCGCGCTTCACCCGGCCACCCTTAAAGGAGGCGATCTGTTTTTTAGCCCGTTCGTAATACGGCTGGAAAGCATCACAGAGTTCCGGAAAAGGCCACTGATCGGCCACTGCTCCAGAAGAAGTGGTCTGGCCTGGTTTGAGCGAGTTGATCCTGCGAAATTCAAGAGGGTCGATTTTGAGTTTTTCCGCCAGCATGTCTATGGCACACTCCAAGGCGAAGGTCGATTGGGGCGGCCCGGCCCCACGTGCCATTCCACCAGGAGCGTTATTAGTATAGACCATTTTAGCCATAGCAGATATATTAGGGATATTATAAGCACCGTTGAACATCAGCAGAATGCGTCTTAGTATACCCGCTCCCAATAGGGTGTATGCTCCTTTATTGGCTACCAACTCATTAGAATAAGCAGTTAAATGCCCGCCGGCATCAGCTCCCATTTTCACCTTCATAGAGAAGGGATACCGTTTGCTGGATATAAGCATTGATTCCGTAAGGCTGGGGATATACCGGACGGGACGTCTGAAGTGCATAGCCGCAGCGGCGGGAATACATTCAGATGTAACCGTTGCCTTGATGCCGAATTGTCCGCCTACATAGGGTTCCTTATAACGGATTTTGTTACATCCGACAGCTTCGGCAATCTGTGCCGCGTGTCCATGTATGTTGATGCTTCTGCCGATAACTACAAGTTGTTCATTTTCCTTTTCACCTTCAAGGTAGGCAACGCAAACCTCAGATTCCAGAGGAGCTTGATGATTCAATTGTGTCGAAAAATCAGCTTCAACTACTGCGGACGATTCAGCCAGTGCCTTTTCGGCATCTCCTTTTATCTGGCCTTGTGTAATAAATAGATTTGGTGAATGCTGATGAATCCGGTAAGCGCCCTCGGCTAAAGCCTCCTGCGGCGTCATCATAACCGGTAACGGTACATAATTAACTTTTACGGCTGCAGCCGCGGCTCTGGCCTGTTCCCTCGTTTCCGCCGCAACAATAGCGATGGGATCCCCGAGTGTCCTTACTTTATCTTCGCAGAGGACGGGTTGGTCGGGATAGGCAACCCTGATGCGGTTAGTTCCTTTAATGTCATCGGCTGTCATGATACCGATGAATCCCTCCATCTTCTTAGCCGCCGTAGTATCTATACTGTTAATTAAAGCGTGGTATTCCGTGCTATGTACAACGGCCAATTCTATCGCATTATCCAGCTTAATATCCGCAGTAAATTTAGCCACTCCGCAGGCTTTGACCATCGCCGAAGGCCTCGGATGTGATTCTCCAAGCATATTTTTCTTAAGGTGATGGCGAATCTCTGCCGGACTGGTTTCACCACGGATAAACTTGCCCGATAATTTAACGGCTTCGATGATTTTCGTATATCCGGTACAACGGCATAAATTCCCCCTTAAGGCATGCTTGATTTCCTGAATATCCGGATTAGGATTCCTGTCGAGCAGAGCCTTGGTCGCCATAATCATTCCGGGTGTGCAATATCCACATTGGATAGCACCGGAAAGTACATAGGCTTCCTGAATGAGATGAGGGTTATCCGGCGTACCCAGCCCTTCAACGGTAATAACATCAGCGTTCTGGAGGCTAGTCACTTTTTTCAGGCAGGAATGGACTGCTTTCCCATTAACAATGACTGTACAAGCGCCACATTGTCCTTTTCTATCACATGACTGCTTTGTCCCGGTGAGACCTAGTTTGTCACGTAAAAGGTCGATCAGTACTAAGTTCGGGTCGGCCATGACAATCTGTGTAATGCCATTGATTGTAAGAGTCACCTTGCCCAAATCTCCGCCTCCTGAGAAATATTTAGAAGGTAAACAAGATAATCAGATCTGGTGTTGAGCTTAGGTTTGAAGCATTATCTTGACGCCTTTCCCTTTTTTATGAGCTTCAAATGCCTTGACCACTTCTTCAATCGGATATACCGTTATCATCGATTTGAGGTTCATCTTAGGTAATAGCGCTAACGCCCTGGGGAAACAGTAAGGAGCCACTCTGATTGAGTGAATCGATAGCTCTTTGGAATACATGTAAAATATCGGCACCCCTACATCAATATTACCCGGATACACACCGGCCCAAATGATGTGGCCACACCGTTCGGCCAACAAGATAAGCTGTCGGGCGATCGCCGATATCCCTGTAGCTTCGATACAAACATTAAAGCCTCTACCGTCAGTTAATTTATTTGAAACCGCCAGCAGGTCTTCCGTAAGCGGGTCTACGACTACATCCGCGCCAAATTGTTTAGCCAGAGCTCTCTTTTCAGCAATCGGCTCGGAGAGAAGGACCCTGGATGCGCCGGCTTTTATAGCCAATTGGAGCGTGAGTAACCCAATCGGGCCGCCACCGGTAATGATTACAGAATCGCCGGTTTTTACTTCAGCCACATCGATTGTGTGTACTGCAATTGATAGCGGCTCTAGAAATGCGCCAAACTCCAGAGGTAAGTCGTCAGGCAGAACATAGACGATACTTTCACTAAAACAAACATATTCCGCCATAACCCCGATAAAAAGGATTGCTCTCTCACAGAAATTTTCCATTTTATTCTGACAGTAATAGCAACCGCCACAGGTTTTGCGAAAATTCATGGCGACATGCTGTCCCACCTTAAAATTACCTTTTACACATTTACCTATCTGGACAATCGTACCTGAAGCCTCATGTCCCAATCTTGTTTCGCGTACCTGAGTATTTTTTAAAGGTCCGCCGATACTCCCCGCTGGAAATGGCCATCGAACAGTGCCTTCTATAATTTTAGGGTCGGTACCGCATATTCCGGCATAGGCAATCTTAACCTTGATCTCGTCGGGCTTACATTCCGGCTCAGGGATATCCTGTACTTCCAGCGTACCGGTTGATTTTATAATTACTGCCTTCATCGGCCGGCTTCCTCCTTAAAATAGCTCTTCAACAAATACTTTATCATGTCATTTTCGTATTGAAGTTGCAACGAGGTTTAATTAAGACCAAGTAATCTAGCCGGATTCTCTTTTGCCATAAACTCAATCTCACGTTCGGAAATACCGTTTTTAAGAAGGAGTCCAATGAACATTCTCATCCCCTCCGCTGGCGGAGGATTATAGTATTCTCCCAGGTCGGAACTCATGATACAATGCTCAGCACCAATATATTTGATTGCTTCTACCATCGGCTTGGGGTCATTTCTAAAATCGGTCGGTAAAAATCCAATGTAGGTGTGTTCGATAAAAACTCCCATCTTTCCCAATTGTTTCAACTCATCCAGGGTGAAGTTTTCCTCGCCGTTAAACCACAATGCATGAGTGACAACCAGCTTCGATATTCCAATCGCTTGCGCAGCTTCGAACAAAGCAAATGTTTCCCGCGGCGAGATATGGCCATTCGCCAGTACCATGTTGTATTCCTTTACCAACGACAATATTCTGGCGATCTCAGGGACCAGTTTATTATCTTTATTTAATATAGAGATTCCTTTGTCTTCCAGGCCAGCGCCCGTTAATTTCCGAATATTAGCGCCTGAGTTTGCGGCAGAAAGGGTCGGCATCCAGACCACTTTTGCACCGAACTTAGCTGAAAATTCTACAGCATGGTAATTGAGTCCGCCAATTTCATAATCGAGGCATATGCTACCGAAAGTTTTTACCTCAGGTACTAATTGTTCAACAATGGCAGCTAATGGTGCTGTGGGACAACAGGTATTTTTCAATACAATTGCTTTCATCCCCATTTGACGCGCGTATTTAGCTGTCTCCAAAGCATCCATACGACCTGGAATATACATAGACGGGCTGTGGTGGCAATGCATGTCTATTGAATCTCGTACCAAATCATCAATTATCATATCGCGCTCCATAGTTCTAAATTATTTTTGTAAGATTATCACTGGAAGCTTGTGTTATCTAGCGTCGGGAGGACTAATGGTCATTACCCTCGAAAAATCTCCGCGGGTTGTCGGTCAGGAGGCTTTTCAATATTTCATCGGAAACCCCCAATTCTCGAAGTCTAGGCATTACGACTTTATTAATGTACAGAAAACCGTACGGGTTGTCTTTGGCTATTTTCTCCTTGTCTGTATTAGATAAAGTATCGAAAAAAGTTGAGACCAGGACAGCGTCATGAGAGAGCAGAAGTCTTTTAGTATAGCCGGCATCGATAAGAGATTTAATTGTTTTCATCCGGCTTGTCATACTCACCCCGGTCTTAGGAATCACGTAGACAGGTGGTAGTCTATCCAGACCCAGATAACATCCCTGGTCCAATATCCATGTCAGATATTCAAGGTCAGTGGTATCTAAGGAATGGTCGACCTTAACCCGTTTTAAGTCTACACCTTCTTCTTTTAGAATCGCAATCTGTTGTCTGCCCACCTGTCCGGGTGAGTAAGAATGTAACATAATAGGTATTCCGGTTGCTAAATGGGCTCTGGCGACACCACGTAATAAAGTAGCTCCTATTGGCGTTACAACATCAGAAGCTGCTTGTGATTTAAGCATCCCTGCTTTTATATCGGTTCCTTCAATGCCTTTTTGGATGTCCCGGGTAAAAATTTGAGCAAACTGATCTGCGGTAAAGGTGCCCATGACATGTGGTATTGTTAAAATCCAACCCGTAGTGGCAATAATATTGACCCCGGTCCGCTGCGACATTTCCGCCAGTATTCTTATATCTCTGCCCAAATCCATCGTGGTGCAATCTACTATCGTATCAATGCCGCCATGTTTTGCGGCCATTAGCCCTGCGATAATTCGTTCTTTAAAATCCTTACCAAATAACTCTGGATAACTTTGTGCGATACCTCCGAGTGAACCTAAAAGATGCTCGTGCATCAATGTAACACCCATCTTGCCTGTTTCGAGCTGTCCCAGTACAGTGTTAACGTATTTCAAAATAATCCTTCATTTTGCAGACGAAATATCAGGTTAAGTTTACACAATCATGTTTCTAAATACTGATAAGTTTGCCACAGTATATAATGCTCTTAAAAATATTGTCAACCACGAAGGCATGCGTAATTAAACGCTATTTAAATATATTTATATTTTTTATATAGATAAAAGAACCTTGATAACCAAATGTAATGAATATTTATGAGGACCAAGGACAAGAAAAAAGAAAGCTGTTTTAAAATAAATTATTTATCGAAATGAGGTTAGTGATTCAAACCCGATACACGTTTACCATATTTCGAGAACAAAGGGCTTTATTGAGCAGGCAGGCCGCTTTGAATTGTAGAATGTAGAGCAGTGGCGAAGAATTCATTTACCCTTTTCACGTATTCCTCAGGATATGCATGGTAGGCATGAACATGGGTAATATCGTCGACTTCCCAGAGGAAATTAATTTGCCGGTTGGAGGTTTGGAATAATTCCTTGGTATCGGCGATCGAAACAAGGTCGTCATTTCCCTCATGAATAAAAAAGATAGGGCATTGAACTTTGCCAACGATATTGATGGGATTAATTTCCGAATAGCCGTAAAAAAACCTTGCTGCCAGTTTAATACTGGGCACGAAAATATCGACAGCAAATCGTGGGATTCCATATTTAGATGCCTGGTTATAAAACATATCCTCCACTTTGGAGAAACAGCCGTCAAGTACCAAACCGCCGATATCTGTTTCCTGACTGGCGAAGATACAAGCATTTGCGGCACCTGAACAAAATCCGATAATCCCGATCTTTCCGGCGGGATATCCTCTTGTTTTCAGGTAATCAACCGCGCCGCCGATATCCCTGTTTTCGTTAGATAAAGAAAGACCTTTACCGCCGGATTCACCGCGGCCGCGAAGATCAAATAGCAATATGTTATAACCTTTTTGTACCAGGTCTTTAGCCAGATTGATCGTGTCAACCTGAGGGTCAACGCGATTCTCAAACCCTCCGGGTATGATGATCAGAACCGAGTCTCCGGAAGATGGTAAAAACCACCCTTTGAGGTCAATTGCATCGACACGGGCTGCAAAATCGACGTTTTGGAAAGTCAGACCAACAGAAGCCGGAGATCCGTTGACAGGAAGTCGCGGGAGTTGCATTGTGGCTGCTGCTCCGAGAACAGACAAACCTAAATATAGCGCCAGAATAACCGATATACACGCTATAATAATCTTGATTCTACGACGTAGTAATCGAATAAAAACCATAAGGAACTCCAGATTAATCTATGAGAAAACTACCAATTATAACATTAAGCCAACTTCTTTTTAGAAATACAAGACTTATCCTTTATTGGCTAATAAACGCTATTCCCAACATATTATCCCGATTTCTTACAGGCAGTCAAGAAATAAGGGGGTGTAATGCAATTCATATTTCAAGTATCTTATGGCTGGAATTAAATACCAGCATCAGTATATAATTTGAAAAGTAATTATAACCGGAGATTTTATTGGACGTAGTATCTTTAGCATTCGGAGTTTTAAGCATATTTGTTTGGCCGATAGCCTACATCGGTTTTCTGGTAAACATTATAGGTTTGATAACCGGTATTTTAGCTATGCGCCGGCATAAAAGCGGTCTGGCAATAGCAGGTATTATTTTATCCATAATCGGTCTAGTACTAACGGCAGTTAACCTGAAAGTCGGGATATTGGGAATCATTATCAAAACATACTTTCAGACCTGATATTCACTCTTCTGTCATATATATCATTTTCGGACTTGACTTCAGAAAAACGTCTCGTTTACAATACCTAGTAACAATAGGTATTGTCTTTTGCGGACTATAACAATGCCAGAAACAAACGATTTACCATCGATAGATTCTCTTCTCAAACTTACCGATAAAATTGCGATCGTTACCGGCGGCACTGCCGGTATCGGCTACGCGATTAGCCATCGATTAGCCCAGGCGGGGGCAATGGTTATCATCATCGATATCGATGACGGGCAAGGTAAGCAGGCAAGTGAAAGCTTGAACCGGGAAGGTTTACAAACTCTATACATTCATTGCGATATTACCGATGAGAAATCGGTAAATCAAACGGTAGACAGGGTGGTGCGGGAAAAAGGTTGTATTGATATACTGGTAAATAACGCCGGTATTTTCCCGAGGAAACTGGCGACGGAGACGACCGGAGATGAATTCAGCAGAGTGCAAGCGGTAAATCTTAAAGGCGCGTTTATGAGCAGTCGTGAAGCTGCAAAACATATGATAGCAAGACGTGCAGGCGGCTGTATAATTAATATCGTTTCTATCGATGCGCTGCATCCGTCGTATACCGGGATGGCTGCCTATGATTCCTCTAAAGCGGGCTTATTAATGCTGACGAAAAGTCTGGCCCGCGAGTTTGGACCTCACGATATCCGCGTGAATGCCGTCGCACCGGGAGGAATAATGACGGCCGGATTGACTAAAACAGTTCAGGCTCAATCTATTCAAGAAGGTAAAAATCAATTAAAAGCGTTTATGGCGCGAATGGCCCTCGGACGGATGGGTGAGCCTGATGAAGTGGCTCGTGCCGTCCTGTTTCTGGCTTCACCGATGGCGAGCTACATCACCGGCAGTACTGTGATCGTGGATGGTGGTTACCTCATTTCTTAGTTAATCAACTTAGGGAGGAAAAGTATGTCTAATGTCCTGGTCATGACCGATAGCGTCGCCGGAATTCCTAAAGAGCTGGCGGCGAAATATCACATTACGACCGTCCCCGCTGCGCAGATTCTGTATAACGGACATACATATACAGAAGGGGTAGATATTACTATCTCTGAAGCCTATGGATTAATTGAGAAAGATCCGGACAGGTTCGTCACTTCAGCGATCAGCCCGGCGTTTCTGATTAAGTCTTACAGGGAACTTAACAAACAGTCAGATCGGATATTGTTCATAACACTCTCCGGGTCGTTGAGCGCGGTTTGCCGGACAGCGCAAAACGCAATCGATATTTTCACTCAGGAATCGCCTAAAACTGCGATTAAAGTTTTTGATTCCCGTACCTGTTCCGGCGCACAGGGACTGATTGTCCTGGCGGCAGCAAAAGCCGCAGCCCAAGGAATGAATCTGGATGAGATCATCGAAGTCGCTACTAAGGTTAAAGAAAATACCGGATATCTGGCAATGATCGATACATTAAGATATGTTTACCGCACCGGAAGAATGTCCAAAATAGCATCCCAGATGGCGGCGCTTTTTAATATCAAACCAATAAGTCGCATCTCAAAAGAAGGCACTCTGGATTATGTGACACGGACGCGTAAGCGTGATGACGGGATGAACAAGATGATAGAACTCGTTAAAAAGGAAACCGGCACGAAGCCTTTACACTTCTGGGTGATGCATGCCGATGCACCGGAAATCGCCGAGATTTTTATCAAGCGACTCAAGGAGAACTTCGATTGTTTGAGTATGGTAAACAGTGAATATAGTCCGGTAATGGGATATGGCACCGGTCGGGGAGCTATCTCAGTTGGTTTTCATCCCGAACTGGATTTGCCGAAATAATTCGAATTCAGTAAAATAGACCTATTTACAGCATTAAAGGTTACAGTAAGAGAATAATTCATGACAGTCTCCACAGAAACCAGCATGACTAATTTACCTGCACTTGAATATTTTCGTTCAGTAAACAGCACTTTTCCCAAAAACCAGGAAATATTGGACTTTAAAGAACAAGGGAAAAAAGTCTTCGGCTGGTTGTGTACTTATGTTCCCGAAGAAGTTTTTATAGCTGCCGGAGCACTACCAGTGCGTATTACAGGTTACGGACGCGAAACAGACCTGGCCGACGGTAACGCTTACCTTTATATCAACAATTGTTCTTTTTCCCGTAGTTGCCTTCAGAGAGGATTACGCGGTGACTACAGTTTTCTGGACGGCGTGGTCGGCGGTTCCACTTGCGACGGTGCACGCCGTTTGTTCGATGCATGGCGGCGTTACATCAATACGCCTTTTTATCAGATTTTAACGGTACCGCGGAAAACTACAGATGAAGCTCAGGCTTTATATCTCGATCAGGTAATTTCTTTCAAACAAAATCTGGAAGAATTTCTCGGTTTGCAGATTACGGAAAAAGCCCTGCTGCAAGCTATTGAAGTGTGTAACGAGACAAGAGATTTGTTAAAAAAACTATATGAGTTACGCAAGCGAACGGAGCCTCCTATTAACGGAGCGCAAACTCTGGAAGTACTGACCGCCAGTTTCCGTATGCCCAAAGCTCATTTCAACCGGAAATTAAAAATACTATTGAAAGAACTAGAACAGTCAAAGGTTTCTTATAGCGGACGCGCCCGACTGATGGTAGTTGGCAGCGTGCTGGACAATCCTGAATTCATTAAATCGATTGAAGAAACCGGCGGATTAGTGGTTACCGATGAACTCTGCACAAGCACGCGTTACTGGTCGGACCCGGTTATCATTAGCAAAGGAGAGCCGGCGATTAACGCAATCGCGAGGCGTTACCTGACAAATTTCCCATGCGCCAGGATGTATCCTTCGGAAGAACGGTTCGACCGCATTCTGGCGTTATGCCGTGACTTTCGAGTCGATGGTGTGCTCAGTCAGATTATCCGTTACTGCGTACCCTATGCACATGATTTTCCATTGCTTAACGATAAGTTAAAAACAGCGGGAATTCCCGTTCTCGACCTTGACGTCGAGTATGGAACATCCGGCTCAGGTCAGATTCGAACCAGGGTGCAGGCATTTCTGGAGATGATGGAGGCCAAGAAGTGAGCAGCAATAACAAGGTAAATTCCATCGTCCAGAGTTGCCGGGTGATACTCAAGATGGCGCCGCCCGGCTCTCTCCCAAAGAGTGACATTCTTTATTACCAGATGCTATCGAAATATTACACTAAATTACTGAAAGCGAAGGAAAATGGTAACTTCGTAGCCGCACATACGGTGTTCTTCCCTGCAGAAATACTATATGCCATGGATATTGTGCCGATGCATACCGAAATGACCACCTGGCTGGTGGCTCTTTTTCTCGGCGAGCAGGCCGAACTATTATCCGCTGGCGCGGAACTGGGACTGGCGGCGGAAATATGCTCGCCTCACCGGGGTCTGGCCGGTGCTTTTCTGCGTGGTTATCTACCACGTCCGGACGTCATGCTATGGTCGAACCTGATTTGTGACAATACGGCAAAAAGCGGCGAGCTGGTAATGAAGCTCAATAACTGTCCCGGTTATTTTATCGATCATCCATTCCAACACAGCCAGACTGAAGTATCTTATCTGGTCAATGAGTTGAAAGGAATGATCAAGTTCCTCGAGGAGCATTCCGGTCATAAGATGAATTGGGATAAACTGGCCGAAACCGAGGCCAGGAGTAACCAACAACTGGCACTTACGAGAGAAATCAATGAGCTACGTAAGCTGGTACCTTCTCCTTTCCCAACTCAGGGTTTTCTGAAACTGCTTTCAGCAGATTATCTCTTTCCGGGACAACCCGAAGCAATAGAATATTTGACACAACTCCGCGATGAGTTAAAGAATACCGCAAGTGAGAATAAACCAGCCGGAACATCTGAAAAATACCGGTTGATGACGCTTTTCATACCGCCGATTTACCTGATGTCCTATCTGGATAAGCTTTATCAGGAATACGGCGCGGTCAGTGTGGTGGAGCCGATGTTCAACAGCTGGGCGGAAGCAGAATTTGATCCGTCGCAACCTTTAATAAGTATCGCAGAAAAATCATATCTTATTCCCGAAAGTCGCGTGATGTACGGACCTTTGACGGATGACGTGGTGAAATATGTTGTGGGCAGTGCTGTGGAATATAAGGTAAACGGTGCGCTATTCTGGGCTTTCCTAGGTTGTCGGCATGCCTGTGCGACGATTAAGATATTTAAAGACGCGCTAAATGCAGCGGATATTCCAATGCTGGCGGTGGATTGCGATATTGTCGACCCCACAATCAATCCACGCGAGGAAATAGGTGATAAATTGGGACAATATTTTGAACTCCTGGAAGGATTATGATAACCGCGATTGGTGTAGATATCGGCAGCCTGACGACCAAATCGGTTGTATTGAATGAAACAAAAATCATCAGTACAGCTGTAATCCGGTCGAGTGATGACACCGAACTGTGTGCGCGCACAACCATCGAACAGGCGCTGCAACAAATCGGACTCAGTTTTAATCCCGATATTAAAGTAATTGCTACGGGGTTGGGTAGTAAATCAGTCACCTTTAGCCAATCGAAATCTCTGACCGCTTGCCTGGCAAGGGGAGTGAACTCAATTTATCCAATGGCCCGAATGGCAATCGATATGGGGGCGGAAAGCTCCACGATCATCAAGCTTAACGAGCATGGCCGTCTGATCGATTGGTTGAGCCAGGATAAATGTGCAGCAGGTACCGGTGTTTTCCTGGAACAAATGGCAAAATTGATGAATCTGACACCCGCAGAAATGGACGCACTATCCTTAAAAGCCAAATTCCCGCCGGAAATAACCAACACTTGCGCTGTTTTCGCGGAATCGGAGGTAATTTCTCATGTTCATCGTGTTCCCGCAACTTTACGGGAAGATATTGCCGCCGGAATTTACCACTCGGTATTGGGACGTATTATCTCAATGTGCAAACGTATTGGAATCCAACGGGAAGTAGTAGTCACCGGTGGTGTCGCTATGAACAGAGGAATCATAGCCATATTAAATCAGGAATTGGGATTCGATATACTAGTACCGGACAATCCGCAGATAGTGGCGGCGTTAGGCGCGGCAATTATTGCCCGTGAAGCTGTTACCGGAGTAAAAATATGATTGTCGCAGGAATTGACATAGGCTCACGTTCCGCTAAAGCTACTATTATGAAGGATAGGGAAATAGTCGGGTGGGTTATCAGGGATACCGGCGCGGAGAGTATCAAAACCGCCTATCAAGCTATTGAAACAGCTTTACAAAAAGCTAATTTGGAACTTGACGATTTGAACTATACAGTGGCAACCGGTTATGGTAGGGTACTTGTGCCTTTCGCTAATGATAATATTTCGGAGATAAGCTGTCACGCTCGCGGCGTGAACTGGTATTTTCCTTCGGTACGCACCATACTCGACATGGGAGGACAGGACTGTAAGGCAATCAACTGTGATGGAAAAGGCGCAGTAACCAATTTCATCATGAACGATAAATGTGCCGGTGGGACAGGACGATTTTTGGAAATGATTGCCGATGTATTGAATACACCGCTGAACGAAATCGGGGATCTGGCATTGGCTTCTAAGTCGGCTAAGCCTTTCAACACTGTTTGCGCGGTTTTTGCCAAGTCCGATGCATTACATTATTTAAGGCAAGGTGTACAAAAGTCCGATATTATGGCAGGACTCAATGAAGCGATCGGAACACGTTGTTTAAGCTTATTAAAAAGGGTAACAATCGAGAAAGATTTTGCAATTACCGGTGGCATCGCCAAGAACAAAGGCATGGTGGCCAAGTTGACGGAAAAAGTAGGGATGACACCGATGCTTAGTCCGGATCCGCAACTTATCGGTGCTATAGGCGCTGCGTTATTTGCGATAGACCGTTGCCAGGGCAACAAGGTGATAAGTTCGCCGAAAATAAATTACGGCTATAGCGACGGCACAGGGGTTTTTTATATCACCTTGGATTCCGGTAAGTGCAACGGGTGCAATGCTTGTGTAGAAATATGTTCGAATGCGCTTTTTTCGCTGTCTTCTGAAGACGGGATAAAATCGGCCGTAATTAAGAAAGAAATGATAAAGAAAATACCCCAGGTATGCCCGGGAATTTCGGTATGCCGAAATCAACGGGAAAATACCTGTGAGAGCGTCTGTAAAAGTAATGCAATCAGTCACTCATGGTAAGTGAAGAGGAGGTATTTGGATTATGGAACAAACTTACAAAATTCAAATAGCCGTGGATGCAATGGGCGGCGATTTCGCACCGGAGCAGGTTGTATTGGGCGCTTTGCAGGCAGGCAAGGATTTAAATGTCGGCATTACGTTGGTGGGCAAAAAAGCAGACATTGAAAATGCAATATTAAAAGCAAATATCAGTGGGATTAATGCCAATATCGTCGAGGCTAGCGAAGTGATAAGCGACCAGGAGCAACCTGCAATAGCGGTCATGAAAAAAAGAGACAGTTCGCTGGCCGTGGCAACGCGACTGGTAAAAGAACAAAAAGTACAGGCGATGGTGAGCGCAGGGCCAACCGGTGCAATTATGGTGGCAGGGCTGCAATATCTCGGCGGACTACCCGGTGTAGAACGACCTACTATCGGCGGACCTTTCCTGGGTTTAGCTCCAAAAACGGTTGTCCTTGATTTGGGAGCGAATGTTGGCTGTCAGCCGTATCAATTGGTTAATTTTGCGGTTATCGGAGTAGCTTATGCCAAGACCTTCCTTAAAATAGAAAATCCGACCGTCGGATTATTGAATGTCGGAGCAGAGGAAGGGAAAGGAGATACACTCGTCAAAGACACATTTATCCTGCTGAAGAAAAGCGGTTTGAACTTTATCGGGAATGTTGAAGGCCACGATATCGTGCGCGGTAAAGTCAATGTCATCGTTTGTGACGGTTTCACAGGCAATGTTCTGGTTAAATACAGCGAAGGACTGGGACGATCTCTCGGTTATTGGCTGGGACAGAATTTAAAGGACAAACTGACAGCGGTCGAATCAGAGAAGATATGCGGCAAACTATACGGGTTGTTAAGTCCCAGTGAGGCAATGGGGGGCGGACCGTTGCTGGGTATCAACGGTGTAATTTGTAAAGCACATGGTGCGAGCAAAGCACCGCAAATTGCCGGTACAATTCAACAGGCAAAAACGGCGATTGAAAGCGGTTTTATTCAAGTATTACACGACGGCTTAATAAAGGTTCAAACTAATGCCGGCTGACAGGCAGGAGGAAAAATGTCGACTTCAGAAGATTTAATCAGAATAATAGCGAGGATAACTCATACCAATGCAGCTGACCTGTCGCCGACCACACCCATGAAAGATGTTAAGGCGGATTCATTGCATTGGGTGCAAATAATCGTCAGCGCGGAAACACAATTCGGGATAGAAATTGACATTGAGATGGTGAAGACCTTCCAGACTATTGGAGATTTCATCACCTATATCGAAAAAATTGCTAAACCTGCTTCGTGACAATAGCGAAGGCGATGGCGTTATCCTGGCTATGGGAAAGGTTGATGTGAACCTGTATTCCATTAACGCCTTGTTTGTCGATTATTGCTTGTGGAAGGCCGCTTTTATCAATTAAAATCTCGATTCCGGATAATTCACTGACAGTAAAGCCGGCAGCGGATAAAGCTTTTACAATTGCTTCTTTAGCCGCAAAACGTGCGGTCAAATGAGGCGCCGGGTCGGTATATGATTGACAATAATCCAGTTCGCGAGAGGTGAAAATATTATTTAATAAAACCTTGTCGGCAGATAGTTCAGGACTTCTGAACCGTGCGATGCTTTCGATGTCAACTCCAATGCCTAAAATACCATAAACCATGACACTCATTTTAACATAATGAAAGAATGCAGGCTAAAGTCTATTCGCTAGCACTTCCGAACCTGGGCTAAAGAAACCAGGCTATTTGATAGCATAAGCTACTTGGACATCAATTGTAATATCGATCTGGCCGGGACTAATTGAGGTTGTAGCTGCCGGAACTGCTAACCCCGCCACTTGGTTATACATCGGGGTAGAAGAATTTTCTGAGATATAAATCGCTTTACCAAGGGTCACACCCGCTAACTTTGCGAGCTGTTGCGCCTTCCCTGCGGCATCAGCCATAGCTAATTGGCGGGCTTGAGGATAATATTGTTCCGGTTGATCCACGGAAAAACTCACGCTGTCGATACGGATTAAATCACCACCGGCGGCGGTGACAGCATCTATTATTGTACCGGTAGTAGCGATAGTCCTGATGTTAACGGTTACCATATTACTCACCTGAAACATCGTAACAGTAGCGAGTGTGGTGGTCGGCAATAGCGGTAAACCGGCAGACCCGGAATTACTACCGGCCACAGGAGTATTTACGTCTACAGGGGTACTAATTTGTTGAATACTAAAGTTTTCAGTCTGAATATCTTTTGCCGCAATGCCATTTGAAGTTAAAACCGACATCACCGCATTCATTGCGATTGTCGCTTGCGATTGGGCTTGTGCAACAGTAGCCGCTTGAACGGTTACCCCTAAAGATAAATTAGCAATATTCGGAGTAACCGCGACTTTGCCTTCACCGTTCACCCAAATTCCCTGTTGATTACCTGTCAAGTTTATAGGTTGAGATCCGGTGGTATCACTGCATCCTGACAGGCCGATTAATAAGGCAACTACGACGACTAGCGAAGCCCAGAGTAATACCAATTTTCTTTTCATCGTCTCACTCCATTAATTTTATCCGATATTAAATTTTAGACACAACAGGTTCTTCATCGCAAACGACTTTGTTTAACATGTGTCCAGTCTAGCCTGCCGCCGATTAAATAGTTATAAAATTACCGATACCCATATTACAAAATCATGACATTTATAGATATAACGTTTAACGGATATTTCGACCTGAATGTATAAACCAAAACTTGATAAATTTGTAATCTTTTAAATACAAATTATATAACTAATACACAACATATTACTCATAATGTACATTGAGAAATCTCGTAAACAAACAAGGAGGAATACAAATGGCAAACAAGAGACAAAAAACAGGAAAAAGTGTAACGGTCAGGCAACCGCGGGCAAAACGTCAAAATCTTCCAACCCACCTTGACGATATTTTTGGACTGGGATTTCTTCCTTCCCCGTGGTATGGAGGAGAGGCCCTCTGGGCACCTGCAATCGACGTTGTGGAGAAAGATGATAAATTCGTTGCGAAAGTCGCGTTGCCCGGAGTTCATGAAGAGGATGTCAGTGTATCGATCTTCGGGGATGTGATGATTGTAGAGGGAGAGAAAGAGGCTGAGTCCGAGATTAAAAAGAAAGGATATTCTTACAGCGAAACCCAATATGGAAGTTTCTCCCGTACGATTGCCATTCCTTCAATTGTAGCTATCGACAAGATAACCGCGAATTTCGATAAGGGCGTTCTGGAAATCGACTTACCGAAAATCGCCGGCGTTAAACCTCAAAAAGTAAGCGTGACAACCAAGAAGAAGGTAAAAGAAACCGGTAAAGCAGGAAAGAAAACTGCTAAGAAATAAAATTTAAATTGTGCTTGTATAAAGAGTGAAAATGTTCCAAAACCTGGTAATTGATTAGAGAGTGAAGGAGAAAGATAATGAATTATATTAATGTCGGCAAAGAAAACTCCGGCAGCATCGATATTAAATATGAAGATTATGGAGCGGGCAAGCCTGTAGTATTGATACACGGTTGGCCGTTAAGTCTCAGTTCATGGGAAAAACAAATACCGGCTTTAATAAATGCCGGGTATCGGGTTATCGCTTACGACCGTAGAGGATTCGGCGATTCAAGCAAACCGGCATCCGGATATAATTACGATGTCTTTGCCGATGACCTTCACAAAGTAATGACTAAACTGAACTTGCGGGATGCGACAATCATCGGTTTCTCCATGGGAGGAGGGGAAGTAGTCCGGTATCTAAGTAAATTTGGTTCAGACAGGGTAAGCAAGGCAGTATTCATGGCCGCTATTCCTCCATTTTTATTGAAAACCGCAGATAATCCGGAAGGCATGGATGGTAGTATCTTCGAAGGAATGAAAAAAGCGATAGTAGCCGACCGACTAGCTTTTCTTTCTGAGTTTTTTCCAAATTTCTACAACGTTGACCTGTTAATGGGAAAAAGAGTCAGTGAGGAAGTAGTGCGGGCCAGTTGGAACATCGGCGCCGGCTCTTCTCCCATCGGTACGCTGGATTGCGTCTCAGCGTGGTTAGCTGACTTCAGAGCAGAACTCAAACGTATTGAAATACCAGTGCTGGTCATGCACGGTGATGCCGATAGGATTCTACCGATTGCCGCAACGGGGAAACGCACACCGGAATTTATCAAGAAATGCCGTTTAGTAATTGTCGAGGGCGCGCCGCATGGTATGAATTGGACGCATGCTGAAGAAGTAAACCGCGAGTTATTGGCTTTTCTTAAAGACGGAAAATAGCCTTTCTACAGATGGGTTACCGAATGGAGGCAGATATGGACCAAAAAATAAACATACTAGGCTTTGCTGGTAGTTTACGGAGTGGTTCCTTTAACCGGGCGTTATTGAGAGCAACATTGGAGCTTGTACCGGACAACGCCAACATGGAAATATTCGAATTGGATGGCATTCCTCCTTATAATCAGGATTTGGATTCCTCCGTACCGGAGAAAGTAAAGGAATTCAAGAGAAAAATAAAAGCTGCGGATGCAATTCTCATTGTCACACCGGAATACAATTATTCCGTACCGGGTGTTTTAAAGAACGCTATCGATTGGGCTTCGAGGCCCTACGGAGACAATTCGATGGAATCTAAACCTGTGGCTATTATGAGCGCGTCGACCGGTATGCTGGGAGGAGCCAGGGCTCAATATCACCTCCGTCAGACATTTGTCTTTTTAAATATGCACCCGGTGAATCGACCGGAAGTGATGGTTAACTTTGCTGCCCAAAAATTCGATGAAAAAGGAAAATTGATAGACCAGAAAACGCAGGATTTGATTAAACAGTTACTCGATAATCTTGTTTCTTGGACAAAGAAATTGAAAGGATGATCAAGGGGGTAGAATATGGGATTTACATTAACAATCGGAGCCAAAGCGCCTGATTTCTCCTTACCGGCTACGGATGGAAAAACATATAAATTAGCCGATTTCAAAGATGCAGATACTCTGGTAATATTTTTTACATGTAATCACTGTCCTTTTGTGAAGGGATCAGACGAAGTAACCAGGAAGACCGCAGAAAAATATATGGATAGAGGCGTCAAGTTTGTAGGTATCAATTCAAACAGTGAAAAGACTTTTAAAGAAGACAGCTTTGAACATATGATAGAACGCATGAAAGAATATAAATTCCCCTGGGTCTATCTGCGCGATAAAACACAGAGAGTTGCGCTGGCTTACGGAGCATTGAGGACACCGCATTTTTACATTTTCGACCACAACCGGAAATTAATTTATACCGGCAGGGGGGTGGATAATCCCAGGGAAACCGATAAAATGACTCTTAATGATTTGGATAAGGCGCTGAGTGAGCATCTCGCCGGTAAACCGGTAAGCACACCAACGACAAATCCTATCGGTTGTAATGTAAAATGGGAAGGGAAAGAGCAGCATTGGATGCCGCCTGATGCATGCGATCTGGTCTGATTACCTAGCGGTCGTTTCAACTAAAAGAATGTATTGTTTTATTTTTTAATAAAGGCCTTATCTATTATACCGGCACTTTGGTTCGCGTTCTTCCGATAGAAACGTTTACCGATTCCAATCGCGGCAGGTCAGAGTATCCCTGAGGATGCCGTTTGCTCCATAACCATGCACTTTGGAGAATTGATTCCAGACTCGTGAATCGCCGTGTCCACCCAAGCTCTTTACGGGCTTTTTCCGAGCTGGCAGTTAACACTGCGGGGTCGCCGGGACGGCACGGACAAATTTTTAAAGGGATCATATCCCCGATGATACGACTGGCGGCTTCAATAACTTCCAAAACCGAGTAACCTTCGCCACTACCCAGGTTGTATACTTGACCGTTCAACTCATTCATTTTATCCAGTGCCAGGAGATGAGCCTGAGCAATATCTAAAACATGAACATAATCCCGAATGCAGCTGCCGTCTCTAGTCGGGTAATCGGAGCCAAAGACATTAACCGGAGCTTTATCAGGCGGCGCAGCAGCAAGCACATTGGGAATAAGGTGCGTCTCGGGACGATGATCTTCGCCATACTGCTCACTGGCACCGGCCGCATTAAAATATCTGAAGGTAATGTGTTTGAGCCCATAAGCTTGTCCGTACCAGTTCAAGATTCGCTCGAAAATAAGTTTGGATTCGCCATAGCTGTTCACCGGTGTTGTAGGATGGTTTTCCGTGATTGGTGTTTCAATAGGCTCTCCATAAGTGGCGGCGGTAGAAGAATAAATCAGTTTGTTAACATGATGTCTTAACATGATATCGATAAGATTGATACCACCGATAATATTATTATGGAAGTATCTTTTAGGGTCGGTCATGGAATGCTCGATGACCGTTTCTCCTGCCAGGTGCATCACAGCATCGAAATTGATACGAAAGAAAAGCCGGTCCAAGCGTTCTTTATCTGCGATATCAAAGATAACAAGCTCGGCCTCCGGATGAACTGCCGAACGATGACCCTGTTTGAGACTATCTACGACGACCACTTTGTGACCTTTTTTCACTAACTCTTCGGTCACGATACTGCCTACGTAGCCTGCCCCACCGGTAACTAATATATTCATATATGCCTTCCTTTCATTAGTAATAGCTGTTTTGTTGATTGATTAATTCGATAGTATTGATTATATGAAAGGGTATATCTGTCGTAATCTCCACTTTGGTCAAAGAAATTAGCAACAAGTACAATTAGAATGAGCTTTTTGTTGCATCCTGTAGAGCCAATTTTGACCCTGGTGTGCCAAATTAGTGAACCTTCAAGAACATGACCTTGACCCGCTCGCACCTTACTCATAAACCGAGCGGTTGGCAGAATATAACATCAGAGGACATTTTAAAGATAATGAACACCTGGATATCCCACAGAGGAAAAGTGTTTTACCGTAGTATCACCATTATTATGGTGTTATTGTGTGTTGCCACAGCACTTTATCTACGGCTGGTGTTACCTTATAACCAGGTTTTTACCGGCGGTACGGTACGTTTTACAGAAACAGATGCTTATTCTTATATGCGTCTTGAAGATAATCTACTCCATCATTTTCCGCATATAACTGCATTTGACCCGTACACCTATTTCCCACAGGGAGCTGCCGTCTACTATCCACCTCTTTTCACGTTGTTTTTAGGCGGATTTATTTGGCTTTTTAGTTTTGGAGCACCGACTGCTCACAGTATTAATGTTCTTGGGGCAGTATTTCCGGCAATTCTGGGCAGTCTTACCGTTATCCCTGTATTTGTGATAGGAAAAACGCTATTCAATAAATGGGCAGGATTAATCGCCGCATTTCTAGTAGCAATTCTTCCTGGAGAATTTCTCGGAAGAACGATGCTGGGTTTTACGGATCATCATGTAGTGGAGATACTTTTTACCGCGATTATGATGATGTTTTTGATTTTAGCTCTAAAGAAGAGCGAGCAGCCACCCGAAATTTCCCAAGGTAAACCTGATTGGAAAGTAAGTAAACAGATAATTATATATAGTCTTATGGCAGGGTTGTTCCTTGGGTTGTACTTGCAAATGTGGGCAGGCGGACCGTTGTTTGTCCTCCTGCTGTTTATTTATTTTGTCGTTCAATTTATTATCAATCATTTGAAACAACGGCCGACAGGACACCTTTTTGTGATCGGTTCGCTGGTTTTCATTATCGCATCCATCATTACACTGCCATTCTTACCAAAATATTACACACCATCGTTGTACAACATCTCGTTGGGTGTTGCCTGTCTGACACCTTGTGTGTTGTATTTAGGCTCAAAAGCTGTTTCTAATCGAATCAAGCCTATACATTATGTTTTTGGAATCATCGGTATCGGTGCAGCAGCACTTGTAGCATTTTATTTTATCAATCCCGGGTTATTTAAATCGCTAATGTCCAATTTCGGTATCTTAAATCCATCCGGTCAAGACCTCACAATAGATGAAGTAAGGCCGCTGCTTTTTCCGAACGGTACATTTACATTATCGGTAGCATGGGCGAATTTCACGGTAGCATTCTATATTTTTCTGATTGCTATGGGCTTATTTGTTTATCAGGTAATTAGACGCGGGAAAGAAAACACTACGTTACTAACCATCTGGAGTCTGGTGATTTTGATAATGACACTGGCACAGCGGCGTTTCGCTTATTATCTGGCAATCAATGTCGCTTTACTGACAGCTTATGTTGTATGGCAAATATTGACGTATTTCGGAGTAAAAGAGAGGTTTGGTGAGACAGTTAAACCCAAACCAGGGATAAAGATAAAAGAGATTTCATACTGGAGAGCCAGTGCCGGACCGGTAAAAAGCACTGTTGTTGCTATTGCCATCTTTGCACTAGTTTTCCTGCCTAATATTAAACCTGCCATTGAAACGGTAAGTCAGACGCCATTTGCTCCTGATGATGCATGGGTCGAAACACTGACATGGTTAAAAAACAATTCACCCGAACCGTTCGGTAATTCCGATGTGTATTATGCAATGGTTCCGACGCCGGCGAATAATGCTAATTATGCTTATCCAAGTACGGCTTACGGAGTGATGGCATGGTGGGATTACGGCCATTGGATTACGCGTATCGCGCACCGATTGCCGAATCATGCGCCGGGTGGGGGGCGTTCTCCGCTGGTAGCTGATGCTTTCCTGGCACAAACTGAAACCGAAGCGAGTAAATTCGTTAATGAATTAGATTCAAGATACGTAATCGTTGATTACGATACTACACTGGCTAAATTCAACGCAGTAGCGGCATTCGCCGGTAGTACGGAGGATAATTACTTTGAGACTTGTTGGCAAAATCAAGATGGAGTGATGAAACCGATAACACTATTTTATCCCGATTACTATAATTCATTTATAGTCAGGTTATATATGTTTGACGGCAAGGCAGTAACGCCTGAAAAAACTACGGTTGTATCTTTAGCGGAAGTAACTACCACGGATGGACAAACTTATAAAGAAATAACGGACGCTCATGTTTTTGATAGTTATGCCGAAGCAGAAGCTTATTGTAATAGTCATGAAAAAGACGGTTACCAAATTGTGGGATTAAGTCCATTCAGTAGTCCTGTTCCATTGGAAGCCATTCAAAATTATAGGTTAATTTATACCTCGGTGGCTTCCACCAACCATCCTGGAATAAAAGAAGCAACGCCTATAAAAATATTTATAAACATGGGTAGCAGCCAAGCTAATGTACAGGGAATTAACAGCGCTACACAATCCAGTGGCGGAAGCTAATAACGAAAAAAGAAAACTATACCTTTGGGGGACATAGTTTATCCAAAACGATAATCCGAGGTTAACCAAAGATGAGACAAGAGCAACTTACCGAAAAAGCTCCTCAACCAGCAAACGGGTTGGTATTGAGTTACCTGTTACTCCCCAGGATGGGTATTGTTGGAGTCGGAATTAGTTATCTAATTGCGCAGACGATACCGGCGGCTGTGGTTAGTGTCTGGTTTGTGAATACTAAATCGATGCGTGAAAGCGATGAAACCCAGCTTGCTCAACAACAAATGAAATGAAAATTACTTGAAAATGAGATTAACAGGAATTCGACGTACACATTGGTAGTTGGGGATATTTTAATCAGTCAGAATCAATATTACGTTTGTAAAAATTTAAATGGCCTTGAAAAACCAGTCTGATGTCGATTTTTGAATGGAATGATTTACCGATTAAACGGTTCCTGACGCTATTCATCAGCGCGCAGATATTGCTTATTTGTCTTCTTGGTTTGGGAACACTTGGAATAAATATCCCGTTTATCACGCAGGTAATCGGTCTCCTTTATGCGCTTTTTATTCCGGGAATAATTTTTCTCCGCATTTTGCGCTTGCATCGGCTTGGCACAATCAGGACGATACTCTATTCAATTGGAATAAGTATCTGTTTTCTTATGTTTTTCGGCTTTGCAATGAATCTGGTGCTTCCCAGGATAGGGATTCCGAATCCGATGGGGAAATTACCCATAATCTTATCTGTATTCATTGCACAATCTTTTCTATGCGTAATAGCTTTCCTCAGAGACCAGAAGTTCGTAGCGACAAACCGGATTAATTGGGATTGGCTGTATTCACCCGTAGTGTACGTTTTGATTTTATTACCTCTGTTAGCAGTGCTCGGCGCCCAATTGGTAAATATCTACGACAGTAATATTTTACTGATGTGTCTTATGATACTACTCGTTATAATTCCTGTCATTTTGATATTTAAAAAGTTTCTACCCGCGAAATATTACGGATTAGCGATCTGGGTGATTGCCTTATCTTTACTTTTACACAGGTCATTGATTTCTCAATTTCTCTGGGGGGCAGATATTGTTGGAGAATATGCAGCTTTCCGGATGGTAGAAATGAATTCTATCTGGTTACCAAATGCTCCAAATCTTATCGTTGCTTACAATGTCACTTTGAGTGTCACGATCTTACCCGTGATGCTTAGTAAGCTTACCGGTATCCAAGGTCTGTGGATATTTAAACTTATTTTCCCTATGATATTTTCTTTTGTGCCATTAGCTATTTACGAAATGTTGAGGATGCAATTCTCAGAAACTACAGCTTTTCTCGCTGCTTTTTTCGCAATGTCTCTTTACACGTTCTACACCACTTTTTTGCAAGTTGATAAACAATTAGTAGCGACACTTTTACTGGTGTCATTCTCACTATTAATGCTGGATCAGGGAATGACGCAACGAAAACGCACTTTGTTACTGGCAGTTTTAGGGATAGGGGTAATTGTTTCACATTACTCGACTGCTTTTTTATGGGCGATCATTGTGGCGGTTACGGTGATAGGACTAATTGTTTTACGTCGCAAGAGCGCTTCTTTGACAGTAGGTCTGGCGGTGATGTTGGTCGTCGTCAGTCTTTTGTGGTACGGATTTATGGCACACGGAGCCGTTATCAAGCAATTTGTAAGTATGGGTGGAGACGCGGTCAGGGTAGAATCCAATACTGTTAATGCCGCTACCAACACTAACGCCAATGCGGCTCAACAACTTTTAGCTGAAGGCAGTGTGAATATGCCTAATTCGATGCGTTATCTATATATTATTACTCAGGTATTAATGACACTCGGATTTATGATTATTGCATTGCGATGGATAAAGCGTAAAGAACCTAAAATATCCGATGAGTTTTTGGCTTTCACGTTTCTTTTTTTATGTTTGTTAGTAATAGAATTGATTCTACCGGAATTCGGGCGGGTAATTGCCTTGGACAGGATTTATTTTGTATGCCTGATTTTTCTGTCACCATTTTTTATCATGGGTGTGGAATTATTGGTGTTAAATGCTAAATCTATCCTATCGAAAGTAGCATGGAAAAAGAAAATAAGCCTAATTTTAAATAATATAATTCCATCTGAAATAACCCGTGTAACCGTAGTAATCATGGTCGTATTCCTGGCAATCTTTTTTCTTGCTAACACAGGTTTCATTTATGAACTGGCAGGACAGCCTTTGGCGACTTCAATAGCGTTAAACCGGAACCAGGCAGACTTTCCAATCTTCAGCGAAGCTGAGTTTTCAGGCGCCAGATGGCTCGTCCAATATAACCAAAATCCCAGCCAAATATTTTATGACAATATTCCATTACATCTATTTATGTACCTGGATGCTACCGCAACAAATATAACCGGTATAACTTCGGGGAATATCATTTATCGAGAACCCGGTGATGATTTCGTTGTCGTAACTGATATTCCGAAAGGGTCTGACATTTACCTGCGTGACTATAATATCGAAGAGAACAAATTATCTCTGGGCTGGCCTTCTTATCAGACCGTAGACGCAAAACTGATCAGTATCGATAGTTTGGGGACATTTACGAGTGTTTTTAATTCAAGCGATGTTATATATACGAATGGTAAAAGTGAGATTTTGAACACTTTACATAATTATATTTCGCCAAAAGATTGATATATTGAAAAATCTAAGAAAATATCGAATTAATTATTCACATGGTTATCGGGGATAGATTCCTCTGATTTGAGAGGAATAGTAAAGGTAAAGGTGCTGCCTTTATGCGGTTCGCTTTCTATCCAGATCTGACCTTTGTGCAGGGTCACTAGCATTTTACAGATTGCTAAACCTAATCCCAGACCCTCGGCCGTTTTTTTAGCGGTTTCAAGACGCACGTAAGGATCGAAGATATAAGATTGATCCTCTTTAGAAATTCCCATGCCGGTATCTTGAACTGAAATTACCAGATAGTCGTTCTTTATATTCGCGTGGATGGTAATCTTACCACCATCCGTATTATATTTTAAGGCATTGTCAATAAGATTAAAGAGAATTTGATGTAGTCTATCTTTATCAGCCCTGATAAGCGGTAGCGAAGCCGGTAAGTCAAGCAACAAGATCTGTCGCTGGTTAGACACCAAAGGTAACATGCTATCATAAACCTGATGGAGAATGACCAGCGGGTCAATCACAACCCATTTTATTTGTAGTAACCCTATTTCACCTTGTGCCAAGTCAAAGAGTTCGTCGATTCTAGTATCCAGATGTGAAGCGCTACGGCGAATAATTTTTGTTAGTTTTGTGGTGAGAGAATCAATTTCTTCGCTATCCATCAATTCGCTTGCGGACATGATAGCAGCTAAAGGAGTTTTCAATTCATGCACCAGGATGCGGGTAAAAGCCACTCTCTTATTCATTTCTTTTTCCATATCCTGCCGCAGTCTCTTTTCACGTTCGTACAGATTCTTTAAATGCTGTTGCGTGTATTTTGGAGCAGTTATATCCCGGGCAATGCAGGCAAAACCGGTTACTTTACCCATGTTATCTCTGACCGCGGAAATGGCGATTGAAGCCTGAACTGGATTACCTGTTTTCGTCTGTAAGGTTATTTCGGTATCTTTAGTATCTCCCCACATTAGCATCTTGATTGTGTTAATGCCGACACTTTCATGTTTTTGAGATTGGGTTTCATATACAATTGACTCTATTGGTTGACTAATTAATTCCGGCGGATCATATCCCAGAGTTTTGGTGACAGTATCATTTATAGTAAGAATTACTCTATCTGCATTAAATATAAACAGCATATCGGACATATAGACAAATTCTCCCTAATCTCCGTCCTGCTACAATTATTAGTGCCTGATGATTAGCGTTATTATACTACTATAAGATCGGGCAGCAAAATGCATCGCCAATAGCTTTCAGTAAAAGAGAAAAGTCGATTGAGATAGATTGGTGAGAGGACAACAATTAGAAACCCCTATCTCACCAGTAATGTCAGATAGAGTGTAAATATCACTTGAAAACAGAACCGTATTTACTGCCGATCGACAACAAGAGCCGGGCTAAAACGGAGAACATTATAAGTAAGAAAAGCCAGACACGACGGCACCATATAGACAGCTTTCCAGCGGAAATTCCTTAACAGAAATATTATATGTGCCCCAATATAAAAATAATAGTATTTAAGCGGTGAAGTCCTGGTACCGCCGCGAGACTCATGTTTATGATGCGCTACAGCACCGGGATGAAAATACAGTGTGTAACCGCCTTTCATCAATCGAACAAAAAGGTCGGTTTCTTCATGAGAAAAATTAAAGTGGTTATAAGCGGAGCTTTCATATCCACCCACTTTACTAACTGCTTGTTTTTCGAACAATGACCATGAAGGCACGAGCGGCGTCTCCATGACGCTCTGACATTCCAAAGTAAAATTTTGATACATCAATCCAGTCCAGCGGTCGATAAAAGCTGGAATTTTCATACGTTGACGAGCACGGGTTGCTACCTGACGCTCTAGTTGTAATAGTTTTCCTTTTTTGGGTACTTCAAATGTCCTGGGACCGATTGCTCCAATTTTGCTTCCTTTAGACTTCAGTTGATAGTAAGCATTAACCAGTTTTTCCAAACAATCTGTTTCTAAGACTACATCATCTTCAATGAAATATATAAGGTCAGCGACCGATAAGTTGATCCCTTTATTTCGGTTACGGGGTAATCCTAAACGTTGGGGATTACGATAATAACGTACTCGGTTATCACGCCAGAGGTATGATTCGGCGATATGCTTTGTCTCATCGGAAGAGCAATCATCACAGATAATCAATTCCCAATCAGTATAAGTCTGAGAGATAATAGCGTCAATTGTCCTACCGACGCAGTAGGCCCGATTATAGGTTGGAAGAATAATGGAAACCTGTATTTTATTCATTTTTCTAATATATACCTTAAAAACGCTGTAGCCGAACGCCATAATACTTTTAACTCATTCAAACCGTGCCGACTAAAAACCCTTCTACAAGCGATTGGCACGTAGGAAAAAGACAGATAATAATGTTTCAGGATACTGTCTACATTTTTACGTATTTCCTGATTGGATAGTTCCGGATAAGAAATAATAGATTTTTGATGTCCATGTTCATCCAGATATTCATTAGGATCCTCAGTAGTAAGATAACCGTTTTGTTTGGCCCAATCGTACATTTCCGTACCAGGAAAAGGTGAAACTACAGCGACCGTGATGGCATCGGCTTTAGTTTCATTGATCAGATTAACAGTATCTGCGATAGTTTCCTTAGTTTCGCCCGGTAAACCGATGATCCAGTTCCCATGAATTGATAATCCGGCTTTTTTAGCTTCTTTAGGAAAGGCTCTAATTTTCTCAGTAGTAATTCCTTTCTTCACATTTTTCAGGATGGTATCGTTACCGGATTCATAGCCCACGTCGACCATCATGCAATTTGCCGACTTCATAGCTTTCATGGTTTCATATTCCAAACCCACTCTGGCTTGTCCTCCCCAGGGTATAGTTAATCCTCTTTCTTTGTATTTAGTACAAAAATCAATTACTCTTTTACTATCGACTGGGAAAGTATCATCCTCAATAAAGACCTGTTTTACTTCAGGGAAACGTTTTTCAACCCACTCCATTTCATCCAATACATTATCAATAGTACGTACGCGGTGTTTCCTCCCCATCAATGTCTGAGGCCAGGAACAAAAAGTACAGCGGAAAGGACAGCCTCGACCGGTGAAAATTTGCACCTCCGGGTGCATGGAATGGGAGTAAGTCAGCATGTAATCTTTAACATTAAGGTGTTTTTGATAAACCTGAGAAACAAATGGTAGTGTATCCAGTTCCTCGGAACTGGAAAGCTCACGGTCGGGATTATGAGTGATAATGCCGTTTTTGTAGGAAATTCCTTTTACCTCCGAGAGCTTGTTACCTTTTTCTACCGCTAACATCAAATCGCGCAAAACAAAATCGAACTCCCAGCGGGCGACTATGTCGACACCTTTATTCGATAGCATTTTATTAGCGAATTGAGATGCCGGCGCGCCGACCATAACTGTTTTGACCGACGGGGATAATTCCTTTATTTTTTCGGAAACTGAGATATCGTTATTCAAGCTGGGGAAACTGGTATCAACGACCACATAGTCAGGTCTGTATTGTTTAATATCAGCAATTACCTCTGACATGCCCCATTGCCATGCCGGAGTATCCACCAGTTTGGTCTCAAATCCGGCCTGTTCCAGGATGCCTGTGGCATATGCCAACCAGATAGGATAATAAAGAGTGCCTCCCCGTCCTGTGTCCTGCCACCTCATATCACGGGTGAAACGTGGCATAAAGGGGGGGTTAAGTAAGTATACTTTCATGAAATAGACTCCACAATAGCTTTAATCTCACCGCTTCCGTAATAAAGATAGAAGTCAATTGTGAGTCTGGTCATCAAGAAAAAGAGCTTAAAAGCACGGTTTTTTAAACTAATAAATAAAGCGTTTGTCAGTGCCATGGCTAACGGAACGAAAAATAAAGGAGAAAAAAGCATGAGGCACAGGAATAACGGTCCGTAATGATAGAAACGTGCAATGTGATGATGTCGTCGATTAACCCGGTATCGCTTGAGACCGAAATCGTGCATCTGGCGAATAAATCCATCCAAATTACTTTTATGCTTATGGTATACCAGCACTTCCGGCAAGTAATACAATTTGTAATTCTTACTAACGAGACGAGCATCGAGGTCGAGGTCCTCCGGATATCCCGGTTCTTCAACAAAGCCGCCGACCTCTTCCAATACCTTTTTAAAACATGCGGAGTTCATCGGCGGATTATGATTAACCTCACAGTATTTTTTATACTGCGCAGTATTCCTGGCCTTGAAAGAAATAAGTGGTGATCTCATCGCATGTGTTATGGCTGTTTCAACCGGAGATTTGCTATCAGGTATTGGGATATTCGGTCCGCCGACCCCGACAATTTGAGGATCTTTAGCATTCAATTCCCGTAAACTATCGATTAATCCGTCTATCCAGTTTTCGGGTACAATACAATCACTATCCGTAAAACAAATGATTTCGCCGCGGGCGGCTTCAATGCCTTTATTCCGGTTGATGGCGAACGGTTTACCTTTTATCACTTTATCTGTGTAATAGGAAGCCATTTCCACCGTATGGTCGTGGCTGCCAGCATCCACCACGATTATTTCATAATTATATTTAGTCTCATTACTTCTTATTGAGTTCAGACAATTCGAAATAGTTTTTTCGCTATTGAGCACCGGAATAACTATGGTTGCGTCTATTTTTTCCATTTTCTCACCAACCTCTTCTCAAAAAGATGAATTAAGTCTGTGAATCCAACCTTCCAGTTTCCCCCGTTAGAGTCCCCGAATCTTTTATAATAATGTATCGGTACTTCTACCCAATTTGCGTTTGAATAATAGCATGCTTCTATTTTTAGTTCCTGGGAAAATCGCCAATCATCATAATTGATTTTTAACCCATCAAGGATTTCCTTCTTGAATATCCACATTCCTGATTGTGAATCATTTATATTAATACCATATAAGACTTTCATTGTAAGTGAGAGTATACGGTTTCCTATCTGATTCCTCATAGACATCGCACCCTTTTTCATCATATCAAGGCGGTTGGTTGTAATAAAATCGATTTTCTGTTCGTCAATAATTTTCACTAAACGCGGGATGTCTTCCAAAGGATAAGTCGCATCTGCATCGGAAGTTGCGATAATGTCTCCGGTGGCGCCGGCGAATCCGGCTTTATAGGCATGGCCATAGCCGCGCTTTGGTTCAAACACAACTTCCGCGCCGGCACGGCGGGCGATATCGCTCGTATCATCAGTGGAACCGTTATCGACTACTAAAACCTGGACATTATAGCCCATATTGTTTAATTCGGAAAGAGGGATTGTCCTGATGGTTTTTTCTATTCCTTTGCTTTCGTTGAGAGCAGGTATAACAATGCTGACTTTAGTGCTTTTGAGTCCGTTACGGTTCATACATTCTCCTGACATAATAATGAAGGTTCACACAATCGCACCGGATGAACTAAGGATATCTGTCCTGCTGAATTAGTATCAGATAAAAGTGATATACCACATAAGGTCTAATCAGACAATAAAAAAGAGACGGATATTCTTTTATTAAGGAACACCAGTCTCGTGGAAATAACGCTGCAGTCTCAACGGATGAACCATGTAGTATCAAAACATTGATACTAGCGCATCTTACAGGGATATTCAATTGACTGCAAAATAGAAACATATTGTGTCCGAGACCCGCTACGAAAAGATTAGGTCATGAGAGGGCCCGGCCAAAAACAGTAGCCGTAATAATCAGTTATAAGTCACTGTTGGCGTAAGCCTGCAGATTGAGAATAAACAGGGAGGGCTTGAACAAAATGAACACATCAGTTTCCTATATTGTAAACTGCAGCTTCGCCTGGTTCATCGTCGCTTTAGCCGTTGTCGGCTACTATTTAACCTTGCGAAGAATGCGTGAAAAATGGCTTTTCTGGATTGTGCTGGGTGTGGGCTGGGGATTCTTCGCGTTGGCAAACACCTTACTGGTTGCAGGTGTTTCAACAGGAATGCCGATTCTGATTGCCATCTGGTTGTCTTCTTACGTATTGGTAGTGACATCGATGGCCTTACTATTTATCAAATTAACTCACATCAAACACATTAAAGAAGTATAAACGGAAGAGTTGGAACTAAGAAATACTAACTATTGGTAAATATTGTATTATTGTTAAAATCTATTTTAGACTTACAGACCCTAAACAGATAGTCTAATTCTGGACTTCGACAGAGTAGTAATAATATAATAATATTTATAAGGCAGGTAATCTGCTTGGTAAATAATTCTATCGGCGCAAAATCGAATATCGGCGATAGTGTCATTGCTAGAGCCGTGGATTCCGCAGTCAATGCGATTGCCTTAGTTGATTTAGAAGGAAAGATTATTTATGTAAATTCTTCCTTTTTAAATATGCTGGGATATGAAAGTTTCGATGAAGTCCTGGGAGAGTCTGTTACAGCACTTTTAGAGGCTTCCGAAGGGCCAAAAGAACTAAGTAATGTATTAGAAAGAAAAGAAAATTGGGTAGGCGAGCTCAGTTTAAAAAAGAACAAAGTCTCGCCTATATTTTTGGAATTGTTCGCTAATCCGGTGATAGACGAACTGGGTGAAATACCTTGTATTATTATTTCCTTCGTCGATGTTACTGAACGTAAAAAGATCGAGCAAGAATTAAAAGAGAACGTAATTTTCACAGCCAGCCTTCTGGATAATTATCAGCATCATATAGTCGTTTTAAATCCCGATACTACTATCAGATACGTGAATCCAGCAGTAGAGAGGCTTACCGGTTTTTCTGCAGAAGAGTTAACCGGTTTAAAGCCACCTTATCCATGGCTAACTTCGGAATCATTACCACAAAGCGAACGCGATTTTAAAATTGCAATGAATCGCGGTAAAACATGGTTTGAAGAACAATACCGGAAGAAAAACGGTGAATTGTTCTGGGCGGAAGTTACATCGGTTCCCGTCAAACGAAACGGCGTTACAGAATATTGTATGACAATTTGGGTTGATATCACCGAACGTAAGCAAATGGAAACACAACTGAAAAGAGAGAAAGAACGGGCTGAGACCTACTTAAATATTATTGTAGTGATGATCGCTTTAATAGACACCGCAGGAAAAATTACTATGATCAACCAGAGAGGTTGCGCCCTTCTCGGTTACGAACAAGAAGAATTATTAAATAAAAATTGGTTTAAATTACTTGTGCCAGACAAATCCCGACGTAAAGTAAAAAACGATTTACGTAATCTCATTGCCGGTAATGTGGAAGCCCTCAATCATTATGAAAGTTCTCTGATTACTAAGAGCAGTCAGGAAAAACGTATTTCTTCCGATTATATCCCGGTCAAAGATACAACAGGGACTGTGACCGGTGTCTTAATTTCAAGTGAGGATATAACCGAGACGAGAAAAGCCCATGAGCAATTGCAACATACCCGTCTGATGGTCTCATTGGGAGAAATGACTGCCGGTATCGCTCATGAAGTGAATAATCCCCTGGGTAGTATCTTACTGTACTCCGAATTGATTATGGCGAGCGATGTGCCTCCGGCGTTAAAAAAGGATCTTAAAATAATTCATGACGAAGCTAAGCGCGCTACCAAAATAATGACGGATTTATTGATTTACGGACGAAGAGCCAAGCCGCATATGCGTCGGGTGAATCTTCATTATTTGATTGATAAAGCATTAGGGATGCGGAGATATCAGCAACGATTGAAGAATATTACAGTTTATACAGATTATTCTTCTGAGCAGTTATATACTATCGGTGACTCTATGCAACTGGTGCAGGTATTTATGAATATCATCCTTAATGCCGAGGAAGCCTTAAAACAAACTGAAAACCGGAAAATTAAAATTACAACTCAAGCTGACTCAAAATGGGTGAAGGTATTAATTGCTGACAATGGCTCAGGCATACCGATAGAGAATCTGAATCAGATCTTCTATCCTTTCTATACCACTAAACCTACCGGGGAAGGAACGGGGCTTGGTTTAAGTACATCTTATGGTATAGTGACCGAGCATAAAGGTCTGATTCACGGGGAAAACAATGAAGAGGGAGGCGCTACTTTTATCATAGAGTTGCCTCTGGCGCAAAATAGAAGAAACAAAACCCGTAGAAATATTAATAGTAGGGGTAACACTGGTAATACTGAATGATACCATTATGACAGAGGTCAATATTATTAATGGAAAATTTACGTGTTGTTTATGTCTTCCATAACATCTGTAATGCAAAATAAAGTTCGGAAAGAGAATTAATAAGAAGCACTTTTTAAAAGGTAAATATTAGGTAGGATTTAACTAAAGGAACGTTTTTCGGACGGATAAATAATAACTTGAAAGGAGGTAAGCGCGGATGAAAAAAGATGTGCCTTTAGTGATGCTAGTTAATGATGAACCAGTTATGTGCGATGTCATGAGACGTATTTTAGAAATGAACGGCTATAGAGTCATTGTAGCTAACGACGGGGCTACCGCATTGGAACATGCGAAACAATCAAAGCCGGACCTCGTAGTATTGGATCTAGGATTGCCTATCTCTGACAAAAGAGAATTAAGCGCGCAAATTCGTAAGAACACCGATTGTCGCATTATATACTTTACATCAATAACTAATAGTTTGATTAATGAAAAGGCAAAGAGAATTTCCGGTGAAGTTGACGCTTTTATCACAAGACCTACAAGTATGAAAAAAATATTATCGGTGGTAGGGAATACCCTGGAGAGTTATCAGCACCCTGTGGAAGCACGGGTATAGTTGTGTAAATAAAAAAACATTATGTTGACAAAATGAAGCGATTGTGCTATTTTGAACTAACAGTTATTCCCGTAATAGCTGTGTAAGTTAAAATAGTTCGGTAGTTTTGAAAAATGACAGGCCAAAAACTCATAATACTAGAAACCGACGAAAATAAAAAATTAAATGTGCAGTCTCTTATCAAACAAGGATATCAGATTCATATTGTCAATAAGATTGACGGGGCAATCAAAGCCACCAAAGAGCAATCTTATGACCTGTTTATTTTACGTCATGAAGAACCCGAACTACTAAACATGTTGATGGCGAATTTCCCTCCTGAATTGGGATCATTAGTAATTTGTCCTAAAAATACTCTTGCCAAAATGATGGAATGTTCAGGAACCGGTATCTGCTCTTTCGTTGAGGAACCATTAACTCCAAAAAAACTGAAAGATGCCGTTATCAAATCCATTAATAAAACACACACGCTTGAAGAAGCGATACGGAATAGATTCCTCACTTCATTTGAAAAAGCCAATCATTTATTATCCGCTGAGACAGATGTAGACCGGTTCTATAAGCTTGTAGCACAGGAGAGCATCTCCAGTACGGATTCAGATTGTATTGCCGTAATTATCAAAAATGAATTAAACGGCAACTATGAGATGAAGACTTCTCTCGGTCATGTTTCAACGACATGTGAAATAGTATGCAGGTTAGCAATGATACGAAATGAGCCTGTAATCATGTCAACAGATGAGCTGGAAAAAAATAAGGATGAAATGCATCTGTCTCGACAAATGGCGGCGGCCGGATTATCTGCTATTATTTGCCTGCCTCTTATTATAAAGGGTGAGACGGTAGGTGCCATCAACCACCTTAAATTAGCCGGTAACGGTAACTATTCAAAAAATGATGTCAGTTCAGCTTCGATTTTAGGATGGTGGACAGGTATTGCATTGGAAAATATCCGTCTTTTGAAGAAAGTAGAGAAACAAGCCGATCATGTCGAGATACTCCTCAGCGAAGTCCTTTCTGCCCAACAAAATGAACGCCAAAGGGTAGCAATTGAGATTCATGATGGGGTGGCGCAATGGATGGTCGGAGCATCCTTCGGCATCAAAGCATGCAGCACGTTGATTTCAGAATCACGGCTCACTGAATTGGAAATAGAGCTGAATAAAATTCGCGAAACCATGCAGAAAAGTGTTAAAGAATTACGACGCGCGATATCCAACCTCAGGCCTATTCCGTTGCAGGAAATAGGATTGGTTCCGGCAATCTGTCAAATAATTGAAAGTTTAAATCAAGAGGGTATGAAGTGCAGTGTGGAAACAGATGAGCAGCTACCGGTGATGTCTCTGGCTGAAGAAACTGCTATTTACTGGATTGTGCAAGAATCCATATCTAATATCAGAAAACACTCTAACGCAACTGAAGTCATGGTGAAAATTCATACTGATGACGGTGGAATAAAAATAGAAATATGTGATAACGGTATCGGGTTTAAGACCGATGTCATTTTAAATAGCTCCCTGATGCTTGAACACATGGGACTGGTAGGCATGCAGGAAAGAGCTAAACTTATCGGCGGCGAGATGAATGTAAATAGTACTCCAGGAGCGGGAACGAGCGTTATTTTGAGTATCCCGGTTTTATCTAAACAATTGACAGAAATAATACTTTAGAGGGGAAAAGAACATGGGAAAATCACCTAGTATTAAAGTGCTTATTGTTGATGACCATCAAGTAGTGCGTGAGGGGTTATGTAGAATCTTAGAGATGGATAAACAGATACAGGTGATTGGGGAAGCGCGAAGTGGTGAAGAAGCCATCGTGAAAACCAATGCTTTAGTACCGGACATCGTGATTATGGACCTCAAAATGCCGGGCATGGACGGTATTGTAGCAACCCGTGAAATTAAAAATAAGAAGCCGGACATTAATGTCCTGATTTTAACTCTTTACGCTGAAGATTTTGTAAAGCAGGCAGTTGAAGCGGGTGCTTCAGGTTATATTCTTAAAGATAGCGATACCGAACAGATTACGAAGGCAGTCCACCAGGTAAACGAAGGACTATGCCCGATCGCACCGTCTTTGACACGGGACCTGGTCACCAGATATGTCAAACTGAGTCGGCATGAAAATAATTCCATTTTGAACAAACGGCAAACCGAGATTTTAAAGCTGATCTCCGAAGGTGTGAGTGGAAATGACATCGGCAATCAACTTTTTATCAGCACTTCGACTGTAAAGAGAGAAATACGTAATATTTTCGATAAACTGGGAGTCAATGACCGTGCTCAAGCAGTTTCTGAAGCGATGAAGCGAAGAATTCTTTAATTTAATACTATAATCCAGTTATAAACGAAAGGCGCCATCTACCGCACAAAGTACCGGGGATGGCGCCTTTTATATTTACCGTAGTTATTTTACGGTTCAGACAAGGTCTCATACCGGTATATGTAGATTACACATTCGCAATCTGTAAAATGAGCCTAACAGTTCAAAGTGCTGATACCATGGTGCAAATTCGTTGCCCTTCAAAGTTATGCAACTTTGTCCACACAGTTTCACTATTGCTAGCTATCTAGGCCTTACACTCTCGCCTATCCTATGCGAAAATCATCTCAGTTAGATACGCAGATAGGGGAATAGATAGAAATGGTTGAATCAGGGTTAATTTCTGAGAGTGTAATAAACAACGATAACGGGAAAAGCACTAAAGTTATCCGCGTACTCATTGTTGATGACCATCAGGTAGTCCGCGAAGGTTTAAGGCGGATGTTAGAACTGGAAAAAGATATACAAATAATCGGTGAAGCACGTAACGGTGACGAAGCAATCACTAAGACTGTGACGCTTGTTCCGGACGTTGTCACGATGGACCTTAAAATGCCTGGAATGGATGGCATCACCGCCACCCGGGAAATAAAACAGAAAGCGCCCGATGTCGATATCTTAATGTTGACACTTTATGCTGAAGATTTTGTAAAAGAGGCAATTTCTGCCGGCGCTTCAGGCTATCTGCTTAAAGACAGCGATTGCGAACAAATTGTAAAAGCGATACGACAAGTAAAAAACGGATTGTGCCCTATTGCGCCTTCTTTGACAAAGGATTTAGTAACTGAATTTGCCCGGCTCAGTCAGGGTAGTCAATTAACTATTCTAACCAAACGTCAGCGTGAAGTATTAAAGATGGTGGCGGAAGGTATCAGCAGTAAAGAAATCAGCAATCACTTATTTATCAGCACATCCACGGTAAAGAGGGAAATCAGGAACATTCTGGCAAAACTAAATGTCAGTGATCGTGCTCAAGCTGTCTCCGAAGCAATCAGACGTAAACTGATTTAATTGGACAAAGATACTTACTGATTCGGACAAATAGCTTGACCCATGCGGTTCAATGCAATGGCCTAAGGATAAAACCTCTTTATCCCATCAAACCAGAAATTAATATTTGATAGATTCTCCATTATTATCTCTACAGACCTTACGGCTAAAGCCCTCTGATAATACAATTCTCTTGAGAAGTTATGACTTTTTTCAAAATGAATACTTCTCAGGAGTCAATCTTGAAAACAGAGGAAAACAAACTCTATTACACCAGAAAGACATCCGAGCTGATTAACCGCAACTCTTTATTTTTATTGTTGCTGTTAATTGTACCGGCTGCAATGATGGCATCGGTGCTTTTCCTTTGGCCTCAGGTGAAATGGGTAGGGGAAGTGCCTTACACGGCAATTGAGGCACTAGGTAGTTTCGTAGCTTTGTTGCTGGCTATATTCATTTTAGCCCGATATAGAGAACGTCCTGGTATACTATATTTCTGCGCGGGTATGATGTCACTGGGAATAATGAATGGTTTTCTGACGATTTCGCCTCTGAATACAAGTCTATATATCTGGTTAAACGCCTTCTCCGGTGTTATGAGCGGAGCCCTTTTCATTCTATATATCTTAAAAAATACTACTCAGTCTTTTATTCCGCATGTCGGAACCTCGAGCAAAAATACAGTAATAATATTAGGGACAGTATCGGTTGCCGCTTTTATTTTCGGTATCTTATCCGTTATCTTCTCAGGATTTATCCCTCAATCCGTACATAATGACCAATTAACTGTTACCGGTCTGGTAATTAACAGCTTACCGACCGTTTTATTTTTATTTTCAGGGATCGCATTATTTTATCAATACCGAAAAACAGGTAACCAGGAATTATTCCTGTTCACGGCAATCATTATCTTCCTTTTCCAGGCGATGGAAGCGCTTTATTTCGCTCAAACATGGAGCATTATCTGGTGGCTTTGGCAAGCGCTGAGAATGTCCGTCTACCTGGTCGCGTTCGTATATGTACTCAACGAACATATAAAAACCAGTGAAACGCTCAGTGTGGAAGTGCTAGAACAACGAAAGATCGAGAAAGCCCTCAGGAAAGCAGAGGAAGATTGGCGTAACTCCTTTAACGCACTAGACGATGCAATGTTAATCATCGACCGTGATTATACTATTGAAAAAATGAACAGCTCCGGTTTAGCTCTTTTTGATAAACATGAAGACAACATGGCAGGTAAAAAATGCTATAAAGTGATCTGGAATCACGAAAAATATTGCGCGGATTGTCCTATGAAAACGGCCTTGAAGAGTAAAAAACCTTGCACTATAGAACGGCATGATGAAGTATTAGGAAAGTATTTTTCTATCAAAGCCGCACCGATACTAGATGAGAATAACAGAGTGATTAAATGTGCCTATGTGATGAGAGATATAACAAGGGAAGTCAAAGCCCGTGAGAATGAGAAAGCATTACAACAGGAACTAAATCTGACCAGCCGTTTAGCTTCTATCGGTGAAGTAGCGGCCGGGATTGCTCATGAAATCAATAACCCTCTGACCGGAGTTATCGGTTTTGCACAGATGCTGGCAGCGATGGAAATGCCGGAACAGATGAGAGAAGCGGTTGATGTTATCAACGACGGCGCCCGTCGGACCGCCGGTATTGTGCAGAAATTACTGACTTTTGCGCGCCGTAATAAGACTACAAAAGAATATGTTGATATCAACGCTGTTTTAAAGAGCACCCTGGATATCCGTGCTTATGAGATGAAAACAAATAGCATTGAGGTTGTGTCCAGATTCGACCCCGATTTACCGAAGACGATGGCGAATACCGGACAGCTCCAACAGGTTTTTCTGAATATTGTCATAAACGCTGAGCAAGCGATAACCATGGCTCGTGTAACCGGAAAACTCTCGATAAAAACAGAGATAGTGAATAGTAAGATAAGAGTATCTATTGCTGATAACGGTGTAGGTATAACAAAAGAAAATTTAAATAAACTCTTTGATCCCTTCTTTACAACCAAAGGAGATAATGGCGGGACTGGATTGGGACTAAGTATTTCATACGGAATTATTAAAGAACATAAAGGTAAAATCAAAGTCAAGAGTATTGCCGGTAGAGGCGCGACCTTCATTATTGAACTTCCGATTGTCTCACAGACCGTTGAGTCGGAAAAAACACTCAGCGAAGTACCTGTCAGAAAACCTGAAGGAGCGCAGAATTCCGGGAAAAGAATATTTGTAATCGACGACGAGCCGAATATCTGCCGGGTATTGTATCGTCTCTTGTCTTCAAACGGTTACGACGTTGAGACGGTCTCTAATGCCCAACAGGCTATCGATAAATTGAAAGACGCCAATTTGTACGACCTCATATTATTAGACCTTAAAATGCCGGGTATAAACGGCATTGAATTCTACGAAGCTATGGAAAAGATCGATCCTCTATTACCGAATAAGGTCATTTGTATCACCGGAGACATCATCAGTACACAGAACAAGGAATTCCTGGAAAAAGCAAAATTACCATGTGTAACGAAACCTTTTTCAGTTGACGAACTGATGTTAACTGTGAAATCTAATCTAGGAGAAAAATATGCAAAAGAAGCGGGCATTAATCGTCGATGACGATCAGGGAGTATTAAGATTTGTCCGTGCTCATTTACAATCGGCCGGATATGAGACTTTACTGGCGACTAATGGTGCTGAAGCACTTGTCGTAATTGAACGGGAGTTACCTGACATAATCATTATGGACATCACGATGCCGGATGTGGACGGCATTGAAACTTGCCGGAGGATCCGTGAATGGTCGCAGGTCCCGATAATCATGCTAAGTGCTAAACAAGACGTAGGCGAAAAGGTGAAATGCTTTAATACTGGAGCCGACGACTATGTTACCAAACCTTTTGGAGTAGCAGAACTTCAAGCGAGAATGGATGCGGTGTTAAGACGCAGCGGAATTGGAACCAGTGTGCCGACAGTAGCTAATTTCAATATAGGCGAACTGAATATTAACTATGCCAGGAGAGAAGTGAGAATCGGAGATCGTAAAGTAAAACTAACGCCCACCGAATACAATCTTCTCGTAGAACTAGCGGTTAATAATGGCAAAGTCCTTACACATAATCACCTTTTAAATAAAATCTGGGGGCCGGAGTACCGGGATGAAAAAGAATACCTGCGGGTATTCGTGGGGCGTATTCGTAAGGAATTGAACAATGGTGGAAATGCAAGCCGGGAATATATTGCCACTGTCCCAGGAGTCGGCTACCAGTTAGCTGTTTCTGAATAAACCGGATATTAGCAGACAGATTGAAAAGGAGGAGTATGCCATGTGCTCCTCCTTTTTTTGTTGCTGAAAAAGCGACACAGTCCTACTTTTGACCCAAATATGACCCTCGGATGACCCCATTTCTGCCTATCCATCATTGCAATATACAGGACTAAGGTACTATTCTTAAGCTAACAGGTTCATAAAAGTGAGCCTGGCGTATCAGTGTATGGTTCGTTAGTACTACGCAAAGAGAATAGGAAGTAAGTCCTTGCTAAAATTAATGATTGGCTTATTCATCGGGTTGTTTTTAGGAGGAGCCCTCTTCATGGGCCCTCTGAAACCCGTTGTGACTAATGGCCAGGTTACAGCGACTTCTCCTGCTGAGCAAGTATCGAATACCGTCAATAGTCCGAATAGTTACGCCAGTTCTATTGTATCTACTAGCTCTACCGATTCGGTTAGTTCCGCTAACGCCGATGAGGTTTCGTTAAGCACTGTAAAAAGCATATTGGAAGGCGCTAAATCTCAAATTCAAACTCAAGACATGGCTCAATACTACGATAAATTAATTACAGCTTATGATCTTGATAACACTGATACAAATCAAACATCTAACGGGTCAGGCGCATTGTCATCGTTGACCGATATTCAAAAAATAAATTATGCGGCAATGTCGACGCCATTGATAGAAGCCGGAAAAAATATAAAGGATAAAGACATTGCAAAGTTCTATTATAAATTCCTGCAAGATACCGGATGGGATATCAAACCGTAATCATATATATATCAAAGTATTGATCGGCTTGATGATACTATTACAGGTAGGCGACGGTTTGATAACCCGCCAATTCGTTGGAAAGGGATTGGTGGGGGAGAGTAATGTACTATTAACATCCATAATTAACAGCGGCAATTTCCTTTTAATGAAAATAGTCGGCGCCGTTTTTTGTTGCGTGGTTTTGTGGTACTTGTACCAGCGCTTTAAAACCCTGGCTACAGTAACCATTTCCTCGATAATTATCTTTTACGGGATGATTACAGCCTGGAATTTGAACGTTATCCTGAAGTCCGTTATTCGCTGATTCCCCTTAACCGATCACATAGCCATCTTGCATCTCTCAAAATATCCTGAGCATCGATGTCTTTTAAAGTTGTGGCGAATTTACCCAATCCGGTTTCTTCTTCGATCGATGTCGAAAAAATATCGAGCATCATATCAGATTTAGGTGGTTCGGTTTTAGTTGCATCTGCCATTTTAAGATACCTCCTTATTTACCCATACCGACAAGCATCATGTTTACCACCGGAGGCACGAAGACCAGCGCCGCTCCGGAGAAAGCCATTGTAATTGCCAAATATAAAGCCAGTTTGTTTATATGACCGCCATCAGTGGCATGTACGGCCACTGCATTGGCCACTGTCAAAACCAGAACGATGATTATAACCATAAAGTGCAACATATTAATTTCCATCGAGTTGCCACCGAATATACCGAACGTCTGCAATCCCGGAAGCATATCTGAAGGGTTAGTTCCCGGAGCAACAGATTTCACCAGAGTACAGAAGGTAACGATCGTCTGATCGATAAAAACAACGACTATTGTTAATACAATATGCATAGCTATTGCCAGCCATAATAAACCATTCGATATCAGTTTACGTTGTTCCCTGAGGTGAGCAATCTGCATAGAAAAAGCACTGGCTTCATTACCTACCCTCTCTGGTTCGCCTCCGAGAGTAACCCCATCCCAGAATATTCTTACACTACGATTAACCTGTTCCGAGCCGCTTTCACAAACAAAACGATTCCAGCATAAACTTGGATTAATACCCGCTCTTAATCTGGTATAAAGTAAATCAACATTTTCTCGGAGTGTTCCCATAGAGCGGAAGTCCAGTCTACCCATTGCTTCACTAACAGTAGCTCTAATTGCCTGGCTAACACCGCCGATAGAACGCAAGAATCCGGCAATTTCAGTGTCGCGTTTATATATTTTGGCGTCGTCGATAAAGCCAATAATGCCCACAGGAAATAGAAAAGCACTAGCCGTAAGCATTGCCCATCCTAAATCATGCTTAAGTAACATGACAGATGCGGTAATTATTAATCCTAATGGTAGAATAACGCGGCTTAAGTTTTTTCCAAGTTCCTGTTCTTTTGAGTGAATTGGTAAATCGTGAATACGTTTTTCTTTAGGTGCTTGATTGGCGATTAACCATACGCCGCCAATCGTGACTAAAATTGTCAGAGAACATAGCGACATGATCATCATTACCGTAATGTTACCGATAATTGCCGTCACTACTGCCATAACGGTTACTACCGCAGATGTCATTATCAGTGCGATATAAGCATCGGTCCATTTTTTCAAGAGTTCCAAGCGACCGGCATAACTATTACTATAAGTCTCACCAAAAACTCTCGCCTCTCTCGCCAGAAATTTATCGAGTTCTTCACCTGACGCCAGAGCACCAGAAAGACGTAGTAGTACAGCTTTTACTTCCGGCTCTTTTGTGGCTTCACCGACAATACGGCAAGCCTCTGCGTAATCATGGTTGAACGCTTTGGCGACGAAGTCAACTTTTTTGAAATAACCTGATGAAACATAAGGTAACTTTGAAGCGTGTTGAAACAAACCGGCGCGTGAAATTCCGGAGCTGGAAATTGCCGACATATAGCTAAGCAAGGAGAAGAAATCCATATCCAGGACTTCTCTCTTGATAGGCTTGGCAACCTTTTTATTCTTATTTAAAAAGCTGAGAAAGCTAAGTTGATCCAGCAAATTTGGGAACTTAAACATCAGAAAAGTCCCTCCCTCTGTGCTTTACCCAGTACTTCGAAAGTCTCATAAAAGGTATTCACGCCCATTTCTTTATGTAGTTTTTGAAGAATAATCGTTCTTCTTTCCATTTCAGAATAAATCCGACGTTTTTGGTGTTCTGGTATTCCCATTCTTGGAGCAATTTTGTTCTCAAGGATATAGCTACTCATATTTCCGGTAAACTCGAGCTTGTCTTTAGTCTCATCCCAATGAAAACTTTCTACAAAAGTAAATGAATCGAATACCGGATCATAACCCACAATTTCGTTAATACCGGTGATTCTTCTACCAAGTCGGCCGTTAGGTAGCTTTACCTGACTGGTAAATACGACAATATTCAGGTTATCGACATATGTCTTTGGTACAGATATCGGGTGACCGGTAAGCCTTTGCAGAAGTTTTTCTGTGGTAGCAGCGTGGAATGTTGCCATTACTGAGTGTCCTGTCTGCATAGCTTGAAAGGCAATATTACCCTCCGGTCCCCGGATTTCACCGACGATGATTTCATTAGGTCTTTGGCGTAATGCTGCTTTAAGAAGGTCGAACATCGTTACCGCGCCGCTGGAATCTTCTGCTTTGGTACTTTGGACGACTTCTCTAACCCAGTTTCTATGCGGCACTTGTAATTCGGGAGTATCCTCAATACTCACTATTTTCGCCAAAGGATGCATAAAAGTGGTAACGGCATTTAGTAAGGTAGTCTTACCCGAGGCTGTTTCACCGGAAACGAAGCAGTTCATTCCATTACCAATCATTAAAGACAAGTATGCTAGAGCCTGATAAGTTAAAGTACCGAAATCTACCAGCTCAAAGATAGAGATTGGCACCTCGCTGAACTTACGAATAGTAAAGTTTGAGCCACGCTTCGAAACTTCTCTACCGTAGACAATATTAATTCTTGAGCCATCGGGAAGCGTGGCATCGGAGATAGGGTTTTTAAAGGAAACCGGTTTTTTTACTCTTTCAGCAAGCCAGAGCACAAATTCGTCCAATTCATCTAGTGTTTGGAAGACAATAGAGCTTTTCAAGCTCTTAAAAATTTTATGCTCGATGAAGATGTGTCCCATTCCGGAACAACTGATATCTTCGATATATGGGTCGACAATCAATGGGTCCAGAGTACCTAATCCCACCCTATCCCGTAGAAAAAGATACTTGAGACCTTCAAGTTCACGTTGTGTCATAGGGACACGGTTAAGTTTGAGACCTCCCTTAGAAAGGAAGCCAAAATATTTGTCTAGTAAGCCAACTGCCTTATCTTTGGTGATAGTGGCTACTTGCTCGATGTAATGGAGGAATTGTTTCTCTTTATCTTCATCAGGATTGATACGGTTTAATTTTATCCCTAAATCCAGTAATTTAAGTTCAATATCTCTCATTAAATTACCGACTTCAACCGTTAAAGAAGGTTCAACAGGGATATAGCTGTTACGATTATCGTTATTATTAACTAGAACGTGCACAAAAATGTCACTGCGCCTCGTCGGATAAATGATATTCGGGCTTTTATTATCTCCCATTTTACGAGTCAGTTCTTTAGTAAACACCGGAATATCTATTTTAGAATTAGACATAATATTTAAATATTCAAGTAAATGAGGATGCTCTTCTGCAGCACTCTTTAATTCCGGCGGTAATACCAATGCCATATCGCTTTTAAGATGTTCCAGGTTATCGGCATCAGCTTTATTATATTTTGAGAAAGGTAATACTATTTGTGTCATGATTCGATAGCTCTTATATTCGTATTAGAAAAGGCCTTCTTTTTGTGCTTTACCTAACACTTTAAGAATTTCGTAAAAATCGGTTATATGTTGGTCTTTATGAAGCTTCTGGAGTATCTTGGCACGACGTTCAAGTTCGTCATATATATGCCGGATTTTACTACCGGCTAAACCCATTTTATCGGCAATTTTAAATTCCAACACGTAGCTGGTCATGTAGCCGGTAAAATGAAATGTATCGGTGGCTTCATCCCAGTTAAAAGCCTGTACAATATTAAAAGATTCGGAAACGGAATCGTAACTGACAATTTCATTGATACCGGTTACTCTACGTGCGGTCCTGCCGTTGGGCAATCTCACTGAGCTGGTAAGAACCACCACATTCAGGTTATCGATATAAGATTTCGGAACAGAGATGGGGTTATTGGTGATTCTTTGTATCAGTTTCTCCGTCGTAGCGGCGTGGAAAGTTGCCATTACAGAGTGTCCAGTCTGCATAGCCTGAAAGGCAATATTTCCTTCTGCACCTCTGATTTCTCCAATCATGATTTCATTAGGGCGTTGTCTTAACGCAGCTTTCAGAAGGTCGAACATTGTGACAGCACCGCTAGTATCTTCTGTTTTTGTAGTCTGAACCACTTCCCGTATCCAATTCTGGTGAGGAACTTGAAGCTCGGGTGTATCCTCGATAGTAATAATTTTAGCGAGAGGATGGATGAAAGTTGTCAACGCATTCAGTAATGTAGTTTTACCTGAAGCTGTTTCACCGGAAACAAAGCAGTTCATACCATGACCGAGAACCAGGGAAAGATAGGCAAGCATTTGATAATTTAACGAACCGAAATCAACCAGGTCGAAAATAGATGCCGGCGTTTCATTAAATTTCCGGATAGTAAAGTTCGAACCTCTTTTTGAGACATCCCTGCCATAAACGATGTTAATACGCGAGCCATCCTGCAAAGTCGCATCTGCTATCGGTACTTTATAAGTAACGGGATGCTTGATTTGCTCTGCTAATCTCTGAACGAATTCATCCAGATCTTCCATCGCATCGAAAACGATTGTACTTTTAAGACTTTTAAAAATTTTATGCTCGACAAAAACGTTTCCCATGCCGGAACAACTGATGTCTTCAATATACGGATCGACAATTAACGGTTGAAGCATCCCTAACCCTATTTTGTCACGTAAAAACAGGTATTTGATACCCTGGAGCGTCCGTTGATTCATTTGCACACGAATGGGACCGCGTTCTTTCTTTGATTCTTTCTTGGAATTTTTACCAGCATGTTTATCATCGACGATAGCAAATTCCTTCTGACTCATGGATGTGAGTTTATCGATATAGCTTAACAGTTGTTTTTTCTTATCGCCTTCCACATCAAATTCTGGTAATTGGTCGCTAACATCAATGCACCGTTTTTCAACTTCTGCCATTACGGCAGCAAGATCCTGAGAAAGCGTGGGTTCGATAGGAATGTAAGTATGGCGGTTATCTTTCGGGTCGGATAGAACATGGATGAAAAGACCTTCGCCAACCGGGTAAATAATATTAGGGTGTTTGTTTTCACCCATTTTACGGTTTAGTTCTTTATGGAATTCCGGCATACCCACCTCACCGATGGGCACCCAATGTAAATACTCCAATAAATGGATGTTGTCTTTTACCTGTTCCTGTAATTCAGGTGGCAGCCTTTTATAAAGCTCACAGTTGGAGAACCCGTTCTCATGACTGTCAGTCTGAGTTTCTTTGGTAAACGGTAATACCATTTGCGACATACAGTATGTCTCCCATATATGAGTTTAGTGATGAGATTAAGCTTTAGCCTTTGAGATAGGCATGATTTTCATGCCAACACCCGGTTCAACGTCAAAAGTAAGAATATTCCCGGTATTTTGTTGCGCTCCCCTGATTTTTGCGACTTCAAGGGTTTTAACCAACTTATCACCTACTTTTTCAATGACCAATCTGAAATGAGCATCACAAACCGATCGAACGCGAACCAGAAAATCATGGTCGAAAGCGTAAGTATGAGTCACGTTAATAATCGTACGCCCTTTATCACAAAGCGCCTTACATCTTTCAAAATAATTAAGAGCTTCTTCGCTGCCGGCTTGAGCTACGATTGGTGTCAGAGAATCGACAATTAAAAGGTTGTAATTGCTCTGGTATTCCATGTGCTCCAGCATCACCTGCAGTGTATCGCGGGCGGCAGTGACTCTGATTCGTGACAGCTTCATGGCATAAATCTTCAAGTAACCCATTAAGATCTGGTCGAGCACACTCATACCCAGACTATCCATTTGGCTTACCATACTACGGATAGTATTTTCGGCGGTAAACAACAACACTCGGGCATCGTTATTCAGCGATCCCCACATTATTTGCTGGCATAGGACAGACTTACCGGCATCCGATTCGCCTTCAACCAGAATCAACGAACCCATGGGGATACCGCCACCAAGTTTTTTGTCGATTTCTGGATGACCGGTAGAAAGTACTTTTTTCTTCGCGACTGCTTCCGGATCAATAACTTCATCCGGGGCAGGTTCATTCATAGTCGTAGCTGTGGCAACCATTCTCTTCCTCCAATCCGTTAATTTAGTGTTATCAGACACTGGGATGTAATACCATTGGGTGTTGAAATCGTAATTCTTGCGGTGGTATTAATGCTCATGTCTGGAGAAAGCTTTAGAGTAATGTTCATTACTTCCTGGGGATTTAATATGTTAGGATCAAATACTTCAGGTGTAGTCTGATCCGGCAGGTAAATTCCCTGCACCATCCATTCATTGTCGTTGGGACCACTGGTAGCGTAACTCAAATAATCCAGATGGGATGTACCATCTCCTGTCCATTCGGCAATAACGTCCCATTTGGCGAAATCTTCCAAGTTGACCTGGCCGGTATTATTTACCCACAGCTTAATTAATCCATTAGCATAACTACCAGTAGCGACAATATTAGTACGTCTGATAGTGGAATCCTGCGTTTCCCATTGTTTGAGAGAATCAGATATTGTAGTTGCAGCGTGAAAGGATGTAAACATCGTAGTTACAGTGCCTATCAATAATATTGCGATGCAAACTACGGAAATTAATGCTGTTTCCATATCAGTTTAATTCACACTAAAATCAATTTCGTCATAAATACCGTTCGGAATTACCATTTTAAACATGTAGTTGCCTGGTACCGGCGGTGAATCCAGGGTTATTGTAATTTTGCAGGTTACAGCCTGGTCCCATTCAGTGAATCCGCCTTCCAACTCATAAGACCAACTTGGATTGGAAACGTTATTATAATTGACAAGATAAAAGTCTGTAGTGGGACCGAAAAAAATGTCACTGCGAGGAACGTCAATGATTCTTTGAGTACCTACGTTTTTTACCCACGCGTAGATGTGATTTCCATCTTGAGTGGTTTCGATAATATTAATACGGGCTTCAATCTGGTCGCTTACCTTAGCAGTAGCGTTATTTATAGCACTAGTGCTGTTATTGATAGCCGGGTAAATTCCATTGAAAACGGCAAGCGACATGATCACTCCGCCGATCAGGAGCAAGACGGTAGCAATTATTTTATCGATGTTTAAACCTCCTGGCAGAAAATGGAGAGCAGACCAATCTCATCGGATTTGCTGTTCATCCCCAGGAGACCTTCTAATTTCACTAATAAATTTATAAAATCACGTGTTGAAGGAGACAGGGTAATTTCCTGAACGGGAACACGTTTCGCAAATTTGATGAGGATTACCTTGAGTTCCGGTTTCATATGCCCAACAATTTCTGCAACATCCAGAATTGATTCGGTTTTGTCATAACCAAGTGTGCGAACAGACTCATTTACCCATTGACTCATCTCAGCTATCTTTGACAGGTCTATTTTGCCGTTAGAACCATTGTGTCCGTTATGTCCGTTAGAAGACATCTCAGCCGATACAGGTACAGTTTCCGGACCCCATGCCCCTTCGTTCACCCCCTCCCGGGCTGTTTCTTCTTGGGTGTCCATACTCTCTTCCTCCGGTTCGCTTTTTTCTGCTTTCAGTTTGTTTACCGGTGCGTATTCTTTTTCTTCGGCTAATTCCGGTAATGCTTCATCGTTTTTTTTGTCTAAAACAGGTGTTTTTTCTTCTTTAGGTGGTTCGGGACCGACACCGACGAGGGAATCAGCGGTTGTTTGTGTGATAACAGGGGTAGTTACTTCAGGATTAAAAGGGTTTTCGCGATTGAGATAGACTTCTCTGATATCAAGTAAAACTGCCTGAATTTCGTTTTTAATAACCTTTACTTCATCATCGAGTCGTTTTACTGTTTCTGATATTTCCATCGCAAACTATCTCCGTTATCTGAATTTCTGGCACCCCCATTGTAAGGGGGTGCCAGAATCTGTTGTGTTGATTGTTGTGTCTGTTTCTTTTTTAGTTCAGGTTCATGACTTTGTCAAGAACACCGGGCAGAGTTCTGGTGATAGTGAGAGAAGCACCGGTGGGCGGCACAACCTGGATATTGAAGGTGTCATAAGGTAGCAGGGTTGCACCCGAAGGAATAGTAACCGTACAGGTAAATTCCTCGTCACCTTCGATCATAGTGGTAGAACCACGCTCGGTAGAGCCGGCTGCCAGTGCCAATGTGAAGGCTGCTCCTTCGGTATGGGTTAAATTATCCCAATAATTGACGACGACAGCAGTAGAATCGACACTCTGAGTCGGGATGGAAAGTGCGACGTTGAACTGAACTTGATCAAGTCGGGATCCGTTGCTGCTTAACCCAAGAACGGAACTCTTGATTTCCAGAGTGCTTTGTGCTTGCTGCAATCCGGAGTAAACGGTTTCCTTACCTTTCTCAGATGAGAAGATACCGGCTGAGAGGACGCTGTAGGCAAGTACCGAGGCGACCGTGACGAAGGCAATCAGGATGATTGCGGTCTCAAGGCCGGTCATGCCTTTCTGACCATGGGACAAGTTCTTTAGGGCTTTGTTGATTTTGCTTAACATTTTTTCCTCCAAAAATATTTGTTGCTGATTTTGGTTAATTTGCTAAATAAGAGAAACCATCCAGGGGCTTTTTTTACATATACTCCTCTCCACCTCCTTGATTGGTTTCTGGAATAGTGGATGCCTTGAGGTTTTCACCCCATGACATTTTCGTATCAACATTCTCACACAGGCTCATATTACACGTAAGGCCTTCGGGTACATTAAATAGGGGCTCAATAGGATTACGTTTATTGCGTTGCAAGGATAACACGGTGGAACTATAGGGGTCATACGTGTGATTCGCTAGTGTCAGCGGGAATGTATTTAGCTTTGTTTATGGAATGTTTATGTCCGTCTGCAGTTTGTTTATGCATCGTTGTCTTCGCGAAAGATATGCTGTTATTTGTCGCAAGGAGGCCAAAGAAAATGCAGATGCCATCAAACGACGGGGAATTTGAATCCAGAGATGAAGAAATAACGAAATCAGTCTGTGAAGGTGCCTTTACAAACCTGAGAAGTATGCGTGTATTACGATTATCGCCTATCAGGACAGAAACCGGGGGCATCAAGCGTTTAAATAAAAAGATTGATTGGGAAACATTGGTTGATGCTTTATACGCGCCAAAAAGCAGATTTTCACCAAACTAAAGTGGCAGATTTTTCGGGATAGTGTGCAAGGAGTGAAGAGATATGGAGAAACATTCTTACTTGATGTTGCTGGATAGCGATCATACGGTATTAAATACCTTAAAACAGTTTATAGAGATGCAGTCTTCAAGCGAAAGCTCCGGACAAACCGACATGTTATCGTTATTATCCGAAAATGTACCGAATCTGGTGTTAGTGGATATTTCTTTACCAACCGACGTCGATAAAAACAATTTGGACATGATGCGCAACTGTTCCAGTGCGCCGGTAATAAAGATATCCGCAAAGTGCGAAGTGGCGACGCTGAGTAATGTTTTAGAAATGATTACGGAGGCGAGCTCTCACAATGAATCGTTAAAAGCATTGGATTCGATGTCTCACTTGATTTCCAAGATCGGGAAGGGTACAACGACAAAATTTAGCGAAAATTAACTGCGTTTGCTGATTTTGCTGATATAGAGGAAGGTGTGTGGATTAGGGCCCACACACCTTCCTCGCGTTTATTTATCTTTACATTTTATGAGTGACAGGGTAAAATCCAGCATGAGCAGACAATGAGTTCCTGGTATAAGGAAGGTTAATCATGATTAAAAGATGGCGATTTTTATGGATAGCAATGGCGATTTTGGCCATTATCGTCATTGGGACGATCGGTTATTTAATAATTGAACACTGGTCGTTTATCGATTCTATTTATATGACCATTACAACATTGAGTACAGTAGGTTTCCAGGAAGTCCATAAATTATCGACAGCAGGCCGCATTTTTACAATGGTTCTGATTCTCGTTGGCACTGGTACAATGTTATACGCCGCAACCGCGGTGGTACAATATCTGCTCGAAGGAAATCTGGGTAATATCATAGGGAGGCGACGCATGAAAACAGAAATAGCTAAACTAAAGGGACATACCATATTATGTGGATATGGAAAAGTGGGGAAAGAAGTAGCGCACGTTTTTAAAGACGAAAAAACTCCCTTTGTCGTTATCGAACAGGATGAAAAAGCCTGTAATCGTGCAACAACTGACGGATTTCTCTGCGTGAACATGAATGCAGCGAATGATGAAGGATTGAAGGAAGCAGGTATAATGAGCGCTAAAGCACTCGTAGCTGCTTTAGGTAGTGATGCCGACAATTTATATGTAACGTTATCAGCCAAAAGTCTCCGGCCCGATATCTTTGTTGTGGCACGCATCGATAATGATGAGTCCGAGGGCAAATTAAAGAGGGCTGGTGCCGACAGAACAATGTCACCGTATGGTATCGGAGGGCGACGTTTAGCAATGATGACACTGAAACCATTGGTAGTTGATTTTATCGATACGACAATGGACCGACAGGGACATGAGTTTACGCTGGAAAATGTAAAGGTAATGGAAGGATCGACAATGGAGGGTATTTCCGTTAAAGAAGGCGTCAGGCGTATAAACGGGGGACACATTCTGGCGATCAAGAAAAAGAGCGGTCATTTAATAACAAATCCATCTCATGAAACATTACTCGACGCAGGTGACGAGTTAGTATTGATGGGCACGCGAGATCAGCTGAACGGTATAGAAAACTTGACATAATAAATACCAATTGACCATCTGAGAGAAGTAAAGATATAATGATTCTTGCGGGTCCGTAGCTCAGTGGTAGAGCGGTCGGCTCATAACCGATTGGTCGCAGGTTCGATACCTGCCGGGCCCACTGTTTTAATTTAACGAATAATATTACGGCTTTAAATTATCATCCTCTTTATATCCTAATTTTAATGATTATGATGTGGCAATGCCAAAGTTGTCAGCATAATTATGAAACAACTTCGAATGTTTTAAAGTACGACTTCAGATAAACACTTTTGATTAAGATAACTTCAATATCTATCCGTGATACCTTTTTAATATGAAATAATGGCTATAGTGTTATGTGATCCGTAATAATACTTGTATGTTACGCTGTAAATGATTGTAAATGTCATAGATCTGTAATTAATCAAAGATTGATTTTATAACTTTTTCATTCTCTACACGTTATGCTTTCTTTAATGTGTTACTGCATAAAACTATCTTTTTATATAAATTTCAGGTTAAACAGGCAGAGCGATTGTTATAATAAAAGTAATACCAATAGCCCGAAATGGTACATTATTTGAGGATAGACTCGTATATTCGCGTGAGGAAGAGCTAGATGAAAAGAAAAGTAATGGATTTAATTGCTGTTTTAGCGGTGTTATTTTTGTTGTCTGGCCTTGTATCGATGGCTATACCTGCTATGGCGGATACGCTTCCGGCTGTAATAGGCACAACTCCAGCCGATACTGCCACAGGGGTAGCGGCTAACAGTGTAATCACTGCTGTCTTCAATGAAGCAGTGGATCCATCCACTGTTACCGCTGTTACATTTATCTTAATGCAAGGAGTTAACCCGGTTACAGGGGTGGTGACCTATACCGGTACAACAGCGACTTTTACTCCGGCAAGCGATTTAGCCCGTGACACCATTTATACTGCCACGATTACCACTGGAGTTAAGGATTTAGCGGGTAACGCTTTGGCGAATAACTATACCTGGAATTTTCAGACGACAACGACAGTTGCTTATTATACAATCAACGAAGACCCATCACCCGTATTTTCTACACTCGTTCCCGATCAAGAATATGTAATAAAGGATAATGTAAATTACAAACTCTATTACGCAGGAGATGATTTTACATCAATTAACCTGGCACAATCGTCTGATGGCATAAACTGGACGCCATATAGTGGCAATCCGATAATAACTGATGGGCAATATCATGCAGACGTAAAATACTACAGCACAGGATTCCCCGGAGCAAATAGTGGTACAAACCCAAGCGCGATGACAATGAATTATCGTATGTGGTACCAGGGGTTAAACGAAAACAGCATTAATGGATGGATATATGCTGAATCCCCAGACGGAATAAACTGGTATAACCACATACCCGTTACCCAATTCGGACCGCAGGTATACAGCGCCCTCACGGGAGTAACTTACGGAATAGCCGACGTAATTTATACCCCGAGAGCATCCAACACTGGTACAGACTGGACATTTAGAATATACGCCAACGTCCAATGGGAGGGTGGGGCATATGGCGGAAAGGAGCTCGTGGTTATGGCCTTTTCGAGCAACGGCTATAATTGGACAGGTTACGATCCAACATCTGTAGGTTATGCAACCCCTGTATTTGCAGGAACTTTGGACGGAACTTCGTTTGATACCGATCACATAGGATGGTTCAAGGTCATAGAGAATAGCCCGACAGACTGGCAAGCGTTCTACTCAGGCGGAAAAGGAACAACTTACCAGGCATTGAATGGGATAGGCTATGCAACATCGACCGATGGAATTAACTGGACACGACGGCAAACATTATTCACAACTGCCGACGGAGTGGCATGGAGAAGCCAAAGTGTCTGGATGCCATCGGTGGTGAAGATAGGGAATGGCTATGCGATATATTTCCTCGGTTCAGACAACCCCGATATAACTGATTCAGATTGGATTCAATTTAAAGTCGGCAGGGCTATTTTGAATCTAGACACAATTGCGCCAACTGTAACGGTCACAACCCCCACCAATGATATTAACGGAGTACCTTTCAATAGTACAATAACCGCCACGTTCAGCAAAGCGCTGGACCCGTCGACGGTTACTGGAGCCACCTTCACTTTAACACATGGGGCTACCTCTGTTACCGGCACGGTGACCTACGCTGGTGTTACCGCGACCTTTACGCCGACAGTCAGTCTAACGCCCAACACTATATATACTGCAACGATTACCACAGGGGTTAAGGATCCGGCTGGAAATGCTTTAGCCACAAACTATTCATGGAGTTTTATTTCCGCGCAAAGCTATACAGCATTTAACGATCAGTGTATTGTTTATACCGCTCCTTCCGGCGATGCCAAATATCCCAGCGTAATTTATAATAGTAATAATTTCGGACTGGATAGTGCTTTGCCAACCTACAAGATGTGGTATTCAGACGGTACTAATATATATCTAATCACATCATCTGATGGTATACACTGGAGTAACACTCCTACACAATGTACTGGACTCGGAGCTGTTGCATCCCATGCTCAGGTACTCTACGATTCTAATCACTTTGGGCTTGGTCCGTCCGGTCCGCTATATCAGATATGGTACTGGACCGGGAATATGGATTACAGTATATCCGATATATCTACGGCTCAGTCTACCGATGGCATAAATTGGACAAACTCAGTTACGATAACACAAGACGACCCATCAAATCAATTAGTAGTCGGAGACTCTGTTATTGCTTGGAACAATGGTACATACGGCCCTGTATGCTTATTCTATCAACAGGGTGCATCAAATAAAGGTGTAAATCCGTGGGGATACAGCTATGTTATGTACTATGACGGTACTGATGGAAGTATGGAAGAGACCGGTTTAGCATATTCTACTGATGGTTTATCTTGGACAGCATATACAGGTAATCCCGTGTTGGCAGTTACTCCAACAGCATGGGATTCGAACGATGCTGTTTATGGCACAGTATATCATGATACAAATGGTTTTCACTACTGGTATAGTGGTGGCGTTGCATCCCCTTACGATGGTATCGGTCTTGCATCTTCTTCAGATGGAAATACGTGGACTAAGAATCCTGATACTATACTTGACATAAATGATGGAGACGCTTATCGTGATTCTAGGTGTTGCACACCATCAGTCATAAATGATGGAACAGATTCTCTGAAGATGTACTATCAGGCACAGACAACGGGTGGGTCAATAGATATCGGTTTGGCTATTTTAGCCTATGTAACTGCTCCCACAGCGACTACTAACGCAGCCAGTGGCATCACCACCGCAGGAGCTACGTTGAACGGCACAGTCAACCCTAAGAATGGCGATACAATAGTGAACTTTGAATACGGCACTAATAGTAGCTACGGCACTACGGTCAATGCAGTTCAAAGCCTGGTGAGTGCTGGAGCTGGTGTTATCCCAGTTAGTACAGCCGTTACGGGTCTGACGCCCGGTACTTTATACCACTTCCGAGTTGTTGCCACTGACAGTGGGGGAGCTACGTATGGTGGTGATCAGACCTTTATCATGAAAATAGCTCTTACAATTACAGCCAACAGCAGTAGTAAGCCCGATGGCAGCACAATGACCTTTGCCGGTACCGAGTTCACTACCAGCGGTCTTGTTAATAGCGACACGGTTACCAGTGTAACACTTACGAGTGCAGGAGCCTCGTCTACGGCAACGCCTGGAATTTATGACATCGTTCCTAGCGCTGCGATAGGCAGCGGGTTGGGAAACTACAGTATAACTTACGACACAGGCAGCCTTACGGTTAATCCCGTGATTACGGTAACAAGTTCCGGGGCGGGAGGCACCATTTCGCCATCTGGAAACGTAGCGGTTACTTATAACACTAACCAGACTTTCACGATTACCCCGTATTCAGTTTATCGTGTGTCAAGTGTTATTGTCGATGGCAACCAGCAAGGGGCCATTACCAGCTATACGTTTACTAACGTTACTACTGACCATATTATCGCGGTGGAATTTGCGTTTATACCGGTTATCACACCGACAGAAACCATAACTACAACTTCCACTACCACAACGCCAACACCAACGTCGACGACAACCACCGAGACGACAACAACACCTACCTCAACACAAACGCCAACACCAATAATACTCAGTCAGCAGGTTACGACGGGCAATAATCTCGTTACTCAGTCTGATGTGATTTTAGACAGTCAAGGTGTTTCTGAAACAGCTGGCCAGATAGCGACAGCAGATGGGAATGTATCCTTTAATATAGCTGCGGGGACAAAGATGCTCAATGCCCAGGGACAACCCATCAACGAAGTAACAGCCAGTATGCCGGCAACAGTGCCGCCACCGCCTCCTCAGGATGCGGCCGTGCAGCCTTACGATTTCGGGCCAGCCGGTGCCACCTTTGTACCTCCATTGACGCTAACCTTAAATTATGACCCGTCAAACTTCCCTGTTGGGTCAGACCAATCCAAGATATATATAGCGTGGTGGGATAGTGCCACCGAACAATGGATAAATCTTCCCAGCATAGTAGATCAAGTACATCATACCGTAACGGCGCAAGTACCCCATTTTACCCTATTTTCAGTGTTAGTCCCTCTACAACCGGCTGCTTTTTCAGTTAGTAACTTGAGTATCACTCCGGTAGAAATTGAAATTGGTAAAAGTGTGACAATTAGTACGATGTTGGCTAATACCGGAGATCTTAGCGGGAGCTATGATGTTAACCTGATGATAAATGACAAAGTTGTGGCTACCAAGACAATCACGCTGACCGGCAATGGAAGCCAAGAAGTTGACTTTACAGTTTCCGAAAGCACAACCGGGACTTATAGTGTAGCGATCGGTGATCAGACCGGTTCCTTTGTGGTTACCGCTGCGCCGATTATAACATCCACAACCACTCTAACAACAACACGTGTAAACCGTATCAGCGGGTGGCTAGTTCCGGTTATTGCCTTTGTGGTGATAATAGTTGTGGGCATATTTATTTTAGCCATGGCCACTCGTCGTAAAAGCAGAAATCGATAGAGAAAGGCTGTAAATACAGAAATATCATAGGGGTTATCTTTCTTGTATGGGTTTTATATATGAAACCGGAAGTGTTCATTGCAAAATCACTTTGAACAAAAAGTCAGTACATCGATTTTAATCACAACGTTGTTCGGTCATTAGAGACTCAAATTAATAATTGAAGAATTATCTTTACCATATGGGAGGTAAGAGAACGGACAATCGATTATGTTTTTGACGAGCTCGTTGGTTAATCATATTATTCAGTCAATCAGGTTAAATAATAATGCCTCGTAAAACCTACTGACCTTTAATGTACAATAATGATACAGCATTCGTTTGTGGTTCGATAGTATATAGATCGTTTCCTATTGGTGCGATACACTCCATATGATTATCGGTCAAAACGATAGCGGGAAATATCCAGTAACCCTCTCTAATGGCATGTTCGGCCATTATAGAGGCAAAATCCACACATGTGAATGTCGGCGAGTATACATACTCGTGCGTATCATCTGTTTTCAACCAGGCTATGAGGTTATTGTATGAAGCAAACTGACTGACCGGCCCATTGAATCCGTACATAGACAATTGCTGTTTAACTGCTTCTAGGGCAGATTCATTTGTTACGAGTTTATCATTAGTAACAGCTAGCTCTGCATTAACAGAGTCCAACTCATTGTGCAGAATGTTTGCTTGCTCAGTTTGCTGAGCGACCTTTTCGGTCTGCTGTAAGTATAAATTAACAAACTGATTATGTTCAATTGTAGCCATATGCAGCGTGGTATGTTCCGAGTAAGCATAACAGCTTACACCTATCAGGGCGAGTAACAACCCTGTTATTAAAGCATTACGTTTTAGGTTGTTAATCCAACTGGTGCTAATTGCTTTTTTAACAGGGGATATTTCTGCAACAGACAGCTTTCCCGTAAAGCATGTCTTTAATCTTAGCGGTGAAACTGTTTCTACATGCTTTTGATCGTAAAATGTTGCCGTCATAGCTGTGAACCTTCAGTCACAACTATAATATAAACCACAAATATGAATAAAGACTTAACAAGTACGTATGAGTTATTAATTATTTCTTAACGATTGTATTTTATTCCAACGTTTGTTCTAGAAGATATAGTTTTCACAAAGGCTTGGTTATAAATGTTACCCTAATAACCGATTGGTCGCAGATTCGATACCTGCCGGGCCCATTGTTTCACCCATAATATTTCAAGTAATCGTGCAGCATGTGACGATGTAATTTAGATAGTTACTGAATCACCTCTTTCCCAGCCTTCCTCGCACGTCTTCTCTTGTTTTGCCTTGCGTTTATACGGGACTTAACCAGATGTGAACCTCTTTTAAACTGTTGTGACGCTACCATTTTTCTAAATTACCTCCAACAAGATTTACGTTTTTTCACTTAATATTCTTTAATTTCGAATTATGCTTCACCTAGACTTTTCAATTTTATTAACATCCTATCGATATGAGCTTCGGAAATTGGTTTTCTAAATATTTCTGCAAACTTCCCTAAGATACCAAAAGGTAACGTTACGTTCTCGAAACAAGTAACTTTGATACCTTTTGATGTAGGTTCGAGCGTATATCTCTGTTCATAGCCTTTGACGAGATTTCCCGAGGTCATTTTAAATGCAACGCTACGGCTATAGTTCCATTCGGTTACAATAAAATGAAGTTTCATCAATTTTCCAACAGCTTTCTCCTCGAAGTAAAAGGCCGCTCCAAGGCCGCTATTTTTCTCGCCTGTTTGGAAGATTCTTTTCACGGTACTGCACCATTTCATAATATTCAAAGGTTCAGACAGATAAGGCCAAATTTTATCTGCTCCGGCAAAAATCTCAATTGTTTTATTGATTTTCATTATTTATAACGTTCCTCTTTTCCCAAATATATTAATCTTCCAGATAATCACGTAATTTACGGCTCCGACTGGGGTGACGCAGCTTACGCAGAGCTTTAGCTTCAATTTGCCGAATACGCTCACGCGTAACTGAAAATTCTAACCCAACCTCTTCAAGTGTCCTTGCTCTACCATCTTCCAGACCAAAACGAAGTTGTAATACTCTCTGTTCCCTTGCCGTTAAGGTCGACAGCACGGTACTGATTTCTTCTTTGAGTAATTGTTTGGAAGCGCTATCCACCGGTTGTATGGCGTTACGGTCCTCTACGAAATCGCCTAAATGACTGTCGCCTTCCTCTCCCATGGGTAGTTCCAGCGAGATTGGTAAACGAGCAATTTTGATGGCTTCACGTACTTTTTCAGGCGACATCTCCATCTTTACAGCAATTTCTTTGGTTGTCGGATCGCGTCCAAATTCTTGTGTTAATTTAAGGATTACCCTTAGTAATCTGTTAATCGTTTCAATCATATGTACAGGTACGCGAATTGTACGCGCCTGATCAGCGATAGAACGGGTAATGGCTTGTCTTATCCACCAGGTGGCATAGGTACTGAATTTAAAACCCTTGTGAGCGTTAAACTTTTCTACGGCTCGTATCAAACCGATGTTGCCTTCCTGAATGAGATCCAATAACGACATCCCATGCCCAACATGCTTCTTAGCGACACTGACCACCAGGCGCAAGTTAGATTCTGTAAGAAGGTCCTTGGCGATTTTCGATTCTTTCTGCAGTCCGTCCAAACTTTCTTTCAAATCTGACTGCCGACTTTCAAGTTTCTGAATAAACTCTATGTCGATAACCAGGGCAGGGATATTGGCAAGGGAAACTTTATTCCCAATTACGCTCAGAACGTACTCGGATAGTAATACACAATCTACAGAAAGAGCATTCAGTCTTCGCTCGATCGGTTCTTGAGGAAGAGCAAGCGTGAACGCGATGTCTTGCACGATTAGCGGGTCAATAACTCCGTCAATCGCCGCCCGGAATTTGATATTTGTGATTGATTCGCAGAATTTACTATTTTCAGACAGGCCTAAGTTATCTTCTAGTTTATGGATGATTTCCCATGACTGCCCAAGATCGCGAATGATTTCCAGATATATTTGACTGGCAATGATTTGATCGTCACCTTTGTGCAGTTTTAATTCTATTTGAGAAATACGTTTACCTATTTCGATGCGCCGGGCAATTATTTTCTCATCACATGCTTTAAGTAATGGAACCCTTCCAATTTCATGTAAATATAACCGTACCGGATCATCACCAAGTTCCGGTTCCTCCTTCTCTAAAAGCTCCACGGATGGTTCTTCGTTTTCGAGTTCATAAGAAGCCGGTTCATCTTCACGGATAACATTATTTGTGAATATTTCATGGTCACTGGTTCTCTCCGATTCAAATTCGGATAATGGTAATGTAAATACATTAGCGGTCATTCTCTCACCCCTGACTATTTATTGAGGTAATACTGCTCATCAGAGGAGGGTGGGTCGAAGATTGAATCAAGCGCGGGAAACGTTGGGAAGGAAGTATGAGGATCATAGAGTTTCAGGATAATTCAACGATTTCACTATCCTGAAACTCTACTCAATGCAGGTATCAGACCTTTGCAGTACCGTAAGATCTCCTTAGATATAGATCCTTGGAGAAATTCCCAGAATGGAGAAGTTCAGCAATATAAGCGGATATCTATGTAAGGTTGCTATCGCCGTTAACTAATATCTTTTTACAGGGTTCGTTTTGCGATAACAATCTGAACAATAGACAGGTCTATCGCCACGCGGTTCAAAAGGTACTTCGGTATCTTTACCGCATGTCGCGCATTTCACGGGGTACATCTGCCGTGGGGCCGATGAACCATAGTTTCTAGTTCCGGAACCACTGCCACCTGAAATACTCTGTTTTTTCGCGGCGCGGCATGCAGGACAACGCTTAGGTTCGTTGGTATAACCTCTTGATGCAAAGCTTTCCTGCTCTCCGGCACTAAAAGTGAAGGTGGTTCCGCAATCGGAACAGGTGATTTGTTTGTCTTGGTAACTCATTGGATGATCTCCCATTTTATTATTCGGTTAGAGTCCTGGTCATCCAATAGTTGATTGAAGAATTACAATATTCGACCAATGGAAAACCCTACTAAACCTACTGTGAGCATACACTTATTAAGTTAAATATACAAATGCTCATATGGATTTCGGATTTACCATATCTCTGGCAATCAATGCTGCACCCAAAGCGGCGATAATCTGGGGCTCATCAGGTATGAACAATTTTACTTTGAGCAGATTTTCTATGTTATTAACCAATCCTATATTTTTTGCCCCGCCACCTGTCAAGGCATAGTCCGGTTCAATACCAATACGGTCCATTAAGCTTTGTATCTTAAAAGCTAAAGCTAGATTAATTCCTGCTGCGATGTCTTCTTTCGAAGCGCCCTCGGCAATACGAGATATAGCCTCTGATTCATTGAATACGGCGCAACCGGTAGTAAAATTAACTTTGTTTTTTGATTGTAAGGACAGTACGCTCAATTCCTGAACATCGACCTGTAATACGCGGGCAATTACTTGCAGTAAACGGCCACTGCCGGCGGCACATTTTTCACTGAGAACAAAGGTTAATAAACGTCCATCGCGATCGATTTTAAAAGCTCGACTGAATTGTCCGCCGATATCAACTACCGTTCGGACTGATGGAAACAGATAGGATATACCTCTGCCATGGCAAGAAATATCATTGGAAGATTGATTTGCTGACAAAACATTGGCTGCTCCGTAACCGGTAGCAATCGTAAAGGTTATGTCTTTACTGGAAAGTCCGGCTTTACTTAAAACCTGATTTATCACTTCGATGGCTGCCGTACTTGTATTACCACCTGAAGGAATAATGGCCCACGAAACTATTACGTTATGAGCGAATATTACTGCTTTGGAGGTTATAGAACCGATATCCACTCCCATTACAGCTTTAACATCAGTGGTACTTGGGTTCATTATTCAACTCCATCGTTAAACGACTAAACAAAGAAGGTAGCTTCCTGTAAAGGGGGTCTTTTCCTGGATACCGGTTGACCTTTTTCGATAATATTCTTGGTTGTTTCATTAGCTAGAATAGCAGCTCCGATAGCTCCGGTAAGCATTGGTTCAGGAGGTATTTTAACGGTGTAACCTAGCTTAGCCTCTAACGCTTTAATAAGTCCAATATTACGGGCTACGCCGCCGGTTAACACAACATCCTGTTCTATTTTTACACGGTTTACCAGTCCGATTATTCTAGTGGTAATAGACTTATGAATACCAGCCACGATATCGGCTAACGCTGCACCTTCACCCAATTTGGTGATTACCTCCTGTTCAGCAAAAACGGTGCAGGTACTGGCTATCGTAACTTCATTTGTAGAAGAGAGAGATAACTTTCCCATATCCTCCAGCTTAATACCGAGACTTTCCGCCATCATTTCTAAAAATCGACCTGCTCCGGCCGCGCATTTGTCATTCATCACAAAATCGATAATCTTGCCGTGATTCAGTTTGATTCCTTTACAGTCCTGACCGCCCACATCGATTATTGTTTTTGCGGCAGGGAAAAAGCTCTGTACTCCTTTAGCGTGACAGGAGATTTCCGTAACCTGCCGGTCGGCGAACGGAACATTAATCCGGCCGTAACCCGTAGCTACAATGCAGTTAATATCATCCAACTGTAAACCGGCAATTGATAAGGCTTCTTCCATAATCCGATTAGCCAGTTTGCGATGTTCCGGCCCAGTATTACCGATGACGGAGGCGATTACCTTATCGTCATTCATGATAACCACTTTGGTCATAGTAGAACCGATATCAATTCCTGCGAAATATTCTGTCATACAATCCCTGAGCCGACACAGTATTTATCAACGAACAGGATACAAATAACGAATATGAAACATTGAACGAATTTAAGATTGCATATATTCGTCAATGTTTTTCTTTATTAGGTTACTTCGAAATATTACCGTTTAGATGCTTCCAGAGTATCGACGAAAGCATCGATACGGGCGTGGGTATCCGCTTCGTTATAAGAACTGATGTCAATAATATCGCTTTCCAAAATCAGCGTGGGGATATCGCGGTATATCTTCTTAACCTGGTTTAATTGCCATATCAAGGCCACATGCCAGCTACGACAAGAGAATGCTTCATGCATGACGATGCCGTCTATTTTGTACTCTTCGATATAATTGATAAGACGTTCTACTTCGGGCGTTGAATCAACGCGTTTACGGGCTTTATCATGCCAATATGACGACCATTTTACCCAACGTTCGGCCAGGTGCTCAATGGGGTCGTTGGTCTTTGATAATCCAAGTCGATCGATACGTTCTACCTGCCGGTAGGTTGTCTCAGCCGGAAATACCGCCCCTTTGCTTTCGAAATAGTTAAAGTCCGTTAAGGCAAACCACGAAGGCAGTCCGCCGCCCCAGAGCAGTCGATACTTTTCATTCGGGATGGCGCCTTCCTTAATTTCGTTTTTATGTTTTAATTCATCATATAGTTCTTTGAAAAAATCATAAGCTTGCTGGGTTCCCATCATAAACGACATGGGTACCATAGTATTCATAGCATCGCCGGTACCCATGGGGCAGGGAGTTGCTTTCCGTAATTCATAGGCATCTATAATCATATTCCAGGTACGGTCTGCCAAGTCGACGGTTTCGCTAAGCTTATCGTAATTCATCTTTTTACCGGTATGCTTTTCGAGGAAGGCTACCAGGCCTCGCAGTTGTTCCATGATATGCTTTACATAATAAGGAGTTACTTCGCGCAGGTCGTAATCGCGTTCGAATGGTATAACCGGTACGCTGACATTGTAAACCGGAACATCGGGCATATATTGTTGTGCTGCCTGATACCATTTAATACGGGGATCACAGATAACTTGTCCGCTACCCAGCATCATATCCGGTTTGGGTTGACCGCCCCAGGGTGAATTAGGCGGCATTTGACCCAGTTCTTCACGCCAGTTATCGAATCCCAGTCCGCATAAGGCATAGGTACAGAGAGAACGGGAGAGATTTTGAGCTTCGGACCTTTCCAGGAACCGCTGAGCATCACGCTTAGCACCACAAATACCGGCAAAGTTCTCCGTCCACAGGGGCACGATATCCATAGAGCGTACGATTTCATCATAAAGGCAAAAAATAAATGTAAAGGCGGTCTTCTTTCCCTGTTCTTTAGCTGCCAGTCCCTCCATAGCCATAGCCTTGCTCATCGAGGCGATTTTAGAGGCTGCCTCCGTGGCCGTTCTTCTTTTCTTTCTTTCTTCCGGTTTTTTCTCTTCTGTTGTCATTTGTTTCTCCAATAAAATAATACAGCAGACTACTTGGCGGCATTGATTTCCAGGAATGCCTGAATTCGAGTCTTCAACCTGCCTATGGATGACATCGAGTATTCATCTTCCAGATAAAGCACTGGTATGTTTTGCGATTGAATATAACTTTTTAAGGCCGGTACCTCAAACCCGAACGGATCACAATATTTATAGAAATAAAGTATTACACCGTTAACTTTAAAATCTTTAGCGAATTTGCCTACATGACCAAACCTGTCCTCTAGATATTCTGTATAGGAACCTTTCTGCTCGCGATAGGTGCGGCCGCATTTCAGTTTTCTTAAATAACGACTGGCGATGCCATCGATCGGGTCGTCGGTAACTTCGACAGTAGACCAGGATTCTCTGGTACCAGGGCATAAATCATCGATAACGACTGAGGCGCCGGAGTCTTCAATAAGCTTAATAAAGGCAGCACTGTCTACCTGAGCGCCGACCACCATTATTCTCGCTGATGCCGGTGCATGTGAAACAGCTTTATGCTTAACTTCTGCAATGACGCTTTTAATGAGCTCGGTGGCTTCATCCACAGGGAGGCTCATTGCAGCAACTAATACTTTAGTCATTTCCGCTCCGGATATCGGGGATGGCTGTGATTTTCTCAACTCCATTAGCTCACGAATAGCTATACGGTTAGCGTTATGTTTTTGTATAGCCTCTATAAGACTTTCTCCGGAAATTTCTTTACCTGCGAATTTACTCAGGCTGGTTTTAAATGTATTCAGTATATCTTTGTAGAAAGACAACGAGGAATCTTCTGTACCATGCGGCATATTGATCATATGAGTGTAAGGTAAGTCAATGGTGTTCTTCCAAATATCATAAGTACGACAGATACTATCACAAGCGTGAGGGATAATAATACCGCTCAAGAAATTATAATGACCTTTCAACGTCATGTCATAACAACTGCGTACCAGAGGACAGACTATAGTTTCCATTTGAGTATCGGCTTTTGTAATCGGTTCATTCACATTACCCTTTATGCGGAAAGGAATGAATCCGGCGGCTGTGATTATTTCCACAGGTGTGAATGCGCACAGATACCCAATTATTTTCTTACCTTCTTGTTTTAACTCCCGTGCACGAAAACCGTAGTCCTCATAATATTTTTCAACTTTAGCTAATGCGCCCGTAGTTTCGTTTAACATAATTCCCTCACTATATTGTTTAAAGTACGGTATTGTATGATTGCGGTGTTATGGAAGCTTAAAAAGTTCTGGTTTTCCAGCCACAGCTTGAGAGCGTTTTATCATCAGTCTGGTCAATCCGTGTATCGTCTCGAAGGGTTGCATGTTAGTAAATGTATAAACCCTCCGTCCGATATCCACGGCGATCTTTTTATAGTCTTCGCCGGCGCTTAATCTACGTATTATTTCGTTATGAGCGGCTTCCGTAGCTTTCATGGCTTTTTGGAAATAGTGTTTGATATCTCCGTCAATAATACCATTGTGACTTAATGCGCCAACCTTGGCCGGGATACTGTTAAGTTTACGGATACTGTTACAATAACCATCCAAAGAATCGAAATAGTTCGGCCAGAAAAGATAGAGTTCGGGGTCGTACAGACCAGTGGCGTCGCCTATAGCCAAGATCTTACCGCTGTCATTGTAGTAAGACAAATGACAGGCAGCATGACCGGGTGTTTCATATGCCATCCATGAAACTCCTGCACCAAGGTCGATCCGGTCGCCTTCTTTGACCACTACATCGACGTCGAAAACAGGATTCTCTATTACTAAAGGCCATCTGTCGATTGCGCCTTTGATTAATAATATTTCAGAGATAATATTATCGACCCGACTGAATTCTTTTAAAAACTCTTCATTTTTTAGTAACTTCGCCGCGACATGACCGGCGACTACTTTAATATGAGGCCATTTTTTCTTCAGATAGGGTACCGCTCCAATATGGTCGGGATGTGTGTGGGTCAGCGCGATATACTTTAACTTCTGAGGAGCAATTCCGAGTTCTTTGATCTGAGATTCGAGGAGAGCTGCAGTGGCGCCTATACCACCTTCGATAAGCATGGCATTTTCGCCAATTGAAATATAAGCAGGATAAGCAGGCGTACCTATTTGAAAAAAGTTTGGGGTAACGGCGATAGGAGCATATCTCTTTTCAGTCATTGATCTCCACCTTTATTTAATTATAAGCTTCTAAGGAAACTAATGCGCTCTAATAATCAAGAATTAATAACGATATAATAAGAATATAATTTACAATCGTAAAAAATATATATTGAGTATAAAATAAAACGATAGAAAGGGCAAGTTAAATTAATACTTGACAATGTTCCGCGTCAGGTGTGCGGTTATAAACTCCTTGATGTAATTGCTTGTTCAATAATTTAGCCTCCTCACATTGACAAAAAAAGAGTTGTTTGATATCATAAAAGAACAAAAGTCTTAAAGAGGGGTTTAATGGCTAAGATAGCCACAAACAACATGTTGTTCTTTGGTCTGGTAACTGGCTTTTATTTTTTCATCTTTAGCTAGTCCGTCGCGGTAACTATCAATTAGATTGATACCGGGCGGACGTTCCTAAATCCTTCCCGAGACGTCTTATCCATAAATCCAATAATCAATATAATCGTTTTTTATATCGTTACAAAGCCTTGGGAAGATGATTCCCAAGGCTTTTTTAGTAAAACTTACTAATTCGTAAAAAGGAAAATACTCAAATGATTGTAGATAAATATAGACCGATTAAGATTACTACCGATTTTTATCAATTAGGCGTTCCTGATTTTCCGGTTTACCTGTCAATGGGAGATGAAGGGATGCTCATCGAAGGCGGTACGGGAGCATTCTTTACTCTTATCGTTAACCAGATAAAAGAATTGGGTATTCCTCCACAGCAGATTAAATATCTGGCTTTAACACATACACATCACGACCATATTGGAGCAGTACCATATTTGAAAAACCTTTGGCCGCACTTACAGGTTTTAGGCAGTTCAGGGGCAGCTAAGTCCTTGAAGAAACTATCGGAAAAGGGAGAGGCCTTTAAGGGATTCCTGGAGGATGATAATACTATTACAGGGATTCAACTTGCTAAAGGAACGATTTCAGAACACCCTCCCAAACTCGATAGTTATAATTTATCTGTAGACCATGTGCTGGAAGAAGGGGAAAGCATCAAACTTAGCCGAAAGGTCGTTTGGAGAGTATATAATACTCCAGGTCATTCAGCCTGTCACATTGCTCTGAACGATGAAAACGAGGGAACACTGGTAATCGGCGATGCCACGGGATTTTATGTTGCCCAAAAAAATGCTTTGTGGCCGAATTATTTCGAATCGTTGGAGAATTACTGCCATAGTATTCAGAAACTATCTACTTTACCAGCCGATAGACTGGTACTGAGCCATAACGGAATTGTTGAAACGGGCGCTCACGTTTATTTTGACAAAGTGATGAAAGTCACCGAAGCATACCATCTGGAAATGATTGAACGTATTGCAAAAGGGGAAAATCCCGATACAATTGCTTTAGAGAAAGCAGAATGGGTAAACAGTCTAACTGACATTCAACCATTCAAGGTAATGTATGACATGGCTAAACTCCTGATAAGACGTTCTCACTCCGCCTCTAAGAAGCACAATCTGTTTACTTTACCGTGAGTGTGGGTTATTTTTTAGTTCTTGTTTTCCCCGCATCAATTGACTGATATGCATTACTTCGACCGGAAGTTTATTCCGGTGTACCCCGTCTTTGAGTTGAATCAGACATCCAGGACAGGATGTGACAATGACCTGAGCTCCGGTTTTAATTATTGACTGCATTTTTTTATTTTGGATAGCCATACTGATATCCCGGTGTGCAATAGAAAATGCACCACCTAACCCACAGCAATCGTCTGCCCCTTCCATTTCCACAAAATGTACACCTTCGATAGAACCCAAAAGTTCTCGAGGCTGATTACTTACACCCTGATGCCATTTTAAATGGCATGGGTCATGGTAAGTGACAGTCATTGGTTCATCCACTTGGGATTTAAAGCCTTCTTTAGCTAAGAACTCGGAAAAATCATATACCTTAGCAGACAGGCTCTGTGCGCGAGATTGAAAGGGATCGTCGGCTGAAAACCAATTACCGTAATCCTTAAGGGCAGAACCGCAGGTAGCGCAACCTGTAATAATACGGTCGAAAGAAGCTAATTTTTCAATATTATGTTTTGCCATTAATTGAGCAGTATGGATGTCACCAGCGCTTCGCACGGCGAGCCCGCAGCAGGTGAGGTCATGCGGGTAGACAACCTCATAACCTGACTTGGCTAAAACCTCCACAATCCCCTCTCCGACATCAGCAAAGAAAAACTCAAAGGCGCATCCAGGGAAGAGCGCTACTTGACCTTTTATCTGGACTCCTGCTGGAGGAAGGGTACGTATCGGTAATCTCGCTGAAAGGAATGGACGTGATAGTCTTGGGAGAGATAAACCCTTGGTGAAAATAGAGGTGAAATCCGCCATGTGACGGAGAGGTTGGCCGTCTTTTACGGAAATACCCGGAACCCATGCGGCCACTCCAAGCAGTTGAGCCATCAGCTTTCTGTTTTGGAGTATTCCCCGATAGACGAGTTTTTTAGGTAAGGACAGTCCTTTTTTAGTCACCAGATTAGTTCTGGCGGCCACGTTAATATCCGGAGATGGTACTTTAGCCGGGCAAATTGCCGCACAACGTCCGCACAACAGACAATAGGATAAACGTTCTGCGTAGTCATCATCCGCAGGTATATTTTTATCACTTACCTGACGGATGAGTATATTTCTTCCACGTGCGACATGGCTTTCTATGTGGTCAACTTTATAGATAGGGCAATTGTACATGCAAAAACCACATTTCATGCACTGATTGGCATCATCTACAGAGGGGTTATGGCTCATTTATCCTCCCAGATTTTACCCGGATTGAGAATTCCCGCGGGGTCGAATACTTTCTTTATCCCTCTAAGAATATCGATGCCCTCAGGTTGCATCGCCTGTTTCATAAATCGTTTTTTCTCCAATCCGATGCCATGTTCACCGGAAATCGCTCCGCCATATTCCAATGCTGCCATGAATATTTCGTTAACAGCTTGTTCGGCCCGATGGTAATGTTCCGCGTTACTTTTATCTGTAAGGATGCTGGGATGCAAATTACCATCACCGGCATGACCGATAATGATAATTGTAAGATCATATTTTCTGGCAATCTCCTCAACTTTTGCGATTAAGTCCGATATTCGGTTAATGGGGACGGTCACGTCTTCAGCAAACACCGTTGGAGACGCGCCGTAAACGGCCGAAAAGCCGGCTCTGCGCGCCGTCCAGAAATTGACTGCTTCTTCATTATTCCGAGCAGACCTGACTTCAATCGCGCCTGCCTGTTGACAGCTTTTTATAACTCCATCAGCCTCCTTTTCAACTGCTGCGGGATTCCCATCCAGCTCAAAAAGTAATAGGGAGCCCGCTTCAAGAGGAAGACCTAACGGAGTAGTCTCTTCGATTCTCCGTATGACCCAATTATCCATCATTTCAATTTTAGCGGGTAAAATACCCTGAATTAATACCCTGTGCACCGCCTGTCCCGATGTTACGACCTTATCAAAGACGGCAATAACCGTCTTATGTGCCGGTGGAAGTGTCAGTACTCGGAGGGTAATTTGAGTGATTACCGCTAAGGTACCTTCTGAACCGCATATTATTTGAGGGAGATCATATCCGGTTACATTTTTAACGGTACTCCCTCCCAGTTTGAGAATAATCCCAGAGGGTAATACAGCTGTTAGACCCAGCAGATAATTTTTAAAAACTCCATATTTTACTGCATAAGGACCGCCGGCATTTTCCGAAACGCAGCCACCGATAGTAGCCGCTAGGAAACTCTGAGGGTCGGGAGGGAAGAAAAGATTATTACGGGCTAGTTCCTGGTTGAGATCGTTCAATACTACCCCTACCTCTGTGGTAACAGTGAAATTATCGGTATCAATCTTTATGATCCTGTTCATCCGGGTGGTACAAAGAACAATCCCTCCCGATATCGGCACCGAACCTCCGCTAAGATTACTTCCGGCGCCGCGTGGCGTCACCGGGATACGTTGTTCTGTCGCCAACTTTAATATCTGTGAGACCTGTTCAGTGGTAGTTGGAAATACTACGGCCTCAGGTAAGCTTTGCCAGCTGGTAGTACCGTCGAAGGAATAAGACGCCAAATCAACCGGAGATGTTAAAAGCCCTTTTTCTCCTGTTATCTCCCGCAGTTTTTCAAGGATGTTTTTTGATAGAGCGATATTACACCTCCCTAAATCCCTTGTTAAGGATATTCATTAGCTATAAAATAATTAAACATCGATTGTTTTTTAAATCCGTATTAGGTTACATCTATATTATAGTGCAAAGTTTGCGTACAGATATCGCACACTCGAAAGTATTAAAGTATGATATTCCCAATGTATTGATTAAAATATTTAATTACCTTCGAAAAATCTGCGCGGGTTATCTATACAGATACTATTAATTACTTTATCGGAAACACCCAATTCCCGTAATTTAGGTAGCACATATTTGTGAATGTAGAGGAAACCATAAGGGTTATCGGTTGCCAGTTTCTTTTTAGCCGGATCAGGAAGTGTATCAAAAAATGACGATACTAAAAATGTATCATGTCCTATAAGAATGCGGTCGGTATAACCGGCGTCAATCAGGGCTTTTATCGTCCTGATACGACCTTCGGGACTGACGCTGGTGGTAGGTGGCACGTGAATCCCGGGTAGACGATCCATTCCCAGATAACAACCCTGTTCGGCGACCCAAGTCAAATATTCCATGTCCTTAGTGTCCGAGCAGTGGTCCAGTTTTACGCGTCGTAAATCGACGCCTTCTTCCTTGAGAATGCGCAGTTGTTGTCTTCCCACCTGGCCTGGAGCATAAGAATGCAGCATAACCGGAGCTCCGGTCATCATTTGTGCTCTGGCAACGCCGCGTAATATTACCTCCCCGTCATGCGTGACTCCTTCAAAATCGGACGCGGATTTGATAATTCCTGCTTTAATATCAGTACCTTCAATACCTTCTGTGACCTCACGGGCAAACATCCGTGCAAATACATCGGGTGAAAATGAACCCAAATAAACAGGTAAATCGATATACCAGCCAGTGCAACAAATAATGTTCATACCGCTTAGTTTTGATACTTCGGCGAGTATTTTTACCGCTCTACCCAAGACAAACGGATCGGCGTCGACGATTGTATTAATACCGGCTTGTTTAGCTTTAACCAACCCTTTAACAATTCTTTCTTTATAATTTTCACCTAATAACTCAGGATATACTTGGGGTATACCTCCGGTTGCACCCAAAATATGGTCGTGCATCAAGGCAAATTCTATTTTAGATGTGTCCAGCGGTCCGAGAACGGAGTTTACAGTTTTCACACTTACCTCCTTTATATTCGAAAATATATCTTTATATACGTTCTCGAATAATATGTATCTTAAGAACAATGCTTTTTTCTATAGTAGCAGTGCATCAATCACCCGTCAAATTCAGGTCAAAATGTCAAGTGTACTTAAATAAGCGTAAAAATCATTATTAATCTACCGTGAAAACAGAAGCGAGTAATATCAGATTGTTCGTTTGTGACACAGTATTGCAGAGTATTGTATAATATCTCCTTGTATTATGTCAGTCCGATGTGACATAAAGTAGAAGTAATTGTTCATATAGATATGGAGGTAGAAAAATAGTGTTCTATTATTATTTCTACCAGGTAGCCATGATACTATCGCTACTGGCTTCCGTATTTATGTTTATACTATTTTGGTCGCGGCGCCAATTACCTGGTGTGGGCGCGATGATCACCCTGGCTGTAGCTACATTTATATGTACGTTCGGTTTTTATTTTGAGACTCATGGTACCACTCTGGAACAACAATTACTTTTTAATAACATCGGGTATATCGGTTCCATGTCTATCCCTGTCGCCTGGTTTATTTTTGCTTTGAACTATACCAACGGTCGTAAACTGCTTAACGGCTGGAGAGCGCTACTATTATGTATTATCCCGTTTATCACTATTGTGTTGGTTTGGAGTAACAATTGGCATCATCTGATGTGGTCGAACGCACATCTTGTTACATCCGGGAGATTTATAGTAACTGCTAAGACCTACGGACCTTTCTTTTGGGTAGCAGTTACCTACAGTTATATTCTCGTTATTATCGCCGCGATTATTTTAATACGGCGACTTTTTGTCGGTTTACGACTTTATATGGGTCAAGCTATATCGTTAATACTTGCGGTCATCTTTCCTACAGTTTGGAGTGTTATCAGTATCTTTAAACTGATATCACTACCACGTGTAGAACTGACGCCGGTAATGTTTGCAATATCGGGATTGGCTATCGCTATCGGTTTGTTCCGGTTTAAATTATTTACGGTTGTCCCGTTTGCCCGTAAATTCTTATTACAGCAATTAAGAGATTGCATTCTTGTCTTCGATGTCCGGCATCATTTGTTGGAAGCAAATAAAGCAGCTTTCGCAACACTCAATATCGATAGCAATAGTATCGGAGAAAAGATAGAAAACATCCCTGCTCTAGCGCCGGCATTGGAGCAAATATCCTCCGGGCAGTACAAGCGAATTGAGTTACCAATAACAGTGACAGGTCAAGCATGTTTCTACGAACTGGAGACCATACCGATGTACGATAATCACAACCAGGGCGTTGGATGGTTGATGATTCTACGTGAGGTTACAGAACGTAAACGAGCGGAAGAAGCCCTTTTAGAAAGTGAAGGGCGCTATCGTCAATTAGCTAAGGAGTTAAAACAACGAAACGAGCAGATGACCGGGTTTCTACATAGCGTTACTCATGAATTGAGAACACCTCTTACCGCGATCACGGCTTCAGCTGAATTATTAATTTCAGATGAGACAAACTCCATATCACCCGAGCAACAAAAACATTTACTGCAAAATATTAACCAAAGCGCCTGGATGATGGATGCGACAGTCAGCGATTTACTTGACCTGGCGAGAATCCAGATAGGTCGTATAGAACTGCGGTTGGAACCGATAGTTCTGAGAGAGATAATAGACAATCTTGTGTCACAATTAGGTCCGTTGTTTGAAAACAAGCAGCAAACGATTAGAATTGTGATTCCAGGTAAACTCAGGCTGATAAAAGGTGATCGTAAACGGGTAACACAGGTAATTTTAAACATCCTTTCAAACGCTAATAAATATTCAGTGAATGGAGGCCATATAGGCATTTTTGCTTCAGATCAAAATAACATGGTACGGTTAGAAGTAAAAGACACTGCTCCGATAATAAATGAAACTGAACGGGCTAATATATTCGAACCCTACTTTCGAGGCGGCTCCACTGAAGAACAACAACGGCTACCCGGACTCGGATTAGGATTAGCAATATCGAAAAGTCTCGTGACGCTTATGGGAGGCGAAATCGGAGTGACAAGCGAAGAGGGACTCGGAAATACGTTTTATTTCACTCTCCCGATTTGGAACGTGCAGGAACATTAATAATCCAAATCATGTAATATTTATTAAAGGCAGGTAGTCAGTTCATGTTTACTATCCAAAAAAGCAGGTTTGGTAAATTCTTCAGTTATAAATTATTAAATTCGATAACAAAAGAAAATATAGATATCATTGACGGATTAGGGGGGAATATTGCCCAGATGTCCCTGAATAAAAATGGTATTTTATATTCCGTTATCGAAGGCCCCAACGAAAATGAGATAAACGCCGGAAATCCAATGTATAAATCGACCAAGCTGATCCCATTTCCTAATCGGATCGAAAACGGTCGATTCACTTTTAATGGTAAATCATACCAGTTACCAATAAATGGCGGTAAACATGCTATGCATGGACTGATATACGATAAAACTCTGGAATTTGTCGATGCAAAATCAGATCAGACACAGGCATTATTGACGCTTAAATACAAATATGAAGGGACCTTACCGGGATATCCGTTTAAGTACAATGCAATTATTACTTATAAATTATTGAAAGATCGAGGCTTTGCCTGCGAAACCAATATTACTAACGAGGATACCGTGCCTTTCCCAATAGGGGATGGCTGGCATCCATATTTTAAAACAAAAGGAAAAGTGGACAAATTACAAATTAAAATACCTTCAAAATACAGAGTGGAAGTAAATGAGCTTATCCCAACGGGTAAATTAATTCCGGAGAAATATCCTGATGCTATTATGATAGGTAACAAAAATTATGATACCGGATTTGTCCTCGATGAAAAAGAGGGAAGAAATGCGACGGAAATTTATGACCGCGAACTGGATATTAACTTAGTAATATGGCAAGAGACCGGTAAAGGGAAATATAATTATATGCAAATTTATATTCCCGCCGACAGAAAATCTATTGCCATCGAACCTATGTCCTGTGCGACAAATTCATTCAATAATAAAATTTGTTTGATAGTACTTGAGCCGGGGCAATCGTTTAAAGCCAGCTATGGTGTTTACATGGAATGATCATGACATCACCCAAGATAATTATTAGTAATTAAAGTAATTAGGTCCAGCCTCAACCCAACCATTGGGGATTTTGTGAAGTTGCGTCGTGTATCGTTTGGGTTTTGTAACGTTCATATTTCCCGCTTTTAGCTGCTTTTGCTGATTTAGCTAATAATGCCAGACGTGTTTCTTCATTCATAGGGCTGAAACTCCTGGCAGCGTCTAAAGCTTGCTGGAGTATAGGAAGGGAATCACAGCCGGTGACGACAGAACTTATAGGTAAATTCATCACATAATGAAGACACTCTACAGGAGTAGCAACTTTACTCTTTAAAATCATGCCCATCGCCATTGATTTCATCGCTATTACTCCGATATTACTTGATAAAGCCACCGGTAACACTTTCTTTTCAAAGCTATTATAATGAGCATCCATAATATTGAGAGGCATCTGTACCGTATCGAAAATGAAATCATGATTCTGCGCTGTATACAACATTTTCAAGTGTATGTCAGGACTTTTGTGTCCGGTAAAACCGATATAACGAATTTTACCTTCTTTTTTTGCTTTAAGTACCGCTTCCATACCACCGCCAGTGGCAAAAATACGCTCAGGGTCCGATATGCGTATTACTTCATGAAATTGAAGCAGATCAATAGTATCGGTTTGCAGTCTTTTCAGAGATTCATTAATTTGTTGTGAAGCCGCTTTTTCGGTTTGACCATCGATCCTAGTCATTAAGAAAACCTTTTTCCGATACCCATCCCTTAAGGCCTTACCCAGACGTATTTCGCAATCTCCCTCATTATAATCCCAGGAATTATCCATGAAGTTGATTCCGTTATCAATAGCTGTTCGTATTATCTGTATGCTGTCATTTTCATCTTTTTGCATACCGATATGAAATCCACCTAAACCCAATATTGAAACTCTCTCGCCCGTCCTTCCCAAAGTTCGAAAAGGTATTTCCGTTTTCATTGTCTATCAACTCCTTACCTGATTACCGGCCTTATTTCCTTTCTTTAAAATGTTTAATAATTAAGATATCACAACTCAAGATTATCATACAGATATTAATATTTTCTATGATGTCAGGATGATTCTCGTATAGCTATCAATAGAAAAGAGAACGATATATTAAATATTTTATATATTTGTAACAAAAAGATAAGCGCTTTATATCTGACTGAAGAGTATGCAGCATTGACTTAGTCAGGGTAAATTTATATACTTTCATTAGGATACGATTACGAATATGGCATAAGAAACAAATTGAGAGACCGGTGTAAACCAATTCCAATCGGTCAGGGAGGGGGTAGGAGATGGCAATTGTTTATAGCGAAAATAATGCAAAAGACATCGGTAGCTGGCAGGAAACTTTTACACCAAATTGTTCTCCACGAATCCAGAACTTAAAGAAACTGGCAGTCCAAGTACCGGGAATTTGTCTTGAACGAGCCCGCGCCGAGATGAAAGCCTACGAACAATACAAAAATGAGCCCAGAGTCATCCAACGCGCACATGTGTTGGAAACCTACCTCAGAGATAAAACCATTTTCATCCTCGACGACGAACTTATTGTCGGTAATATCAATAGCAAAGTACGAGGATCAACCATATCCGGATTTATTATGGCCAATCTTATCGATAAAGAATTGGATGATCCTGAAAAAGGCTTCGATGTTACGCATTGGAACAGACATGTAATTTCCAAAGAAGAGAAAAAAGAGCTTCACGAAGTTCTTTTGCCTTATTTCAAAGGAAAGACCATCGGCGATTACAACCTCCAGGCATTTGACGATGAACTTAAAGAAAAGGCCGATCCGATTTCATCATCATGTCGGCATATCCCTAACTCTGCCAATTCTTCATTAAGGACAGAATCAGGTATGCAGATGGCCAACTACGAAAAAGTCCTGCACAAAGGCCTGAAAGGTATTAAACAAGAAGTAGAGTGGTATCTGGCGCAACTTAACGAACCGTATATGCACTTTGGGATACAGGCAAAGAAAGATTTTTACCAGTCAGTGTTGATTACTCTGGATGCGGCGATAGCCTATGGCAAGCGTTATTCCGACTTAGCACAACAAATGGTAAAAAAAGAGACTAACCCGAAACGGAAGAAAGAGTTAGAGCGTATTTCAGAGGTCTGCGAACGGGTGCCGGCGAATCCGGCGCGTAACTGGTGGGAAGCAATTCAATCCGTTTGGATGACACAGGTTTTTATCCATTCCGAAAATATCGTAGGCGCGAAATCATTCGGTCGGTTCGATCAATACATGTATCCCTTTTTCAAGAAATCGGTTCTTGATGAGAAATCGATGAGTCGTGATGATGCTCTGGAACTCCTCGAGTGCTTCTGGTTAAAGACTGCATCATTTACATTATTACGCGGTTATGATTTTGTACAAGCACACGGCGCTGGATACGATTTGAGCCAGGCTCTAAATGTCGGCGGCCAGACTCGCAATGGTAAAGATGCCTGTAACGAAGTTACGATGCTCTGTTTGGAAACTGAAGAACAAGTAGGCGGTATTCAGCCTGAAATTGCTTTTAGAATTTGGGAAGGAACACCGGACCTATACTTGAAAAAAGCCGCAGAAGTATTACGATTGGGACGCGGAAAACCAAAATTTTTCGGGGATCGTGAAGCGATTCGCATGTTATCCAAGTCTTATTCTCAATTGAAAGTTGAGGATTGGCGAGATTATTCTATTCAAGGTTGCATTGAATTAAATCTACCTCATATTACTAAAATGCATGATGTCGAGGGTACTCTCATCGGACCAAAGATATTGGAACTGGTGATGAATAATGGGAAATGCACTCTCTGCGGTAAGCAAATCGGTCCATTGACGGGCGATCCGCGTACTTTTGAATCGATGGAAGCTGTACGTCAGGCTTTCAGACAGCAGATTTTCTATTGGATGAAGTACAGCGCAAAGGCTGTCAAGACCGCCAAAGAACGCCTTGCCCAAATGAGTATGAGCCCGTTTTCTTCATCGCTGGCAGAAGGCCCGCTACAAAAGGGTCTTGATATTGCTCAGGGAGGCACCTGGTATACGACCTTCGGTTTATGGCTTTCGGGTTTGGCCGATACAGCTGACTCACTGGGAGTGATTGATAAGCTTATATATCATGACAAGAAAATTACCTGGGACCAGTTGATAGAAGCTACCAAAGCTAATTGGAAGGGATTTGAACAATTAAGACAGCTGTGTATCAACGATGTACCGAAGTATGGCAATGATGATGACTACGCCGATAACTGGGCGTCATGGGTTTTCGATACCTGGCAGGATAGCATCGATTGGATCAATACGCAAAAAGAACTGATACCATCCTACGGCGGTATGTATTTAGGCGCCGCGATGTTTAGCGTGGGAAATGTCGGTTTCGGACAATTGGTTGGCGCATTACCCAACGGACATATCTATCCTAATCCAATAGCCGATACCATTTCACCCGTACAAGGGATGGATAAAAACGGACCTACCGCTGTGATAAAATCGGTAGGTAAACTACCATCGCACCGGTTGGCTTTTGGCACATGTTTAAATCAAAGATTCAGTCCGCAATTAGTAGCGACCGATCGTGATATTAACAATATGGTGTCTTTCCTGCGAACCGCGGAAGAGCTTGGAGTTTATCATATCCAGTTAAATATTGTTTCCAGCGATCTCCTGCGTAGGGCAATGAAAGAACCCGAAAAACACCGTGATCTACAAGTACGGGTAGCCAGTTATTGTGCCTATTTTGTCGACCTCACTAAAGACCAGCAGCTGGATATTATCAACCGGTCCGAGCAGAAGGGTTGGTAGAATGTCGTCTACTGATTCGGATATCGTAGCAAGGGATCGAGGAACAACCCATACCCTCGATAATCCGTTCGTCCTCAGTATCACCCGGATGACAATTCACAACGGACCGGGAATACGTACTTTGATTCTTTTTAAGGGATGTCCCTTACATTGTGTTTGGTGCTCCACACCCGAATCGCGAAAAACCGAGTCTGAAATTGGCGTCTATCCAGGAAGATGTATTAACTGTGGACAGTGCGTTGAAATTTGTCCGTTCAACGCTCTCAAGATGACGGAAGGAAAGCCTGTAATCGAGAGATCGCGATGCAATGCCTGTGGAAATTGCGTAACAGTCTGTTCCCCGAAAGCGTTAGAAGTCTTGGGATATCCCATGACCATCAAGCAACTGGTTACTGAGGCGAAAAAAGACGAGCTTATCTTTAAGCATTCTCACGGGGGAGTAACAATATCCGGTGGCGAACCGCTATATAATGCCGAATTTGCATTAAAGTTGTTGCAATCATTCAAGCAACACGCGATTAATACCGGAGTCGATACTTGCGGATATGTGCCATGGTTGCGCATAGAACCGACATTACCTTACGTGGATTTTTTCCTCTGGGATATAAAGCATATGGATCCGAAGAAGCATAAGGATTATACCGGCGTTTCTAATAAGCTGATTCTCAGTAATGCCCGCTCCATCTCCGATAGGAAAGTTCCTATTTACATCAGGGTGCCAATTATACCCGGCTACAACGATTCGAAAGAAAATATAAAAGCCATTTGTGAATTTTCCAGGCAGTTATCTTCTCTGGTAGAGATAGACATTATGCCATTGCACCACCTGGGTAAAGCGAGGTATCAAAGTTTGAATCTGCCATATCCCATTGATAACCTGAATCTGATACCGGAGAATGTTTTGTCTGAAATTAAGAGTCTAATAGAGTCCTACGGATTAAAATGTGTAATACAATCATGATCCAACCGGAACATAGAAATACCATAACGAATACGATATCGATATCGGTATCTTAATTTGAATAAAAGATGTTAGAAGTATATCATTAAATCTAGTATCAGACTAAAAAACGGGAGTCGGTTAGGAATAAATTATATGGAAAATCCCGGTTCAAATATTTCGTCACCAGAAATAGAAAACAAGGTAGTAGACTTAAAATATGCTATAAATCAGTATGTCAAAGACGGAATGACCCTGTATATGGACAATTCAGGGGCAGCGGGCAATGAACTTATAAGACAGTTCTGGGGAAAACACCCGTCTTTTAACTTGATAATGAGTCTACTGAGCGGCCCAACACCGGCAAGTATGATACACGGTGATCTGGTTAAAAAATGTATTTTCACCAACTGCAGTGATATCTTCCCTAAACCGACTCCCAATTCGGTAGTACAAAGAGCTTTTCAAAAAAAGTCTGTCGAACTTGAAAACTGGACAGTTTTAAGTTTTTACCAGGCACTCATGGCAGGGGCGCTCAACCTCCCGTTCATGCCGACAAATTCGGTCACCGGAACGACCATGGCCGAAGAGAATCACCAATCTTTTGCCGTTATCAGTGACCCGTTCAGCAATCGGGAAATAGGTACCGTTAAAGCACTAAATCCTGATATTGCGCTAGTGCACGGTTGGGCTGCTGACCACGCTGGTAATGTACTACTTGGACCATTCGGCGACTCCTGGGCAATCAAAGCCTGCCGGGAAGGGGCTATCGTTACAGTTGAGAAAATTGTATCAACGGATTTTATCAAAGATCACCTTCTATTTTTAAGGCTGCCGAGTTATTTAGTCAAAGCCGTCTGTGTTGCACCTTTTGGCGAACACCCCCATAGTATTAATGGTATTACCGACCGTCTCTATCCGGAATTCAAAGACTATTATACAGACAGTTATCCCATGGATCGCAGTTTTCTTCAAGAATTCCGTAAGGCAAGCGAAGATCCGGGTACTTTAGATAAATGGATACAAGATTGGATATTAAACTGTAAAACCCACGACGGTTATCTTGCGAAATTGGGAGAAGCACGACTTACAGAATTAAAAAACAAGACACAAAGGACTCCTAATAAATCACAACATTCAGAAGTGCGTTATAAATATAATCAAAAGTTGAATTATAACAATATTGAATTCTTCGTGATCGGTGCAATTCGTAAGATAAAAGAGACAATTCTCGAACATTCCTATAAAACCGTTTTTGCCGGTGTGGGACTGTCGGCATTGGCGGGTTGGGGTTCGGTTCTCAGTTTGGAGGAATTAAAGTACAAAGTTTATATGTTAACCCCGTCACCTGTGGGATTCGGCGCTCCCCCGCGAACTGTGATTCCTGTAGGCAATGGTGCTTTTGATTTACAAGGTTGTGCTGTCGGGGGAGTGAACAGCAGTTGTATCGGCATCATGGGAATATCACAGATTGACAAGTACGGTAACATGAACTCCACTAAAATCGGTGATGATACGTATATTGCTGGAGCAGGTGGCGGGGGAGATATCGCCAGCACCGCCCAGGAAGTAGTCGCGGTCGCCAGAAATCGGGAAGATCGCTTCCTGGATAAGGTACCTTATATCACCAGTCATGGGGCAAGGGTGAAAACTCTAATAACCGAAGATGGTGTCTTTAAGAAAGAAGGCCCGGAGTTGGTCTTGAGCGAGTATTTCCCGAGGGCCGGTATTTCCAAAAATGAAAGAATCAATCAAATCCTTAAAACTTACACATGGAAGATCAAGGTATCATCACAATTGCAGGAAATCACCCCACCGACAACCTCAGAAATAGATTTATTGCATTCGCTCGACCCCGATGGGATTTGGACTTCAAAGTGAAAATAAACAAAAGTATTCAGGATATTCCAAAGCAAAGACGATAAACAAGAAGGGGATTACAATGTTGAAATGGGAATTGATTGAGGAATACAAAGAAGTCATTTATGAAAAAGCGAAACCGGGGTATAGCGCTGTTGCCAGAGTAACGCTCAACCGTCCGGAGAGAATGAATGCATTGGGTAAACAATTAACCAGTGATATGTGGGCAGCGCTCGATAGAGCGGCTCAAGACGATGAAGTTAACGTTGTCATCGTAAAAGGCGCAGGCCGCGCACTCTCTACGGGAGCCAGTTTGGAACAGGTAGGTTATGTCTACGGATGGAAAGATCCTAAACCGGGAGAGCGAAAAGCTTCTGCTAACATGAGAGCAAGATTGCGCCACGATAATAATAGTTTCCGGGGTAAATGGGGAGGTATTTTAAATTACCCGAAGATTCTTATTGCTCAGGCTCATGGTTACCTCCTTGGTCAAGCTCTGGATACATTCCTGCATTGTGATTTCATTATCGGTTCGGAAGACTGTAAGTTCGGGGAAGTTGAAGACAGACTAGGGCTCGCCGGACTTACCCTTTCACCGATTTGGGTGTTACGCTGCGGATTAACCCATGCATTGGATATGTGTATTACCGGGAGAATGATCGACGGAAAAGAAGCTGCCCGGATAAGTCTTATTAACTGGGCAGTGCCGGCTGATAAACTCGAAGAAAATGTCAATAATTTGGCCGAAGGTTTATCAAAATATCCCCGTGATGGTATTGCTTTAGGCAAGTCATCACGACAGCTACTTTATGACATACTGGGCGTAACCAACGGCATTTCTCATGCAGCAGTAATGCACAGTCTGCAGACGAACATACATTTTGAAGAAGGTGAATTCGGCTTCTTCAAAGCGAGAAGAGATTTAGGAGTTAAAGACGCCATTGCAGAAAGGAACAGGTATTACGAACTCCTTAACAATCCTGACAAATACTAGATCAGGGTATTAACGAACTATTTCTTATACCGGATGTCTACGCAAATAAAGAGTTGTGATGAATATATTCTAAATCTACTGTGCCTCCAGTATAACAAGGCAGTTATCAATATCTGGTGTGTATAAACGGCGGGATATTGCCAGATTTTTAAGGCAGGTTCAATGATGGCAAACAAAGAGAAGAAGGAAGGCATGCTCAGTGCATACCGTGTTCTAGACCTTACCGATGAAAAAGGGCTTTTTTGCGGCAAGCTCATGGGTGATCTTGGCGCGGATGTTATTAAAATAGAAAAACCAGGCGGCGATTCCGCACGTAATATCGGTCCTTTTTATCACGACCAAATCGATCCTGAGAAGAGCTTGTACTGGTTCGCCTTCAATACCAGTAAAAGGGGCATCACCCTTGACATTGAAACAACTAAAGGGCAGGAGATTTTTAAAAGGTTGGTAAAGGGTGCCGATTTTGTAATAGAATCATTTGCCCCGCAATACCTGGACAAGCTAGGGCTTGGATATTCAATATTAGAAAAAATCAATCCTGGTTTGATCATGGTTTCTATTACTCCTTTTGGTCAGACAGGTCCTTATAAAGACTTCAAATCAGCTGACATTGTAGCTTGGGCTATGGGCGGGCATTTGTATGTCAATGGTGATCCTGACCGTTCTCCCGTCCGCATCAGCCATCCCTGCCAGGCCTACCTCCACGCCGCTGCAGAGGGAGCTGTAGGAGCGATGATAGCTCTGCATGCCCGTGAAATGACCGGAGTTGGACAACAGGTTGATGTATCGATTCAGGAAGCTGTCGTACGCGTCTCGGACACGACCATTTCCTGGGATACAAACGAGGCAATCAGGCAACGTGGTGTCGTCGAGGCTCGCGCCCGCATCACGACAAAATGGGCTTGTAAAGACGGACATGTAACATTCACCTATTGGAGCGGTCCCAGAGCCAAACGTTTCAATACGCCGCTAATCGATTGGATGGCAAGAGAAGATGTAAATGTCGAGTATCTGAAAGGGATTAACTGGGAAACTTTTGATTTCAGGGAAGCTACTCAAGAAATAGTCGATAATATAGAAAAACCAACACAAGAATTTTTTATGAGACGCACCAAAGCTGACTTATTTGACGGAGCGGTAAAGAATGGAGTAACACTCTATCCACTGGCTACCACAGCTGATATGGTGAATAACATACAGCTTATCGCCAGGGAATACTGGGTGAAAGTAGAACATCCCGAATTGGGCACCGAGATTACTTACGCCGGCGCGTTTGGCAAAGCCACCGAAACACCGATTAGAATTTCGCGCCGGGCACCTCTTATCGGAGAACACAACAAGGAAATTATCGAGGAAGAATTGGAGCATTCCGATGCGGAACTTCTGTCATTAAAGAAAGAAAAGGGAAAAGCTCAATTCTGCTATACAAAGAGTAAGAAGGAAAACATCGGGAAAAAACCGCTTGATGGCGTGAAAATAGCGGATTTCAGTTCAGCCTTGGTCGGCCCATTTACAGTTAAACCGCTCGCTGATTTTGGCGCGCAGCTGGTTCATATCGAAAGTAAAAGATGGCCGGACATGCGCACATCGCGGCCGTTCAAGGATAGAATTCAGGGGTTTAACAGATCCGCTTATTTTAATCGGGAGCATACCAGTCAGCTTAGTGTTGCGTTAAATCTGGCGTCTCCCCAAGGTATTGAAATTGCTAAGAAAATCGTTGCCTGGGCTGATATCGTTGTGGAAAATTTCGCCGGTGGCGCAATGGACAGAATGGGTCTAGGCTATAAAGAATTGAAAAAGATTAAACCTGACATCATAATGATAAGCTCCTGCATGATGGGGCAAACCGGACCCTATTCAAAACACCCGGGTTACGGGAGACCGTTGACAGCACTGACTGGTTTTACTAATATCACCGGTTGGCCGGACCGTGATGCGACGGACCTGAATGTGTATACGGATTTTGTCGCACCCCATTTTAATTCTCTGGCAATTCTGGCAGCGCTTGACTATCGAGAACGTACCGGAAAAGGACAATATATCGATTTATCCCAATATGAGAGCTGTCTGCATTTTATGGAGCCTCTCATCCTCGACTATAATATCAACCAGCGAATAGCTATTAGAAATGGAAACCGTAATCTCTCAGCCGTCCCGCATGGGGCATTTCGTTGCAGCGGTGAAGACAGGTGGTGTGCGATTGCAATATTTAATGATGAGGAATGGGGAAAACTATGCAAGATAATCGGTAATCCAGCATGGGCTAGTGATACCAAATTCACTACCTTTAAAGCAAGAAAGGAAAACGAAGAGGAACTCGAAAATTTGATAGGGCAGTGGACGATTAAGCATTCGGCCGAAGAGGTCATGAAGCTGATGCAGACAGCCGGTTTGTCGGCAGGGATATTGGAAACAGGTAAGGAATTAATGGAAGACGACCCGCAACTGAATTCTCGCCGGTTATTCTGGAAACTAGATCATCCTGAGGTAGGGGAGTACCATTCAGAAAGACCTCCCTTCATACTATCCAAATCACCATGTGAAGTACGACGCGCTCCGTTACTTGGTGAGCATAACGAATTAGTCTTGAAAGAGATTCTGGGTATGTCAGACGAGCAGATTGTTGATCTGGTAGTGGCAGAAGTTATTGAATCGACTTAAACGAGAGTTAAAAATAAAAAACAAAAAGACCCGCGATTTTTACGTGGGTCTTTTCTTAATACTTCGCTTCTCTAATAAATAACTTGTTCTTCTTTTAACTCTTGGATATTATCACTCGACATGCCTAATAGTTCTCCGAAAACGTAGTTGTTATGTTCTCCCAGAGAAGGCGCATACTGATAGTTTCCCCGTGGAGTAGAGCTCAGTTTCCAAGGCAAGCCTGTACGGCGTAACTTCGTTTTATCTGGGTATTCGATATCAACGAAGAAATCCCGCTCTGCCAAATGTGGGTCGTTTACTACTTCTTCCATATTTAGGGACGCTCCGGCCATAACACCGGCCTTCTGTAGCTTTTGCATCACCTCAAAATGGTCATAGTTGATTGTCCAACCGCTTATCATTTTATCTAGTTTACCCTGATTTTCATGGCGTTTCTGCATGTTAATAAATTCCGGTTTATTGATCCAATCCGGATTTCCTATAGCTTCACACAAAGCTTTCCATTCCTTTTCATCAGAAACAGCAATGGCTACCCATTTATCTTCCCCTTTACAACGATAGCACCCATGCGGCGCCATATATTCGTCCTGATTTCCGATAGGACTTTTCATCTTACCGTTGATGGCGTAATTTAAAGCTTGCTCCGGCGAAAATGACATCGCCACTTCAATCATGGACAGGTCGATATATTGTCCTTTACCTGTTTGTGAGCGGTGGTATAAGGCTGCTAAAACAGCAAATACACCGTGTTGAGCCGAAATGGAATCATTCCAACCTCTTACTCCTAAACCCATCGGTTCGCCACCGGGAAAACTATTTGCATAGGCGATGCCGGTAAAAGCATCGATAATAGGAGAGTAAGCCGGACGCTCGCTATAAGGACCAGTTCTTCCCCAGCCGGATCCAGCGTAGTAAATTATATCGGGTTTTATCTTTTTTAAGTCATTGTAGCCCAATCCCCAATGTTCCATTACCGCTTTCCCGAAATTTTCTGCAACAATATCACTGACTTTAGCAAGTTCTTTAATAATCTCTACAGCTTTGGGATGCTTCATATTGAGAGTAACACTCTTTTTACCATAGTTGAGAGACGCAAAGTAACCGACACGCTTCGAGTCCACCGCTTCTTGTTCACCGGTGGCTTTCGCCATCTGCATTTTCGAGACTTCCTGGCGCAGGTTGGTTTCAATTTTAATAACCTCAGCGCCCATTACCGCTAACCATTGAGTGAGCTGAGGTCCCATTCTTACTTGCGTGAGATCAATGACTCGGATATTAGCTAACGGAAGTTTTTGCAATGTCTTCCTCCTTTTTATAGATGTTCTAGATTACTCCGGCTTTCTTAAATTTTACAATTTCCGATTTAGAATAACCTAACATTTTCCCATATACTTCGTCGTTATTTTCACCCAACATCGGGGCAGGATGTTTTATTCTCCAGGGGGTTTCTGACAGTTTGTAAGGCGCACCCGGAAACTTGATCCTCCCAGCCTGCTGGTGGTCGACTTCAACAAAAAACTCACGCGCCGTTAATAACTCGGAGTTCATCGCTTCTTGTACCGATTGAATAGGTACACAAGCCGCACGGTGCGCTTTTGCCAACTGATTTATTTCTTCGAGGGTGTGCTCCTTCATCCAGGCTTTAACTTTAGGTTTAATCATCGCCAAATTTCTACGTCGGGAACTGGCAGATCTGCAGGCGTCACTTTTTGCCCAATCCGGATTACCCATCATTTCAACTATACTTGCCCAAAAGGCATCGGTAAACGTGCTGACCATGATAAAACCATCTTTACAAGCGTATTCAGAAGTTAAAAAACTTTTCTTACTGGTCTCGCGATAAAAAGAGACACCAATATCGAAGTAATTATCGAACTGGTGACATAATATATAAGCCATAGCTTCTTGTTGCGACAGGTCAATATGCTGTCCGACACCGGATACCTGCCGTGTAATTATCGCGGACATAGTATTAATAGCTGCAATTAAGCCTGCATAATAATCACTGGCATGACTGGGAGGATTTAGCGGAGGCTGTAGTTCGATATCGTCTACCCCGGATTCAGGATTGGTGTAAGCCTCGCCGCTCATGTGATTGTTAATAAGATCACACCCTTTATAATTTCGATAAGGTCCTGTCTGTCCAAAAGGTGTGATAGAGGTAACCACTAACGCAGGATTTGTTTTGTGTAAAGACGTATAGTCTAATCCAAGCGTTTTAATATCTTGAAGCGGGTTATTTTCGATAACAACATCTGCTTTCTTTACCAATTCTTGAAAGATCTTCCGTCCTGCTTCACTCTTGAGATTTAGTGTCACTCCTGATTTATTGGTGTTGAGATATAAAAATAAACCGCTTTTTTCAGGGTGGGGAATGTCTTGCGGAAATGGCCCCCAGCTCCTGGCTCTATCACCCGAAACGGTTGGCTCAATTTTAATTACTTCAGCTCCCAGATCAGCCAAGAGTTTTCCACAGAAAGGTCCGGAAATAAATTCGCTACACTCTAGTATTTTCAAACCGGAAAGAGCTTCATTATTCATGTTATTCTCTCCTATGCCCAAATCGCTCTGCTACTTTTGATTTTAAGCATATAGTCTAATCCTATTTTATATCGTTTACATGATCCTTATTTCGGTGACTGATAAAAGAACAATAACTCACATTAATCGATATGTGGATATAAATTTATGACGAATATCTATGACGAATACTATAGTTCATATTGTTCTTTCTTATTACTATACTACTTAATCCCGGTATTGTTAAAATTATTTTTTGTTAATCTTTATTACTGCGTAATATCAATCCGAATTGTTTTATTACATTGATACATAATATAATCAGATATATACCAATTACGATATCGAATATTGTCTGCACTTTTAGTAAGTTATTCCGAAAACACTCGAATATATTAATTACAATACGATAATGAATTAAAGTAATTTATATAAGGAAAATATATGCAAAATATCACTCTTAAAGTAAATGGCATTCAACGGCAGGTCAATGCCAGTCCGGATATGGTCTTGATCGACCTGCTGCGTGAAGACCTGCACCTTACCGGCACAAAACAATCGTGCGACCGGAAAGGGCAATGTGGTGCATGCACTGTCATTGTAAACGGGAAGCCAGTCCGCTCATGTATCACCAAGGTAGTAACTCTCGAAAACGCTGAGGTCATCAGTATCGAAGGGTTAGGAACACCAGCGAATCCCCATCTGATTCAGGAAGCCTTTGTATTGGCTGGTGCCATCCAATGCGGCTTCTGTATTCCCGGAATGATAATGGCCAGCAAAGCTCTGTTAGACCAAAATCCGAACCCGGATGTAGCGGCAATCAAGAAAGCATTAGCACGGAATATGTGCCGTTGTACCGGCTATAAGAAAATCATCGAGGCTGTACAACTGGCCGGAAAATTTATCCGAGGCGAAACCACTCCTCAAGAAGTGAAGAGTAAAATCAGCAAGAAGATGCTGGGTGTATCTCATCCCAGACCGACGGCGATGATTAAAGCCTGCGGTGTAGCACAATTCAGTGCGGATATTCCACTGCCACCGGATACATTGGAGCTTGCTGTAGCGCGTAGTAACCAATTCCACGCTAAAATTAAGTCTATCGATACCTCAATAGCTTTGAAAATGCCGGGTGTTGTAGGAATTATGACTGCCGAAGATATCAAAGGTACAAACCGCATCCGAAGTACGCAACCGGACCAACCGGTGTTGTGTGAAGATACAGTCAGACTATTGGGCGATCCGATTGTAGCTGTAGCTGCCAAAACAAGGGCTCAAGCAAGAGCGGCGGCGGCGGCTGTCAAAGTAGAATACGAATCGTTACCTGTAATGATGACTCCATTAGAAGCGATGGCGCCCGGCGCGCATCAAATCCATAATTTTGCGCCGAATAATATCGCCGCATCTCAACCGGTAATCAAAGGCGACGCCGAAGCTGCCTTAAAGAACGCAAAAGCTGTTGTAGAAGCCGAATTTGTTACCCAGACCAATCATCAGGCTCCGCTGGAACCGGAAGTTACGGTAGCCTATTTTGAGGGCACCGGCGATAAACCTCAGTTGGTCGTCTACGGTCGCAGTATGCAGATTCACGTTCATCTTGCCTTGATACAAGAGGCAGTGGGATACACCAACATGCGCTATAGGGAAGCATTCTCCGGTGGGCATTTCGGGATTAAAATGGCAATTGTCACCGAAGCGGTCACTGCCGCCGCCGCAGTACATTTTAAACGCGCTATACGTTATATTCCCAGCATGGAAGAATCCATGGTGATTACAACTAAACGTCATGCTTATAGATTGAAAGTAAAACTCGCTTCCGATGCGAACGGTAAAATTATCGCTTATTTTAACGATTTCATAATCGATAAGGGCGCCTATACACTTGGTGCACGAGGTCCGATGTCACGTTCAATTTATATGTTGACAGGCGCTTACAATATTGAAAATATCAATGCTTTAGGACGTGTGGTATATACCAATAATTCTCCCGGCGGGGCAGCTCGGGGAGCGGGTCCGCCACAGTCTAATTTTGCGCTTGAATCGGCGGTAGACATGTTGGCGGATAAGATGGGAATTGACCCATTGGAATTCCGGCGCAATAACTCATTAAAACCGGGACAGACGAAGGCAACCGGTATGGTTGTCCACCAATGGCCATTTGTTGAACTTTGTGATGCTATAAAAACGGATTACGATAGAGCTAAAAAAGAAGCCCACGCATTCAATGCTAAAAATGATAAAATCAAACACGGAGTTGGTATCGGTGTTCATTCTTTCGGGATTGGGGTAGCTGGTGATTCTGCCAGGTTATCGGTTGAACTGGATGCTGATGATGGCATTACTATTTATGGCGCAGTTGCCGACCCCGGTGAAGGTAATGACGCTATGCTCGCACAGATTGCGGCGCATCAAATGGGTTTACCGCTTGAAAAAATACGATTGTATACTCGTGATACGGATAAAACAGTTGATTGCGGGCCCGCGGCAGGAAGCCGTTTAACATTTATGTCCGGCAATGCATTATTGAATGCTATAGAAAATTTGCAGAAAGCCATGAAAGAAGTCGGCGCAAAGACCTATGCCGAAATGAAACAAGCTGGAAAGCCAACCCGCTACGAAGGTTCTTTCAAGAACGACATACCTGCGGGACTTGACCCAAAGACAGGACAGGGTAATTCTTTCGTCTCAGACTGTCACAATATTCAGATGGCTGAAGTAGAAGTGGACACCGAGACGGGGGCGGTTCGCGTTTTAAAAATGACTTCAGCCGTTGACCCCGGTACGATTATCAATTCTCAGGCGCTCGAAGGCCAGATGGAAGGCGGTATGGATCAGGGAGTCGGGTTTGCTCTTAGAGAGGAATATATACTCGGTAAAACCAAAGACTATATCAGTTTCAAATTCCCGACTATTAAAGATAGTTTTGATAGTACCATCATCACCCGGGAAACACCACGTATCGGCGGTCCTCTTGGAGCTACCGGTATCGGTGAAATGACGATGACCTCAACTGCGCCGGCGGTATTAAATGCTATCTATAACGCTTGCGGAGTCAGAATTTTTAAATTACCAGCCACACCTGATAAGATTAAGGCAGCTTTAACGGCCGGGAGATAAAATAACGATACCAGTAAGTCAGTGATATTTAAAAGTGTAATATAAGGGGAAAATTGATTAACTCGATTTTTGACTGGTTATCTTTTAAACTGCCTTATACCGGTAGAAAACAATATGAGAAGTTAATAAAGAATAATTTGAGAAATGTTAAAACCGTTCTGGACGTCGGTTGCGGTCCGGGAGTGTTTCAAGTATATCGGGATTACGATACTACCGGGATCGATATATACGAAGACGATTTAAAAAAAGCTAAGGAAAACGATAATTACAAAACACTGATTCGCGAGGACGTCACGAAGCTATCATTCCCTGACAAGTCTTTCGATGCTGTTACCTGTATTGAGCTTATTGAACATTTAAAAAAAGAAGAAGGATTTAAACTTCTTGATAAATTAGAGCATATTGCGCGGAAAGTTGTTATTGTCACGACTCCATGGGGGAATGACTTGACATTAAAGGGTAAAACCAATCCGTATCTGGAACACCAATCAGGCTGGTTACCGGAAGAGTTTGTAAAAAGAGGATATAAGATACATCCATTCTATCGTCCTCGATGGAGATTCAGAAGCAGCCCTTTTTCGACGATAATGTTATATATATTTGGTATTATCGGTAAGCCTTTAGTTGTATTATTCCCTGAAAAGTTATGTAATGACTTTGCGGCCGTAAAGATAATCGAGGGAAAAACCTGATTATCGTTTTAATTCAAATCTGTTATTCCATATTCAATCGGATTGTGGCAGAATATACTGTAATCGACCTTATGCTTATTTAATCTCAGGATAATTCGACTCACGAAGTAACTTTACATAATATTTCGTTTGGGAGAAGACAATCAAAAAAGGTACTATAACAACCAGGGTATTACCCGAAAAAGTGTTTCTCGTTACAGTAGCTACTAAAGAGACTTCTCAGATTGTCTCAGCGGAAGCCTCCCAGAATGAATTAGCCCAATTAGCAAAATCGGCGGGAGCAGAAGTAGTCGGAAAAGCCATACAACGCCTCGATATGCCGACAAAAGCTCTCTATCTGGGAAAAGGCAAACTCGATGAAATAGTAACTCTAAAAGATACTTTAAAATATGACACGGTTGTTTTTGATGATGAGCTTTCACCGGTACAACAAAGAAATCTGGAAGAAGCTCTTCAGGTAAAAGTCGTCGACCGTGTGGCTTTGATTCTGGATATCTTCGGTAAGCGAGCTCTAACGCGAGAGGGGAAACTCCAGGTTGAATTAGCACAACATCAATATTTATTGCCACGATTAGCCGGACAATGGAGCCATCTGGAGAGATTGGGTGGCGGTATCGGCACCAGAGGTCCGGGGGAATCCCAACTGGAGACTGACCGACGCCTGATACAAAAGAGAATACAACGTCTCAGCGCGGAAGTGGATAAAGTGAGCCAACAGCGTTATTTATATCGTCAGAGACGTCATAAAAGCGGGATCCCTGTCGTTGCACTTGTCGGTTATACCAACGCCGGTAAAAGTACTCTCCTTAATGCTCTCAGTCGCGCTAATGTGGCCAGTGAAAATAAAGTCTTTACCACCCTCGACCCAACCACAAGACGGATTTTATTACCTGATGGTAATTTTGCATTGTTAAGCGATACTGTAGGTTTTATTCGAAAATTACCACCAAACATTATCAAAGCTTTCCGAGCGACACTTGAAGAGCTTGAAGAAGCCGATCTATTATTAAACGTTATCGATTTTTCTTCTGCTTATGCGGCGGAAGAAAATCACGCCGTGGAAAATATTTTAAAAGATTTAAATTTATTTAATAAACCCAGAATTACCGTTTTGAACAAAATCGACTTGTTGCTAGGGAAGGATAAAAACTGGACCGAAGAAGAAGCATTACAATATTTGACCGATAACCAACCGGAAAGAGAAGAAAATGTCATCTTTGTTTCTTCGGTAAATAAATGGGGTCTAAAAAGTCTGTTGGAACAAATAAATAAGCTTTTAACTCATTAAACCGGTTTTTAGCCACAATATTGAGCTTGCGACTCACTGTAGTCGAAAATTAGGCCGTTATAACTATTTTTTAATGTAAAGACACTAACAAAGATTATATTTTCTCTTTTGTCATTACTTTTTTATAATATTTGTTCCAAAGTTCCCTCAACCGCAATTTAGTAATTTTATACATTACATAATAATTTATCGATTTCTATAGATTTTATGCTTTTTATAATTTATTGTTATTTTTATATTTCCTGATGAACCATAGTTATTAACTGGTTATTACGTTTATAATTTTGCTTTATTTTTAATCTATTTCACTTTCATATAATATATATTTATACTACATTTGTTTCGAACAGTTGTTCGTTTTATGGGATCATTTCAGCAGGGTGCTTTACAACCGATAATAATACCAAGTAAAACGTTCTATTAATTTCAGAATAATTACACGCTGGTTAAATAACCTGATAAACGACTTACCCCCAACCGACCGGAGTTATTTTATGTAAACAATATATCACTTCCGGAGACTATAGGGGCGTATAATATATGTTATGTAGTGTGTCACAGGCGTAAATATCGTTGTTCATTGACAGTAAACGGTTTCGGCTGTATTATCTTGGCAATTAAACAAATTCATAAGGATATATTTAAAATGGCTAAAACATATAAAGTTCGTATTCGCGTAATCAGTCAAAAAGGTACCTGTAAATATTGTATGAAAGTTGGCAGTGAATGGATTAGTTCCGGGAGGTGTCTGTTTAGGAGCCTGGCATAATATCTACCCGAATTTACGTCTTCTCCGTTACGGCGGAATCATGCCTCAATATCCCGATCCCGATATCATTAATGTTATTTGTCCGGATATTAAAAACCCTGTCATTTTTGAATTAAAGCGTTTAAATGATTAATCAATTAGCTTTAAATATATAAATAAAAAAGGAGATAAAAACATGCCTGATAACACAATAGATTACCCGACGAAACTGAAAATCGATTATCCTGACCGGAAACTAAATAGACTGACATCCTTCTTCCGTATCTTTACAGTCATTCCTATTGCTATTGTTCTGGCTTTGCTTACAGGTCCGGGCACATCGTGACGACAGCATGCACACGGATGGACAATGGGGTCAGCTTCAGGAGTTGGTATTATTTTTTTCGCAACTCTTTTAATGATTGTTTTTCAGCAAAAATATCCTAAATGGTGGTTTGACTGGAATCTGGCGATTACCAGGTTCGGCTCTCGCGTACTCAGTTATCTATCGTTAATCACGGACGTCTATCCATCAACCGATGAAGAACAGGCGGTACACATCGATATCCCATATCCGGATGTTAAAAAGGATCTCAATAGATGGTATCCTATTATTAAATGGTTCCTGGCGATTCCTCATTATATAATACTGGCCTTTTTAGGCCTCGCAGCATTTCTTTGTGTGATTATTGCCTGGTTTGCGATTCTCTTCACCGGTGAATACCCCAGAGGACTTTTCGATTTTGTGGCTGGTGTTTACAGATGGACTATCCGAGTCTTTGCATATGCTTTTATGCTGGTAACCGATAAATATCCGCCATTTAGCCTGGAGTGATTATTATGTAAAGTATTCCCGGTGAAGGGCAGGGAGGGAACGTTGTATTATTATATTATCCGGTAATAGAAAGGATAATATATGGTTTGGAAACGTTACTTACTGTATTTACTCAGATGGCAGCTCAGTACCCCGATCCTAGCGCCGATTATCTCATATTTTAAACACTCTCCCAGCATATTTGGGACAAAAGCCGATTGGATAGGTGCTATTGTTGCCAATCTGATTGGCGGGCTGATATTCTTCTGGGTGGATAGGTTTATATTTAATTCCGATAAATTGGGACCGGTCTGGAACGTAAAGGATGAAGTAAAGTGTGTAGACTGCGGGATAATTGCGCGAGGATACCGGTTAGTGAAGACCAGGAAGTATGATAAGACGGAATCAATTCCCGAATTCAGATGTGAAGCTTGTTCAATAAAAAAGGCACACGATCTTAAGGAAAAAGGCAAAATTTAGTTTTTTCACGTTTTATTAGACAAGAAAAGATTCGTATAAAATTAAAGAACCTCCTACCGTAGTTTAAATCAACGATAGGAGGTTCTCTTTATTTTGATAATAAATTCCCTTTAGTTGGTCTTTTTCATTTTTCTGATTTTTCTATTACGTAAAATCATCCAAACTATTAATCCTACGATGATCCAAATCGGGCTGAAAATGCCAATCCAGATAAGAACATTAACTAACACATGGAAAAAGCCGCTCAACCCTTTCCAGGCTGTATTGACGACATTTCCGACGTTCCAACCGGATTGGACGGTGATGTAATCAGTCCTTGTATCATTTGCGGTGTTTCCTTTATCATCTGTGATCACAAGAGACACAGTGTAATTACCCGAGGCATTGTATACATGAACCGGAGACGCGTCAGTACTGGTGGATTTATCGCCGAAATCCCACTTGTAATTATAAGGAGAGAAACCTCCCGAAACATCAGCAGAGAAATAAACGTTTTCACCTCCCCTGACATTTCTGCCACTCATTGCTGTTAAACTGACATTCAATTTAGACTGAGACAGGGAGATATTTATCAGGGAAGTCGCTGAAGTTTGTTCCAGATATTGCATCCGACCTTTAGTAGTCTCAATCTGCCCTTGGATGTTGGTGAGCTGATCCTGAACTGCTAGAATATCTTCCACTTTGTCGGCTTTGGTCATTATTTGCAATAACTGTGCTTCCGTAGCTTCAAGATTCGTTAAGTCCGCATTCAGGTCAACATAGTCTTCGGTAACATCTTGAGAAGTCGTATTTTCGGAGGTCACCTCAACCGCCATTCCCCTTAAGGTCGACATAGCAGTATCGAATTCTCCAACAGGTACGCGAATCGTAATCGTGCCGAGGATTGTTTCGTTCTCCTTCCACTGGTTTGAAGTGACAACATAACCCTGATTATCTTCGGCGAGTTTGGTAATTTTCTCCATAGAGTCGGCGATATCGCTCACTACCAGACTTATGTTGCTGGTGCGCACTATCATACGCTGGATATCCGGACTGTCTGATTCTTCTCCACCGGTATCTATTGTAGAAAGTGTTGGTGTTGTTTGGATCGCACCATTGTCTGTTTGATATGGCTCAGTCCCAATTACAGTAGGAGTAATTTCTTTACTACTACCAGACATGAAAGTTGGCACACTTTGCGGTGGCATAGTCATAGTTGTTGTCGCTGTGGTCGTAACAACGGGGTAACCTCCGTAATCTGAAGTTGTAGAAACTTGCTTTGAGGCGCATGACACACTCATCAGCACGCAAATTAATAGTAGCAGTGTTCCTCCGATATATAATGACTTTCTCATTAAGCATCTCCTCGATTCTCGGTTATTATTTTGGTGTAGAACACAACCAAGTTAAATATATAACGGATGCTAACCCAAAAGGATAGGCCTGTCATTTTTAGTTAATCTTAATATTGCCGATCGTTCTAATCACAAACGTCATTATTGATGACAAACAAAAAAGCGGATATCGATAAAGACATCCGCTTTTAACTGGAATTACCTTTAATGATTTTATACTTTCTTTGGTCTGAGGATATTCTTACTATCGTGCCAGGTAGCCATACGGGAGAGCCCTTTAAGCAAAGAAGCATCGGGGATTGTCAACGATAGTCTGACGTAACCTTCGCCATTGCTTCCATATCCGATACCCGGTGTTACTACTACGCCCACTTTTTCCAATAAATCATTGGTAAATTCGACTGAAGTAAAACCGTTGGGAACTTTTGCCCATATGTAGAGACTTGCTTTCGGCGATTTTGCTTCAAGCCCCATTTTATTCAAGGTATCTACAATCAGATCGCGGCGACGTTGGTATATATCGTTATGCTCTTTGATGCAATCCTGAGGTCCATTTAGTGCTTCAATAGCTGCGTATTGAATTGCCTGCGGGATACCGGAATCAAGATTGGATTTCATAGTTTTCAGAGCAGTAATGGCTGCTGCGTTACCCACGACCATGCCAATACGCCAGCCGGTCATATTATACGTTTTTGACAAAGAATGAAATTCTATGCCGACTTCTCTCGCGCCTTCAGCCTGTAAAAAACTAACCGGGGTATAGCCATCAAAAGCAACTTCCGAATAAGGGCCATCATGACAAATGCAGATATCGTGCTTTTCCGCGAATGCTACTGCTTTATTGAAAAACTGCAAGTCAGCAACTGCGCCAGTAGGATTATTGGGATAGTTTAGCCATAACACCTTGCTCTCTTTTAAAACAGCTTCCGGTATGTTATCCAGGTCGGGTAAAAAGTTGTTTTTCGGAGAAATTGGCAAATAGTATGGTTTTCCGCCCACCAGATTGGTACCTATTGTATATACGGGGTATCCAGGGTCGGTAATTAACGCCGTATCTCCCGGATTCAACAAGCACAATGCAATATGTGCAACTCCCTCTTTAGAACCGATCAGGGGCGCTATTTCCTTATCGGAATCTAGCGCAACTCCGAAACGCCGCAGGTACCATTTGGCGATTGTTTTTCGTAGTTCCAATAAACCTTCGGATTCGGGGTAGCGATGATTAGCTGGCACATGTGCTTCTTTACAAAGGCGTTCTATAATATGCGGTGGGGTAGGAATATCCGGGTCGCCAATGCCAAAACTAACGACATCCTCACCCCTTGCTTTTCTATCCGCAATTTTTCGGCTTATTTCGACAAATAAATATGGAGGCAGATTTTCTACTCTTTTCGATAATCTCACGTGTTATTTCCTCTCAATAATGTAATAAAAATAAATGTGTTCACCATTCACCGTGAAATACAGTGGCAGCGGGTCCGCTCAAATAGATATTGGTGTCTGTATCTATATCCCAATTTACTTTTAAAGTCCCTCCAGGTAAAATGACATCAACCTTCTTATCGAGCCATCCCAATAAATTTCCAGCCACCACGATGGCGCAAGCGCCGCTACCACAGGCTAACGTCTCACCAACTCCCCTCTCCCAAACAACGGCTTCAACCTTTTTACGATTGATAATTCTGACGACTTCAAAATTGGTTTCATCCGGAAATAATTTGTGTTGTTCTACCTTGCTTCCTAACTTGGATAGAGGGAAATTATTAATTGTACCTTTTTGGAAATGCACGGCATGCGGATTTCCAATCGAAACAAGACTCAGTAACAGTTCCTTTCCGTCGACCTTAATAACATAGTTCATCTTAGTTGTTATGTCAAGTATGTTTTTATTTCCGACTTCTCTTACCGGAATACAATCGAGCCCTATTTCCGGCTCACCCATATTCACCTGAATGTCGATGACATTTTGTTTTCTACTATGTATCTTCGCGATTCGCAAGCCAATCGATGTCTCAACGGATATCGTAGAATCGTTACTAATTGGGTTACTCTCAAGATAATGCTTCACCAGGCATCGCAGTCCATTACCACACACCGCAGATTCGGAACCATCGGCATTAAAAATTCGCATCTTGAAATCAGCAATTTTAGAAGGCAAAGATATTAATAAACCATCGGCACCGACGCCATAGTGACGATCGCACATTTCTATTGCCAGGTCGGACCAGTCGCGACAATTTGTCTTGGGTTCAATGACAACAAAGTCATTACCAGCGCCCTGCATTTTGGTGAATTTCATTATGTAAACAACCTTCATGAGTGTAGATTGATTCGTTTTTTCTATGTTTGAATTATAACATAAATCAAAATTGTAGCTATTTAATATCGCCTTTGGTGTTACTTATAATATTAGATAATTATTGTTAGGGAGTAATGATTTATAAGAAAGAATTAACTATCGTTATGACAGTGATGCTTTTAGAAATCTATTGATTCTACGTATTATTAAAGGATACCATATCCAGATACTGGCATGAGTAGCAGGAAAAGAAACGCGTTCGCATTTTCCACAGTCCTGCCAAAATTCCAATGAGGCTTCTTCGGGAATGACTTCGTCCCAATGTGCGTTTATCATTAAAACCGGCCGTCCCTTCAACATGGGAGCATAAGTCAACGGGTCAATGAGGTAACTTCTTTCCGACGGCTCCACATTCTCAAACCCTCTCTCCGAGACTTCAGCTAGATATTTAGCGTATTTATTTTGATGCTCCCGGTACTCGTCATCTGAAATGCGGGAACCTTTCCTGATATAAGAGACCCGACTCATTTGCATTATCTTGCCGGAATTGCCTCCATTCACAATGAAAATACCGGCTTTTATGCGGGCGTCGAGCCCCATCGCGATCGAAGAAACAAAAGCGCCCAGGCTTAAAGCGATAACAGTAATCTGACGATTATCAATTTTACTATTTTGGCTTGCCCAATCGATGATATGTCTGACGTCGATAACTGCCATTTGGTACCCCGTAAACCATTCTTCAGAAGTTAAATTAGATAGTCGTGGCTTCATTTCATCGGGCAGACGGCTGGCATGAAATGGCAGATACAGAATAAAACAGGCAATACCTTTTTTAACTAATCCGTCTGTCATCCACTTAAAAGGTAGAACACTGTGGTCGCCCCAGCCATGAATGAGAATCGCCATTGGTACATTTTCTTTTTGTATCGGTTCAAAGTACTCTCCCCGAGCGATTTCACCGCCGGGGTAAAAGTGGGGAGACACAACAGGGAATTCAACCGTGTAATGACGCCAGTGTTTGTTCTGCTTGATGAGCCGTAATTTGAAAGCAGGTGATTGTTCAGAGTATGAAAAGGGGTTAACAGACGACAAAGCTTTATTGACTCCTTTGCCGAAATGCCTCATACATTACGATGGCGGTTGCCACCGAAGCATTCAACGAACTGATTTTCCCTTTCATCGGGATCGAGGCAACAGTATCGCATCTCTTTCTTACCAGGTCGGAAAGTCCGTTCCCTTCATTACCGATGACAATAGCCGTAGGCATTTTGTAATCGATTTTATTGTAATTTACACTGCCTGCCATATCAATACCAATAATCCAGACATTAGCCTTTTTCAAGAATTCAATTGACTGAGAGATATTCGCTACTCTGGCAACCGGAATGTATTCTATCGCTCCGGCGGATGATTTCGCTACAATTGGAGTCAGACCAACTGCCCTTCTTTCCCGGACCACAAGGCCGTGAAATCCGGTAGCATCTGCGGTTCTCAGAATTGCACCGAGATTCTGCGGGTCTTCAATTCCGTCGAGGATACAATATAATGGAGATTCTTTTTTACTCATGGAAACACTTAACAGGTCATCGAGACTAACATATTCTTTAGGTGAGACATATGCGATAATTCCCTGACTGGCTGATGTGAAACTAAGACGATGAATAACACTTTCGTCGACAAATTCAACCGGTGTGCCTCTGGTTTTGGCGAGATTTAAAATTTCAGCTATCACGCTATGTCTCTGAACATTGCTGGCAAGCAGGATTTTATTAATGGAACGTCCGGCTTTCAGTAATTCGAGGACAGGATTTCTACCTTCAATAATATCTGACATTTAAAGTTATTATATGGGTAAAGTAATATCAAATACAAATACAAAGGATAAACTCCGTGGGACGTCTCTCCAATACTCAGCATATTGTGCAGGGAATTACTCAATTGCCCAGTTGCGAGAGCGTTCTACCGCACGTTTCCAATTGTTATAAAGTTTCTCACGCTGGTCTGTTGACATTTTAGGTTCGTATGTTCGGGAAATAGAGCGCTTCAGTGCAATTTCATGCGTATCCTTCCAGAATCCCACAGCCAAACCAGACAGATAACCCGCGCCTAAAGCCGTTATATCCGGCACAGCCGATAACTGTACCGGTATCCCTAAAATATCAGCCTGAAATTGCATCATTAAAGAGTTGGCAGTCCCGCCGCCATCTACTCTCAACAATGGTATTTTTACGCCAGACTCATTACTCATAACATCAATGACATCACGGACTTGATAATCGATTGCCTCTAAAGTCGCTCTGACAATGTGTCCTTTGTGCGTTCCGCGGGTGATACCGATAATAATGCCGCGCGCATACATATCCCAATAAGGAGCTCCCAAACCGACGAATGCCGGCACTACATATACTCCACCGTTATCCGGCACCGAATTTGCTACAGTTTCGCTTTCAGTCGCATTTTTAATCAGATTCATTTCATCACGTAGCCATTGCACCGCCGCACCGGTTACAAAAATACTTCCCTCCAGCGCGTATGTCACCTTGTTATCGATACCCCAGGCTACTGTAGTTAGTAAACCGCTCTTAGAATTTACAGGTTTGTTACCGGTGTTAAGCAAAATAAACGAGCCTGTGCCGTAGGTATTCTTGGCATTACTGACTTCATAACATGCCTGCCCGAAGAGAGCCGCCTGCTGGTCGCCAGCGATACCGCTAATCGGTATCTTTATTCCGAAGATTTCGGGTATTGTTTCTCCATAAACCTGGCTCGATGGCAAAACCCTGGGTAAAACCGCTACCGGGATATTAAGCATGGATAACAATTCTTTATCCCACTGCAAAGAATGGATATTGAATAGCATCGTGCGAGAGGCATTACTGTAATCGGTAATATGTACCTTACCCGCCGTCAGATTCCAGACCAACCATGAGTCTACTGTGCCGAATAGAAGATCGCCCTGTTCCGCACGTTTCTGCCCATTGGGTACATGGTCTAGAATCCAGCGTAACTTTGTTCCTGAGAAATACGCATCGATAATTAATCCCGTTTTTTCTCTAACCAGTTTATCAAAGCCTTTTTGTTTTAATTCCTCACAGATAGCCGCTGAACGGCGACATTGCCAGACGATGGCGTTGGTCACAGGTTTGCCGGTATAACGGTCCCAGACAACCGTGGTTTCACGCTGATTCGTGATGCCGATGCCTTTTACTTGCGAGATATCGATACCGGATATTTTAATTACATCCTGAGCTCCGGCAATGGCTTTACGGAAAAGCTCTTCGGCATCTTCCTCGACCCAACCGGGCTGGGGGTAAACAGGATGCACTTCCCGATAGGCTTTATTGACTACCTGCCCTTCAACGTCGATTAAGAGCGACGTGGTGCCGGTGGTGCCTTCATCGATAGCCAGAATGTAGTTTGGTTTTTGCACGTCACAATCCTGTATCTAAACCTTATAGATTACTAAAAGGATAACAAAAAGTATACAATAAGCGGGATTATAATATCACTCCCGCTTATTGTATCTTACCTTAACCCGAATTAGTTTTTTTAAAACGCGAACATCTTGGCGGCTATTTCAGCTAGTTTGATTCCATAATTAGGCAGAACACCTAATAGGATAACACCCAGACAACAGATTAATAGCGCGACACGAAGCGCAACCGAACTGAAGACTTTTCCTTCAAACTTCGGCTCATTAAACCACATCACTTTGACTACCCGTAGATAGTAATAAGCGGAGATGACGCTATTCAACACAGCGATAATGACCAGCCATAACAGGTTATGTTGTACGGCGGAACTGAAGATATAGAATTTGGCCATAAATCCAGCCGTCGGCGGAATTCCCGTTAAAGAGACAAGGCACAGTGTCAGGGCCAATGAAATCATCGGTGCCCGCTTGCCCATACCATCGTAGTCGCTGATGCGGTCGCTAACAACTTTATTTGAGAGAGCAATCACGGCAATGAACGCCCCCAGGTTGGTCACAGCATATCCGGCCAGGAAAAAGAGTAAACTACTCTGCCCGAGTCGGCTCACCATCGGGGAAAATCCCATCGTGGCGATACCTAAAATAAGATATCCTGCTTGCGCGATGCTGGAGTAAGCCAGCATGCGTTTAATATTGGTCTGGGGAATGGCGACGATATTACCCACCGTCATGCCGACGGCCGCCAGAACGGCGAATACCATACCCCAATCTTGACTGAGCCAGATGGGGAAACTAAAAGCTGTGTAGAAAAGACGAAGAATGATAGCGAAACCGGCCGCTTTACTGGCTACCGAGAGATACGCGGTGATAGGAGTCGGTGCCCCTTCATAAACATCGGGTACCCACATCTGGAACGGAAAAGCCGCAATCTTAAAACCAAACCCGACGATTAATAGTACGAGTCCAAGCATCAGTCCGGACGCGGCTGAAGCACCCGGCAAACCGATCATCTGTATTGCCTGGGAGATTTCCCCCAATCGTGTTTTTCCGGTAAAGCCGAAGATAAAAGCCATGCCGTAAAGCAATATCGCCGAAGCTATTGCTCCGAGTAGGAGATACTTCAATGATGCTTCTGAAGATTTTGAATCCTTTAAAAAACCCACCAGCGCATATAAAGATATACTTATCAGTTCCAGCGCGACAAAGATGGAAATCAGGTCGGTGGCGGCTGAAATCAGCATCATACCTAATGTGGATAGCAGCACCAGGGCATAATATTCACCCTGAAAACGTTCGAACCTGGATACATAATCCGTAGAAGCCAGAATTACCAGTGCCGTCATTACCGGGAATAATAGTTTGAAGAACAGTGCAAATTTATCGACGACCAGCATATTGTTGAAGACAGTTTGAGGATTAACGCCCCATAGAGAAACAGTAAAGCCGAAAGACACTGCCAACCCAACCAGACTGACTATTGCCAACCAACCTTTACGCCGTACAAATAGGTCTAGCACAATCACCAGGATTGCGGTAACAAGTATACTTATCTCCGGCGCTATCAATACAAGGTTCAAAACCCTACTCCTCTAAGATCTTAAATAATGAAACGGTCCTTACCCGCCTATCAAATGTATAATGGGTGAAATTCCAGTCTTGATGATGTTGGTCAATATTGATGGGTCCAACCCGATGATGAAAATAAGGATAATAAAAACGGCCGAATATACCCGTTCCAATGTGTCGGCGTCTTTAGTGCCGTTATACTTATCCTGCGGCGGTCCGTAAAATACTCTTTGCAACAGCCATAAAATGTACCCCGCGCCCATCAGAATACCCAAAATCGCAATTATAGTGAAAACTCTGGCGCCAACGACGGTAGTACTACCGAAACTGCCTAAAAAGATCATAAACTCCGAAATGAAACCACTGGTGCTGGGCACACCCATCGCGCCCAGACCGGCAATAGTAAAGATTACGGTTATCATTGGAATCTGGCGTGCTAATCCACCCAACTTGGAGATATCACGTTCGTGCGTATTATGCATCACGATTCCGGCAGTAGCAAACAAAAGACCGGTTATCAGACCGTGGCTGACCATTTGCATGGTCGCGCCGACCATGCTCACTTGCGTCAGTGCGAAAATACCAAGCAAGACAAACCCCATATGGCTGATACTGCTATAAGCGATCATTCTCTTGATATCGGTTTGCTTGAGTGTCACCGCCGCGCCATATATTATATTAACTACTGCCAGTCCTAACAATAGCGGTGCCCATTGACGGGCAACGGCGGGGAATATTGATACGCAAATACGTATCATCCCATAGCCACCCATCTTTAAAAGCGCTCCGGCCAAGACCACACTGACGGCCGTTGGCGCATCGGTATGTGCATCCGGTAACCAGGTATGAAATGGAAAAACCGGTAATTTAACCGCAAAACCACCTAGTAACAGGAAGAACATTAACGCCGACGGCACAACCATAACGTACGAACCGATGCCGCTTTGGGCGATTTGCACCATATCCAGACTATGCGTTGTAAAATACAAGCAAAGGATACCGGCTAACATCATAGCACTTCCGAACAAAGTATACAGAACATATTTGAGAGCAGAATATTCCTTCCTCCCGGAGCCCCAGATGGAGATCAGGAAGAACATTGGTATGACTTCGATTTCCCAGAAGATGAAGAACAGTAAAATGTCGAGCGAAGCGAACACACCTAAAATGCTGGTTTCCAATAATAAAAGCCAGGCAAAATACTCTCTCGGTCTAAGGTCGATTTTCCAGGAAATTAAAACAACCAGGAAACCCAGGAAATCCATCAGGAGGAATAAGGGTAAACTGATACCGTCCAGCCCCACATGGTAATAAGAATTGATTAAAGGAATCCAGGATGCCTTTTCCTGGAATTGCATAACGCCGGCCATGGCGGATGATTTATCGAAGTTGAAGAACATTATAATGCCTAAAATCAGGGGCACCAGAGTAAATAATGCTGCAATATATTTAATCAGCTTCGCACGGGAATTAGATATACAAGCGACTATAATTGCTCCCAGGGCAGGGAGAAAAATTATTATTGAAAGAATATTAAAATTCAATCTTCTACCCCCTACAAGTAATTCACACTCAACCTAATAACAACAGACTGACAATCAACGCCAGGATACCTAATCCAATAACCAGGCCGTAGAATTGTAATTGTCCCGTCTGTACTTTACGTACAGTTTTACCGGCAACCAAAGTCGTACCGGCCACACCATTTACCGCACCATCTACGCCCTTTCTATCAAAGGCGAAAAGACCGGCAAAGAAATTCTTGACAATCACTTTTTGTACAATAAAAGTATTGATACCGCCATCGATTACCTTGGTGTCAAAGAAATGAGCGGCTTTGAAAAGACCACCCATCAGTAGCTTCTTTACGATGATTCCTTCGTACAGCTCGTCGATCCAGTATTTGTGATAGAACAATTTGTACAGAGGCGAAAATACTCTACCCAGAGATTCGGCGGATAGCCACTTGCGACTGTATATCGCGTAAGCCAGGAAGATTCCAGCTCCAGCCAATATCAGTGAAATCCAGGGTAACGGTTCGGTGAAGATACCGAATAATCCTTGGAGGACACTATGTGTTTCTCCGGCGCCGAAGAATGAGCTGAATCCTCCGGTGATATTGAAGAAACCGGAACCCACAGCCAAAACGGCTAGAACAATCAAAGGTATTGTCATCACGGATGACGATTCGTGTAGATGTTCTTTCCCGTGATACGTGCCGCCGAAGGTCATAAATACCACGCGGAACATATAAAATGCTGTCATAAAAACAGTTATCAGTACTAATACAAACAACAAGGGTTGTTTATCCCATGCATTTGACAATATCGCATCTTTGCTCCAGAATCCGGAAAGCGGCCAGATACCCGCCAAACTTGCCGCCCCAATCAGGAAAGTTGCAAAAGTCTTGGGCATTGCCTTTCGCAATCCGCCCATTTCTCTCATATCGAATGTCTTGGTAGCGTGATTGATGCTGCCGGCTCCAAGGAATAGCAATGCCTTAAAAAAGGCGTGGTTAAACAGGTGGAAGATACCTACGGCAACTCCACCGGTTGCCAAACCGAGCATCATATACCCCAATTGACTGATAGTAGAATAGGCGAGAACACGTTTAATATCATTCTGCACAAGAGCAATGGAGGCCGCGAAAATAGCAGTAAAACCACCGATAATGCCGACGGTACGCAGCGCAGTGGCTGAATACTCAAAAAGTGGATATGTCCGGGCGACCAGAAAAACACCGGCGGCGGCCATTGTTGCCGCATGGATAAGAGCGCTTACCGGTGTCGGGCCTTCCATAGCATCGGGTAACCAGACATGTAACGGGAATTGAGCTGATTTACCCATCGCTCCGGCAAAGATACCTATTGCTGCCCATGTCAGGACACTGCCGGCTAACATGCCGCTAATTGCCAAACTGTGTAAATCCGCAATATTAAATGTGCCAGTATTGGCGTAAAGCAGGATAATTGCCGCTAAGAAACCGAAATCCCCGATACGCGTAACGATGAAAGCTTTCTTGGCCGCATTAGCAGCTGACGGTTTATGAAACCAGAAACCTATAAGCAGATAAGAACATAAACCTACTAACTCCCAGAACATGAAAGCCAGAAGCAAGCTGTCGGCCATTACCAGACCCAACATTGCCGTAGTGAATAAAGACATCACCGCATAATAGCGATGATAGCCGGGATCGTCCTTCATATAACCCTGTGAATAGATTTGCACCATGAGGCTGACGGTGGTGACAACCATAAGCATTATTCCGGTTAGTGCATCAACCATTACACCCAAATGGATGGTTACTCCATTTGGAATGATAATCCAGTTAATTTCCGGCACAACTAGTTCGTGGTTTGGCGCACCAAGCAATTTGAATAGTACGATGAGTGACAAAATAAATGAAGCAGAGACAGCCGCAATGGTCGTATACCCGGCAAACTTCGGTTTATTCTTAAACAAAGGCTTAAGAATCAAAGATACCACCGCAAACGACAAAAGCGGTATTAAAAATATTAGCCAAACAAAATTGTTTTGCATCACTTTACCATTTCATTAAATCGATTTTATTTGCATCAATTGTCTCTTTATTACGGTAGATGGATATTATAATTGCCAGTCCCACTGCAGTCTCAGCGGCTGCTACACCCATCGCAAACAGGGCAAAAACTTGCCCGGTTAACGCGGTCGGCACCACAAACCGGGAGAAAGCAACCAGGGCAATATTTACCGCACTCAGCATGATTTCGATAGACATTAAAATCACGATAGCATTGTGTTTGGCTAAAGCGCCATATAGACCAATAGAAAACAAAATGGCCGAGAGTACCAGATAATGTTCCAATCCGATTGTCATTATTTCCTGTCCTTTACTAAAACGATTGCTCCAAGGATGGTAGCTAACAAAACCGTTGGCATAATTTCCAACGGTAAGATAAAACCGTTCTTTCCAAAAAGTTTCATGCCCAGTCCGGAGGTAGTAGTACCGGTCGGAGCGACTGTAGATATTTGCCAATGCGTATTGACTATAGCGTAGATTACTCCGCTACAGAATAAAGCCGCGATAATCAGAGCCGGAAATTTGAATTTATTGGAAGGGCTGCCGAACGTCACCTGTTTCGTGAGCATGATTGCCAGAATTACCAGGATGGCGATGGCGCCCACATAAATCAGGATTTGCATCGCAGCCAGAAAATCGGCGCTTAGTAAAATGAAAACTCCAGCGACAGCGAGAAAACAGGTTACCAGCAACACCGCTGCCCGAAACACATTCTTCAATAGCACTACGCCTAAGGCAGCACCAATGATACCAACCGCAAATACCCAGAATGCAATTACCTGTCCCATTTACTTCCTGTCAATCAGCAAAGTTTGTTTTGGTAACTTTGCTCCATTTTCCGGACTATAATATCCACTTGGCTTTGATTTCTCAGTCATTAAAATATCTTCTTTGGTTAATTTTAAATCTTTACGTGAATAACGCGCCTTCTCATAAGCGCTGTCCATGAATAAACACTTCTGCGGGCAAGCCTCGACACATAATCCGCATGAGATACATAGCCCGGTATCTACATCCATTTTGTCCATTTTCAACTTTTTATTCTCATCGCGAGATGTTACCATATCGATGCAGCTCACCGGACAAGCCTTGGCACACATACTGCAGGCGATGCAAGCATCTTTGTTCCAAACAAGTTGATTTCCCCTTGTGCGGCGGGAGACATTCAACTTCTGCTCCGGGTATTGCGTCGTGATCGGCCGGCGTATGGCATTTTTCATTGTCACCGCCATCCCTCTCGCAATCCCTTCTCCGTAGTTATTGAGCTTCAATTTTATCTCCTCTCGTCCTGAAAGACCGCGAGAACAAAAATACCAGCACTGCCGCCAGTACGATATTCATAACCACGATTAACCATTGTGAAATATCAGGTAAGAACACCACTTGGATACCCGTTATCAGGAGATTGATCAATGCCAACGGTAAGAGAAACTTCCACGCGAATCCCATCACCTGATCGATACGTAGACGTGGTAAAGTGGAGCGTATCCAAATAATCACAAAGAAGACTGCAAAGACTTTAATCAGAAACCATAGTACCGGCGGTATGAACGGACCTTTCCATCCACCGAGGTATAAGGTTGTAATGATTGCGGAAATGGCCACGGCTTCGGTGTACTCGGCGAGGAAAAACAGCGCAAATTTGATGCCGGAATACTCGATGTTATAGCCTGCCACGATCTCTCCTTCTGCCTCCAATAAGTCAAAAGGCGTCCGGTTAATCTCCGCCAGCGCCGCCAGAAAATAGATTAGAAAACCCATCGGTTGCAGTAGTATATATGGAATATTCTGTGCCTGCACGATGCCGTTCATTGACAGCGTACCGGCAAATAATACTACACCAACAACAGCCAAAGCGAGCGGTATTTCATAACTCACGACCTGAGCGATGACACGCATGGCACTAACGAGCGCATATTTGTTATTGGAACTCCAGCCAGCCATGACCATGCCCACCACACTCACAGAACTGACCGCCACGATATAAACAATACCGATATTAAGATCGACTAGAGCCGCTCCATTCTGAAACGGTATCACCGCAAAAACCATCACCACTGGTATAAATGCTATCGCCGGCGCTAGCAGATGTATTATTTTATCGGCGTTCAGTGGCACGATATCTTCTTTAATCAGAATCTTGATTGTATCGGCTACCGGCTGAAAAAGACCGAATGGTCCGACACGGTTAGGACCGATACGAATCTGGAATCGGCCAAGCACTCTCCGTTCAATATAAATGAACGCCATGGCCATGAGAATTATAAAAACAAAAAGGATAACCACAAAAATTATCATGTGGCTCCAGAATCCTGCCGGCCAATCAGACGGTAAAATGGTGGGATGAAAATTCGGTGGGAAAACACTGCGTCCAAAGATAGACATTACCGATCTACCTCCCCAACGCAGATATCAATACTACCGAATATGGCCATAGCATCCGCTATTTTCACACCAATCAGCATCTCTCTAAGAGCAGTTAAATTAATTAAGGATGGAGGTCGCATATGCCAACGGTAAGGATTAGCTGAACCGTCTGATACCAGATAAAATCCTATTTCACCCTTTGGGCCTTCGATGTGTCCATAAGCCTCGCCTTTGGGCGGACGCAGGATGCGCGATATTTTTGTTTGAATTTCGCCGGACGGTAATTGCGCTATCGCCTGCTTGATAATATTGGTACTTTGGAGCATTTCCTCAATCCTAACGCGATATCGGTCGTATACGTCGCCTTTCGTTCCAGTCGGAATCTCAAAATTGAAACGGTTGTAGACTGAGTACGGGTCGGCTTTCCGAATATCCCATTTCACACCGCTGGCGCGGAGTACCGGACCCGCAGTAGAGTAATTAATTGCCGATTCTTTACTTAAAATGCCGACATTTTTCGTTCTGACGAGTAATATTTCATTCGTAGCTAAAAGCTGATCGTATTCAGTGATGAATCCAGGTAAGCTGTCGATAAATTTATTTAGCGCCGGTAGAAATTCTTCAGGAATGTCTTGGCTCACTCCTCCGATACGCATATAGTTGTACGTCAACCTCTGCCCGCAAACCATGTCGAACAGGTCCAGAATTTTTTCTCTTTCCCGATACATATATAAGAGAGGCGTCATGAAAGCGCCTAAATCGTTGAGGAGAAAACCCACAGCCATCAGATGACTGGAAATACGCATTAGCTCGGCCATGATGACCCGCAGATATTCGGCACGTTCCGGGACTTGAATCCCTGCCAACTTCTCTACAGCCACGACGTATGCTTGGTTGTTGGTCATTGAAGCCAAATAGTCCAGTCTGTCGGTAAAAACAATATCCTGAGGATAAGCAAGACCCTCGGCCAATTTTTCTACACCGCGGTGAAGATAACCAAAAACCGGTTCTACATCCTGAATGACTTCACCATCCAGAGTCATGCGCATGCGAAACACCCCGTGCGTACTGGGATGCTGCGGTCCGGCATTCAAGATAAAAGTTTCGGTTTTTAAAGCCATTATTTTTTGAAATCCTTCCGCAGGGGGTATCCCTGAAATCCATCCCACAGGAAAATACGCTTGAGATTAGGGTGGCCGGTAAAACTGATTCCGAAGAGGTCGTAAATTTCCCTCTCCTGAAAATCAGCTCCTTTCCACAGGTCGACTACCGAAGCTAGCGTCGGTTTTTCACGATCGATTAATCGCGTTTTTAGTATCATGTCGTGATTATGCTCAATTGAAATCAGATGATACACCACTTCTAAATGAGTCTGATAATCGACTGCGGTTATGTAATTGAGGTAATTGAAGTCAAGTCCTACCGTGGTTTTCAGGAAAGAAGCCACCTGGTGGAGAGACTCAGCTTTGACAACAACCGTATTACCGTTGGATTCTACAATACATCCCGGTAAAGTTGCTTCTAACTTGGGAGTTATTTCCGTTGCGGCCAGCGCGGTTGTCATGCTCTTATCCTTCTCATGGCAATACTTTGGCGTTTTATCTTTTTGTGTAGCATTTGGATTCCATAAAGTAACGCTTCAGGCCGCGGCGGACACCCAGGCACATAGACATCGACTGGAATTATCATGTTTACACCGGGCACAACCGCATAAGAATTATGGAACAAACCTCCGCTTATCGCACAAGAACCCATCGCGATAACCCATTTAGGTTCAGCCATTTGATCATAGATTCGTTTCACTTGCGGCGCCATTTTCCATGTTAAAGTTCCGTTAACAATCAACAGGTCTGCCTGACGTGGAGAAGGACGAAATATTTCCATTCCAAAGCGTGAAATATCAAACCTCGACGAAGCTGCCGATATCATCTCGAAGGCGCAACAGGCTAATCCGGCGTTGACCGGCCAAACAGAGGAAGAACGCGCCCAATTAATTAATGAATCAGCCGTTGTCAAGATGATATTATGACCGGGTTCATCTCCCAACCAGCTATCCGGATCCGCGAGTCGCGTTTGAAATAGTTTTCTGGTAGATTCTATACCTTCGCCCTCGGTTTTATCCAATTCTCTACTGGAATAACCATCGGGGTTTGTGGCATTAATTAGTTCCATTCAAGAGCCTTTTTCTTCCAAGCGTATATATAGCCGATAGCAATAATGAAAACAAAGATAAATATACTTATTAATGCCGTAGCGCCCAATTGCTTCAATTGAACTGCCCACGGATAGAGAAAAACAACCATTACGTCCAGCGTGACAAATATCAATGCGTAAAAGTAATAACGGAAGTTAAATTGAATCCAGGTTTTTCCGGTGGTCTCCATGCCACATTCATAAGTAAGATATTTTGCGGAGTTAGGTTTCTGTTGAACAACACGGAACCGTCTTAAGAGAACGGGGAGACCGATGGCAGCAACGACAAATAGAATACCTGCAATCAGATAATAGACGATATAACCGTAATCAGTAAGCAACTTAATCCCTCTTAAAAGAGTATATTATTTTTTCACGGCTATTATCAATATATCCGGCAATTCTTTACTTTTTCTTTACCAGTTTTGTCAACTCCGTTTCTAAACCAGCCCAGGTAATCAGACTATTCATTAGTTCGGTTATTTTCATGGTAGCCACGCCAATAACACTATCTGCGCCGCCGTAATAAACAAAAAGGTCTTCACCGATAATTACCGCACCGCATGGAAAAACCACGTTGTTTACCTGTCCGTACAATTCATAAGGTGTTTCCGGCTCTAAAATCGGCACTTTCCGGCGCGTAATAACTTTAGATGGATCTTTTAAATCCAGTAAAGCTGTAGCCACATAATAGGTCATCGGCTGAGTTTTTCGGGATACACAATGATATAGTAACAGCCAGCCGTATTTTGTTTCGATAGGCGGTCCCGAAATACCAACTTTTTCAGTGTCAGCCAATTCGTCTTTCGGACTCATGATAATATGGCCGCCCAGCCATTTGTTGCCTTCGAATTTCAGGCCGTCTACCATATCCAGCCAAATGCTGACTCCCAGTCGGTGTAAAATAGCATATTTACCATTGATCTTTTTGGGGAATATAGCTGCGTCTTTATCCGGTACATTGGGCGGAGAGATTAAGATAGGGCGCGACCAGTTCCAACACCTGGCGATGAAATCATCCAACGATATGTGAGTCAAGGCAACTCGTGGTTCGCTTCGACCGTTAAAAGCGGTATAAAGCATATAGATAGTATCGTCTATTCTTGTCAATCTGGGATCTTCGCATCCGGAATTACCACCCGGTACCAGTTTCGCTTCGAAGTTTTCACGTGGGGTATAAATCGGTTCTTGGGGTTGGTCTTCAAAAGTATAACCGTCGCCACTGGATGCGAACCCTATGACCGAGGTATTATCTTCCGACATGGCTCGGTAAACAAGGTGAACTCTACCGTATTCGTACAAAGCAGTCGGGTTGAAAACAGCACGACTTTGCCAGGGTAACTTAGGGTTGGGTTTAATCACAGGATTGCCCGAGAATCGAGTTAATCTGATCTGTTTAATTCTTGTCTCCAGCATATCTTCAAGGAGCGTCTCCAGTTTGCAGGCTGCCACAGCACAGGTTGTATCCGCTGCTCCATAATATATGTAGAGCATATCATCTTTAACCATTGCGCCGGTTGGAAAAACGATGTTCGGTACTTTTCCGTACTTTTCGTATTCTTCCTGTGGCACCAGTAACGGTTTATCTGTACGCGCTATTATTCGTTGCGGGTTATGTATATCTAGTAAAGCTGCTTCAATACCGAAAACAGCCGGCGGTGAAAAATAATTCTGTATGTATGAATATATAAGCAACCAGCCGTATTTAGTCTTGATAGGAGGCGCACCGGCTTCGATGTGGTCTTTAGGCCCCCGTTGTAAAGGGATAATGTTATCATCCAATAGTGAATACCAGCCTTCCCAATAGGTAGGCGAATACATTTGTTCTTCACGGTCGAAATAAGCTACAGCAATCCTTGTCGGAGGAATATCTGTATTAACACTAAGCACTACTGCATATCTACCGGCGACTTTTTCGGGGAAAAGGGACATAGCTTTGGAATTGAAGGGTGTAACCAGATGTTTTTCATTGATCTTTTTAAAATCGCGCGTTATCGCTACCCCGACTTTAATACATGAAGCACAGAAAGGAAAAGCCGATAACGCTGTATAAAAAACGTAGTATTTACCATTCATTTTAGTAACCCGTGGGTCCTCACAACCGAATTGCTCCCAATCGTATTCCGGTTTGATAAACTGCCGTTGATTGCTGAAATGTATGCCATCATTACTAGAAGCATAACCAACCGTAGATAGAGGTAATTCATTACCGGCGATTTGTTGAGGTGCTGAAACTGCCCGGTAAACAAAATGAACTTTACCGCCATCGCGTGCAGGACATCCATTGAAAGCTCCGTCTGCCTCCCACGTATTTTCAGAGTAAGGTATCAGGATAGGATTCTCGATAGAACGTCTCATGTCAACCATATGTCACCTTCACATTTATAGTTTTTAATTTTTTCCGAATTTATTCATTTTAGTACCGCACCGCGGACATATCCCACGAACAGCATGCCGCATATTTTTCATAATAATATGTCTAGGATTTTTCATTTCATACTTTTTCCGGCATTTCAAGCAGAAACCTTGTACGTGCTCCTGATTATTGACTATAACATCGGGCGGTGGATGTACAGGATAACTGACCTGGATCTCTTCCCTTTCGTAACTGAGCTGAGATAAAAATTCATTCATTTTTGCAGTGGCAACACACACTACCATGTCTGCTCCGCCGTAATAAACAAACAAAGTATCGTTTAGTACTACCGCCCCACACGGATATACTACTCCGTACTTCAAACCTTCGTTTTCATATTCGGCTTCCGGTTCGAGGATTGGCCTGGTGGTCCTGGCTAAAACACGTGTAGGTTCCTTTATATCAAGTAACATTGCTCCTATTTTGTATCTTAATCCGTCTTTTTCGTCGATGGCATGATAAATAAATAGCCATCCCTCTTTTGTTTTGATCGGAGGAGGTCCGGCAGCAACTTTGCGGCTATCCCAACTTGAACTTTTTATCGATATCCTGTACTGCCCTTCTAACCATTTGGTTTTACCGTCGAAATCAAGATTATCTACAAAATCAATTAAAATATGCGGAAATATCCTATGGAATATCACGTATTTCCCGTTAATTTTCTCAGGTAAGAGGCAGGCATTTTTATCGACAATATGAGGAGGTGAAATGAGTACCGGCTTTTTCCAATTCCATTGGTGATTCAGAAAATCATTAATATTTATTGAACTTAGAGCGACTCTTGGAGGACTATAGCCATCATAGGCGACATAGGTCAGATACACCCTATCCTCGATACGAGTCAGTCTTGGGTCTTCACATCCACCGCCTCCACCACCCCCGGAGACATACGGACTGAATATTTCATTATCGAGCTGAGGCATGGAATTGACGCCTTCAAAAAGCTCACGGGGTACGTATGCCGGTTTATCTAATCTTTCTTGAACATGAAATCCATCAAGGCTGGATGCGTATCCCAGACATGAATTGTCGGTCTCGCCGATTGCCCTGTAAAGAATGTGGACTTTACCGCCTTCATAGATCGCAGCCGGATTAAAGACCGCTTTTGTCTCCCACCAATGCCTAGAATCAGGTTTCAGTATGGGATTATTATCAAATCTTGTTAAAACAGGTGGAAGGCTTACCCGCCCTTGAGTTCTCTTTTTCGGTGCCATTTTTACTCCCGATACTCGATGTTTTCCAGGACTGGCAAAAGTCAATTATTCTCGCTTTCTGAAAGTACACTTGCATAGTATCATAATATGAATCAGCTTTCAATGACTTGAGACATCTGGTTTAAGTTTTCTTTTTATTTGTTAATGAATGAAAGTGCATTCATTGAAAGTATTATATAACAGGTCGTCTATACCTATTTTTGTTTTTTCTAAAATACTATTGCATAAATGTTAATTTAAGATTGGGTTGCAGAATATGTCGGCTAATGCCATAATTTTATAAATCTTAGTTATTCTAAAAATACGACCCGATGTGAGGAAGCATTAAATGGTAAATAAAAGATTATCACTTGGCCTTGATTTAAGTACCCAGAGTATATCTGCCGTCCTGGTAGATATCGACACCAAGGAAATAATATATAACCACTCGATCGATTATCAAAAAGATTCCCGACTTAAAAAATACGGAATAATGGGGCAAAATTACATATTGCCTCCAAACCATGAGGGCGAAGCGAATCAACCACCTAAAATGTTTTTAGCAGCCTTGGATGCTATATTTACCGATATAAAATCGGCCGGACTTTCAATGCGGGAGATCCTCGTCTGTAATGCTTCAGCTCATCAGCATAGCAGTGCCTACTTAAGTCGACGCGCCCGTACAATTTTTGGTAGACTTAATGTTCCGGGAAACGGGAAATCCAACCTGGTAACGGTATTAGATGGTTGTTTCTCTATCGATATCGTTCCGACATGGATGACCTCAGATACGGCCAAACAAGCCGATTTCATCCGTAATTTTGTGGGCGGACCGGAAAAGATGATTCAATTATCCGGTTCAAATTCCCCTCTGAGATTTACCGGCGCCGTCATCAGAAAAATCGCGGAGCAATTTCCTGAAGGCTACCAGGAAACCGAACACATTCATTTACTTAGCAGTCTGATTCCGGCTATTCTTTCAGGAAATTCCAGAGTTCCGATTGATTTCGGAAATGCGTGCGGTATGTCGATGATGGATTATTCCGGAAAGGATTGGGCAGTAAAACTCATTAAAGCGGTCGGCGACGGATTACCGGGTGGAGAAAGTACACTACGGAATAAACTGTTACCCATTGTTTCTCCTTTTACGATCGTAGGCCGTATTGCCACTTACTTTATCGAAAAATATGGCTTCAACCCGGACTGCCGGATCATCGCCTGTTCCGGGGATAACCCGCAGTCCAAAGTACTGGTTACCGGTAATCTGCTCAGTTTAGGCTCGAGCTTTGTCAATATGGTACCTACCGACGGAAAACAATTGGATATGAGCGGTTCTTCAAATGCCATGTATGATGGAATCGGCAGACCTTTTATTTTCAGTTGCCGGACTAACGGCGCTCTGGTCTGGGACCAATTACGCACCGTTCACGGATTAAAGAAAGACGAATACGAACCAGCCGAGAAAGCCCTCAATAAAACAGCGCTGGGACGCTTCATGGTATTCTGGCAACCCAGGGAGGAGAGTTTACCCGTTTCCGGTAGTTTTGAAATAATCAGGTCAACTCATGATACCGCGGAACTTGGCGCTGACTATTCAGGCCTGATAGAAACCACTCTCGGACTTGTTTATCTCTACTCGAAAACATTTGCGATAGATTCTACCGAGCCTTTATATGTAACCGGTGGCGCTAATAAAAGCGCGGAGATTTTAAGAAGAGTCGCGGCAATATGGAATAAACCGGTAGTACGTATCGAAGAGGCCGGCGCCGCCTTAGGAGCTGCTGCCGCCGGTTCTTATGCATTGTTAAAAACCACCGGTAAAGAAGTAAAGATCGATGAAATAAACAAAAAGTTGCTGAAAAGGGGCCAACTGATTCATCCGATACCGACAGATGTGGCTGCTTATCATGATAAAGGCGGTTACCTCGAGAAATTAACTGTCACTGCGCGAAAAATATTGGTGGAACATCCTTAACCGGTAAATATATTTATCAAAGTCAGGATTTCCTGATACTATACATACAACCGCAGTAGTTCTGCCGGTAAATTAGTAATTGTTTGGCAAGTTGGTTAGCGCGTTGGAAACCACCCTGCTTTTTTAAATCCTTTATCAGGAACTTATCTCCCCCGATTTCTCTACCGATGCGATTTACTACCGCCGCTGATTTTTGTGGACCTATCGTTAATGTCGTGGTAAAGGCATCGAACGCGGATATGCGCATATATTCATATGTTGCCTGTAATCTTAGCAGGAAACAAATTTCGCATCTTTTACCGCCTTCAGGCTCTTGAGAAAGACTCGCTGTATTTTCCAACCATTTTTCAGGACTATAAGGCGGCACTATCAGGGGAAATTTCATGATATCAGTAACGATTTCCGCTGCTTTAAGCCTCTGATTATATTCTTCGACAGGATAAATGTTAGGGTTAAAATAATATCCGGTAAGCTGGTGTCCTTCGGATATAAGTTTTTCTGCCGCACCGGCTGCACAGACTCCGCAACAGATATGTAATAGGACTTTCATTTCACATCACCAGGATTTTATTACTCGGTTAATCTCGATAAATGAAGTGAAAGGGATACATGTAACCCCATTACGCTGACAATTCTCCAGTAAACTTTCTGTAGCGAAGATTTGGTGAGCAATTTTGGCTGGGGATAAATCCGAACTTCCATTGCCGATGTATACCACTCGAAAATCTTCGGAAAGATATTGTTTAACGTACTTATCTTTATACCCGGAATCAACTACGTTACCGTCTGGTCCGATATACCTGACTTTTAAACCGTTCGAATAGAATCTGGTTTCTGCGGCATGGTATTCCAAACCCTTCAATCCGTTATCTTCTAAAATATTCTTGATATAAAAGTCCAATCCGTTGCTAACAATAACCAACCGAATCCCCTTCTTCTGACACAATTTCACGAAACTTTTAAAGCCGGGACGTAATTTGGCTCTATTTTTTATGTAATCGAGCATTACTTTCTTGCCGGCTTTAACCAAGGCAAATGCCCGTTCATTAAATTGTCCCACGGTGATTTTTCTATCGTTATATTCTTTGTTGATAGCCCGCCAATCGCCTTTGGCGAAGGCATCCAATAACATGAAGCTGACATCATCCTGCGTAGCAGTTCCGTCAAAATCACATTGGATAATAATCCTTTTTTGCTTTTCCAAACTGCTAATTACTCCTGTGAAATCATTTAGTAACCTTGACTCCTGACTAAAATGATACCAAACGTATCTGTCTGCGTCCAATCAGACTCGGTTACCGGAATATAAATAGCGAATGTAAGGTGTATGTGTTAGAATCTGATTTAAAGAATTTAAGGATGGTTATACTCCCAAAGAATGGATAAATATTCTACGGTTGTAATCGGCGGCGGCGCAGCCGGTATCTGTGCAGCTATCAGTAAAGCGCGCACCGGCGAAGCAGTCATTTTCTGCGAAAAGACAGGACAATTGGGTAAGAAAATACTGGCTTCAGGTAACGGACGCTGTAATCTTTTGAATGATAACGTTAGCGATGTTTATTATAACCCCGCAGCCAGAGATCTCGTGAAGTCAATCTTTAATATATTCGGGAAATCGGAAATATTAGAATTTTTTCATGGCCTTGGCCTGGAGACCTTTTCACAGGACGGTCGGATATTTCCTATCACCAATCAAGGCGCGTCGGTTTTAAAAGTATTAGAGATGGAACTAAAGAGGTTGGATATACCGGTAGAATATAATTTTGATTGCTCAGGGTTATCTTTTTCAAAAAGCGACATCATTGTTACAGCAAGAAGCGGGGAAATAATAGCCTGCCAGAAATTAATAATTACCGGTGGGGGTAAAAGTTACCCTGCGCTGGGTTCAGATGGTAGCATTTATCAAATAGCTGGCCAATTGGGACACACTATCATCGAACCGGTTCCTAGTGCCGTGCCTCTAGTGGTAAAGGACAATCTGTGTCATCTATTACAGGGACAAAGAATATTCGCCGGCGTAAAAAGCATTATTGAAGGGAAGGAGTCTCAGCAACTTAGGGGAGAGCTACTCTTCACGAAATACGGACTATCGGGAACATGTATCCTCGATATCAGTGAAGAAATTTCCATTGCTATCAACAGGCATCATAAAAAAGATGTGTTCGTTTCTGTTGATATGGTGCCCTTCATGGATAAAGGACAGTTAAAGCATCAGATAGAAAAGAGAATAAATAAAAGGTATTCGCCTGAAGAAATGCTGGCAGGTATTTTGCCTAATAAGCTTTGTGTGGCTATAAAAGGTCTTTTTGAAAATAGTAATATTGAGACTGCAGTCGAATTATTGAAAAATAAAAAGTTTAAAGTCAACGGTACGAGGGGTTGGAATGAAGCCGAATTTACCAGCGGTGGTATAAACGTTAATGAAATTAATGCAGGGACACTAGAGTCCAAGTTACATAAAAGAATCTACTTTGCCGGAGAAGTTCTCGACGTTAACGGCAGACGCGGCGGCTATAACCTCGGCTGGGCGTGGGCTTCAGGATTTGTAGCCGGTCAGACAAAATAAAGTAGTTTTATATTACCGGAGTTACAATAATATATAGTCTAGGGTTTGATCTTTGCTCCGGTTGTAACCTTCCACCCGTCGTTGTTTATCCCCGAAACACTGAAATGTTCACCGCCAACATTCCCCTCGAAGTCAGCGAAGGCATTGGTGGCTTCGATGTTATGTGCCAGTAATATGCCGCCTTTCTTCAATGCCGGCCAAACTGTTTTAAATTCCCAAAGCATATTGTCATAGGTATGTTCGCTGTCATGGAAAAAGACATCGATGGGTCCCGTTTGCTCCAGTAATAACGGGAGTTTTTCGGAACTTCTTCCCAGTGTTAATTCCCATCTGCTCCTGATGAAATCGGGGATAATCCAACCACTTGTTTTCTCGATTGGGGTCGCTTTCAAATCATCATCGCTGAAGTGAGCCTTCCAGTTCTGGGTGACGGTGTGCCACGGTACATCAATGGAAAATAATTTCCCTTTATTATTAATATCCAATGCACGCAGAATGTAAGAGGACAACATTCCGCTGGCAACTCCGGTTTCTACCACCACATTTGGTTTTACTGCGCGGTTCAGGACATATAACGCCAAATAAGACGGTCTATCGATTGCCAGGACTTTCAAAGAAAAAGGGCTCTTCCCGGACGCTTTACTACTGTTGCCGGCTATACTGTCAAGAAATTGATTGTCTCCTGATATTTCCGATAAATATCCTTCTATTTCCGTGTGTGTGACCTGAGCTAGACTATTAACGAAATTATAAATGCTCTCTTTTGTTTCATGATCAATTTCCATTGTTCCCCCATTTCGATTGCCGAAATACTTAAGATAATTCTTCTATATATATAAGTATACCAACTTTAAGTTCTGACATCTTCCCCGATTAACGTAAATTTTCTTATAAAACGTATTGACATTGGTTGACTTTGCATATTATTATAGACTATCATACTTATAGGGCATATCGCTTATTTTACGCTATAATTATAGTATGACATATCACCAATTGAATTAGAGAGGCGCTTATGATTCGTCCTCGGGCAGCGATGCTAACCCTTTACGGCGATTACGTACGCAATAAGGGCGTAGAAATCGGGATTGGAAGCCTGATTAAATTGCTGGGTAATTTCGATCTTTCCGAGCAATCGGTCAGGTCCGCTGTATCAAGGATGTGCCATGCCGGTCTACTGAAAGTACGACACAGCGGCGGCAGAAGTTATTATTCATTGACGGACGAAGGCCAAAATATACTAACTAAAGGTACCCAACGTATTTTTGTTCGTAAGAACAACCAATGGGATGGAACCTGGAACATTGTCATCTATTCCGTGCCCGAATCGAGAAGAGAATCGAGAGACCGGTTGCGTCTTGAGTTAAACTGGTTGGGGTACGGTTCTTTAAGTCAGGCGACATGGATATCTCCCTATGATCTCACAAAAGAGGTGGAAGAGTTAGCCGATAGACTTCGCATCAAACAATACATTCAAACATTTCAGGCCAAACATAAAAATTCCACCGACCCTAAAAAGATAGTTTCACAATGCTGGGATTTAGGTACGATAAATAAGAGATACATCGACTTCATTGCCAAATATCGACCCAAGATGGAATATCATCTGAGGCGTCTTAATTCAGGCGAAAACATTGAACCCAGCGATTGTTTTGTGGAGAGATTCAATTTAATCCACGAATACCGTAAATTCCCCTACCTGGATCCGGATTTACCCCAGGAACTTTTACCAGAAAACTGGCTGCGTCCGCAAGCTGCGGCTCTATTTGATGAATATCACAATTCGCTCACCGAGAAAGCCAATGAATATTTTGACATTGTCTCCAATAATTACCAGAGCATCAGAAGATCTAAACAAGACATCCCAAAGATTCTGGCAAGAGACTCTACGAAAAAAGAAATCCATTCTCCGGTTTCTCTGTTAAAACGTCAGGAATACGAAGCGTTAACGCATGGTGGAAATTAATATTCGTGTCATTTTTAGGCGGAAAGTTTTATAGCGGCCAAGTAACCTTAGGGGGTAAACAGTGAGGTACTCAGAGACAGGGGTTAATTTAGAGATTGATTTATCTCATGGGAATATCGAGAGAGAAACAACTGACCCGAAATTAACAGCACTTCACCTTGGGGGTCTGGGCACAAACACAAAATTGTTATGGGACAGAGTTTCCCCTGATGTTGACCCGTTTTCTCCTGATAATCTATTGATATTCGGCGCCGGTCTTTTAGCCGGCACACCCGCGCCCGGTGCAAATCGCACCATTATCACCTCCTATTCTCCACAAACTCTACTCATGGGATATTCGATAATGGGGGGATTCTTTGCGCCCGAAATGAAGTATGCAGGTTATGACAAGATCATTTTTCGCGGTAAATCACCCAGCTTGATATATGTCTGGATAAATAACGACAAAATCGAATTGCGCGACGCCAGTCATCTCCGTGGTAAAGGCGCAATTGAGACTGCCGAAATCATCAAACAGGAATTAAAAGAACCGAACGCCCAAGTAGCTGCTATCGGTTTGGCCGGAGAAAACAGGGTATATACGGCTTCCATCGAACAGGGCCGTTCCAGTGCCAGTCGGCTCGGGCTGGGTGCTGTGATGGGAGACAAAAACATCAAGGCGATAGCTGTCCGTGGTACACAGGATATCAATCTCGCTCGGCCGTCTGAATTTTACCAGCAATGTAACGAAGTCCTGAAATATATTAAATACCGTAACGACAATCCTGTTCCGAACGTCATGACCATTTTGCAAGGTCTCGGGTCGCCACAGGAAATGTTGCATGTGGATGAAGCCTGGCATACTCAGAATTTTATGTGGGGAAATTCCCGGATTCGCCGAAAAGACTTCTGGAATAAGGAAATTGAAGAAAGATGGAAGTCCGTACAACTGAATGTGCGGAAGCGTTTAATCAGTTGTTATAACTGCCCGATGAAATGCGGGGCAATAATATCCGTCCCGGGGCTCACCACCTATATGATGAAATGCTTCTCTAAACTAACCTATACGATGGCGGCTTTTGTAGACGACTTAGATTTTGGTTTTAAAATCGCGCAACGTGCCACGGAATATGGTGTAGACGGATTCTCAACCCCGCAAATCATGGCTTTTGCTTTTGAACTTAAAGAAGCCGGTATCCTGACTGATTCCGACTTTGCCGGGTGCCCGACCGACAACGAGGGCAAATTTTACTGGTTGCTAGATAGAATTGTCCGCCGTGAAGGAATCGGCGATATTCTGGCAAACGGCACGTATTGGGCAGCTCAAAAGATAGGTAAGGGCGCCGAAGTTTATGCTCATAACAACATCAAAAAACACGAACAGCTACCGCTTAAACTCGGTATGCTGAACCCTGTTTATTTTCTGATGTACGCCACCGGCGAAAAGATAAACATAACGCAAATTGAAGGGCAGTTCCCCCAATCACCTTTCATGACCACGGCAGAGAAAGAAGAATTTGTAAAAGATTGGGTACAGGTGCCTGATGATAAATTTAAACAGATTGTTATGGACTGGGAACCTCGGGGAGAACGTTCAAATCCCTATTATCCGACTATCGACATGTCTGTCGATATTGTTGACTGGCAAGAGACGATGCACTACATCGATGATGCCTTGGGAATATGCGCCGGCCTATCGTCATTTCCGCTAAAGCCTCCTTATCACATACACAATTATCCACATTTCATCTCGTCCGCGACCGGTATAGATATCAATGAAGAAGGATTAAGAAATGTATACCGAAGAAACCGGAATCTTTTAAGGGCAATTAATGTCAGAAGGGGATTGAGGAGAGCCGACGAGAAACCGCCGGAAGACCATTGGAAGAAGAGATTCCCCGACCTCGAAGAAAAGCTATTGGACGCTTACTACAAATTTAAAGGGTGGGATAATCAAGGAATCCCAACAAAAAAGTCTTTGCTGGGATTGGATTTGGGTTATGTCGCCGAAGATTTAGAAAAGAGGGGCATCATTAAAAATGAGCAAAGTTAAGAAAAAGATCAAGACAATCAAGATAGATTTGGATAAATGTAATGGATGCCGGGCTTGTGAGGTCATATGCTCCGCCTTTCATGCTGTCCCCAGATATAGCAGCAACAATCCGGCGAGATCGCGCATCCGTATGATCCGTAATCCTATAAGAGATGTATATGTTCCCGTCTACGCTGGTGAATACACTGCGGCAGAATGCATGGGTAGAGATAAATACGTGATTGACGGTAAGGAATATGACGAATGCGGCTTCTGCCGTGCCTCCTGCCCATCCAGGGACGCATTTAAGGAACCGGATTCCGGTCTCCCTCTTAAATGCGATATGTGTGAAGATAACGCGCCTGGAGAAAAACCGTTGTGCGTGCAATGGTGCCTTAATAATGCCCTGATTTATGAAGAGAAAGAAGAGGAAGTAGAAGAAGAGAAGCCGGGTGACGTGGAAATAGGATTGGAATCTATGGTCAATAAATTTGGGCTGGAGAAGGTAGTGGATACCGTGGCCCGAATGGCAAAAAAGGCATAAAGTCGGATTGCGAAAGCAGAGGATTTAAATAATCATGGAAATCATACCTCTAGAACCCTTCAAGATGGTAGTCGATGGAATTAAAGAGTCCGGCGGAGACGCCGATAAATTCTGCTATCAATGCGGAAAATGCGATACAGTATGCCCCTGGAATAACGTCAGGAAGTTTTATGTCCGTAAACTTATCAATCAGTCAAAATTCGGCGTAGTGCCCTTCGAATCTGAAGATATCTGGCTGTGCACCACTTGCGGCCGTTGCGTCCAAAGTTGCCCCAGAGGGGTTGAAATAATCGACGTGATGAGAGCGGTGCGCAGGCTGATGGTACCGGACGGTGTCGTCCCTGCCAGTATACCTAATCTACGTAGCGTCATGACCAGTCTTGCCAGTGTCGGTAATCCCTGGGGACAGGAGCCGAAAGATCGGGGAAACTGGGCAAACAACCTGGGAGTAAAAGAGTTCGACGAGACTACCGAGATATTGTATTTTCCCTGTTGCTATCCCAGCTATGACCCACGATTAAGGAAGGTAGCTCAAGCCACCGTCAATATTCTGAACAAAGCCGGAGTGAATTTCGGAATATTAGGGTCTAAGGAACTCTGTTGCGGTGAGAGTGTACGTAAAGCGGGCAATGAGGCATTATTCAAACGTTTGGCCAAAGAAAATATTAAAACTTTTATCGATAGCGGTGTAAAGAAAATCCTGGTGGCTTCTCCCCATTGCTACCATACGTTTAAAAATGAGTATCCGGAATTCAAAGTGAAATTCGAAATAATCCACATCTCTCAATTCTTATTCCAACTCATTCGTGACGGCAAACTTAAAATCACTAAAGAATATAAAAAGAAAGTGACATACCATGATCCGTGTTACCTGGGACGTCATAACGATATTTACGATGAACCAAGAGAGGTTTTAACAAAAATACCAGGTCTGGAATTGAGAGAGATGGCGGAGACACGGGAAAACAGCCTGTGTTGCGGGATGGGAGGTAGCAGGGTCTGGATGGAAACCGCCAAAAACGAGAGATTCTCCGACATCCGTTTAAAACAGGCAAATGCTACCGGAGCTGAAGTGCTGGCAACTGCCTGCCCGTATTGCATCACCCAGTTCGAGGACAGCAAATTAAGTATGATGGAAAGCGCAGACCTTCAGATAATGGATATCACCGAGATTCTCCAGGAAGTTATTTAGAGAATCCGGATATCGGATAAGGACGAAAAAAGTGGAAAAAGAAGAGATTGAACAACTTCGGAAAAGTCTGGCGAAGGGTAATTTCGGAGACGTCATGGTGGTCGGCGGAGGGGTCAGCGGGGTGCAAGCCTCTCTTGACCTGGCCACGGCAGGGTTCAAGGTTTATCTGGTAGACAAAGCGCCGGCAATCGGCGGTCATATGGCCCAACTGGATAAAACCTTCCCTACCAACGACTGCTCCATATGAATTTTAGCCCCGAAGCTCGTCCAGGTTGGACGGCATCCGAATATTAAAGTTCTGACTTACACCGAAGTCGATAACGTCGAGGGTGAAGCAGGTAACTTCAAAGTGACTTTGACTAAAAAACCCAGGTATATCGATGAGAGTAAATGCACGGGTTGTACTACCTGTGTCGAATATTGTCCTGTGAAATATCCGGACGTATTTAATCAGGAGATATCAAATAATAAAGCCGTCCATATCTTATTCCCGCAGGCAATTCCTTTAATCACTTACATCGATGAAAGTTGCCTCTATCTTAAAGAGAAAAAATGCCGGATTTGCGAAGCGGTTTGTAAAAATAACGCCATCGATTTGAATCAAAAGGCGGAGAAAGTCGAGGTAAAAGTAGGCGCGGTGATTCTGTCTCCGGGTATCGAGGCTTTTACTCCTAAGGTGGGGAATGAATACGGCTACGGGAAAATGCAAAACGTAGTCACAAGTATGGACTTCGAACGACTCTTGTGCGCAACAGGACCTTACGAAGGTGAAATTTTACGCGCTTCCGATAAAAAGCATCCTCATAAGATTGCGTGGATTCAATGCATCGGTTCCCGTCAGGCTAATCCCAAAAGTGATGGAAACAGCTACTGTTCTGCTGTCTGCTGCACTTATACTCAAAAACAGGTGATCCTAACCAAAGACCATGATTCTGAAGCGGAGTGTACGATATTCCACAACGACATCCGTTCTTACGGCAAGGATTTCGAGCGATTTTTACAGAGAACCGAGAAACTTTCCGGCGTTCGCTTCTTCAGAAGTTATACATCGGTCGTAAAAGAAGACCCGAAGACCAAGAATGTCACGGTGCGCTATTCTACTCCCGACGATGGCGTAAAAGAAGAAGAATTCGAGATGGTGGTGTTATCCGTGGGATTGAATCCTCCGGCTGAGGCGAAGATCCTGGCAGATAAATTCAACATTGAACTTAATGACCATGGATTTTGCCAAACCAGTCCTACTAATCCGATGATAACCACGCGTCCGGGTGTCTTTATCAGCGGCGCTTTCGAGGGTCCCACAGATATTCCAGAATCTGTTTTTACCGCCAGCGGCGCCAGTTCCCAGGTCGGCGAACTTCTCGATTACCGACGTGAGAAACTGACCGAAGAAAGGGTATTTCCCCAGGAAAGGGATGTGTCCAAAGAAGAGCCCCGAATCGGCGTTTTTGTGTGTCATTGCGGCGCCAATATCGGCCGCGTTGTCAGCGTACCTTCCGCTGTTGAATATGCTTTGTCATTGCCCAACGTAGTACACGCTCAGGAGCAGCTTTTTTCCTGCGCCTCTAATTCGATAAAAGAAATAACCGATACAACCAGAGAGAAAGGTCTCAACCGGGTAGTAGTCGCTGCCTGCAGTCCCAGAACACTCGAACCATTATTCCGGGAGACCCTGCGCGATGCCGGTATCAATCAATATTACTACGAAATGGGGAATATCAGAGAGCACAACTCATGGGTGCACTCTAAAGAAAAGGAGGATGCTACCGACAAAGCTAAGGATATAATCCGGATGTCCGTGGCACGTGCCCGCCATCTGGAGCCACTGAAAGAATTTGATCTTCCGGTAAACAAGACAGCATTAGTTATCGGCGGAGGCATCGCAGGCATGACCTGTGCTCTTTCTATCGCTAACCAGAGACATGACGTCCATCTGTTAGAAAGGGAAAAAGAGCTGGGCGGATTGGCGTTAAAAATCCATACCACACTGGAAGGGTTGGATGTTCAGGCATATTTACAAGACCTGATTAAAAAAGTATATCAACACCCCTTAATTCACGTGTATACGAATGCCAAAATTTCGGAGGCTAGCGGTTATGTCGGGAACTTCATTACCGTAGTACAGTCTGAAAGAGGGGTTACTGAGATAAAACACGGGGCTGCTATTATCGCTACCGGCGCCGAGGTATCTAAACCTGTCGAATATCTTTACGGACAGGATGAAAGAGTAATGACTCACCTGGAACTAGAGGAACAGATTCATAAAGGCAACGAGAAGATAATTAACGCAACGAATCTGGTGATGATACAATGCGTCGGATGCCGAAATAAAGACAGAAATTACTGCAGTCGGATATGTTGCAGCGAATCGATTAAAAATGCGTTGAAACTAAAAGAGCTCAACCCGAAGATGGAGATATATATCCTCTTCCGCGATATGAGGACTTACGGGTTCGCCGAGGATTATTACCGGGCAGCGGCGAATAAAGAAGTAAAGTTTATCCGCTACGAACCGGAAGACAAACCTCAAGTGGAAGCCGGTGAATCGGCCGAAGGCAAACCTGTTCTCAAGGTCACTGCAACGGATTATATTTTAGGGAGTAAATTGGAAATCGATGCCGATATCGTTACATTGGCGGCGGCTGTTATTCCCACCGCCGGAAGTAAGGAATTAGGTCAATTATTCAAGGTTTCTTTGGGCCAGGATGGTTTCTTTCAGGAAGCCCATGTTAAGTTGAGACCGGTTGAGTTTGCGGCGGATGGAGTTTATTTATGCGGTATGGCACACTACCCTAAGCATATCAAAGAAGTGATAAATCAATCTTACGGAGCTGCCGGACGGGTACTTACATTGCTCTCACATGATACTGTCGTTGCCTCAGGCTCAGTTTGTGAAGTGAATGAGAAGAAATGCATGGGATGCGGCGCTTGTGCTGCAGCCTGTACTTATAGCGCAATAGAAATATGTGAGACCAAGCAGGGTAAAAAGGCGATAGTTAACCCCATTCTCTGTAAAGGCGACGGCTTGTGTAACGCCAAATGCCCTACAGCGGCAATTCAATTAAAGCATTTTACCGATAAAGGTCTATTCGCGCAAATTGATGCGGCGGTTACGCACAGTCGAGTTCTGCACATGAGCCGACCATAAATGCTATCAAAGGAGGTGAGAATAAATGACTACCAGTCTAAAATTTAAACCCAAGATCATTTGTTTTTTATGCCATTGGTGAGCATATGGTGCTGCGGATATGGCTGGAGTTTCCAGACTACAATATACAGCTGAAACAAGGGTAATACGCGTCATGTGTTCCGGAAGAGTCGGCCTGGAGTTTATACTCAGGGCTTTCTCAGATGGAATAGATGGTGTATTTGTCGGCGGTTGCCGTTTGAATGAATGTAATTATATTACTCATGGTAATTATCATGCACTCAATATGGTGCTTCTTGCCAGGAAAATAATGGAACACATTGGACTGAACCCCGACAGGCTAAGGGTCGAATTTATGTCTTCGGCGGAAGGGATCGTTTTCGCGGAAGTAATGAGCGACTTTAGTCGCAAAGTAAGAGAGTTAGGCCCTATTGGTTATGGTGAAGGGATAGATGAAAATAAATTAAAATCGGACCTTGCTGAAATTACCGGATTAATCCCATATATTAAAGTAACAAAAAATGAGAAGCTTGGAGCACATCTTTTAAACCCGGAAGAATATGATAATTATTTCACCAAAGATGAAATAGACAAGTTGTTCGATGAAGTGCCTTCATACTATATCGACCCGGAGAAGTGTCAGGCGTGTATGATATGCGCCAGAAGATGTCCCGTGGAAGCAATCATAAGCGCCAAAGGCCAGATTCATGTGGTGAATCAGGAAGAATGTATTAAATGCGGTACATGTTCTGATGTTTGCCCACCCAAATTCGGCGCAGTAACCAGGATTATCAGCGCGCCTGTTCCACCGCCACTTCCTGAAGACCAAAGAGCGGTCGTCCGAAAGAACAAAGAAAAAGAAGTTGCCTGAAGTAAGGTAAGATAAATAACGGTATTCACCGGTATCATTTCTAATCGTAAATGATGATTCTCAAAAACAGGGCGGATTTGTAAAATGATAGGAGGTAATTATGTCGCCACTTAGCGGCAACTACTGGGGCGTAACGGGGTTTGTTGTTTTCTGGGTTTTATTGGCCGTTGCCTTGAGCTTATTCGCCCGAAGGCTGTATTTCCTCTACCGTTCTATTCGTTTAGGCAAGCCTGAAAACCGCTTCGATAAAATATTTACCAGAGCTATGCACGTACTATCGGTAAACTTAACTCAATCCTGTACATTAAAGAGCGTTAATCGTAAAGACCTGTCCGGAATCGGACATGCGATGATGTTCTGGGGTTTCGGTCTGTTCGTAATCGGCTACGTTATCTTTACCGGTCTGGGGGCAGGTTTTGGTCTCTCCAGTCTGTTTATCGGCAGCACATTTGAGAGGGTTTACCTCTCCATCATGGATATCGCAGCGTTGCTTTTCATCATTGCCGTCATCATGGCTGTGATCAAACGTTATGTTACAAAACCGGAGAGATTAGAAAGGCATGAGAGCTCCAAAGAAAAAATTATCCAGGCTTCGCTTTTTTCCATCATGATAATTCTTATGGTGCTTTTTTATTCGATGGAAGGTTTCAGATATGCCGCTTACAATAACCCGGGCTCTTGGCCTCTTATAGGTAGCGCGATCGCCCGTTTAATTATAAGCGCAGGTATTGCACAATCAACGTTGTTAACCACATTCATGACTATCTGGTGGATTAATTACGTTTTACTCCTTGTTGTGGTAGTTTACATACCGAATTCAAAGCACTTGCACCCCCTTTTCTCCCCTGCCAATATCCTTTTCAAAGAACGTGGACCCAAAATGTCGCTTTTGCCTATACCGCTTGAAGGGGAAGAGAATTTCGGCGTATCCAAAATTCAGGATTTTACATGGAAACAACTGCTGGATCTCTGCGCTTGCACCTGGTGCGGCCGATGTCAAGATAATTGTCCCGCTCATAACAGTGGTAAGACTCTCTCACCCAGAGAGGTAATTCTCAAACTGAAAGAGCATTTGCTGGAGACAAGCCCTGAATTAATTAAAAGTAAGGCAGAAACACCTACAGAAAAAACAGTCAAGACAATGATCGGTGAGGTCATAACTGAGGAAGAAATCTGGGCCTGTACGACTTGCGGCGCCTGTCAGGAGGTGTGCCCGGTCAATATCGAACATGTGCGTAAGATTATCGATATGAGGCGAAATCTGGTACTGACGCAAAATAAAATGCCGGAAAGCGCCCAATTGATGCTCAGGAATATGCAGTCGAGAGGAAATCCATGGGCCGGCATCCAGTCCATGAGATTGAGAGAGGAATGGACGAACGGCCTAGATGTGAAAATATTAACTGACGGCCAAAATACCGATACTCTGTTTTGGGTAGGTTGTACCGGAGCGCTTGCCGAACGTAACGTGAAATCGACACTTGCCATGACAAGAGTGTTGAAAGCAGCCGGAATAGATTTCGGTGTATTAGGCGATGCCGAGACATGTTGCGGCGACCCGGCGCGCAGAGCGGGTTATGAGTTCCAGTTCCAGATTATAGCTGAGCAAAATATTGAACTGTTTAAAAGTCACAATATTAAGCGGATTATTACATATTGCCCTCATTGTTATAATACGCTTAAAAACGAATATCCTAAATACGGTGGCAATTTCGAGGTGATTCATTATACCCAACTTATCGCCGATTTAATGAGACAGGGCAAATTGAAACTGACTAAAGAGCTAGATGCCAAACTCACGTATCATGACCCCTGCTATTTGGGTCGTTATAATGATATCTACCAGGAGCCGCGTGAGATTCTGCAATCCATCCCTAAGACAAAGCTTAAAGAAATGGAACGCTCGCGAAATAAAAGTTTTTGTTGCGGCGGTGGCGGCGGACTGATGTGGATAGAAGAACAACCCGGCACCACTAAGATTAGTCACGTGCGGCTTGAAGACGTTCTCAAGACCGGGGCTGATACGGTAGTGACTGCCTGTCCTTATTGTTTGCAAATGTTCGAAGAGAGCATCGAACATAAAGGCGTTCAGGATAAATTGAAAGCCAGAGATCTGGTTGAAATTGTTGAAGAGGCAATGAAGTAATCCAAATCAGTAAAGGAGTAATATGCATACGATTGTCTGTGTTAAACAAGTGCTTGACCCGGAAATACCACCCGCTAAATTTAAAATTGACCCGGAAACGAAAAAGGTTGTACCTCCGCCCGGCGTTCCACCGGTAATAAGCGTATTTGACGAACGGGCTGTTGAAGCAGCGTTAAAGTTGAAAGACAAGAATAAAGGTAAGATAACCGTCATCAGCATGGGGTCTTCGAAAGCAGCCGACGTGGTAAGACACGCCTTATCGATGGGAGCAGACGACGCTTTCTTACTTGACGATCCGCTTTTTGAAAACTTGGATAGTTTTGGTACCGCTTATGTACTCTCGAAAGCTATCCAGAAAATCGGGGCTTTCGACCTGATTCTATGCGGCAGACAAGCCGCCGACTGGGGTGCCGGCCAGGTTGGCTCTATTCTGGCAGAAGTACTGGGAATCCCGATAGTTACACTCGCCTGTAATATTGAGGCGATCGATAAATCAGTCAAGATAAAAAGAATGGTTAAGGACGGTTATGAAGTACTGGAAGTACCAATGCCAAGTGTAATTACCGTCAGCAGTGAAATCGGATTACCGCGTCTTCCGGGCGGAATGGGCCTGATGATGGCACGCCGTAAAGTGATTCCGACCTGGAAAGCACAGGATATTGGAGCCGAATCATCAAAATTAGACAAAACCAATGCCCATACCGAGGTCACCGGACTTTCCGTACCGAATCGTAAGACGCAATGTGAATTCATTTCCGGTACTCCCGGCGAGGCTGCCGGTGCATTAGCGCAGAAAATAGTTAATCTGATTTGATTCTAAAAAGGAATGGAGGATATTAATGGACAATCAAAAAGGGGTTTTAGTTTGCGGGGAAATTGTTGAAGGGAAATTAGCCCCGATCACGATAGAACTTCTGGGAATCGGACGAAAAACTGGCTAACGAACTAGGTGAAGAATTAAGTGTCCTGTTAATGGGAAGCAAAACGGCCGGCCTGAGCCGGGAGGCAATTACCTACGGAGCTGACAAAGCCTACACGCTGGAAGATAGTTTATTGGATAATTATAATTCCGATGCTTATACACAGGCCATAACTAACCTGTACCGGAAATCGCTGCCTTCTATCCTGCTTCTTGGACACACAGACATCGGTTGTGATCTGGCGCCGCGACTAGCCGGTCGCTTAAGCGGCGGCCTGGCGATGGATTGTCTGGCATTATCCATTGACCCTGTTAGTAAGTTACTGGTCTCGACGAGACCCGTTTTTGGTGGTAACGCTATTGCCACTGTCTTATCTAAATCTTCCCGCCCACAAATGGCTACCATCAGACCGAAGACAGTACCGGCAGCAGAACGTAATGAAACCCGGCAGGGTCAGGTTATTGTCGTTGAAGACAAAGTTGATCCTTCGATGTTGAAAATCAAGGTCGTTGAGAGAATCAAAGAGGAAGTACAAGGGGTGAAACTCGAAGATGCCGAAGTAGTCGTGAGCGGCGGAAGAGGTATCGGCAGCAAGCAAAATTTCGAGATAGTCTACGAGCTTGCGCGCGTTCTTGGTGGTGCCGTTGGCGCTACGAGGCCAGCTTGTGATGAAGGTTGGACTCCGGTAACACTCCAGGTAGGGCAGAGTGGAAAGGTTGTCAGTCCCAAAGTATATATTGCCGTTGCTCTCTCCGGCGCGATGTCACATATCACAGGTTGTTTGGGGTCAAAGTGTATTGTGGCGATAAATAAGGATAAAGATGCTAACATCTTCAACGTTGCTAACTTCGGCATTGTCGGGGATTATAAAGAGATTGTACCCGCGCTAACCGCAAAAATTAAAGAGTTAAAGTCAGCTTGAGCAGGTGATTAGCTAAAATTAAGAACAATGCATTATTCCTAAGGAATTTGGAATAGTCGGTCTTTTTGCGTTCGTAGTCGGTACTTTTCAATGAATAATTCTTTTTACAATGATATTGCAGGAATTGGGGCAGTCTGTTTTACATACAGCAGACGCGCCAGACGTATCATTATTTCGGTTAGCGATTCCAAAAGTGTAAGAGTATCTATTCCAAGACGGACTTCATTTTCCAAAGCATTGGAATTTGTCAACCTGAAAAAAGGCTGGATTCAAAAGCATCTCGCAAAACTGGAGCAAAATGAAAATCGAAAAAAGGAATTAAAAATTCATCTTCAGCCTATCAACAAAGAAGCGGCCACAAAAACCATTAAAGACCGTTTGTTATATCTAGCCGGTGAGCGCGGATTTGCATATAACCACGTAACAATCAGGGCACAGAAAACGAGGTGGGGGAGTTGCTCTCCTAAAAACAATATCAGCCTCAACATCAAACTGGTGTTGTTACCGGAGGAGTTTTTCGATTATGTGATTTTACATGAGCTGGTTCACACTCGGGTACACAACCACAGCAAGAAATTCTGGAACGAGCTCGACAATTATGTTAAAAATAGTAAAAACATGGCAAAACGGCTAAGAACTGAGGGTATGGTTCTAATCTAGCTTGTTTACCTTAAGACTTGACCTGAGAAAAACGGCCAGACAACAAGATCAACAATTATTTTCAACCGTATCAGATGATGCGAAACCGATTATAAATAACCAGCCGATGAACCAGATAATACGCGCGATTGCGCCTGCAGCATTATTCAGGGACTCTTTATTCATATACTCCTACTTTTAATGAATCAATTTTAGTATTTATTTCTTATGTAAAACCACATTTTTGTTATTATAGTTGATTATTATTATATTATTAGTCTACTATCAACGGTAAGGAGATTAATAAATGACAACCAATAATCATAAAATAGATAAAATACGTTACAAAACAATTGAAATTCCAAAATTGACACGGGGTATAGCTCGCGATTTAACCGAAACCATTGGGAATACCCCACTGGTCAGAATAAATCGGGTTACTGACGGCGCTCCAGCTCAGGTGGTCGTCAAACTCGAATCTTTCAATCCTATCCACAGCGTGAAAGACAGGATAGGAGCCGCGATGATATTGGATGCAGAATCAAAAGGTTTAATTAACAAGAATACGGTAATTGTGGAGCCAACCAGTGGAAACACCGGCATCGCCCTGGCTTATGTCGCCGCCGCGCGCGGCTATAAGCTGATACTGACAATGCCGGACACAATGTCCGTGGAGAGAAGACAGCTTCTCTCCATCTTCGGGGTACAACTGATATTAACTCCAGGCGTAGATGGCATGAAGGGAGCGATCAAGAAAGCCGAGGAACTGGCAGCGGCGAATCCGAATTATTACATGCCGCAGCAGTTCAAGAACCCCTCTAATCCGGAAATACATCGTTTGACCACCGCAGAAGAAATCTGGCGCGATACAGAAGGCAAAGTAGATATTCTTGTCGCCGGCGTCGGAACAGGAGGCACGATAACCGGAGTTTCTGAAGTGCTCAAGAAAAAGAAACCCGGTTTTAAGGCAATCGCCGTAGAACCGGCAGATTCCCCTGTATTATCCGGCGGTAAACCTGGTGCACACAAAATCCAGGGAATCGGGGCAGGTTTTGTTCCTGACGTATTCAAGATGGAATTGGTCGACGAGATTATCCAAGTCACCAACGAAAATGCCGGAGCGACAGCTCGTAGACTGGCTAAAGAAGAAGGTATTTTAGCCGGAATATCTTCAGGCGCTGCTACCTGGGCTGCCATCGAGGTGGCCAAGAGACCGGAGAACAAAGGCAAATTGATCGTCGTCATTATCCCTGATACCGGCGAGCGTTATTTAAGCACCTGGTTATTCCAGGAAGTTACGCAACAACAATCGAAAGCATAACTATAAAAAAGGAGGAAAATAATTGAAATTTTCTACTCGAGCTCGATATGGAACAAGAGTGCTTCTAGATTTAGCCATTCACCAGAATGAAGCACCGATTTCGTTGAAGGATATCGCCCTAAGACAACAAATATCATTACAATATTTAGAGCACCTGATAACTCCGCTTATAGCCGCAGGGATAGTGCGCAGTGTACGAGGTCCGAAAGGTGGAATTTCATTTGCTAAACCACCTAAACAGATAGCGTTGAGTGAAATCTTTCAGCTCCTAGAAGGCTCGATAGCCCCGGTGGAGTGTATCGATAATCCGAATCTGTGCTCCCGCTCCGAATCGTGTGTCACCCGCGATGTCTGGGAAGAAATGAAGAAAGTCATGAACGGAGTCCTGGAGAACACCACTATACAGAGTCTTGTGGAGCGCCAAAAGAGTAAGAAACCTCTAAAAGAGTCGATGCACTATATATAAACCGGCCCAATCAGACAGCTATCATCCACCCGTATATCAGGCCTATTTCTGCTTTAACCCTGAATACAAATCAGGGTTCGGGTAGATGATCACTTTATTACGATTGGGTGTTTTCATTAATTCGAAGGCCTCGTGAATTTTTCCCAGCGGAAAAGTATGAGTTACTATTTTAGAAGGGTCAAATCCTTTTTCAATTGTTTTCAGCGCCTGTTCCAGTGAGAGTCGACTGACGTTGAACGACGATGTTATTACAGGCTCCGCGAAATGGAGCTTACCGCAATCCACCGGTATCGGTTCGTGGGTGGTGATGCCGAATACATTGCCTCTGATTCCCCTGCCGGAAAGAACCATATCCCAGAATAGTTCTGTCGCGGACACCGGTCCGGCTGATTCAAAAATAAGATCGGGTTTTTTCCCCAGTGAATCATAAACGGCTTTGGTGATTTTTCCATAATCGCTGCGGTCATAATTGGGTTTCCCGACTACATCAGCCGGATTAATGATGATATCGATGCCGAGCTTCTTACCCATTTCGAGAGCGTAATTTGAGATATCGACGGCAACAACCCTCTTTGCACCATTATGTTTTGCGAGTAGCGCGACCAGCATCCCTATCCCGCCGACACCAATTACCACAACATCATCCCCTCGTTTGAATTGAGAGTTATGTAAACCTTTCCAGGAACCTGAGGTCGGCTCTAGCAGCGCGGCACTCTCGAAAGAAATATTATCCTTGATTTTATACAATGATTTTTTATCGACAACCATATATTGTGCAAAGGCGCCATTCTTTACAATTTTTGGCCCGTCGCCGCCGTATACTTCCGCATTAACACAATAATGAGTAAATTCATCCCCTCTCAGGCATTCGGGACATTCTCCGCAGTAATAAAGCGGACTGACGGCAACCCGGTCTCCCAGTTTAAATTCCTTAACCTTTTTCCCGACTTGTGCCACCACTCCGGAAGGCTCATGCCCGACAATATGGTCGTCAAGAATCGGAATTTCCCTGATGCCGGCTATTGCCTTATAATCCGTCTGACAAAAACCGCAAGCATAGACTTTTACCAGAACTTCATGCTCTTGAGGTTCTGGAATATCGACCTGTTTTAACTCAAGGTCTGCGATACTTCTTTTATTGTTACCGCCTTTCAAGACAGCTGCACTCATTTTAGCCATTTCTTCACCTTTTTATAACAATTGTATTTGCTTTTTCAATTATACACCCGTCCTTAGAGCTGTGATATAATTTTCATTCCGAAGGATACTTAATAATCGTCAGAAGAGGCACAAACATGGAATTTAGAGAAGTAATAAAACAAAGAAGAAGCGTTCGCGATTATAAAGATACACCTGTACAGGAAGACAAACTGCTCAGAATTCTCGAGGCAGCACGTCTGGCTCCATCGGGTTCCAATCGACAAGCATGGAAATTTATAGTCGTAAGAGACAGCAAAACACGCCAGAAACTGGCGAAAGCCGCCATGGAGCAAACCTGGATATCTACCGCCCCGGTGATCATTGCAGCCGTAGCCACAATGCCCGAGTTAATGATGATCTGCGATGTGCCCGATTATCCGGTCGACCTGGCAATAGCGGTCGACCATATGACTCTGGCAGCCGCGGACGAAGGGCTCGGTACCTGTTGGATCGGCGCATTTTCACAAGAAAAAGTACATGAAATCCTCGGTATTCCGAAGAAATACCAGGTTGTATCGTTACTTCCTCTCGGGTTTCCAAACCAACCGTCAACGCTAAAAACAAGAAAATCGCTAAATGAAATCGTTTGCTACGAGACATTCAAGGAATAGGAAAGCTACCGAGAAGCACAGGAGGATGATAGATGGACGCTAATACGAAAGAAAAACGTTTATCAGGTAGAGTCGCATGGGTGACCGGCTCCTCACGAGGGATGGGACGTGTAATCGCCGATCACTTGGCCTCTTTGGGCGCAAAGGTTGCGGTTCACGGCACGAGTCCGACCTCGACCCGCGCTTTCAACGAAGCTGACTCCTTGGAAGCAGTAGCCAAAGCCATCACCGCTGCTCATGGGGGTGAAGTCTTATCAGTTTCGGGCGATCTGACCGATGCCATTATTGTGAAACAAATCGTCGCTAAAATCCGCAAGGAGTTCAGCAAAATCGATATCCTGGTGAACTGCGCAGGCGGCGATATCGGCGCGCAGGGCACTATGGGCAAGAATAACGGTAAACCCCTATCGAATGATGCCGTTTCTATCTCCGTAGAAGATATACGGGCTGTATTAGATCGGAATCTGATGACCTGCATTTTATGTTGTCGTGAAGTAGCTCCGGAAATGATCGCGCGGAAAGAGGGCTGGATTGTCAACATCGGCAGCCTTGGGGCGCTTTCGGCTATGGTACAGGGAGCGATCTATTGTTCGGCTAAAGCGGCTGTCCATGAATATACGCGGTGTTTGGCAGCTCAGTTACGTCCCTATAATGTCCATGCCAATGTAGTGGCGCCGGGTGTAATTATCACACCCCGATTCGTCGCTACCAGACCTATCGACGAAGATAAACTGATGACCGATGGTACGCTGGACCGCTATGGCCGTCCGATCGAGGTTGCTAAAGCAGTGGAGTTCCTCGTCTCTCCTGAATCTTCATACATAACCGGAGCAGTGCTACAAGTAGACGGCGGAATCCAGTTGTAATTGAAATTGGATATCGTAATTTTAGAAATTTTCCCCTTATAAAATCAGCATCGCATCCCCAAAACTATAAAAACGGTATTTTTCAGCGATAGCAGTTTGGTAGACCTTGTCGATTATATCCTTACCGACAAAAGCGGAGACTAGCATTAGCAGGGTCGATTTCGGAAGGTGAAAATTAGTGACCATGGCATCAACCGCTTTAAAACGATACCCCGGTAGAATGAATAAGTCCACCCAACCCTCAAAAGGTTTTAATATACCATCATTACTAGTCTGGGCAACAGCTTCAACTAATCGGACGCTGGTGGTGCCCACGCAGATGATGCGGCGTCTTTCATTTTTTGCCAGATTAATCGCAGTAGCAACCTCAGCGCTCATAAATCCATACTCTTTGTGTATACGATGTTCCTGCGGGTCATCTTCCTGCACAGGGCGAAAAGTATCCAGACCTACGTGGAGAGTAACAAACAGTTGTTTCACGCCCCGTTGTTCTATTTTTCCCAGTAATTCGGGTGTAAAGTGCAATCCAGCTGTCGGCGCGGCAACGCTACCTTCCTGGTCGGCATAAACCGTCTGATAGCGATTCTGATTTTGCAGAGGTTCGTGAATATAAGGCGGTAAAGCAACGGTACCTAAATTTGATAGTAACGATTCATCGGAAAATCTGATGATACGGATGCCGTTTTCACCTTCTTTGATGACCTCGGCCGTGACCATTTTACTTCTCTGTCCATCTGCCAGTTCCAATATCGTTCCGGTTCTAACCCGTCTGCCCGGTTTAACCAGTGTTTCCCAGACATTTTGGCTGAGGCGACGCAGCAACAATATTTCCGCCACTCCCCCGGTATTGGCTTTTGTACCCGATAGCCGAGCGGCTATTACCCGACTGTCATTGAATACCATCACGTCCCCGGCCTGCAAATAATCAAGGAGTTGAGGAAACTTTCTATGTTCGATTGATTCGCTCTGTCGATGAACAACCAACAATCTTGACGCATCCCGCGGCTCAATCGGTTTTTGAGCAATCAATTCAATCGGTAAATTGTAATCGAAATCTTGTGTATGCAAGCTATTTTCCCTGTCGAATATTTACATATAATAATTATTATAGGCTGTCCCGTCTTCAACAACAAAAAGATGAAGTGACACCTTTACGGAAAAAGGCTAAAATAACAGAAAGACCATATTTAATTATGAAAGGACTTGCGTCAATGAATAAACCTGTTAAAGCGGAAATCATGTCCATCGGTAGTGAACTTTTAAGAGGCGAGATCACCGACACCAATGCGATGTACATTGCTTCTCAACTGCCTGTAATCGGTATTGAACTCCAGAAAATAACCACCGCCGGCGACGACATCAAAATGCTTTCAAAGGTATTCAGTCAAGCGTTAAAACGATGTGATTTGATAATTACCACAGGCGGTTTAGGTCCGACCGCAGACGACCTGACCCGGGAAGCGATTGCATTGGCGTTGGACGAAAAACTTTTTCTTGACCAGGCGCTGGAAACCGATCTGAAAGCCATTTTTATCCGCGCGGGTAGAGAGATGCCCAAGGATAATATTCAACAGGCAATGCGTATCCCTTCGGCTGTATCTTTACCGAACCCGAAAGGCACGGCGCCAGGTTGGTGGGTGGAAAAGAACGGTAAAGTGATTGTTGTGATGCCGGGTCCGCCTAATGAGATGAGACCTATGTGGCAGAATGAAACCTTACCCAGGCTCAAGAAAAAATTTCCGGGCGAGAAAATGATGATAAGAACCATCAAGACATTTTCAATCCCCGAAGCGACCGCAGGGGAGCTCATTATGCTCTTCTTTAAGGCCAATAATCCTTCGCTGGGAATTTATGCTAAGTTGGATGGCATACAAGTCAGATTGATTGCTCGAGGAGAAGGTGCCACCGAATTGCTGGACGTAACCGAAAGGAAAATCAAACAATTACTCTCGCCATATGTTTGGGGGACGAATGACGATACACTGGAAGGCATCATCGGACAAGAATTAAGCAAACGGGGGATGAGTCTGGCAACCGTGGAAGGTTTCACGGGAGGTCTCCTGGGGCATCTTATTACCGATTCCCCTTTAAGCTCCCAGTACTATCGCGGTGGGCTAATCGTAAATTCAGAATTGACTGAAATCGGATTGGAAATTCCGGCTAATGTGATCCAGAGAAAAGGAACTGTAAGTAAAGAGGCTGCGGAGGCGATGGCCGTCTCCATCAAAGAGCAATTTTCCACGGACTTCGGCCTGAGTATTACCGGAGTTACAAAAAACATGAAATCTACAAATCAGTCCGATATCGCTTATATAGGGATAGCCGATGTGGAAGGAACACAAAGCTGGCAGCAACAATTCATGCCTGATCGAGCCGATTCCCGTGAACGTGCCGCCGTGGCCGCGCTTTTCCGCCTGCGTGAAAGGCTGATAGCGACCAAAATCCTCGGCAACACTACTTAAAGAAGCTGCTAATGCCTTTGAATTCGCTGGGCAGGAATCCCATGATTATCGGGAACTTATTGAGGAAAAATCCGGCCAACGCAGAATCAGTAATCAGCGGTGAGTCAGTGAATTTCACAATAATAGCCAGGAAAGCACTGACCGATAAAGCACCGAGAATTAAACCCAAAATGGCACCGCCTAGTCTATCAATCCAACCCAGCATTATTGCCTTGAGAATCGACCTCAACGCCAAAGCAATTAGAGCTGCAACCCCCATCGTAGCTAACAAAATAAATACAAAGGCGACAATGTTTGCAACGTCCGAATTATGAATAAAGGTCAGAATATTACCCAATTGCTGATAAAAACGCGCTGCCAGCACAATCCCGACGATAAGTCCGATGATAGAGAACAAAGAACGAATGAGTCCTTGCGCGATACCAGCTACCACTGACAATAGTAAATATATAATGATTACGATATCAACCCAGTTCATCTTGCCATCTCTCGCTTATTTAATTAGAAAATATCAATAAGCTAATTTGCCAAAAAGGTAGTTTTGATTGTATCATACTCCTACTGATTGGTAAACAATCCGGTTAAATCCGTTATTAGCACTATATTCAGGAATGAAAGATGGCCAGACATACGGTTACCTTCTTACCCGACAACAAAAAGGTAGAAGTAGAAAGCAATACCACGCTGTTGCAAGCTGCCGAAAAAGCAGGAATTATCATTAACAGTCTTTGTGGAGGAGAGGGACTTTGCGGTGAATGCCAGTTGCAGGTAGTCAGCGGTAAAGCTATGGCAGATAAAAACACAATCGGACTATTTTCCAAGAATGAATTAGAGAACGGCTATGTCCTAGCCTGCCGGACTAAGGTAGAAGATAACCTCACGGTGATGATACCGCCAAAATCCAGGATAGAACTGGAAAAGATAATGATGGAAGGCGCTACCATTACTTATAGCGAACCGGAAAAACTTGTTCTCCATAAAACAAGTCATGAACCGTCTTTTTCCTTCGACCCCCTGGTAAAGAAAGTCTATCTTGAATTGCCTGAGCCGACACTTGAAGATAATGCCTCAGATATCGACCGTATCACCAGAGAACTCCGTAAAGTATCAAGCTACGAGCATTTTGAAGTTTCGCTCTCCTGTCTGCAAAACCTAACAGAAAAACTGCGAGCTTCCCATTGGAAAATAACCGTCACTTTCGCCAGGCACAACAGCATCGGACGGATACTACAAATAGAAGGCGGCGATACTTCCGATAAACATTACGGTTTAGCGGTAGATGTCGGCACAACAACCGTCGTAGCGCAATTGATTAATCTCAAGAATGGTAAAATTCTGGGAGTCAAAGGCAGTCATAATCTGCAGGCACGCTATGGCGCCGATGTGATTTCACGGATGGTTTTTGCTTGTGTCCGCGGCTCGCTGGAACCGGTACATAAAGCCGTGATTACCAATATTAACAATCTGGCGCATGCTTTAGCACAAGAGCACCATATCGATAAAAAAGAGATTACTGCCGTTTTCGCCGCGGGTAATACGACTATGAGTCATTTTCTTCTAAACCTGACTCCTTGTTCCATCCGCCTGGAACCTTACGTTCCAACAACCACGATCTATCCCCAAATATCTGCGGTAGAAATCGGCATTGATATCAATCCGAAGGGTATTCTTGAAGTAGCGCCCAGTATTGCCAGTTATGTCGGTGGAGATATTGTCGCAGGTGTACTCGCTTGCGGCATGGCAGATAAACCGGAAATACGTTGTCTGATTGATGTCGGGACTAATGGCGAAATAGTCATCGGCAACAATGAATGGCTGGTGTGTTGTTCTGCTTCTGCCGGACCAGCCTTCGAAGGCGGAGGTGCGAAAAACGGTATGCGAGCAAGCAAAGGCGCCATCGAAAAACTGGAAATTAATGATGGCAAGGTTACTTATGAGACAATCGGAAAAGCTAAACCGATAGGTATCTGCGGCTCAGGTTTAATTGATACCATTTATGAAATGGTCAGGAATAATATCATCGAACAACATGGTAAATTCAACTCATCTCCAAGTAATCCACGTTTAATTACCGAAGATGAAGAACTGCGTTATGTATTGGCTTATCCGGATGAAACCGAAACCGGTCAGGCAATTTCAATATCAGAATCAGAAATCGCAAACCTGATTAAGTCGAAGGGGGCGGTCTTTGCGGCCATTAAATCGCTGGTAGATTATGTCGGTCTAAGCTTCGATCAACTGGAAAATATCTATGTAGCCGGTGGTTTCGGCAGCTCACTTAACATACCGAAGGCGATTGCCATAGGTTTGATACCGGATATCGATGTAAAACGAATTCAATTTATAGGCAACAGTTCACTTACCGGTGCACGGATGTCGCTGACTTCTATCGCCGCATTTGAGAAATCGTTAAAGATTGCACGCCGTATGACAAACATAGAACTTTCAAACTATGTACCGTTTATGCATGAATTCGTAGCTGCTTTATTCCTGCCGCATACGGACGCGAAGCTTTTTCCCTCAGTGAACTATAACCATTGATCGGACAGTTTTGTTACTGTTTTTCTGACTCTACAGACGAGGCTTTGATAAGTAAAATCGGCACGTTGCTGCCATGAAAGACTTTTTCCGCCACACTCCCCATCGCCCAGCGGCTGAAGCCGGAACGGCCGTGACTTGCCATGATAATCAAATCTGCCTTTTCCACACCGGCAAAATCAACAATTTGTTCAGCCGCTTCTCCCATTAGGATGACAATGCCCGCCCGAACTCCCTTTTTCCCGAGTTGGTCGGCTACTCGAGCAAGGTACCGTTGTCCCTGCTTGAGGATTTTACCAGTTACTAAAGGAATTTTCAGATCCGGATCGAGTTCAAATTGCTTTCCCGAATACGGTCTGTCGCTAAAACCTATAAACGGTTGATGAACTTCGTTACTGCCTGTAGTAGCGGTATGTTCGTAGCTTGACACTAAACCGGCTATCCGTTCGGTAACGGTTATCAGCACTATATCTTCAGCACCGCAACCCTTGGCAATATCCTGTACATGGGGTAACACGCATTCTGCCAGTTTTGAACCATCTAATGTTACTACAATTTTTTTATACATAGCATCCCCCATTGACTTCCCCTAACCAAATATGTTTGAGGAATAGCGAAGTCATTATTTTTTCGACATTTTTTCGTACCTATCCGTAACAATATATATTGCATAATCGAATAATAGCAGAATACGATTAGAACTCTGCAAGACAAGATACATATCGGAGGCCGTGTTAAAAAGCGCGGATTGTTCGGCATAGAGCCAAACGAATCTGCGCATCAATACTAATGCGTAAATAGCTTCCGATAATGGAATACGCCGGCTATATAATTCTTCTGCATATCCCGTAGCATCAAAAACACGTGATACTTCCTGATAAGGATTATCGGCAAAATACATCCTTCTCAAGTTTTGATAAATGAAACAGGCATGTCGCAAGCAACTTTCTTTGGGACTGGTACGAAAGGAGGGTGTTCGCGGGTTTGTAATAACCGATTTATGCCATTGTTCCGCTATCAGGCCGGCGTTCTGATCGCATAAGTCCATCAGTCTATCAGAAAGAGCCTTCTGTGTCATCTTGCACCTCCCGATTATTTGCATTAATCCGATGCAGACTGCTACATAGTACTGTTCTGAATGGCTTGCAGGGACTATATATAAACGCCTGTTAGCGTTATTGTACCCATATCATAGTGAAACAATATGAAAAAAGCAATAGAGTAAATCACGATGTTGAAGAAAGTGGCAGCTTTTTTTATTTTGCTTTATAGCGGGGCGGCCTTTTTTCTGCAAAGGCATTAATCCCTTCCACAAAATCATAAGTAGTGCTGATATAATTTGCTAATACCCTTTCCAATTCCAGACCCTCTTCCAGAGTCATACTATAACCACGCACCATTGCCTCTTTAGTAGCTCTAACTCCCAAGGGACCGCGGGCTATTATAGTATCAGCAATTTCCTTGGCTGATTTCATCAAATTCTCCTCGGTAGTGATACGACTTATCAGGCCATAACGCAATGCGGTTTCTGCATTTATTCGATTTCCCGTTAATAAAAGTTCAGCCGCAAAGGCACGGGGGATAAAACGCGGCATTCGAATCGTCCCGCCCATGCCGGGCATAAAGCCAATATTCACTTCCGGTTGACCGAATTGCGCATTATCGGAAGCAATGCGGATGTCGCAAGTCATCGCCAATTCACAGCCGGCGCCCAGACAATAACCATTGATTGCGGCGATAAAAGGCTTCCAGATAGTATCCGCGCGTACTGATGTTACCCAAGACGATGTCCCGGGACCTGAAGTAAACCATTTAATATCCACTCCAGCGCAGAAAGATCTATCGCCGGCTCCGGATAATATTGCCACCCAAAGGTCATCGTTATCCCGGAAATCAATCATCGCCTCCTGAAGACCCTGAAAAACCTTTTCATTCAACGAATTCATAGCCTCGGGTCGGTTAAGGGTGATATAGGCAATTCTGCCTTCTTTTCGATATTCGACAACGGCCATATGTCCTCCCTTTTTGTGATTAGCCGGGAGCTAGGAATTGTCTGCATTCTAACAAACAATTTCAGTCTACGTCAAATATAAAAAAGTGATAGAATGTAGCAATCAGTGAAACTGTTTGATAGAGTACTTCGTGAACAATTTTATCCGCAACCAATCGATTAAATGTAAATACTGTCAATCTACCGTTATCGTGAAATACGGTACCTTCGAAGGGATGCAGAGGTATTTCTGTAAGACTTGCCAACGTAAATTTGCCGATAATGACGCCTTACCCAAAATGAAAACCCCCATCTGGATAATATCTTTAGTGCTGGATAGTTATTACAAAGGGATGTCTTTAGGGACAATACAAAAAGAAATCGACCTGAGGCATGGAGCCTATTATGCCCAATCCAGTATTTATAATTGGATACTCCGTTTCTCAAAAGAGGCGATAGCGCAGGCTAAGCCTTTTCATCCTGACACAGGAGACACATGGTATCTTTGTATTACTCCCACTCAAGTGGAAAAACGACAACTCCGGTTTCTGGACATTTTCGATTTAAACAGTAAATTTCTATTATCCTCCTGCATATTTGAAACTGAAACAAAACATAGTCTAAACGACTTCATCAATTCAGCTTCTTTACTATTGAAAAACCCCACTCAGCAAGTGACCATACTACTGCCGAATAATTTCACTGAATTCAAAACTTTTTACGAAACGAAGAAAAAGGGGCTCAATAACGAAATCATTTTTAAAAAATCTGATGTATATATCACCGGACAATTTAATGAACTAATGAAAAAACGAAGACATATCATACGCAGCTTGAAAAATATAGAAAACGCACGCGTTTTAACCGGAGCCTGGCAGGTTTATTATAATTTCATTACAGGGAATGAGAAAGTAACGCGTACTCCACCCGCGCAGAAAATGGGGGTAACTCCCTTTAAAACCTGGGCTGATATCGTTACCCATTCTTTGAAACATTAACGCGTCATGACTAAATATTATGTTATCAACCAAGACTGTAACTTTTAGGCTCAGTATAATTCTTGACATTGTTTATAGTTGATGTTACAATTTCACGCTAATGGCGAATATTGTAATTAATTTATTAAGACATTACAATAAAGGAGGTTAAACTCAGGGCGCATTCAGACATCAAATAAATTACTTGATGAAGACTGATAAGTCTCGGAGTTTGCTCTAGAAGATGACGACAACTGTAGTAAAAGACGAAAAAGTTCTGGAAGTCAAAGACCTGCGCACCTATTTTTATACGCAAGAAGGTGAGCTCAAGGCAGTTGACGGGCTTACTTACTATGTTAATAAAGGTGAAAGCGTAGGGGTAGTCGGTGAAAGCGCTTGCGGAAAAAGTGTGAGCGCTCTATCGATTCTGCGGCTTATCCCTTATCCACCTGGTATTATTGTCGGTGGAGAGATAATTTTCCAAGGCCAAGACCTGTTGAAAGCCACTGAAGCGGAGATGCGTCATATCCGCGGCAATCGAATTGCAATGGTTTTCCAGGAGCCCACCACTTCGTTGAATCCGGTGCTCACCGTAAAGAGGCAGATCACGGAAGCATTGGAACTGCACCGCAACATGAATAAAAAGGAATCGGCTCAGGAGACTATCAGGTTATTGAGACTTGTCGGTATCCCCGATGCCGAGAAAAGAACCAACGACTACCCATTCCAATTTAGCGGTGGTATGCAACAGAGAATTATGATCGCTATGGCACTAAGTTGCAATCCCGCTCTATTGATTTGCGATGAGCCGACCACATCTTTGGATGTTACCGTACAGGCACAATTACTGGAAATTATCGATGACTTAAGATCGCAGTTCGGTACATCCGTCATTACCATCACTCATAATCTGGGCATCGTCGCCCGCTATGTAGACCGAGTCAATGTAATGTACGCCGGCAAGATGATTGAGACAGCGCCGACTGAAGAATTGTATTCTAATCCCTGCCATCCGTATACTATCGGACTGTTGGCATCGGTGCCGCGTTTGGATATCAGTAAAAAGAAATCACTAAGAGTAATAAAAGGGCTGCCGCCGAATCTGGCACATTTGCCGAGCGGTTGCGCCTTTCATCCCCGCTGTGATTGGGCGATGCCCAAATGCAGTAAAGAGTATCCACCACTGGAAAAGGTCGGAGATAATCATTATCGCGCCTGCTGGGCCGAACTCAGCAAACTAAAGAAACAGTAAAACAAGTGAGGGTTTTCGTATAATGGAAGACAATACGCATCTGATTGAAGTTGAGAACCTGTACATGTATTTCCCGGTAACGGCCGGCGTTTTTCAAAGAAGAGTAGGAGACGTCAAAGCTGTCGATGGTGTGTCCTTCTATATCAAGAAGGGAGAGACTCTCGGATTGGTGGGAGAAAGCGGTTGTGGTAAAACAACTACCGGGCGCTGTATTCTCCAGCTATATGACGGCATAAAGGGCGATGTCCATTTTGAAGGCGTAAATCTCAGTAAGCTTAAGAAAGGACAGATGCGGAAAATGCGCCGCAATATGCAACTGATATTCCAGGATCCATATGCTTCTCTAGATCCGCGTATGACTGCCGGAGATATCATCGGCGAGCCTATCAAAGTACACAACCTGGCATCAGGAAAAGCATACAGGGAACAGGTAGAAGAGTTATTCCGCATGGTGGAACTTGAGCCTTATATGACCGGCCGGTATCCCCATGAATTCAGTGGCGGTCAGCGCCAGCGTATCGGCATTGCGCGCGCGCTCGCAGTAAGACCCAAATTTATCGTATGCGATGAACCGGTTTCAGCTTTGGATGTTTCTATTCAGGCACAAATCATAATATTATTGGAAAAGCTCCGCGAGGAAATGGGCTTGACTTATCTCTTTATTGCGCACGACCTCTCTGTAGTGCGTAATATCAGTGATCGTGTGGCAGTGATGTACCTTGGTAAAATCGTTGAGATTACATATAGCGATGAGCTTTATGCAAATCCATTGCACCCATACACCGTTGCGCTACTTTCTGCAGTTCCTATTCCCGACCCCAAAGTTGACCGCACACGTAAGCGTATCATTCTAAAGGGCGATGTTCCCAGCCCGATCAATCCGCCTAAAGGTTGTCGTTTCAATCCCCGTTGTCAGCTCGCTATCGATATTTGTCGTGAAAAAGAACCTGAATTAAAGTTAGTCGGTGAAGAGCATTGGGTTTCATGCCATTTAGTAAAATCATATATTAGCCCCAATCCTGTGCCGACCAATCAGTAATGGATTAAGGCGGACTGCACTAATTGCGATAGTATAAAACCAGCGAAAAAGTGCCCAGTCCGCCTTTTCTGTGAGATTTTTTATTTTAGTGTATGATAAAATCAGGGAACAAAAAAGAGAGACATATGCCGAATCTAAAAAAATCTTTAAAGAGCAATAAGTCAGTATCCAAACTGCCTGAAACTGCCGACGCAAAGAGGCGAAAAAGCAAGACTAATGCAATTATAACGGCGTCGGCGATTTTGCTGGTAATTATTATTGTAGTTGTCGTCGGTTGGTATTTGGTTTACAAAGCGCCGCTTCAAGCCACTATCATTAAGGTTAATAACGATAGTATTTCCGTTGACTATCTGATAAAACGATGTCTGATGAATACCTCCGATCCGAACGATACAATGACCACAATTCAGAATATCATCCAAGAGGAATTAATTAAACAGGCTGCGCCCCAATATGGCATTGTCGTGACTGAAGCCGATATCGACCAGGAATTGCGAAAAGAAGCTAATGACTCATCTTCCGGCACAGATTCGACGGCAAGCGATACTGCCACTACTTCGACACCGACCGAGACTACTACACCGATTGACACCTCTGTTACAACAACTGCTACACCTGGTACGACTACCCCCGCTGTCACAACAACCATGTCTGATGCCGAATATCAGGAGTGGTACCGACAGACACTTGATGCAACTACGTTATCCGAAAGCCAATTCCGTGATTTAGTGCGTACAAGTATTATCGCGCAACGTTTACAAGCTATATTTGAAGCCAATATGCCTACCACTGCAGAGCAAGCACATATTTATGACATTGTCGTGGCAGACGAAGCTACAGCTACCGATATAAAGAACAGAATCGATGCCGGTGAAGACTTCCAAACGCTTGCAAGCGAGGTTTCGCTCGATACCTCGACCAAGGACAATGGCGGAGACATGGGCTGGGTTCCGATTAAAGCCCTCGATTCTGATCTTGCCAATACGGTAACCAATCTGGATATCGGTAAAGTTAGCGATCCTGTACAAACAAGTACAGCAGCGCAAGATGCCGCATCTTCCCAACAGCAACAACCCTATTTTCTACTGATGGTGACAGAAAAATCACCATCACGGGAAGTCGATCCTCAATATATTAGTACTTTGCAAGGACGACTGATGACTGACTGGCTGAATACACAAATGAGTACGCAGAAAATATCTCTCCTGGGTAAAGGCTCCAGCGGTGGATATGATTCAACCACTGATGCATGGATTCAATATCAAATAGAGAAGTTGAAGGCTTCCCGCGGAATTACATCAAGTACTACTACGACTCCGACCGATACTATTCCGACGGAACTGCCGACCACAACCGGTCCATAGCGTAGGATACAAAACGTCTTTAAATATGAGGAAAAATATTGATTAAAGTCAGAAATTTAACCAAGTATTATGGCGAGCGTCTGGCAGTAGATAATATCAGTTTCGACATCGGTAAAGGGGAAATTGTGGGACTTCTAGGTCCTAATGCTGCCGGTAAGACAACTACTATGCGTATTCTCACCGGGTTTTTAATGCCGACCAAGGGCGATACCTGGATTGCTGATTGTAATATGGTCACCGATTCACTCGAAGGCCGGAAGCACATTGGTTATATGCCGGAAGCCGTTCCACTCTACACCGATATGACTGTACGCGATTATCTTGATTTCTTTGCCCGTCTCAGGGGAATAGAAAGAGCCCGTACCAGAAAGAGGATCGATGATGTAGTCACCCTTTGTCATCTGGAAGAATATATTGATACTATTATCGGTAAATTATCCAGGGGTTTCAGGCAGAGAGTGGGATTAGCTCAATCGATCATTCACGAACCTGAGGTATTAATTCTGGATGAACCTACGGTTGGTATCGACCCTATTCAAGTATCTCAAACCAGAAGTTTAATCAAAGAACTCGGTAAAGAGCATACGATATTATTATCCACTCATATACTTCCTGAAGTCAGCGCTACGTGCAATCGGGTAATTATCATCCACAATGGAAAAGTAATCGCTCAAGATAATATTGAAAACCTGTCCGCGATAATAAAAGGCGCCAGACGTTTGCGTCTCGAAGTGAAAGGCCCTCATGAGCAGATTATTAAACGTCTCCAAAGAATTGACGGTGTAAGAAGAGTTATCAAAGAAGGCGAACATCTGATTGTAGAAAGCCCTATTCAAGTCGACCCGAGGGGACAGATCACGGAGGCAATCATCAAGAGCGGCTGGACGCTCCTGTCCATCGAATCGGTAGAGATGAGTCTGGAAGACATCTTCCTGCAGTTAACGAAAAAAGAGGAAACCGAGTAGTGAAAAATATCAGAATTATTGCGGGTAAGGAATTCCGGGGATATTTGAATTCTCCGATGGCATACATTGTCATCTGTATTTTTCTAATTGTCACCGGCATTTTTTTTAGCAGCTATCTGAAACAGATTAATTACGTCGATACCACCATCAAAGGATTTTTACAATATGCGGATCTCTTACTGTTACTCTTTGCGGCATTCATTACTATGCGTTCGCTGGCAGAAGAGAAGAAGATGGGCACATGGGAGCTATTACTGACTTCACCGGTGAAAGACTCCGAAGTAGTTATGGGTAAATTCCTGGCCGGCTTAGGAATCATGGTAGTGCTGTTGGTTTTAACATTATATTACCCGATACTACTGATGATATTCGGCCATCCGGACATGGGCCCCATCTGGACAAGCTATGTGGGTCTTGTGTTATTAGGTAGTTCAGCAATAGCTATAGGCATTTTCGTCTCCTCGTTAACATCTAACCAGATTATTTCCGCCGTTGTATCTTTAGGTATATTATTTGCCTTATGGTATTTAGCCAGCGCCGCCAGTTTCTTTCCTAAAGGTATCGGGCAAGTCATGAACTATCTTTCGTTACAATATCATTTTTCGTCGTTTACTATCGGTGTTATCGATACCAGAGGCGTTATCTATTACTTGAGCATCACAACGTTATTTTTATTCTCGGCTACCAGGTCGCTGGAAAACGGCAGGTGGAATTAAATGCAGACAATTGTTTTGGCGATAGTCGGCTTATTCTCAATGATTGTAGGATTAATCCTTTCATTAGTCCTGCCGGAAATAAAATTGCTTGCTTATGGATTGGTCGCTTTAGGTATTATCCTGGTCGCTTCCGCCGCCATTATTGATTTCCGCCGTGTCAAAGGCGCGGTCACCAGTCGGCGCGGTAAATTCGGCGCCAGTACTACGATTATGGTCTCGGTTTTCGCCGGTATTATCATTTTTGTGAATGCAATCAGCGTCGGCGTTAACCATCAGTTCGATTTCACAGCGCTGGCGCAATTCTCGCTTACGTCCCAAACTAAGGCCGTTTTAGCGAAAATAACAATACCTATTAATGTTCTTTTCTTTGTTACACCAACTGACGACCAGTACCACAGCGGAGCATACGGTGAGGCTATGATACTGCAATATATGAACTATACTAACGAATTAAAAGTTCAAGTAATCGACCCCGACCAGCACCCTGAAGAAGCACGTAAATATAATATCACCGAATATCAATCGGTAGTATTTGAATCTGCGCTGGGCACGAGTCTGGTTACTCCGGAGGAAGTAGTAGCTGAGGCCGAGCATGCCTTCACCAATGCCATATTGGAAGTCACCGGCATCGTACAGAGAAAGGTCTATTTCTTAACCGGAGACGGAGAAGCCAGCCTTAGCGATACATTGAGTGATGCAGCCGATGCTTTACAAACCAACCTTTTACAGGTAATCAGTATTGATCTTCAGGTTGCGAAGAGCATCCCCGATGACTGCGCTCTACTAGTGGTAGACAGCCCCACACAACCGATGTCAGATTCGGAGCGACAGATTATCGCCGGCTACTTGTCCAATGATGGAGCCGCTATATTTTTAACAGACCCGAATGCGCCGAGTGATGTTGCACAATTACTTAAACCATGGGGCGTAGATGTTCAAAGCGGCACGATTATCGACCCGTCATCCTACGCCACACCCAATATCGATAACCCTACAGTCACAAGAAATCGTAGCGCGTTAAATATCATTACATCAACGGTATATTTCCCAGGAGCCACGGCAATCATTCCGCAAAGTACCATGCCGACCGGGATGCAAGTACAGCCATTAGTCTGGACAACCACTGATGCATGGATTGATGATAACTTCGACCCGTCGATTACGCCAAAGTACGACCCTGCGACAGAAAAGAAAGCTGCCTATGCGATTGGAGTATTAATTAACCCTACAGAAGTAACTGATAGTCAGGGTAATGTCACCTCCGTAAACCAAGGACCGTACATAGTTGCTTTTGGAGATTCCGATTTTATCACCAACAGCCATTTTAATGATGGCAATAACAGCGACCTGTTTTTAAGCATGGTAAAAATCCTGAGCGCGGGAAGTGATATCATGCCTATCGACCAAAAGGTGCTAACAACCCGACGGCTTATTTTAAGTCCGGAAGCGGCAAGTTTTCTTAATATCTCCAGTATTGCGCTCTTACCTGCCATCGTACTGATCATTGGTGCTGTCATGTGGTGGCGCCGCAAGTAGAACACAGGAGAATATTCTTTGAAACTAAAGGCTATTTTAATAATGGTTGCGATTTTAGCTATCGCGGGTACAACTTATTATTTTGTCAGTCGTCCTAAACCCGCCGCGCCGGCAGCTCCACATTACTATGTTTGGAGCTTCGATATGCAACATCTGCAAAGCGTTACGATGTCTCTTCCCAAGCAAGGTCTGTCTCAGTCTTTTGTGAAAAACAAAGATGACAGCGAATTCTACTTTGCGCCAACAGTACCAGGCGGGCCGGATGGGCCCATGGTGGATAACCAACGGTGGGGTGGAGGTATTCCGTTATTACTGAGCGGCCCGGGAGCCAATAGACTGATTTTACAGAATGCCACTGACGATCAATTAGCACAATATGGTTTTGACGCGCCGAATTTTACAGCCACACTCACGCTGGATAATGATAGTAAAATCTATGAAGTACAGGTCGGCGATCTTACACCTGATGGAACAAATTATTATACAAGACTGACAAGTAGCGGCGACATTTTTACGGTTGATAAATCCTGGTACGACGTGTTATCCGGTATTATCACCAATCCACCTTATGTACCGGCCACTTTTTCTATCGATAAACCGATAGTCTCTGCGACCGATGTCGCTGTCGGTACGCCTGTCAATATTAGCATTAACGTCACTAATACAGGGAACATGTCCGGTAGCTACGACTTAATAATGAAAGTAAATGGCGATGTTCAAGATACAAAAACCGTAACCTTAGACGGGCAAGCGACTCAAGCAGTAATTTTTACCTTAACCGAAAACGTGGCAGGTAAATATATTGTGTCTATCAATACCCGTAATGTTACGTTTACAGTACAATAAACGGTTGGCTAAATGCAGTACATCGGTGTTGATATTATTGAAATCGACCGTATCGAGCAACTCATCCGTCGCCGGGGTGATACTTTTCTACAACGCGTTTTTACTCCGGCCGAATTGAAACTCTTCAACAATACTTCATCTTTAGCCGCGCGCTTTGCCGCCAAAGAAGCGGTTTTAAAGGCATTGGGGGCTTGCGATAAAGGCATCAGCTGGCAAGAAATTGAAATCCTCGCCGAACTTAACGGTAAACCATTGGTAAATCTCATGGGAAAAGCAAAACTGCAAGCTGATGAATCTCGTATTTCCAAGATTAATATAAGTCTTTCCCATTCAAAAGAATATGCCGTGGCTTTCGTCGTCGGGGAAACCTGAATTAAATACGAATATCTAAATACGAAATACTAAATAAATTTAAAATGTAAATTTTAGTATATCCTGTCTTTACTAGCATTATGTCAAATAATAGGTGACAACTTCGTCTTTACTCAATTTAGCTGAGGCGACATCAATCTTAAGACACGATATGGTATCATCATCAAGTTCAAGTTTGTTTGACAAATTTATCGCTTTTTCCAGTAATTCGAGGGGTATATCAACGACACCTATTCCGAAACTATTTAAGCACATATAAAACTGGATCTCATTATCAAGAAATTCTCTAAATTTAAAGTTATGCCCGATATCAAAGGAACTACTTTCTGATTTTATACGATTATTTGTAATCCGGTGGGCATAAATACTCATATTGTTGCTCCTAACACTTAGTGTAGCCGCAGGCGGGACAGACAAAACACCCTTCCTGATAGGCCAATAATCCGCCGCAGTCCGGGCATTGTCCGGCAATATTCCTGACTAATCCGAAATCCTCTGTCTTACTGCTCATTTTACCTTGTGTAATTTCTGTTTTCTCTACTTTCTCCACAGTTTCCGTTTCGCCGCCGACATGTCTTTCCAGGACGCTGGCAATGGCATCGGCACAGGAGAGCACCGATTTACCGCCTTCCCAGGCAATTGAGGGACAGCGTATGCCGCGTAACTGTTTGACGACGGCCGATGCATCTACTCCCGACCTCAAGGCTAGAGTAATCAGACGGCAAACTGCTTCCAGTTGCGCCGAAGCGCAACCGCCGGCTTTGCCCAATGTAGAAAACACTTCGCACAAACCGGCATCATCAGAGTTGATAGTGACGTACAATGAGCCGCAACCGGTATTTACCCGCTCGGTAATACCAGTAGTGCGCTTTGCCCTCTTTCGCGGCTGTATTTTGGTGTCAGGCTTCTTCTCGACCACCGCTACTTGAGGGGCGCCCTGACCGGTACTCATAGGTTGTCCCTCGCGGCTTCGATCGCGGTAAATCGTAATCCCTTTCAGGTTTTTCTCGTAGGCCAACATGTAGACGTTTGCCACATCGTCTTTCCCGGCTTCATGGGAGAAGTTAACCGTTTTAGATACCGCGTTATCCGTATATTTCTGGAACGCCGCTTGCATTTCGACATGCCATTCGGGACTGATTTCGTGAGCCGTGACGAATATCTTTTTAGTTTCAGTGGGAATACCGTTCATATCGCTCAGATGTGTACCTCCCGCTAACTGTTTCATCAATTCCTCAGTATAGAAACCGCCTTTTTTGGCAGCTTCCTCGAAGAAGGGATTAGCTTCTACCATCTGCGCGCCGTCGAGGATATTACGCGTGTAAACCAGGGCAAATAACGGCTCGATGCCGCCGGAACAACCGGCAATAATCGATAGCGTACCGGTGGGCGCGATGGTCGTACGCGTCGCATTCCTTACTTTGATTCCCCCGGGAACGTCATATTTACTGCCTTTAAAGGCCGGGAATACGCCTCTCTCTACGGCCAAATCCGCCGAAGTTTTTGTGGCCTCTGCCTGGATATAGCCCATGACATCTTCCACAACTTCCAAGGCTCTTTCAGAATCATAAGGTATGCCCAATTGGAGCAACATATCCGCAAAGCCCATCACCCCAAGGCCAATTTTTCTTGTTTTCTTAGTCATTTCCTCGATAGCCGGCAGCGGAAATTTATTGACATCAATAACATTATCCAGGAATCGTACGGCCGTTTTTACCGTCCGCGCCAGCTTAGGATAATCAACCTGGTATTTAGCGCCCGTTTTGCTCAACATTCTGCTCAGATTAATGGAACCCAAGTTACAGGATTCATAAGGTAATAACGGCTGTTCGCCACACGGATTAGTGCTCTCTATTTTGCCCAGATTCGGCGTCGGATTGTCATTATTGATACGGTCGATGAAGACAATGCCAGGGTCGCCGGTTTTCCAGGCCATTTCTACCATCTTGTTAAAGACTTCTTTAGCGTTCAAGTGCCCGAACACTTCTTTATTGTGTGGGTTGATTAAATTATAATCACTGCCGGATTTCACGGCTTCCATAAACTCTTTGGTCACAGCCACAGAAATATTGAAATTAGTGAGAACGTTAGGGTCATTTTTGGCATTGATGAACTTCATGATATCCGGATGGTCGACGCTCAGAATGGCCATATTTGCCCCACGCCGCATGCCGCCCTGTTTGATCACATCGGTCGCAGTATCAAAAGCCCGCATAAAAGAGACAGGTCCGCTGGCAACTCCGCCGGTAGAACCCACTCTGTCGCTTTCCGGTCTCAACCGCGAGAAGGAAAAACCGGTGCCGCCGCCACTCTTATGAATCAGCGCCGTGTATTTCACCGCATCGAAAATCGATTCCATGGAGTCTTCGATCGGCAGGACAAAGCAGGCGGACAACTGTCCCAGTTCCCGGCCTGCGTTCATCAATGTCGGGGAATTTGGTAAGAAATTCAGATTAACCATCGTCCGGTAAAAATCATTTTCCCATTTTCTGATATCCGCCTTGGCGTCATAAATCAATTCTGCCGAGGCAATTGCCCGGGCCACTCGCCGGAATAATTGTTCCGGCGTCTCCATCGGTTGCCCATTCTTATCTTTTTTCAGATAGCGTTTTTCCAGAACACGCAAAGCGTTCTCGGTTAATTTAATTTCAGAATTTTGTTTATTTTCCATCTCATCTGCCTTTGTTATCTTCATCGGTGGTATATCCTCCCGTGTTTTTTTCGGTTCTTCAGCATCCAGAAATTCTCTGACCAGCGCCAGTATTTCCGTCTCATTAGTGGGCACACGCTTTTCCTGGCCGGTAGGGCGGGAAACCATCTCTTCCATTCCCGGTAATGGCTGAACCAGATTGGCTTTATCCGCGATTAATTTTTTCTCCAGCCGCTCAATAACCCGCTGCGTCAGTTGTTCAATACGCTTCCTGGTCAGAAATACCCATCCTTTCCGCTGCGGAAAAGGTGGCTTTGGCAATCTGGTTACGGGTGAATTGGCTTAATTGTTGTCCGGGTTTATTTCTATCATTCATTTCCGTTTCTCTCTACTGTCCTTTACCACAACTTCAAGTCCGTTTTCCGGTATTAGAGGTAATTGCGCAGAAGGTATGCCGTTTTATTGCGCCGCCCGCCAGTCTATCTACTTCCTGTTTGAACCTGGTAATATCCGCAAAATCACGGTAAACACTGGCAAACCGGATATAAGCGATATGGTCGAGATTTTTCAGATGTGCCATGACCATATCGCCGATAACCGTGCTGGGAACTTCCTGCTTGCCCTGTTTATACAATTCGGACTTCGATATCGTCCGCTACTTTATCTATTACATTTGCCGCTACAGGACGTTTTTCAAAAGCCTTACGAATGCCAGTTAATAGTTTACTTTTATCAAATAATTCTCTTCTTTTATCTTTTTTAATTACGTATAAGCCGCTTTTTTGAATACGTTCGTAAGTGGTAAAGCGATTGTCACAACTAATACATTGTCTTCGCCGGCGGACGCCGTCATCCACGTCGCGGGAATCTAACACCTTAGAATCGATATATCCGCAATGGGGACATTGCATATCCCACATCCTAATTATTAACATTAAATGAATCTATATCTGGTGGTCGGGATTACATTCAACCACAACATCTTGTGGTTTGTCAAGGGTTTTTCGAGCGTATGGCAAGAATATTTTTTATGACTATTTAATACTTGTATCGTGGAATAAAAGGAGTGTAAGCGTAGACTGGGCGATCACACGACATTCTATACAGTCGAAAGTCGGTATCCGTATAGAGTGATAGTACCAACTATCGGAGTTTATCCGACTAGTTTCCTCGCCCTGAGATCAGCAGTGGAAAGGATTTCGCTTTTCGTCGAAATGTACCGCGGAAGAACGTTAGTGTGAATGGTTTGGCTTTATCACCCTCACTCTTTCCCTCTCTACATCAGCTGCGCTGAGTACTATAGCCATTAAGTGAGAGGGACAGACTATAGTACTTTGCAGCGTAAATGTAGCGGTGGTGATACCATTGTCTCCCTCTCTTGCTCTCTCCCACGAGTGGCGAGAGGACTTAGTGTGGAGGGCTGAAATTACCTTATAAAAAATTGGGGTGCTATCGGGTAGACCGGTGGTTTAGGTCTACCCAATAACACCCAACTAAAGAGTTCGGGCTGTCGGTTTTACCCTAGCCTTCTCTCAGTCTCAAATTGTAACTACCATTTACTGTTAGTATAAGAAGGTACTTTCTGTGCTTGTTTCTGAGGTGCAGGAGCAGGTGTGGGCATATGCCGTTGCGTAAATTGGGCGCGGCGTAAGAAAGCGGGGACATCCAGCTGCTCTTCATTATCACCCTTTAGTGTCTTGAGATATCCGCTGATTTCGGCTTCATTAACATTATTGCCGCTTAGCGAGGAGGTCTCAAATCCGGTTGCGATTAAGGTGATCTTGATATCTTTGTCCATGCGGCTATCGCGAACGACACCGAAGATGATATTTGCATCCGGGTCAACAGCTTGTTTGATAATTTCGGCTGCTTCGTTCACTTCGAACAGCGACAGGTTATCGCCGCCGGTAACATTGAACAACACGCCTTTGGCGCCTGATACAGATACATCCAGTAATGGACTGGCTAATGCGCACTTTGCAGCATCGACGGCGCGGTTCTGACCACTGCCTTTACCAATGGACATCCATGCCGGCCCGGCATCTTTCATGATTGCTCTAACATCGGCGAAGTCCAGGTTAATCATACCGGGTACGGTAATGACCTGAGCGATAGCCTGTACACCATTGGCGAGTACTTCATCAGCTAATCTGAAGGCGGCATCAACGCCGGTTTTCTGGTCGCAAAGAGTGAACAGTCGATCGTTCGGGATAATGATAAGGGTATCGACCATAGGCATAAGCGCCTGAATACCTTCTTCGGCGGTGTGCATGCGGTGTGCACCTTCAAAAGCGAAGGGTTTGGTTACTACTGCGATGACTAATGCACCGCTTTGTTTAGCGACTTCAGCTACCACGGATGCAGAGCCCGTACCTGTGCCGCCGCCCATACCAGCGGTAACGAATACCATTTCTGCGCCGTTGACTACTTCTCTGATTTCGTCACGGCATTCTTCAGCTGCTTTTTGTCCAACATGATGGTCGCCACCGGCGCCTAGACCTCTAACCAGCTTTTCTCCAAGCTGAATACGGGTCGGAGCTTCGGTGATTGCCAGGGATTGGGCATCCGTATTCATAGCGATGAACTCTACGCCATCGACTCCATCTCTGACCATTCTGGTCACTGCATTGGATCCACCACCACCTAGACCAACAACTTTTATTCTAACCGGACTAGCGGAAAAACTTGACCTTGCCATTTATATTAATCCTCCTATTTTAATTGTTTTATTTTTTATTCTTGGGCTTTTTTAGCAAATAAACCTCTGATGCGTGTCATCAGATTGGCAATTCCATTGCCGAGAATGTTCGGGTTTGCTTTGTAACTGCTCTTTGGCTTCATACCCCAGAGTAATAATCCAACAGCAGTCGAGTAAGCCGGGTCGCTCAGTTGGTCGCTGATGCCATAAACATTCAGCGGTGCGCCGACTCTTACCGGCATCTTGAGGATATCTCTTCCGAGGGCATCGATGCCCGCCAGGTTGGAGCTTCCACCTGTAAGCACCAGTCCGCCAGGCACTAATGCATCTTGCTCGCCGCGCGGTAGTTCAAGAACTATAAGTCTTAAGATTTCTTCCATACGAGCGCGGATAATGTCGCACAACCCTTGATATGAAATGTTGTGTCCATTCTGAGCGATGGAATCATTGTCTGCTTTTCCTTCATATACAGGAAGCGCCGTGCCGTACTTTTTCTTCATTTCTTCGGCAACTTCAAAAGGCAGACCTAAACCGATGGCGATATCCCTGGTCATCTGATAACCGGCGACCGGGACAACTGCGGTATGCCAAATACTTCCCTCTTTAAATACTGAGATATCTGTCGTGCCGCCCCCGATGTCAGCCAGAATCGTGCCTACATTCTTGTCGTCTTCGGTCAAGCATGCTTCACTGCTGGCTAACGCCTCGAATACGAGGTCTTCTACATCAACCCCTACTCCACGGATGCATTTAACCAGGTTCTGGACGGATGACACTGCAGTAGTAATCACATGTGTTTCCGCATCCAGTTTGAAACCATGCATCCCGACAGGATTCATTACGCCATCCTGTCCGTCCACTGTATAATGACGCGGGATCATGTGCAGAATTTTTTGCTCGGCGCCCATTTTCATGCTTTGAGCGTTCTGCAATACTCTGCGCAGATCATCAGGGCGCACCAGACGGTCGTTGCGTGTCACGGCAACAACGCCCTTGTTGTTCTGCCCACTGATGTGACGTCCGGTGACGCCAATGTAGGCTGAATCAACCTTGTAGCCGGAGGATTGTTCCGCTCTCTTGACAGAGTCGCGTACTGTTTCCTTGGCTTCGTTGATGTTGACTACCATCCCCTTGTGCATTCCTTTGGAAGGCACGGTCCCCACCCCGGCGATTCGCATCTGGCCGTTATCGCCCACTTCAGCAATGAGAGTGCAAACCTTGGTAGTTCCAACATCGATTGCTGAGATTGTTCTCCTTTTACCCATTATGTTTTCCTCCTCGGTAAATTTTGGTATACTAACTTTCGATAATTTTCTTTTTAGTTGAGAGAGTATCCTCTCTGCAGCTCATTAATACTTAATTTCGCGCTGCTGACTTTCACTGGCGTTCCGGTACTGCCAATCCGTTCTGCAACTCTCATCCTGGCGCTACGGCTGCGCGGATTGGCATCCAGTTCTTCTTCTGAAGGAGTAATGACCTTCTTATTAATAAGACGGAAGCTGGCAGTATGTTTGCACTGACAAACCGGAATACTGGGCGGGCAAATACAATCTCTGGATTCTCTCTGCATAAAATGTTTTACGATCCGGTCTTCCAGAGAATGATAACTGATGACCACAAGCCGCCCGCCGATACCAAGCAAATCAATGGCTTTGTCCAGGGTTTCTTCCAAATGCTCCAATTCTTCATTAACCGCGATTCGCAAAGCCTGGAAAGTGCGTGTGGCCGGATGAATTCTGCCTCTTCGGCCACCGACCGCATCTTCAACAATAGCAGCGAGCTGTGTGGTGGTATTAACCGGTCGTGATTGGACAATGCGACGAGCGATTTTATAGCTATGGGGCTCTTCACCGTATTTCCTGATTAATTGGGCTAAATCAACTTCAGAGTAAGAATTTACGATGTCCGCCGCCGTTACTGCCTGTTTGGGATTAAAACGCATATCCAGTGCTGCTTCGTATTGAAAACTAAAACCGCGTGGGTCGTCATAAAGCTGTAATGAAGATAAACCGAGGTCTAGTAATATTCCATGAACCGGATAAAAATCATAATGATGGCAAATAGCATCAATATTTACAAAATTATCATTAACCAGCAGGACGGAATCAGTATAACCGGAGAGATTTGCAGCCGCAGCTCTAATGGCTTCCGGATCGGCGTCTATCCCCAGTAACTGCCCGCCAGGAGCACTGTTCTGCAGGATTGCGATGGCATGTCCGCCACCGCCGAGAGTACAATCGACGTACCGACCTCCGGGTTGGAGAGAAAGTGCAGTTAGCACTTCCTTGAGCAATACGGGCTTGTGGGCGACCGATAACACCTTCGGCTCCTTAATGTTTTTCTAAGGTCTCAATGATTTGCCAGGCTTGTGCCAGACTATTGGTTTTTTCTTCTTCCCACAATTTTTTATCCCATATCTCAAGGTAGGTATTAGCCCCCGTAATTACAACATCCTCACCAATATCGGCAAACTGTCTAAGTGGAACAGGCAGGGCAATCCTACCCTGACCATCAAGGTTCAGACGAAAGGCTGTGGAGAAAAGCGCCCGATTTAACTTCCGCATTTTGTTCGATGCCAGAGTACCGACCTGTAAGCTTTCAGATAATTTTTTCCATTCGGCGGGATTATAAGCTAAAACACATTTTTCAGGGCCGGGAATAAGAATAATACCATCCTTCAATTCTTCCCGGAACTTTGGAGGGATCGGCACCCTGCCCTTCTCATCCAGCTTGTAATCGTACTCACCAAGAAACATGAAACTTCCTTATTCCACACCATTCCCCACTAATTCCCAACATCTACCATTTTGGCACATAACATAATATTTGTCAATAGAGACAGACTCGTTTTTTTATCTTTTTTAAGGTATTTTTTCAGAGTTATTGATAATAGATGTTCCTTTCTTGAACTACGTCTTTATCCAATCAGATACCGGCGAGGGTTTTCTCATTGGTTAGAAATACGTTCGTAATGATGGTAAATCGGTTGTGAGATTGACCAAACGGGTTTGATACTTTAGAATTAAAATAGTAGAGGTGAACATTTGTACCAGAAAACAACCCTGGCTAACGGTTTAAGAATTGTTACCTGTCCTATGCCTCACACCCACTCCGTTTCCATCTGTTTTTACCTGGGAGCCGGCTCCCGCTATGAATCTGATGCCCAGGCAGGCATTTCCCACTTCATCGAGCATCTGTGTTTCCGCGGTACTGAAAAACGAAACAGCGCCAGAGAGATTTCCGGAGCAATCGAAGGAGTGGGTGGAATCATTAACGGTGGCACGGATAAAGAACTAACTGTTTATTGGTGTAAAGTTGCCCGTCCCCATTTTCAACTGGCTCTAGATGTCCTGGCGGATATGTTGCTCCACTCCCGCATCGAGGAAAATGACATCGAAAAAGAACGCCGCATTATTATTGAAGAAATAAGCATGAGCCGGGATGAACCGAATCAGCTTGTTGGGATGATGCTGGATGAACTGCTATGGCCGGACCATCCACTGGGGCGTGATGTTGCCGGCACGAAGCAATCGGTAAGCAAGATGACCCGTAAACAAATGCTGGACTATATAGCCAGCGAATATTCACCGGGCAATACAGTCATCAGCATCGCCGGTGATATTCAACAGGATGAAGTAGTAACTGAGATCAATAAAATTTTAAACAAGTGGGATAATAAAAAGACACGTTTGAATTATCTGCCTTATCTGGAATTAAAAAACCCGCGCCTAAAGGTAGAGCGACGGGAAACGGAACAGACTCACCTGTGTCTGGCGCTCCCGGGCTTATCGTTACAACACCCTAAACGCTTTACGCTTGATCTGATGAATGTGATCCTCGGTGAAGGTATGAGCAGCCGTCTCTTTCTGGAAGTACGTGATAAGCTGGGGTTAGCCTACAATATCCATAGTTATCTTGACCACTTTCAGGATTCCGGCGCCCTGACGGTCTATGCAGGGGTTGAGCCAAAGAATCTGGAAATCGGTATTACGGCTATTCTGGAACAATTAACCCTTTTAAAAGAAAAAATCTCCGTTGAAGAATTAACCAAAGCGAAAGAACTCTCCAAAGGACGTCTCTTACTCCGTATGGAAGACAGCCGTAGTGTGGCCGGCTGGATAGGCGGTCAGGAGATCCTTAACGGCAGTATTTTGGACGTAGAACAGGTAGTCTCCATTATCGACGCCATTACTGTCGAAGAAATGCGTTCGCTGGCGCGAGAGCTACTGATTGGAGATAAACTGCGCCTTTCAGTGGTCGGCCCGGTAAAATCTGAAGACAACCTCGAAAAACTGCTTAAAATATAAAACTTTTCGAGACCGCTTTTCCATTACTCTTTTCTTGTCAGGAATTCGTGCGCTTTCTCCAATAATTCAGGAATAGGTAATTTCTGCGGGCACTTCTCCAGGCACTCTTCACATTTGGTGCATTTATCCGCAAGGTGCTCTTTGAAATTAGGATGAGCGTAGTCCCATCGTGGCGCCATGGCATCGTTGTACATCATCGCTTGATTATACAAATCGAAGACATGGGGAATATCCACACCATTGGGGCAGGGAGAGCAATACTTGCAAGCAGTACAGGAGATTGGAATGAGCGAGAGATAGGCATCCCGGGCATGCCCGACTAATGCCAGTTCCTCCGCCATCAGGCTACGTGCACCGGATTGCTCAGCAATACCGATATCTTCAATTACCTGCTGCATATTACTCATGCCGCTGAGAGCTAATGTCACTTCCGGATGATTCCAGACCCAACGTAAAGCCCATTCCGCCGGAGTCCTTTGAAGCGGAGCGCCAGCAAAAATCTTAGCTACTTTTTCCGGGGGCTTAGCAAGTCGGCCGCCTCTTACCGGTTCCATGACTATTACAGCTAAACCTTTCTTATGCGCATATTTCAACCCGCGGGTACCAGCCTGAAACTCCTCGTCCATATAATTATATTGAATCTGGCAAAACGTCCAGTTGTCGTAAGAATCGACAATTTCCTGAAAAAGATCATAATCATCGTGGAAGGAGAACCCAAGATGTCCGATAAAACCGTCAGCAATCATATGTTCCGCCCACTTGAATACGCCGAAATCACGTACTTTAGGCCATTCTACTTTGTTCAGACCGTGTAAAAGATAGAAATCGAATCTTATCGGTCTGCCACCGTTTCAATTGCTCGTTCAGTATTTTATCGAAATCTGCGGATGAATTGACCAACCAGCCGGGCTGTTTTGTCGCAATTCTGATCTTTTCACGATAACCGTCTTTCAAAGCCTTCCCGCAGACGATCTCACTTTTCTCATTGTGATAGGGATATGCAGAGTCTATATAATTCACGCCATGGTCGATGGCATAACGTATCATCTTTATCGATTCCGGTTCATCGATTTTCCCATAGTCGTTGTTCAAGACGGGTAATCGCATCGTCCCGAATCCCAGCACCAATGCTTTCCAATCCAGCTTACCGAATTTCCGATATTTCATTTCTCCGCTCCTCTGTTTCAGACGCTCGCTAATAATAAAATGTGTTCCTGATTCCATTATCATCGAATAATTGACGACAAGTCAAGCAGACTAAAAAGCAGATATCAATAAAATGAATGACGGCTAAAATACTTAAAATACCAGCAAATGACATTGCCTGTTTTAATCTTTTTTCGTCAGGAATGCGTGGGCTTTCTCCAAGAGTTCAGGAATGGGTAATTTCTGAGGGCACTTTTCTACGCATTCTTCGCACTTGGTGCAATTATGCACACGTTGTTTTTCATTGAAGATATTGGGGCTGCCGCTGGTATATACCCAACGCGGATGGTTAGCATCATTGTATATCATCGCTTCATTGTATAAATCGAAGACCTGGGGTATATCCACACCGTTGGACATGGTGAGCAATAACCGCAGCCCGTACAGAGTATGGGACTAAGCGAAACGTAGGCTTCCCTGGCCTTCTCGATTATCGCCAATTCATTCTCGGCTAAACTCTTCAGCAATACGTCGTCGAAGCAGCAAAACA